>AP031382.1:1200000-2400000 GCA_040371205.1 Rhodanobacter sp.
GCGGAGCCGAGCCGGAAGCTGTAGCCCCAGGCGTCCATGTCCGCCATCAGGCGGACGCGGCCCACGCCGGGCAGTTCGTCGGCGAGCACGATCTGCAGATAGCAGGCGGCGTCCTCTTCCTCGATCGAGTCGGTGGCGTCGGTGTGCACTGCGGCGCGCCGTTCCGGCGGCAGCACGATGAGGTGGCAGGCCTCGTGCAGCAGCGAATGCACCGGCGTGTCGGCGCGCGCATGCACGTCGTGGCCGATGATGCCGGCCTCCTCGTCGCCCCAGTAGCTGCCGGGGATGGCCGCGCCGTCGGCCACCCGGTGCAGGGCGAGGCCGTAGCGGGCAAGCAGGGCAGCGGGTGCCTGGAAGCCGGTGTCGGCCAGGCGCAGGACGCCGGGTTCGGTCGGGGTCTCGGTCATGGCGCAGCCGCCGCCCGCCGGAGCGGGCGGCGCCGGATCAGCCGGCCGGCGTGGCCGCGGCCTTGGCTTCGGGCAGCGTCACCGAGAGTTCGAGGATGTCGTGTCCGTTGTCGCGCTCGACGTTGATGTTGATGGCGTCGATGTCGACATGGACGTACTTCTTGATGACTTCGAGCAGTTCGTTGCGCATCAGCGGCACGAAGTCCGGCGCGCCGCGGTCGCGGCGCTCGTGGGCGACGATGATGCGCAGGCGCTCCTTGGCAAGGCCGGCGGTGGGCTCGGGGCGGCGCTTCAGGAAGTCGAGAATGCCCATCGTCAACCTCCGAACACGCGCTGCAGGAAGCCCTTCTTCGGCACATCGAGGAAACGCAGGGTGCGTTCTTCGCCGAGGATGCGGGCTACCGTGTCGCCGTAGGCCTGACCGGCGTTGGAGGCCTCGTCGAGGATCACCGGCACGCCGGAGTTGGAGGCGGCCAGCACCTGTTCCGATTCCGGGATCACGCCCACCACGTTGATGCCGAGGATTTCTTCGACGTCCTTCACGCTGAGCATGTCGCCGTTGGCCACGCGCGCCGGGCTGTAGCGGGTCAGCAGCAGGTGTTGCTTGATCGCGTCGCCGCCGCGTTCGGCGCGGCGGGTCTTGCTGGCGAGCAGGCCGAGGATGCGGTCGGAGTCGCGCACCGAGGAGACCTCCGGGTTCACCACCACCACTGCGTGATCGGCGAAATACATCGCCAGGTGCGCGCCCTTCTCGATGCCGGCCGGGGAGTCGCACACCACGTAATCGAAGCCGTCTTCGGAGAGGCCTTCGAGCACTTTCTCCACGCCTTCCTGGGTGAGCGCGTCCTTGTCGCGGGTCTGGCTGGCGGCCAGCACGTAGAGGTTGTCGTGGCGCTTGTCCTTGATCAGCGCCTGCTTGAGCGTGGCTTCGCCGTGCACGACGTTGACGAAGTCGTACACCACGCGGCGCTCGCAGCCCATGATCAGGTCGAGATTGCGCAGGCCGACGTCGAAGTCGATCACCGCGACCTTCTTGCCGGCCATCGCGAGGCCGGTGGCGAGCGAGGCGCTGGTCGTGGTCTTGCCGACGCCGCCCTTGCCCGAGGTGACAACTATGATTTCAGCGGTCAAGGAACCATCTCCCGGTAACGTTTATTGTCGTTGTGGTTGTTGCGTCTGCGGCGGGTCAGAGTTTGGCCAGCAGCAGTTTTTCCCCTTCGAGCCAGCATCGCACGGACTGGCCTTCGAGGTCTTTGGGTATTTGCTCGAACACGCGGTAGTGGCCGGCGATGGCCACCAGCTCGGCGCGGAAGTCGTGCACGAAGATGCGCGCGTCGGTGTTGCCCTGCGCGCCGGCCATGGCGCGGCCGCGCAGGCCGCCGTAGACGTGGATGTCGCCGTCGGCGATCGCCTCGGCGCCGTTGGCGACGGTGCCGGTGACCACGAGGTCGCGGTCGCGCGCATAGATCTGCTGGCCCGAGCGCACGGTGCCGTCGTGGTGCAGCGTGCCGGTTGCGCCCGCAGCGGCGGGTTCGGAGTGGGCGCTTGCGGGGGCGGGCGCCGCGACCGGCGCGGCGGCGGCCGGCGCCTCGTGGCCGCCGGCCGGCTCGTAGGCGGCACGGAACTTGGCGATCAGCGGCAGGCCCATGCGTTTGGCCAGCGCCTCGGTCTCGCTGGTGCCGTAGGCCGTGCCCACCGGCAGCATGCCGGCGCTGCGCACGGCTTCCAGCAGGGCGTCGACGGTGCCGTCGTCGGGCAGGTTCAGCAGGTGGCTGAGGTCGAGCACGACCGCGGCGCGCGAGAACAGTTGCGGCGCGCTGCGCACGCGGCGTTCCAGTTCCTCGCACAGGGCGGCCGCATCCACGCGCTTGACGCGCACGTTGGCGATGCCGACCTGGCCGAAACGCAGGTCGCAGGCGTCGGAGGTTTCCATGGCTGCATTCATTGGGCGCGCTCCCCGGCGAGGCGTCGCGGGTTGGGCGCGGAGGCGGCGCGCGGGCGTTCGGCCAGCCAGGGCACGTCGGGCAGGCCGCCGCGGGCCAGCCAGGTTTCGCGCACGTAGGCGTAGCTGGGCAGCTCCTTGGCCAGCAAGCTCACCTGGCGGCCCTTCGGCCCCATGCGCTGTTGCCCGACTTCCTGGAAGCCGTAGGTGCCGTGGAACAGCACCACCACGTCGTCGCGCGGCTCCAGGAACACCTCGCAGGCGAGCAGCGGCACGCGGACTTCGGCATAGCTGGTGACGTCGCAGTAGAAGATGCGGCCGAGGCCGTGGCGGCGGTAGGCGTTGGCGATCACGATGCGGTCGATGTACGCGAACTGGGCGTAGCGCTCGGCGAACCAGTGGTAGTTCGGGCTCTGGTAGTCGCTGCCTTCGCACAGGGCGATCAGGAAACCGGCGATATGGCCGTCGATCTCGGCCACGCGGAAGTAGTCGGCGCGCTCGAAGAAATAGCGCAGCTGCGCGGCATCGAGGGCGATGATGGATCGACCGGCGGCGTTGTTGAGGGCCAGCACGGCATCCAGGTCGTGCTCGCTGACGTCGCGGATGGCAAGGGCCATTCGATGCTCCGCAGGGGATGGAGTGGGCCAGGGCCGGTGCGGCCTCGCGGCAAGTGTGCATTATGGCATGCGGCCGGCAGCGGCACACCTCGCGCAGCGCCATGTAAAAGAGCCGTAAAGCGGCGACGTGCCTTTCGGCAGGGGGTGACTTCCCGCGCATTGCGCAGGCGTGGCGCGTGGCCAATCATGCACGGCATGTCCCAGGTCAATTTCAGCCACGTCCGGCTGCTGCGCTTCGCCGGATTGTTCACCTACCTCTGCGTGGGCACGCCGCTGCTCACGGAGTGGGCGACCGACCGGCTGAGCCTGCTGCATCGCCCGAATTTCTCGCTGCTGCTGTGGTCGGTGTGTTACCTGGTGTTCGGCGCGCTGTACTGGGCGGTGACCTACGACCTCGGCTCGCGGCGCCATCTCGGCCTGCGCCTGCTCGGCCTGATGCTGATGACGCTCGCGTCGCTGGCCATCGGCTGGTACAGCCACAGCGGCCTGACCGCGATGTTCCTGGCGGTGATGGCGATGGTGCTGCCGTGGCTGTTGCCGTTCTGGCTGGGCGTGTTGTGCATCGTGCTGCAGAACGCCTGCCTGGTGGCGGTATTCACCCGCTTTCCGGAATACCCCTCGCTGGCGCTGGCTTTCCTGCAGACCATCATCTACCTGGGCATCTGCGCGCTGGCCTTCATCGCGTCGATGGTGGCCAGCCGGCAGACCGACGAGCGCGAGGCGCTGCGCCGGCTCAACTCCGAGCTGCGCGCCACCCGCGCGCTGCTGGCCGAATCCAGCCGGCTGGCCGAGCGCATGCGCATCGCGCGCGAGCTGCACGACTTGATCGGCCATCACCTCACCGCGTTGAGCCTGAACCTGGAAGTCGCCAGCCACGTCTGCAACGAGGATGCCGTGGCGCACGTGCGCAAGGCGCAGGCCACCGCCAAGCACCTGCTGGCGGACGTGCGCGAAGCGGTGAGCGAGCTGCGCCAGGACGATGCGATCGACCTGACCCAGGCGTTGCGCAGCCTTACCGAGGGCGTGCCGGGGCTGAACGTGCAGGTATCGATGCCGCCGCGCTTCAGCGTGGAAGATCCGCGCCGTGCGCAGGTGCTGTTGCGCTGTGCCCAGGAAATCATCACCAATACCGCCAAGCATGCCGGCGCGCGCAACCTGTGGCTCACCTTCGCCTACGCCGGCCCCAGCCTGCTGGGCCTGCACGCGCGCGACGACGGTCGCGGCAGCGCGCAGCCGGAGGCGGGCAACGGTTTGTCCGGCATGCGCGAGCGGCTGGCCGAGTTCGGCGGCAGCCTGACGCTGGAAACCGCGCCCGGCGAAGGTTTTTCGCTCACCGTGCGGTTGCCCTTGGGCGAGCAACAAGAGCTGGCGCATGCGCCTTCGCGCGTGGAACCGCCTGCGTTGAGTGTGCCGTGATGCACGGTTGCGGTTCGCGCAGCACGGTTGCCGCGTGTCAGAATGCAAAGGTTCGGACACCGCCCTGTTCCCTTCGTCATCCGCCGCTGCGTCGGCATGACGGCCGTTTCGAGGACCCGCGATGATCTCCGTCTGTCTCGTCGACGACCAGAACCTGGTGCGCCAGGGTGTGCGCTCGCTGCTCGATCTCGCCCAGGACATCCGCGTGGTGGCCGAATGCGCCGATGGCGCGCAGGCGGTGCAGGAAATCCCGCGGTTCAAGCCCGACGTGGTGCTGCTGGATCTGCGCATGCCGAACATGAGCGGGCTCGAAGTGCTGCAGGCCTTGTCGGCGCGCAACGAGTTGCCGCCCACCATCATCCTCACCACCTTCGACGACGACCAGCTCGTGCTGCAGGGCCTCAAGGCGGGTGCGCGCGGCTACCTGCTGAAGGACGTCTCGCTGGAGCAACTGGTGGAAGCCGTGCGCACCGTGGCTGCCGGCGGTTCGCTGGTGGCGCCGATGGTCACCCAGCGCCTGCTGGCCGGCGTCGGTCGCATGCAGAACCAGTTCACCAGCCTGGAGCAGCCCGATCCGCTGACCGAGCGCGAGACCGAGATCCTGCGGCTGCTCTCCGGCGGCTACTCCAACAAGGAGATCGCCAACTCGCTGAAGGTGGCCGAGGGCACGGTGAAGAACCACGTGTCCAACATCCTTTCCAAGCTGGGCGTGCGCGACCGCACCCGCGCCGTGTTGAAGGCGCTGGAGCTCGGCATCGTCTGAAACAGCGAGGCGCAGCGCAACCATGCGCCGGCGGATGCTGCGTGCCGCGCCGGCGCAGGCCGGAAGGCCTGCCGCATCAGGGTCTTGCGGCCGTCCAAACGGCCTGCGGCGGGCCGATGGCGTTCCGCTGCACGAGCAAGTAACATCCGAGACTTCGGCGCTTGCCGACCCCGCCATCTCCCCGTGTCCGAGCCGTCCGTAGGGCTCGCACGTCGGCTGGGGCAACACCTGAGTACCGCGTACAAACGCTCGGAGACCGTGGAATGATGCGTGATCGTGTTCTTGAATTTTTGGCGGCGTGCGCCATCGTCGTCGGCGTCGGCGTGCTCGCCGCGGTAGTGATGCCCGGCAGCGGCCACATCGAGCGTTCGGTGGTGGTCGGCAAAGACATGCGCCAAGTCTATGATGTGCTTGACAACTTCCGTCGGCTGCCGGACTTCTCGCTGCTCAGCATGCGCGATCCGGACATCAAGTACACCTATTCCGGCAAGTCCTACGGCCCCGGCGCCGAGGTGAGCTGGGCCAGCGGCAACCCCTCCGTGGGCAACGGCTCGCTGACCATCGACAGCGCCACCCCGGATTTCAACAAGGTCGACGGCACCGACAAGGCTGCCCAGATCGTGTGGGACCTGGACAACAACTGGAAGGGCTACGACAAGACCTTCACCTTTGCGCTGGAGCGCCAGGGCAGCCGCAACCAGCTGACCAACATCACCTGGTCGTATGACGTGAAGTACGGCTGGAACCTGGTGAACCGCTTCGCCAACCTGTACATCCACGGCGATCCCGACGCGTTCATCCAGTACGGTCTGAGCAACCTGCAGAACGTGCTGGCCGCGGTGCCTAACGTCAACTACGGCGACCTGATTCCGTACATCCGCCAGACCGAGCCGACCCCGGTGCTGCTGGTGCCGGCCTCGATCCAGCGCAAGGACGGCATCGAAGCGTTGTCCGACACCATCAACAAGGCGGTGGCGCAGATCCAGTCCACCGCGAAGAAGCTGGGCGTGAACGTCACCGGTCCGCGCATCGTCTTCACCACCAACTACGGCGACACCACCTACACCTTCGACGTGGCGATGCCGATCGATTCGAGCAGCCTCAACGTCAACGGTCAGACCCAGCAGCTCACCGCGCCTACCCCGCCGGCTGCCAGCGCCTTGCCGGCCGACGCCAGCACGGCGGCTGCCCCGGCCGCGCCCGCCACGCTGAATCCGGGCGACCACGACGCGTTCGGCCGCCTGGTGGTCGACGGCGACGTGCGTGCCACCCTGGCGTTCGGCGGTCCGGCGCTGGAGGCCGTGTGGAACGGCACCGCCGCAGGCGTGCCGCAGACCCGCGACATGCTCAAGGCCTACTCGCTGACCCACGGCTACAAGTTCGACGACATGGTGAACCGCAGCTACGACATCGAGGCCAAGCCGGACGTGAAGGACGCGCAGGGCAACATCACCAGCTACGCCGAATACGACGTGTACCTGCCGATCACCAATGCGCCGGACCAGACCCCGGAGCAGGCGGCCGGCATCAAGCAGCCGACGCTGGATGTCGCGCCCGCCGCCGCCGGCAGCGCACCGGCACCTGCCGCAAGCGCGCCGGCACCCGCCGCAAGCACAAGCAACTGATCTCCGCTTGCCGCGACTACGAAAGGCCCTTCTCCGGAAGGGCCTTTTTGTTGCGCCAAACGGCCGTGCGCAGCCTCGCCGGGGAGTAAACGCCACGCGGTCGTCTTGTCGTTGAGGTGGCCGGTTGTGCCGGCCGCAGGGAACCTTCGGCTCCGCATGCGGTACATTGCGGGGATGCCTGCGCGCGACTGCCCATGATCGAAACCGAACGACTCACCCGCCGCTACGGCCACCTCACCGCGGTCGACACGCTGAGCATCCGCGCCGAACCCGGGCAGGTGCTGGGCCTGCTCGGGCCCAATGGCGCGGGCAAGTCCACCGCGATGCGCATGATCGCCGGTTTCCTCGCCCCCAGCTCGGGCACCGCGCGAGTGTGCGGCCACGACGTGCAGCGCGAGCCGCTGGCCGCGCGCCGCGCCCTGGGCTACCTGCCCGAAGGCGCGCCCAGCTACGGCGAGATGACGGTGCGCGAGTTCCTGGTGTTCATCGCGCGCATGCGCCGGCTTGGCGCGGATGTTGGGCGTCGCCGCCTCGACGAGGTGGTGGGCTGGTTGCAACTGGAGAGCGTGCTGGACATTGGCATCGACACGCTTTCCAAGGGGCTGCGCCGGCGCGTGGGCCTGGCGCAGGCGATCCTGCACGATCCGCCGGTGCTGATGCTGGACGAACCCACCGACGGTCTCGATCCGAACCAGAAGCACACGGTGCGCCAGCTGATCGACGCGATGGCGCGCGAGCGCACCATCCTGATCTCCACGCACCTGCTGGAGGAAGTGCATGCGCTCTGCAACCGCGTGGTGATCCTCGCGCACGGCCGGTTGCAGGCCGACGCCACGCCGGCGGAGCTGGAAGCGCGTTCGCGCTACCACGGCGCGGTGTCGTTCAGCGCGACGGGCAGCGGTGTCTCGCAGGAGATGCTGGGGCGCCTGCCGCAGGTGGCGGCGATTGAGGTCGATCCGCTGGACGGCCGCATCACCGTGTTCCCCAAGCCGGGCGAGCGCATCCTCGAACCGGTGGAGCAATTGCTGCGCCAGCAGGGGCTGGAAGTTTCCGAGATCCAACTGGAACGCGGCCGACTCGACGAGGTGTTCCGCCAGATCACCACCGCGCAGGAGGGGGCGGCGCCATGAGCCAGGTCAATGCGGTGATGCGGCGCGAGCTGCGCAGTTTCTTCGTGACGCCGATGGCCTGGGTGTTCCTGGTCATCTTCCTGGTGCTTGCGGGCATCCTCACGTTCTACACGGGCGACTTCTACGAGCGTGGGCAGGCCGACCTGCAGCCGTTCTTCGTGATGCATCCGTGGCTGTACCTGATCCTGGTGCCGGCGGTCACCATGCGCATGTGGGCGGAGGAGGCCAAGGGCGGCACGCTGGAATTGCTGCTGACCCTGCCGCTGACGCTGTGGCAGGCGATGCTGGGCAAGTTCCTCGCCGCCTGGCTGTTCATCGGGCTGGCGCTGGCGCTGACCTTTCCGATCTGGCTCACCGTGAACTACCTCGGTTCGCCGGACAATGGCACGATCTTCGCGGGTTACCTCGGCAGCTGGCTGATGGCCGGCAGTTTCGTGGCGATCGGCGCCTGCCTGTCCGCGCTCACGCGCAGCCAGGTGGTGGCCTTCGTGCTCACGGCGGTGGTCTGCGTGCTGCTGATTCTGGTCGGGCAGCCGCAGGTGATGGATTTCTTCTCCGGCGCGCTGCCGCGCAGGCTCATCAACGCGCTTGCCTACCTCAGCATGCTGCGGCACTTCGAGGCGATCGCGCGCGGCGTGCTGGATCTGCGCGATCTGGCGTACTTCGTGTTGAGTACGCTGGGCTGGCTCACCGCCGGCGTGCTCTTGCTCGAACTCAAGCGGGTGCGCTGAGATGCCGCGTTTGCGATTGCCCGAAGCATTCAACCTGCCGCTGCGCATGGGCCGGCGCGCGAGCATCCATCTCGCGCTGGCGCTGCTCGCTGTAGTCACCGTTTCGCTGATCGTTTCCAGCGGGCACTGGTTGCGGACGCGGCGCATCGACCTTACCGCCGACAAGCTCTACACGCTCTCGCCCGGCACGCTGCAGATCGTCGACAGCCTGCAACGCCCGCTGCGGCTCACGCTGTACTTCTCCGAGCACGCAACGCGCGACCTGCCCAAGCTGCGCAGCTACGAGCAGCGTGTGCACGACATGCTGCAGGAGATCGCCGCGCGCTCGCACGGCCGCGTGCAGTTGCAGGTGATCGATCCGGTGCCGTATTCCGACGACGAGGCCAGCGCCGAAGGCGCCGGTCTCACGCCGGCCAGCGGTGGCAGCAACGGCGAGCGGGTGTTCTTCGGTCTTGCCGGCAGCGCGATGCCGGCGGGCACCGACAACGATGCGGCCGAGAGCGCATCACCCGAGCGCACGCTGGCGATCCCATTCTTCGACCCTGCGCGCGAAGCGTTTCTCGAATACGACATCGCCAAGCTGCTGTACGAGTTGAACCAGACCAGCAAACCCCATATCGGCGTGATCAGCTCACTGCCGGTGCAGGGCGATCCTGCGCTGGGTTTGCAGCCCTGGGTAGCGATACAGCAGCTGTCCCAGCTGTTCGACGTGAAAATGCTGGATCCGACGGGCCTGAAGCGCATCGGCTCCGACATCGACGTGCTGTTGTTGATCCACCCCAAGCATCTGCCGGCGGACGCGCTGTATGCCATCGACCAGTACGTGTTGCGCGGCGGCCACCTGGTGGTGTTCGTCGATCCCGATGCGGAGCTGGACGACACGCCGGCAGCCACGACGGCGGGAGCCGAGCCCGACCACAGCTCCGACCTGCCGCGGCTGTTTGCGGCCTGGGGCGTGCGCTACGACCCGCACGACGTGGTGCTGGATCGCGCGCATGCGCTGACCATCGAACTGGTGGGCGGCAACAACGTCAGCCATCCGGCCATGCTCGGGCTGGATGCGCAACAGCTCAACCGCAGCGACGCGGTCACCGCCAGCCTGCAACGCATCGACCTCTCCACCGCCGGGCATTTCGATCTCGCAGCGAACGCCAGCACGCGCCTGATCCCGCTGTTGCAGAGCAGTGCGGACGCCGAGGTGGTGCCGGTGCAGCGCGTGCAGCAGGACAGCGGCAACCCCTCGCTGCTGCTGCAGGGCTACAAGCCGGACGACGTCCGCTACGTGTTCGCCGCGCGCCTGCGCGGCCGCTTCAACAGCGCTTTCCCGGAGCGCGCGAAGCAGCCCGGCCATCTGGCGCATTCCGCGCCCAATGACGAGGTCGTCCTCGTGGCCGACACCGACCTGCTCAGCGACCGCCTGTGGGTGGAGCCGCAGTCCATTCTCGGTCAGGCCGTGATGCGGCCGTTCGCAGACAACGGCGATTTCCTCGGCAACCTGGTGGACAACCTCAGCGGCTCCTCGGCGCTGCTGTCGATCCGCAGCCGTTCCACCTCGCAGCGGCCGTTCACCCGCGTGGAGGCGTTGCGCAACGTGGCCGACCAGAAATTCCTGCAGAAGGAGCAGGAGCTGGAGCGCGAGTTGGCGGAAACGCGCCAGCGGCTGGCGGAGTTGCAGCCGGGCAAGGGCGGCCATGCGGACAACGGCGGCACCGAGCAGCGGCAGGAGATCGAGCAGTTCCGCCAGCGCCAGTTGGCGATCAACAAGGAACTGCGCGATGTGCAGCACCAGCTCAACGCCGAGATCGACGCGCTTGGCCTGCGCCTGAAATTCATCGACATCGTGCTGGTGCCGGCATTGCTGGCACTGCTGGGCCTGCTGTACGGGTGGCGACGCACGCGCCGCAACCGGCGGCGCCGATGATGCGGGCGGCAATCCGCCGCAACGGCCGTGCCGTCGCGAAGGCTATGCTTGGCTGATGTCGACGTTGCTGAAATGGCTGGTGCCGTGGGAGTTCTCGTGGGTGTTCCTCGTGAGCTTCCTGGTGGCGTGCGTGCTGTACTGGCGCGGCAGCCATCGCATCCGCGTGGGCCTGGGGCGGCGCGTGACGTTCTGGATCGGCATGGCCATCATCTGGATCACGCTGCAGACCTACCTGGATTTCTATGCCGAGCACGAGTTCCTGGTGCACCGCCTGCAGCAGTTGTTGCTGCACCATCTAGCGCCGCTGCTGATCTGCGCCTCGTACCCGGGCAGCGTGTTGCGCGCCGGCCTGCCTGCGCGATGGCGCCTGCGCTGGCTGAGCCGCGTGCGGCGTTCGTGGCCATGGCGCATCGCCGGCGGCGTGCTGCTGCAGCCGATGGTGGCGACGGTGCTGTTCGTGTTCTTCGTGCTGATCTGGCTGGTGCCGTCGATCCAGACGTTGGCGATGCTGGACTGGCGCGTCTACCGCTTCATGAACTGGACGATGCTGCTCTCGGGCTTCGCCTACTGGTCGCTGATCCTCGACCATCGTCCGCATCCGCCGGGGCGCATGGGCGCGGGGATGCGCGTGTTGTCGCCGGGCATCACCATGACGCCGCAGATCCTCGCCGGCGCCATCGTCACTTTCTCGCGCACCGACCTCTACCCGATCTTCGAGATCTGCGGGCGCGCGTTTTCCTTCAACGTGCTCACCGGACAGATGATCGGCGGTGTAATCACCTGGGTGCCGGCTGCGCTGATCGAATCCATCGGCGGGCTGCTGGCCTTGCGGCAGTGGCTGCGGCTGTCGCGCAACGGCCGCTTGCCGCGCAAGACGTGGCAGACGCCGCGCCGCGCCGCGCTCCCTTGAACTGCGCGGCCACGGATGGCTGGCCGATTGGTCTGGCGACCGTACTCCTTGGCCGTCGTCTTTCGGGCCGTCATCGTCGCGACTTCAAAAGTTGTTCGAAGCAGTTTTCCGCGATCGGGACGGTCGCAACGCAAGGATTCAGTCCTTGTCGCTCAGTGCGCTGGCGGGGCGCGCGAGGAAATCCACCGGCAGCGTGGCGCCGTCGCCGAACTTCAGCGTGATGCGCACCGTATCGCCGGGCCGCACCGGGTGTTTCGCGTCCATCAGCATCAGGTGATAGCCGCCGGGCGCCAGCGCCTGCGTGCCGTGGGCAGGAATGCTCAGCGCGGCGATCATGCGCATGCGGTTGACGCCGCCGGCGCTGGAGCTCTCGTGCAGCATCGCCTCGCCGTAGTCGGAAGTGTTGGCGCCGATTAACGCCATGGGTTGGTCGCCGTCGTTGCGCAGCACGACGTAGGCGCCCGCGGGCAGGGCGCCGGGCAACACGCGTATCCACGCGTGGCTGGCCGTGACCTGTGCGGGAGCGGCGGCGTGCGCGAGACCGGCGACGAACATGCCAGCGAGCAGCAGGGTATGGCGCTTCATGCGTGGGCTCCCGAATCCAGCAGCAGCTTGATGTCGTGCACCAGGTCGGCCTGCGCCGTGATCGGCGTGGAGAGCACGCGCGCATGGCCGTCGCGGTCGAACACGTAGATCGCCGAGCTGTGGCTGACCTCGTAGTTGCCGTTCTTGCCCGAGGGCTCGCGGGTGAAGGCGGCGCGGTAGCGCTTGGTCAACGCCTCGATCGCGCCGGGGCTGCCGGTGAGGCCCACCGCGTGTTTGTCGAAGGCGTTGACGTAGGCGTGCATCACCGCGGGCGTGTCGCGCGCGGGATCGACGCTGACGAACAGGATGCGCACGTCGTCGGCCTGTTTGCCGAGCTTCTCCATCACCTGGTGCAGGTGGGCGAGCGTGAGCGGGCAGACGTCGGGGCAATGCGTGTAGCCGAAGTAGAGCAGCACGATCTTGCCGCGGTAGTCGCCGGCGGTCACGGTCTTGCCGTTGTCGTCGGTGAGCTGGAACTGCAGATCCGGCATGTGGCCGGCGATGTCGGTGAGCTTGAACGGCAAGGGCTTGTGCTGCTGGCAGGCCGCCAGCAGCAGGCCGCACATCAGCGGCAGCAGGAGCGAGGCGAGACGCGGAACGCGCGGCAACTTCATGGGAGAATCCGTCGACTGCAATCGCCCAAGCATACGCTGGCGATCGCGACGAGCGACTCCTGCCGACGGAACAAGGCCATGCTGCGACAAATTGCCCGATCCCGCGCCGGCCTGCTCGCCGGCATCGCCGGCGCCAGTGCGGTGCTGTTCGGCGCGTTCGGCGCGCATGCCCTGCACACCGTGCTGGATGCCGACCATCGCGAGCTGTGGCGCACCGCCGTGCAGTACCACTTCTGGCATGCGCTGGCGCTGGCTGTGGTTGCCGGGGCGGGGCGAGGGCGTGCCGGGCGTTGCGCGGCGGCCGCGTTCGCCATCGGCATCGTGCTGTTCAGCGGCAGCCTGTACGCGCTGGCATTGGGTGCGCCGCGCTGGACCGGCATCGTCACGCCGTTCGGCGGCGTGGCCTTTATCGTGGGCTGGGTGGCCCTGGGGCTCGCGCTGCGGCCGCGCACGGACTGATCGCCTACCGTCATTCGCCTGTCACGCCGCGGCGGAAGAATGGGCGCATGAAACTCGCCATGATCCCGCAGGCCCATCCGCGCTGGCTCGTCGTCGGCATGCTGGCGGCTACGGTCGCCATCGTGTCGGGCGGGCTGGACGCAATCGGTCGGCAGCAAGCGGGCGGCATGGCGTCGCTGTATGGACGCGAGGACGGGCACGACCGGCTGCTCGTGGTCGATCCGCAGGCCGGTCGGCTGACCGTCTACGATGCCGTCAGCGGACGTCCGCTGCAGCATCTCGATGCCGATGCTGCTGCCGAGATGCTGGACAGGCATGACGGCCGCGTGGTGATGCTGCTCGCCGATGGCACGCGCAGCCAGAGCGCATCGCTGCAGCAACCGTAAGCGCTGTTGCCATGGCCCGTGCCGGCCCAGGGATGGCCTTTGTCCGCAGACGGTTGCCGGCCGGATGCGGCCTCGATCCGATGCGATGCCCGCGGCTCAGCCCTCGTCCTTGCCGGGTTTCGCCTTGCCCGCTTTCAGCCGGCCGGCCTTGCGCAACGCATCGCGCAGCACGTACTCGATCTGCGCGTTGAGGCTGCGCAGCTCGTCTTCGGACCAGCGCTGCATGGCCTCGAGCACGGCTGCGCTGATCCGCAGCGGATAGGCTTTCTTCTCGTCCGCCATGCCGTCGTCAGTTGTACAAGGTGCCGGTGTTGAGCACGGGCTGCGTGCCGCGCTCGCCGCACAGCACCACCAGCAGGTTGCTGACCATCGCCGCCTTGCGCTCCTCGTCCAGCTCGACCACGCCCTGCT
This sequence comes from Rhodanobacter sp., assembly GCA_040371205.1. Classification (NCBI taxonomy): domain Bacteria; kingdom Pseudomonadati; phylum Pseudomonadota; class Gammaproteobacteria; order Lysobacterales; family Rhodanobacteraceae; genus Rhodanobacter; species Rhodanobacter sp. The sequence continues at coordinate 1,213,918 of AP031382.1, forward strand.
TGCGCAATTCCTCCAGTGCCATGCCGACCATGCCCACGGCGCCTTCGACGATGCGTTCGCGCGCCGCGACGATGGCCCCGGCCTGTTGCCGCTGCAACATGGCCTGGGCGATCTCCTGCGCATAGGCGAGATGGCTGATGCGCGCCTCGGTGACCTGTACGCCGGCCTTGCCGAGGCGCGTCTGGATCTGGTCGCGCAGGTGCGAATTGATTTCCTCGCCATGGCTGCGCAGCGAGGGTTCGTGGTCGCTGCGCGAGTCGTAAGGGTAGCTCTGCGCCATCTGCCGCAGCGCCGACTCGCTCTGGATGCGCACGAAGTTCTCGTAGTCGTCCACGCAGAACATCGCTTCGGCGGTGTCCACCACCTGCCACACCACCACCGCGGCGATCTCGATGGGATTGCCGTCGCTGTCGTTGACCTTCAGCTTGCCGCTCTCGAAATTGCGCACGCGCAGCGAGATGCGCCGCCTGCTGCAGAACGGGTTGGTCCAGCGCAGGCCTTCCTCACGCACGGTGCCGGCGTACTTGCCGAACAGCTGCAGCACCTGGCCCTCGTTCGGCGCGACCTGGAAAAAGCTCTTGAGCAGGAATGCCGTGCATATATGGATGAACACGCCGACGCCTCCGAACAACGGGGTCTGTGCGGCAAGCACATAGCAGCCCACGCCGAGGGCGGCCAGCAGCAGGCACGCGACGGCGAAAGGGATGCCGGCGACCGAGAAGCCCTTGTACTCGTTCATGGTGATTTCCTTGTCTGTTGGTTGGCAAATTAGATATCAAAATGATATCTAATTCAATGCCAGGGGGGGCCGGCGGCGCGCATGCATCGCCTCTGCCCCAAGCCGATCAGTACAATGGCGCTTTGCGCGGAGAACCTCCTGATGAAGCCGTTCGGTACCCCTCATTCCGACCATGCCGTGCGCGTGCTGCTGCTGGGTTCCGGCGAGTTGGGCAAGGAGGTGGCGATCGAGTTGCAACGGCTGGCGGTGGAAGTGATCGCGGTAGACCGCTACGCCGACGCGCCGGCGATGCAGGTGGCGCACCGCAGCCATGTCATCGACATGCTGGACGGCAAGGCGCTGCGCGCGTTGATCGAGCAGGAGAAACCCGATCTGGTGGTGCCGGAGATCGAAGCGATCCACACGCCCACCCTGGTGGAGATGGAGCGCGAAGGCCTGCGTGTGATTCCCACTGCGCGCGCCGCATGGTTGACCATGGACCGCGAAGGCATCCGCCGGCTTGCCGCGCAGGAACTGGAACTGCCCACCTCGCCGTACCGCTTCTGCGACAACGAGAGCGACTACCGCCGCGCGGTGGCCGAGATCGGCTTCCCCTTCGTGATCAAGCCGGTGATGAGTTCCTCGGGCAAGGGCCAGAGCGTGGTGCGCGACGAGTCCGGCGTGCAAAGGGCGTGGGACTACGCGCAGTCCGGTGGCCGCGCCGGCAAGGGTCGCGCGATCGTCGAGGGCTTCGTCGACTTCGATTTCGAGATCACCCTGCTCACCGTGCGCCACAAGGACGGCACCAGCTTCTGCGCGCCGATCGGCCATCGCCAGGAGGACGGCGACTACCGCGAGTCGTGGCAGCCGCAGGCGATGAGCGACAAGGCGCTGGCCGAGGCGCAGCGGCAGGCCGCGGCGGTGTCGAACGCGCTGGGCGGCTGGGGCGTGTTCGGCATGGAGTTCTTCGTCAAGGGCGACCAGGTGATCTTCTCCGAGGTCAGCCCGCGCCCGCACGACACCGGGCTGGTCACGCTGATCTCGCAGGACCTGTCGGAGTTCGCGCTGCACGCGCGGGCGATCCTCGGCCTGCCGGTGCCGGCGATCCGCCAGTTCGGCCCCGCCGCGTCGCGCGCGGTGCTGGTGGAAGGCGAGGGCCGTGCGCCGCGCTACCACGGCGTGGCGGCGGCGCTGGCCGAGCCGGACACGCAGTTGCGCGTGTTCGGCAAGCCCGAGGTGAAGGGGCGGCGGCGCATGGCGGTGACGTTGGCGCGCGACGTGGATGTGGCTGCGGCGCGCGCCAAGGCTGTGCGCGCGGCGGCGCAGTTGCGCGTGGAGCTTTAAGCCGCCGTCGATCCCGATGCGTTAGGCTTGGGCAGATTCGCTACACACAGGAGTCGCTCATGCAATCCTCGGGTTTTTCGCGCTGGCTGGTGGTGCTGGTGCAGACGTTCGCCGCGTTGTTCCTGTTGCTGCTGGCGTTGGCCGTGGTGGTGGTTGCGGTGGTGTGGGTGGTGGACCGCAACCAGGCCGGCAACGCCGTCCTGCGCAACTTTCCGGTGATCGGCCACTTCCGCTACGGCTTCCTGCGGCTGGGCGAGTTCTTCCGCCAGTACCTGTTTTCCAGCGACCGCGAGGAGCTGCCGTTCAACCGCGCACAGCGCGTGTGGGTGTACCGCGCGGCGAAGAACGCGGAAAACACCAACGCTTTCGGCTCCACCCGCGACCTGCGCGCCGAGGGCGTGCCGTTCTTCGTCAACGCGGCGTTTCCGGCGCTGGGCGACCATCACGTGGAAACGCAGCCGGTGCGCATCGGTCCCTACGCGCGCGAACCCTACGACCATGCCGCGTTCTTCAACATCTCCGCGATGAGCTTCGGCGCGCTCGGTGCGCCTGCGGTGCGCGCGCTGTCGCACGGCGCGGCCAAGGCCGGCATCTGGGTGGACACCGGCGAGGGCGGCCTGGCGCCGTATCACCTCGAAGGCGGCTGCGACATCGTGTTCGAGATCGGCACCGCCAAGTACGGCGTGCGCACGCCGGACGGCAAGCTGGACGACGCCAAGCTCAGTGCGGTCTGCGCGCACAAGCAGGTGAAGATGGTGAGCATCAAGCTCGGCCAGGGCGCCAAGCCCGGCATGGGCGGCCTGCTGCCGGCGGCCAAGGTGACGGCGGAGATCGCCGCGGTGCGCGGCATCCCGGTGGGACAGGACTCGCAGAGCCCGAACCGCCACCTCGACATCGGCAACGTGCACGAACTGCTCGACGCCATCGCCCACATCCGCGAACTCACCGGCAAGCCCACCGGCTTCAAGGCCGTATTCGGCGACATGCGCATGATCGAAGAGCTGTGCGACGAAGTGCACAAGCGCGGCATCGAGAGCGCGCCGGACTTCATCGTCGTGGACGGCTCCGAGGGCGGCACCGGCGCCGCGCCGCAGACCCTGATGGAAGGCGTCGGCCTGCCGCTGCACGAGGCCTTGCCCGCGCTGGTGAACACATTGATCGTCAAGCGCCTGCGCGAGCGGGTGAAGGTGATCTGCTCCGGCAAGCGCATCACCGCCTACGACGTGGCGTGGTCGCTGTCGATGGGCGCGGACTTCGTCAACTCGGCGCGGGGTTTCATGCTGGCGCTGGGCTGCATCCAGTCGCTGCAGTGCAACCGCAATACCTGTCCCACCGGCATCACCACGCAAGACCCGAAATTGCAGCGCGGCCTGGTGGTGACGGACAAGAGCGAGAAGGTGGCCAACTACGCGAGGAACGTGATGCACGAAGTCGGCATCATCGCCCACAGCTGCGGCGTCGAGGACCCGCGCCATCTGGATCGCACGCACTGCCGCGTGGTGGGCGACGACGGCATCTCGGTGCCGCTGGTGGAGCTGTTTCCGTATCCGGCGGAATCGGACGGCGAGGGACGGCGCAGTTCGTGACCCGGCTGCGGCTGCCGCCCTTCGACGGGTAAGGCTTGCGGTCGGCGTCTTCGAGCAGTGCTCCGGCGTCGCCATCCCCGACGGCGCGGTTCGCGCCGCCGCCGCTTCAGGGCATGGCCGTCCAGCCGTCCGCCGTGCGCAGTTGCAGCGGGCGGAAGCGTCGCTTGTAGTCCATCTTCGGATGGCCTTCGATCCAGAAGCCGAGGTAGACCCAGGGCAGGCGGCGCTGGCGGGCCAGTTCCAGCTGCTTGAGGATGGCGAATGTGCCGAGGCCGCGCGCCTCCTCGTCGGGGTCGTAGAAGGTGTAGACCGCCGAGAGCGCGCTGCGGCAGAGGTCGGTGACGGCCACGCCGAGCAGCCGTTCGCGCAGCCGGAACTCCAGGAACACGGTGGGGCTCCAGGGGGCGGTGAGGAAGCGCCGGAAATCGCTGGCGTCGGCCTCGTCCATGCCGCCGCCCGGATGGCGGCGACGCAGGTATTTCTCGTACAGCGCGTGGCGCTCGGCGTTGTAGCCGGCCTGGCATTCGGTAACCGTGAGGTCCGCGTTGCGCTTCATGCAGCGCCGTTGCGAGCGGTCGGGCCGGAAGGCCGCCGCATCGACGCGGCAGGGCGTGCAGGCCCGGCATTCCGGGCAATGGGGAAAGTACAGGTGGCCGCCGGCCCGGCGGAAGCCGCGTTCCAGCGCCGGGCCGTACATCTGGTCCAGTTGCGGCGCGGCGGGGTCGAGCACGAGGTTCTGTGCCGTGCGCTCGGCGTAATAGCCGCAGGCATGCGGCAGGGTCTGGAACAGGCGGATTTGTTCGGAGCGCATGGCCCGATTCTAGGCCGGAGTCTCGTGCGTAGGCATCCGTGGGGCGCTTTTATTTCATCTGCCCCGAGGCAGCCCCCTGACTCAGATCACACCCCTGTAACGCAGCACCACCAGCGCGAAGGCGGCCAGGATCGCCAGCATCACAATGCGGCGCACGCGCGCCACGGTGTACTTGCGCCGGGCCTGCGGCGACGGGTTGCGCGCCTCGGCCAGCTCCTTGCCGAAGCGCACCACCGGCTCGATGCCCAGTTCGCGCATCAGCTCGCGGGCGCGGGTGTAGTCGTCGGCATGGGTGATCCACACCTGTTCCCAGCGCTCGCGCGCGTTGTCCGGTTCCTGGTAGCTGAAGCGGCGATGGCCCGGCGTGCGCCAGCCGGAGCGGTTCTCCACCTGGGACTCGATGCCGTGTTCGGCCAGCAGCGCGACCACGCGGTCGATGTTGCCGGGACGGGGGGAGGTGTAGATCTGGCGCATGGTCGCTATTTACTCTCCGCGCAGGCGGATCAGGCCTTCCTGCGCCGTGGAGGCCACCAGCCGGCCGGCGCGGTCGAAGATCTGCCCGCGCGCCAGGCCGCGGCCGCCCTGCGCGGTGGGGCTGTCGAAGGAGTACAGCAGCCACTCGTCCACGCGGAACGGGCGGTGGAACCACAGCGCGTGGTCCAGGCTGGCCATCTGCACGTTGTGGGTGAGGTAGGAGATGCCGTGCGGCAGCGTGGCGGTGCCGATCAGGTGGAAATCCGAGGCGTAGGCGAGCAGGGCGCGGTGCAGGATCGCCGAGTCGTCGATGCGCGCGGTGAGCCGGAACCAGATGTGCTGGATCGGCGGGCGCTTCACCGGGTGCAGCTCGTCGCGTGGCCACACCAGCCGGAACTCGAACGGGCCGTCGATGCCCAACCAGCGCTGCAGCTTTACCGGCAGCCGCGCCAACTCGTCCGGCGGCAGCGGGCGCATCGTTTCGACGTCTTCCGGCGCGGGCACCTCGGGCATGGCGGTCTGGTGCTCGAAGCCCCTTTCCGGCACCTGGAACGAGATCGAGCCGTTGAGGATGGGCTGGCCGTGCTGGATCGCCAGCACGCGCCGCGAGGAGAACGTGCCGCCGTCGCGCGCGCGCTCCACGCTGTACACGATGGGCGCCTCGATGTCGCCGGCGCGCAGGAAGTAGGCGTGCAGCGAATGCGCCTCGCGCGAGGGGTCGACCGTCTGCTGCGCGGCCGACAGCGCCTGCCCCAGCACCTGGCCGCCGAACACGAAGCGCGTGCCGATGTCGCGGCTCTGGCCGCGGAACAGGTTGTCCTCCAGCCGTTCCAGCTGCAGCAGTTCGACCAATTCGTTGACGTGTTCTTCGCGCATGCGGAGGGGCAGCTTGGGAAAGACGCCGATTATAGCGGGCTGGGCCGTCCGGCCTTGTCCGTCGTCCCGGCCTGGGCGCCGGCTTCCGGCCGGATCCGCACCAGGCCGCTGTCTTCGAGCACCACGCTCCACGGGAACAGCGGGCCCGGATCGAGCTTGCGCGGCACCGTTTGCGCGGGGTCGTCGCTGGCCGCCACGCGGGCGGTGTCCAGGTCCTCGTGGCCGGCGATCTCGCGCAGGTTCGGAAAATCGTGGCGCAGTTGCGCCAGCAGCGCGCGCAGGGCAGCGATCTGCCGGGCGGTGTAGGGTTCGGTCATGGTCTGGTGGCGCGAATCGAACCAGTCGGGATAGCGGCCGCGGTTCACCAGTTCGATGCCGATGGACTGGGCGTTCCAGCCGCGCACGTGGTTGGCCACGCGGGTGCCGGGCACGTAGCGGTACACCGTGCCGTCGCGGTCGATGTAGTAATGGCCGCTGTTGCCGGTGCCGCTGTCGTACAGCACTTTCTCGCCGTACTCGCGCGCCAGCGCCAGGTCCGGCAGTTCCGTGCAGTGGATCACCGCGAGGGTCACCGCGGAGGCCGGACGCTCCGGCAGTTTCGCCACGTAGGGCAGGGGCTGGTCGTGGATGGCGAGCATGGGCATGCGCGGAGTCTCGCACGGCGCCCGCTATCATGGACAACCGCGGTACGCGGCACCCCTGACTCACGGAGACCGCGATGCGCGGCCACATCATCCTTTCGCACGGCCTGGATTCCAGTCCGGACGCCACCAAGACCAGCGCGCTGGCGGCCCGGGCCGAGGCGCGCGGCTGGCGCACGCAACGCCCGGATTTCCGTGCGCACGACCGCCACGGCTATGCGAGCGCCGTGGCGCCGCGTGTGGCGCAACTGCGCGAGGCGATTGCCGCCTGCGACACGCCGCCGGTGCTGGTGGGTTCCAGCATGGGCGCGTTCGCCTCCGCACTGGTCTCGCTGGAGGCGCCGGTGGCGGCGTTGTTCCTGCTCGCCACGCCGCCGCTGATTCCCGGCTTCGACCAGGCGCTGGACCTGCGCGCCGATCTGCCGGCAATGCTGGTGCACGGCTGGCGCGACGAGGTGTGCCCGGCCCCGGCGGTGCAGGCGTTCGCCGCGTCGCGCCGCTTGCCGCTGCTGTTGCTGGACGACGACCATCGCCTGCTCGCCAGCATGGATGCGATCGCCGCGCAGTTCGACGTCCTGCTGGGAGTGCTGGCATGAACCACTACTTCGCCACCTGCCCCAAGGGGCTGGAATACCTGCTGCGCGACGAACTGGTCGCGCTGGGCGCACACGATGTGCGCGAGGCGCTGGCTGGCGTGCATTTCGCCGGCCCGCTGGAAACCGCCTACCGCGCCTGCCTGTGGTCGCGCCTCGCCAGCCGTATCCTGCTGCCGCTGGCCGAGTTCGACGCGGCCACGGACGATGCGCTGTACGCCGGCGTGCAGGCCGTCGACTGGTCGCAACACCTCGCCGCGCACGCCACGTTGGCGGTGGACGCGCACACCGCGCTGAGCAAGCTCACCCACAGCCAGTTCATCGCGCAGCGGGTGAAGGACGCGGTGGTCGACCAGTTCCGCCAGCAGGGCGGCACGCGTCCCGGCGTGGACACCGACGAACCCGACGTGCGCCTCAACCTGCGCCTGAAGCGCGACCGCGCCACGCTGTCGCTGGACCTCGCCGGTTCGCCGCTGCACCGCCGCGGCTGGCGCGAGCTGCAGGGTGAGGCGCCGCTGAAGGAAAACCTCGCCGCAGCCATGCTGCTGCGCGCGCGCTGGCCGGAGGTCTACGCGGAAGGCGGCGCCCTGCTCGATCCGATGTGCGGCTCGGGCACCTTGCTGGTGGAAGCCGCACTGATGGCCGCCGACGTGGCGCCCGGCCGGCGCCGCGACTACTACGGCTTCCTCGGCTGGCAGCAGCACGACATCGCCTTGTGGCGCGGCTTGCTCGACGAGGCGAGCCAACGCGCCGAGGCTGGCCTGAAGCAGCTGCGCCCCTGCTTCTTCGGCAGCGACGCCGACCCGCGCATGGTGCAGACCGCCAAGCGCAACGCGCAGGAAGCAGGCGTGGCCGGCTTCATCGCGCTGGAGAAGCGCGACATGGCGCACGCCGAGCCGCCGGCCGGCGTGGCGCGCGGCCTGGTCATCACCAACCCGCCCTACGGCGAGCGCCTGGGCGAACGCGCACAGATGCCCGCGCTGTATCACGCGCTGGGCGAGCGTCTGCGCACGCACTTTGCGGGCTGGCGTGCCGCCGTGCTGGCGGGCGATGCGGAGCTGGGCCGCGCGCTCGGGCTGCATGCGGAGAAGAAGTACGCGCTCTACAACGGCGCGCTGGAAACCCAGCTGCTTACCTTCGAGATCCGCCGTCGCGACGAGGCGCCGCGCGAGTCCAGGCCGCTCTCCGCCGGCGCGCAGATGCTGAAGAACCGGCTCGAAAAAAACCTCAAGCACCTGCGCAAGCGGCTCGCGCGCGAAGGCATCCAGTGCTGGCGCGCCTACGACCAGGACCTGCCCGAATACGCCGCCGCCATCGACGTCTATGCACGCGAAGGCGGCGACGCCTGGCTGCACGTGCAGGAATACCGTGCCCCGGCCGACGTTCCCGCCGACGTGGCGCGCCAGCGCCTGCGCGAGATCGCCCGCGTGGCCGGCGAGGTGTTCGCGGTGCCGCGTGAACGCCTCGCGTTGAAGACGCGCGAGCGCGGCAAGGGCGGTTCCAAGTACGGCCAGTTCGACCAGCGCGGCGAGTTCGTCGAAGTGGAGGAGGGCGGGCTGCAGTTCCTGGTCAACCTCACCGATTACCTCGACACCGGCCTGTTCCTCGACCATCGCCTGGTGCGCGCCAGGCTGCGCGAGCTGGCGGCGAACAAGCGCTTCCTCAACCTGTTCGCGTATACCGCCACCGCCAGCGTCTACGCAGCGGCGGGCGGCGCACGCGACACCACCAGCGTGGACCTGTCCGCCACCTATCTCGACTGGGCATCGCGCAATCTCGCGCTCAACGGCTTCACCGGCGCACGGCATCGGCTGATGCAGGCCGATGCGATGGCTTTTCTGCAACGGGACCGCGCGCACTACGGACTGATCTACGTCGATCCGCCGACCTTCTCCAACTCCAAGCGCGCCGACGACTTCGACGTGCAGCGCGACCACGTGGCCTTGCTGGAAGCCTGCGCGGAGCGGCTGACCAACGACGGGGTGATCGTGTTCTCCAACAATTTCCGCCGCTTCAAGCTGGACGAGGCTGCGCTCGCCGGGCGCTTCGACATCGAGGACTGGAGCGCCGCCAGCATTCCGTTCGATTTCGCGCGCCGGGCGGACATTCACGGCTGCTGGCTGTTGCGTCACGCCGCAGCGGCAGCCGCAGCCAATCCGTGGGACGCATCACGTATCAAAAGCTGAGGTTTTGCTTATAGGAAGCGCTTCAGTGCGCATTAAGTGCTCCGGACCCAGCATCCATCCCGCAGACCCACAGGAGGATTTCTCCCATGTCCAAGCACAATCTCGGCAAGTTTATGGTTATCGGCATGGCCGTGGTTGCGGCGGTGGCGATGCCGCTCAGCGCTTCCGCGCACGGTTGGGATCACGACGGTGGCTGGGGTCGTCACGGCGGTTGGGATCATGACGGCTGGCGTCATGGCGGCTACTACCATCACGGCGGCTACTGGAGCGGCGGCCGCTGGATCGCCGGTGCCATCGTCACCGGTGCGGTGGCCGGCATCGTCAGCGACGCGCTGGCGCCGCGGCCGGTCTATTACTCGGCTCCGCCGGTGGTCTACGGTCCGCCCACCACGGTGATTTACGAAGATGCGCCGCCGGTGGTGACGCGTCGCGTGGTTACCCGCACCGTGGTGTACGACAACGGCTACCCCACGCGCTATGTGCGCGACGACGGTTACGATGGCGATTGATCGCCGCCACCGACTCGACCAAAGAGCCCGGCCACGTGCCGGGCTCTTTGGTTATGGCCGGATCAGGGCTCGGTGGGCTGGCTCGCGCCGCTGCCGTTGCGGCTGGCGTGCGCGCTTAGCGCGTCGAACTCGGCCTTGTCGATCTTGCGTACCGACTGGATCGCACACGGCGGCTGGCCCATGGCGCGCACCGACTCGCCGACCTCGCCGCAGATGCTGAAAGGGATCACCGACTGGTTGGCGGGATTGGAATGGAACAGCAGGGTGGGCGGCCCGTAGCGGAGGCGCGGACAGGCGACCCGCAGTTTCACCAGATAACGGTCGGGGCCGGTGCGTGCGGTGATCGTGCGGTCGTCGACGATGTGCCATTCGTTGATGCGGTCGCTGCGCAGGCAATCGGCGACCGGGCGCAGCGGCGTGTAGGCGGGCGCTTTCGGTTTCGTCTGGGCGGGGGCGGCGTTCGCGGCAAACGCGAGCGCGAGCGCGAGCAGGCCGGTCAGGGTGGATTTCATGGAGCACCTCATCAGGCGGATGTGGCGGGGCGGTGCCTCGGTGGCACCACGCGCCATCATCGGTCGACCGGGCAGCACGGAAGGTGAATGCTCTGAGGTATCGCGGTCCCGGCCTCCGGAGCCGGCGCCATGCGTGGCGCCGGTTGCCTGGAAGGAGGGAGCGGCGTCACTGCACCCCGTACAGCGCCTTCACGTCGTGCAGCAAGTCCGCCTGGCTAGACGGCCGTGCGTAGAACATGTGGCCGCCCGGGTATTCCTTCACCTGCACGCGGGTGGGATCGCCCATCGCCGGCATCTGGTCCACGATCAGCACCGAGGCCATGAACGGGCAGGACAGGTCGTCCCAGCCGTGGGCGATCAGCACACGCAGCGCCGGGTCGTTCGCCACGGCCTCGCGCAGCTGCTTCACCGAGCCCAGGTTGGCGTCGTCGTCCTCGTGCCACAGGCGGTTCACCTGATAGCTCAGCGCGTTGTAGCGGCCGTCGTATTTCCAGCCCACGGTCTGGGTGATGAAGTTGACCATCGCGGTGGTGGTGGGCGCGATGATGCCGTTGAGGATGGGGTCGCCGGTTTCCTGGTGCGGCGCATACGGGAACGGGTCCCATGCGGTGACGTTGGAGTCGTAGCGGCTGCCCAGCTTGCCCTCGGCGCGGTAGACCTCGCGCAGATAGGCCTGGGTTTCCAGCCGGCCGCCGGAGCGCTGCACGAACACCGGGTCGAGGCCGGTGAGTTCGGTGACCTTCTGGATCATCGCCGCGGTGGCGGCCGGGTTGCTGCGGCCTTCCATCAGCGTGGTGGCGTAGGTGCTGCGGGTGTAGTCGATGATCGGCTGCATCGCCGCCGCGGTGAGCTTGCCCTCGCGCTCCAGGTGCGCGGCGGCGATGGACGGCAGGGTAAGCATCCATGGCAGCGGCGAGACGTTCTCGTCGTCCGACGCGGCAGGGTCGAGGTAGGGCGACAGCAGCACCACGCCGTTCATCGCCACGCCGAGCTGGGTCTGCAGGTAGTCGGTAATGCGCGGGCCGCGGAAACCGCCGTAGCTTTCGCCCACGAGGTACTTGCGCGACTCCATGCGGCCGTTCTTCACCAGCCAGTCGTAGATGATGCGCGAGAGGTAGTGGATGTCGCTGTCGGTGCTGTAGAAGTCCTTGGTGGCCTGCTTGTCGTCCACCAGTGCGCGGCTGAAGCCGGTGCCCACCGGGTCGATGAACACCAGGTCGGTGAAGCCCAGCCAGGTGCCGGGGTTGTCGTGCAGGGTGGCCGGGTCGGAAGGATTGTCGCCCTCCACGCCGAAGTTCACCTTCTTCGGGCCGATGGCGCCGAGGTTGAGGTAGACCGACGAGGCGCCGGGGCCGCCGTTCAGCGCGAAGGTCACCGGACGGTTCTTGCCCGGCATGGTGTAGGCGGTGAACATCACCTGCGCGATCACCTTGCCGGTCTCGTCGCGCACCGGCAGCGTGCCCACCGTGGCGGTGTACGACAGCGTGCGGCCATTCACCGTGGTGGACTGCGAAACGTGCGCGTCGGCAGGGAAGGGCGGCAGGTGGAAGCCGTTGCTGTCGCCCGGCGCTTCTGCGGCCGGCGGCTTCGTGTCGGCGGCCAGCGCCGCGTGGTGGAAACCGGCCAGCAGCAGGGCGGCCAGCAAGCTTGTTTGCAACGGCTTGCGCACGGGTGTGTCCTTGGGTGGGAAAGTTCTCAAGCCTAGTGGGTCGCGCCCTGCCGCAACTGTGCCTGTTGGCATGGACGGCACGCCGATCCCATTCGGTTCCATGCAAGCCTGCCGAGGCTGTGCGGCGGTCACGTGCGGAACCACGCCGGGCTTGCGCGGTTGCAGGGCGAGGCAAGCGACGTTTGCGTGCGGCAACCCCATACCAAGGAAGCCGAGACCAGCCGGCTTGGCTTCGTGCGGTGAACACGACAGATGGCTGCGGGTTGTGGGCCCTCGGTCCCGTACCTGCAGTTGCGTTTTAAACGGACGTCGATTTCTAGAGCCCGACAGGTGTCTACAATCGCCGGCACGGCATGGCCGATGGACGGGCCGCGAGCCTCGTCGTCGAGGCCCGGCCATCGCATGGCATGGTGACTGTGCCTGGATATGCCGGAGTGTTTTAGGATTCGCCCATGACCAATACCAAGCTCCCTTCCTTGAACGTCCCCGGCCGCGGCCGCCTGGCCTGCGTGGGCTTGGGCATGACGCTGGGCTCCCACCTCACCCCGCTGGCGCGCAGCCACATCGCGCAGGCGGACGTGGTGTTCGCCGCGCTCTCCGACGCCATCGCGGAAGAATGGCTCAAGCGCATGCATCCCGATGTGCGCAGCCTGCAGCCCTACTACGGCGAGGGCAAGCCACGCATGAAAACCTACCGCGAGTGGGTGGCGCTGATGATGGACGAGCTGCGCGCCGGCAAGCGGGTCTGCGGCGTGTTCTATGGCCACCCCGGCATCTTCGCGTGGTCGCCGCACAAGGTGATCGAGCAGGCAAGGGCGGAAGGCTACGAGGCGCACATGGAACCGGGCATCTCGGCCGAGGACTGCCTCTACGCCGACCTGGGCTTCGACCCTGGCCGCTACGGCTGCCAGCATTTCGAGGCCAGCCAGTTGCTGTATTGCGACCGGCGCATCGACCCGGCCGGCTACCTGGTGCTGTGGCAGGTGGGCATAGTGGGCAACCGTTCTGTGGGTCGCTTCGACACTGGATTGGACTACCGCGCGCTGCTGGTGGAGCGGCTGGAGCAGGATTATCCACCCGGTCACGAGGTCATCGTCTACCGCGGCGCCACCCTGCCGATCGAGCGGCCGCGTATCCAGCGGATTACTCTGCGTGAACTGGCCACGGTGCCCTTGACCGCCGAGGAAACCGTGGTGCTGCCGCCTGCCGTGACCTTGCAACCAAACCGTGCGATGCTTGCGCGACTGCAGGCGTTGGACGCGGTGTCCAAGTCCGGCGTTGCGGCCTGAACGGCGGTGTTCGCACTGTGAAGATTCCGTTTTGATCATAAAGAAACAGGGGAACAATATGACCGATACGATTGACTTGCTGGAAGCCATCGGCAGCGATGCGTCGTTGCGTTATGGGCAAACCAATGAATTAATGGATGTGCTGGAGGAGGTGCAAGTAAGTGCAAAATTCGCGAAGGCGGTGGTGTTGGGTGACGGCACGCCGCTGCGCGAGGGTTTGGGGTTCAATCAAATGCCGCTGATTAATGCGCCGGGTCATGGTGATGACGATGGTGACGATGACGATTGCGATACGCCTCAGCCAGGACGCCGCGAGCCTGGTCATATCCCACCAGATCCTCTCAAGAAGGATTCGTAACCCTGAAAATTAGATAGGAATGCAGCATGTCCATATGGTCGAGCAACCGGCAGTGGCTTGCATTCTGCATCGGCTTCACAAGCTGTTCATGTTGGCATGCTGGTCTGGCAGCCTCGCTAGTTGTCGACCCAGATTCCTACCTTAAGCAGACTCAGGCAATGGCGACCGTGGATCATTCGCGGTTCCTTCAACAACTATCATTGATAAATCATCAAGCCTCGCAACTGACACGAGAGCAGTTATGGCGTTTAAAGTTCTCGAATGCTTGGGAGGCAATGTACGAAAGCGATTTCGCCAAATCGCGAGTAATGTTCCAAGATATTATTCAGCATTCTGGGAATCCGCAGCTGGCGGATCAAGCCTCTGTCATGCTCTTGAGCCAACTCGGGTTCACTCGGCACTATGTTGAGGCATTCGAGTTGGCCAATCGCCTTGTGGCACGTTTGCCGCAGATAACTAATCCAGATTCGCGTTTTGAAGTACTGCTTGGCTTATCAGCATCAATGGGCTTGGCTGGCCAGACGGATCTGGCTGTCCACTATGCACATTTGGCAGCAGAAAGGATTCCTGCTGGGAAAAATCTGTGCTATCCCCTTGCCATTATGGTCGATGCACTCGATATTGGTCATCGCCTCAAGTCAGACAGCTTGGAGTTGACACAAGCCCTCGCAGCCTGTCCGGCGGACCTTGAGCCAGTGTATAACGCGGATCTTAGACTCGCGCTGGTCAATAACTACCTGCGTGAAGGGAGTTCGCACAAGGCGCATGCATTGCTTGATCGAATGGCTCCCGTTCTTCATACAAATGGCTACGCTTCCGCTAAGTTGACGGCTTTGCTGTATAGAGCTCGGGCACAGGCAGCGCTAGGTGAAGATGGCGCCGCCAAAAAGGCAGCCTTGGGCGTGCTTGCCGAAAATAAGTCAGTAGGTATGGACGATTGGCTGAAAGATGCCTACGAAGTGCTCTACCGCATCGAGAAAAAGCAGGGTCATGACGCCGCGGCGCTCGCCTACTACGAGAAATACGCCGCGTTGGACAAGGCCTACCTCGACGACATCAATGCGCGTGCGATGGCCTACGAGACCGTACAGCAGCATCTGCTGGCGCAGAAGCTGGAGACGGAGAAGCTGGGTCAGCAGAACGAGGCGCTGCTCCTGCAACAGAGGTTGGACGCCAAGACAGCCGAGACCAATCGCCTGTACCTCGTGCTGCTGCTTGTGGTGTTGAGCTTCGGCGTGGTGTGGATGTTCCGGCTCAAGCGTTCGCAACTGCGCTTCAAGCGGTTGTCGCACCTGGATGGCCTCACCACCACCTACAACCGCCAGCACTTCATGGACGAGGCGGCGCGCGTGTTGCGCCTGCTGGAAAAACGGCAAGGCACGGCCTGCCTCGCCATCATCGACCTCGACCACTTCAAGCGCGTCAATGACTCGCATGGCCACGCCATGGGCGACGAGGTGCTGCGGCGCACCGTCAATGCCAGCCGCGAACATCTGCGTCCCATCGACCTGTTCGGCCGCCTCGGTGGCGAGGAGTTCGGCATCCTGCTGGTGGATTGCTCGCACGAACAGGGTATGGCCATCGCGGAGCGCATCCGTGCCGCCATCGAAGCCACCGTGGTGGAATGCGAGGGCGTGGTGATCAACGTGTCCACCAGCATCGGCCTCGCGTTCACCGCCGCCAGCGGCTACGACTTGCGCCAGCTCTGCACCGATGCCGATGCGGCCCTGTACCGCGCCAAGCGCGGCGGACGCAATTGCGTGATGGTGGGCGACACCCTCACGGTGTGATGTGCCATTTCATGGGCTCAGTAATCCCATCATCAGAATTCGGTGAGTGAGGCGGCATGCTTCGGCAACTCGGCCGGCTGATGCAATGGTGTACGGCCGTGACCCTCGTGGGATGCCTCTGCCTGCAAGTGGCTCATGCCGCTTCAAGCAGTGCCGACACGGATGCTTTGCTCAAGCAGGCGTGGGATCTGCAGGTCACGGATCACCGGCGCTCATTGCAATTGCTTGCTCAACTCAATCAACGGATTGCCAGCCTGACACGCGAGCAGCAATGGCAAGTGCGCTTCATGAATGCATGGGAGGCCCAGTACGCGGGCCATTACAAAAAAGCGGAAAATTTATACAAGGACATCATTACGCACTCCGGCGATCCGAAGTTGGCGGATCGTGCCGCGGCCATGCTTTTAGGCGAATACGGAATTACCCAGCGTTACACCGAGGCATTCGAACTGGCGAATCGTCTTGCGGGAAAATTGCCCCAAGTCAAAGACGCCCAGGCTCGTTATGCGTTATTGCTGGGTTTGTCGCAGGCCATGGGCTTGGCTGGCCAAACAGATCTTGCCGTGCACTATGCACACTTGGCGATGAAGGCTTCTTCTACTGCCGCCCGTCGATGTTTTACCTCCGGTATCTGGGTAAGCATGTTGTTGCAAGGTCACCGGTTGAAGCCTGGCGACCCCGTGCTTCAGCAAGCATTCGATGCATGCCCGGAGAGTACGGAACCGCTTTTCAACACAAGTCTGACGCTTGCATTGGTCGATCTGTACGCCCATGGCGGCGAGCCTCGCAGGGCGCTTGCCCTGCTTGATGGAATCCAGCCGCGCGTGGATGCTTCTGGCTATGTTCCCTACAAACTTGCTGCGCTGTTGGATCGAGCGCGGGCATTGGCTGCGCTGGGTGATGACGCTGCGGCCCGGAAAGCGGCGCTGGCCGTTGTCGCGGCAGGGGTGTCGAGCGATTTCAATCTTTGGTTGAAGGACGCCTACGAGGTGCTTTACCGCATCGAGAAAAAAAGAGGTCATCCAGCCGAAGCACTCGATTATTACGAGAAATACGCTGCGCTGGACAGGATCTATCTCGACGACATCAACGCACGCACCATGGCCTACGAAGCCGTGCAACAGCACTTGCTGGCGCAGAAGCTGGAAACGGAAAAGCTGAATCGGCAGAACGAAACGCTGCAACTGCAGCAGAAGCTGGATGCCAAGACGGCTGAGGTCGGCCGTCTGTGCCTTGTGCTGCTGTTTGTGGTGCTTGCCATCGTGATGGTCGGGATGTTCCGTCTCAAGCGCTCGCAGCTGCGCTTCAGGCGGCTGTCGGAGCTGGATGGCCTCACCACCACCTATAACCGCCAGCATTTCATGGATGCGGCTGCGCGCATGCTGCGGTTGCTGGAGAATCGGCAGGGCATGGCCTGCCTCGCCATCATCGACCTCGACCACTTCAAGTCGGTCAACGACACGCACGGCCATGCCATGGGCGACGAAACCTTGCGTTGCGTGGCGGACACCTGTCGCCAGCAACTGCGTCCGAACGACTTGTTTGGCCGGCTGGGCGGCGAGGAGTTCGGCATATTGCTGGTCGATTGCCCGCGCGAGCACGGCCGGCAGGTCGCCAACCGCATTCATCGCGCCATCGAGCATGCGGCGATACAACACGACGGCATCTCGGTGGCGGTTACGGTCAGCATGGGATTGGCGTGTACCGACAACGCCAACCACGATCTGCGCACGCTGTCTGCCAAAGCGGACGCTGCGCTCTACCGCGCCAAGAACGGTGGCCGGAACCGCGTGGTGGCCGATGGCGGGGAACCCATGCCGGCTTGAAGGCGGCTCAGCGCACGCCGACCAGTTCGACGTCGAACACCAGCGTGGCATCCGGCGGCACGTCGTCGCCGGCGCCACGGCTGCCGTAGGCCAGCCGCGCCGGGATGACCAGGGTGCGCTTGCCGCCCACGCGCATGCCGCGTATGCCCTGGTCCAAGCCGGCGATCACCTCGCCTGCGCCCAGCGTGAAACGGATCGGCTCGCCGTTGCTTTCCGAGCTGTCGAACTCCGCGCCGTGGTGGTCTTTCGCGCGGGCATCGTAGAGCCAGCCGGTGTAGTTCACCTGCACCACGTCGCCATTGCGAGCCACCGCACCGGTGCCGATGACGCGGTCGATCTTCTGCAGGGCGACGGCTTGCGTGGCCGCGATGGCGGGCAGGCCGCAGAAGGCGAGAGCGAGCATGGCGGCATGCAGCAGGCGGCGCATGACGGTCCTTCGAAGTGGGCGGGTCGGCATTGTAGCCGGCTCGCCCCGCGGGCCTGCGCGCGTCTCGCGTCTAAAGGGGGTAGCTCACCGAAATCGCGACGGTGTTCTCCCAGTAGCCGGGGCCGCCACCGCTGACCGAGGCGGCCGAGCTGCGCAGGGCGTGCAACTGCAGCCGGCCGTTGTGCGGCAGGCGGCCTTCCAGCGACAGGTCGGCGTTGTAGATGCCGACGGTCTGGCCGTCCGTGGTCTGCCGGCCACCGTCGAGCGTGGCGCGCAATCGCCACATCGGCGACAACGTCACCACGCCGATCAGCCCGCCAGTGACCGCACGGTAGTGCTGCGGATTGAAGTAGACGCCGCCGCCGGGCTGGCTGCTGTCGAACACCCGCAGGCCCAGCTGGCCGCCCAGCGCAATTGGCGCACCCGCGATGTCGAACGGGCTGAGCAGCAGGCGGGCGGCGGCGCCGTTGCGGTGGTTGCCGTCGGTGAACTGCTGGCGGAAGAAAGTCGGCAGCAGATAAAGGTGATCGCTCGGCCGCAGCGTGGCGCCGACGCTGTAGGTCGCGTAGGCGATGCGCTGCGCGATGGCCGCATCGGTCAGCAGCGGTGCGCGCTCGGCCGACGCGGAAAGCGCGAAGTCGTCGTTGGGTTGCACGGTCCAGTGGGCCGCGCCCTGCAGGTACTGCCAACTTCCGGCCTGGCCCATGCCGAGGCGCAGGTCGGCGCTTTGCAGGTCGCCGATGCGCCACTGGCCGATGCCGGAAAGCTCGTCCAGCACGCGCGAGCTGCCCGGTTCGCTGACGCGCAGGGTGTCGATGTCGACGCCGTAGCGCTGGCCCAGCGCGTCGTCTCCGTGCTGCGAGCCGTAGGCGCTGGCGCTTACGGCCCAGACGTCGAGTCCTTCGCTGTCGTGGCTGTAGCTGGCGTCGCCGCCGAGCTGGGGACTGGTGGCGTACCGCATGTCGTCGGCGTACTGCCCGAACTGCGTGCCGAGGTAGCCGCCGCCGGACGGTGCGGCTGTCGCGGCGAGCGCGGGCAGGGCGCGGTCCTGCCAGCCGAGAGCCTGCGCCGAGCGCATCAGCTCCAGCGTCGCGCGCGGATCGCCGGCGGCATCGGCTGCATTGAGTTTCCACGCCTCGCGGGCGCGGTCCTCGGCATTCAGGCTCTGCGCCAGGCCGGTCCGGGCGGTGCGGCGCTCGGCGGGCGTGGAGGCCAGCTGCAATGCCTGGCGGAAGGCCGTCTCCGCGGACGGCACGTGGCCCAGCCAGAGTTCCGCTCGACCCAGGCCGATCGCCGCAGCGTAGGCGTCGAGGGGGTGGCCCGCCGATTGCGCCAAGGCCTGGGCGAACAGCGCGCGCGCGCGGGCCGGCTGGTTCGACTCCAGCGCGTTGCGGCCCTGGCGGATCGCCTGGCCGGCGTCGATGGCCTGCGCATGCGCCGCCGGGGCCAGCGCCAGCAGGATCGCGGCTATGACCCGCGGCTTCATTTCGTACCCCAGTGCTTGCGCAGATTCATCATCTCGGCAAGGTAGCCCAGCACGCAGCCGGGCTGCAGCACGATGCCGTAGAACAGCGCGTAGACAATGAACCCGATCGGATTGCGGCGCACGCGCAAGCCCTGGGCGCGGAACATGTGCGATTGGATGTAGAACATCAGGTAATTCACGAGGCCGGCCATCGGCAGCACCAGCAGGGTCATCGGGCCGGCAATCCAGTAGATGCCGAACAGCGCCAGCACGATGCCGGGAATGAAGAACAGCGTATAGGCCACGTCCATGTAGGGGAACAGCAGGTTCCACCACACGAAGACCGTGCTCATGCGCGGCTTGAACAGCAGGCTGCCGTGCACCTTGAATGCCTCGATCAGGCCGCGCGACCAGCGCTGCCGCTGGCGGATGAACTGGCGGAACGAGGTCGGCGCGTTGGTGAAGGTGATCGCGTCCTCGCAGTAGCCCACGCGGTGGCCCGCCTTGAGGATCGCCCAGGTCAGCACGATGTCCTCGCCCACGCATTCCGGCCAGCCGCCGACCTCGCGCAGCACGTCGGTGCGGTACAGCGAGAACGCGCCCTGTGCGACCAGGGTGCCCTGGAACAGGCTCTGCAGGCGTTTGATCGAGGCGATGCCGTGGAAGTAGTCCCACTCCTGGATCTTGGTGACCAGGTTGAAACGCGAGTTGCGCAGCAGCACCGAGCCGGCCACGGCCGCGGTGTCCGGCGGGTCGCTGAGGAAGCGGCCGACCAGGTGGCGCAGCGCGCCCTTGTAGAGGAAGGAGTCGCCGTCCAGCGTGATGGTCAGCGGATGGGCGGCGACCTTCAGCCCCTGGTTCAGCGCGTTGGCCTTGCCGGCATTTTTCTCGAGGTCGATGACGGTCAGCCACGGGTAGGCCACCGAGGCCAGCTTGACCATGGTGCCGTCGGTCGAGCCGTCGTTGATCACCACCACCTGCAGCGGGCCGGGATAGTCCTGCCGCTCGATCGACTCGATCGTGGAAAGGATCGAGGCCTCCTCGTTGTAGGCGGCCACCAGCAGGGTGACCCCCGGAAACGGACCGGTCCAGGTGCGGGCGGGGCGCCGGTCGAGCAGGAGGCCGACCACCATGAATGCATTCATGAAGCCCGGCAGGATCGCCACGCCCCAGATCACCAGATGGGCGCCGACCGGGCCGATGATCGTGCCCAGTTCGCGGATCCACGGGATGGCCAGGCGCAGCGAGAAAGCGGTCCAGGCGAAGGCAGCCAGCAAGGTCAGCGCGAACTTGATGCGCACGGAGATGTAGTGCCTGCGCGGGGCACGTGCGGCCATGTCGACGGCTGGCGGCGCGGGCGCAGGCGGAGCCGGTTTCCCTGGCAGGGCCGAGTCCTTGTCTGTCGGGGCAAAGGGGAGATCCATGCGGTGTGGGGCTCGGTCCGGGCTGTTGCCGTCCGTCGCGGCCGTCCGGTGACGGCCGCGCTGTGCGGGAGGCGTGGCGGTTGGGGTGGGGTGGACAGGCTCTTTGCTGTAGGTAGGGGAAGCAGAAAATGTGCCATGCATCACATTTTCGGCGCAGGCGGGTCGGGGGCACTCCCGGTGCAAAGAGCGTGGCTGCGCGGGCATGTCTCTCGGCGGCGCAAAGGGATTGCACGGCATGCGCATGGCGCACGCGGTGCGTTAGCCCCCGATGCCCCGCGACGCACGGCAGATGTGCCCATGCACGTCACATGACGTGCGTCGGCAGGACGGGGCGCGTCAGCAAGCGGCAAGCGTGCTGGGACCGGGCGGGTTACGCAGGGGGTTTGGCCTGTGGCCGATGGGACGCGGGCCTGTGGCCAGGGGTGTGCCTCAGTCGCGTGTCGTCAGCTGCCCCTGCACCTCGTTGATCGAATCGCGGATGCGTTTGGAGAACACCGAGTCGAGGTGGTGGATCAGCACCAGCCGCTCGGTGGCGCGGGTCATCGCCACGTAGAGCAGGCGCGCCTCGTCCACCTCGCGCTGGCCTTCGTGCGGCAGCGAGCCGAGGCCGGGCACGATCACGAAGGGAAACTCCAGGCCCTTGCAGGAATGCATGGTGAGCAGCTTCACGCTGTCCTTCACCACGAACAGCGCCTGCTTGCCGCGCTCGTCGGCAAGGCTGGAGGGGATGTCGATGCGCGTCAGCGCTTCGTGCAGCTTCTCGCCTTCCCAGTTGTTGCGGTAGATCACCGCCATCTCGCTCCATGGGCGGCCGTGCGCGCGCTCGTCGCGCAGCTGGGCGATCAACGCGTCGAGCTGGGCGGCGGCGGTGTCGGTGCGGATCAGTTCGGGCAGCGGGCCGCGGCGGCCGGCGCTTTCCGGGGCGATCAGCGGCACGCCGTCGTCGTCCTCGCTGCGCGCGGCGAGCAGCTCGCTGGCGAAGTTGCGGGCCACCGCGAGGATCTCCAGCGTGTTGCGGTAGTTGAGCTTGAGGATGGTGGTGCGCCCCTGCGCCTGCACGCCGAGGCTTTTCCAGCTGATGCGGCGGCGGTCCGCCTTGCCGTAGATGTTCTGCGCGTCGTCGTACAGCACCAGCAGCGAATTGGTGGCCGGGTCGATCATCTGCACGATCAGCTTGTACCAGTCCGGTTCGAAGTCATGGCCTTCGTCGATGAGCACGGCGCCGTACTGGAAGCGCGGGATCTGGCCCTTGTCCACGCCCTCGATCACCCGCTCCACCATCTGCTCGAAGAAGCGCTCGCCCTTGGGCGGCAGTTCCACGTGGTAGCTGGTGAGCATGCGCCGGCACCAGCGGTGGAAGTTGTAGACCTGCACCTTGTCGCCGAGGCCGCGCTCGCCGATGAGCTGCTCCAGCCGCGCCGCCAGCGCCTTGTTGTAGCAGAGCACCAGGATGGGCCGGCTCATCGAGCGCGCCAGCTGCATCGCGCGGAAGCCGAGGATCATGGTCTTGCCGGAGCCGGCCACACCGTGGATGACGCGGTGCTCGTCGCCCAGCGAGCGCGCGAGCTGCTCCTGCTGGGCGTCCATCACCTTCACCAGCTCGGGGATTTCCAGCGCCCGCGCGTCCTTGCCCTCGGCGGCGAACAGGCCGAACTGGCCGCTGCCCGGCTCCACGCGGATTTCGGGGAACAGGTGCCAGCGCACGCGGTCGATCTGCGGCAGGGTGAGCGCCACCGGGAACACCTGCGGGAACATGGCCCAGAGGCGCTCCTGGAAGGCTTCGGCATCCACCGTCTCGTAGAGTTCGTCACGGCAGATCGCCAGGTGCGCGGGAATCACCGCGTCCAACCCGCCGTCCTGGAACTGGTGGCGCGTGATGTTGGCCAGCACCACGCCGTAGCCCCAGGGCATGACCAGCTTGCCGGCGTGGCGGTGGCCGTCGGGATAGCGCAGCGCCGGGTCACGCTCCAGCACCACGCCGACCTCCAGCGCATAGGCGCGTGCCTGCAGCAGCGGATTGGTCGCAGTGGTCAGGCCGCGCTCGGTGACCAGGGTGAACTGGGTCTTGTCGGCGTGGCGGATGGTGTCGGCCTTCCAGTCCTTCACCTCCAGCACCAGCAGACCGCGGCGTGGGTGGAGCACCACGAAGTCGGGCTGGCGCTGCTTCAGGCCCACAGGCACGTCGTACCAGAGCAGGTAGTCGTCCTCCAGTTTCTGTTCCAGCCGTTCGGATACGCGCTTCTCGCCGCCGGTCATGCGCGGCAGGCAACTGTTGCGGGAGGGGATCAGCGTGGCCATGCCGGCTTCCGTAAGGGGCTTGCCGGAAAGTAGCCGAATGGGTGGGACTGTCAACGGCGGCGCCCGGCGCCGGGAAATGTGAACTGTTTCTCATGTTGGGTGGACAATGGCCGATAATCGTTCGAGGCCCCGGGCGCTTGCCAAGGGAGGGCGGATGCCGGTCTTGGTGCAAAACCTGTCGTTGCTCGGCGCCATGCAGGCGGCGACAGTGGCATTGATGCTGTGGCTGGGCGTGCGCTCGGACGAGAGTCGGGCGGTGCGCAGCCTGCACCTGCGCGCCAGTGCACTGGCGGTGGAGGCGGCGGGCTACGCGGCGCTGGCGTTCCGGGAATACTTGCCGCACGGCGTGTTGTTGTTGGGGGGGAATGCCCTCAACCTGCTGGCGCAGGCGATGAGCGTGATCGCGTTGCGCATGCTGCTGGACGTGCCGCTGCGCTGGCGCGCGGTCGTCGCCATCGGCGTGGCCGGCTGGGGCGGCGTGGCCTGGTTTGCGATGGTGCAGCCCGACTACCAGAGTCGCGTGTTCTGGGGGTCGGCGACCATCGCCTGCTACCTGCTGCTCAATATTGACGCGCTGCTGCGCGACCGCCGCGACCGCTGGTCGCGGGCCCGTCACACGCTGCTGTGGATCTTCGGCCTCTCGCTGCTGTTGCTGGTGTGGCGCAACGGCGAGATGTGGCTGATGCCCACGCGCCTGAGCAGCGTGCTCGCGCCAAGCCCGGTCAACGTGTTCTGGATGCTGCTGTCGGGCATGCAGTCGCTGTTCTACGGCCTGGGCTTCCTGCTTTTGTACAACGAGCTGCTGCAGCGCGAACTGCAAGTGATGGCGCGCGTCGATTCGCTGACCGGTGTGCCGAACCGGCTCGCGCTGGAGGAGCGCTACGCCGGCATGTTGGCCGCGCCCGGCACGGCGCAGGCGCCGTTCTGCCTGCTGCTGCTGGACATCGACCACTTCAAGAGCGTCAACGACCGCTTCGGGCACGACTGCGGCGACAAGGCGCTGAAGGCGTTGACGCGCCGCGTGCGCGGCGTGCTGCGCGGCGGGGACATGGTCGGCCGGCTGGGCGGCGAGGAGTTCATCGTGCTGGCGCCGGACATGCACTGGGGCGCCGGCCAGGCGCTGGCCGAACGCATCCGTGCGGCGGTGGCAGGCACGCCGGTGCCGATCGACGGCTACGAGCTGCCGCTCACCGTGTCGGTGGGTGTAGCCGAGGCCGAGCCGCACGAGCGCGACATGTCCACCACGTTGCGGCGCGCCGACAAGGCGCTCTATGTCGCCAAGCACGGCGGCCGCAACCGCGTGGAAGTGGCGCCGCGCTATGACGGCGGCCTGGCCTGAGATAGGTCCAGCGGTTATTTGCAGCGCACGGAACGAAGTGCTATTGATGGACGCCATGACCCACACCGCCCGCCAGTACTTTTGGTTTTATGGCTATCCGAAGCCGCTGGCGGAGGCATGGGTGCGATCGTCCTGACGAAACACTGAAACCCCATCCCGAAAGCCGCCAGCCACCCGCAAGGCGGCTTTTTTCATGGCCGCCGACCCGCCCGAGGAAAGCCGCCATGTCCCACGCTGCCACCGACGACCTGCGCATCCGCAGCATCCATCCGCTCGCCACGCCCGCCGAGGTGATGGACGAGTACCCCGCCACCGACGCCGTGCTGGACACCGTAGGCAACGCGCGCACGGCCTTGCACCGCATCCTGGCCGGCGCCGACGACCGCCTCGCGGTGGTGATCGGGCCGTGCTCCATCCACGATCCGCGCGCGGCGCTGGACTACGCACGGCGATTGGCGGAGCAACGCGCTCGCCTCGGCGGCGAGCTGGAGATCGTGATGCGCGTGTACTTCGAGAAGCCGCGCACCACGGTGGGCTGGAAGGGGCTGATCAACGATCCCGATCTCGACGGCAGTTTCCGCATCAACAAGGGCCTGCGCGTGGCGCGCCAACTGCTGTGCGACATCAATGCGCTGGGCATGCCGGCGGGTTGCGAGTTCCTGGACATCATTTCGCCGCAGTACCTCGCCGACCTGGTGGCCTGGGGCGCGATCGGCGCACGTACTACCGAGAGCCAGATCCATCGCGAGATGGCCTCGGGGCTGTCGTGCCCGGTAGGCTTCAAGAACGGCACCGACGGCAACGTGAAGGTGGCGGTGGACGCGGTGCAGGCGGCGTCGCATCCGCACCATTTCCTCGCCGTGACCAAGCAAGGGCAGGCCGCCATCGCCGCCACCCGCGGCAACCGCGACTGCCATGTGATCCTGCGTGGCGGCAAGCTGCCGAACTACGACGCGGCGAGCGTGGAGTCGACCTGTGCCGCCATCGGCAAGGCCGGCTTGCCGGCGCGCGTGATGGTCGACGCCAGCCACGCCAACAGCGGCAAGAATCCCGAAAACCAGCCGCGGGTGATCGCCGACATCGCGGCGCAGATCGAGGCTGGCGAGCACCGCATCGTGGGCGCGATGGTGGAAAGCCATCTCGTCGCGGGGCGCCAGGAGCTGGTGGACGGCCAGACGCTGACCTACGGCCAGAGCATCACCGACGGTTGCCTCGGCTGGGACGACTCGCTGCGCGTGCTGGAGCGGCTGGCCGCCGCGGTGCGGCGCCGGCGCGGGACGGCGAAGGACGAACTGGCGGCGTGAGGGCGGTATCCTTGGCGCCCTGTCCAGGGAGATCGCCATGCATCACCAGTCTGCGGAGTCGCGCGCATGACCGCCACCGCATCGAAGCCGCGGCGGTTCCGGCTGCTGCACTTCATCCGCGGGCGGCCGCGGCTGAGCATCTGCACGGTGGTGTTCGCGCTGACTACCGCGGTGCTGCTCATGATGCGCATGCGCATGGCATCGGCGGTGCTGCTGGGCTTCGATCTCGGCGCGCTGCTGTACCTCATAACGCTGGCGCGGATGTTCTCGCGTTCCGGCTGCGAGCACATCGGTCGTCAGGCCAAGCTGCAGGACACCGGGCGGCGCGCCACGCTGGCGGTGGCGGTGATTGTCTCGCTGGTGGTGCTGGTGGCGCTGACCACCGAGCTGCACGCAGGCAAGGCCGGCGGTGCCTCGGCGGTGGGCCTCGCCGCGCTCAGCGTGGTGCTGTCGTGGCTGTTCATGAACACCACCTTCGCGCTGCACTATGCGCACGGCTACTACGGCGACGACGGCCACCTGCAAGGCGGCCTGGATTTCCCCTCCACGCCCAAGCCGGACTACTGGGATTTCGTGTACTACTCGTTCGTGATCGGCATGTGCTTCCAGGTCTCGGACGTATCCGTGCGCAGCCGTCCGATGCGCCGGCTCACGCTGTTGCACAGCGTGGTGGCGTTCTTCTTCAACGTGTTCATCCTGGCGATCAGCGTGAGCGTTGTGGGCAGCCTCGGCGGCGGCTGAGCCGGCGCCTCAGTCGCGCAGGTTGTCGAACTGCAGCGGCAGCTCCACGTCGGCCTTGCGCAGCACCGCCATCGCGTCCTGCAGGTCGTCGCGCTTCTTGCCGGTGACGCGCAGCTTGTCGCCGTTGATCTGCGCCTCGACCTTGAGCTTGGCTTCCTTCAGCGCGGCCACCAGCTTCTTCGCCACCGGCTGCTCGATGCCCTGCTTCACGGTGATCTTCTGGCGCGCGCCGGCGAGGTTGGTCTCCACCTCGCCGATGTCCAGCGCGCGGATGTCGATCTTCCGCGTGACGAGCCGGCCGCGCAGGATGTCCAGCATCTGCTGCAGCTGGAAATCGCTGGGCGCGGTGAGCAGGATCTCGGACTTCTCCAGCGCGAACTTCGCGTCCGAACCCTTGAAGTCGAAGCGGTTCGCCAGCTCGCGGTTGGCCTGGTCCACGGCATTGGTGAGTTCGTGCTTGTCGACTTCGGAGATCACGTCGAAGGAGGGCATGGCGGCGGCTCGCGGATGGGAAGGCGCAAAGTGTACGCGATGCGATAATGCGTGCCTTGCATGGCGGGAGCGGGCTTGGTGAAAACGGATGTGCTGATCGTCGGCGCCGGCGCCGCGGGGCTGATGTGCGCGATCACCGCCGGGCAGCGCGGCCGCCGCGTGCTGGTGGTGGACCACGCCAACCGCGTCGGCAAGAAGATCCTGATGTCCGGCGGCGGCCGCTGCAACTTCACCAACACCGGCGCATTGCCGGCCAACTACCTCAGCGCCAACCCGCACTTCGCCAAGTCCGCGCTGGCGCGCTACACGCCGGCGGACTTCATCGCGCTGGTGGAGAAGCACGGCATCGCCTACCACGAGAAGGAACTCGGGCAACTGTTCTGCGACGACTCGTCCAAGCAGATCGTGCGCCTGCTGCTGGACGAATGCGCCGCGGCCGGCGTGCGCATCGAGACGAGCTGCGGCGTCGAGCGTGTGCGCCGGACGGACGAAGGCTTCGCCGTGCTCACCGCGCGCGGCGAGCTGCATGCGGAGTCGCTGGTGGTGGCGACCGGCGGCCTTTCCATTCCCAGCATGGGCGCCACCGGTTTCGGCTACGAGCTGGCGCGCCAGTTCGGCCATGCCGTATTGCCCGTGCGCGCCGCGCTGGTGCCGCTGACCCTGAGCGGCAAGCACCAGGAGCATTACGCCGACCTCGCCGGCGTGGCGCTGCCGCAGGCCGAGGCGCGCGTGGGCAAGCGTGCGTTCCGCGCGGGCCTGCTGTTCACCCATCGCGGCCTGAGCGGGCCGGCCATCCTGCAGATTTCCTCGTACTGGCAGCCGGGCGACGACCTGCGGCTCGACCTCGCGCCCGATGCCGAGCTGGGCGATTGGCTGGTGGCGCAGCGCGTCGCGCGTCCGGCCGCGGAGCTGAAGAATGTGCTCGCCGAGGCTTTGCCGAAGCGCCTTGCGCAACGCCTGTGCGAACGGGTCTTCGAAAGCCGCCCGATGCGCCAGTACCGCGACAACGAACTGCGCGAGATAGGCCGCCAGCTGCACGACTGGCCGATCACCGCCAGCGGCACCGAAGGCTACCGCACCGCCGAAGTGACGCTGGGCGGCGTGGATACCGACGTGCTTTCCTCCAGCACCTTGCAGTCGAAGCTAGTGCCCGGACTGTATTTCATCGGCGAGGTGGTGGACGTCACCGGCTGGCTGGGCGGCTACAACTTCCAGTGGGCCTGGGCTTCCGGCCATGCGGCGGGCGAGGTGGCGTGAAGCCACGGCTTCGCGTGCGCTGAACGCTCGGCGTGTTTCACTGATGGATCGAATCCACTTTGGAGTGCAATACATGAAAGTCGGTTTCCTTGGCCTGGGCGCGATGGGCGCCGCGATGGCAACGAACCTGCTCAAGGCCGGCCATGCGGTGACGGTGTGGAATCGCTCGCCCGAGGCTACGCAGCCGCTGGCCGCACTGGGCGCCGCGGTGGCGTCGACGCCGGCCGAGGCGGCACGCGGCGACGCCGTGCTCACCATGCTGGCGAACGACGAGGCGGTGCGCGGCGTGATCCTCGGCGGCGGCGTGCTCGACGCACTGGCGCCCGGCGCGGTGCATGCGAACCACGCCACGATTTCGGTGAAGCTGGCGAAGGAGCTGGCGCAGGCGCATGCGGCGCGCGGCGTGGGTTATGTCGCCGCGCCGGTGTTCGGCCGGCCGGACGTGGCCGCCGCCGGCCGGCTCAACATCCTCGCCGCGGGCGAGGCGCAGGCGGTCGAGCGCGTGCGTCCGTTGCTGGAGGCGATGGGCAGCCGCGTGTGGCCGCTGGGCGAGGCGCCGGAGCGCGCCAACGTGGCGAAGATCGCCGGCAATTTCATGCTGGCCGCGGCGATCGAGAGCATGGCCGAGGCCTCCGCGCTGGTGCGCGCGCACGGCATCGGCGCGGCCGATTTCCTCGACGTGATGACCGGCACGCTGTTCGCCGCGCCGGCCTACCAGGGCTATGCGAAGCTGATCGCCGAGCAGCGTTTCAAGCCCGCGGGTTTCGCGCTGCCGCTGGGCTACAAGGACGTGCGGCTGGCGCAGGAGGCCGGCGAGGCGGCGCGCGTGCCGTTGCCGTTCGCCGGCGTGCTGCGCGACAGCCTGCTGGAGGCGCTGGCCGCGGGCGACGAGGATGTGGACTGGTCGGTGCTGTCGCAAGTGGCGGCGCGGCGCGCGCGCCTCGACCAGCGCGGCGGCTAGCGCAGGCCCGCCAGCCAGCGGTCCAGCTGGTTCGCGAACGCCTGCTTGTCGCGCGCGTGGAACGGCGCGTGGCCGCCGGTGTCGACGCCGGCGCCGCGCAGTTCGTCCATGAAGTTGCGCATGCTCAGGCGCTGGGCAATGGTGTCGGGCGTGTGCAGCGTGCCGCGCGGGTCCAGCGCGAGCGCGCCTTTTTCGATCACCATCGCGGCCAGCGGGATGTCCTGCGTGACGACGAGGTCGCCTGCATTGGTACGGCGCGCGATCTCGTGGTCGGCCACGTCGAAGCCGCCCGGCACCTGTATCGCACGCACGAAGCGCGAGGGCGGCGTGCGCAGGTACTGGTTCGCCACCAGGGTCACCATCACCTGGGTGCGTTCGGCGGCGCGGAACAGGATCTCCTTGATCGGCACTGGGCAAGCGTCGGCGTCGACCAGGATCTTGGGAGTTCGATCCTCCGGCATCCTGCCTTCGGATCGAATCGACGCATCCGGTGCATGCCCGGATGCGTCTCCGTCCGTCGGCGCGGACGCGCCGCCGGACGAGGAACCCTCCGTGGTTCGAACGGGCGACTTGCCGCTCATGCCGTGTTCCAGTGCAGCGCGCCGTCGACGATGGTGTGGGTGCGGCCGCCGACCCACACCGCGCCGTCGGCGATGCGCACGACGAGCTGGGCGTCGTGGCCGATCTCGCGGCCCTGGCTCACCACGTAGCCGGCGGCCAGCGGGCCGCGCGGTTCGGCCTGCGCGATGTACGCGGCGATCAGGCCGTTGGCGGCGCCGGAGGCGGGGTCCTCGACGATGCCCACGCCGGCGGGGAAGGCGCGCACCACCAGTTGGTAGTCGGGGTGTGCGCTGCGCGCGAACGCGCACAGACCCATGCTGTCACTGGCGTGGGCCAGCGTGCCGATCGCGCTGTGGTCGGGTTGCCACGCGCGCAGCGCGGCTTCGCTTGCCACCTCGGCCAGCCACCAGCGGCGGCCGCCGTCGACCAGCGCGGGCGGCAGCACGCCCGTGCCGATGCCGGCCAGCGCGGCGGCGAGCAGGGGGTGCGCGTCGCGGCCGGTGTCCAGCACGCGTTCGCCGGGCGACTTCAGCAGCAGATGGCGGTGCGCGCCGGCGCCTTCCACGCGCATCGGCAGCACGCCGGCGCCGCATTCCTGCCACAGCAGCCCGTCGACCGGTTGCGCCAGGCCGCATTCCAGCGCGGCGTGCGCGCTGCCTACGCTGGGGTGGCCGGCGAACGGGATCTCCTTGTGCGGCGTGAAGATGCGCACGCGGTAGCTGGCCGCGGGATCGCTGGGCGGCAGCAGAAAGGTGGTTTCGACCAGGTTGGTCCAGCGCGCGAAGCGCTGCATCGCCGTGCCGCTCCAGTGCGCCGCGCCGATCACCACGCCGAGGTGGTTGCCGCCGCCGTGGGTGGCGGCGAAGACATCGAGGTGCAGGTAGCGTAGCGGCGACATGGGCAAGAGGTTGGCGTAAAGCCCGGCATGATAGCGAGTGCGGGCCGCGGCGGCGCCGGCGGATCGGGCATATCGGCGGCGGCCGGCGGCATAAGCGCCGGTCGACAAGCCGCGGCGCGGCGGCCAAGATGGCGTCTTTGCGACTGCCGCGGTGCCTCCATGCCGATCACCCTCATCATCCTCGCGATCACCTGCATTGTTTCGTTCATGGCGCTCAACAACCGCAAGCTGATGGACGACCTGATCCTGTGGCCGCCCGCGATCAGCCGCCGGCACGAGTACCACCGGCTGGTCACCTACGGCCTGGTGCACGCGGATTTCGGCCACCTGCTGTTCAACATGATCACCCTGTTTTTCTTCGGCCGCGCGATGGAGGGTTTCTACACGGCCCAGTTGGGCACGTTCGGTTTTGCTTTGTTTTACATCGGCGCGCTGGTGGTCTCGATCCTGCCCACCTATCTCAAGAACCGAGGCAATGCGGGCTACCACAGCCTCGGCGCCTCGGGCGCGGTGTCGGCGGTGCTGTTCGCCTACATCCTGCAGGCGCCATGGTCGCGCATCATCGTGTTCGTGCTGCCGATGCCGGCGATCGTCTACGCCGTGCTCTACACCGCGTATTCGATCTACATGGACAGGCGCGGCCTGGACCGCGTCAACCACAGCGCGCACCTGTGGGGCGCGGCCTATGGCGTGCTGTTCACCGTGCTGGTGAATCCGCCGGTGCTGCCGTACTTCCTTGGCGAGTTGTCGCATCCGCGGTTCTAGCATCAGCGCCGGTTCAAGCGCGCGGGCGCAGGCTGATGCCATCGTCTCGTCACGGGGGCTGAGCCATGAAACGCCTGGTTTGCGGTTTCGTTCTGGTCGCGCTGGCCGCGTCGCTGTCGGGTTGCTATTACCAGCCGAGCTACGGTTACGTGCGTGCCACGCCTTATGCCGGTCCGGCCTATTACGGCACCACCACCGTCTACAACGACGGCTACTACGCGACGCCGGGCTGGTACGGCTATGGCGACGGCTGGTATGGCGGTTACGGCTATGGCTGCTGCTATGCGCCGGGCTGGACCGTCGGCGGTGTGTGGTACGGCCATCGGGATTACCGCCACTACCACGGCTGTTATCGCGGTGGCGACTACATGCGGGGCCATGCTCCTGCTCACCCCGCCGGTGGCGGGCACGGTCGCTGGGGCGGTCGCGCCTACGGCGACCATCATTGACGATCGTTGCGGCATGATGGCGGGATGACTTGTTGGCATCCCGCCGTTGTTCCCCGACTTCGCCTCGGCTGTCTCGTTTTCGCGGTGCTGAGCCTTGCCCTGTCCGGATGCGGCAGCCTGCGCTATTACGCGCAGGCCGTGCATGGGCAGGGTGAGCTGGTGCTGCGCCGGCAGCCGGTGCGCAAGCTGCTGCGCGATCCGGCCACCGATCCGAAACTCGCCGCGCGCCTGTCGCTGGCGCTGGCCGCGCGCGAGTTCGCCAGCCGCCATCTCGACCTGCCGGACAACCGCAGCTACACCACCTACGTGGCGCTGCACCGGCCCTATGTGGTGTGGAACGTGTTCGCCACGCCGCGCTACTCGGTGGAGGCGGTGCAGCACTGCTTTCCCGTCGCCGGTTGCGTGGCCTATCGCGGCTGGTTCAGCGAGGCGGCGGCCGAGGCCGATGCGGCGCGCCTGCGCAGCAGGGGCGACGATGTGTGGGTGGGCGGCGTGCCGGCGTATTCCACGCTGGGCTGGTTCGCCGACCCCATCCTCTCCAGCATGCTGGGCTGGAACGACGACGAACTGGCCAGCACGATCTTCCACGAGCTGGCGCACCAGCTGATCTACGCCAAGGGCGATACCGCGTTCAACGAATCCTTCGCCACCTTCGTGCAGACCGAAGGCCTGCGCGAATGGCGTGCCGCGCGCGGCCTGCCGCCGGACGACGGGCGCGCGCAGGCGATGGATGACGCTTTCACGAAGCGGGTGCTTGAGCTGCGCGACCGCCTGAAGGCGCTGTATGCCAGCGGCGCGGACCGCGAAGCGATGGAGGCGGGCAAGCAGCGCGAGATCGCCGCGTTCCGCCAGCGCTACGCCGCATGGCGCGACGCGCACTTCCCGGGCGACCACCGTTACGACGCTTGGGTGGCCAGGCCGATCAACAACGCGCGGCTGTTGCCGTTCGGCCTGTACGACCAGTGGACGCCGGCGTTCGCCGCGTTGTTCCGCGAGGGCGGCGGGCAATGGCCGGCGTTCTACGCTCGGGTGCGCGTGCTGGCGCACGAGCCGATGGCCACGCGCGATGCCACCCTGCAGGGGTTGCTGCCGGCAAGGGCGCCCTGACTCAATGCGCCGCCTTGTGCTTCGCCATGTAGCGCAGGTAGGCCAGCACCGCGCCGAGGTCGGCGTCGCTCAGCGAATCCTGCGTGGGAAAGCCGTGCATCTTCGCCTCCGGCCAGCGGTGCAGCGACTGCGGATTGCGGATGAAGCCGCGCAGCAGGTCGGCGCGCAGGTATTCGGTGGGGTTGTACGGAAGGTTGAGATCCGGCCCCAGCGTGGCGTCGCCTTCGCCGTTCATGGTGTGGCACGCGAAGCAGGTGCGCTTGAACACGTCGAAGCCGCGCTGCACCTCGGCGCCGGTGTCGGCCTGCGGCACGATGGCCGGAAAGCGCGTGTAGGCGTCGGCCAGCACGCGGATCGCCGCCAGCTGGTAAGGCCACTGCTCGGGGCCGATGCGCGCGGCCTGCGGATTCGTCCACACCAGGTAGAACGGTCCGGCGCTCCGCGTGTTGCCGGTCAGCGCGGGCCAGGGCTGGGCCGGATCTTCCACCGCCAGCCAGGCTTGCGCGCCGCGGTGGTCGAGCAGCGTTGCGGCCGGCATCTCGGCCACGAAGCCGTCGCGTGCCACGAACTGTAGGTGTTCGCCCGGTGCCAGGGCCGGCAGCAGCGCCAACAGCGGCACGGCGCGATAGCGCATGGTACGGCGGTAGGCGACGTCCGCAGGAATGGATATTTCGCGGGCGTCGGCGCGGGCCAGTAGCTGGGTGGTGTTCCAGGTCTTCGCGCCATGGCCGAGGTCGATGCGCAGTTCCGCCGCGTGGGCGAGCCGCGGCAGGCACAACCAGAGCAGGCAGCAGCAAAGCAGCGATTTCATGCAGGTGTCGGAGACGGGCGGCCAAGGCGTTGCCGTGCATCTTCGCATGCGGACATCAGCCCGAGGCCGCATCGAGCCGCCGGGCCACGGCGGGGTCGAGGCTGCGCAGAAAGGCCTCGACCGCATAGGTGTAATCCGACGGCAGGCCAAGCTGCTCGTTGATCGCTTCGTGCGACAGGTCCTCGGACTGCACCTGGGCGCGCGTCCCCAGGCTGCTGGCCTTGGCCACGAAGCGTCGCGCCTGCGGGCAGGATGCGGCACGTTGCGACGAACACACGGCAAAGAAGGGGGCGATGCGCGAGGCGAGCCGCTGGTAGGGCGAAGCCGCCGCCCAGGCCGATGGATCGTCGCCGAACGCTTCGTCGTACAGGCGAAAATGGCGGTTTCGCATGATTTCCGCCACGTCGTAGGCCGCGCTGTCCAGCGCCACCGTGCCCAGCCAGGGCGTGGCGCCCTGCTCCAGCGCCAGTGACGGCGCAGCGCTGATGAGGCTCACCAGATGCGCGCCGGCCGAGTGGCCGATCAGGATGAAACGCTGGCGGTCGCCGCCCCAGGCCGCGGCCATCCGCTGTGCGGTCGCCAGCGCCAGGCCCAGGTCGCGCGCCTGCTGCAGCGGCGTGGCCGCCGGCACCAGCGGATAGTTCGCCGAGACCACGATGAATCCGCGCGGCACCCAGCGTGCCACCTTGTTTTCCACCACGCGTGCGGAAGCCTTGTCGCCGCGCGACCATGCGCCGCCATGCACCAGGAAGATCACCGGCGCGCCGCGCACCGGCTGCGTCGGCAGGTAGACGTCGAAACGTTCCTGCGCATCGGTGCCGTAGGCGACGCCTTCGATGGCGCGCACGCCCGGCGGCAGGTGCGCCATGGGTTGCTGTGCGTCTTGCTGTTGCAGGCGCCGCTCCAGCAGTGCGCGGCGGAACATGCCCGTCTGCGCCGTCGCAGGCGTCATGGCCGCGACGAGCAGGGCGCAGGGCAGGGCCAGCCAAGGTCTGGTTTTCATCATGGCCTCCCGAAAAGCACCCCGAATACCTGGCGCGCCCCGCTTGCCGCGCGCAGATCCGCCAGCAACCGCCGCCACTCGCCGAGGGCGATGACGAAAGGATGCTTCGATGCCGGCGGATGCGCCAGCCCGTAGCGCACCGGTTCGTCCGCGCGCTCCTCGCGGAAGCTGCAGAACAGACGATCGAACACGATCACCATGCCGCCGTAGTTGCAGTCGAGGTAGTCCGCGTTCGAGGCATGGTGCACGCGGTGGTGCGCCGGCGTGTTGAGCACCCACTCCAACGGGCCGAGCCGGCCTACCGCCTCGGTGTGCAGGAAGAACTGGTAATGCAAGTCCAGGGCGAGCAGCGCAAACACCATGCGCGGGTCGAAGCCGGCCAGCACCAGCGGCAGATAGAACACCCAGCCCAGCGACAGCACGCTGGTCCAGCCCAGCCGGATCGACGACAGCAGGGTCATCTCCTCCGGCGTGTGGTGCACGGCGTGCGTGGCCCACATCCAGCGCACCGTGTGGCTGCAGCGGTGATACCAGTAGTAGGCGAACTCCACCAGCACGAAGCCGGCCAGCCACACGCGCCAGTCGCGCATCGACCAGTGCACCGGCGCCAGCCGGCTGGCCAGGGCGAATACGCCGCCCAGCACCAGTGCGCTCGCCGCGCCGAAGGCCACGTGCCCGACGCCGACGGCCAGCGACACCGCCGCGCCATGCAGGTCGTAGCCGCGGCGGGCGACGCGCTTGCGCCAGAACCATTCGGCCGCGATCAACACCAGGCCGATCAGCAAAAACCATGGGGATCGTCCCATCCGTTCCATCGACGTTGCTCCTAGTTCCTGCTTTCGGTCATCGCGCGGGCCTGTTGCGCGAACTGTTCGAATTCGTTCTTGTCGACCACGCCGTCGTGGTTGCGATCGGCCAGGGCGAACGCGCGGTTGCCTGCGGCAATGAACTCGGCGCGGCTGACGCGGCCGTCGTGATCGGTATCGGCCAGGCGGATCAGCGCCTTCATACGCTGTTCCGCTTTCGGACGGGAACGCAGAAGCGCGGGGATGTCGCCCATGCCGATATAGCCGTCGCCGTTGCGATCCAGGTGGTCGAAGCGTGCGCTGCGCGCAGCCTGGAATTCCGCGAGGGTGACGACGCCGTCGTGATTGGCGTCCGCCTCGGCGAACATCTCGTCGGGGCTGAGCGGCGATTGCTGGGCGAGCGCCGGCAATGCCGCAGCCAGGGAAAGCAGGGCAATGAGCAATGCTGGTTTGATCGGGAACCGCATGTTCGTCGACCTCTCTTCATGTTCTGTAATCGGCAAAGACCGGGTCGCGTCCGCGACCCGGCGGTGCGAGGCGCAGGTCACGGGCAGGCGATGGGGTTGCCGCTGGCGTCGCTGCACTGGCCGCTGTGCGAGACGCCCTGGCCCTTGGTATAGGTGGTCTGTCCCGAATAGCTGTCGCCGGCCGCATTGGTGGCGGTGGTCTGGTGCGTGGTCGTGCCGTTGGCCGAGCTGGTATTGCCGTTGTAGCTGGCGCCGTTGGCGGCGCGGACGCTGGTCTGCGAGCTGCCCGTCACTGCGCCGTCGGCGCTGCGCGTGTAGGCGCCGCTGCTGTTGTAGCTCCCCCCGGCCGCGGTGGCGCCGTTGCCATAGTGGCTGGCGCTGGCCGAACCGTCGGCGTTGCGCACGTAGCTGTTGTTGCCGTTGTAATAGCCGCCGTTCGCGCCGCTGACATGGGTGCCGCCCTGGTGCTGCACGCTGCCATCCGGGTTCACCGAGGTGTAGGCGCCGTGCTCGCCCGAGCCGTTGGCGTTGTTGAAGCTGGTGCCGCGTGCGTGGGTCACGCCGCCCGAAGCGTTGCGCCAGGTGGCGCCGGCATGGGTGCCGTTTGCACCCCGTGCCGCATGGAATCGGCTTTGTGCTTGCGCCGTCGAGATGCCTGCGAATGCCAGGGCGCCCGTGGCCGCCATCAGGGCCAGGCGGGGAAGGCGATGCGGTGTCGTGTTCATGCGGTTGCTCCTCGGGGTCATGATCGGTTTGAGATCCGCCCTGGTCACTCGGCGGCGTGGTCGCCACAGTGCCCCGATGGCCTCGCCGAGGTGTGTCTGCCGTCGGTGCGGGTGTGAGCGGATGTTGCGCACCGCCCGGCTGGAAACATTCGCTTACAAATCCGCCGGTCGAAGGCTTGCCGGGTCGAGCGGGAGCGGGGGATAGTCGCCCCATGGACACGCCACACATCCTCGTCGTCGACGACGATCTCCGCCTGCGCGACCTGCTCGAGCGTTACCTCGCCCAGCAGGGCTTTCGCGTGCATGGCGCCGCGCATGCCGCTGCCATGCACCGCGAGTTGGCCACGCACCACGTCGACCTGATCGTGCTCGACCTGATGCTGCCCGATGCCGATGGCCTGTCGCTGTGCCGCAGCCTGCGCGCGGACGGCTTCGACATGCCGATCATCATGCTCACCGCCAAGGGCGACGAGGTGGATCGCATCGTGGGCCTGGAGATCGGCGCCGACGACTACCTGCCCAAGCCCTGCAATCCGCGCGAGCTGGTGGCGCGCATCCGTGCAGTGCTGCGCCGGCGTCCGCCGGTGGTGGCCGGCGCGCCGCAGGCCGAGCGCGAGGCCGTGCGTTTCGGCCGCTTCAGCTTCGACCCGGCCAGACGCCAGTTGCTGGACGGCGAGGAGGCGGTGAAGCTGACCAGCGGCGAATTCGCCGTGCTGGCGGCGCTGGTCGGACACCCCTTCGAGACGTTGACTCGCGAGCGCCTGATCGCGCTGGCCCGCGGCCGCGAGCACGAGGCCTTCGACCGCAGCATCGACGTGATGGTGTCGCGGTTGCGGCGCTGCGTGGAGGACGATCCGCGCCGGCCGCGCTGGCTGCAGACCGTGTGGGGCAAGGGCTATGTGTTCGTGCCGGACGGCTCGGCGCAGGGCGGGACGGAGGAAGCATGAGCCGCAGGCCCACCACGTTCGCGCTCGTGCTT
This sequence comes from Rhodanobacter sp., assembly GCA_040371205.1. Classification (NCBI taxonomy): domain Bacteria; kingdom Pseudomonadati; phylum Pseudomonadota; class Gammaproteobacteria; order Lysobacterales; family Rhodanobacteraceae; genus Rhodanobacter; species Rhodanobacter sp. The sequence goes on from AP031382.1 coordinate 1,251,379, forward strand.
GCGCTGTTGGCGCTGGCGTTGCTGTTGGGCCTGGGCTTGTCGGGGCTGTTCACGGCCCGCTTCAGCCGCCAGGTGGCCAGCGATGTCTATGCCCGCTTGGCCACCGCCACCGCGCTGGCCACCGATGCGCTGGCGCCGCGGCAGGATGCCGACGCCCGGCGCACGCTGGCCCAGCTCGAAAAGCTCGGCGTGCGCCTCGCCAGCGGCACGCCGCCGCCTTCCACGGTGCGCCTGGCCCCGGTGGCGCAGATCGCGGCCCGGCGCATCGGCGAGCAACTCGGCGACCCGGCGCGGGTCGTGCTCACGCAGACGCCGGATACGCAAGTCTGGGTGCGCAGCGAACACCTGCCCGGGCAATGGATCGTGATGCGCGAGCCCAGCAACCGGCAGCGCATGCTGGCTTCGTCGGTGAGCATTGCCGTGCTCGCCGGGCTGGTCGCCTTGACGCTGGCCGCCGTACTCGCGCGCCTGCTCACCCGCCCGCTGGAGCGGCTCGCCGCCCGCGCCGGCGGATTGCTGGCCGGCGAGCCGGTGGCGCTGGATGGCAGCTCGCGCGAGGTGGAGCGCCTCGCCCAGGCTTTCCGCGAGGCCGGCGCCCGCTTGCGCGGCAGTGCGCGCGAGCGCGAGCTGATGCTGGCGGGCATCTCGCACGACCTGCGCACGCCGCTGGCGCGGTTGCGCCTTGCGCTGGAGCTGGGCGACGCCGGCGATCCGCAGCGCCGCGAGGCGATGGTGGCCGACCTGGAGGAACTCGACAGCGCGCTGGAGCAATGCCTGGCCTTCGTGCGCGATGGCCGCGACGAGGCAGTGTGCCGGCTCGACCTCGCCACTTTGGCCGGCCAGCTGCTCGGCCTGCGCCGGGAACCGGATGCCTGGCATTGCGTCGGGCCTGCCAGTCTGCCGGCGATGGCGCGCACCAGCTTGCTGCGCCGTGCCGTCGGCAACCTGATGGACAACGCCGAGCGCCATGGCGCCGCGCCGTTCCGCGTCGAGCTGGGCCGGGACGCGCGCGGCATCTACGTGCGCGTGGCCGACAAGGGGCTGGGCGTACCGCCCGAGTTCCTGCCGCAGCTCGGCCGGCCGTTCCTGCGCGGCGACCGCGCGCGCAGCACGGCCGGTACCGGGCTGGGCATCGGCATCGCCATGCGCGCCGCCGAACTGCATGGCGGGGCGCTCGAACTGGCCAATGCGCCGGGCGGCGGTTTCATCGCCACGCTGCATCTGCCCGATCCCCCTCCGCTTGCCTGATGGAATCCCTGCCATGCCGACCTTCTTTCGCATCGCATTGCTGGGCGCGTTGATCCTGTGCGGCGGCTTCGCACGCGCGCAGGCCGCCGACCGCAGCGGCGACCTGCGTTTCGATGGCCTCGACCGCAGCTATCGGGTGCATGTGCCGCCCGGCGCCAGCGATGCGCCGCGTCCGCTGCTGCTGGTGTTCCATGGCGGCGGCGGTACCGCGCGCGGCATGCCGAGCCTCACCCACATGGACGAGGTGGCCGATCGCGAAGGCCTGATCGTGGCCTATCCGCAAGGCGTCGACCGGCATTGGAACGACGGCCGCGATTCGATCAAGAACAAGGTCGACGACGTCGGCTTCGTGCGTGCGTTGATCGACAGGCTGGAACACGACGACAACGTGGACCGCACGCGCGTCTACGCCGCGGGGATTTCCAACGGGGGGATCTTCGTCGAACGGCTGGCCTGCGACCTGTCCGACCGCATCGTCGGCATCGCCGCGGTGGCCGGCACGCTGGCACAGGACTATGCGCCGGCATGCCATCCGCCGCGGCCGGTGTCGGTGCTGCAGTTCGACGGCACCGCCGATCCGATCATGCCCTACGCGGGCGGCCGCGTGGCCGATTTCGGCGGGCATGGCGAGGGCGGCCGGGTGCTGTCGGTGGACGCCACCACCGCGTTCTGGGCGCGCACGGACGGATGCACGACGGCGAGCACCCAACAGAGGCTGCCGGTAAAGGCGGCACTCGACCCCACCCGGGCCTACTTCCGGAGCTGGCAGGGATGCCGCAACGGCAGTGCGGTGGCGCTGTACTCGATCCGGGACGGCGGCCATGCCTGGCCGGGCGGGCCGCAATACCTGCCGAAGTTCATCGTGGGGCGCGCCAGCCGGCAACTCGACGCCAGCGAAGTCATGGTGCGCTTCTTCCTCGATCACCCGCGTGTCGGTTCCTTGGCACGCGTCATGCCATCGCCGCCGCTGCCGCGGCTTGCTGAAAACTGAACCGTAACGCTTTATCAACTTGAACTTCCCCAGGATCGACTACACTAAGCACACATATCGCCGTGAGGCGAAAGGAGACGGAGCAATACATCGCAACGTCGAGGGGTCGGCCCCTCTCTCCCCTCTTGACGCGCCGACCTGACGAACCCCGGTAGCTACTCCCCTGGCTACCGGGGTTTTTTATGCCCGCGATTTGCCGAAGCCGCCATAATCGACGCCCTGGCGCGATGGGCGCCGCGCCGAACGAACAACGCATGATCGTCGAATCGCTGCTGGACACCGACCTCTACAAGTTCTCGATGATGCAGGTGGTGCTGCACCACTATCCGGCCGCGCAGGTCGAGTACCGCTTCAAGTGCCGCAACCCCGGCATCGACCTGGCGCCGTACATCGACGAGATCCGCGCCGAGCTGGCGTCGCTGTGCGAGCTGCGTTTCAGCACCGAGGAGCTGGACTACCTGCGTGCGATGCGTTTCATCAAGAGCGACTTTGTGGATTTCCTGGGCCTGTTCCGGCTCAACGCGAAGTACGTGACCATCGCGCCGGCGGAGTCCGGCAACGGCGAGATCGAGATACGCATCAAGGGGCCGTGGCTGCACACCATCCTGTTCGAGGTGCCGCTGCTGGCCATCGTCAACGAGGTGTACTTCCGCAACACGCATCCGCAGCACGACCTCGCCGAAGGCCGCCGCCGGCTGCAGGCCAAGATCGCGCTGCTGCACGGCACGCCCGGCTACGAGCAGTGCCGCATCGCCGACTACGGCACGCGGCGGCGCTTCTCGCGCGTCTGGCACGAGGAGGTGCTGCTTGCCTTGCGCGACGGCCTCGGCACGCAGCTCGCCGGCACCAGCAACGTGTGGTTCGCCATGCGGCTCGGCCTCACCCCGCTGGGCACGCTGGCGCACGAATACCTGCAGGCGCACCAGGCGCTGGGTCCGCGCCTGCGCGATTCACAGGTGGCCGCATTGGAAGCGTGGGCAAAGGAATACCGCGGCGACCTCGGCATCGCGTTGTCCGACGTGTACGGGCTGGACGCCTTCCTGCGCGATTTCGACATGTACTTCTGCAAGCTGTTCGATGGCGCGCGGCACGATTCCGGCGATCCGTTCGACTGGGGCGAGCGCATGCTGGCGCACTACCGCGCCAACCGCGTCGATCCGCGCAGCAAGGTGCTGGTGTTCAGCGACGGGCTGGACATCCCCAAGGTGATGCAGCTCTACGAACACTTCCGCGGCCGTTGCCTGCTGGCCTTCGGCGTGGGCACCAACCTCAGCAACGACACCGGGCCGACGCCGCTCAACATCGTGATCAAGATGGTCCGCTGCAACGGCCAGCCGGTGGCCAAGCTCAGCGACTCGCCGGGCAAGAACATGTGCGAGGACGCAGCCTACGTGACCTACCTGCGCCAGGTGTTCGGCATTCCCGACACGCAGGGCTGACGCTCAGCCGGCCTGCCGCGCCAGCGCCCAGGCCACGTGTTCGCGCACGATGGGCGAGGGATGGCCGGCACGGGCGTTGAGCGCATCGCGCACCGCCGCCGATCTCGGTGCATTGCCCAGCGCCACCGCGATGTTGCGCAGCCAGCCCTCGTGGCCGGTGCGGCGGATCGCCATGCCTTCGGTGCGCTTGAGGAACTCGTCCTCGTCCCATGCGAACAGCTCGACCAGCTTCGCGCCGTCGAGGCGGTGGCGCGGCGCGAAATCCGGTTCGGCCGCGTCCTGCGCGAACTTGTTCCACGGGCAGACCAGCTGGCAGTCGTCGCAGCCGAAGATGCGGTTGCCCATCGGCGCGCGCAGTTCTTCGGGGATCGAGCCCCTCAGCTCGATCGTGAGGTAGGAAATGCAGCGGCGCGCATCGAGTTTGTAGGGCGCGAGGATCGCCTGCGTGGGGCAGACCTCGATGCAGCGTGTGCAGCTTCCGCAGTGCGCGCTGGCCGCTTCGTCCACCGGCAAGGGCAGGTCGGTGTACAGCTCGCCGAGGAAGAAGTACGAACCGGCGCGGCGGTTGATCAGCACGGTGTGCTTGCCGATCCAGCCCAGCCCCGCATTGCGCGCCAGCGCCTTCTCCAGCACCGGCGCGGAATCCACGTAGGCGCGGTAGCCGAAGTCGCCGACCGCGCCGTGGATGCGCTCGGCCAGCTTCTGCAGGCGGTGGCGTATCAGCTTGTGGTAGTCGCGGCCCAGCGCGTAGCGCGCCACGTAGCCCGCCTCGCCGTCGCGGATCACGTCCCAGGCGTTGCGCGTGCCCGGCGGCACGTAGTCCATGCGTACCGAGATCACCCGCTGCGTGCCCGGTTCCAGTTCGGCGGGACGCGCACGCTTCGCGCCGTGACGCGCCATGTACTCCATCTCGCCGTGATGGCCGTCGGCCAGCCAGCGCTGCAGGTGCTGCTCGTCCTCGCCCAACGCCACGCCGCTGATGCCGGTCTCGGCGAAGCCGAGTTCGCGCGCCCATTGCTTGATGTCGCGGGCGAGGTTGGCGTAGTCGATGGCGGGCATGCGCGCATTGTAGGCGGGCAATGCCCTTTGCATGCCTATAATTCGGGGATGTCCGGTCGCCCACACAGTCATCAGCTTTACACCGTCGCGCAGGTGCGCGCGCTGGATCGCCGCGCGGTCGAAGCGCTTGGTGTGCCGGGCTTCGAGTTGATGCGGCGCGCGGCATGGGCCGCGTTCTCCGCCTTGCGCCGGCGTTGGCCGCAGGCGCGCCGCATCGCGGTGCATTGCGGTCCGGGCAACAACGGCGGCGACGGTTTCCTGCTCGCGCTGCTGGCGCGCGAGGCAGGTCTGACGGTGGACGTGCATGCGCTGAGCCGGGACGCCTCGGGCGATGCCGCCCTGGCCAGGCAGGCGTGGACGGAGGCAGGCGGCACCGTGCGATTTTGGCAGGCCGGCGACGCCGTGCAGACGGCCGACATCCATGTCGATGCGCTCTACGGCACCGGCCTGCGGCGTGCCCCCGAGCCGGCGGCGGCGGCGCTGATCGAGGCGATCAATGCCAGCGGTGCGCCGGTGCTTGCGCTGGACGTGCCTTCAGGGTTGGACGCCGACACCGGCCGGACGCTTGGCGCGGCGATCCGCGCCGATCACACGGTGGTTTTCATCGCCGCCAAGCGCGGCCTGCATACCGGCCGCGCCGCGGAGGTCGCGGGCACGCTGGAACTAGATGCGCTGGGGCTGCCCGAGTCGCTGTGGCAGGACATGCCGCCGGATGCGCGATTGCTGGCGCAGGAGCATTTGCCGCCGCGTCCGCGCGACGCCAACAAGGGCATGAACGGTCATGTGCTGGCGATCGGCGGCGAACACGGCATGGCCGGTGCGATCCGCCTGAGCGGCGAGGCCGCGCTGCGCGCCGGCGCGGGACTGGTCAGCGTGGCGACTCGCGTCGAGCACCTGCCCGCCTTGAACGCCGCGCGACCCGAGCTGATGGCGCATGGCGTGGATGGCCCGCAGGCGCTGGAGCCGCTGCTGGCCCGCGCCAGCGTGCTGGCGGTGGGGCCGGGCCTGGGGCAGGGCGCGTGGAGCCACGCGCTCTGGCTTACCGCGCTGGACAGCGGCAAGCCGCTGGTACTCGACGCCGACGGGCTCAACCTGCTGGCGCGCGAGCCGCGCCGCTTCACGCAGCCGGCGGTGCTGACGCCGCATCCCGGCGAGGCGGCGCGCCTGCTCGGCGGCACGGTGGCCGACGTGGAAGCCGATCGCTTCGCCGCCGCGCGTTCGCTGGCGGAACGTTTCCATGCCGTGGTGATGCTGAAGGGTTCGGGCAGCCTGGTCGCCGATCCGAATGGACGTCTGGACGTCTGTCCGTGGGGCAATCCCGGCATGGCCGCGGGCGGCATGGGCGACCTGCTCACCGGCATCGTTGCGGCCTTGCTGGCGCAAGGTTGCGATGCATGGCGGGCGGCTTGCCTCGGCGTCGGCCTGCATGCGCGGGCCGGCGACCGCGCGGCACGGTTGGGCGAACGCGGCCTGCTTGCCGCCGACCTGTTGGCGCCGCTGCGCGCGTTGGGCAACGGAATCGACGCATGACCGGGCATTTGCATTGGCCGCTGGCCGACGAGGCCGCCACCGTTGCGCTGGGGCGCCGTTTCGCCGCGGCGCTGTCCGGCGGCGGCATGGTGGTCTACCTGCACGGCGACCTCGGCGCGGGGAAAACCACGTTCGCCCGTGCGCTGCTGGGTGCGCTCGACGTGGGCGAGCGCATCAAGAGTCCGACCTACAGCCTGATCGAAGGCTATGCCGCCCAGGGCCGGCCGGCCTGGCATCTGGATCTCTACCGCATTGCCGATCCCGGCGAACTGGAATGGCTGGGGCTGGATGCGCTGTCCGACCCGGTGGCGCTGGTGCTGGTGGAGTGGCCCGAGCGTGGCCGCGGCGCCTTGCCGCCGGCCGACCTCACCCTGCATCTGGCCTATGCCGACAGCGGGAGACAGGCCCGGTCCGAGGCGCATAGCGTGCGCGGCCGGGAAATGCTGGCGCGTCTAGGCTGATCGGTTGCCACAACCCGCTGTTTCTCCATGGAAAATGCTTTTGGCGCGGGTGGGTGGTGGCGCCTGGGCAAGGGCGCACTTGCGAGCCATAGCTAGATACTCACTGATGAATGGCCCGCAGGTTATGGATATTCAAAGGAAAACTGCTTGCTTTCGCGTTTCGCCTGCGATTCAATGCATCGCATGCGTGGCTACCTGAACAATTGGGGTGGGGTGCTCGTCGCCGTTTTTGCGGCGGTGAGCGCGTCCGCGGGTGCGCAGGCGGCCGAAGTCGCGTCGGCGCGCGTCTGGTCCGATGCCAGCCACACGCGCCTGGTATTCGATCTGGACGGCAAGCCGAGCTACCGCATCGACCGCCGGGACGACCGGGTCGTGATCGATCTGGCCGGAAGCAGGATTGCAGGGGACTACACCGATCCTGGCGCGCACGGCCTGCTCCGCGGCATGAGCCACGACCAGCGGGGACGGAGCCTGCGGCTCACGGCGAAGGTGGCCGCCGGCAGCAAGGTGCGCAGCTTCGTGCTTGCGCCCAGCCAGGGCGATCATTACCGGCTGGTGCTGGATCTGCTGCCCGGCAGCGGGTCCACGCCGGCACGTGCGGAAGCGGTGGTTGCCGATGCCGGCCGGACGGCCCATCCGGTCTCCGGCGACGCGGCGGAGCCGGCGCCGCCGGCCGTCTCGGCGGTGCTGAACGTCCGCACTGGAAGCAAAGCCATCGGCGCGAGCCGCCAGATGACCCAGCAGGCCGCGGCATTGCTGGACGGCCAGCGCAAGGTGGTGGTGTGTGTCGATGCCGGCCATGGCGGCAAGGATTCGGGCGCGATCGGCCCGGACGGCACCATGGAGAAGAACGTCACGCTGGCGGTGGCGCGCGATCTTGCCGCGCAAATCGACAAGCAGCCCGGCATGAAGGCCATCCTCACCCGCGACGGCGACTACTTCATCCCGTTGGCGCGCCGTTACCAGATCGCCCGCGAGCACGACGCTGACCTGTTCATTTCCATCCACGCCGACTCCTACCCTGGCAGCGACGCGCGCGGTTCCTCCGTGTGGGTGCTGTCCTCGCGCGGCAAGAGTTCGGTGGCGGCGCGCATGCTGGCCGACCGCGAAAACAGCTCCGACCTGATCGGCGGCGTCTCGCTCGACAACATGAACGACGGCCTCGCCAAGGTGTTGCTGGACATGCAGCAGGGCTGGGCGGTGCAGGCCAGCGATACGGTGGCCGGCAACGTGCTGAAGGCGCTGGCGCAGATCGGTCCCACCCATCGCGGTTACGTGGAGCGCGCGAACTTCGTGGTGCTGCGTTCGCCCGACGTGCCCTCCATCCTGGTCGAGACCGCCTTCATCAGCAATCCGAACGAGGAACGCAAGCTGCGCGATCCGGGGCACCAGGAAGCGCTGGCCACGGCGGTGATGGATGGCGTGAAGAGCTATTTCGAATCCACGCCGCCGCCGGGCACCTGGTTCGCCGCGCAGGAAGCGCGCCGCAACGGCACGGAAATCGCCTCGGCCAAACCGGAGCGGCCGGCCAGTCCGGTCGCCGGTCGAGGCAATGCGCCAGCCGCGGCTGCGGCACAGGCCACCGATGCCGGCGTGCGCGACCTGCACCGCGTCGGCCAGGGCGAGAGCCTGCGCAGCATCGCGCGGCAATACGGCATCAGCGTGGGTGCACTGAAGAACGCCAACCACATCGACGGCAACGTGGTGCGTGCAGGCACCTTGCTGGCCATTCCGGCGGGCTGATCCGCGCAACTGTTAAAGTGCGCGGATGCCCGTCATCCGCCCGCTGCCCCCCGAACTCATCAACCAGATCGCCGCCGGCGAGGTGATCGAGCGCCCTTCGTCCGTGGTCAAGGAACTGGTCGAGAACAGCCTCGACGCCGGTGCCTCGCGCATCGAGGTGGACATCGAACAGGGCGGCGCGCGGCTGATCCGCGTGCGCGACGACGGCGGCGGCATCGCGCCCGACGAACTGCCGCTGGCGGTGGCCTCGCACGCCACCAGCAAGATCGGCAGCTTCGACGACCTGGAGCATGTCGCCAGCATGGGCTTCCGCGGCGAGGCGCTGGCCTCGGTGTCCTCGGTGGCGCGCTTCGCGCTCACCTCGCGCCAGCGCGACGCCGACGCCGCGTTCCGCATCGAAGTGGACGGCGGCAGGCTGCAGGCCGCGCGTCCCGCGCAGCATCCGCCGGGCACCAGCGTGGAAGTGCGCGACCTGTTCTACAACGTGCCCGCGCGCAAGAAGTTCATGCGCGCCGAACGCACCGAGTTCGCGCACATCGACGATCTGCTGAAATCGTTGGCGCTGGCGCGCGGCCCGGTGGAGTTCCGCCTCAGCCACAACGGCAAGCCGGTGCGCATCTGGAAAGCCGCGCGTGACGCGCAAGCGCAACTGGCGCGCGTGGCCGAGGTGCTGGGCGAGGACTTTCCCGCGCAGAGCCTGCGCGTGGATTACGCGGCGGCCGGCATGCGCCTGTCCGGCTGGGTGGGCCTGCCCACCGCCTCGCGTACGCAGGCCGACCAGCAGTACTTCTACGTCAACGGCCGGCTGGTGCGCGACCGCGTGGTGGCGCACGCGGTGCGCCAGGCCTACGCCGACGTGTTGTTCCACGGCCGCCATCCGGCTTTCGTGCTGTACCTGGAACTCGATCCCGCCGGGGTGGACGTCAACGTGCATCCGGCCAAGCACGAGGTGCGCTTCCGCGAGCAGCGGCTGGTGCACGACTTCCTGTTCCGCACGCTGCACGAAGCGTTGGCGCAGACCCGCGCGGGTCAGGTGGAATCGCACGCGCAGGACGGCGACGGCCGCCTGCACATGAGCGCCGCGGGTACGGCAAGCATGCATGCGCCTGCGCCCGGCCTACCGGCCATCGCGCGCATGTCGTCGTGGCCGGCGCACGCCGAACAGAACCGCCTCGCGCTCGGCGTGCGCGACGAACCGCTGGCCGATTACGCCGCGTTGCTGGGCGAGCCGCCGCGCGCGGTAACGGCGGCCACGGTCATGCCGGCGGCGGAAGAGGGCGAGGCGCCGCCGCTGGGCTACGCCATCGCCCAGCTCAAGAACATCTACGTGCTGGCCGAGAATGCGCAGGGCCTGGTGCTGGTGGACATGCACGCCGCGCACGAGCGCATCACCTACGAGAAGCTCAAGGCCGGCCGTGTTGGCAGCAACCTGCGCTCGCAATTGCTGCTGGTGCCGCTCAACCTCGCGGTCAGCGCGAAGGAAGCCGCCGCCGCCGAGGAACATGCCGATGCGCTGTCCGAGTGGGGGCTGGAGCTGTCGCGCAGCGGCCCCTCCGGCGTGGTGGTGCGGCGTATCCCCGCCTTGCTTGAAGGCGCTGACGTGACGCAACTGACCCGAGACGTGTTGGCCGAACTCGCCCAGCACGGCAGCTCGCGCCGCCTGCTGGAGCTGGAGAACGAGCTGCTTTCCACCATGGCCTGCCATGGCTCGGTACGGGCGGGGCGGCGCCTCTCCATCCCGGAAATGAACGCGTTGCTGCGCGAGATGGAGGCCACCGAGCGCTCCGGCCAGTGCAACCATGGACGCCCGACCTGGACGCAGCTTTCGCTGTCGGAGCTGGATCGCCTGTTCATGCGCGGACGGTGAGGCACGCCCGCTTGTCGGCGCGGTGTTTGGACGTCCATACTCGGTCCTTCCCTTGCCGCGGATCGTCCCCATGTTGCGAATCGCCGCTTTCCTGTTCGTCTCGTTTTTCGGAGTCGTTGCCGTGTCTTCCGCCGAAACCCCGTCCTCCTACACGCATGACATCGAGCAATGGCGCGCCGCCCGTGTGGCCCGGCTCACCGCGCCGGACGGCTGGCTCAGCCTGATCGGGCTGGACTGGCTGCACGAGGGCGCGAACCGCGTGGGCAGCGCCGCCGACAACGACATCGTGCTGAAGGCCGGGCCCACGCATCTCGGCACGGTGACGCTGGCGGCGGACGGCACGCTGCGCATCGCATTGGACAAGGACAGCGGCGCCACCGTCGACGGCAAGCACGTTGCCGATGCCGCGCTGGTCGACGACATGCATGCGGCCGCGGGCGCCTCGCCCACTACCGTGCGCTTCGGGGATGCGAGCTTCTACGTGATCGACCGCGACGGCCGCAAGGCGCTGCGCGTGAAGGACATCGACGCGGAAGCGCGCCGCGACTTCCTCGGCATCGATTATTTCGCCATCGACCCGTCCTGGCGCATCGAGGCCGACTGGGTGCCGTTCGTGCCGGAGCACGACCTCGAGATCGGCACGGCCATCGGCACCATCGACAAGGTGAAGGTGCCGGGCAAGGCGGTGTTCCAGCGCGACGGCCGCACGTTCGAGCTGCTGCCCTACCAGGAGGAACCCGGCGGCGAACTGTTCTTCGTGATCGCCGACCAGACCTCGGGCAAGCAGACCTACGGCGCCGCGCGCTTCCTGTACGCCGCGCTGCCTGCAGGCGGCGTGGCGAAGCCGGGCAAGCTGGTGCTGGACTTCAACCAGGCCTACAACCCACCGTGTGCGTTCACGCCGTTCGCCACCTGTCCGCTGGCGCCGCCGGAGAACCGGCTCGACATCGCGGTGACCGCGGGCGAGAAGAAGTATCGCGGCGGGCATTGACCGGCACCTCGCGACAATCCGCGCCGCCATGGCGGGCATCCGATTGCAGCGAGGCGCAACGATCAGCTTCCCTTGAACGTGGCCTTGCGCTTCTCCAGGAAGGCGCCGGTGCCTTCGCGCATGTCCTCGGTGGAGAACATCAGCGCGAAGCCCTGGGTTTCGAATTCGAGGCCCTGATCCAGCGCCGCCTCGCCGCCTTGCAGCACTGCGTCGAGGATGCCGGCCGCAGCCAGCGGCGCGGCGGCGGCGAGCTGGTCGGCGAGCGCGGCGACGGCCTCGTCCAGCGCCTCGGCTGCCACCACGCGGTTGACGATGCCAAGTTCATAGGCACGCTGTGCGTTGATGGTGGCGCCGGTGAGGCAGAGTTCCAGCGCGGCGCTGCGGCCGGCCAGACGGAGCAGGCGCTGGGTACCGCCGAAGCCGGGGATCAGGCCGAGATTGATCTCGGGTTGGCCGAACTTCGCCTTGTCGCTGGCCACGCGCAGGTGGCAGGCCATCGCCAGTTCCATGCCGCCGCCCAGCGCGAAGCCCTGGATGCGCGCGATCACCGGCTTGCCGAGGCGTTCGATGCCGCTCATCAGGTGCTGGCCGGTGCGCGAGAAGCCCTGTGCCTGCACCGGCGTGTAGCCGTTCATCTCGGCGATGTCGGCGCCGGCCACGAAGGCCTTTTCGCCCGCGCCGGCCAGCACGATGGCGCGCACGCCGTCGTCCTGCGCGGCCTGGGCGAAGGCGAGGGTGAGTTCGTTGAGCGTGTCGCGGTTAAGCGCGTTGAGCTTGTCGGGACGGTTCACCGTGATGGTGCGCACGGCACCGCGGTTGGCGACTTCCAGGTTGCGATAGGCCATGGGCCTGCTCCAGCGATGCGGAAACGCGCATGGTAACAGCGGGAACCTTTGCGGCCGCACGGGTTCCTAACCTGCACACGGCAGGCGAAACCCTTACGATGGGGCGCCTCGGTACCCGATGGAGAACGGCATGACACGACTGCGTTGGCTGCTGCCCTGCCTGTTGCTGGTCGGCACGGCGCATGCGCAGACGAGCGAACAGCCGGCGGCGCAGGTGAAGCTGGACAAGGCCAAGCTTTCCTATGCGATCGGCTACCAGATCGGCAGCCAGTTCGCGGACGGCCGCAGCCAGCTCGGCGTGCCCGACATCGATATCGCCACCCTGCAGCGGGCGATCCAGGACGCCTACGACAAGCGCCAGCCGTCGGTGTCGATGCAGGCGATGCACCAGCAATTGCGCGCCTTCAACCAGCAGCTGCGCACCGACGCGCAGGCCGAGTTCGAGCAGGTCGCCGCCGACAACGCGCGCAAGAGCGCGGCCTTCATGGCGCGCAACGCCAAGCTGCCCGGCGTGGTGACCCTGCCCTCCGGCATCCAGTATTCGGTGATGAAAAAGGGCGACGGCAAGGCCAGCCCCACGGTCACCAGCACGGTGGTGGTGAACTATCGCGGCATGCTGGTGGACGGCACCGAGTTCGACAGCACCTGGGCGCACGGGGCGCCGGTGAGCTTCACGGTGGACCACGTGATACCCGGCTGGCGCGACGTGATCCCGCGCATGCATGTGGGCGACCGCTGGAAGGTGGTGATCCCGCCGCAACTGGCCTACGGCAAGGAAGGCGCATTGCCGCGCATCGGTCCGAACGAGGCGCTGGTGTTCGAGATCGAGCTGCTGGCGATCAAGCCGGACGCCGCGGAGCAGGGCCAGCCCTGAGAGCCCCTGCCGGTCCGCTGCTAAAATGGCGGCCCATGTCGAATCCACCCCTCTCCGCGCCGCCGGCTCCGGCCACGCCGTGCATCGGCGTCTGCAAACTGGACATGCAGGGCTATTGCGTCGGCTGCCGCCGCACCATCGACGAAATCGGCCGCTGGCGCGGCATGAGCGACGACGAACGCTTGCGCGTGATGCGCGACGTGTTGCCCACACGGTTACGCCCATGACCGACGAACTGCTGCTGGCGCTGCTGCCGCTCGCAGAGCCGCCCAGTGCGCCGGGTTGGAACCACGCCGACATGAGCGAGCTGCTCGGCACCGCGCAACGGCGGCAGGCGGCGGTGCTGCTGGCCCTGCGCGAAGGCGGCGAGCCGCGGCTGGTGCTCACCGTGCGCACGGACGATTTGCCGTCGCATGCGGGGCAGGTGGCGCTGCCCGGCGGGCGCATGGAACCCGGCGACGCCGACGCGCTGGCTACGGCGCTGCGCGAGAGCGAGGAGGAAATTGGCCTCGATCCGTCGCTGGTGACGCCGCTGGGCTACCTCGACAACTTCGAGACGATCAGCGGCTACCGCATCACGCCGGTGGTGGCGCGCATCGACGAACATGCCGTGTTGAAGGCCGCGCCCGGCGAAGTGGCCGAAGTGTTCGAGGTGCCGCTGGCCTTCTTTCTCGATCCGGCCAACCTGCGCCGCTATACGATGGAATTCCGCGGCCATCGGCGCGAGATGGTGGAATTCGTGCACGGCGGCCATCGCATCTGGGGCGCCACCGCGGCGATCCTGCTCAATCTGTTGAAAAGGATGGGACGCGCATGAAGACCACGCTGGTTTCCGCCGCCGAACTCGCCGCGCTGCCGCCGGGCGAGGTGCTGGTCGTCGACTGCCGCAAGGATCTCGCCGATCCGGCCAAGGGTCGGCGCGACTACGCGGCCGGCCACATCCCCGGCGCGGTCTACGCCGAGCTGGATGCCGATCTTTCCGATCTCTCGCTGCAGGCGCAAGGATTCGGCCGCCACCCGTTGCCGTCGGCGCCGGCCTTCTCGGCCGTGCTTGGCCGCTGGGGCTGGCGGCCGGGCTTGCAGGTGGTGGCCTACGACGCCGCCAACGGTGCGCTGGCCGCCGCGCGGCTGTGGTGGCTGCTGCGCTTCGCGGGCGAACGCGCCGTGGCCGTGCTCGATGGCGGCCTGGCTGCATGGCAGGCCGCCGGTTTGCCGATGGAAGCCGCAATCCCGCAACGCGCAGCCACGACGGTGGCGGTGCATTTCGATCCCGCCCTGGCGGTGCTCGACCACGCCACCTTGCATGCCGCGCCCGCGCCGCTGCTGATCGACGCCCGCGCGGCGCCGCGCTATCGCGGCGACGTCGAGCCGCTCGATCCTGTGGCCGGCCACGTGCCCGGCGCGCTCAACCGACCGTTCGCCGACAACCTCGCCGCCGACGGCCGCTTCAAGAGCGCGGCGGAACTGCAGCGCGAATTCCGCGCCGTGCTCGGCGCGCGCGCGCCTGCCGAGGTGGTGCACATGTGCGGTTCCGGCGTCACCGCCTGCCACAACCTGCTGGCGATGGAACACGCCGGTCTCGCCGGTTCGCGTCTGTATGCGCCGTCGTGGAGCGGCTGGGTGAGCGACCGTTCGCGGGCGGTGGCGACGGGAGGGTAAGGCGTGGCGTATCGATGAACCGCTTGGGCTTCGACTGCGATCACAGGCTGCGCCCGAGTCGAGCGTTTGGCAGTCAAGGCACCCGCTTCAAGGCCAGCACCGCATTCAATCCGCCGAACGCAAACGAATTGCTGAGCACCGCCCGCACCGGCATCTCGCGCGCGGTGTTCGGCACGTAATCGAGGTCGCAGGCGGGGTCGGGCTGGTCGAGGTTCGCGGTGGGCGGCACCACGTTCTCGCGCAGCGCGCCGATCGCGGCCACCAGCTCCAGCGCGCCGGAGGCGCCCAGCGCGTGGCCGTGCATGGACTTGGTCGACGACACCGCCAGCCTGTCGGCATGCGTGCCGAAGGCGAGCCGGATGGCGCGCGTCTCGGTGCTGTCGTTGGCCTGGGTGCCGGTGCCGTGGGCGTTGATGTAGTCCACGTCCTCGGGGTTGAGTTCGGCCTCGGCGAGCGCCTGGCGCATCGCCGAGGCGGCGCCGTCGGCGTTGGGCATCACGATGTCGCTGGCGTCGGCACTCATGCCGGTGCCGGCGAGTTCGGCAAGGATGGTGGCGCCGCGCGCCCGCGCGTGTTCCAGCGATTCCAGCACGAAGATGCCGGCGCCTTCGCCCAGCACCAGGCCGCGGCGGTTCGCGCTGAACGGGCGGCAGGTGTCGTCGGACAGCACGCGCATGGCCTCCCACGCACGGAGCGCGCCGTAGCTGAGGCAGGCCTCGCTGCCGCCGGTGACGGCCGCATCGACCAGGCCGAAGCGGATCATCTGCGCGGCCTGGATGACCGCGTGGTTGGCCGAAGCGCAGGCGCTGGCCACCGCGTAGGTGGGGCCATGCAGGCCGTAGGCGATGCTGATCTGGCTGGCCGAGGCGTTGGTCATCAGCCGCACGATGGTGAGCGGGTGAGTGCGGGTGGCTTTTTCGGCGTAGAGCCGTCGGCTCTGTTCGTCCTGGGTGGTCTCGCCGCCCACGCCGGTGCCCACCACCACCGCAGTGCGCCGGCCCAGGCCGTTGCGGGCGAAATCCAGGCCCGAATGCGCGATCGCCTCGCGTGCCGCGTGCAGCGCGAATTCCGAGGTGCGGTCGAGCAGGGGCAGGGTGCGCTCGTCGATGCCGGTGGCCGGATCGAAGCTCTCCGGTACCTGCGCGGCGATCTTCACGCGCAGCACCTCGCTGTCCTTGTGGCGCAGCGGGCCGATGGCGCAGCGCCCTTCGCGCAGGCCGTGCCACAGCGTGCGCGCGCCCACCCCCAGCGGGCTGACCGCGCCCATGCCGGTGACGACGACGCGGCGCGTTTCGATCGTGGGCATTACGAGGCGGCCTTCTCGTCCAGCGCGTTCTGCACGGCGTCGACCAGGCTCTGCGCGGTGTCGTTGTCGAAGTTGGCGCCTTGCTGCTCGGGGAAGTGGATGTTGAAGTGTTCCTCGATGTCGAAGATCAGTTCGATGGCCTCCAGCGACGCGATGCCGAGATCCTTCAGCGTGGACTCGGGTTTGACGCTTGCCACGTCGACCTTGGCCTGCTTGGCGATGATCTCGAACACTTGCTGCTGGGTCGTTCCGGGCATGACGGAGTCCTCGGTGGCGGGCGACAATGGAAGCCCGGCGCAAGGTGCATCGCGCAGGCTAGCGCATACAGTCTAGGCAAACTCGCTTACTCATGCCTTTCATTTCGCAACTCGAACCGGATGCGCTGCTCGCGGCCTTCATGGCGCAGCCGCCGATCGGCTTCACGGCCGGGCATTCGCCGCAAGGCATGCCCGGCTTCGTGGCGCCGTTCGACCTGCTGACCACGGCCGACGACGCGCTGCGCACGCGCGTGGCGGCGCTGCCGCTGTACCGGCGCTGGAGCCGCCTGCTGCGCTGGCGCACGCGCTTCGCCGGCAGCACGGTAACCGAGTACGCGCCCTTGCCGACGGAGGTGCCGCCGGCCGAACTGGCGAAAAGCCTGAAGCAGGCCTGGGGGCGCGAGTGCAAGCTGCTCATCGTGAAGGACATCGCGCAGGATTCGCCGCTGCTCAGCGACACTGAAAATGCCCACGCGCGCGCCTTCGCCGAAGCCTGCGCGGCCGAGGGTTTCGTGCTGCTGGAGGGGCAGGCGCTGGCCTGGGTGCCGGTCGACTTCGCCTCGGACGACGAGTACCTGGCCGGGCTCAGCTACAGTCGCCGGAAGAACATCCGCCGCAAGCTGCGTTCGCGCGCCGCCCTCGACATCGAAGTCGTGCGCACCGGCGACGCGCGCTTCCGCGACGAGGCCACGTTGGCCGCGTACTACGCGCTGTTCGACAACGTGTACGCGCAGAGCGAGATCCACTTCGACCGCCTGAGCCTCGACTACTTCCGCCTGCTGCTGCAGGACGCGGGCAGCGGCGGCGTGGTGTTCGTCTATCGCCACGCAGGCGAGATCGTCGGTTGGAACCTCTGCTACGAACACGGCGGCAAGCTGATCGACAAGTACGTCGGCTTCGCCTATCCCGAAGCGCGCGAGCACAACCTGTACTTCGTGAGCTGGATGCACAATCTCGGCTACGCGCGCGAACGCGGCCTGACGCATTACGTGGCCGGCTGGACCGACCCGGAGGTGAAATCCTTCCTCGGCGCCAGCATGACCTTCACCCGCCACGCGGTGTACGCGCGCAACCCGCTGCTGCGCGCACTGCTGCGCAAGCTGGGCGGGCATTTCGAGAGCGACCGCCAATGGCAGGAAGCCGCGGAGCAAGACAATGAGTGACCTCGCGCAACGCCCGGTGGTGCTGGACATCGACGGCTCGGTGGGGCCGTTGCCCGGCGGTCTCGTGCTGCCGCTGGCCGAATGGCAGGAGGCGATCCGTTTCGGCTGCGCGCTCGCCACCATGCGCCGTTTCCGCCGGTTGCTGGACGAACGGCTGCCGGAACGTCACGGCACGGTGTTCACCGGCTCGGGCGATTTCCATCATCTGAGCTGGCCGCTGGTCGCCCGGCTCAAGCCCGCGACGTCGATCCAGGTGGTGGTGCTGGACAACCACCCCGACAACATGCGTTTTCCGTTCGGCGTGCACTGCGGTTCGTGGGTGCGCCGCGTGGCGGCGCTGCCCTTCGTCGACCACGTGCACGTGCTGGGCATCACCTCGCACGACATCGGCGCGGGCCACGCGTGGGAGAACTACCTCGCGCCGCTGCTGCGCGGCCGGCTCACCTACTGGAGCATGGGCGTGGACACCGGCTGGTCGCGCCGGCTCGGCATCGCGCGCGCGTTCCGCGGTTTCGACACGCCGGATGCGCTGGTCGACGGCTTCGTCGAACACCAGCGCACGCAAACCCTGCCGACCTACCTCACCATCGACAAGGACGCGTTCGCGCCCGAGGTGGCGCGCACCAACTGGGACCAGGGCCGCCTGCAGCTCGACCATGCGTTGGCCCTGATCGCCAGCCTGCGCAAAGGGCTGGCCGGCAGCGACATCAACGGCGAGGTCTCGCACTACCGCTACCGCACCTGGTGGAAGCGCAAGCTTTCCGCGATGGACGAGCAGCCCGAGATCGATACCGCGCAGCTTGCCGGCTGGCAGGCGCAGCAGCATGCCTTGAACCTGAAGTTGCTCGCGGCCATCGCCGAGCGCGGCGGCTGATTCAGGCGAGCGCTTCCAGCACGCCGCAGATCGCCGCCATGTCCGCCTCGGTCAGCCACTCGCTGTTGCCGATGGTGAGGCTGCGTGCGGCGAAGTCGCGGGCGTTCGGCACGTCGCTCGCAGGCACGATGTCGCGCAGGTAGCCGTAGTCGGGCAGGGCATGGATGAACAGGCGGCTTACGCCGAGGCCGGACTGCCAGAGTTGTTCCAGCGCGGCGTCGCGACGGCGCCGGTCGGGCAGCAGCAGCATGAAGAACGGCCATGTACCGTGCGCGCCGGCCGGATCGTCCAGCACGTCGACATCGGGGATGGCACGCAGGCGCGGCAACCAGCGTTGCGCACGTGCGGCGCATTGTTCGATGAAGCCGGGCAGGCGCGTGGCCGCATGCGCGCCGACCATCTGTCGCCAGCGCCCCACCGCATGCAGCGGCAACGGCAGCGAGAAATCGTCGCCCACCGCGGCCACCGGGTCGTCACGTCGCAACGCGCGGCGCAGCGGATTGCCATAGGCGAGGCGCAGGCCGCGCGGGCGATACAACGCGCTGTAGCCCAGCAGTTCCACGCTGCGGCGCAGTTCCCAGCCGAGCTGGAAGGGCGCGATGCGTGCGGCGGTGCGTGCCAGCCGTTCGCGCAGTTCGGGATCGCGCGCGGCGAGCAGACCGCCTTCGTAGATCGACAAGCCTTTGCCGGCGGCGAGGCTGAAGAAGCCGAGGTCGCCGGCCAGGCCCACGCTGCCTTCGCCGCGCCGAGCGCCGAGCGCCTGCGCGGCATCCTCGATCACGTAGGCGCCCACGTTGTTGGCTACGGCCAGCGCGTCGTCCACGTCGGCCACGCGGCCGGCGAGATGGGTGGGCAGGATCGCCAGGGTGCGCTCGTCGCAGGCCGTGCGCAGCGCCTGCGGATCCATGTCGTAGTGGCCGCGGCGCAGGTCGCACAGCACCGGCTCCAATCCGGCCTGGTGTACGGCCAGCGGCACCAGCGGACAGGTGTAGGCCGGCATCACCACGCGGCGGCCCGCGGGCTTGAGTTCGCGCAGCGCGGCCAACGCGATCAGCAGCGCGGCGGTGCCGGAGCAGGTGAGTTCGAGTGGCGGTGTTCCGAGTTGCGCGGCGACGTCGGCGGCCAGCGCGGCGCGGCCAGGACGCAGGTCGGCCAGCCTCGGCGGCAGGCCGGCGGTGGGCGGCAGTTCGTGGTGGCGACGGGGCAGCATGCGCGCGCCGTGGGTCAGGCGCCGCCTGCTTCCGGCACCTGCTCGCGGCTCTCGGCGAAGCCGAGGCAGACGATGCCGGCGAGGATGGCGAGGGCGCCCAGCACGCGCGGCAGGGTGAGCTGCTCGTGGAACAGCCACAGCGACAGCAGCATCACCGACACCACCTCCAGGTGCGAGGCGGCGAAGGCCGGGCCGATCGGCGCGTGCTTGAGCAAGGTCATCCAGGTGAAGAAGGCGCCGACGTAGCCGATCACGGCGCCGTAGATCCACGGCTTGCCGAACAGGCGCAGCAGCCAGGCGGTATCGGCCTGCACCGGCAGTGCGTGCATGCCGGCGTACTTGAAGCTGATCGCACCGACCGAATCGAACATCACCAGGATCAGGAAACCGATCAGGTAGAACCAGCCGCGCTTCATCCGCCCGCTCCCACGATCACCACGCCCAGCGTCACCAGCAGGATGCCGGCCACGCGCAGGCGCGTCAGCTTCTCGCCGAACAGGAAGCGCCCGGCCACCATGATCGCCACGATGTTGATCGAGCCGAGCAGGATCGCCTCGGACAGCGGCAGCAGCGAGAGGAAGGCGATCCAGATCAGGAACTCGACCACGTAGCTGGCGATGCCCAGCCAGATCCACGGCCGCCGCGCCATGTACAGCCAGCGCGCCAGTCCGTCGCCGGCATTGGGATCGCCGGCAGCGGCCTTGAAGGCGAGCTGCCCGCCGGTGTCGAGCACCACGTTGAGCACCCAGAGCAGGGCGACGAGCGGCGTGATGGAACCTGTCGGCACGGTCAGGCCGCGGCGCACTGGGTCATGTCGGCCGCCGCGATGCGGTCGAAGAACGCGGCGGAACGTTCGATCAGCGTGCGGCGTTCCTTGTCGATGGTGATCATGTGGTAGCTGTCGTCGAGCAGCAGCAGTTCCACCGGCGCGCTGACCTCGCGCATCACCAGTTCCGCGTTCTTGATGCTGGCCACGTCGTCTTCGCTGGCGTGAGCCACCAGGCAGGGCGCGGTGACCTGCGCAAGCTGGCGGCGCACCGCGGCGGAAAGCTCGTACATCTCGGCCAGCGAATACCAGGGATTGCCCGGCAGGCCGGCGGCGGCGCTGTCGCCGCCCAGCATGGCGGCGCTGACCTGCGCGCGCAGGCGTTCGTCGCGGATGCCGTAGGGCGGCTGCTCCATGAAGCTGCGGTCACGGCCGATGCCGAGCTTCTTCAGCAGCGGCAGCACGAACGACAGCCGCGCCGCGCGCGGGATGCTCCAGCCGTCGTAGCGGAAGGTGGCGCCGTACACGCCCACGCCGGCGATCTGGTCGGGACGGTCGGCGGCGAGCTTGAGCGAGAGCAGGGCGCCCATCGACAGGCCGCCAACGAACAGGTGGTCCACCTTCTCGCGCAGCGCGTCGGCGGCCTGTTCCACGCTGGCGTACCAATCGCGCCAGCCGGTGGCGAGCAGGTCGTCGGCGTCGCCGCAGTGGCCGGCCAGCTGCATGCCGTGCACGGTGTAGCCGGCGCGGTTCAGGCCTTTGCCGAGCAGCTTCATCTCCATCGGCGTGCCGGTGAGGCCGTGGATCAGCAACACGCCGCTGCGGCCGCCTTCGAAGAAGAAATCGGTCTGTTGGATCACGTGGGATATCCGGGAAGCATCAGGCCGCAGAGGCGGCAGTTCACGCGTGCCAGCGTGGCAGAGGGCGGTTTCTTCAGTCTTTCGGTCGTGCGCGCGGCGGGTTTTTCTGTCTGGCGCAGTGCTTTTCGTGCACCTGCAGGAGCCCCCAACCGTCATGCAGCCGCATGGCCATTGCAGGCGAGCCGGGCTGTGGCGGCAAAAGGGTCGCGCGAGTATCGCTTCACTCAAGGAGGAAGCGCGGCAGTCGCTGTCAGGGTTTGCCGTCCGGCAGGAACCGCACGATCACCCGTTGCCCGATGCGCAGCTGCTGCTCCGGCTGGTCGAACGCCAGCACGCATTCCACGGTGCGCGTATTGGCGCGGGTCTGCGGATCGTTCTCCAGCGTGGCGGGGCCGTAGACCTGGCCGATGCGCAGCACGTGCGCGCGCCAGCGGCCGCTTTCGGTATCGTCGTTGGCGACCACTTCGGCTTGCATGCCGGGATGCACCGCGCCGACGAAGCTTTCGTTGAGTTCGGCGCGCACGATGCGCGGCTTGTCCGGCAGCAGGGTGAACAGCGCCTCGGAGGCGGACACGCTGGCGCCGGGCTGCGCGGTCACGTGCACGACGCTGGCATCGAAGGGCGCCCGCAGGCTGCGTTGAGCCAGTTCGTATTTCGCTTCGGCCAGCTTCTGCGCGGCCATGTCGATGGCGGCTTGCTCGGCGGCCTGTTCGGCGTCGAGCTGCGCGCTGGCTTCGTGGGCGTCGTCGGCGCTCTGGCCGTCGCCGGCACCCGCGGCGGCGGCGGCGGCAAGGCGTTGTGCGCGCAGCTTGGCGGCGGCCTGCTTCACGGCGAGCAGCTTGAGTTGCGCTTGCGCCTGCTCGAGTTGCGCCTGCGCGGAATCCACGGCGAGCTGGGCGGGGCGCGTATCCAACTGGGCCAGCAGCTGGCCCTGCTTGACGGTGTCGCCTTCGTGCACGGCCACGCGGGCGAGCACGCCTTCGCGCGGCATGTCGAGGGTGAGCAGGCCGCCTTCGATGTCGACGCGGCCACGCGCCACCGCGGCGTATTGGCTGGCGGCGGTCGCGGTGGCGGCCGGCTCCGCGTGCTTCGAGCAGGCGGCGAGCGTGAGTGCGGCGGCCAGCGCGCACGCGGCGAAACACGGCAGGCGGAGGGCGGTGGGCATCATGGCGAAGTTTCCTTGGGAGCGCCGGCGCCGGGGCGCCTGTCGCTGAGAATGCGGCCGTCTTCCATCGCCAGCACGCGGTCGGCGTGCGCGACCAGGCGGGGGTCGTGGCTCACGCACAGCACGGTGGTGCCGTGGGTGCGGGCGATGGTGTGCAGGATGTCGATGATGATCTGGCCGTTGGCGGCGTCCAGCGCACTGGTGGGCTCGTCGGCGAACAGCAGCTCCGGCTCCTTGGCCAGCGCGCGGGCGATCGCGACGCGTTGCTTCTCGCCGCCGGAAAGCTCGGAGGGGCGCAGCTTGACGCGGTGGGCCAGGCCTACTTCCTCCAGCGAGCGTTGCGCGCGCAGGCGGGCCTCCTGCTTCGACAGGCCCATGTGGTTGAGCGGCAATTCCACCTGCTCCAGCGCGGTGAGCGCGGGGAACAGGTTGAAGCCCTGGAACACGAAGCCGGTGTGCTGCAGGCGGAAATGTTCCAGCGCGCGCAGGTCGAGCTGGCCCAGTTCGCTGCCCAGCGCGTGCACGCTGCCGCTGTCCACTTTCTGCAGCCCGCTGAGGATGGCCAGCAGGGTGCTCTTGCCGCAGCCGGAAGGGCCGGAGATCAGGGTGAGTTCGCCGGGGTCGATGCTCAGCGACAGGCCGTTCAGCACCTGCGTGCGCAGCTTGCCGGAAGCGAAGGCCTTGCACACGGTGTCGGCGCGCAGGATGGGCGCGGGTGCCGTGGGGGACGTGGCGTGCATGGAAGCGTTCATCGCAGCAGGGTTGCCGGATCGATGCGGCGCATGCTGCGCATTGCCGCCATGCCGGACACCGCGGCCTGGCCCATCACCAGGGCGATGCAGGCCAGCGCGGCGATCGGGCCGAGCGTCACCGGCACGTCCTCGGCACGCGCCGCCAGCAGCAGCAGCACGCCCAGCACCGTGGCGCCGACCAGGCCCAGCGCGCCGACCCAGAACGCCTGCTCCAGCACCACCTTGCGCAGCGCGCCGACGCCGACGCCGAGCGCGTTGAGCGTGGCGTATTCGCGCACCGAACCCTGCACCGCGCCCACCAGGGTCTGGCTGGTGATCACCGCGCCGACCAGGAATACGATGCCGGCGAGGAACAGCACGCCGGCGCCGGCGCCGGTGTCGAACAGCCAGTAGCGCACCGAGATGCGCGCGAAGTCGGCGGCGCTCCACGTGGTGTACGGGCCGAACGCCGTGCTGCCGCGCAGGCGTCGCGCCACCGCGTTGGCCTGCGCGGGATCACGCAACTTGGCGACGAGGTAGGTGGGGCCGGCGTCGTCGTTGTCGGTGTCGAGCCGGCGCGCGGTGTCCAGCGAGGCGATCACGTTGATGCCGCCGAGGCCGCGCAAGCCGCTGCTCACGCCGACCACGCGCACGCGCCGGCCGTTGATGGTCGCGGTGCGGCCCAGTGCCACGCCGAGCTTGTCGAGGTCGGCGCGGTCCACGATCACTGCGTCTGGCTGATCCAGCCGCGCGCGCAGTACGGGCGACAACACTTTCGAGAACATCAGGCCGTCCGGCGAGGTATCGATGCCGGAGACGAACACCGACACGCCGCCGGTGTTGCCGTTGCCGCGCCAGTCGCCGTCGATCCATTCGTAGGGCTCCACGCGCGTCACCGCAGGGTCCATCAGGATGCGCGACTCCACGTTGGCGTCGATGGAGCGGCCCGAGCCTACGCTCTGCGTGCCGGGATAGCCGACCCATACGTCGGCGGAGGAGCCGGTGATGTAGACGCTGGTGGCGCCGAAAATGCCCAGCACCAGCGCCAGCTGCAGCAGCTGCAGCAGGCCGGCGAAGCCGACGGCGAGAATGGCCGGCAGGAAGCGTCGCCATTCGTAGACCAGCGTCTTGCGCGCCAGGGCCACCATCAGTGCGGCCTCCCCGCCTCGGGTGCTTCGTTTGCCGGCAGCGGTGCGCCGCCCAAGGCCTTGAACAGGGCGACATAGGCCAGGCAGTGGCTGGCCCGTGCGTCGGCCAGTTCGAGCGCGGCCTGCGTGGCGGCGACTTGACCGTCGGCCAGCGCCATTGGGCTGTCCAGATGCAGCTTCACGCGGGTCTGCAGCGCGCCGTCCACGCGCTGCAGCGCCTGCCATGCCTGCTGGCTGTGCTGCTCGCGCTGCTCCTGCTGTTGCAGCGTGCCCAGTGCGGTCTCCACGTCGGCCACGCCTTGCAACACGGCTTGCCGGTAGGCCAGCACGCTGGCCTTCAGTTCGTGCGACTTGGCGGTTTCGTTGGCCTTGCGCAGGCCCCAGTCGAACAGCGGCATGTCGAACATCGGGCCCGCCGTGAGCAGGCCATTGTCCGAGGTGTGCCGGTGGTTGTTGTTGAGGTCGCTGGCCCAGAGTATCGAGGCGTCGAGGCCGAGGTTGGGGAAGCGGTTGGCATGCGCCACGCCCAGCGCGCCGGCGGCACGCAGCACGTTGGCCTCGGCGCGTGCGATGTCGGGACGTGTGCGCAGCAGGTTGGCCGGTGTGCCGGGCAGCTGCCAGGCGCCGAGTTGCGGCTGCGGGCCGGCCTGCAGCCAGGAGGGGTCGGGATGGTTCTGGGCCACCAGCACCGCCAGTTGTTGTGCGGCTTCGTTGATGGCCTGGCGTGGCGCGGCAAGTGCGGCTTGCGCCTGGGCGGCGGCCGCAGCGGCCTGGTCCACCGCGCCTGGGGGCGCCAGTTGCAGCTGCTGGCGGATTTTCAGCAGGTCGAGCTGGTGGCTGCGCAGGTCGGCGATCCGTTGCAGCAGGGCTTCCTGCCGCTGGGCGGTGCGCAGATCGATCCAGTTGCGCACCACTTCGGCCACCAGCGTCACGCGTGCCGCCTGCAGGTCGGCCATGCCGGCATCCAGTTGGCCCTGCGCTTCGCGCCGGGCACCCTGGGCGCGGCCGAACAGGCCGAACTCCCAGGTGGCGTCGATGCCGGCCATGAGGTAGGAGGCGCTGGCGTCGGGGTCGATCGTCTGGTCGGTGCTGACCCTGACATTGGGCAGGTAAGGCGCGTCGGAATGCTGCTGGATCGCGCGTGCGGCGCGCACCCGCTCCACTGCCTCCGCCACGTCGAGGTTGTGCGCCAACGCCCGGTCGACCAGGGCGTTCAAGGCCGGATCGTCGAACGTGCGCCACCAGCCGTGCAGGTCGGTGGGGGCGGGCGCCTGCGACGCCATGGCGTGTTGCCACTGCGCAGGGATCGGCGGTTCCAGCTTCGGCATCGCCACCGAGCAGCCGGCGAGCGCGGTGGCCGCCGCCAGCAGGATGGTGCGCCACGGGTGGCGCCATGCGATGTCGGATCGGATCAAAGCCACGGTCAGGTCACGCAACAAAGGGGAAGGGGACGGATAACGACCGTGCGGACCTGTACAAGGATACAGGCTGGCCGTCGGGGCTGTCAGTCTGCCGCGGGCGACTCGGCTTGCGTCGGCATGCTGCGCCGTGTGCGCGGCGCCGGGAACCTCACCTCCACGCACAATCCGTGCTCTTCGGCCAACCGATAGGTCACTTCGGCATGATGGCGTTCGGCGATGCGCTGCACGATCGCCAGCCCGAGACCGCTGCCTTCCTCATTGGTTCCCGGTGCGCGGAAAAAACGTTCGCTCAGGCGAGGCAGCAGTTCCGGCGGCACGCCGGGGCCGTTGTCCTCGACCACGAGGGTGGCGCCGCCGTCGGCCCGCGCCTGCAGGCTCACCGTGACCGTGCTGCCGCGGCCGGCGTAGCGGAGGCAGTTGTCGATGAGGTTGTCCAGCAGGTCGTGCAGGCTGGCAGCGTGCCCGTGGATGCCCAGCGCCTGCTCGGGACCTTGGTAGCCGAGGTCGATGCCGGCGGCCAGCGCGTCGTGCACGCGCTGCATCACCGCCTCGGGCACCCAGTGGGTCAGGTCCAGCGGCATGTGTTCGATGGTGTCGGTGGACGGCGCCTGCGCACGGGTCAGCGCCAGCAACTGCGCGGTGGTGCGCGCCGCGCGCTGGTTGAGCCGCCGGATGTGCGCGAGCGCTTCGCGCACGTTGGACGGATCGGGATCGGCCAGGGCGCGTTCCACGTGCAGGCCGAGCCCGGTGAGCGGCGTGCGCAACTGGTGGGCGGCATCGGCGATGAAGCGGTCGTGCAAGGCCAGCATGCTGCGCAGCCGCGCGAACAGGGCGTCGATGGTGCGGGTGAGCGGCAGGATCTCCTGCGGCACGTCGGGTCCGCCGATGGGGCTGAGCTCGTGGCTGCGCCTGGCCAGTCGCCGGGTCAGCGGATCGAGCACGCGCAGGCCGTGGTTCACGCCGAACCACACCAGCGACAGCACGCACACGATCAGCAGCGACTGGGTGAGGATGGCCAGGTAAAGAATGCTGCGCGCCTGCGCATGACGGTCGCTCAGGGTCTCGGCCACGGTGATGACCAGGGTGTCTTCCGGGTGGCCGCTGGCCGTGGTGCTCAGGGTGACCGCGCGAAGCTGATGGCCGTCCAGGCGGATGTCGAACAATTCGGGGCGCGCGCCCATGGCGGGGATCCGCGTCGCCGGCAGCAATCGCTCGTTGCCGGCGAGAAAGCCGCGCCGGCGGCTGACGATGCTGAAGTAGCCGTTGCCGTTGGGGTCGTATTGCAGCAGGAAGCGCGCCTGCGAGGTCAGCTCGCCGCCGGTCTGTTCGTTGCTCATCATCTTGGCGAGCGTCAGCGCGTCGTTGCCGAGGTCGCGGTCGTGCACGTGGTTGGAATAGCTCAGCGCCACGCCGTAGGTCAGCAGCACGTCCAGCACGAGCAGGCTGAACACCGGGATCAGCAGGAAGCCCAGCAGGCGGCGGCGCAGGCTGGGGCGGCGGGCCGGGGCATGGTTCATGCGCGGCCACCGTCGGCCGGGTTCTCCTCCAGCAGATAACCCAGTCCGCGGATGGTGCGCACGCCGGTGCCGCTGCCTTCCAGCTTGCGGCGCAGGCGATGGATGGCGATGTCCAGGCCGTTGTCGGTGAGTTCCTCGTCCCAGCTGCACAGCGCATCGATCAGTTGCGCACGGCTGGTGACGCGGTCGGCGCGCGTGGCCAGCGCTTCCAGCAGGCCGAACTCGCGCGCGGTCAGCTCCAGCGGGTCGTCGCCCAGCCAGGCGCGGTGGCCGGGCAGGTCCAGCCGCAGCCGGCCGATCTTCAGCTCGGGCACGCCCTGGCTGCTGCGGCGGCGGAGCAGGGCGCGCACGCGGGCCTCGAACTCGCTGAGCGCGAAAGGCTTGACCAGGTAATCGTCGGCGCCGAGGTCGAGCACGCGGATGCGCTCGTCCAGGCCGTCGCGTGCGGTCACCACCAGCACCGGCGCGTTGCCGCCGCGGCTGCGCAGCCGGCGCAGCACGTCGCTGCCGCTCAGTTGCGGCAGGCCCAGGTCCAGCACCAGCAGATCGTAGTCGTGCTCGCGCAGCGCGGCGTCGGCCAGCTGGCCGTTGGCCACGTGATCCACCGCGTGGTTGCTGTGGCGCAGCGACACGCAAATACCTTCGGCGATGGACGGATCGTCTTCGGCCAGCAGGATGCGCATGCGGTTCGGGTTCCATTCGTCGGCACGGGAGGGCGTATAGCTTGCCATGCGCTACCCGTCCGCTGGCTTAGCGCCGGCCAGGCATGACCTTTGGCCTATGACGGCGGTGCCCGCTGCGGGCACGCTGGGCGAACCACTCGGGGAGAGCGCAATGGGGTCGATCAGGTGCAGGGGCGCGCTGCGGCTCGCCGCAATGGTTGCAGGCTGGTGTGTCGCGGGGGCGGGTCTCGCGCAGGTGACGGTGACGCCGCTCGCGGCGGACAACATCATCTCGCCGATTCCGTTCGCGCCGGCGCACCAGACCATCGTCACCACGCCCAGCGCGGCCGACGCCTGGGGCGGCGAGCGCACCGGGCAGGAGGCCACGCTGTCCGACCGCGTGGTCAGCTACGCCATCGACGCCACCCTCGATGCGGACAAGCACCAGGTGGCCGGCAAGGAACACATGACCTGGCGCAACCGCAGCGACCGCCCGGTCAGCCAAGTCTATTTCCACCTCTACCTCAACGCGTTCGAGAACGATGGCAGCACCTGGTTCACCGAGCGCAAGGTGCTCACCGCGCACGGCCGCTCGCGCGGCAACGCGGTGCTGAAGGACGGGGAGTGGGGTTGGGTTCGCCTGCAGAGCGTGGCGCAGGACGGCACGGCGCTGAAGTGGAGCTTCGTGCACCCCGACGGCGGCCCGGACACCGACCACACCGTGGTGCGCATCGACCTCGCCCAGCCGGTGCCCGCAGGCGGCACGCTGGCGCTGGACATCAGCTTCCTCGACCAGTTGCCGCGCGTGGTGGAGCGCACCGGCTGGTGGGGCGACTTCAACCTGGTCGGCCAGTGGTTCCCCAAGATCGGCGTGCTGGAGCTGGCCGGCGAACGCGGCGCCACCGCACCGCGCTGGAACGTGCACGAATTCCATTTCAATAGCGAGTTCTACGCCGACTTCGGCAGCTACGACGTCCGCCTGAACGTGCCCAGCGACTACACCGTGGGCGCGGTGGGCCAGTTGCAGGGCGAACCGCAGTCGGCCAACGGCCGCACCACCTACCACTACGTACAGGGCGATGTGCACGACTTCGCCTGGGTGGCCGCCAAGGGCTACAAGACGATGGACGGCACCTACACCGGCGCGGGCAGCCCCAAGGTGGCCGTGCGGGTGATCTATCCGTCCGAATACGTGGCCAGCGCCGCGCCCACGCTGAAGTCCACCATCGATTCGCTGGCTTATTTCTCGCAGACCATCGCGCCGTACCCGTACCGCACGGTCACCGCGGTGATCCCGCCGTACAACGCGCAGGAAGCGGGCGGCATGGAGTATCCGACCTTCTTCACCTCCGAGGGCTACAAGGAGGTCACGCCCGGCACCGTCAGCCAGTACATGAGCGACTTCGTGAACATCCACGAATTCGGCCACGGCTACTTCTACGGCATCCTCGCCTCCAACGAGTTCGAGGAACCGATGCTCGACGAGGGCATGAACGAGTTCTGGGACGACCGCATGATGCGCGCGCGCAAGGAAGACCTCGTGCTCGCCACGCCCTTCATGAAGTGGCTGGGCATCGCGCCGGCGATGAGCGGCTTCCAGATGGAACGCCTCGGCGCGCAACTGCGCCGGCCCGAGGATCCGCTGGCGCAGAACAGTTGGGACCGGCTTTCCAGCTCCAGCTACGGCACGGTCTACACGCGCACCGCCACCGCCATGCACGACCTGGAGCAGCGCGTCGGCGAGCCGGCGATGGACAAGGCCATCCGCCTGTACTACCAGCGCTGGCGCTTCCGCCATCCCTCGGTGGCCGATTTGAAGCAGGCTCTGGTCGACGGCACCGGCGACGCGAAGGACGTCGATCAGATCTTCGACGAAGTCGTCTACGGCACGGCGCACATCGACGACCGCGTCGCCGACATCGACACGCAGGAGGTACTGCCGCAGGCCGGCGTGACATGGAAGGACGGCAAGCCGATGGCCGACGAGGCCGCGCTGGACAAGCAGATCGCCAAGCAGCGCGCGGACTGGAAGAAGGCCCACCCCGACGCCAAGCCGGGCGATGGCGGCCCGTTCCCCTGGCATAGCACCGTGACCGTCTTGCGCGACGGCGCGCGCGTGCCCGAGACGCTGCGCGTCACCTTCGCCGACGGCAGCCGCGAGGAGGTGCGCTGGAACGACGACCGCCGCTGGGCGCGCTTCGAGTTCGAAAAGCCCAGCAAGGTGGTGTCGGCCGAGCTCGATCCCGCGCAGCAGGTCTACCTCGACGCCAACAAGCTCAACGACAGCCTTGCCACCCGCTCGAACGGCGCCGCTGCCGGGCGCTGGACGGCGGATGCGGCCGCCCTGCTGCAAACCCTCTACTCCATGCTGGTGACGCTGTGATGATGGCCAGGACGACTAACCCGCGCGCCGGCTTCGGCGCCCTGTTCTCCGCGATGGCCGAGGCTGCGCAGTGGCGCCTGCTGCTGCTCTGGGTGCTGCTGATGCTGCTGCCCGCCACGGTGGTGGCCTTGCCGCTGTGGCGCACCCTGGCCGGCCTGCTGGACCATTCCGTGCACGCCGAGGCGTGGGCACGGCATTTCGATCCGCTGATGTTCGGCGACGCGATGTTCGCACTGGGCGGCCACCTTGCATGGTTGAGCGGCGCCGCCTTGCTGGGACTGGTGCTTGCCCTGCTGCTGTCGCCCTTCCTCGATGGCATGGCGGTGGGCAGCGGCCGTGCCGGCCGCCGGCTGGATTTCGGTGCGCTGCTGCTCAGCGGCTGGATCGAATACGGCCGCATGTTCCGCGTGATGCTGTGGTCGCTGCTGCCGTATGCGGTGGTCGTCCTGGTGGCGGCAGCGGGATCGCACCTGGCCGACAAGCACGCCGATCAAGCCGTGCTGCAGGCGCAGGCCGATGCCTGGCAGCACGGTGCGCAGTGGGCGATGCTGGCAGCCTTCGTGCTGATGCAGGCCATCGTGGAGTGCTCCCGCGCCGCCTTCATTGCCGATACGGGCCTGCGCTCGGCCACGCGCGCCTTCGGGCGCGGCATCCGGCAATTGCTGCGCCGGCCGCTGAAGACCCTGCTGTTCTATCTGGCGGTGAGCCTGCTCGGCCTGGCGGTGGCCGGCGCGCTGGGCCTGGCGCGCATCCATGCCACGGCCGTGGGCGGCGGTTTCTGGTTCGGGCTTCTGCTCAGCCAGCTGATCGTGGTGGTGCTGGGCTGGATGCGCATTGCGCGGCTGTTCGCGCTGGCGCGGCTGGCGCCGGTGCGCTGACGCGCTCCAGAGGCTTTCCCCGCCTGCCGGGCGGGGGCGGCGCCGGTCCGGGCAGGGTCGATGCGCGTCAGCCGCAGGCGGCGCGCAGGATCTCCCGGTGCGGCGGGTAATACGCGAACACGTGGGTATCGCAGCCGTAGAAATCCCGGTCCTCGATGTGGTCGCCGCCCAGGCGCTCCGCCACGCGGTCGGAGGCCTCGTTGCCTACGCGCACCAGGCTGATCACGCGCGGCGCATGCAGGCGGTTCCAGGCGAAGTCCAGCACGGCGGTGCCTGCTTCGGTGGCGTAGCCGTGGTGGCGGTGTTCGGGCTTGAGCATCCAGCCCAGCTCCAGGTCGGGCCAGCCTTCGGGCTGGAACAGGCCGGCGCGGCCGATGAACTCGCCGGTAGCCTTCAGTTCCAGCGCCCACATGCCGTAGCCGCGCAGCTGCCAGTGGCCGAGCAGCATCGCCAGCGAACGCCAGGCATTGGTGCGGTCCAGCGGCTGGCCGTCGCCGATGTAGCGGGTACTGGCCGGGTCGGCCAGCATCGCGGCGTAGTCGTCGAAGTGGCGCTCGGTGAGTGCAGTCAGGCGCAGGCGCGCCGTGTCGATGGTGGGAATGTCGATCATGCCGAATCAGATGCAAGTCACGTGCCTTGGAGCCTGGTCATGCTCCCCCCTGGCGCTCCGCGCGCGTCCCCGCATCATGGTTATTTGAGCAAGGCCGCCAGTGCGCGGGTGCTCGAAGCGAGGCTTTCCGTCCAGGACAAGCCCACGATTATCCCACCAGTGGCCGCATCCGCAAAATCCTCGGCTTCGCCGGGCGGCAGCAGGTGGCGGTAGTCCACCGTGATTTCGCTGCCGGCGGGCAGGTCGGCCAGCGCGAACACGAAGCCGAGGTGCCACAGGCCGTTGGGCTGGAAGCTGTGGTTGATGTAGCACTCGTCGGGCCAGTCCGGCGACACCGTATAGCGGTCCTCGAACCAGCGCGCGCTGGCGTATTTCAGCTTCGCCAGGTCGGGTGCGTCGAATTCGGCCTGCCGGAAGGTGCGGTCGATGGCGTCGGGCGCGGTGACGATGCCGCCGGCGCGCACGGCCTCGTCCAGAAACAGGCCCTTGCCGGCGCCGGGAATGCGTGAGGCGGCGATGTGGTAGCGCGGCAGGATCATGGCTGGGTCAGTGGAGAAGGGGCGCCAGTGTAGGGCAGGCCGCGGGGCGCGGCTTGCTAGAATGGCGGTCTTTCCCACATTTTCGGAGTGCCGTCCCATGGATACCGCCCGCCTTTCCCGTTTCGTCAGCGGCCTGTGGGACGAGGAGATCGTGCCCAAGTTGGTGGAGTACATCCGCATCCCCAACAAGTCGCCGATGTTCGACAAGGACTGGAAGGCGCACGGCCACATGGACGCGGCGGTGAAGCTGATGAGCGACTGGGCGAAATCCAAGCTCGCCGCGCTGCCGGGCAGCACGCTGGAAGTGGTGCAACTGGAAGGCCGCACGCCGCTGATCTACATCGAGGTGCCGGCCAGCGGCGCCAGCGACGACACCGTGGTGCTCTACGGCCACCTCGACAAGCAGCCGGAGATGACCGGCTGGGCCGAGGGACTGGGTCCGTGGATCCCGGTGATCAAGGGCGACAGGCTTTACGGCCGCGGCGGCGCCGACGACGGCTACGCGATCTTTGGCTCATTGGCGGCACTATTGGCGCTGCATGAGCAGAATGTGCCGCACGCGCGCTGCGTGATCCTGATCGAGGCCTGCGAGGAATCGGGCAGCTACGACCTGCCGCATTACGTCGACCATCTCGCCGCGCGCATCGGCAACCCGTCGCTGGTGGTCTGCCTGGACTCGGGCTGCGGCAACTACGACCAGCTGTGGCTCACCACCTCGCTGCGCGGCATGACCGGCGGCAACCTCACCGTCCAGGTGCTGGAGGAGGGCGTGCATTCGGGCGACGCCTCCGGCGTGGTGCCGTCCAGCTTCCGCGTCCTGCGCGAGATCCTGTCGCGGCTGGAAGACCCGCAGACCGGCACCATCAAGCCCAAGGAGCTCTACGTCGAGATTCCCGCCCAGCGCGTGGAGCAGGCGAAGCATGCGGCCGAGGTGCTGGGCACCGAGATCTACAGCAAGTTTCCCTGGGCCGAAGGCATGCAGCCGGTCACCACCGACCTGCCCGAGCTGGTGCTCAACCGCACCTGGCGTCCGCAGCTCGCGGTCACCGGCATCGGCGGCGTTCCGCCGCTGGACAGCGCCGGCAACGTGCTGCGCCCGTTCACCGCAGTGAAGTTGAGCCTGCGCGTGCCGCCCACGCTGGACGCGAAGCAGGCGGGCCGCTTCGTCAAACAGTTGCTGGAAAAGGATCCGCCCTACGGCGCCAAGGTCAGCTTCGACCTGGAGAAGGACGGCAGCGGCTGGAACGCGCCCGCGCTGTCGCCGTGGCTGGCCGAGGCGGTGGACGAGGCCTCGCGCAACCAGTTCGGCGCGCCGGCCACCTACATGGGCGAGGGTGGCTCGATCCCGTTCATGGGCATGCTGGGCGAGAAGTTCCCGCAGGCGCAGTTCCTGATCACCGGCGTGCTTGGCCCGCATTCCAACGCCCACGGCCCCAACGAGTTCCTGCACATCCCCACCGGCAAGAACGTCACCGCGGTGGTGGCCGAGGTCGTGGCCAAGCACTACGCGCAGGGCGCCCGGGGCTGACCGCGCGGCCATGGACCATTCCCAGCTCGCCGCCAACTGGGCCGACGTTCGCCATCGCGTGGACGCGGCCTGCCGCGCGGCAGGCCGCGATCCGGGGGAAGTTTCCATCCTGCCGGTCAGCAAGACCTTCGGGGCCGACGCGGTGCGCGCGGCGACGGCATTGGGATTGCGCCGCTTCGGCGAGAACAAGGTGCAGGAGATCCGCGAGAAGGCCGGCCCGCTGGCCGACTGCGGCATCGCCTGGGTGGTGATCGGCCACCTGCAGACCAACAAGGCCAAGGACGTGGCGCGGCTGGCCAGCGAGGTGCAGTCGCTGGATCGCCTGGAACTTGCCGAGGCTCTGCACCACCGCCTGCGGATCGAGGGGCGCAGCCTCGACGTGCTGGTGCAGGTGAAAACCGCGGCCGAGGAAAGCAAGCGCGGCCTGCCACCCGCCGAGCTGCCGGGTTTCCTCGACCGCCTCGTGCGCTGCGACACCTTGCATGTGCGCGGCCTGATGACGCTGGCCACGCTCAGCGACGATCCAGCCGAGGTGCGTGCTTGTTTCCGCCGGTTGCGCGAGCTGCGCGATGCGGCGCAGGCGCGCGGCCATGACTTGCCGCGGCTTTCGATGGGCATGAGCGGCGACTTCCCGCTGGCGATTGCCGAAGGCGCCACCGAGGTGCGCATCGGCAGCGCGATCTTCGGCCACCGGGCCGCGGGTGGAGCCTGCGGCGGCTAATCGTCGCAGGCCGGCCGCCTTTGCGCCCGTAACCGATGCCCGATCCTGGGCTGTGACGGGACAGCCGCGGCTCCGCGGCGTGACCGGGGTGGCGTTAGTTTGCGAACGACAGGGTTCAGTTAACCCCGATCCAACAACCGGCCGGGTGTGGCTTGGTAAGTTCGCCCTTCGTCCTGCCGTCTGCCTGGCAGATGGCCTTGAACCCCAGGGGTTGCGCTACATGCCCATCCAGCGATTGACCGGTGTTGCCGCGCTCGTTTCGATGCTGCTGCTTGCCATCCCCTCGCATGCTGAAACGCGCGTCACGGCCAACTTCCCGCTCATCGCCGGCAATGCTTCCCCGCTGTCGCTGAACAAGGTTCCGGGCATCAATGCGTCGCCGCTGCTGGGTTCGCCCAGCATCGCGGATTTCGCCGGTGCCGCCCCGGCCATGGTGGCGGACCGCGGCCTGCCTGCCATGCTGGCTGCTCCGGCCAAGGCCGACGGTGCCACGCCGGATGCCGGCCAGGCGGCAGATCAGACGGCTGACCAGGCCGACACCACCGCCGAAACGCTCACCGATCTGCGCAAGTCGCTGATCGCGTTGGCGATGAATTTGCGCGACGTGCGCTACGTGCGCGGTGGCCACAGCCCCGCCACCGGTTTCGATTGCAGCGGTTTCGTCCGCTACGTGTTCGCCCATGCGATCGGCGTGCAGTTGCCCACCAACTCCGCCTCGCAGTTCCTCTCCGGCCTCAAGGTGAAGCGGGCCGACATGAAGCCGGGCGACCTGGTGTTTTTCCACACCGGCGGTCGCCGTCACGGCATCAGCCACGTGGGCATCTACATCTCCAATGGCCGCTTCATCCACGCGCCGACCTACGGCAAGCGCGTGCAGATCTCCAGCCTCGACGAGGCCTATTGGGCCAAGCGTTTCGTGGGCGCCAAGCGTCCCGAAGGCATGCTCGCGCTCGCGGCCGGGAACAACGGCTGATTCCAGGCGCATCGCAGTCGAAAAGCCGCCGTCGATGGCGGCTTTTTCGCATGTGCCTTTCCGTACATGTCCCAGCGGCGCCGCAGCCGTTACGCTAAAGAGGTTTCGGTCTGCTTGCCGCACTGCTCATCGTAGGAGCGGCGAGCCGATGGCCGTTCGCCGGCCTCTCCTCTACGCAGCCCTCTACCGCCCCGCCCCGCATGCCGAATCTTCCGCCCGTCACCCGCAACCTGCTGATCGCCAATGTGCTGGTCTTCGCGTTGCAACTGCTGCTGCATGATGCCGACACCTTTGCGTTGAGCCGCTACTTCGCGTTGTGGCCGCTGGGTCCGGACCAGATCGGGCAGGTGGCCGGCGGCCAGCTCATCTCGGTGGGTTTCCGGCCGTGGCAACTGGTGACGTATGCGTTCATGCACGGCGGCTACGAGCACATCCTGTTCAACATGTTCGGCCTGTACATGTTCGGCGGGGTGATCGAACACACCTTCGGCGCGCGCAACTACACGCTCTACTACTTCGTCTGCGCGATCGTGGCGGCGGTGGCGCAGCTTCTCGTGGTGAAGTACTTCACCCACGGCTTCTATCCCACCATCGGCGCCTCCGGCGCGCTGTTCGGCCTGCTGCTGGCGTTCGGCATGCTGTATCCGCGCGAGAAGATGTTCCTGATCTTCCTGCCGATACCGCTGCCGGCCTGGTTGTTCGTGACCGGCTACGCGGCGGTGGAACTGGTGCTGGGCGTCACCGGCACGCAGGCCGGGGTGGCACACTTCGCGCACCTCGGGGGCATGGTCGGCGGCTATGTCATGATCCAGTACTGGCGCGGCCGCCTGCCGCTCAAAC
Source organism: Rhodanobacter sp. (assembly GCA_040371205.1). Taxonomy (NCBI): domain Bacteria; kingdom Pseudomonadati; phylum Pseudomonadota; class Gammaproteobacteria; order Lysobacterales; family Rhodanobacteraceae; genus Rhodanobacter; species Rhodanobacter sp. Next base: position 1,287,638 of record AP031382.1, read on the forward strand.
CCAAGCGCATGCCGTTGCGCTGAACCCACAGGGAAATCCATGAGCCACGACCTGCAGCGCCGCCTCACGCCGCGCCACATCACCTTCATGGCGCTGGGCATGTGCATCGGCGCCGGGCTGTTCCTCGGCTCGGCCAGCACGATCAAACTGGCCGGGCCGTCGGTACTGTTCGCCTACCTGATCTGCGGCGCGATGATCTTCGTCATCATGCGCGCGCTGGGCGAGATGGCCGCGCACGAACCCATCGCCGGCTCCTTCGCCGCCTATGCGCACAAGTACCTCGGGCCGTTCGCCGGTTACCTCACCGGTTGGAACTACTGGATCCTGATGATGGGGGTGGGCATCGTCGAGAGCACAGCGGTGGGCATCTACATGAAGGCATGGTTCCCGGAATCGCCGCAGTGGATCTGGGCCTTCGCCAGCGTGGCGATGATCGGCGGGCTCAACCTGCTGGCGGTGAAGGTGTACGGCGAGCTGGAGTTCTGGTTCTCGCTGGTCAAGGTGCTCACCGTGGTGGCGATGATCGCCGGCGGCTTCGCGATGATCTGGCTGGGCTGGGGCAACGGCGGCACGCCAACGGGGCTTTCGAACCTGTGGACGCACGGCGGCTGGTTCCCGCACGGCGTCACCGGCATGGTGCTGGCGCTGCCGGTGCTGGTGTTCTCCTTCGGCGGCATCGAGACCATCGGCATGGCGGCTGCGGAAGCCGCGCAGCCGGAGCGCACCATCCCGCGGGCGGTGAACTCGGTGATCTGGCGCATCCTGATCTTCTACATCGGCTCGCTGTTCGTGATCATGGCGATCTATCCGTGGAACGAACTGGACGCGAACAGCAGCCCGTTCGTCACCACCTTCGCGCGGCTGGGTATTCCCAGCGCGGCGGGGCTGATCAATTTCGTAGTGATCACGGCGGCGCTGTCCAGCTTCAATTCCACCACGTTCAGCGGCAGCCGCATGCTGCACAGCCTCGCTGCCAAGGGTCAGGCGCCGGCCGTGCTGGGTCGCACCAGCACACAGGGCGTGCCGATGCGCGGCGTGCTGGTGACGATGGCCTTCCTGCTGTTCGGCGTGCTGATGAACTACCTGGTGCCGGGGCGGATCTTCGGCATGATGATGTCGATCCTCGCCTTCAACACGGTATGGACCTGGGGCATGGTGCTGGTGGCGCACTGGCGCTTCCGCCGCCGGCAGGCCGTGCCGCTGGCGTTCCGGCTGCGTGCGTGGCCGCTGTCCAGCGTGGTGTGCCTGGCCTTCCTCGGCTTCGTGTGGGTGATGCTGGGCTACAGTCCGGATACCCGCGTGGCGCTCTACGTGGGCGTGGCGTGGATCGCACTGCTCACCGTGGCCTATTACGCGTTCGGCATCGAGCGGCGCATGCGGCTGGCAGCCGTTGAGGACGGAGGCTGAACCAAGCAGCCACGCTCTGCGGTCTTCACCATCGATCCGTTGCAGGAGTGACACCATGAAATCCCGTGCCGCCGTCGCCTTTGCCCCTGGCAAGCCGCTGGAGATCGTCGAGATCGACGTGGCTCCGCCGAAGCGGGGCGAGGTGCTGGTGAAGATCAGCCACACCGGCGTCTGCCACACCGATGCGTTCACGCTGTCCGGCGACGATCCGGAAGGCCTGTTCCCCTGCGTACTCGGCCACGAAGGTGCGGGCGTGGTGGTGGAAGTGGGCGAGGGCGTCACCTCGGTGAAGCCGGGCGACCACGTGATTCCGCTGTACACGGCCGAGTGCGGCGAATGCCTGTTCTGCAAGAGCGGCAAGACCAACCTGTGCACGGCGGTGCGCGCGACGCAAGGCAAGGGCGTGATGCCGGACGGCACCAGCCGCTTCAGCTACAACGGCCAACCGATCTACCACTACATGGGCTGCTCCACCTTCAGCGAATACACCGTCGTTGCGGAAGTGTCGTTGGCGAAGATCAACCCGCAGGCGGACCACGAGCAGGTCTGCCTGCTGGGCTGCGGCGTCACCACCGGCATCGGTGCCGTGCACAACACGGCCAAGGTGCAGCCGGGCGACAGCGTGGCGGTGTTCGGCCTTGGCGGCATCGGCCTGGCGGTGGTGCAGGGTGCGCGCCAGGCGAAGGCCGGCCGCATCATCGCGGTCGACACCAACCCGGCCAAGTTCGAACTGGCGCGCTCGATGGGCGCCACCGATTGCGTCAACCCGAAAGACCACGACAAGCCGGTGCAGCAAGTGATCGTGGAGATGACCGGCTGGGGCGTGGACCACAGCTTCGAGTGCATCGGCAACGTCCACGTGATGCGCGCGGCGCTGGAGTGCGCGCACCGCGGCTGGGGCCAGAGCGTGATCATCGGCGTGGCCGGTGCGGGCCAGGAAATCTCCACGCGCCCGTTCCAACTGGTCACCGGCCGCAAGTGGATGGGCACCGCCTTCGGCGGCGTGAAGGGCCGCAGCCAGTTGCCCGGCATGGTCGAGGACGCGATGAAGGGGGAGATCGAACTGGCGCCGTTCGTCACCCACACCATGGGCCTCGAACGGATCAACGAAGCCTTCGAGCTGATGCACGAGGGCAAGTCGATCCGCACCGTCGTCCATTACTGAGGCCTGCGATGGAACGCCTCGAACACCGCGCCTGCTTCGGCGGCTGGCAGGACGTCTACCGGCACGAATCGTCCGCGCTCGGCTGCGCGATGCGTTTCGCTGTCTACCTGCCGCCGCAGGCAGAGCAAAAGCGGCTGCCGGTGGTGTACTGGCTGTCGGGCCTCACCTGCACCGAGCAGAACTTCATCGCCAAGGCCGGTGCCCAGCGCTGCGCCGCCGAGCACGGCGTGATCGTGGTGGTGCCGGATACCAGTCCGCGCGGCGAGGGCGTGGCGGACGACCCCGCTTACGACCTGGGCCAGGGCGCGGGTTTCTACCTCAACGCCACCGAGCGGCCGTGGGCGGCGCACTACCGCATGCGCGACTACGTGGTGGACGAGCTGCCTGCGCTGGTCGAAGCGAGTTTCCCGGTCAACCAAGCCCGTGGCATCAGCGGGCATTCGATGGGCGGTCACGGCGCGTTGACGATCGCGCTGGGCAACCCGGGGCGTTATCGCAGCGTGTCGGCGTTTTCGCCCATCGTTGCTCCCGCACGGGTACCTTGGGGCGAAAAAGCCTTCATGGCTTATCTCGGGCCGGATCGCACGCAGTGGCTGCGCCATGACGCGACCGAGTTGCTGAAGACCGCTGGCGAACGCTTGCCGCTGCTGGTGGATCAGGGCGAGGCGGACGAATTTCTCGCCACCCAGCTCAGGCCGGAATGGCTGCGCGAAGCGTGCGCAGCGGCAAACCATCCGCTGACCCTGCGCCTGCATCCGGGCTACGACCACAGCTACTACTTTGTGGCCAGCTTCATCGGCGAGCACATCGCCTGGCATGCGCGGGCGCTGAAGGGTTGAGAGTGCGGTGATGGGGTCCGCCGTCCCGGCCTGCGCCGGGATCGGGTCGGGAAGCCAACGCGTCAGCGCAATGCAAGGAAATCCGCGCTGACCACGAAGCGCACCGCATCCAGTCGCAGTCGCGATTGCGGCAGGGCGGCCAGCAGGGCGGTGCGCTCTGCCGCGACGCTGGCGATTTCGGCGGTGCTGATCGAAGGATTCACCATGCGCAGCGCCTGCAGGCGCGCCAGTTCCGCATCCAGTGTTCCGGTGGCCTCGGCGGTGGCCTGGTCGATGTTCGCCTGCGCGCGCGTGCGCGCCGCGGCTTCGGCCTTTTCCAGCATCGGCGGCACCAGCTTGGCGAGGAACTTGCGGTAGCGCGGCACCTCGATGTTGCGGTCGGCAGCCTTGCGCAGCGCGATGTCGCTGGGCTGGAAGTCCGCGCGTTCGGCGAGCCGGGTGTCGATGGTGACGGTGATCGGCAGCGTGGGCAGGAAGCGTTCCGCATCCAGCTTGCGGTCGGCCACGCATTCCAGCACGAACACCGTCTGCAGCAGGGCGCTGCGCGGCGGCAAGGCGTCGTCGACCATGAAGGCGGCGTTGCCCTGCTCGCCGGAGAGTGCGAGGTCGAGCGCGCCGGCGACCATCGGGTGGTCCAGCCGCAGCAGCGGCAGGTCCTCGCGCGCCAGCGCCACGGCGCGGCTGAAGGTGGCGGACTGCGGACCCTCGGCGAAGCCGGGCAGGGCGTCGGTGGAGAGGTATTGCGGATCGAGCAGCAACACCTTGCCGCCGAGTTCCTCGGCGTGGATGCCGTAGCCTTCCAGCAGCCGCTGCACGAAGGCGTCGCGCGCCGGGTCGTCGTCCTCGCGGCGGAAGGCGCGCTCCAGGTCCTCGGCATGCGGGTCGCGGCTGGCGGCCAGTTCCAGCAGGTGGTCGCGGCCGGCGCGGATCAGCTCGGCCATCTGCTCGTGCGTGGCGCGGGTCTCGGCCAGCAGCGCGTCCAGTTCCTGGTCGCGGGCATCGTCGCCGCGGGCGTGCTGGTCGGCGAGCCGCGCCAGCGTGTCGCCGTAGCGGCGCAGCAGTTCGCGGCCGTCGGCGGGGCTTTGCCGGAAGGCGTTCACGCCCCGGTCGTACCAGCGCGCCAGCACGTGCTGCGCGCTGTCCGTCACGGCGAGCATGTGGATGCTGATGTCGTGGCTCTGGCCGATGCGGTCGAGGCGGCCGATGCGCTGTTCCAGCAGGTCGGGGTCCAGCGGCAAATCCCACAGCACCAAGCGGTGCGCGAACTGGAAGTTGCGGCCTTCCGAGCCGATCTCCGAGCACAGCAGCAGGCGTGCGCCGTCGGGCTGGGCGAAGTACGCCGCGTTGCGGTCGCGCTGCACGATGCCGAGGCCTTCGTGGAAGCGTGCGATGCCTGCGCCGGTGCGCGTGCGCAGGGCTTCCTCCAGCGCCAGCACCTTGGCCTGGCTGCGGCAGATCAGCAGGAACTTGTCCTGCGGATGGGCGTCGAGCAGGGCCACCAGCGCGGCCAGGCGCGGGTCGTTCGCGTAGTCGTGTTCCAGCACCGGCGACGGCTGCTGGATGTCGGCGTGGAATTCGGCGAGCAGCGACTGCCGCGTGGCCTCGTCGAGGGTGCCGGCATCCAGCAGGTGCCATTGCGGCACGCGCTGCGGGAAGCCGCCGATGCCGGCGCGGCGGTTGCGGAACATCGCGCGGCCGGTGCCGTGGCGGTCGATCAGCGCGGCGAGGATCTCGCGCGCGTGCTCGGGCCGGGTGGTGTCGGCGAGTCGCGCTTCGAGTGCTGCGTCGCCGGCGAAGGCGTTGCGCAGCATGGCGAGTTCGGCGTCGTCCAGCGCTTCGCCATCGAGCAGCTTGTCGGCCACTTGCGACAACGGTTGGAAGCGTTCCGCTTCGGCGAGATAGCTTTCGAGGTCGTGGTAGCGCTGCGGGTCGAGCAGGCGCAGGCGGGCGAAGTGGCCGCTGCGGCCGAGCTGCTCCGGGGTGGCGGTGAGCAGGATCACACCCGGCGTCTTCGCGGCGAGTTGCTCCACCAGGGTATAGCGCGGGCTGGCCGCTTCCGGCGTCCAGGCGAGGTGGTGTGCCTCGTCCACCACCAGCAGGTCCCATGTCGCATCCAGCAGTTGCTGCGCACGCTTCGGGTTCGCTTCGAGGAAGCCGAAGTCGGCGATCACCAGTTGCTCGTCCTCGAACGGATTGCTGTCGTCGTTCGGCGTCAGCGCCTCGCAGCGTTCCTCGTCGTAGATCGCGAAGCTGAGGTTGAAGCGGCGCAGCAGTTCCACGAACCACTGGTAGACCAGGGTGTCGGGAAGCAGCAACAGCACCCGCGCGGCGCGGCCGGTGGCGAGCTGGCGCGCCACGATCATGCCGGCTTCGATGGTCTTGCCCAGGCCCACCTCGTCGGCCAGCAGCACGCGCGGCGGGCGGCGCGCGGCGGCGATGCCGGCCACGCGCAGCTGGTGCGGCACCAGCCCGATGCGCGCGGCGCCCAGGCCCCAGGCCGGCGAGCGGCGCGCTTCGGCGCGGCGGCGCAGGCCTTCCACGCGCAGCTCGAACTGCGCCACCGTGTCGGTGCGGCCGCCGATCAGGCGGTCGTCGGCCTGGCTCACGCTCTGTTCGTCGTCGAGCTGGCCCTCGTGCAACTCGCGGCCCTCGCCGCGATAGATCAGCAGCTCCTCGCGGATCTCCACCTGTTCGACCAGGAAGGCGATGCCCTTGCCAGCCACGCGTTGCCCGGCGCGGAACTCCGCACGCGCCAGCGGCGCGGAATCCACCGCATAGGGCCGGAGCACGCCGGCCTTGGCGAAAAGCACCTGCACGCCGCGCCCTTCGACGCGCAGCACGGTGCCGAGGCCGAGCTCCGGCTCGGCGGTGGAGATCCAGCGTTGACCAGGTACGAACATTGCGGAGCGGACTCAGATTGAGGACTGGCAATTATCCGCGTTGCGGGCGTCGATGGACAGCGAAGGTGCGGGCGGGCGGGTGCGCGGCCCCGGCGGCATCGTGTGATCCCGGTCACTTGGCTGGAGCGCAAACGCTCCGCTTGTCGGCCAAACACATCCGTTGATCGTCCAGCCTCTGGTTTCCATGGCGGAGGCGTGTAGATTGCGTAATTGCAGGCAAAGGGGAAAGTCCATGCACGTAAAATCGCCATCGCGGAGCGTTCCGGCCACCGGTACGTCAGTCCGTGAGCGGGGTTTCACCATCGTCGAGTTGATGATCACCATTGCCGTTGCGGCGATTCTTCTGATGATCGCCGTGCCCAGCTTCCGCAGCATGCTTGCCTCCAGCAAACTCACCGCAGCGACGAATGCGCTGGTCGGTGGACTCAGCGAGGCGCGCATGGAAGCCATTCAACGCAACTCGGCTGCCCAGTTCTGCAGTGACGCGGGCTCCAGCAACACCACCGATACGCTGGGTAAGCAATGCAGTATCAGCGGCGGCGGTGCGGTTGTGGCGACCACCGGCAGCACGGCAACCACCGTGCGTGCCGCACCGGCCAGTTTGGCAACACCCGTGCAATTGTCAGGGAGCATTGTCGCCATCCGCTTCAACGGGCAAGGGATTGGCTATCAGGCGGGTGTCACCAGCACGCCGTACAACAGCACCGTGGCCACCCTGTGCAGCACGTCGGTGAGCAGCAACAACCGTGTCACTATCAACATGGCCGCAGGCTCGATCGTTACCACCACTCCCAGTACGGGGAGCTGCCCATGAACGGATGCGGTAAGCAACGGTCGAGGTCCGGTCTCCAATGCCAGGCCGGTGTGGGCCTGATCGAAGTGCTGATTGCGGTGCTGGTGCTTTCAATCGGCTTTCTGGGCATCGCTGCGTTGCAGGCGCGCTCGCTTTCGATGAACAACAGCTCCATGGCGCGCAGCGTGGCCACCATCAACAGTTATTCCATCCTGGATGCCATGCGCGCCGATCTGGCCTCGGCGCAGAGCGGTGCGTACAACAAAACGGTCACGGCCAACAACTGTTCCACCAACACCAGCACGCTGGCCAGCACCCAGCTTGGCCAATGGTGCAGACAGTTGGCAGCCGGGCTTGGCGCATCCGCCAGCACGACAGGCACGATCAATTGCACAGGTCTTCTGGGCGATTGCACCGTTACCGTGACGTTCGACGACAGCAAGTCGAAGTCTTCCTCAACCGATGCTTCCGGCACGCAGACCGTCGTCACCAGGGCCATGCTATGAGCCGCCAGTGCACTCAAGATGCAAATAGCGCTACTCGCACAGTCCATCACGGGCGTGTTGCCGGGTTCACCCTGATCGAATTGATGGTGGCCATGCTGCTTGGTCTTGTCGTGATCGGCGGCGTCACCAGTGTCTTCCTCGCCAATCAGCAGGTCTATCGCACCAATGCCGCATTGGGTGAGGTGCAGGACAATACGCGCGTGTCCTTCGAGTTGCTGGCTCAGAACATCCGCCAGGCAGGATTGCTTGGCTGCAGCAACAATGGTCAGGTGGCCAATGTGCTGGCCGATGGTCCCAACAATAGCGGCACCGACTGGTGGGCCAACTGGAACAATGCATTGCAGGGTTTTGGCAGCGGTACGGGGGCCAATCCGGCGCTGACCGTGGGTACTACGGCCGGGCAACAGGTGGCTGGTACCGACTCGCTGATGTTGTTGAACGCCGCGGACGGTGGGCTTAGCGTTTCGAGCAACGACCCAGTGGGGTATACGTTCACGCTCAACGGCACCGACAGCAATTTTGCAGCCAACAAAATCATGATCGTGTGCGATCCCGATCATGCGACCCTGTTCCGCGCCAGCAGCTACACGACGTCAGGCGCATCTCCCGTTGTCGGTTATGCGCAGACCTCCGGAGGTGGAGGAGCCACGCTCAATTGCTCGGCGGGCCTGGGTTACCCCACGGTATGCACGCCGGCGGGCACGTCGTATACCTTCAATCCCAACGCCATGATCGCGCCGATGGCCGCCGGCGTCTGGTACGTCGGTTACAACCCGGGCGGTACTACTTCCTTGTACCTGGACAATGTAGACACCACTACTGGCACCGCCACGCCGCAGGAGATGGTGCGTGGCGTCACCGCCATGGCCATTACGTATCACGTTTCAGGGAAGCCGAATTTCGTGACGGCTTCCGGCGTGAGCAGTTGGAGTTCGGTGGATGCAGTCCAGGTCAAGTTGACCATGCAAAGCACCAGTGCGCGCGTGGCCACCAACAGCAGCTCCGGGGCTGTTGCGGCAGCCCCGCTTCAGCGCAGCTACACCGTCACTGCTACCGTCCGTAATCGGGTGCAATAACATGCAAACACTTCATGCACGAGTGCGAGGACTGCCCGCGCGCGCTGGCCAGCGTGGCGTGGCGTTGGCTGTGGCCTTGATCCTCCTGGTCGTGATTACGCTGGTCGGCCTCGCTGCCGTCAGCGGCACCATGATGCAGCAGAGAATGTCGGCTAATTTCTATGACCGAGCCATTGCGTTTCAGGCCGACGAGGCTGCGATGCGCCAGGCTGGCTTGGCGATACAGAAGGCTGCGGCGTCGGCAGTGGCGCCAGCAGGTTTCTTTGACTGCTCGGCCAGCAGCGGCAACCTCTGCCAGTCCAATCCGTTCAATGACCCCAATGTGCCGAGCAGCAACATCTTCCCCGTTCCGACGGCTGCGTTCAACGCAGGCAACATGGTGGCGAGCCAGCCGCAATACATCGTCCAGTATCTGGGGCGGTTCGCGGTGCCCATCCCCAACGTGAAGGTGATATCGAGCTGCTCCGGCTATGGGCCATGCGCTCCTTCGCAGATGGCGGATTTCTACCGCATCACTGCGCGCAGCGGCGATCCATCCGCGATCGGCGACCGTGCCTATGTGGTGTTGCAATCGGTGTTCCGGGAATAAGCAAGCGCGAGCATAGGGGAACGCAAATGATGAAACGATACAGCCGATACCTGTTCGCGATCGCTGCCGCACTGATGGCCGGCGCCGTGGGTGCTACTACTTATTCGGACAGCTTCCAGTACGGCACCACCAGTCTGAAGTGGACGGCTTTGGGCAATGCCTGCCTCACGTCGGCAACTTCGTCGCCTTCCGCTACGGCGACGCAGACCAACATTCCCATCTGCACCGGTACGTTCCAGGGCGGTTCGACCTACACGATTCCGAGCAACGAGCAGGTGGGCGGGCAGGGCGCGCTACTGCTCACTCCGCCATTGAACAATCAGACCGGCGCAATCCTGTCAGCGTTCCCTGCTTTCCCGTTGAGCCAGGGCATCAGTATTACCTTCACCACCTATACCTTTGGTGGCGATAGTGGTGGTACCGCTCGCAACGGTGCCGACGGCATCGTGTTCTTCCTTACGGACGGAACGAAGGCGGCACCCACCACAACCGGCGCGGAAGGCGGCAGCATGGGTTATGGCTGCTCCAACGGCAACGGCGTATACGATGGTGTTGCCTATGGTTATCTTGGCTTGGGCATCGACGAATACGGCAACTTTCTGAATAGCGGAGACAACGGCAGCGTCGGCATCTACAACTCGCGGAACTTGATTTACGGAACGACGGCAAACGGCGACAACAGCTACCAGAACAATGTGAATGGCGGCATCGCCGCCGGCTCTGGCCCGCAATACCAGCCCGAACGCATCGGCTTGCGCGGTGCGGGCAATACCAACTGGGCGTGGCTGACCGCAAACGGCGACCCCAAGTATTACACGGGTGCGTCGAGCGCGAGCAAAGTGCAGGCAGCCTGCAAGAGCGGCACGTATGCCACGAGCCATACCACGACGACCACCAAGGGTAAGACGACCACGACGTACAACTATTCGCCGATCCCCTACAACTACAACGCGATCCCCGGTGGCTACGCTGTGTTGCCCAACAGTGAGCCGATCGCAAACAATTCCAAGAGCGCCACCCGCAATCCTGCAACGGGCACGGCGGCCTGCGTGGGCAACAGCCCTGCTTGTGGCACGGCTTGGCCGATCACTTACAAATTGACGATTTCGCCCTCGGGACTGCTTAATTTTTCCTATAGTTACAACAACGGCACCATGACACCGGTGCTGACCAATGCCAACATCACCGCCAGCAACGGCCCCTTGCCGAATTCGCTGCGCTTCGGCTTTTCGGCTGGTACGGGCGGCAGCAACAACACGCATGAAATCATCTGCTTCCAGGCTGCCCCCCTGCAGTCCACCAGCAGCGCAGCGGCCAACACAATTCAATCGGGTCAGTACAAGACCGGCACACAGATCTATCTTGCATCCTATTCCACCGACAACTGGTGGGGTTCCCTGCAAGCCATTTCGCTGGACGACTCCAGCGGGTCGCTGGTCGTCGATCCGTATGCGAATTGGGATGCGAAGTGCGTGCTTACCGGTGGCACATGCGACACGATGGCGCCCAATTCGAGCGGTGTATCGCCAACCATCACCGTGCAAGCGCCGACCGCACGTACCCTGTTGACCTCGAACGGGAATAACGGAAACGGCGGCGGCATTTCGCTGGAATGGAGTAGCCTCACCAGCGCCGAGCAGACGAGTCTGAATACCACCAGTTCCGGGACAGTAGACAGCAACGGCCAGATTCGTTTGAATTGGCTGCGCGGCGATCGCACGAATGAACAATTGCAAAGCGCATCGGGTACCCTGCGCGCGCGCACTTATGTGCTGGGCGACATCGTCGACTCCAGTCCGACCTGGGTGGGGGCGCCTTATGCGAGCACCTATCCGAATGCCTTCAGCGACGGTTTGTACGGAAGCGCGATTGCCGCTCCCGAGAACCAGAGCGGCGCGCAGAGCTATGCGACCTTCGTCAGCAACAATGCGACGCGCCTCAACGTGATCTATTCCGGCGGCAATGACGGCCTGCTGCACGGTTTTGAGTCGGGTTCATTCGACGCGAACGGCAACTTCGTCAGTACCAACAACGACGGTAAGGAAGTGATTGGCTACATGCCGGCCGGCGTGCTGGCCAACAAGGCAAGGTCACTCACCGATCCCAAGTACTCGCATGACTACATGGTGGACGCGACGCCAGCTGTGGGCGATTTGTTCTACAACAAGGCGTGGCACACCTGGCTGGTCGGCGGCGTAGGCTCCACGGGCAAGGAGATCTACGCGCTGGATATCACCAATCCGACCAACTTCTCCGAGTCCAATGCCAGCAGCCTGGTGATTGGCGACTGGACCAATACCTCGACCGGGTTGTCGCACTTGGGCAATACGGTGGGTTCGCCGATCATCGCACGCATGCACAATGGCCAATGGGCGATCATCTTCGGCAACGGTCTTAACAGTGGCACGAGCGCTGGTATCTACATTGGTCTGGTTGATCCGACCTCGGGTGCGGTGACCTACCAGTTCCTTGATACCGGGATCGGTTCGTCGACCAGCGCCAACGGCATCGCCTATGTGACGTCGGTGGATCTCGACGACGACCACATTGCGGACTATCTATATGCAGGCGATCTGCAGGGAAACGTATGGCGTTTTGACGTGACCAGCAGCGACCCCAGCAAATGGACTGTTTCGAACTTCGGTAACAAGACGGCGACCCCGTTGTTCGTAGCCAAGGATGCCTCCAACAATCGCCAGCCGATCACCACGGCGATTGTCGCTGCCGCTGTCCAGACAGGCAGCCTGACCCGAACCATGCTGTATTTCGGCACGGGGCAGAAGACTCCGCAGACGTCCACATCGGCAACGACCTACAACACTACCGGAACCCAGACTTTCTACGGCATCTGGGACTGGGACATGAACACCTGGAACGGGGAATCCAGTGTCAAGTACGCATCGCTTAGCGAACCCCAAAGCTTCACGCGCAGCAATCTGTTGGCGCAGACATCGACCGAAGCCACGGTAACAGGGAGCAGTACGATTGAGGGCTATCGCAGCCTGGCGACCGGCACCGTGGTCTGCTGGCAGGGCACCAATACATGCTCGTCGGGGAACACGCAGTATGGGTGGATGTACGACCTGCCCGATACCAACGAGCAGATCGTCTACAACCCGACGATCATCGAAGGCGCCGTGGTCGTGCAGACGGCGATTCCACCGTCCGTGTCGGCGATCCAGTGCACCGCGGGTACCCAAACCGGTTGGACGATGGCCTTTGATCCGGCCAGTGGTGGCGGCCTTTCCGAGGGCTTTTTCCCGAATGCCAGCGGCTCCTTCGGTACCAATAGTGATGGCACGGTGATCGGCGGCCTGAAGATGAATGCGGTGGGCACGCCGACTACCGTCACCTACCAAGGGCAGATCTACATGGTTACCCAGACCGTTTCAGGCTCGGCCGCGCTCAGCAAGGTGAACCCGCCAAGCGCCGGCAATGACACGCGCGTCTCTTGGCGCGAAATCAGGAATTGAAGATGAGTACTCAGCACTTTTGCGTTGTGCAGCGTCATCGTTCGAGCGGTTTCACCATGCTCGAACTGATGATCGTGGTGGCGATCATCGCGATACTGGCGGCGATCGCAATACCTTCGTATACGAGTTACGTGACCAAGACCAACCGCGCGGCGGCAACGGCCTGTTTGTCCCAGTACTCCAGCTACATGGAGAGGTTCTACACGACCAATCTGCGTTATGACTTGGCACCAGCCAGTTCAGGGACCGCAGCGGGCACGCCGAACCCGCTCATCCCCCCGGCAACCCTGCAATTGGATTGCGCTACGCAGGCCCAAACCGGAAACAATTACCAATACACCTTGCCGGCGTATTCGGCGACTTCGTATACCCTTCAGGCCACACCGATTGGTGCGCAACTGACAAGAGATACCAGCTGCGGCTCGTTGACGCTCAATCAGACAGGTACACGCAACATCACGGGTCCAGGCACCGTCGCCCAGTGCTGGGGAGGCTGAGCTGGCTGTGGCACACGCGGAGCGCAGGTAGGTTTCCAGTCTGCGCTCCGCGCGCATGATCAGTACGAACTTCGTTTTTCGGTGTACCGGTACCTGCTATCTGATCTACCCCTGATCGACGTGTTTACGGCATTGTTGCCGGGCAGAGAAAAGCATGTGACGGGCTAAGCCGGCCCGGCTTGCTCAACCGCCAACCACCACCGGCTCGGGCTCCAGGCGCACGCCGAATTTGGCATGCACGGCGGCGATCACCTTCTGTGCGAAGGCCCACAGTTCGCCGCCGCTGGCGTGGCCGTGGTTCACCAGTACCAGCGCGTGCCGGCTGGATATTCCGGCGTCGCCATCGCGCTGGCCCTTGAGGCCGGCGGCTTCGATCAGCCACGCGGCGGAGAGCTTGCTGTGGCCGTCGGCCTGCGGCCACGCGGGGAGTTCCGGGTGTTCGCGCTTCAGCGCTTCGGCCTGCGCGGCGTCGACCAGCGGGTTCTTGAAGAAGCTGCCGGCGTTGCCGATCACCGCGGGGGCGGGCAGCTTGCGCGTGCGCAGGCGCACCACGGCCTCGGCGACGTGGAACGGTGCGGGCCGCTCCACGCCCATGCGCGCGAGTTCCTCGCGGATGCCGGCGTAGTCGAGGCGCAGTTCGTGCGAGCGGGGCAGGGCGAAACGCACGGCGGTGACGATGTAGCGGCCGGGCTCGTGCTTGAACAGCGAGTTGCGGTAGCCGAAGGCGCAGCTGGCGCGGTCGAGCTGGGCCACGCGGTGTTCGCGGGTGTCCCAGGCTTCCACGCTCTCGATGAATTCGGCCACTTCGGTGCCGTAGGCGCCGATGTTCTGGATCGGCGCCGCGCCGACGGTGCCGGGGATCAGGATCAGGTTTTCCAGCCCGACGTAACCCTGGCCCAGTGACCAGCGCACGAAGTCGTCCCAGCGCTCGCCGGCGGCCACCGCGATGCGCGCGACGTCGCCGTCCAATTCCACCTGCACGCCGCGCGTTTCCATCGCCAGCACGGTGCCGTCGAAGTCGCCGGCGAGCAGCAGGTTGCTGCCTTCGCCCAGCACCAGCAGCGGCCTGTTGCGCACGGCCGGAAAGCCCAGCAGCTCGGGCAGTTTGCTGGCGTCGCGCAGTTCGGCCAGCAGCTTCGCGCGCGCGTTCACGCGCAGCGTGTTGCGCGCGGCGAGCGAGGCGTTCTCGCTGAGCGTGTAGCCGCCCATGTCGGTGCGCTCAACGGGCATGTGGACCCTCCTGCTGGCGGCGGATTTCGTCCACGCATTCGGCAATCAGGCGCGGGCCGCGGTAGATCAGTCCGGAGTAGAGCTGCACCAGGGCGGCGCCGGCGTCGATTTTTTCGGCCGCTTCGCTGCCGTCGAGGATGCCGCCCACGCCCACGATGGGTACGCGTTCGCCGAGGCGTCGGCGCATGCCGCGCAGCACGTCGGTGGAGAGCGCGAACAGCGGTCGGCCGGACAGGCCGCCGACTTCGTTGCCGTGCGGATCGTCCGCCACCAGCGAATGGTCGATGGTGGTATTGGTGCAGATCACGCCGTCGATGCCGGTGGCGAGCAGGGTTTCGGCGATGCCGTCCTGTTCGTGTTCGGACAGGTCGGGCGCGATCTTCAGCAGCATCGGCTTGCGCGTGCCGCTTTGCGAACCGAGCTGTTCCTGCCGCTCGCGCAGCGTGGCGACGAAGCGGCGCAGCGTGGCCTCTTCCTGCAGGTCGCGCAGGCCCTGCGTGTTGGGCGAGGAGATGTTCACCGTGATGTAGCCGGCGCGCTCATACACGCGCTCCAGGCACAGCAGGTAATCGTCCACCGCGTGCTCGTTCGGCGTGTCCTTGTTCTTGCCGATGTTGATGCCGAGCACACCGCGGTAGCTGGCCTTGTCCACGTTGCGCACGAGCGCGTCGACACCCGCGTTGTTGAAGCCCATGCGGTTGATGATGGCCTCGTGTTGCGGCAAGCGGAACAGCCGCGGCTTCGGGTTGCCCGCCTGCGGTCGCGGCGTCACCGTGCCCACCTCGACGAAGCCGAAGCCCAGCGCGCCCAGCGCATCGAGGTGGTCGGCGTTCTTGTCCAGGCCCGCGGCCAGGCCGACCGGATTCGGGAAGCGGATGCCGAAGGCTTCCACCGGAAGCTCGTTAGCGGGCCTGGCGACGAAGCGCATTAACTCGCTGCGATGGGCCACGTCCAGGCCGTACAGGGTGAGGCCGTGCGCGGTCTCGGCGTCCAGCGCGAACAGCAAGGGGCGGAGCAAGTCGTACATGGTCAATCCAGGGTGCCGACGATGATGCGCGTGTCGTAGTCGAAGCTGATGCGGCCGTCCTGCGCGCAGCGCTCGAACAGTTCGCGCAACGCGGCGATCATCGGCGCGTGCTGCGGATGGCCTTCCTTCGGCGCGTAGGAAGACGACATCAGGCGGCCGCGCAGCGCGTCGAAATCCAGCAGTTGTTTGTGCTCGAAACGCACGGTGCCGCGCCAGCCGGCGCCGAACCACGCGCGCATGCTGTCGTCGTCGGCGTAGCGTTCGGCCACGCTGGTGTAGTCGGTGCCGTAGCGCTGCAGCAGCGCCTCGTAGCCTTCGAGGAAGGGCGTGCCGGTGAGCCGGCGCGAGTTCCAGAAGATCGCGGCGAGACCGCCGGGGCGCAGGATGCGCGCGAACTCGCGCCGCGTGGAAGCGGGGTCGAACCAGTGGAAGGCCTGTGCCACCGTCACCAGGTCGACGCTGCCGTCGGGCAGGTGGGTGGCGTCGGACGTGCCTTCGACAGCGCGGAAGCGCGGGTTGCCGCCCAGCCACGCGAGCGCCGCGCCGCGCATCGCCGTGTTCGGCTCCACCGCGGTCACGTCGTGGCCGGCATCGAGGAACAGCTTGCAGGAGATGCCGGTGCCCGCGCCCACGTCCGCTACCTTCCACGCAGGCGTGACGCCTTGTTCGCGGTGCAGCCAGTCCAGCATCGCGGCGGGGTAGTCGGGACGATAGCGCACGTAGTCGGCGACGCGGTCGCTGAAGCGTTCGGTGCTGTGCAGTTTGTTCATGGCATCAACCTGAAAGACCTTGGCCGCCGTCCACGCACACGGTCTGGCCGGTGATCCAGGCGGCCCACGGCGAAGCGAGGAACAGGGCGGCGTGGGCGATTTCCTCCGGCTTGCCGTAGCGGCCGAAGGGAATCCTGGCCAGCGTGGCGGCGTACAGCTCGGGCTCTTCGCGCTTGCGCCGGTCCCACAGGCCGTCGGCGAACTCGATGGAGCCCGGCGCGATGGCATTGACGCGGATGCGCTGCCCGGCCAACTGTGCGGCCTGCGAGGTGGTGTAGTGGCTGAGCGCGGCCTTCATCGCCGCATAGGCGGAACCGTTGCGGCGCGGATGGAAGGCGGCGATGGAACTGGTGTGCAGGATGCTGGCGTGCGGCGAGCGCTGCAGGTACGGCAACGCGCAGCGCGAGGCGCGCACGGCGGCCATCAGGTCGACGTTGAAGTTCGCCAGCCAGGCCTCGTCGTCCTCGCCGAAGCCGTAGCCCGAGGCGTTGTTTACCAGCACGTCGAGGCCGTCCAGAGCATCGGCGGCGGCATCGATGTAGCCGGCGATGTCGTTCGCATCGCCCAGGTCGCAACGGGCCGCATGCGTCGCATGGCCGAAACCGGCGAGTTCGTCGTGCGTGGCAGCGAGCGCCGCTGCGCCGCGCGCACAGATCGACACGGCTGCGCCAGCTTCCGCGAAGGCCAGCGCGATGCTGCGGCCGATGCCCTTGCTGCCGCCGGCAACGGCGACGCGCCAGCCGTGGAAGTCGAAAAGCGGGGCGGTGGATGCGTGAGGCATCGATCGGCTCAATGCCAATGCGCGAAGCCGAAACCGAACGCCAGCAGTGCGATGACGAAGATCGTCGCCAGCACGCTGAGCGTCAGTTGCACGTAGCCCAGCACCAGCCCGGCGATGGCCATGCCGTCGCCCTCCATGCGCTGGTCGATGGGCGCGCGGCGGATTTCGCCGCGTGCCAGGTGGCCGCAGATCACCGCGATCAGGGCGCCGACGAAGGGCAGCATCACCCAGGCGAGGATGCCGAACACCATGCTCACGATGGCCATCGAACTGGTGGTGCTGCGTTGGGGCGGCTGGTAGCTCATGCTGGCGATCCTCTTGCTCGTTGCCCCCTCTCCCATCGGGAGAGGGGCTGGGGGTGAGGGTCCGGACTTGCCTCGACCTTTCGCTCCGTCCGAACCCGCTCCCGGCTGGCTGCCGCCACCCTCTCCCGGCGGGAGAGGGGATTCACCAGCAATACGCGCGCGGACTCAAGCCTGATGACGGGCCGGGTGCTTACAGATCGAACTTGATGCCCTGCGCCAGCGGCAGCGAATCGGAGTAGTTGATGGTGTTGGTCTGGCGGCGCATGTAGGCCTGCCATGCGGTCGAACCCGACTCGCGGCCGCCGCCGGTTTCCTTCTCGCCGCCGAACGCGCCGCCGATCTCCGCACCCGAGGTACCGATGTTGACGTTGGCGATGCCGCAGTCGCTGCCGGCGGCGGACAGGAAGGCTTCCGCGCGCTTCAGGTTGGTGGTGAAGATCGAGGACGACAGGCCCTGCGGCACCGCGTTCTGCATGTCGATGGCGTCGGCGAGGTCGCGGTACTTCATCACGTACAGGATCGGCGCGAAGGTCTCGTGCTGCACGATCTCGGCGTCGTTGGTGAGGCCGGTGACGATGGCCGGCAGCACGAAGTTGCCGGGGCGCTCGATGGCGGCGCCGCCGGTTTCCACCGTGCCGCCCGCGGCCTTGGCCTTGGCGATGGCGTCGAGGTAGGCGGCCACGCCTTCCTTGCTGTTGAGCGGGCCCATCAGGTTGGCCGGGTCGGTGGGGTCGCCGATCTTGCCTTCCACCTGCTTGTAAGCGGTGACCAGCTTGGCCAGCACCTCGTCGTACACCGACTCGTGCACGATCAGGCGGCGCGTGGTGGTGCAGCGCTGGCCGGCGGTGCCCACCGCGCCGAACACGATGGCCGGGATCGCCAGCTTCAGGTCGGCGGTCTCGTCCACGATGATGGCGTTGTTGCCGCCAAGCTCCAGCAGCGAACGGCCCATGCGCTTGGCCACGCGCTCGCCGACGTGGCGGCCCACCTTGGTGCTGCCGGTGAACGAGATCAGCGCCACGCGCTTGTCGTCCACGAACTGCTGCGCCAGCTCGCTGCCGGCGTCGTTGAACAGGAAGAACAGGTCGGGGAAGCCGGCCTTCGTGAGCGCCTCGTTGCAGATCTTCATCGAGGCGATGGCGGACAGCGGGGTCTTAGGCGAGGGCTTCCAGAGGCTGATGTCGCCGCAGATCGCCGCGATGAAGCTGTTCCACGCCCACACCGCCACCGGGAAGTTGAACGCGCTGATGATGCCGACCAGGCCGATCGGGTGCCACTGCTCGTACATGCGGTGGCCGGGGCGCTCGCTGTGCATGGTCAGGCCGTACAACTGGCGCGACAGGCCCACGGCGAAGTCGCCGATGTCGATCATCTCCTGCACTTCGCCGTCGCCTTCCGGCTTGGACTTGCCCATCTCCAACGCCACCAGCGAACCCAGCGCATCCTTGTGCGCGCGCAGCGCGTCGGCGCACAGGCGGATCGCCTCGCCGCGGCGCGGCGCCGGCGTGGTGCGCCACACCTTGAAGGCGGCCTGGGCGCGCTCGACGATGGTGTCGTAGTCGGCCTGCGACGACGCGTGCACGCGGCCCAGCACCTCGCCAGTGGTCGGGTTCACCGGCTCCAGCACGCCGGCGTCCGTGGTCTTCGACCACTCGCCGTTGCCGAGGTAGGTGCCGGAATTCGTCTCGGCCAGGCCGAGTGCGGAGAGGATGTTGTGCGACATGC
Organism: Rhodanobacter sp.; assembly: GCA_040371205.1. Taxonomy (NCBI): domain Bacteria; kingdom Pseudomonadati; phylum Pseudomonadota; class Gammaproteobacteria; order Lysobacterales; family Rhodanobacteraceae; genus Rhodanobacter; species Rhodanobacter sp. The sequence goes on from AP031382.1 coordinate 1,306,721, forward strand.
GGACTCCATGGCCGGGCGCGCGCGGCGCCCCTGATTCAAAACGTCGATTCTAACAGGGCGGCTTGCCGCGCCGTTCGCGCAGTGCAGCGTTCCATGCCAAAATCCGCGCCTCGGCCCCGTAGCTCAGCTGGATAGAGCATCCCCCTCCTAAGGGGAAGGTCGCGCGTTCGAATCGCGCCGGGGTCACCAGATTCAGGCCGGCGGGAGTTCGGCGAGGGCGCCTGCGACCCTGCCGATCGTCACCCTCGCGCGCCGCGTCCGTGGTGTTAACTTGGGGCTTATCCCCCCGCTGCCACAGGTGCCGCCATGTCCCGTGCCCGCTTCGCGCGCCCGCTACCCATCCGTCGTCGTGCCGCCGCGCGGCTTGCCTTGGCCATGTCACTCGCGCTCGCCGCGGGCGCCGCTTGCGCGCAAGTGTCCTCCAGCACGCAGGTGCCGGTGCCGCAGGACACGCCGTATCCGGGCACCATCGGCATCCACGTCGATGCCAGCGACACGCGGCAGGGCATCTTCCGCGTGCACGAGACGATTCCGGTGCAGCCGGGGCCGTTGACCCTGCTGTATCCGCAATGGATTCCCGGCAGCCACTCGCCCAGCGGCCCGATCGCGATGCTGGCGGGGCTCAAGCTCAGCGCCAACGGCAAGCCGGTGGCGTGGACGCGCGACAAGTACGACGTCTACGCCTTCCATCTCGATGTGCCGGCCGGCACCAGCAGCCTCGACGCGGATTTCCAGTATCTGTCGCCGCGCGACGGCGGCTACGAGATGACCGACCGCATGCTGATGCTGGAGTGGGACAAGGTGTCGCTGTATCCGGCGGGCTATTACACCCGCGACATCCACGTCGAACCCAGCGTGAGCCTGCCGCAAGGCTGGCAGTTCGGCAGCGCGCTGGAGACGGCCTCGCAGTCGGGCGGCGACACCACGTTCAAGCCGGTGACCTACAACACGCTGGTCGACTCGCCGATGTACGCGGGGCGCTACTTCGAGCGGGTGGACCTCAACCCCGGCAGCCAGGCGCCGGTGCACCTCGACATCGTGGCCGATGCGCCGAAGTACCTGGTGATGACGCCGGAGCAGCTCGCGCAGCACCGTGCGCTGGTGACGCAGGCGGTGAAGCTGTTCGGCTCGCACCACTACGACCACTACGACTTCCTGTTCTCGCTCTCCGACGTGCTGGCCGGCAACGGCCTGGAGCACCACCAGTCGAGCGAGGACGGCATGGGCGCCGACTACTTCACCGCCTGGGCCGACGACGCGCCGAACCGCGACCTGCTGGCGCACGAGTACGTGCACTCGTGGAACGGCAAGTTCCGCCGCCCGGCCGACCTGTGGACGCCGAACTTCAACGTGCCGATGGGCGACTCGCTGCTGTGGGTGTACGAGGGCCAGACGCAGTACTGGGGCTTCGTGCTGACCGCGCGCGCCGGCCTGTGGACACCGGAGCAGTTCCGCGAGGCGCTGGCGATGGTGGCGGCCAACTACGACCGCAACCGCCCCGGCTTCCAGTGGCGCACGCTGGAGGACACCACCAACGACGCCACCGCCGCGCACCGTTCCGCGCTGCCGTACCGCAGCTGGCAGATGAGCGAGGACTACTACTCCGGCGGCCAGATGATGTGGCTGTCGGTGGACGCCAAGCTGCGCGAGCTTACCCACGACAGGAAGTCGCTGGACGATTTCGCGCGGGCCTTCTTCGGCGTGGACAACGGCAGCTTCGTGACGAAGACCTACACCTTCGACGACGTGGTCGCCGCGCTCGACGGCGTGGCCAAATACGACTGGGCAGACTTCCTGCGCACGCATGCCTATGCGTTGAATCCGCCGCTGCTGGACGGCCTTGCCGCCGCGGGCTGGAAGCTGGTCTACACCGACCAGCCGAGCGCCTACGAGAAGCAGTACGAAAGCCGGCCGGAATCGCCGCGGCACATCTACAACTTCGCCTGGTCGATCGGCCTGACGCTCGCGAAGGACGGCTCGATCAACGACGTGCGCTGGGGCGGTCCGGCGTTCAAGGCCGGCGTGAGCACCGGCGCCACCGTGGTGGCGGTGAACGGCCGCGACTACTCCAGCGAGGCATTGAAGGAGGCGATTACCGCAGCCAAGACCGACCAGGCGCCGATCAAGTTGCTGCTGAAGTTCCAGGGCAACCTGCAGACCGTGGCGGTGGACTACCACGGCGGCCTGCAGTACCCGCACCTGGAGCGCATCGCCGGCACGCCGGATTACCTCGACCAGATCATCGCGGCACGGAAGTAGGGCTGCGCCCGCCGCCCCTTCCGCGCATGGCAGGGGCGGTCAGCCGGCGGCGTCGCTGGCGCCGCCCGGATGCCAGTGGAACACCTCGTCCAGCCGCTTGCCGAACACGTCGGCGATACGGAAGGCCACTTCCAGCGACGGCGAATAGCGCCCTTGTTCGATGGCGGCGATGGTCTGGCGCGTGAGGCCCACGCGTTTACCCAACTCGGCCTGCGTCATGTCCTGTGCCAGGAAGCGCAGCAGGCGTACTTCGTTGCTGAGCGACTCAGTAGGCAAGGCGCGGCCTCCGTCGGTAGCCCATCGCGATCAGCGCGTAGCGCACCGTCTCGGCCAGCACGATGGCGAACAGTGCGGCGTTGGTAATCTTCCAGCCGCTATCGCTGAAGGGCATCACCACGCCGACCACGATCAGGCCGGTCAGCATCACGAAGTAGGCGGTGCGCGTAGCGCGGCCGTCGATGGCGCGGTCGCGCTCGTCCAGCAGCAGAGGCTCGCCGCGTTCCCGCCACTTCATCACCAGCAGGCCGGTGACGTAGGTGACGGCGTGCACACTGGCGACGACGGCGAGGCAGGCGATGCGTTGCATGAACGTCGTCAGCCACATCGGGCATTCGGCCTGTATCAGGAAATAGACGAGATAAGGCGGGCACTGACTCCACAGCGCCAGCCAGGCGCGCTTTTCGAATGGCGACATGGGCTTTCCCTTAAGTTCGTGATGTCGAACTTAATGTTGAATATATTTTACATCATGTCAAGTTTGTTGGTCTTTGACGTGTGGCTTACCATGCAGTTCGAAGGATTGTCGGGAGGGGGTTAGTTGCCGGCAGGTTTGCCCACGCGCCGCGCCGGCAGCATGGCGTACAGCACTTCGTTGGCGTTGGCCTGCGAGGCGGCGGCGATGGCGGCCACCGTGTCACTGGTGGCAGCGGCCTGGTAGCCCTGTTGCTGCAGATGCCGCAGCAGTTCGTCCGGCGTGGCGTGCAGTACCGGCGCCAGCTCCGCCAGGCTGGCCTGGGTCATCAGGGCCACCGTCTGCACGGCGGGATTCGCCTGGCGTCCTTTGCCGGCGGTGAGTGCGAACGGCACCGCCACGGCCAGCGACAGGGCCAGCGGGATCAGCAGGGTCTTGCGCCTGGCATAGGCCAGCAGCGGCTTCCAGTTCTTCAGCAGGTGCAGCGCGAACGGCGCCAGTAGCACCACGCTCAGCCATTCGTGCATGGCGTGGAAGGTGCGCGGCGCCCAATGGAAGAACAGGGCCACGCCCGAAACGGCGGAGACGGTGAACAGGCCGGCAGTAAGCGGCGTGCCGTAGCGGTGCATGAAGTCGTTGAAGCGCATCCGGAGGAACCGTGCTGGGCGGAGTTTTAAATAATGATAGTTATTCTCATTTGAGACAAGCGGCCGGAGTGCCCATCCAGCTCATGCCGGTCGGTCGCTGCATCGCTCGCTGTCCCCGTGGGCGCCGCCCGAGACGTCGAACGCGCGACGAGCGACGAGCTGCGATGCCTTTGGATGGTACGCGTCAGGCGCCCGCTTCCGCCGCTCGCATCCGCAGGCCGCCCATGTAGCGCAACGCCACCAGCATCGCGGCCAGTCCCGATGCGGCGCCGACGCCCAGCGCCCAGCGCGGGCCGAAGTGATCGGCGATCCAGCCGACGACGGGCGCGCCGAGCGGCGTGCCGCCCATGGCGACGGCAAGGCGCAGCGCCATCACGCGGCCGCGCATGGCCGGCGCCGTGGTGAGCTGCATCAGGCTGTTGGTGCCGGTGGCGAACACCAGCGCGGCGAGGCCGGTCAGCACCAGGGCGGCGGCGAACAGCCCTTCGTCCGGCGCCAGCGCCGCCAGCAGGCAGCCTGCGCCGAACACGGCGGAAGCGGCGCACAGCACGCCCATGCCCGGCTGGCTGCGATACGCCGAATACAAGGCGCCGCCCACCGAGCCGACGGCGAACGCGGAGGTGAGCAGGCCATACTTTCCGGCGCCGCCGTGGAACGCGGTGAGCGACATGGTGGAGATGAAGATGGGGAAGTTGAGGCCGAACGTGCCGATCAGGAACAGCATCACCAGCACGGCCATCAGGTCGGGCCGCCGCCATACGTAGCGGAAACCCTCGGCGAGGCCGTCGACCCTGCGGACCTTGCGCTCGCCGTCGTGCAATTGATCCACCCGCAGCATGGCCAGCGAGGCCAGCACGCCCGCGAACGAGGCGGCGTTGATCAGGAACACCCAGCCGCAGCCCACGGCGGCGATCAGCAGGCCGGCCACGGCCGGCCCGATCATGCGCGCGGCGTTGAACGAAGTGGAGTTGAGCGCCACCGCGTTGGCCAGGTGTTCGTCGCCCACCAGCTCGTTGACGAACACCTGCCGCACCGGCGCGTCGAACGCGGAGACGCAGCCGAGCAGCAGCGCAAACGCATAGACCTGCCATAGCGTCACCACGCCGGCGATCGTCACCAGGCCCAGGCCCAGCGCCAGCAGGCCGAGCGCGGCCTGCGTGGCGATCAGCAGCTTGCGCCGGTCGAAGCGGTCGGCGGCGTAGCCGCTCCACGGCAGCAACAGCAACTGCGGGCCGAACTGCAGCGCCATCACCACGCCCACCGCGCTGGCGTTGTGCCGGGTGAGGATGGCGAGCACCAGCCAGTCCTGCGCCACCCGCTGCATCCAGGTGCCGACGTTGGACACCAGCGCGCCGCCGGCCCACACGCGGTAGTTCCAGATGCGCAGCGAGCCGAACATGCCCGTAGGTTCAGTCGCGGGTGCGCGCAAGCAGGTCGGCGACCTCGGCCGTGCTGCCGGTCTCGGCCAGCCGCGGGAAGATGCGCGCCACGCTGTTGGCGTGCGCGTCGGCGTTCAGGTCGGTCATCGCGTCGGTGGCGAGGGTGACGTGGTAGCCCAGTTCATGGGCCTGCCGCGCGGTGGATTCCACGCCGATGCTGGTGGCCACGCCCACGATCACCACCTGGGTGACGCCGAGCTGCTGCAGATGCTCGTGCAGGCCGGTGCCGGTGAACGCGCCCCAGGTGTGCTTGGTGACGCGATGGTCGGCGGCCTGCGCGTCCAGCTCGGGGATCAGCTCGGCCCAGTCCGGCGGCAGCTCGTCCATCCGCCTTGGCTGCTCGTTGCGGCCCGGCGCGCCGCCGGCCACGTTCACCAGCACCACCGGCGCATGGTGTTTGCGGAAAGCCTGGGTGATCGCCGCCACGCGCTCGATCACTCCAGGCATGGGATGCGCGCAGGGCAACTGGACGATGCCTTTCTGCATGTCGATGACGATCAGGGCGGTGCGTGGGTCGAGCGTGGTCAATGCCATGGGGGAGTCTCGTCGGGTGGAATGGGGAAGCGCGGCTCAGCCTTCGGCCAGCCGCTTGAGCAGTTCGACGCCGCGCGCCAGGGCGTCCTGTTCGCTGGCGTTGAAGCGTTCGCGGATGGCGTGGAACAGCCAGTCCTCGCGTGCCGCGCGGATGGCGCGGATCTTTTCGCGGGCCAGCCGGGAGAGCGAGAGCAGGGTGCGCCGTCCGTCGCCGGGATCCGGCGCGGATTCGACCAGCCCCTGCGCCTGCATGCCGGCCACGGTGGCGCCCATCGACTGCGGGCGCACGTTCTCGGCGCGCGCCAGTTCGCTGACCGTGGCGATACCGTGGCGCTCCAGGTGGATCAGCACCGCGACCTGCGACAGCGTGAGCCCCTCGACGCCGACCTTCTCGCGCAACTGGCGCTTCAGCTTGCCGATGAGGCCGCGCAGTTCGCGCGCGGTGGCTTGCGCCTGTGCAGTGCGCGGATCGGGCTGGGCGGATTTCATGACTGCGCATGTTACGACCTATACAGGAAAACTGCAAAGGTAAACTTCCAATATCGGGAAGGGCGGGGTCGCCGTGCGGGCGCATCCGCGGCACGGCGGTTGATTTCAAAACTTATTGGTTTAGTATTCCCGTCCTTGGTCGCCGCACGGCGGCTGGCGCGATGCGGGAGACAGGCATGCAGGCGGTGGCTCAAACGGCGCACGACGACATCCTCGTCGTGCGCGGGCTGGACAAGACGTACCAGGGCGGCTTCCAGGCGCTGAAGCCCATCGACCTGGAAATCCGCCGCGGCGAGATCTTCGCCCTGCTCGGTCCCAACGGCGCGGGCAAGACCACGCTGATCAGCATCGTCTGCGGCATCGTCAACCCGGGGGCGGGCAGCATCACGGTGGACGGCCACGACATCGTGCGCGACTGGCGTGCCACCCGCACGCTGATCGGCCTGGTGCCGCAGGAACTGAAGACCGACTCCTTCGAGACGGTTTGGAACACGGTGCGCTTCAGCCGCGGCCTGTTCGGCAAGGCGCCGGACGACGCCTACATCGAGCGACTGCTGAAGGAGCTGTCGCTGTGGGACAAGCGCGACAGCAAGATGCTGATGCTGTCCGGCGGCATGAAGCGGCGCGTGATGATCGCCAAGGCGCTGTCGCACGAGCCGCGGCTGCTGTTCCTCGACGAGCCGACGGCCGGCGTCGACGTGGAGCTGCGCCGCGACATGTGGGCGATGGTGCGCCGGCTGCGCGAGAGCGGCGTCACCATCGTGCTGACCACGCACTACATCGAGGAGGCCGAGGAGATGGCCGACCGCGTGGGCGTGATCAACAAGGGCGAACTGATCCTGGTGGAAGAGAAGGCCGCGCTGATGCACAAGCTGGGCCGCAAGCAGCTGCGCCTGCAACTGCACGACCCGCTGGACGCGGTGCCCGCCGCGCTGGCGGCGCACCGGCTGGAACTGGCCGCCGGCGGCAACGAGCTGGTCTATACCTACGATTCGCAGGGCGAACGCACCGGCATCACCGCGCTGCTGGCGGACCTGGCCGCGGCCGGCATCCGCTTCCGCGACCTCAGCACGCGGCAGGACACATTGGAGCAGATCTTTTTGCAGCTCGTGAAGGAGGGCGGCGCATGAACTGGTACGGCATCCGCGCGATCTACCGTTTCGAAATGGCGCGCACCGGGCGCACGCTGATGCAGAGCGTGGCGTCGCCGGTGGTCTCCACTTCGTTGTATTTCGTGGTGTTCGGCTCGGCGATCGGCTCGCGCATCACCAGCGTGGAGGGCGTCAGCTACGCGGCCTTCATCATCCCCGGCCTGGTGATGCTGTCGCTGCTGATGCAGAGCGTCTCCAATGCGTCGTTCGGCATCTACTTCCCGAAGTTCGTGGGCACCATCTACGAGGTGCATTCGGCGCCGCTGTCGTTCCTCGAAATCGTGCTGGGCTACGTGGGGGCGGCGGCGACCAAGGCGATCATCGTGGGCCTGATCATCCTCGCCACCGCGCGCTGCTTCGTGGATTACTCCATCGCGCATCCGCTGGCGATGGTGACCTTCCTGCTGCTCACCACGGTGACCTTCAGCCTGCTCGGCTTCATCATCGGCATCTGGGCGGACAACTTCGAGAAGCTGCAGGTGGTGCCGCTGATGGTGATCACGCCGCTGACCTTCCTCGGCGGCAGCTTCTATTCCATCCACATGCTGCCGCCGTTCTGGCAGAAGGTGACGCTGTTCAACCCGGTGGTGTACCTGATCTCGGGTTTCCGCTGGAGTTTCTACAACCTGGCCGACGTCGGCGTGCTGGTCAGCCTGGCCGCCACTACGGGCTTCCTGGTGCTGTGCCTGATCGCGGTGTGGTGGATCTTCAAAACCGGCTACAAGCTGAAGGTGTAACCGGGCGAACGTTTGGACAATCCGCGAGTCGAATCATCATTGATGCGACAGACGTGGAGGTGGATGGTGGCGAACAAGCGCAAATCGGGCAGCATCGGCTGGGTGCCGGCGGCGGTGCTGGTGGCGGCCGTCGCGGCGGCCGGCGGATACCTGGCCTGGCGGGCGATGCAGCCGGGCACGGGCACGAAACCGGCGGCGGTTCCTGCCGCCTCGAGCGCGGCGCAGCCCGCTGCAGCAACCGTCATCAAGCATCCGATCGCGCAGGCCGCGGTGCCGGCCAGCGCTTCCAGCGCACCGTTGCCTGCATTGGACAACAGCGACGCCAGCGTGGGGTCGTCCCTGCTTTCGTTCGGCGGTGCGGAGCTGAAAGGCCTGCTGTTGCCGCAAGGCATCCTCTACCACATCGTGGCCACCGTGGATGCCTTGCCGCGGCATGAGCTGGGCAGCGCCTCCATCCTGCCGTTGCGCACGCCGCGCGGCGCGTTCATGGCCGCCAGCACCCAGGGGCTGCTCACCGTCGATGCGCGCAATACGGCGCGTTACGCGCCCTACATGGCGGTGGTCAGGCGCGTGGATTCGTCGGCCCTGGTGGCCTGGTACGTACGCAGCTATCCGTTGTTCCAGCAAGCCTACCGCGAGCTTGGATACCCCAAGGGCTATTTCAACGACCGCCTGATCGCGGCCATCGACGACATGCTCTCCGCTCCCGCGCCGACGCAGCCGCCGGCGTTGCAGCTGGTGAACGGTCGCTACACCTACGCCGACCCCGCACTGGAGTCGCTGTCGGTGGGCCAGAAGCTGATGATGCGGCTGGGGCCGTCCAACGAGGCCGAGCTGAAGGCGAAGCTGCGCGTGATCCGCAACCTGCTGACGGCGGGGCCGCAGCTGCATTGACGCGGCGCATCGCGCATCGCGCTGCCAGGCCGGTGCGATGCGCTGCAAATGGGCGGCCGACCTGCGCCACAAGTCATGGCCACGGCAGGCGGCGAACCGGCGCACAATGCGGTTCCCCCCACCGCTGAAACGGAGTCCGTCATGCGCCCGACCGTACTTGCCGCAATGCTTGCGTTGGTCTTGCCGGTGGCTGCAGCGGCCATGCCTGCCGCGTCCGGTCACCCGGCCACGCCGTCCTATGTCACCGCTGCGATCAACGACCCCGCACGCGCCGCCGACCGCCACGACGATGCGCGCCGCCAGCTTGCCGCGGTGATGACCTTCGCCGAGGTGAAGCCTGGCCAGAAGGTGGTGGAGCTGGATCCCGGCAGCGGCTACTGGACGCGCGTGTTCAGCGCCATCGTGGGGCCATCGGGCCGCGTCTACACCGTGTGGCCGGACGAGATGGCGAAGTATTCGACCAAGAGCCTCGCCAACTGGCAGAAGCTGGTGACCACCGCGCACTACGGCAACGTGAGCCTGCTCGAGCAGCCCGCCGCCCGCTTCGACGTGCCCAACGGGATCGACCTGGTGTTCACCTCGCAGAACTACCACGACTACCACGACCCCTTCATGGGCCCGGTCGACATGGCGAAGTTCGACAAGCGGGTCTACGACGCGCTCAAGCCCGGCGGCCTGTTCGTGGTGATCGACCACGTAGCTCCGGCCGGCTCCGGACTGGCCGACACCGACACCCTGCACCGCATCGACCCCGCGGTGGTGAAGAAGGAGGTCGAGGCGGCCGGCTTCGTGTTCGACGGCGAGAGCGACGCCTTGCGCAACCCGGCCGATCCGCACACCGTGAAGGTGTTCGATCCGTCGATACGCGGCCACACCGACCAGTTCATCTACCGCTTCCGAAAGCCGTCGAAGTAGGCGACCCCGCGCGCGCCCAGATCGGCCAGCGCGGCCCGCCGAGGGCGAGGCCGGGCGCTGGCATGGGAGCGTCGATGCCGAACCGTGGTTTCCCGGCATGCGCTGTCCGCTCAGGCGGGATGACAGCGATTGTTCGGCGCGGGGCACCGCCGCTCCCTTGAAACTGTCGCGTGATCCGCGCGGCGGCCGCGCTCAAGCCGGGCGTCGTGCGCCCAGCAGCACCAGTACTTCCTGCGCGCTGCGGATGCGCTCGGTGGCGCCGGGCAGGTCGAGCGTGACGCGCAGCTTGTCCTGGCCTTCCAGCTTGTATACGCGCGGCAGCTTCTGGATCAGCTTGATGATCGCCAGCGGGTCGACCTCGGGTTTCTCGCGGAACACGATGCGGCCGCCGTTGGGGCCGAAGTCGAGCTTGCGGATGCCCAGCGGCGTGGCCATCAGCTTGAGGCCGGACAGCGCGAACAGGGTCTTGGTCGGCTCGGGCAGCAGGCCGAAGCGGTCGATCATCTCCACCTGCAGGTCGCGCAGCGCGTCCTCGTTGCGCGCGCTGGCGATGCGCTTGTACAGCGTGAGGCGCGTGTGCACGTCGGGCAGGTAGTCGTCGGGGATCAGCGCGGGCAGGTGCAGTTCCACCTCGGTCTCGTGCTCGCTGGACAGGTCGAAGTCCGGCACCTTGCCGCTCTTCAGCGCACGCACGGCGCGGTCGAGCAGTTCGGTGTAGAGGCCGAAGCCGATCTCCTGGATCTGGCCGGACTGCTCGTCGCCCAGCAGTTCGCCGGCGCCGCGGATCTCCAGGTCGTGCGTGGCCAGGGTGAAGCCGGCGCCGAGTTCCTCCAGCGAAGCCAGCGCCTCAAGGCGTTTCTCCGCATCGGCGGTGATGGCCTTGCGGTCGGGCACGATCAGGTAGGCGTAGGCGCGGTGGTGCGAGCGGCCCACGCGGCCGCGCAGCTGGTGCAGCTGGGCCAGGCCGAAGCGGTCGGCGCGGTCGATGACGATGGTATTGGCGGTGGGGATGTCGATGCCGGTTTCGATGATGGTGGTGCACACCAGCACGTTGAAGCGCTGGCGGTGGAAGTCCGCCATCACGCGCTCCAGCTCGCGCTCGGCCATCTGGCCGTGGGCCACACCGATGCGCGCGTCGGGGATCAGTTCCTCCAGTTCGCGCGCGGTGCGTTCGATGCTCTCCACCTCGTTGTGCAGGAAGTACACCTGGCCGCCGCGCTGCAGCTCGCGCTGGAACGCCTCGCGGATGGTGGCCGGGTCCCACGCCGAGATGAAGGTGCGCACGGCCATGCGGTGCGCCGGCGGCGTGGTGATGAGGGACAAGTCGCGCAGGCCGCTCATCGCCATGTTCAGCGTGCGCGGGATCGGCGTGGCGGTCATGGTGAGCAGATCGACTTCCGCGCGCAGCTTCTTCAGCTGCTCCTTCTGGCGCACGCCGAAGCGCTGCTCCTCGTCCACGATGACCAGGCCGAGGTTCTTGAACTTGATGTCCGGCTGCAGCAGCTTGTGCGTACCCACGATCACGTCGATCTGGCCGTCGGCGAGGCGCTTGAGCGCTTCGTTGACCTCCTTGGTGGAGCGGAAGCGCGACAGCACGTCCACCTTCACCGGCCAGTCGGCGAAGCGGTCGGCGAAGTTGCGGTAGTGCTGCTGGGCGAGCAGGGTGGTGGGCACCAGCACCGCCACCTGCTTGCCGGCGGTGGCGGCGGCGAACGCGGCGCGCAGCGCCACCTCGGTCTTGCCGAAGCCCACGTCGCCGCAGATCACGCGATCCATCGCGCGCGGTGCGGCGAGGTCGGCCAGCACGGCGGCGATGGCCTGTTCCTGGTCCGGCGTTTCCTCGAACGGGAAGCTGGCGCCGAATTCCTCCACCAGCAGGCGGTCGATCGGCAAGGACTCGCCGCCGCGCGCCTCGCGCTGCGCGTAGATCGCCAGCAGTTCCGCCGCCACGTCGCGCACCTTCTCGGCGGCTTTCTTGCGCGCGCGCTCCCAGGCGTCGCCGCCCAGCGAGTGCATCGGCGCCAGCTCCGGCGCGGTGCCGGAGTAGCGGCTGACCAGGCCGAGCTGCGCCACCGGCACGTAGAGCTTGTCGCCCTTGGCGTACTCGATGACCAGGAACTCGCCTTCCATGCCGCCGAGTTCCATCGACAGCAGGCCCTGGTAGCGGCCCACGCCGTGGTCCACGTGCACGATGGGCGAGCCGACGGAAAGCTCGGTGAGGTCGCGGATGATGGTGTCGGGATCGCGCGCCGCACCGCGCCGCTTGCGCCGTTCGCTGCGCACGCGCTCGCCGAACAGCTCGCGCTCGGTGAGCACGGTGAGCGCGGGCCCGGTCAGCGCGAAGCCCTGCTCCAGCGGGGCGATGGTGATGGCGAAACGTTCTTCCGCATCGGCTTGCGCCGGTGCGAGGAAGCGCTGCCAGTTGTCGACCTGCGCGGGTTTCAGGCCGGCGCTTGCCATGGTTTCGAGCAAGGCCTCGCGCCGCCCCGCCGAGTCCGCGGCCACCAGCACGCGGCCGCGGTAGCTGCCGAGGAAGTGCCGCAGCGAGGTGCCGGGTTCCTCGCCCTTGCGGTTCAGCGGCAACTCCGGCGCGGGCTGCGTGCCGGCATCCATCGCGTGCGCGTGGCCGCTTTCCACCATCTCCACGCGCAGGCGCTTGTTGAGCTGTTCGCGCAACTGGTCGGGCGACAGGTACAGCTCGGCCGGCGGCAGCACCGGGCGTTCGATGTCGTGCGCGCGCTGCTCGTAGCGTTCGCCGGTCTGCGTCCAGAACACCTCGCTGGCTTCGCCTGCGCCTTCGCCGAGCACGAGCAACGCGTCGTCGGCGAGGTAGTCGAACAGCGTGGAAGTGCCTTTCCCTTGATGCGGATCCTCCGCAACACCCCGCCCATCCATGGGCGGACTCTTCACGGGGAAGAACAGCGGCAGGTAGTACTCGATGCCGCCGGGCGTCACGCCTTCCTTCATGTCCTGGTACAGCGGACAGCGGCGCACGTCGATCGGGAAGCGCTCGCGCAGGGCCGTGCGGAAATCCCTGGCGGCCTGCTCGGTAAGCGGGAACTCGCGCGCCGGCAACAGCTCCACCTTCTCCACCGTCTGTGCGGAGCGTTGGGTTTCCGGGTCGAAGCTGCGGATCGACTCCACCTCGTCGTCGAACAGCTCGATGCGGTAGGGCTCGACGGTGCCCATCGGATAGATGTCGATCAGCGCGCCGCGCACGGCGAAGTCGCCCGGCTCGGCCACCTGCGGCACGTGGCGGTAGCCGGCCGCTTCCAGCCGGCGCTGCTCGGCGGCGAGGTCGAACTTCTGCCCCTTCGCGACCACCAGGCCGGAGCCGGTGATGTGCGAGCGCGGCGCGATGCGCTGCATCAGCGTGGCCACCGGCACCACCAGCACGCCGCGCTTCACCGACGGCAGCCGGTACAGCGTGGCGATGCGCTGCGAGACGATCTCCGGGTGCGGGCTGAACACGTCGTAGGGCAGGGTTTCCCAGTCGGGGAAATGCAGCACCGGCAGATCGCCGGCGAAGAGGCGCAGCTCGTCCTCCAGCGCCGAAGCGCGCTGGGTGTCGCGCGTCACCGCCACCAGCAGGCCGGCGTGCGAGCGCGCGGCCTCGGCCAGCAGCAGGGCGCGCGCGGAGCCGTGTGGCGGCGTCCAGTAACGGCGCTGCTTGGGTGTGGTGGGAAGCGGGGGATGCGGGATCGGAGCGGACATGGGCACGCAGGCGCTGGAGGCGCGGACATGGCGTCCGCGCCGGGAAAGCGGTCAAGTGTAGCGCGGAGCCGGTCCGATCCCGCCGCGGAGGCGCGGGCCGCGCGCGGGTCAGCGCGCGTCGGGCTTCAGCATGTCCTTCACCGCGTCGTAGCTGCCGTCGTTCGGGTCGGCGGGGATGCCGAGCAGGTGGGTCATCAGCGGATAGACGTCCACGTTCGGGAATTCCGGCACGCGCACGCCCGATCGGAACGCCGGGCCGTGGGCGATGAACAGCGCGCGCATCAGCGGGTCGGCGTTGTCGTAGCCGTGTTCGCCGATGCTGATGTCGCCCTTGTGCTTGGCCAGGTAGGCGGCGGTGGTGATGCGCCAGCCGGTGTCGGCCACGCACACCAGCTGCGGCACGCGCGGGTTGCTGCCGTAGTGCAGGCGGGCGGGAATCCGCGTCTTGTCCCAGCAGTGCATGTGCTGCTGCGGCTGTTCCATTTTGCGTTCGATGGCGGCGAAGTCGTAGCCCGGCTTCGGGTTGAAACCGGCCACGATGCCGAGGCTGACGGTCTGCACCTCGTCCAGCGGCATCAGCTTCTCGATCAGCACGCTGTTGGGCAGCGGGTTGTTCGCCATGCCGTGGTCGGCGAGCACGATGAGGTTGATCTTCTCGAACAGGCCGCGTTGCTTCAGCCCCGCCACCAGGCGCGCCAGCGCGGCATCGGTGTCGCGCAGCGCCTGGTCCACCTCGGGCGAATCCGGGCCGTACTTGTGGCCGTCGTGGTCGACCTCGTCGAAGTACAGGGTGAGGAAGCTCGGGCGCTGCGCGGCCGGAAGATCCAGCCAGGCCAGCACCTGGTCCACGCGCTGGTCCGGCGTCACCTTGCCGTCGTAGGGCCGCCAGTAATCCGGGTGCTTGCCGTGGATGCCGGCCTCGGCGCCGGGCCAGAACATGGTGGCGGTGCGCAGCCCGTGCGCATCGGCGTCTTCCCAGATCGGCGTGCCGCCGTCCCACCAGCGGCCGTCGCTCACCGCCTTGCGGTTGCCCAGCGAGAACTTGCCGAGCACCGGGTCGAACATGGTGTTGTTGACGATGCCGTGGTGGTCCGGATACAGGCCGGTGACCAGCGTGTAATGGTTCGGGAAGGTCAGCGAGGGGAACGAGGGCTGCATCGCGTCGGCATGCACGCCGGTCTGCGCCAGCATCGCCAGGGTGGGCGTGAAGCCGCGATCGATGTAGTCCGCGCGGAAAGCGTCGATGGAAATCAGCAGCAGCGGAGCGGGGCGGGTGGTCGCGGCGACGGGGGCGGCCGGCGTCGAGGAAGGCTGCGTGGCGCAACCGGCGCTGAGCGAAACCAGCGCTGCCAGCAGCAGGCGTGACAGAAATTTCATGCGGATGCCATACGATGGGGAGGTCTCTCCCAATGATCGCTCAGAAGCCATGACCATCGCACGTCCTCACACCGGATTTTGTTTGCTGGCCTGCTGGCTGATGGTGGCCGGCGCCGCCGCGGCGCAGACCGTTCCGTCCAACGCGGGTTTCCAGCAGACTGCGCAGCGGCAGCAGGTGAACGACCAGTTGCAGAAGAGCCAGCAGCAAGCGCAGCAGCGCCAGAACGTGTCCGACATGGCGCAGAAGCCGCTGGCGCAGAACGCGGACGCGCGCCGCCAGCAGGAGCAGGCGGACCAGGCGCAGCAGCAGCGCGACAATGCGCAGCAGCAGGATCAGGCCAATCAATACCGCGACGCTTCGTCGCAGGGCCACCCCTGAGCGGATTCGATCCGCACGCTGGCGCAGGCCAGTTGCCGATCTTCCCGCGGAAGTCTGGATCGCCCGGCCGGTAGTCGGGCGCTGGCTACGGCGTGGCGAACAGGTCGCCGCCGGCGATCCGCGCTTCCATCGCGAGCAGGAAGCGCTTCACCGGCAGCCCGCCGCCGAAGCCGGTGAGGCTGCCGTCGGCGCCGATCACGCGATGGCAGGGCAACACGATGGGCAGCGGGTTGCGGCCGTTCGCGGCGCCCACGGCGCGCACCGCCTGCGGCTGGCCGATGCGGCGCGCCACCTCGCCGTAGCTGACCGTGGTGCCGTAGGGGATGCGTGCCAGTGCGCGCCATACGTCGAGCTGGAACGGCGTCCCCAGCGGATGCAGCGGCAGCTCGAACACCTGCCGCGCGCCGGCGAAGTATTCCTCCAGTTGCGCACGTGCGAACGCCAGCCTGTCCGCATCGTGCGACCAGTGCGGGTCGGGCGGCCGGTGCTGCTTGCCGCTTTCGAACCACACCTCGCGCAGGCCTCGCGCATCGGCCACCAGCCGCAGGGAGCCGATGGGCGTGGGCATGTCGTCGAACCAGATCGTCGCCTGCGCGTTCATGGCTTGGCTCCCGTGCGCTTCGCGCGTGGTGCGGGCGCGGCGTCGGCGCTGGCGCGCCAAAGGTGGATCACCGCGTAGGCGCGCCACGGCCGCCAGGCTTCGGCCAGCGCGGTCAGCGCCTTCGTGCCGAGTGCATCGCCATCGCCCGCCGCGGCGCGGCGCAGGATCAGGTCGGCGGCGGGAAACGCATCGGGATGGCTCAGTGCGCGCATCGCCATGTAGTGCGCGGTCCACTCGCCGATGCCTGGCAGCGCGACCCAGCGCGCCACGAATTCGTCCAGCGGCCGGTCGGCGCGGAAGTCCACGCGGCCGTCGAGCAGGGCGCGCGCCACGCCGCGTATCGTTTCGGCGCGCGCGGTGGTCACGCCCAGTTCGCGCAGGTCGGCCTCCGCCAGCGACTCGGGCGTGGGAAACAGGCGATCCAGCCCCGGCAGCGGCGCCGCGGCCAGCGTCGCGCCGTGGCGCTGCACCAGGCGCGACGCCAGCGTGCGCGCCGCGGCCACGCTGACCTGCTGGCCGAGGATCGCGCGCACCGCCACCTCGAAGCCGTCCCAACTGCCCGGCAGGCGCAGGCCGGGATGCTTGCGCAGCAGCGGGCGCAGCGTGGCCGTGCTGCGCAGCGCGTCGGCGATCGCGCGCGGATCGGCATCCAGGTCGAACAGGCGGCGCACGCGCGCCACCACGCCCTGCATCTGCGCGGGTTGCCGACAATGCAGTTCCAGCTTCAGCGCATGCTCGCCGCCCGGCCACGCGGAAACACGCAGCCAGCCCGGCGCGTCGGCCGGCCCGAACACGCGTGCGTAACCGGTCTCGTCCACCTGCTCGATACCGGGCAGTGCGCGGCTGCGCAGGAAGCCAAGCAGCGACGCGAAATCGAACGGCGGCCGATACGCGAGGCGCAGCGTCAGCGCGTCGCTTTTCGCTGCGCGCGGCTGGCGGCGCAGCTCGCGCGGCGCGATGCGGTTCGCCTGCGCGAACGCGGCGTTGAAGCGGCGCAGGCTGCGGAAGCCCGACGCCAGCGCGACCTCCGTCACCGGCAGGCTCGTCTCCGTCAGCAATTGCTTTGCGAACAGCAGGCGGCGCGTGGTGTGCACGCTCAGCGGCGATGCGCCCAGCCGCTCGGTGAACAGGCGGCGCAGTTGCCGCGCGCCCACGCCGACGCGTGCGGCCAGCTGTTCCAGCGAGCCGTCGTCCAGCGCGCCGTGCCCGATCAGCTTCAGCGCCCGCGCCACCACGTGGTCGCCGCGCTGCCACACGTCGTTGCCCGGCGACAGCTCCGGGCGGCAACGCAGGCACGGCCGGAACCCCGCCGCTTCCGCCGCCGCCGCGCTCGCGTAATAGCGCACGTTCTCGCGCTTCGGCGTTGGCGCGGGGCACACCGGCCGGCAATAGATGCCGGTGCTGCGCACCGCGGTGAAGAACAGCCCGTCGAAGCGCGCATCGCGGCTCAGCCGCGCCTGCTCGCAGGCGTGCGCATCGGGCAGGGCGGTGGCGTATTGATCGTTCATGCCTGCAGGCTAGCACCGCATTGAGGCGGGGACTCGCCGTTTTCGGACATGGATGCCGGGCACTGCATGCAGCGGCCAATCAAGGGAGCCATGCCCGCCGTTCTGGACGAACGGCGGCTCGCTGCCGAGAGGTTCGATCCGCGTGGCGGATGCACGCGTTGCCGTTGCGCGGCTCGATCGGATCAGGCGATCGCGTACTCGCCCATGCGGATGTCGGGGCGGATCGCGAGCGTGAGGTCGCCCGCGATGAGTTGCAATTCGCCGTCCTGGATCAGGCCTTGCAGGCGCATGCTGCGTCCGCACAGTGCAGTCAACTGCTGCATGTCGGCATGGCCGATCATGAGCACGTTGAGGTTCTCGTGGCGCGCGAGCGTGCCGGCGATCTTGTTCCACCAGATGTCGGCGGCGTGTCCGCCATAGGCCAGTACCACCACTTGCCGCGACTGGTTGCAGGCCTTGCGCAAGCGCGTTTCGTCGGGCAGGCCGACATCGATCCACAGCTCGATCTCGTCGGTATACGCCTTGCGCCACAAGGCCGGCTCGTCGGTGTCGCTGAGTCCCTTGCCGAATTCGAGCCGCTCGTCGGCATACAGCGCGAACGCGAGCAGGCGCGCCATCAACCGCTCCTCGGTTTCCGACGGATGCCGCGCGAGCGTCAACGCATGGGTGGCGTAGTAGTGCCGGTCCATGTCGCTGATCGACAGTTCGGCCTTGTGGATGGTGGCGGTGAGAGCCATGCATGGCGCCTGGTAGAGGTCAGCCGGCTAGTGTACGCGCCATGGCCGGTCGAGGCGTGTGCCGCATGCCCTCGTCGCACGCTTGGCGGCGGTTCCGGGCAGTCTCGAACACTGCCATCGTCACGCCGCTGCATTGACAGCGGCTTCGGGCTGTCAAACGATCCAGGACAGCGATTCCACCGTCCCTGGAGATGCACGCATGACCCACGCATGCCGCCCCGCCCGTTGGCCGCGTATCGCCGCGCGGATCGCGTTGCTGGCGGCATGTCTGCTGCTCCCGGTGTGCAGCGTCGGCGCGCAACCCGCGACGCAGAAATGGGTGGCCACCTGGGGCCAGTCGATGACCTCGAACTACGAGCAGGTTGCCGGCAGCGACGGCAAGCCGAATCAGGATGCCTACGGCCAGCCCGTCGAACGCGCGCCCACGGTCGATAACCTGACCTTGCGCCAGCGGGTGACCGTCAGCGCCGGCGGCGAGCGCGTGCGCATCCGGCTCTCGAACTACTACGGCCTCGCGCCGCTCACCGTGAGCGCCGCGCGCATCGCGCTCGGTGCCGACGACGCGGACGATCCGTCGGCCATCGCGCCAGCCAGCGACCGGCGGCTGAGCTTCGACGGCGGCAAGCCTTCGGTCACCATTGCGCCCGGCGACGAAGCGCTGAGCGATCCGGTCGACCTGCACGTGCCGGCGCTGTCGACCGTGGCGGTGAGCCTCTACTTCGCCAGGCCGGCGCAACTGGCCGACGTCCATCCGATGGAGCAGGCGCGCACCGCCTGGGCAGTCGACGGCGATGCCACGCAGGACGCGTCGCTGGCGCACCTGCCCGCGGCGAAGTCGCTGCAGGGCGACCACATCTACCTGCTGGAAGGCGTGGAGATCGAAGCGCCGGCCGACACCCGCGGCATTATCGCGTTCGGCGACTCGATCACCGACGGCGCGCGCGCGAGTGCGCCCACCGCGACGTGGCCGGCGGTGTTGGGCCGGCTGGCGCAACGCCACGGCAACGCGGCGGCCGTGGTGAACGCTGGTATCAGCGCGGACGAATTCACCACCGACCAGATCGGCGCGCCCGGTGCGGGCATGTCTGGATTGAAGCGCTTCGAGCGCGACGTGGTGGATCGCCCCGGCGTCACCGACGTGGTGGTGCTCTTCGGCGCCAACGACATCAACCGCGGCATCGATGCCGCCGGTTACCCGAACGGTGCCTCGGCCGGCGACCTGATCGCCTCCATGCGCATGCTGGCCGACGTGGCGCACCGGCATCACCTGCGCATCTACGCCGCCACCGTCACGCCGTTCGCCGGATTCCCCGGCTGGTACAGCCCGCGGCGGGAGGCCGTGCGGCTGCAGTTCAACCGTTGGATACGGCGCTCCGGGGTTTTCGACGGCGTGGTCGACTTTTCCGATGCCGTGACGGGCACCTATGCGCCGCCGCCGCTGGTTGCGAAACAGTCACCGTTGCCGGCCGGCATGGCCCGCGTCTGCGCGGGCGACGCTGGCCTGCACCCGAACGACCGCGGCTACGCCGTGATGGGCACGCTGGCCTACGACGTGCTGTTCCACGCCACGCTCAAGGCGCCGCAGGGCTGCCGCTGATTTCCTCTGCTGCCGGCCGCGCCTACAGCGCGTCGGCATCCAGCAAGCGAGGCCCGTTGCCACTCTCGCCCAGGCGGTCTTGGGCGTTGCGCAGCGGACAACTCTTCAGTGACAGGCAGCCGCAGCCGATGCAACCGGTGAGTTCGTCGCGCAGTTGCGTCAATCGCGCGATACGCTCGTCCAGCTCCGCACGCCAGTGCGTCGACAGGCGTTTCCAGTCCGCCGCGTTCGGCGTGCGCTCGTCGGGCAACCCGGCAAGCGCGTGCGCAATCGATGCGAGCGGCAGGCCGGTGCGGTTCGCCACCCGGATCACCGCCAGCCGGCGCAGCACATCGCGTCGGTAGCGCCGCTGGTTGCCGGCATTGCGCGAGCTGCGGATCAGGCCCTTGGCCTCGTAGAAGTGGATCGCCGACACGCTCAACCCGCTGCGGGCAGCGACCTGGCCCACGCTCAACGATGTCGAATCGGATGCCTTGCCCATGCTTGACCTCAAGTTAACTTGAGGTCTTACCCTGCCGCACGTCGCCTGCAACCGCAAGCCTGTCCGTCCCTGGGAGATCTGCCGATGTCCACGCCCGTCGAACGCCTGCCGTTCCCGCCCCTGCTGAGCCGGCTTGCCGGCGTGTTCCGCGTGCTGCGCGATCGCGGCGCCCTGTTCGATGGCGCGGCGCACCTGCCGGCCGCGCTCGCCGCGCAGGCCCGACGCGGGCAGGTATCCGCGCCGGCCTTCCGCGAGCCGCACCTCGGCCTGTTCGTGGCGAGGCTGCGGCAATTGCTGGCCGCCGGCGACGAGCGGACGCGGTGGCGGCTGGAGCAGGACGTGCTTGATCTCGCCGTGCCGCTACAGGCCACCGGCCTGTTCGAGGTGATGCATATCGCCCACCCGCCGCTGGCGACGATGGTGGCGGATCACCTGGCGTCGACCTCTGCCTGAGCTGGCGCCGGCGTTTCGCGACGTTTCCCGACTATGCTCGCCAGCACCCCATCGCGGCGGATCAGGCCGTGGTACAGCGCGGCGCCGAGATGGGCGAGGAAGGTGACGAGCAGCAGCATCGCCAGCCACGCGTGCAGGTGGCGCAGAATCGCGAACGCGGTCGCGCTGGTCGGGAAGATCGGCGGCAAGCGCAACGCATCGCTCAGCATCACCGGGTAGCCGCCAGCCGAGAGCATCGCCCAGCCCACCAGCGGCATCGCGATCATCAGCGCGTAGAGCAGCCAGTGCGAGGCGTGCGCGGCCAGCTTCTGCAACGCGGGCAGGTCCGCCGGCAGCGGCGGGGGCGGATGGCGCAGGCGCACGGCGAGGCGCACCACGGCCAGCAGCAGGATCGCGATGCCCAGCGGCTTGTGGATGCGCAGCAGCCATGCGTGGCGTTCGGACACCGACGCCACCATGCCGACGCCGATGAACAGCATCGCCAGAATCATCGCCGCCATCAGCCAGTGCAGGATGCGGGCGGGCAGGGCGAACAAGCCGGTGGTGTTTTTCATCGCGCGGCCTCCGGCTGTGCGCTTGCATGGGTGCGGGCGGTGCCCGGCAGGTGCGCTTCCTCGCTGGTGCGGCGCAGGTAGGAGTCGGCATAGGCCGCCGAGCGCGCGGGCAGCAGCGGGTCGTCGGAGATTTCGATGCCGTGCGGCAGCACCGTGGGGTCGTAGTTGATGTCGCGGCAGGGGCCGCTCGCCTGCGCCTGCTCGCTCTCGATCACCAGCGTGCCGGCATCGAGCGTGGTGCGTTCGGCGGGCCAGGTCTTGGTGGCGTCGTCGGTCGGGTCGCCGGGGTTGGCCAGGGTCACCATCAGCTTCCAACGCTGCGGTCCTTGCGCCAGGCGTTGGCGCAGGTCGGCGTCGAGGTAATCCGCCTGGCCGGCTGGAGCGGGTGCGGTGTCCGTCGCCTCAGGCACCATCTGCCAGCGCACCGCGTGCTTGGCGCCATCGGCACCCACGAACTCGAACGCGTCCAGGCTCCAGTAGCTGTCGGTGGCGAAGCTGGCCGAGGGCTTGGCCGTCTTCGCCCACGCGCGGAACGCCGCGGTTTCGGGGTGCGCCGCGAAGAACGCCGCCAGCTTCGCCGGGTCCGGCTTGCCGGTGGCCGGGTCGGGCTGCTGCGCCTGCAACTGCGCGAAGAACGCCTGCGGCGTGGCCACCGGGAACACCGGCATGCTGTTCATGCCGGTGCGCCACTGCTGCCCGTTCGCCTGGGTGAAACGCAGCGCCATGCTGCGGATCGGGATGCTGCTGTCCGGCGCATACGGGTTGCTGCCGGGTATCGCAAAGCGGCCGACCACCGGCGTGCGCTGGCCCGGCGCGAACACCTGCGCCACCGAATACGCGGCAGCCTGCCCGTTGCTCTGGAAATAGCCGGCCACGCACACGCCCTTGGCATGGTTGCGCCGGTAACCCGGATATACCCCGGCGTTGGCCTGGAACTGGTCGACGAGGCGCTTCGGCGTGAGCCGCTGCGGCGTCAGCCAGCCGCCGACGTAGGCGAAGGCGAGCGCGAACAGCGCGGGCGCGGCGACGATCGCCGCCCACCGATAGGCGGCGTGTTTTCGGGGCAGGGCGGCGGGCGTCATGCGGCATCTCTTCAACGGCGATGCAAGGCTGTTCGCTCGCACATGCCATCCGGTTACGCGCAGCGGCCCGCGCGATGCCGGATGGTCTGTTATGTTGCGGCCTGGAGCTGAGGTCAGGGGGCGACCATGGGGACGCGGCGGAGTGCGTGGTGGATAGGGCTCGCGGTGCTGGGCTTGCTGGTGGCGGAGATGCTGGTTGTGGTGCACCAGTTGGGTGCGCCGCCACCGCAGTCGGCGACGGTGCCGGCCGCATCGTCATCGCCATTATCATCGCCGTCGAGGATCGAACGGAACACGTCGTCGCGCACGGTCAATCCGCACGTCTTCACCGTGGCGGAAACCGAGGCCTTCCTGGTGGCAGCCACCAAGGCGGAGGCCATCGCCGATCCGCTGCAGCGCTGCCTGGCCTATCCGGACCCGCCGAACAGCCACTGGACCCGTGCCACGGTGGTGGCTTATTGCCAGTACCGCAACCAGCCGGTCATCACCTTTGCGCAGGTGCGGGACCTGATCGAGCATGGCAAGTCCGCCGAACTGGATCGCCTGATGGCGCAGGCCCTGCAGGCGCAGCAGACGCAGCCGCAAGCGCACGGCCAGCTCGACCACCTTTTCTTCGTGGATTTCGACAACGGGTCCTTCGACATCCGCCCCACGCTCGATGCGTGGAAGCGCGATTCGCCCGACAGCGCGTTTGCCTATGCCGCCAGCGGCTACGCGTACGTCGCCATGGCCGCCGATGCCCGCGGCGAGGACTACCTGAGCAAGACCCCGCAAAGCCAGCTCGATGCGATGGACCGGTTGCTGCAGGAAGGTGACACCGATCTGCAACGCGCCATGGCCCTGGATCCCAAGGTCACGTCGATCTACGTCGCGCAGATCCGTGCGGGAGCCTTTGGCCTGGGCGAAAGCTACATGCGCCGTGCCGTGCAGAATGGCCTGAAGGTCGACCCGGCCAATTTCGCGATCTACGGCCAGTACCTGTGGGCGGAAGAACCGGAGTGGTACGGCTCGGCCGCCGCGCTTCGGCGCATCACCGCCGAAGCGCTCCGGCATGCGGCGCAGAATCCCTTGCTGCTGCTGTACAAGGCCAAGGAGCCTGCCGTCCAGGCCAATGTCCGGGATTGTTGCGGGCGCCCGACCAGGCTGGGCGACTTCCCCGCCGTGTTCGACGACGTGGCCGAATACCTGCCGCTGGAATGGGCCGGCGAAACCGCCGCCGACCACGACAACGCACCGATGGCCCTGATCTACCAGTCCGAGGCCGTGCGTTTCGATGCGGGTAACTACGACGCGCGCCTGCGCCTGTCCAACCTGCTGACGCGCATCCGGCAGCCCAAGCTGCTGCTCGAACATGCCCAGCAGCTGGTGACGATGGACCCTGGCCGGATGGAAGGCTATGCCCTGCGCGGTTATGCCTGGGCGGAGCAGGGCGACATGGCGCGCGCCAAGCCGGACCTGCTCGCCGCACTCGCCAAGAACCCCAACGACGTGTGGACACTCGACGTGCTCGGCGGCATCTACGTGCACAGCACCCACGAGTGGGACAAGGGCTGGGACATCGCCAACCGGCTGATCGAGTTGCACCCCGAGCTGGCCGCCGGCTGGCTGATGCGCGCCAGCATCCAGTTGCACCAGCCGCGCCCCGGCCTGGACGAAACCATCCACTACGTGCTCGCGCACTTCGGCAACGAGCCGGGGCTGCGCGGCGCGACCGGCGAGATGCGGCGCATCCTCGCGGCCGAGGCCAAGGGCGGCAAGGATCCGCTGGCGCCGTTCCGCGGTTGATTCGCAACGTGCGCCGCATTGCGCCATGTTGCGACGCATCGTCGAGGCCGGGAGCCGCCGCCGTGGTCGCGCCATATACTCGCGGTCTGTCTTACCGGAGAGCCCCATGAACGCCCCCACCCGCATCGACACCACCCGCACCGTCCGCGCGCCGCGCGGCACGGAACTCTCCTGCAAGAGCTGGCTCACCGAGGCGCCGTTCCGCATGCTGCAGAACAACCTCGACCCCGAGGTGGCGGAGAACCCGGCGGAGCTGGTGGTGTACGGCGGCATCGGCCGCGCCGCGCGCAACTGGGAGTGCTTCGACGCCATCCTGCGCAGCCTGCGTGAACTCAACGACGACGAGACCCTGCTGGTGCAGTCCGGCAAGCCGGTGGGCGTGTTCCCCACCCACAAGGACGCGCCGCGCGTGCTGATCGCCAACTCCAACCTGGTGCCGCACTGGGCCACCTGGGAGCACTTCAACGAGCTCGATAAGAAGGGCTTGATGATGTACGGCCAGATGACGGCCGGCAGCTGGATCTACATCGGCTCGCAGGGCATCGTGCAGGGCACCTACGAAACCTTCGTGGAGATGGGCCGCCAGAGCTACGGCGGCAGCCTCAAGGGCAAGTGGATACTCACCGCCGGCCTCGGCGGCATGGGCGGCGCGCAGCCGCTGGCCGCCAGCCTGGCCAGCGCGTGCAGCCTCACCATCGAGTGCCAGCAGAGCCGCATCGACTTCCGCCTCAAGACCCGCTACGTGGACGAGCAGGCCAGCGACCTCGACGACGCGCTGGCGCGCATCAAGAAATACACCGAGGCCGGCGAGGCGAAATCCATCGCCTTGCTCGGCAACGCCGCCGACGTGCTGCCCGAACTCGTGCGCCGCGGCGTGAAGCCCGACGCCGTCACCGACCAGACCAGCGCGCACGACCCGGTCAACGGCTACCTGCCCAGCGGCTGGACCGTGGAGCAGTGGTTCGAGCGCCGCAAGAGCGACCCCAACGGCACCCGCGACGCCGCCAAGAAATCCATGAAGCAGCACGTGGAAGCCATGCTCGCCTTCCACGCACAGGGCATTCCCACCTTCGACTACGGCAACAACATCCGCCAGATGGCCAAGGACGAAGGCTGCGCCAACGCCTTCGCCTTCCCCGGCTTCGTGCCCGCCTACGTGCGCCCGCTGTTCTGCCGCGGCGTCGGCCCGTTCCGCTGGGTGGCGCTCAGCGGCGACCCGGAGGACATCTACAAGACCGACCAGAAGGTGAAGGAGCTGATCCCCGACGACGCCCACCTGCACAACTGGCTGGACATGGCCAAGAGCCGCATCAACTTCCAGGGCCTGCCTGCGCGCATCTGCTGGGTGGGGCTGGGGCAGCGCCACAAGCTGGGGCTGGCGTTCAACGAGATGGTGCGCAACGGCGAGCTGAAGGCGCCGGTGGTGATCGGGCGCGATCACCTGGATTCGGGGTCGGTGGCGTCACCGAATCGGGAGACCGAGGCGATGAAGGACGGCTCGGATGCGGTGTCGGATTGGCCGTTGCTCAATGCGATGTTGAATGTGGCCGGTGGGGCGACGTGGGTGTCGCTGCATCATGGGGGTGGGGTGGGGATGGGGTATTCGCAGCATTCGGGGGTGGTGATTGTTTGCGATGGGTCCGAGGAGGCGGACAAGCGGATTGGGCGGGTGCTTTGGAATGATCCGGGGACCGGGGTTATGCGGCATGCGGATGCGGGGTATGAGGTGGCTGTTGAGTGTGCCAAAGAGCAGGGGTTGAAGTTGCCGATGGTTTGATGAGTTCGAATAGAAGAGCGTAAGTCCTCCTTCTTTCGGTTGCTAAACCGGTTGTGTTCTTTTCAAAGAATTTGCATAGGAAAAGCATATGCCAATCTTGGAGACGGCTGCTGCGATTGCAGGGGCGGGCGGCGAAGCCGCCTCGAAAGTTGTCGTAAAGGCGACTGCGACAAAGCTTGCCAGAGAATTCAATGACCGAGTTATAGGTCCATTTTTCGAAAAAAGAAGAGCTCAGGCGGCTTTGATTGATGGCGTCAGGCGCTACATGAGGAGCTGCGAAAAGAAGACGCGTTATGTTCCCACGATTGCAATTCAAGGGTCAAAGTTCCTACTGGATGAAGTATATGAGCCATTAGTTCTTATCAGAACTGAAGATCGACAGGAGTTTGAAGTCTCCGGATTTCCGCATGAAGTTTTTAATGCAAATACATGTGTCTTGGTAACTGATTCCGCTGGCATGGGAAAATCAACACTTTCCAAGTTTCTTCTGCGGCGTTGTTTAGATGAGTTATCTCGCATCCCTGTTCTGATTGAACTCAGGAGGGTCAAAGAGGGGCAGACAGTTGAGTCCTTTATATGCGACGAAATGGTTGGTGCGAATGGAACGGAAGGCTGTCGTAGGAAATTAATGGAATCCTTTTCTAAGGGTGGATTCATTTTTATTTTGGACGGCTATGATGAAATAGACGAGAGCATACGACAAAGTGTGAGTTTGGATGTCTTTCGAATGTCGAGAGAATACGCTGATTGTGCATTTTGGCTTACGTCAAGACCAGATTCTGGTCTTGCTAGTTTTACTGGTTTTCTTGAATATAAGATCAAGCCACTCTGCTTGGATCAGGCGCACTCACTTCTACGGCGTTATGATTCTGGAAGAGGTAAAGCTGAACCCTTGATTGCAAAGATGAAAGGGTTGACCCAGATTGAAGGTTTTTTAGGAAACCCTCTACTGGTTACGCTTCTTTACAAGGCATACGATTACAAGGCTACCGTCCCGCTAAAGCGAAATATTTTCTTTCGGCAGGTATACGATGCTTTGTATCAAGATCACGACCTTAGCAAAGAAGGGGCATTCGAGAGGCGAAAAAAATCATCGCTAGACAGTGACGATTTTCATAAGGCTCTAAGGGCTCTTGGTATCGTTACGTTTAAGAATGGAAAAGTTCAGTATGGAGTGGAGGAATTTGCAGGATTGCTCACTGAGGCGGCTGGTCTAATTAGTCCCATAAGGCTTGAAGTTGGCAAGTGGAAATCCGATTTGCTATCTGCTGTGCCGATCTTTATGAAAGATGGGCATGATATTCGGTGGTCTCATAAGGCATTTCAGGATTACTTTGCAGCACAGTTTGCTTTCTTTGATATGGGTGTTCGGTGCGAAGAGTTCGTTAGAAGACTTCTTTCTGATGATAATCCATTGAAGAATGAAAATGTCCTGACGATGCTCGCCGAATTGGATATCGAGGTTCTTCGATCTGGATTTGTGAGGTCTTATGCCGCCGAACTCGTCGCGCGCGCCGAAAAGCTTGGTATGGCCGGAAATGAGCTGGATTTTGCAACATTTTCTGCTAGAGAGTGCGGTGAGTTTTTTATACTTACCACCGATTATCCAGAGGAAAAAATGCTTTCGGGGTTCGAGAAGTTTCCCGATTTTCTGTCCCTTGCGCGCGAGCGGCTAGGGCGCGAAATAGCGTTTAAGCAGGCTACCCTTACTCGCTTCGAAAAAAATGCCATTTTGGGTGTTTTTAGTGATGCCTTCTTTCCTCGCCATCAGCTTATTGCAAGACTTGACCAAAGGGCGTTCATGCGTCCTGATTTTTTCGGTAAATTTGACAGGAAAAAGGATCTTGATGTTATTGAGGGATTGGCGAGTGATGGCTGGTTTAGTGTCAACGATGCTCTGTTGGCTGTGCGGGATGATTCCGACAAGGAGTCCTTGTTGAGGATGGTCGGGCGATGCATTCACTGGGGGATTCCTTCGCTGGTTTCCGTTAGGTCGATTCTTGGTGATGATCAGGGGAAAAAGCGGGCCGCAAATATCGACGACTTGTTAAGCGGGTTAGGAGCTAATTAAAGGGGACGTGGCTAATTAAACCGACCCGCGTAGGCTGGCTTGGCGGGGCCGTCCGCGGGGCCGGCAGGCGGCAGGGTGTCCAAGCGTGGTTTCCACCATGTGCTGGAAGCGCTCATCGCCAAGGGCGCGTTCCTGGTCGGCGTACTTGCGCAGGCGCTGCAGGTCGTCGGGCGCGATGCCTGCATCCAGCCATTGTCGGTAGGCATGGGCGCGCTCGTTTGGGTTGCTTCCCATCGCGAGGTAGAGCGGGTGGGGCGTGATGAGCGGATCGCGGGCGCGGGCCAGATGCGTGTGCACACTGGACCATCGATAGTCCTGCGGTGCCTCGACCATGGCGGCGGCGCACCGGATTGAGCTCGATATGGCGCATGACGGTCAGCACGCAGTGAGGTCGTCCCTGAGCGGGTCATGCCTGCGGCCCGTGCTTGAACGAGGGCTTTTCGTATGCCATATTCGGCTCTAAATCTGGAGCCAAATATGGAAGCCATACTCGCCGGTGCGAGCATCAGCATCACTGAACTCAAGCGCAATCCCAGTGCCGTGATCGAGGCGGCCGATGGCGAGTCGGTGGCCGTGCTGGTGCACAACAAACCCAGCGCCTATCTGGTACCCGCAGCCACCTACAAGCGCCTGCTGGACAGGCTGGAGGATCTCGAGCTGGCCGAACTGGTGCGTTCACGTGCCAAGGAGCGCCGTGTGAAGGTCAAGCTCGATGACCTATAGCCTGGAGTTTGTCGAGTCCGCGCTGAAGGAATGGCGCAAGCTGCCGCCCGGCATCCGCGAGCAGATGAAGCACAAGCTCGCCGAACGGCTGCAGCATCCACATGTTCCCTCGGCACGCCTGCATGGCTTGCCTGACTGCTACAAGATCAAGCTGCGCACGGTTGGCTACCGGCTTGTCTACCGGGTTGACGACAAGGTGGTGGTAGTGACCGTGATTGCGGTCGGCAAGCGCGACAAGGGGTTGGTCTACCTTGCGGCGAAGAAACGCAGCTGAGAGAAAACGTGCAAGAGACAGTGTCGGGACAGTCACCGAAATAAAGGGGACGTGGCTAATTAAATCGACTCGCGCAGGCTGGCTTGCCGGCGCCGCCCGCGGGCGCGGCAGGCGGCAGGGCGTCCGAGCGTGGTTTCCAGCATGCGCTGGAAGCGGTCATCGCCAGGGGCGCGATCGCTTGGATGCCTTCCATCACGGGGTAGAGCGGGTTGGGTGCGATGAGTGGATCACAAACGAGGCCAGGTTCACGTAGCTCGTGCGACTGACCGAAACCGGTGGCGGGTTCGGCTTTCCAGCGAGCGACGAGCGTTTCCAGGCCGCGACGCAAAGCTGGGCATGGGGAGGAGGGTCGATGACGAGGATTCTTGCGCTTCGTAGGGGCGGGCAACGCGCCGGGTTGAGCTGGCGGTTGGCCATGTGTGTGGCGAGCGTTCTCGTCGGGCTGGTGCTTGCCCCGGGGGTGATCCAGGCGGCGGATGTGCCGTCGGCGTCCTCCGATGTCCTGCACTTTGACGACGCCCGCCTTTTTCATCCCGCCAAGCGGCTGCCACCCGGCGTGTGGGCCGATGCGGCGAAGGACGATTCGCGCCAGGCGGTGTTGCTGACCGCATCCGACGGCGTGGCCCTGCGCGGGTGGTTCTATCCCTCGCCGGTGGCCGGCGCCCCCTTCGTGGTTACCTTCCACGGCAACAACGAGACCATCGGTGACGCCTGGACGCAGGCCCGTGACGGGTTTCTTTACGCCCAGCTCAACTTGAATCTGCTCACCTTCGACTACCGCGGCACCGGTTTCAGCAGCGGCGCCATTTCGCTGGCGAAGGCGCGCGCGGATGCGCTGGCCATCTACGACCTGGCGACGAAGAAAGCAGCGGGGCGGCCGGTGTACGTGGTGGGCTGGTCGCTGGGTTCGGTATTCGCTAGCCACGTGGCGGCCAGCCGGCCCGCGGTGGCGGGTCTGGTGTTGCTCGATCCGTTGGCCTCGGTCGATGCGCTGGCCACCGACGTCGCCCGAGCGCTGCACCGGCCGGTGAAGGTTGCGGCCAGCGTGAAGGACGGCATCCGCAACACGCGTGATTTGCAGCACTTTCATGGGCCGCTGCTGGTGGTGCACGGCACGGCGGACGAGGTCATTCCCATCGCGGAGGGGCGCGCTGATTTCGCCGCGGCTGCCTCGGCCGACAAGACCTTCGTGCCCGTCGCCGGCAAGGGCCACGTCGCCGCGATCTGGTCGGTGCAGGCAGACAACGCGATGGCGGCGTTCTTTGCCCGCCACGCGCCGGTCGAGACGAAAGGGAAGTAAATGGGGCGTGGTCGATGAAGTCCGCTCCCCAGGGCTTGCCAGCCATGGCCATCCACGGGGGCGCCTTGGCGGCGGCCCGGCACGTCGAACGGCGGTCTTGATCTGGCACATCCCTTCCCTGTGGTGCTGCCATGCCCATCCGCACTAACGCTTGAACCGCCTAACCTCCTGCGGCCAGCCGCAGGCTTCGGCCACTTTGCCGGCCCAGTGCCTAGCCGCCTGCGCGTCGGCCACGTCGATCACGGTGAACCCACCAAGGAACTGCGGGTTGGGCGCATATGGCCCGTCGGTGAACGTGAGCGTGCCGCTGGTGGCGTCCGCGCTGAAGGCATCCTGCGGGTCTTCCACCAGCCCGCCAGCGAACACGTAGACGCCGGCTGCTTTCATCTCGTCCACGACCGCGCGTGCCAGCGGGCCGCGCGCGGCGAACCAGTCCTCGCTGTGCTCGCCGACCCACGCCTGGTTGAAGTAGATGAGGTATGTGCTCATGGCGCTATCCCGAGGTTGCGCAGCCCCGTGGCTGCCCTTGTGCTGGCGACGAACGGGCGCATCGCGTTTCGACACGCGCGGGGAATAAAGCGGGCGGCGCCACGTCCCGCCCCTTCCACTCCCACCTTAGCCTCGAACAACGTCACGCGCTGCGCTCGGCGTTCCGCCGGCAAACAAAAAGCCTTGCGCCCAAGGCGCCCAGGCCTTGTGTGCGGGGCTACGGGTTGGAGCAAAGCTTTGCATGCGATGTCCCAACGCTCGCAGCCAGGGGCTGGTCCTGGAACGGTGCGGAAGGCGCCATGACTTCCGACGGTCTCCGTCCCCTGTGCGAGTGCCGTGGCCCGTCAGTACGTCAGCTGCACTTCGAACTGGAAGACCAGCGCATTGGCCACGTCGGGGCGGGTATCCGGATGCATCACGTACTGCAGATCGGGTTGCAGGGTCAGGTGCGCGCCGACCGTATGCTGGTAGGTCAATTCGTAGATGCGTTCGGAGGCCGCGACCGGCAGGCCCTGGGCCTGCTGCGTGCGCAGGTAGGGGCGGCCGTTGTGGACGGTGGCGACGGCCAGGCCCAGCGCATCGTCGGCGCCGGTGTCGAACAGCGGCGACAGCGACATGCCCACGCCCGTGTAACGGCGGAAGCGGTTTGCGCCGGGACTCGCAACGCTGAGCTGGGCGAAGCCCGCCAGCCGCCGGCCGGCACTGTCGATGCGCACCAGCGCCGGATCGTCGAGCAGCAGGTAGGCGCCGCTGGCGGCGCAGGCGCGCGCCGTCGCATCGGGCGCAAGGCAGGCCTCGGGGCGGGCGTAATGCCACACGCCCAGCGCCAGCTTGCCGGTGTACGGCGGCTGCCGCGCCAGGCGCCCGATCATGTCGCCGTTCCAGTCGTCGTTGTCCGCGTCTGCGGCGGGCGCGCGACGCAACAGCGCGAGTTCGCTGACCAGCAATGCGTCGCCGACACGGCTGTGCTGCTCGCCGGGCGGCAGGCCGGGGTCGTTCGGCACGCCGCCCTGCAGGACCGCGGTGCGCCACACCACGTTCCGCGAAGGCTTCAGCGCGACGCGCAGGGCAAAGCGTGGACGGGGGAAGATCGACGGCCCCTGGCCGCCGCTTTGCGAGAACGCCGGCTCCACGCCGAACGAGCTGTCCAGGAACAACGTGGCGGTCTGCAGGCGGTCGAATTCGCTGTTGAGATCGTAGCGGCCCAGCAGCACCGACCAGTGCGAGCGCCGGCCGTTGTACTGCATCCAGGCTTCGTAGAGACGGGTAAGGTGCGGCGCGGCGATGTTGCTGACGCCCTGGGCGTCGCCGGTGTAGTCGCCAGGAAAGCCGCCGCCGCTGTTCAGCACCTGGGCAAACGCGCTGAAGCCCTGGCCGTTGTCACCCACCGCGCCGCGATAGCGCAGCGAACCGTAGAGGTTCCACGCGCCGGTGGTGCCCCGCCGTTGCCCGCCGTGCAGGTTATCGTACAGGTTGGCGAGCAGGCCCACGGCGGGTTTCAGGGCAGAAGTGTCGGTGTCCGCGGCGCTGGCATGCCAGGGGACCAGCGCGAGCAGCGCGGCGAGCGCACAAGCAGCAAGGCTTGGCTGGAAGCGGTTTCGGATCGGCATCGACGCGGCGGGTTGGAGGAGGCGGTGCGACTGTACGGCGGTTCCAGCGCGATGGAGCAAAGTGACCGGCGCGCCGGTCGGTTTTCTGCGAGGTGCCGAGCCTCGGCCGTGGCACGATGGCCGTCCCGTGCCCGCCTGCGTTGCTGCTTGAAGCCGGTGCGCGCGCTGGAGCGGGGCGCCATTTGTTCCGTGGGACTCTTCTCGCAAGATCAAGCGCTCTGCGGGATCTGTTGACTGGATTGTCCGCCCGATTGCGCAATACCTCGTAGGGTCAGCAACAGGAGAGGCGCCATGGATGATATCTGGGAAGACGACGTTGTCCGCGGCGGGGGCGGAGCGGACAACTCGCTGAAGATGAACGCTATGTTCCCCTTCAGCAAGTATCAGCATTACTTCGTGCGGTCGATCGCATTGAGAGGCACGGGGTGGGACGGATCCCATCATCAGGAGCTCATGATCGAGCTCGGCAGCACCATCCCCACGACGCGGGTGAAGCGCGGATACCTCCGGTGTCGGCCGGTATTGCTTCGAATTTCGAGAAACAATGGCCAGGACACCTTTCAGCTCGGCGCCTCGGCGAGCAAATACAACACGTTGGTCGAGCGGCATGTCAGTCGCAATACGATCACCTGTCGTCGTGTGCTGCAGGCCTTCGGCGAGGTTCGAAGGCTCTATCCGAGCTACGACAAGGGCAACTGCAGGCGGTTTGCCCAGGACATATTCGAGGCCTTGGTGCCCGAAGTGACCGGCGATTTCGAGCAGGAGTCCGGCGGACGCGGCAGCAGTGCGAATGAGATCAGGGATCTGTTTTTCTGAAAGGAGCATGGAAGCGGATAGGACTCTCGACTATCCGATGTAGCTGCAGATTTGCCGCGAGCAAAAACCGGGTCGCGGTCGCTCGATTCGCGCGGCAGGCCAAGGTGCGGCCCAGTCCACACCGCCCACCCGCCAATCGAGCGGAGGCATCGAGGCCAGCCTCTCCGCACGCATGACTTTGGCATCCGCCTTATCGCTGTCTCCGGCCTCAGCCAACGGCCATCAGTGACGCGACCTGGCCGTGGTGGCCGCTTGCCATCACCCGAGTCGGTTTCGTATGCCTTGAGGCTTTCGAGGACGATCCGCATCACTGCCTGCCGGCAGCATGCGCCTTCGATATCTTCCCGCGGATGCTCTCTAGCCATCGACCGCTTCGCTATCGATGGGAGGATGCGTTGGCATGGTGGTCGACCAAGATCGGTTGTGCGATCACGTTCGATCAGCGTACGCACGGGAGGTCGTGTCACTCATCCCATGATCGAACCGTACCCTGCCTCTGTTCGATTGGAGGGCGGTGACCGGATTGGCCGCGTTTCCGCGCATTGATCCACGGAGGGCTTCGACAATCTTGCGCTTTCGCCAGGCTGGATGTCGGCCGGGGGGCGAAGCCCGCCCGGAAGGACGAACCGCGAACATAAGGAACGATCCGCCATGAAACAGATCCAGACGCGTTCCAAGACTGGCGTGATGCAATTCAAGAACCGCGCCCGCAACGACTGGCTCAAGCGCAAAGGCATCGAGCGCGAAAATATCCAATTGGGCAAAAGGGTGCGGAAGAAGACCCGGTTCTACACGCCCGGCGAAATCCAGCCCTACATCGAGATGTTCGCCATCGCCGGCCAACAGCGGCCTGGCCTCAATCCGGGAACCCACTACCGGCACGCGGTGCGTATCGCCTATACCGGCGGTCGGGCGGGCGACTTTGCGCTGGCCAATGCCATGGCCGGCTACAACCAGACGCCGGCTGGCTACGTCTGGCACCACTTCCACGACTGGACACCGCCGGTGGTGAACGGTGGCAACGGCTACGGCATGCTGTATCTCATGACGGTGGCCGAACATGCCATTTATCACTGTGGCGGAGTGCTGCAGGCGGAAACCCATCTGGGCACTCCCTATCGGCCGTGAACTGGTAGCGGGCCGGACAGCACCGTTTTCAACATTTTCGCAAGGCGTTTTGCGATATCTGCAAGCTGGTCGATGGCCGGGGCAAGCGCCGGCACCAGGACGCCAAGGGCGCCGATGTGGCCTTTCTCCGCAGGCTGTTGGCAGGGCGGGGTTAGCTGCGGGCGCGATCTGCGATGGCGGTTACAAGAACGAGACACTTCATCCTCTGCCGAAGATGCGCATTGCCCGTCAGGTCGTGTCTCCATTTTCCGCAAAAACGCACACGCCCAACGCCTGGCTCTTGGCCCGGTACATGGCGGCATCGGCGGCGCGCAGGTAATCGTCGGTGGTCGCGAAATCCGTCCGGCTGCAGACCACGCCGATGCTGGCGCCGCAGGTCACGGTATGCGGGCCGATCCGGTAGGGCGCCGCGAGGGCGGTCGCCATCTGCCGGGCCCGGTCGGCGGCGCCGGCCTGGTCGATGGATTCCAGCAGCACGTTGAACTCGTCGCCGCTCATGCGGGCAACCAGATCCATGGCGCGCACGCAGGATTCAAGCCGGCGTGCCACCTGCTGCAAGAGTTGGTCGCCCGCGTGGTGTCCAAGCGTGTCATTGACGGCCTTGAACCGGTCGAGATCCAGCAGCAGCACGGCGAACTGGGTGGTGTCCTCTTGTGACGGTGCGTCACCGCCTTTCGCGGCGGCGTCCAGATGCAGCGCAATGGCGTACTCGAGACGGTCGCGGAACAGCGGCCGGCCGGGCAGGTTGGTCAAGGCGTCGTAGGAGCTGCCGCGTTCCGCCAGGTCGCTCAGCGACCCGGCCATGCGCACGGCGGCACCGCCCTCGAACTGCGCGACTCCGCGCCAGTTGAGCCACACCGACCGCCCCGATCCGTGGCGCGCGCGAAAGTCCACGGAAAAGTTCGGGTGCAGGCCCGATAGGTGCCTGCGGTAGGCCGTCTCCACGCGCTGATGGTCGTCGGGATCGATGAGTCGTTGCAGGAACCGCCAGCCGTTTTCATGCAGGCGGCCGGTGTGTCCCAGCCCGACCATTTCGTTGAAGCGCTGGGACACGTGCAGCACGTCCGTCTGCAGGTTCCAGTCCCAGATGCCGTCGTTGGATCCGCGGGTGGCAAGCGCATAGCGGATGTCGGACTGCACCAGTTCCAGTTCGGTATTTTTCTGCCGGGTCACGTCGATCATCAGGCCGATCATGCGGTTCGGGCGGCCGGGCTCGACATCCACGCGGCACAGGTCGCGCACCCAGACGACCTCGCCGGACTTGGCGATCAGCCGATAGCTCATCTCGTAGGCATAGCTGTGCGTGGCGTAGTAGGCGGCATCGTCGATGACCAGGGCTTCCGCCAGGTCGTCGGGATGCACGTGCGCCCGCCAGAAGCCCGGATCGGCGCGCCACTCCTCCACCGAGTAGCCGAACAGGCGCTCCACCTGCGGGCTGAGGAAGGTATTGCCCACGCCGAGTTCCGCCTCCCACACCACGCCGTCGATGGTTTCCAGCAGCCGGAGGAAGCGCTGGCGGTCCTCCATCACGACCTGCTCGGTGATCCCGGTGATCTCGACCAGCACGCCCTGGCGACTCACCACCCGATCCGCGGCGTCGGTTTTCGGCTGCAACTGCAGGCGCATCCAGCGATGCTCCGCGTCGGCGAAGCGCAGCCGGAACACCGGCATGCCCGCGCGCAAGGCGCCCGTGTCGTCGGGGTGCACGAAGTCGAGCAAGGACTGGCCGAGCGCATCGTCCACCGGATGGCCCGTGAGCGTGTGCCAGGCGGGATTCAAGTAGGTGATGATCCACCGCGCGTCCGTTTGCACCACCGCGTCGGGCAGCAGTTGCAGCAGTTCTTCGGACGGCGTGAGTGGGGCGGGCATCGGTTCCTTATGCTCACCGAAGCGCGATCGTCCAGTCCAGCCCCTCGAAAACGGGGGCAGCGTGGCCCGCTCGCATGTGGGATGGCGACGGGTTCGCGATGATGTTCGCGATGGCGGAGACCGATCCTGTTCTGGCCGCGATGCAGGCGCCGTTCTAAAGTGGCCGCTGGCCCGAGCGAAGGAGTCGCCCCATGCTGACCACGCTTGCCGTGGCGAACTACCGCTCGCTGCGCGAACTGATCGTGCCGCTGGGGCGGCTCAATCTCGTGGTCGGCGCGAACGGCAGCGGCAAGTCGAACCTGTATCGCGCGCTGCGCCTGCTGGCCGAGTCCGCGCAAACGGGCATCGTGCCGGCCCTCGCGCGCGAGGGCGGCCTGGGTTCGGCGCTGTGGGCGGGGCCGGAGACGATCAGCCGCGCGATGCGCCGCGGCGAGGTGCCGGTACAGGGCGGCCCGCGGCAGGAGTCCGTGCGCCTGTGCCTGGGCTTCGCCAGCGACGAGCTTGGCTATGCGGTGGACCTCGGTTACCCGACGCCGTCGTCCAGTGCCTTCGCGCTCGATCCGCAGATCAAGCGCGAGGCGATCTGGAACGGGCCGTTCCTGCGCCCGGCGGGCACGCTGGTCGACCGGGACGGCGGCATGGCGCGCGTGCGCGACGGGCGCGGTTGGCGGGTGATCCACCAGCACCTCAATCCGTTCGAGAGCCTGTTCGGCCAGATCGCCGATGCGCAGAGTGCGCCCGAGGTGTTGACCCTGCGCGAGACGATCCGCGGCTGGCGCTTCTACGATCATTTCCGTTCGGATGCGGATTCGCCCGCGCGCCTGCCGCAGCTCGGCACGCGCACGCCGGTGCTGAGCCACGACGGCCGCGACGTGGCCGCCGCGTGGCAGACGATCCTGGAAATCGGCGATGCGCATGCGCTCGATGCCGCCGTCGCGGACGCGTTCCCCGGCGCGAAGGTCGACGTGCGCGGCACCGATGGCCGTTTCCTGCTGGACTTTTCGCAGCACGGGCTGCTGCGCCCGTTGTCGGCCGCGGAACTCTCCGACGGTACGTTGCGCTACCTGCTGTGGATCGCGGCCTTGCACACGCCGCGGCCGCCGCCGCTGATGGTGCTCAACGAACCGGAGACCAGCCTGCATCCGGATCTGTTGCCGCCGCTGGCGCGCCTGATCGCCGACGCGGCCACGCGCACGCAGGTGTGGGTGGTCTCGCACGCGCCGCGCCTGATCGCCGCGTTGGAAGACCAGCCGCATTGCCACACCCTTCGCCTGGAGAAGGAGCTGAGCCAGACGGTGGTGAGCGGGCAGGGCATGCTCGACCAGCCTGCGTGGCATTGGCCGGAGCGGTAATGCCGGCAAGGAGGCGTGGGGTCGCGGCTCTTTCGGCGGCAAGGCAGCGTATAGGCAGTGTCCTGAGGGGGCATGTGCAGACCATGGGCGTTGGCGCAGGGATGCCGGTTCAGTTCACCACGTTCCCATTGGCGCCGTAGACGATGCCTTCGCATAGGTTGGTCAGTGCGTCATTCGCACGACTGCCGCCGGTATCGGTTTCCACGGCGCAGTGCGTGGCGCCGGTGGCATCCGAAGCGCTCTCCCAGCGGATGGCGCGGTGGTCGGGAAGGATCATCCACCAGAACTGGTCCCCTTCATCCAGCAGGATCGCGTTCTGCCTCCATCCGTCATCGTGTTTCAGCTCGGGCAGTCGCTGTATCACGCGTATCTGCAACTGTGTGGCGATGTTGCGGTAGGTGGCACTTGCATCGTCTCGGTCATGGATGATGAAGCGGGTGCGCGGGGCGGCCCTCACGTGTTGCACGACACTGGGCGTGGTCTCGATGAGGTTCATTTCCGTATCGAGGCGCGCGAGGGTGTCTGCGGTATCAACGAGTCCGTTTCCATCGAGCCGCAGCCACACGTATAGGATAAGGTTGCCCGGTGAACCGGGGTGTTGCAGTTCCACCTCGAGATCTGCGCCGTGGCCATCGTCGCCTTCAAAGTAAATGGCCTGGTTGATCCTGAAGTGCGAAGACAGCGCCCGCATGGCCGCGCCAGCCATCGTCTCGGCGCGAATCCGGTCCAACGGTTCGGATAAGCCAGCCTCAATCAATTCGGTCAGATCGATGGGGGCTTCGAGGCGCTCGCGATTTGCAGCTGTGCCTGGCATCAGTGCATGCAATGCGTGGGCAATGGCAGGTGCATATGTCGGCACACCACTCGGCGTGATCCACGGCAGCATGAGGGAGTGCGGGGACGTGCTTTCGGCCGAGAGGATGGCGTGATCGGCCATCTCGACCTCGACCGAGATGCGTGGGGAGTCGTCGAAGCGGAAGCTGGCGAAGCCACGCGTGAGCGTGGCTGCCAATGGCCCGGGGCGGCGCAGGGATTCGAGCAAGGCCGTGAATCTGGCCCGCAAGGCGCGATGGGTCTCGCGCTGCACGTCGTCCTGGGTAATGCTGTCTAACGCCGCATGCACATCGCGCGCGTTCAGGCCGAGCGATGCAATGTCGACCCGAGTCTGTGGTGGAGAGCGCAAGGCAGTTACCAGGTGTTCGACAGCCTCTGTCGGGACGGTTCGCGACGGGATGGCTTCCATGCTTGGTTTTGCCCCGAAGTCATTGCCATGGCTGCTGGTGCCGCTGAGCACGTAACCGCGGGCCGTGCGCTGGATGAGCAGTTCGGTCTGTAGCGGCGATTGGGGGCTGAGGCCATTCCAGTACGAGTGAATCGTCACCCGTACTGCCGGATTGGGAGGTGTCGCCGGAGCGGCCGATGGAGCAAGGAAGAGAGCAAGGAGCGGCGCAAGGAGCAGCGCAAGGAGCAGCGCAAGGAGCAGCGCAAGGAGCAGCGCTAGGGCTCGGAGCT
The DNA here is from genome assembly GCA_040371205.1 of Rhodanobacter sp. Taxonomy (NCBI): domain Bacteria; kingdom Pseudomonadati; phylum Pseudomonadota; class Gammaproteobacteria; order Lysobacterales; family Rhodanobacteraceae; genus Rhodanobacter; species Rhodanobacter sp. The sequence continues at coordinate 1,345,666 of AP031382.1, forward strand.
TCGTTGTTGACATCTTTCCGTTCCGCATGGCTTCCATCCCTCGGTGTCGCCGTACTATCGCACGGCGTAGGCCGTGTGGATCCGGCAGGGGCGGAAGAACCGATCGCCGGGGCGGGCGTGTCGTCGTGCGTGACGGAAATGGAGGGATTCGCTGGATGATGGCGGGATCAGGCGACGGCGTATTCGCCCATGCGGATGTCGGGCCGAATCGGCAGCGTCGTGTCGCCGGCGATGAGTTGCAGTTCGCCATCCTGGATCAGGGATTGCAGGCGCATGCTGCGTTCCCAGAGGGTGGCCAGCTGCTGCAGGTCGGCGTGGTCGATGGCAAGCACGCTGAGGTTGTCGTGGCGCGCGAGCGTGTGGCGATCTTGTTCCACCAGATGTCGGCGGCCTGGCCGCCGTAGACCAGCACCACGACCTGCCGCGACTGGTTGCAGGCTTTGCGCAGGTGCGTTTCGTCGGGCAGGCCGACGTCGATCCACAGTTCGATCTCGCCGGTGTAGGTCTTGCGCTACAGCGCCGGCTCGTCGGTGTCGCTGAGTCCCTTGCCGAACTCCAGCCGCTCGTCGACATGCAGCGCGAAGGCGAGCAGGCGCAGCATCAGGCGCTCCTCGGTTTCCGGCGGATGCCGCGCGAGGGTCAGCGCATGGGTGGCGTAATAGTGCCGGTTCATGTCGCTGATCGACAGTTCGGCCTTGTGGATGGTGGCGGTGAACGCCATGGGCGTATTCGGTGGTTACAAGCCGATCATTGTACGTGGCGCTACCGGGCGGGAGGGGCTGGCGCGCAAGGCCCTCGGTGCGGAAGGGCAGGAGCTGAAGCGGTCGATGATGCAATACTTTGGCGGATGTCCTCGACTGCCCGGCCGGAGCACCCACCACGATGAACGATCGACTCATCCGCAGCATCGCCATCGTCGGCGGCGGCTCGGCCGGCTGGATGGCGGCGGCCGCGCTGGCCAACGCGCTGCAGGGCAGTTGCCGCATCGAGCTGGTCGAATCCGAGGAGATCGGCACGGTCGGCGTGGGCGAGGCCACCTTGCCGCCGATCAAGGGCTTCAACCGCATGCTCGGCATCGATGAGAACGCGTTTCTCGCCGCCACCCAGGGCACCTTCAAGCTGGGCATCGACTTCCACGACTGGAGCCGGCTGGGGCAACGCTATTTCCATCCGTTCGGCGAGATCGGCGTGGCATTCGACTCGGTGCCGTTCCACCAGTACTGGCTGCGCGAGCGCGCACGCGGCGACACCACACCGCTGCAGGACTACGCCTTTGCGTGGGCCGCGGCGCGGCGCGGGCGCTTCGAGCGGCCGTCCGCCGATTCGCGCTATGTGCAGTCCAAGTTCGATTACGCCTACCACTTCGACGCCATGCTCTACGCGCGCTACCTGCGCGGCTACGCCGAGCAGCGCGGCGTGGTGCGCACCGAGGGCAAGGTGGTGGATGTCGCGCTGCGTCCGCACGACGGCTTCATCCGGTCGCTGACGCTGGAAGGCGGGGCGGTGGTGGAAGCCGATCTCTTCATCGACTGCTCGGGCTTCCGCGGCGTGCTGATCGAAGGCGCGCTGCACACCGGCTACGAGTCGTGGACGCAGTGGCTGCCGTGCGACCGCGCGGTGGCGGTGCCCAGCGCGCATGCGGAGGAGCCGGTGCCGTACACCCGCGCCACCGCGCGCGAGGCGGGCTGGCAGTGGCGCATCCCGCTGCAGCACCGGATGGGCAACGGCATGGTGTATTGCAGCCGGCACATCGGCGACGACGCGGCGGCGGCGCAGTTGTTGGCGAACCTCGACGGCAAGCCGCTGGGCGACCCGCGCCTGCTGCGCTTCGTTACCGGCCGCCGCCGCCTGTTCTGGAACCGCAACTGCGTGGCGCTGGGCCTGGCCGCCGGTTTCATGGAGCCGATCGAATCGACCAGCATCCACCTGGTGCAGTCCTCGCTGGCGCGGCTGCTGGCGCTGTTCCCGGATCGCGATTTCGATCCGCTGGTGGCGCAGGAATTCAACCGGATCACGCAGGCCGAATACGAACGCATCCGCGATTTCCTGATACTGCATTACCACGCCACCCGGCGCGACGATGCGCCGCTGTGGCGCCAGACCGGCAGCATGGCGATCCCCGACACGCTGCAATACAAGATCGACCAGTTCCGCGGCAGCGGCCGCATCGTGGCCAAGTCGCTGGAGCTGTTCCAGAACCCGAACTGGCTGGCGGTGCTGGTCGGCCAGGAAATCATGCCGCTGCGGCACGATCCGCTGGCGGACATGCGCAGCGGGGTCGACGCCGGCCGGTATCTTGCCGACCTGCGCCAGGTGATCGAGGGCGCCGTGCAGGCGATGCCGACGCACGCGGAATACATCCGCCGGCACTGCGCCGCCGGGCAGGACGCCATGGCCGAGGCGTGACGGCGCAGGGGCCGTTCGCTTTCTTTACCCGACGACGGTCTCGCCGTGGCGCCAATGGCTGGGCGCCGGTTCGCCCGTCACCTTGCCGTCGGCATCCGGCATCTGCAGCGACGGCGGGCCGTCCTTGGCGACCTTCATCACGATGCGCGGATGGCCCTGCCGGTGGTTCATGGCGAGCTGCACGCCGCGGTTGCTATCGCGGTGCGTCGCGCGCGCGACGAAGCCGGGCATGAAGGCAGCGGCACTTGGCTCGGTTGGGCGCTGCCCCCATGGTCTACGGGAATGGCTGGCGATGACGGAGCGTGCGACATGAAATCCTTTGGCAAACCGTCGCAGGGCGAGCGACTGGAGCGGCTGCGCGATCTGCCGATGTGGGACGGCGAGCGTTTGCGCAACATCCATCCGGTGTTGCCCGGCTTGCGCGATCCGCAGGCACCGCGGCCGACGTTGCGCGAGTTCCTGTGCGGCGACGACCAGCGCACGCCGCCCGGACCATTGCCCTCGAACGACCCGCGCGAGGCATGGCTGCGGAAGCCCGCGAGCGGGCTGCGCGCCACCTGGCTGGGCCATTCCACCGTGCTGCTGGAGATCGACGGCTGGCGGGTGCTCACCGACCCGGTGTGGGGTCAGCGCGCCTCGCCGTTCACCCTGCTTGGCCCGAAGCGTTTCCAGCCGGTGCCGGTGGGATTGCGCGACCTGCCCGCGGTCGACGCCGTGGTCATCTCGCACGACCACTACGATCACCTGGACTACCCGACGATCCGCGCGCTGGCGAAGTCGAAGGTGCCGTTCGTCACGTCGTTGGGTGTCGGCGCCCATCTCGAAAGCTGGGGCATCGCGCCTTCGCGCATCACCGAACTGGTGTGGTGGCAAAGCCATCGCGTGCCGGGCACCGGGCTCACCATCACCGCTGCACCCTCGCAGCATTTTTCCGGTCGCGGCCTGAAGGACCGCAATCAGACCTTGTGGTCGTCGATGGTGATGGCCGGCGAGCGGCACCGCGTGTTCTTCAGCGGCGATACCGGGCTGACCACTGAATACGAGGCCATCCGCGACCGGCTCGGCCCATTCGACCTGGTGATGCTCGAAGTCGGCGCGTTCCATCCGTCCTGGGGCGACATCCATCTCGGCCCGGCCAATGCGCTGGCGGCGCACCGGCTGCTCGGCGGCGGCGTGTTGATGCCGGTGCACTGGGGCACGTTCGCACTGTCCACGCATGCCTGGGACGAGCCGGTCGAGGACCTGCTCGCGCTGGCCGACCCCCACGACACCGCGCTGCTGCTGCCGCGCCTCGGTGAGCCGGTCGAGCCGGTCGAGCGCCGGGAAGTGCAGCCGTGGTGGCGCGGCCGGTCCGTCGGCGACGGGCCCTCGGTTCAACCCGGAACAATCGAGGGCGCCGTGGGCGACCGGTTGGGCGATCAGCTGCCTTGGCCCATGGATTGAGCGGCTGATGGTGGATGCGGGAGGCGAGTGCCGCCGCACGACCTCGCCAGGTGCGGCCGGCCGAGACGCGGCGCGTGGCCGCTCCGGTTAGCGCCATCGCGGCCACGCGCGGTGTCAGGCGGCCACGTCCACCAGTACCAGTTCGGCGTCTTCCAGCGCGGTGACGCGCAAGATGGGTTCGTCGCGGATCGCCGCGCCGTCGCGGGCGTCCAGCTTCACGCCGTTGAGTTCCACCGTGCCGCGGGCCGGCACCAGGTAGCCGTGGCGGTGCGGCGCCATCGCGTATTCCGCCGTCTCGCCGGCTTTCAGCGTGGCGCCCAGCACGCGCGCGTCGGCACGCAGGGGCAGCGCGTCGGCGTCGCCGGGGATGCCGCTGGCCAGCGCCACGAAGCGCCCGGCGCGCTCGCCGCGGGGAAACGGCCGCGTACCCCACGACGGCGGCTGGCCGTGTGCGTCGGGGATGATCCAGATCTGGAAGATGCGCGTGGTCTCGTTCTCCATGTTGTATTCGGCATGGGTGATGCCGCTGCCGGCGCTCATCACCTGCACGTCGCCCGCCACCGTGCGGCCCTTGTTGCCGAGGTTGTCCTGGTGGCTGATCGCACCCTCGCGCACATACGTGATGATCTCCATCTCGGCGTGCGGATGCGGCGGGAAGCCGGTGTGCGGCGCGATGGTGTCGTCGTTCCACACGCGCAGCGCGCCCCAGCCCATGCGCGCCGCGTCGTGGTAGCCGGCAAACGAGAAGTGGTGCTTCGCGTCGAGCCAGCCGTGGTCGGCGCCGCCGAGGCGGTCGAAAGGCCTGCGTTCGATCATGCGAGTGTCCTCATGGATGGATGCGCACAGCATGGGGGCTGGCCGGGCGCGGGGAAACCGGCAGTGGGTGAACGGATTGTTTCTGCCGAAGATGCAGTTCCTGCCACGCGTTGCAGGGCGAGCAGGTGGTTCGGCAAGCGCGTGGGCGGCGCCTTGTCAGCTCGCCGTCTGCTGGCCGGCGAACACCGCCAACTGGGCGGCGAAGGCGCGCTGGAAGGCGGGACGCGCCTCGCCGCGGGCGACGTAGGCGGCGAGGTTGGGGTACTCGTCGAGCAGGCCCGAGGGCCGCAGGCGCAGCAGGGCATGCACCATCATGAGGTCGCCTGCGCTGAATGCGCCGTCGAGCCAGTCGGCATCGCCGAGGCGGTCGGACAGTTCGCCTGCGCGCTGGCGGATGCGTTCCCTGACCAGCGGCAGCCGCTCGGCGGACCACGGCTTGTCGGCTTCCTGGAACCTGGCGTTCTGCAGTTCGAGGATGGGCGGCTCCACCGTGTTGAGCGCCGCGAACATCCAGGCGACTGCGCGCGCCCTCGCGTTCGCATCCTCCGGCAGCAGTCCGGCACGACGCTGCGCAATGTGCAGCACGATGGCGCCGGATTCGAACAGCACCAGATCGCCTTCCTCGTAGGTGGGGATCTGCCCGAACGGATGCAGCGCGCGGTGCGCGGCTTGCTTCATTGCGTCGAACGGGACCAGCCGGACCGCGTAGGGTTGCCCCACTTCTTCAAGTGCCCAGCGCACGCGCGTGTCGCGAGCGAGCCCCTGGCCGCGGTCGGGCGAACGTTCGAAGGCGGTGATGGTGGGGATCATGCGGCGGGTTTCCTGGAGGGATGGCTGCGTTCAGCCGCGCCGTGCGGCCTCGATGGCGGCGATGTCGATCTTCGTCATCGTCATCATGGCCTCGAAGGCGCGCCTGGCCGCGGCAGGGTCGGGATCGGTGATGGCAGCGACCAGGGCGCGCGGCGTGATCTGCCACGACAACCCCCATCGGTCCCTGCACCAGCCGCAGGCGCTGGCCTGTCCGCCGGCGTCGATGATCGCGTTCCACAAGCGGTCAGTCTCGGCCTGGTCGTCGGTGGACACCTGGAACGAGAAGGCGTCGGTGTGCGGAACCCCGGGGCCGCCGTTCAGGCCCAGGCAGGGGATGCCCATCACCGTGAATTCCACCGTCAGCACGTCACCCTGCTTGCCCGCCGGGTAATCGCCGGGTGCGTGATGCACCGCAGCGACGGCGCTGTTGGGGAATGTACGGGCATAGAACGTCGCGGCTTCCAGCGCGGCGCCGTCGTACCAGAGGCAGATCGTGTTCCGGCCGGTCATGTCGGTTCTCCCGGTGTGGGGCGAGGCGTGCGCTACTTCCGGACTGCCCGCCCTGCGGCGGTGCCGTCAGGCTGGCATGCGGTCGCTTGATGGCTCCGGAAGGTTCCGCCGGCTTACAGATACGGCGGTATCGTGGGCAGACTGTAGCGCCAACCGGGATGGCGATGGGGAGTGCGGAAGGTGGTTTGTGCAGTGCAGCAGCGCCTGTCGTCCATGGGCTGCAGGCCCTGTCTGGAGCCTGCCGCTTGACTTGCCGGGGTGTGGTTGGCGGTATGCTATGGCGGTGAACGGATGACTTCTTGCCCATGCGTGCGTGCATTGCAGGAGTCAATCTGCGGGCAGGCATTCGATCGGGGGTGTCCGCCAGGCAGGGGGCTGGCACACAGCATCGAAAGCATCCGGTTTCGCATCAACAATCAATGGGCGGCTACGTCCGTCATGTCCCACGGGGCAAGCGCCAAACCCCTGGTGTGCCCGTGTTTTCCCGCTGGTAATCAATGGAAATCATCATGAACAAAATCTTCTCGATCCGTTCCGCTTCGCGCCATCTGGTTCGCGGTCTGGCGCTGGCCGGCGTCGTCGGCGCGCTTGCCGTGACGGGCATGTCCACGGCCAGTGCGCAGTCCACGTCCGGTTCGATCTTCGGCAAGGCTCCGGCGGGCTATACCGTTTCCGCACGCAGCACCGCCACCGGCGGTGGCCGCACGGTGGTGGTGGATTCCTCCGGCCGTTATTCGGCGAATGCGCTGCCGTCGGGCACCTACAATGTCACGCTGAAGCAGATCGGCCACCCGGTCGCCGTGCACAACAACGTGGAAGTGATCGTGGGCCGCGGCGTCGAAGTGGACTTCGATTGCAGCACGATGAAGTGCGATTCGGCGGCTGCCGCGAAGTAAGCCAGCGGGCACGAGTTGCCCCGGTTTGCGCTACGCGGACCAACGAAAAGGCCCGACGGGAAACCGCCGGGCCTTTTTTCAGGCGATGGAGGCGGCGGGCTGCTCCGCCAGCAGGAAGCCGAGCGCTGCCTCGCACGGCGCATCGACCTTCAGCGCGAGCAGCGCGTCGGCGCGGGTGCGGCCCAGCGTGACGGCGGCGACCGGCTTGCCGGCCTGCGCCGCGGCATGGGCAAAGCGGTAGCCGGAATACACCATCAGCGAGGAGCCGACTACCAGCATCGCGTCGGCGCTGCGGCAGGCGTCCATCGCGGCGGCCACGCGCTCGCGGGGCACGTTCTCGCCGAAGAACACCACGTCAGGTTTCACGATGCCGGCGCAGTGCGGGCAGGGCGGTACGCTGAAGCTGGCGAAGTCCTGGTTTTCGAGGTCGGCATCGCCGTCCGGCGCGTCGGCGGCGTCGAGATTTGCCCAGTCGGGATTGCGCGCGAGCAGCGCAAGCTGGAATTCCTGGCGCGGGCCGCGCCACTCGCAGCTCATGCAGCGCACGGCGTCGAGCCGTCCGTGCAAGTCGACCACGCCGGTGCTGCCTGCGCGCTGATGCAAGCCGTCCACGTTCTGCGTGACCAGCCGCTCGATCCGGCCTAGTCGTTCCAGCTCGACCAGCGCGCGGTGCGTGGCGTTCGGTTGCGCGCGGCCGAAGCGGCGCCAGCCGACCAGGCTGCGCGCCCAGTAGCGCTGGCGGGTGTGCGCCTCCTGCATGAAGGCGGCGTAGGTGACCGGCGGCGTGCGCTTCCACTGGCCGTCGCGGTCGCGGTAGTCGGGGATGCCCGAAGCCGTGCTGCAACCCGCGCCGGTCAGCACGAACAGGCGCGGATGGGCTTCGATGAAGGCTTGCAGCGGAGTCATGGATCGATGGGCGGACGAAGGGCCGGGCATCGCGGATGGCGCAAGGCCCAGCCCTTCATCCGGCGTGTCAGGCGGCCTTCGCCTCCTGCTTCAGCGTGGCCATGTCGATCACGAAGCGGTACTTCACGTCGCCCTTGAGCATGCGCTCGTAGGCGGTGTTGATGTCCTTCATCGCGATCGTCTCGATGTCGGAGACGATGCCGTGCTCGGCGCAGAAGTCCAGCATCTCCTGCGTCTCGCGGATGCCGCCGATCAGCGAGCCGGCGAGCTGGCGGCGCTTGAGGATCAGGTTGAACACGGTGGGCGAGGGGTGCGGATGCTCCGGCGCACCGACCAGGCACAGCGTGCCGTCGCGCTTGAGCAGGGCGAGGAAGGGGTCGAGGTTGTGCGACGCGGCCACGGTGCTGAGGATGAAGTCGAAGCTGCCGGTGTGCTGCGCCATCTGCGCCGCATCCTTCGACACCACCACTTCGTCGGCACCGAGGCGCTTGGCGTCTTCCTGCTTGCCGGGCGAGGTGGTGAACAGCACCACGTGCGCACCCATCGCGTGCGCCAGCTTCACGCCCATGTGGCCGAGGCCGCCCAGGCCCACGATGCCCACCTTCTTGCCGGGACCGACGTTCCAGTGGCGCAGCGGCGAATACGTGGTGATGCCGGCGCACAGCAGCGGCGCCACGGCGGCAAGCTGATCCGCCTTGTGGCCGATGTTCAGCACGAACTTCTCGTTCACCACGACGCTTTCGGAATAGCCGCCCCAGGTGTTCTCGCCGCCGAACATGGGGCCGTTGTAGGTGCCGGTGAAGCCGTTCTCGCAGTACTGCTCCTCGCCCTCGGCGCAGGAGGCGCAGTGCTGGCAGCTGTCCACCATGCAGCCCACGCCCACGGTATCGCCGGGCTTGAACTTGGTCACCTGCGCGCCGACCGCCGACACGGTGCCCACGATCTCGTGGCCGGGTACGGAGGGGTAGAGCGTGTTCTGCCACTCGTTGCGCGCGGTGTGCAGGTCGGAGTGGCAGACGCCGCAATACAGGATGTCGATCTTGACGTCGTGCGGGCCGGGTTCGCGGCGTTCGATGTTGAGCGGCGCCAGCGGCTGGCTGGCGGAGGTGGCTCCGTAGGCGCGGGTCTGGGTCATGCGGATTCTCCGGGGTGGGGCGATGCAAGCGGACGAGTCTACGCTTTGCCACGTGAAATCAAAGCCATTGAAAAGCGGCATGGCGAACCCCACGACGACGGGATTGCCTCATGCCGATAAGCCCGCCATGTCCGACCTCTCCGCCATGCCGATCGCGCGCCGCTGGCCCGCGCAACATCCGGACCGCATCCAGCTCTATTCGCTCAACACGCCGAACGGGGTGAAGGTGTCGATCCTGCTGGAGGAAACCGGGCTGCCCTACGAGGCGCACCTGGTGGACATCGGCAAGGACGAGAGCCACCTGCCGGAATTCCTCGCACTCAACCCCAACGGCAAGATCCCCGCGATTGTCGACCCGCACGGCCCGGACGGAAAGCCGCTGGGCCTGTTCGAGTCGGGCGCGATCCTGCTCTACCTTGCCGAGAAGAGCGGCAAGTTCCTGCCCGCCGACCCGGCGCGGCGCTGGGAGACGATCCAGTGGGTGTTCTTCCAGATGGCCTCGATCGGCCCGATGTTCGGCCAGGTGGGGTTCTTCCACAAATACGCCGGCCGCGAATACGAGGACAAGCGGCCGCTGGCGCGCTACGTCAACGAAAGCAAGCGCCTGCTCGGCGTGCTGGACGAGCGCCTCGCCGGCCGCGACTGGATCATGGGCGACGAGTACACCATCGCGGACATTGCCACGTTGGGCTGGGTCAACAACCTGATCACCTGGTACGACGCGCGCGCGCTGGTGGAATACGACCGCTTCAGGCACGTCGGCGCCTGGCTGCAGCGCGGTTTGGCGCGGCCGGCGGTACAGCGTGGCCTGAAGATTCCATCCAGGGGCTGAGCGCGCTCGGCGACGCGGTCCGCAAACGCAAACGAGGGAGAGCGGCGATGGGCAAGATACTGGTAACGGGCGGCAGCGGTTTCATCGGCAGCCACTGCATCCTGCAACTGCTGGCGGCGGGCCACGAGGTGCGCACCACGGTGCGCAGCCGCGGGCGCGAGGACGCAGTGCGCGCCATGCTGCGGCAGGGCGGCGCCGAACCGGGTGCGCGGCTCTCCTTTGCCGAGGCCGACCTCGAGCGCGACGAAGGCTGGGTGGAAGCGGTGGCCGGCTGCGACCATGTGCTGCACGTGGCCTCGCCGTTTCCGCCGACGCTGCCGAAGCACGAGGACGAGTTGATCGTGCCGGCCCGCGAGGGGGCGCTGCGCGTGTTGCGTGCCGCGCGCGATGCCGGCGTGCGCCGCGTGGTGCTGACCTCCTCGTTCGCCGCGGTCGGCTACGGCCATCCGACGCAGGCAGCGCCGTTCGACGAAACCCGCTGGACCGACGTCGACGGCGCCGACGTGCAGCCTTATGCCAAGTCCAAGACCCTGGCGGAGCGGGCGGCCTGGGATTTCATCGCGCGCGAGGGCGGTGCGCTGGAGCTGTCGGTGGTCAACCCGGTCGGCGTATTCGGTCCGGTGCTGGGGCCGGACTACTCCACCTCGATCCTGCTGGTGCAGCGCCTGATGGACGGCGCCATGCCCGGTTGCCCGAAGCTGAGCTTCGGCGTGGTGGACGTGCGCGACGTGGCCGACCTGCACCTGCGTGCGATGACCGACCCCGCGGCGAAGGGCGAGCGCTTCCTGGCCGTGGCCGGCGACTTCCTGTCGATCCGCGACATCGCCCTGGTGCTGAAGCGCCGCCTGGGAGCATCGGCGCGCAAGGTGCCCACCCTGCAGCTGCCGAACTGGCTGGTGCGGCTTGCCGCGCTGCGCGATCCGGCGGTGAAGCAGATCCTGCCCGAGCTGGGCAAGCGCAAGAACGCCAGCAGCGCCAAGGCGCAGCGCGTACTGGGCTGGTCGCCGCGCTCGGCCGAGGACGCCGTGGTCGCCACGGCCGAGAGCATGGCGCGGTTGGGCCTGTTGAAGGCATGAGCGTCATTGCGGCGCATGGCGCGGCAGGCGGCATGCGTTGGCGGACAGGCGGCCGATGAGCGATGCGTGGCGTGGCCTGATCGAGGCGTTGGAGCACGAGCACGCGCTGGATGATCCCAGGCGCCTGCGCGAACGCATCGAGGTGCTGGATCGCCTCGACGCACGATTGGCCGGCGCCAACGCGGGCGATGCGCCGCCGCAACGCGCGCTGGCGATGCGCGATCGACTGGAGGCAGCGAATGCCGCGCAGTTCGAGGCCATCCGCGCGGCGATACGGCAGGGCGCCGGGCGCGATGCGCTGTGGCACTGGCATGGCGCGGCGAGCGGCGGCGATGGCTACGACTGGTTGGACGAACTGGTCGGCGGCGTACTTTCGTTCGGCGAGCCGGGCGAGCCTTCGCCGCTCGCGCCGGACATGGTGTTCTACCAGCCCACGCCGGCAAGGCACGTGTTCGACCTGCTCGAACGCCTGGCGTTGACCGCTGACGACGTGCTGGTCGACCTGGGTTCGGGCCTGGGCCATGTGCCCTTGCTGGCGGCGATCTGCACCGAGGCGCGCGCCGTGGGCGTGGAGATCCAGCCGGCCTACGTGCAGGGCGCGCGCGCCTGCGCACAGTCGCTGCGGCTGGCGAATGCGCACTTCGTGCAGGGCGATGCCCGCTCGGCGGACTTCGCCGCCGGCAGCGTGTTCTACCTTTACACGCCGTTCACCGGCGCCGTCATGCGCAGCGTGCTGGATGCACTGTGCCGCGAGGCCGGGCGGCGCGCGTTCCGCGTATGCGCCTTCGGGCCTTGCACCGCGGTATTGGCCGGCGAATCCTGGCTGATGGCAGGCGATGCGACGTTGGACGGTCGCGTGGCGGTTTTTCATGCCCGGCGCCGCGACGGCGTTAAGCCCGTTTTTACGCCATGACTCTGAAATATCGACAAACCGCTGGGTAGGGTCGATATGCGAGCGCGATCTCACGGTTTCGCCGTGGAGACAGAACGTGAGTTGCTGCCGAGCTGCAGCGCCGCGCTCGCACCCCATCCCGCAACGGAGATCTCACATGAAAGGTTCAGTCACGATCGGGCTGCTGCTTGCAGCTTCGCTGGCATTGTCGGCGTGCGGCAGGAGCGGCGAAATGACGCCCTCTCCAGGGACTCCCGGCAATGCCGCAAGCACGCCGGCTCCGGCGGCGTCACCGCCGGTTACGCCGCCTCCGGCCGCCACGGCTCCGATGCCGGCGGCGACCAGCGCCACGCCGCCGTCGGCCGCGACGGCCGGAAACGGCGCATACCCGCAGCATTAGCGAGGTGCACCGAACAAGTCCGGCGGATCCGGTGCGAGGAGATGAAGCGCACCGGGGCGCTCGGCTTGCGATCGGACTCGATGCAGGCGTGGATCGGGGATGCTGTCGGCTTTACGTTATCGCGCAGCTCTCGTTCCTCGGCGTAAGGCGACCCATGGTTTGAGGCCGTCAACGGACAGGCCCGCCGCGAAGGGCGGGCCTGTCCGTTTCACGTGCGGCCTTGGATGCTCAGTGGTGGTCGTCGTGCCGCCACTCGCGCGGGCCCTGGCCATTGCCGCCGTGCGGAGCAGGGTGCGCGTACTGCTGCGGGTGCGCGTTGCCCTGGCGATAGGCGGGTTGCGCGTACTCCTGCGGCCGATAGGCCGGAGCCTGATAGCGCTGCGGCTGGTAACGCGTCTCGCGATAGCTGCTGGGCGCCGGTTGATAGCGCTCCGCCGGCATGGCCGGGTTGCCGCGCGGCGCGTAGTGGGCGCCGCGTACCGCCATCGGCGCAGCGTGCGGTTCGTGGTTCCAGCCGGCTTCCTGCGGCATGGCGCGCGCATGGATACCGCCCGGGCCGCCGCTGAAGCTGGTGCGGTTGATGGTGGTGTTCACCACGGTGCGGTTGTAGACATTCGTGATGCGGTTGGTGACGTGGTTCACCGAGCGGTTGTAGTAGAACCCGCCGTTGCGCCAGTAGCCGCCGTCGTAACCATGGCCGCCGTAGCCGTAGCCGTAGTTCACGCCGCCGTAGAAGCCCACATGGCGACCCCAGTAGCCGGCGTGGAAGATGTAGACGCCGCCACTCCACCCCCAGTAGCCCGGTGTCCACAGCGCGCCGACGTAGGGCGCCAGCAACCAGGCGCCGGGCACCCAGTAGTACTGGTAGCCATCCCAGGCCCAGTAGCCGGGCGTCCAGATGTAGCCCGGACCCGGAATGGGCGGCTGCACGTACACCGGCAGCGGCGGGGGCGCGAAATTCACCGAAACGTATACGCCGGCCTGGGCGCGGCCGGGGATGGCGACGGCGATGGACGCGGCGAGCAGAACTGCCGCGCTGCGTGCCAGCCAAGCGCTGCGCGGGATGAGGCGGCTGGTGGCGGTGCGCATCTTCATGGCAACTCCCTGGTGGCGACTGTGGGCATGCTAACGCGGCATGCGTCCGTGCCGGCGACCTCGGCTCGCGGTGCAGTTCAGCACACGGGCGGTTTTCCCTCTGGCGACTGAATACGGGTTGCAGCGGCCGGGCGCTGGTTATGCTCACGGTTCGCAACGGGGGCGTTATTCCGGGGAAAGGATTTTCGTGGCCAGGGTGCCGCGGGATCGCGGCCAGCCTGTGGGTCCGGCTCCTGGGTCGGTCGTGTGATGCAGCAAGCAGCCGGACATCACTCACCGCATATCAGGAGAAGATCATGCATACCCGTTTCGAACGCAGCGGTCCGTTGACCGAACTGGCCAGTTATCCGCAGTGGGCCCAGGACATGGTGGCCGATTGCGAAGCCACGCGCGCCAGGGTGCTCGGCCACGAGATCTGGTCGAGAATGACCACACTCGAACTGGACGACGAGTCGACCTACAACTTCATGGCCGGCTTGTGGCCTTTCATCGAGCGTTTTCCCAGCTACATGGCGTTGAATCTGCTCAAGACCCGCTACGGCCGCAGCGAAGGCGACGACATGGCCAGGCGCTGGCTGGTGCGCAACATCCGCGTGGAGCAGAACCACGCCGAGTACTGGTTGGAGTGGGCCGAGGGGGCCGGCGTGCCGCGCGCGGACCTGCTGCACAAGCCCGCGCCGGTCGGCACCGACGGGCTGTACCGCTGGTGCGAGCAAATCAGCACGGAGGGATCGCTGGCGGCCGGCATGGTCGCCACCAACTACGCCATCGAGGGCGCCACCGGCGACTGGGCCCACCTGGTGTACGCCAGCAGCCTCTATCGCGACAGCTTCGCGCCGGAGATACGTGCCGCCAGCTTGCGCTGGCTCAAGTTGCATGCGGCCTATGACGATACCCATCCATGGGAGGCTTTGGAGATCGTTTGCACGCTTCTGGGCAATACGCCGTCGACGGCGGACGTCACGCACCTGCGCGAATGCATCGAGCGCAGCTACCTGTGCATGATCCTGTTGGGCGACCGTTGCATACGCAGCCATCACAAGCTGCACCTGCAGGACGGCGTGGCGGCGTAGATTCGCGGATCGTCCACATAGCCGCATTCGACAATGCGGCACGGCTGCGGGCGGCACCGCTGGTGCCGCCCGCAATTTGGCATCACGGCATGGGTTCGATGGCGGAGGTTTCCGCGGCAAGGATTACAGGCATCTGATGGGCGACATGCAAATGCCATTGTGGCGGCGCCTGATGCCGCTGGCCTGGGGGCTGGCGGTCGGCGTCGTGCTGCTGTTCGCGCTGACCTGGGGCGTACTGCAGGTGCAGGTGACGCTGGCCGGCTTCCTGAACAGCGAGAGCGTCTGGTCCAAGGCGCAGAAGCAGGCGGTGATCGACCTGGACAACTACGCCGCCCACGGCGATGCGCGCGACCTGGAAGGCTATCGCCGCAACCATCGCGTGCTGATGTCCGATCGCTGGGGCCGCGACGCCATCATCGCCGGGCATTACGACCGGGCGCGCGTCCACCAGGTGTTCGTCGACGGCAACATGCTGCCGGCGGCCGAGCGCGGCATGACCTTCATGCTGGCGCATTTCTCCGACGCGCCGTACATGGCTTCGGCGATCGCGGCCTGGCGCTCCACCGACGGCGCCATCGACCAGCTCGACGTGATCGCCGGCGAGCTGCAACGCGCGTATGCCGTCGGTACGCCGAGCCGCACGGAAATCGACCTGCAACGTGCGCGCATCGACGGAATCAACCAGGACATCGCGCCGCTCAGCAACCGCTTCGCCTTGCAGATGGTCAGCGGCGCAGTGTGGCTGGGGCGCGTGCTGTTCGCCGCGGTGCTGCTTGCCATGTTGCTGGTGGCGGCGCTGTGGCTGGGCATGGCCAAGCGCGTGCTGGATCGCATCCGCGGCAACGAGGAGCGCTATCGCCTGCTGTTCGAGAGCGCGATCGTGGCCATCGTGATCGTGGACGAGGTCGACGGACGCATCCTGGAGGCGAACCAGCAGACTTCCGAATGGACGGGGCGCGTGTCGGCGCTGCTGATCGGCATGCGGTTCGACGATCTGTTCGTGGACGGCTCCGTACACGAGGTCGGCCCCGCAGCGCTGCAGGGCATGCTGTGGGGTGTCGACGGCGCGCAACGCCCGGTGGAAATGCAGGTGAGCCAAAGCCTGTGGGGGCGGCATCCGGTACGCCAGATGATCGTGCGCGACATCTCCGAGCGCGTGACGCTGGAGCGCGAGCGGCGCGTGGCGTCCGAGGCGCTGGCCAGCATCGCCGAAGGCGTGATCATCGCGGACGCCGAGCGCCGGGTGATCTCGGTCAACACGGCGCATGTGGAGATCACCGGCTTCACAGCACAGATGCTGGAGGGGCGGCGTTTCGACGAACTGCGCCGGATGCCGGACGGCGCGCCGTTGCCGGCATCGATCTGGGCGGGCATCGCCGCCGGCGGCAACTGGGGCGGCGAAGTGCTGGGCCAGTACGCCGACGGCACCACCTATCCCGAGCAGCTCAGCATCAGCGCGATCCGCGATGCGCAACGCCAGGTAATGCATTACGTGGCGGTGTTCAGCAACATCCAGGCGCTGAAGGTGCACCGGCGGCGGTTGGAACACATGGCCACCCACGATGCGCTTACCGGCTTGTGCAACCGTTCGGAGTTCGAGCGCCGCGTGGAGTCGGCGATCATTGCGGCGACGCGCACGCGCACCGCGGTGGCGGTGCTGTTCGTGGATCTGGACGCGTTCAAGATCGTCAACGACAGCTACAGCCACGCCATCGGCGACCGCCTGCTGCAGAAAGTGGCCGAGCGCATCGGCCAGCAGTTGAGCAAGGACGGCGCGGCTGGCCGCATTGGCGGCGACGAGTTCACCGTGCTGCTGGACAACCTCGAACTTCGCGAGGATGCCGGGCCCGTGGCCGAGCGCCTGCTTGCCAGCCTGGCCGAACCGATCACCGTGGAAGACTGCGAACTGGCGTTGAGCGCCAGCATCGGCATTGCCGGTTATCCGCTGGACGGCGGCGACGCGGCCACCCTGATCGCCAACGCCGACGCCGCGATGTACTCGGCGAAGAACAGCGAGCGCAACACTTTCCGCTTCTACACGCCGATCATGCAGGCCGATGCGCGCCAGCGCCTGCTGCTGGTGTCGGAGTTGCGCCGTGCATTGGCCGAAGATGAGTTCCGCCTGAATTTCCAGCCCTGCATCGACATGCGCAGCGGACGCATCGTGGCGGTGGAGGCCTTGCTGCGCTGGAGGCACCCCAAGCGTGGCGAGTTGCCGCCGTCGGAATTCATCCCGGTGGCGGAAAGCCTGGGCCTGATCCGCCGCATCGACGAATGGGTGCTGAAGTCGGCCTGCGCGCAGATCAAGGAATGGGATCGCGCCGGCCTGCCGCCGATCCGCGTGGCAGTGAACGTGTCCGCGCGTTGGTTCGGCCACGCCGGTTTCATCACCCACCTCGACCGTACCCTGCAGGCGCACGGTGTGGCGCCAAGCCGGCTGGCGCTGGAAATCACCGAAGGCACCATGCTCAGGCTGGGCGACGATACCGAGCGCACCATGCATGCGCTGCATACGCTCGGCGTGGAGGTGGCCATCGACGACTTCGGCACCGGCTATTCGTCGATGGCCTACCTCAAGCTGCCTTCGGTGACCAGCCTGAAGATCGACCGCTCCTTCGTCACAGGGCTGCCGGACAACGCCAACGACGTGGCCATCGCCGAAGCCATCATGGCGATGGCGCGCAGCCTGGGGTTGCGCACGATTGCCGAGGGCATCGAGACCGAGGCGCAGCACGAGTTCCTGTTCCATGCCGGTTGCGACGAGGGGCAGGGCTATCTCTACGCCGCGGCCCTGCCGCCGGCTGCCATCGAGCGCATGCTCAACACGCGCTCCCGGCCGGGGGCGGCATCGTTGAGTGTGGTGCCGCGGCGGAGCAGTTGATGGGGCGCTTCACGTGACTCCGGCATTCGATCTGGATGCCTATCTGCGGCGCATCGGCCATCGCGGCACGCTCCAGCCGGATTTCTCCACGCTGTGCGCGCTGGCGGCGGCCCATGCGGCGGCGATTCCGTTCGAGAACCTCGACCCATGGCGTGGCGTGCCGGTGCTGTTGCAGCCCGCGGCCATCGAGCGGAAGTTGCTGCATCAGGGCCGCGGCGGTTATTGCTTCGAACAGAACCTGCTGTTTGCCGACGCGCTGCGCGCCGTCGGTTACGTGGTGCAAGGGCTGATCGCACGCGTGCTGTGGAACCAGCCCGAAGACGCGATCACCGCGCAGACCCACATGCTGCTGCTTGCAAGCACAAGTGACGGCCGCTGGCTGGTCGACGTGGGTTTCGGCAGCATGACGCTGGCCGGCGCGCTGCGGCTGGAGCCCGGCGTGGCGCAGCCCACGGCGCTGGAGCCGTTTCGCCTGGTCGAGCGCGACGGGGAGTGGCGTCTGCAGGCCTGCGTGCGCGGCGACTGGCTCAACGTGTATCGCTTCGACCTGCAGCCGCGCGAGCACGTCGATTTCGCGGTGGCCAACCACTTCGTCTCGACTTTTCCCGATTCGCGTTTCGTGCGCCACCTGGTCGCGGCGCGCACCGCCGCCGACCGTCGCCTCAGCCTGCTCGACCGCGAGTTCACCGTGCGTCGGCCGGGCCGGGAGCCGGAGCGTCGCACGCTGCGCGACGGGGCAGAGGTGTGCGACGTGCTGGAGCGCGAATTCCTGCTGCGCCTGCCTGACCGCGACGAACTGGAACGGCGGATCGACCGTCTTTTCTGAGATGCCTCAGCTCTCCGCCCAGCGCCTGAGCAGGTTGTGGTACGTGCCGGTCAATTGCAGCACCGCGTCGCGGTCGGCGCCGGTGGCGATCAGGCGCTGGATGGAGGCGTCCAGCTCGAACAGCAGGCGGCGATGGCCGTCGTCGCGCACCAGGCTTTGCACCCAGAAGAACGCGGCCACGCGGGCGCCGCGCGTCACCGGCTGCACGCGATGCAGGCTGCTGGACGGGTAGATGATGGCGTCGCCGGCGGGCAGCTTCACCTCGTGCTCGCCGTAGGTGTCGCTGACGATCAGCTCGCCGCCGTCGTACTCGTCCGGTTCGCTGAGGAACAGCGTGCACGAGATATCGCTGCGCAATTGCTCGCCGTTGGGCAGCGCCATCACCGAGCCGTCGACGTGCATGCCGTATTCGCCGCCGCCTTCGTAGCGATTGAAGCGCGGCGGCAGCGTGCGCAAGGGCAGTGTGGCGGCGTGGTAGAGCGGGTTCGTCGCCAGCGCGGCCAGTACCACTTCGCCCAGTTGCCGGCGCAGCGGCGAGGCGTCGGGCAACTGCACGTTGCGTTTCACCTGCGCGCCTTGCGCTCCCACGGTTTCGCGGCCGTCGGTCCAGTCGGCGGCGTCCAGCGCGGCGCGTATCGGCCCAAGCCGGTCCTGGCTGAGGATGTCGGGGATGTGCAACAGCATGGGTGTGGTTCCTCGACGCGGAAAGCCTTCCCGTAGGAAGGTTTCCGAGTGTGCCTGAAACCGCAGGCCGCGGCCTGACGTGCGTCAGAAATGGAAATTGGCGGTGAGCATGCCCGAACGCGGCGTGCCCGGAATGTAGCGGTAGCCGCTCTTGTTGATCGATGCGACGTAGGTCTTGTCGAACAGGTTGTAGAAGTTGAGCTGCAGGTCGAGATGCGGATTGATCGTGTAGGTGGCCATCGCGTCGAACACCCAGTACGACTTGGCGTACTGCGGCGTGCCGATGGCGCCGTCGACGCCGCGCTGCATTTCGCCGGAGTAGCGCGCGCCGCCGCCGATGACGAGGCCGAACGGCAGGCGATAGGTGGTCCAGCTGGTGAACGCGTTCTTCGGCGTGTAGGCCAGCACGTTGCTGCCGTCGGCGGCGGGTGCGGCTGAGGACGTGGCGCTGCTGACGGCGCCACTGCTGAGGCTGGTGTGCATGCTGGTGAAGCCGGCATTGACCGCCCAATTCGGGGTGATCTGGCCGATGGCGGTGATCTCGACGCCCTGCACGCGCTTCTGGCCGATCTGGTAGTACAGCAGGGTGGTGGGATCCTGCTCCAGGTCGTCGCTGACGGTGGTGCGATAGAGCGCGGCGGTCAACAGCAGGTGTTCGTCGAACAGGTTCCACTTGGTGCCCACTTCGGCGGTGCGGGCGCGCTCGGGTTCGAGCATCGGGTTGTCCGCGCTCTTGGTGGAGCTGTTCAACGACAGGCTGCTGCCGCCTGGCGGTTGCGCCGCCGTGGACAATGCCGCGTAGACGCTGCCGTTGGCCGCCGGCTTGTAGATCAGCGCGAGTTGCCAACTGGTGAGGTTGCCGGAGGTATCGGCATCCAGGCCAGGCACGATGGTGCCGGTGGCCAGGTTGCCGCAGGCCGGGCCGCTCTTGCCGCCGCAGGCGACCGCGCTGTCGAAGTCGGTGTCGTAATGATCGAGGCGTGCGCCGGCGTTGACCTGCCACCGCTCGCCGAATTTCAGCGTGTCGAACAGGTAGGCGGCCGCCGTGTCGGTGCTGCCGCGGGTCCAGCCGCCGTTGGGGCCGTAGAGCAGCGCGTTGCCGACCTCGGGACTCGGAGCGTAGAGGCTGGCCGCGGGCCAGGTGCTGCCGTTCAGCGCGGCGAGTGTGGTGGTGTTGAGCTTTTCCTGGCTCAGCTCGATGCCGGTGCTGAGGTTGTGGGTGACGGGGCCGGTATCGAAGTTGGCGGTGAGATTGAGCTGGTTGGCGACGATGCGGTTGATCTGGTCCTCGAAGTTCGGGTTGCTGCGCGCCAGCGTCCAGGTGGACGGATCGGCCGGGTCGGGCGTCTTCAGGTTGGCGGCGGTGGCGGTGAACGAGGTCAGCAGATAGTTCTCCTGCGTGCGGCCCCAGCGCAGCGTGTCGTGCAGCGATACGTTGTCGGAGAAGTCGTGTTGCAGGATCGCGGTGAACAGGCTCTCGACGGCATGGTCGTGATCCTGGTCGGTGCCGTAGAAGTTGGCCGGATCGACCGTCGGCGCATCGGCGATGAACGGTCGCGTGGGATCGGGCGAGGAGTAGCCGGGCAGGCCGATGGTCGGCACGCCGCCATCGGGCACGTTGTCCTGCTTCACGTGCAGGAAGTCGAGGTACACGCGCGTGGGCGTGTTCAGTCCGAGTGCCAGCGAGGGAGCCACGCCCCAGCGGTCGTTCTTCACGTCGTGGCGGCCGGGCACGCCGCTTTTTTGGTCGAGCAGGTTGAGGCGGAAGGCGGCACCGTCGCCGATCTGCCGGTTCCAGTCGGCGGTGGCGCGCTTCTGGTTGTAGCTGCCGTAGGCGACCGACCCGGACAAGGCGTTTTCGAGCGTGGGTTGCTTGGTCACCATGTTGATGGCGCCGGAAGGCGCGGTGCGGCCGTATTCCGTGCTGTCCGGGCCTTTGGTCACTTCGACCTGCTCGATGTTGAAGACGTCGCGCGAGAGGGTGTTCAGATCGCGCACGCCGTCCACGAAGACGCTGCTGGCGGTGTTGAAGCCACGCATGTAGATGGCGTCGCCGGTGTTGGTGGAGCCGTTTTCGCCCAGGAAGAAGGTGCCTACGCCGGGCGTGTTGCGCAGCGCCTCGGTGAGCGTGGTCGCGCCTTGCTGCTCGATCAGGTCCTTGCCGATCACCTGGATGGTCTGCGGCGTGTCCACCAGCGGCTGGGTGAACTTGGGCGAGGAGAGCTGCGCGGTAGTGGCGACGCCTTCCACGGTGACGCCTTGCAGGTGCCTGGCCTGGGCGATCTGCGGCGCGTCGTTGGCGGGGGCCGAGGTATCGGTCGCGGACGCCATCGACGGTAGCGCCAACGCGAGGCTGGTGGCCAGCGTGGCGGCGGTCAGCGCGGGGGTGTGGTTGCGGCGTGCAACGGGATGCTTGCGGCTGTTGACGAAACCCATCGTTGAAAGCTCCTCGACGATATTCATGGAAGGCGGTTGCAAGGGGGATTGCCCGTCGCGAGTCGCGATGGCTCGGGCTGGTCCTGCAGGGCGTGTCGAGGTTAATTCAAATAAGAATGATTCGCAATAAGATTCAATATGGAAATCGCGTGCGCGCCGACGCAAGGCGGCTGCACGGCGCTACGCTTGAAAGGATGCAGCCACGAGGAGAATTCAAACGATGCGCATCCTGATCGTCGGAGCCGGCGCCACGGGCGGCTATTTCGGCGGCCGCCTGTTGCAGGCCGGACGGGACGTGACCTTCCTGGTGCGCGAGCGCCGCGCCGCCCTGCTTGCGGAGCATGGCCTGCGCATCCGCAGCGCGCTGGGCGATGCCGACATCGCCGCACCGCCCACCCTCACCGTGGACACCGTGCGCGGACCGTTCGATCTCGTGCTGCTCGGCTGCAAGGCCTGGGACCTGCCGCAGGCCATCGAGGACATCGTGCCCGCCGTGGGCCAGCGCAGCGTGGTGCTGCCCGTGCTCAACGGCATGCGCCAGCTCGAACTGCTCGATGCGCGTTTCGGCGCGGCGCGCGTGCTGGGCGGCCAATGCGCGATCGCCGCCACGCTGGACGAAGATGGTTGCGTACGGCACCTCAACCGCATGCACAGCCTCGGCTTCGGCGAGCGCGACGGCGGCGACTCGGAACGCGTGCAACGCATCGCGCAGGCGATGGCGGGGGCGAACTTCGATGCGCGCGCCAGCCGCCATGCCGTGCAGGACATGTGGGACAAGTGGGTGTTTCTCGCCAGCCTTGCCGGCATCACCTGCCTGATGCGCGCGCCGGTGGGCGACATCGTGGCAGCGCCCGGCGGTCGCGAGGCCACGCTGGCCCTGCTCGACGATTGCCGCCGCATCGCTGCTGCCTGCGGCCACGAGCCGGATGCGAGGGTGATTGAGCGTGCCGTCGGCATGCTGACCGAGGCGGGCTCCACGCTCAGCGCCTCGATGCTGCGCGACCTTGAACAGGGTGGCCGCATCGAAGCCGACCACGTGATCGGCGATCTGCTGGCGCGTGGCGAAGCGCACGGGGTGGAGATGCCGATGCTGCGCCTCGCCTACACGCAGCTGAAGGCGTATGAGGCGCGCAGGGCGCGCAGCTGAGCAACCGCGGCGTCCTGCCGGGCGGTGCCGGGCGCAGATGAAAAAACGCCGCGCTTGCGCGCGGCGTCGAGAAGCATGCGGGCCGCGACGGAAACCGCCGCGGCCCGCAGGGACTTACCAGATCTTCACCTGCTTGTCGCCCGAGCGCACCATGGCGTCGCCCGGCTTGCACTGGAAGGCAGTGGCGAAGGCCGTCATGTCCGACGGCGAGGCGATGGCGCGGATCGCGATCGGCGAATGCGGATCGGTGTTGAGGCGCAACTCGGCCGCCTTCTCGCGCATGCTGCCGCGCCACACGCGCGCCCAGTTGAGGAAGAAGCGCTGGTCTTCGGTGTAGCCGTCGATCTTCTTGTCGGCCTCGGCCGGATCCTTCTTCAGCGCGGTCTGCAGCGCGTCGTAGGCGATGTTGAGGCCGCCCAGGTCGGCGATGTTCTCGCCCAGGGTCAGCTTGCCGTTGACGTGCAGGTCGGGCTTGCCGGGGATCGGGGCATAGCCGTCGTACTGCTGCACCAGCGCCGCGGTGCGCGCATCGAACGCCTTCTTGTCCTGCGGCGTCCACCAGTTGACGCGGTTGCCGTCGCCGTCGAACTGGCTGCCCTGGTCGTCGAAGCCGTGGCTGGACTCGTGGCCGATCACCGCGCCGATGCCGCCGTAGTTGATTGCGTCGTCGCCGTGCGCATAGAAGAACGGCGCCTGCAGGATCGCGGCCGGGAAGTTGATGGTGTTGGTGCTGGGGTCGTAGTAGGCGTTGACCGTCTGCGGGGTCATGCCCCATTCCTTGCGGTCGGTCTTCTTGCCGATGTGCGACAGGTCGAACTGGTAGTTGTACTTCTGCGCCGCCTGCAGGTTGGCGTACCAGTTGTCCGGGCTGATGGTCAGGCCGGACCAGTTGCGCCACTCGTCCTGGTCGGGGTAGCCGATCTTGGGCAGGAACTTGTTCCACTTGTCGATGGCCTTGGCCTTGGTGGCGTCGCTCATCCAGTCGAGGTGCTCGATGCGGTTCTTCAGCGCGTCGCGCACGTTGGTGACCAGTTCCTCGGCGCGCTGCTTGGCTTCCGGCGTGAAGTACTTGGCCACGTACAGCTCGCCCAGGCCCATGCCCATCGCATGGTTGACGCCGCCCAGCACCTGCTTCCAGCGCGCCTTCTGCTCCGGCTGGCCGTACAGGGTCTTGCCGTAGAAGGCAAAGCGGTTGTCGCGGAACGCCTTGGACAGCGCGCCCGAGGCATCGTCGATGGTGTGGAAGCGCAGGTAGGCCTGCCACTCGGAGGCCGGCGCGCTGGCCAGCAGCTTGTCGAACTCGGCGAAGAACTTCGGCTGCGACAGCGAGAAGCCCTTGTCGATGGTCACGCCCTGGGTCTTGAAGAACTGTTCCCAGCTGAAGTGCGGGGTGACCTTGTCGGCCTCCTTGACGGTGACGAAGTGGTACTGGTTGTCGAGGTCGCGCATCTCGGTGGGCGCCAGCGAGGCGCCGGCCAGCGCGGTCTCGAACTTCATCACTTCGTCGGCCTGCTTCTTGGCGTCGGCCTCGGACACGCCGGTCAGCTCCAGCGTCTTGGCGATGTAGTCCAGGTAGGCGCTGCGCAGGTCCTTGTACTCGGGCTTGAAGTAGTAGTCCTTGGTCGGCAGGCCCAGGCCGCCCTGCATGGCGTAGCCGATCTGCTGGGTGGCGTCCTTGAAGTCGGCGCCGGAACCGAAGCCGAACACCTGGCCGTTGCCGTCGGCGGCGCTCTGGTCGAGGTAGTTCACGATCTCGGCGGTGTTCTTCAGGCCGTCGATGGCGGCAAGCTGGGGCTTGATCGGATCGAAGCCGGCCTTCTCGATGGCGGCGTCGTCCATGCCGGACTTGTACAGCCAGCCGATCTTCTGCTCGACCGAACCGGCCTTGGCGCTGTCGGCGTTCTTGGCGGCGTCCTCGACGAGCTGATGCTGGTCGTCCAGGCTCTTCTCGGCCAGCTCGGCAAACGAACCCCAGCCGGCCTGGTCGGCCGGGATCGGGTTGGCGGCGACCCACTTCGCGTTGACGAAGCTGTTGAAGTCCGTGCAGGCCTCGCTGCTCGGACCCAGCTCGCTGACGTCGAACACGCTCTTCGGAGCGGCAGCCGCGGCGGTGCTGGCGGAGGCGGCCGGGGCAGCCGCGGTGGCGGGCTTGGCCGGCGCCGGGGCGGCGGCCTGTTCGCTCTTGCCGCAGCCGGTCAGGGCCAGCGCGACGGCGGCGGCCAGCGCCAGGGGCTTCAGGAATTGCTGCGTCATGGATTTCCCTCTTTCATGGTTGTGGTGCCGCCGTGGCGGCGCATTGCGCGTGCTGGCCGGTCGTGGGCACGGTGCCCCTCCGGCCTCGACCGATCACGCTAGGCCATTCGTCATGGGCGGCACAGTGTCAAAGGTCAGGGGTGGCGGCCGGCAGCCGCTGCGTGGCGGGCAGGTTGCCTTCCGGCGCCACCGCGCCGCCGGAGATGATGAAGGCCATCGCCTGGTCCATCGTCCAGTCGGTGGGCGTGAGTTCGTTCATCGGCACCAGTTCCAGGTAGCCGCCGGTGGGGTTGGGCGTGGTGGGGATGTAAACCGCGGCCATCTCGCGGCCGGTGCCTTGCTCGATCAGCGTGCGGGTGACGAAGCCCACCACCTTCATGCCCGGACGCGGGAAATCCACCAGCACCACGCGCTGCGTGCCGCCGGGCTTGTTCTGCAGCACTGCGGTCAGTTTCTTGGTGCCGCCGTAGATGGTCTGCACCAGCGGGATGCGCTGCAGCAGCGCGTCGAAGGCATCCAGCAGGCGCTTGCCGATCACCCGGTTCGCCAGCCAGCCCACCGAGTACAGGCCGCCCAGCGTCAGCAGTAGGGCGAACACGTAGACCAGCCAGGTCTCGCCGTTGAGCGTGTCGCGCGCATGCGGCGCCAACAGGCCCAGTGCCTCCATCAATGCCGTCACCATCGGCGCGCCGATGCCGGCCAGCAGGCCCAGCACGAACTTGAAGACCAGCAACGTGACCCATAGCGGCAGGAAGGTGAGCAAGCCGGTGATCAGATAGCGTTTGACGCGCAAGGGTGGCATGGCAATTCGCCCGAAGTGCGGAGGATCGGCCATTGTAGTCAGTGGCCACGGCCCGATTGGGTGCACTGTGATTTTTTCCGTGTCCGTGCGAATCATCTGGACAACGACGGAAACGCGTGGACGGACATGGGCGGCAGGGCGGACCAGCAACGATTCGAGGCGCTGTGGCGCGAGCACCGGGGCATCGTGCTCAAGGTGGCCAGCGTCTATGCGCGCGGCGCCGAGGAGCGGCGCGACCTGGCGCAGGAGATCGGCGCGCAGTTGTGGCGCGCCTTTGCGAGCTACGACGAACGGCGCGCGAAATTCGGCACGTGGCTCTACCGCATCGCGTTGAACGTGGCGATCTCGCACTTGCGCCGCTCGGGTGGCGAGGCCGCGCGCTTCGAGCCGCTGGACGAGATGCATCTGGAAACCGTCGCGGGCGAAACCGCCATGGAGCCGGACGAACGCCTGGTTGCGTTGTATGCCTTCATCGGCGAACTGGATGCTCTCAACCGTGCGCTGATCCTGCTGTACCTCGAAGACAGGAGCTACGCCGAGATCGCCGACGTACTCGGCATCAGCGCCACCAACGTGGCCACCAAGATCAACCGCATCAAGACGCGGCTGCGCGGACGGATGACCGCCGCGGCCACTACCGGAGCATGACGATGGAACTCGACGAGATGAAGTTGGCGTGGCAGGCCATGGGGCAGCAGTTGGAGCGGCAGAATGCGCTGCAGTTGGAGTTGTTGCGACAAGGGCGAGCCGACCGCCTGCACCGGTACCTGCGACCGCTGGCTTGGGGGCAGGCGCTGCTCATCGTGCTTGGCGTTGCCATCATGCTGTGGGGCATCAGCTTCTGGTCGACACACCTGGACATCTGGCAGGCGGCGGCTTGCGGCATCTTCATGCAACTGTTCGGCACCTTGGCCTTTGCGTTTCCGGTCCGCTTGCTGGTGATGCAACAAGGTATCGACTACGCCGCGCCGGTGCTGGAAATCCAGCGCCGCCTTGCGCAGATGCGCGCATGGCGAGTGAAGGTGGAGGCGCCGGTGTTCACGGTGCTGGGAGGTGTGGTCTGGATACCGGCCTTGCTGATGCTGGCGCAGTACGAAGGGGATTCCTTCGGGTTGAATCCGTGGCAGCACATGCGGCCTGGCGTAATGGCCTGGCTGTTCTTGAGCGTGGCTGTTGCCGTTGGCTTGGTGTTTCTGGCCCGGTTCGCGGTGCGCCGGCTAGGTCATGGCAGCTGGCTGGAAAACAGCCTGGCGGGAGGATCTATCGTCAAGGCCGAAGCGGCGCTGGATGAGATGGCACGCTTTGAACGGGAGTAAACCTGCCCGATAACCCCGCCGTGACGGCTCTGCATTTCGGCCTGCGCCTGAATGACAGACTTCAGCGCGCCTTGGGCTTCAACCGCACATAAAGCTGCTTGCGCACACGCGCGACCACGTCGCCGGAGGCGGTGGTGATCTCGTTCTCGAACCAGCGCAGCACCTTTTCGCCGCCGGCCGCCGCTTCGCGCAATTCGGCCAGCGTGGCGTCGTCCAGGTGGAAATGCGCATAGACGTCCTCGCGGCCGGGCGCCACGAAGTCGATGGCGCCGGCCTTGTCCCACACGTAGTAGTCCGGGCCGAGCCGGTGCATTGCCAGCAGCATCCAGAAGGGATCGGCCATCGCAAACAGGTTGCCGCCGAACTGGCTGCGCACGTAGTTGCGGTTCCACGGGCGCAAGCGCAGCACGATCTTCGCCTCGCTGTAGTCCTCGCTGAGCGACTGCACGCGGATGCTGTTGAACAGGAATGGCGGCCAGAGGTTCAGCAGCCGGCGAAAGGTGGATGCGCGCATGAGGGTACGGAACGGGGGAGTTGCTCCGTACTTTAGCGTATGTTTTGGTGGTGGCCAGCCAGTCCGCGGGAATCAGAACAGCAGCGAGGCCATCCGGCGGCGGTAGCGACCCACCAGCTCGGCGTCGTCCAGCGTGGCGAAGGCGGCGATCAGGCGCTTTTTCGCGGCGCCATCGTTCCAGTCGCGGGCCTTTTCGAGGATGGCGAGGAACTGCTCGAGGCCGGCGGCCGGGTCGTTGCCCAGCAGCAGGCGCACGCCGAGCAGGTCGCGAGCCGCCCAGTCGGCCGGATCGGCCTGCACGCGCTGTTCGAGTTCGGCTTGCGCGGGGGCGTTCTTCAGCGAACGCGCCAGGTCGAGCTGGTGGCGCAGGCGCACGGCGCGGGCATCGGTGGCGAGGTTGGCGGGCAGGGCGTCGAGTTCGACGGCGGCGGCCTCGCTGTGGCCGGCCTGCACCAGAGCGGCGGCAAGCTCCAGTTTGAGTTCGGCGCGCTCGGGTTCGGCGGCGATGGCTTGCTGCAGGCGGTTGATCGCGGCCTCCGGCGTTTCGGCAGGCGCTTCGGCCTCGTCGGGTTCGTCGCCTTCGCGCGGCTGTACGTGGCGATCCAGGAATTCGCGCAGCTCGCCCAGCGGCAGCGCGCCGGCGAAGCCGTCGGCGAGCTGGCCGTCCTTTACCAGCACCACGGTGGGCACGCTGCGGATGCCGAACATCGCGGCGAGTTGCTGGTTCTTGTCCACGTCCACCTTGCCGAGGCGGAACGCGCCCTTGTACTCGGCGGCCAACTGTTCGAGCAGCGGCCCCAAGGTCTTGCAGGGGCCGCACCACGTGGCCCAGAAATCCACCAGTACCGGCGTGTCCAGCGAGGCGTTGAGCACGTCGGCTTCGAAGTTCTGTTCGGTGACGTCGAAGACGTGGTCGAGAGGGGCGTCGGTCACGGCGGATTCCGTCGGCAAAGATGAAGGCGGTTGAAATGGTGCGCGCCGTCCAGCATATCAAGCCCGCGCCGGATCGCCCCGCGGCGCGAACGGATTTGCGAGAATCGCCGGATGGAGCTGTCTCCGCCAGATATCCCGACCGACACGACGGCAGTGCATGCCCTGCTGATCTGCGAGCATTGCGACACCGTGCATCGACGCTGTCCGCTGGCGCGGGGCCAGGTGGCCGAGTGCGCGCGTTGCGGCGCGGTGCTGGAGCGCTGCCGCGGGATGGGCGCGAACGCCTTGCTGGCGCTGATCCTCACCGCGCTGCTGGTGTTCGCGCAGGCCACGCTGTGGCCCATCGTGACGCTGGGACTCAACGGCCAGTACGTGGACGCGACGCTGTGGGACGTGATCCACACCATGTGGATCGACCATTCGCAGGTGGTGGCGGCGCTGGCGGCGCTCACGCTGTTCGTCTTCCCCATGTGCAAGATCTTCATGCTGGGTTGGCTGCTGCTGTACGCGCGCAGCGGCCGCCGCGCGCCGGGCTTTCGCCGGTTGATGGTGACGCTGCACTACCTGGGGCCGTGGACGATGAGCGAGGTGTTCGTGCTCGGCGCGCTGGTGTCCATCGTCAAGGCGCATCTGTATTTCGACGTGCAGCCCGATCCGGGCATCTACGCCTACGCGGCGTTGATGTTGCTGATCACGGTCTTCGCGGGCGTGGACCTCACGCGCCTGTGGGACGAGACCAGCGAGGATTCGCCGTGAGCGCCCTGCCGCGCGCCGGCGAGCTGGGCCTGATCGGCTGTCCGGTCTGCGGGCAGGTCTGCGATGCGGCCGGCGCGGACGGCGGCGCGCTGGCCTGCCCGCGCTGCGGTTCGACCCTGCACCGGCGCAAGCCGGCGGTCTACGCACGCTGCTGGGCGCTGCTGATCGCCGCGTTCCTGATGTACATCCCGGCCAACGTACTGCCGATCATGCGCACGGCGAGCCTCGGCGACATCGACGACAACACCATCCTCAGCGGCGTGGTGGAGCTGTGGGTGAAGGGCTCGCCAGGGCTGGCGGTGATCGTGTTCTGCGCCAGCATCATGGTACCGATGCTGAAGTTCCTCGCGCTGGGCACCCTGCTCATCACCTGCCGCCGAGGCAGCCGCTGGGCGCGGCGGCAGCGCGCCCAGCTCTATCGCCTGGTGGAACTGATCGGTTACTGGTCGATGCTGGACGTGTTCGTGGTGGCGTTGCTCACCGCGCTGGTACGCTTCGGCCTGTTCAGCCTGGTGGAGCCGCTACCGGGCGTGGTGTTCTTCGGCCTCACCGTGGTGCTGACCATGTTTGCCTCCATGTGTTTCGATCCCAGGCTGATCTGGGACGGCAAGGAAGATTCCGATGACTGACGAGCTGGCCGGTGCCTTGCCGCGCCCGGTGCTGCGCAAGCAGCGCAGTAATTCATGGCTGATCTGGCTGGTGCCGATGCTGGCCGCGATCGTGGGCCTCTCGCTGGTGGTGAACGCCTGGCTGCAGGCCGGGCCGGAGATCACCATCATGTTCCAGACCGCGCAGGGGCTGGCCGAGGGCAAGACGCCGGTGAAGTACAAGGACGTGGTGATCGGCAAGGTGGAGAAGATCCGCCTCAGCGCCGACCGCAACCACGTGCTGGTAAAGGTGGCGCTGGACAAGAGCGCCAAATCGTTCGCCACGGCGGGCACGCGCTACTGGGTGGTGCGTCCGCGCATCGGGCTGGGCGGCGTCTCCGGCGTGGATACGCTGTTCTCCGGCGCCTACATCGGCGCCGACACCGGCGATTCGAGCAAGCCGCAGGAGGAGTTCAAGGGTTTGGAGAACCCGCCGGCGGTGACCCACGGCGAGCCCGGCAAGAGCTTCGTGCTGCATGCCGACGACCTCGGCTCGCTGGACATCGGCTCGCCCGTCTACTTCCGCCGCATCCAGGTAGGGCGCGTGGTGTCCTACAAGCTGGACAACGACGGCAAGGGCGTGACTTTCGCGGTATTCATCGACAGTCCGAACGACCGCTACGTGGACGGTTCCACCCGCTTCTGGAACGCCAGCGGCGTGGACGTGTCGCTGGGCGCGGACGGCCTCAAGCTCAACACGCAGTCGATCGCCGCGGTGCTGGCCGGCGGCGTGGCCTTCCAGGATCCAGGCGGCCCGCACGACAGCACGCCGGCGGCCGACGGCACCAATTTCCGGCTGTTCGCCGACCAGTCCTCCGCGATGGCGCCGCCGGATGGGCCGCCGAGTTATATCCGCATGCGCTTCGACCAGTCCCTGCGCGGGCTGGCCGTGGGCGCGCCGGTGGAATTCCTCGGCATGAATTTCGGCAAGGTGGTCTCGGTGCGCATGGACTACGACGCCAAGACGCAACGCTTCCCCATCGTCGTCGGTGCCTTGGTCTATCCCGAGCGGCTGGGGCAGGCGCACGAAAAGCTGGTGGCGCTGGCGAAGCGGCGCGGCGACAACGCCGACCTCTCGCACATGATCGGCACGTTGGTCGAGCATGGCCTGCGCGCGCAGGCGCGCACCGGCAACCTGCTCACCGGCCAGCTCTACATCGCGCTGGATTTCCTGCCGCATGCGGTCAAGGCGGACTACAACCCCGATGCGCGTCCGCTGGAGATCCCCACCGCGCCCGGCAGTTTCGACAAGTTGCAGGAGCAGATGGCCGACATCGTGGCCAAGCTGGACAAGGTGCCGTTCGACCAGATCGGCAACCACCTCAACGACTCGCTGGCCAGCCTCGACGCCACGCTCAAGCAGGTGAACGGCCAGACGCTGCCTGCGTTGAACGACACTTTGCACGATGCGCGCAAGACGTTGGGCACGGCCAGCGACACGTTGTCCGCCGATTCGCCGCTGCAGCGGAACTTGGGCCAGTCGATGCAGGAGTTGCAACGCACGATGCGCTCGCTGCGCGTGCTCACCGACTACCTCGGCGTGCACCCTGAGGCCTTGCTGCGCGGCCGTCGGGCCGATCCTGCGGAGGCCGCGCCGAAAGCGCCGCCCGCCGCCCAACCGAACAGGAGCCAGCCATGAGCCGCCTGCGTCCGATACTCGCCGGCGCATTCGCGCTGGGCC
Organism: Rhodanobacter sp.; assembly: GCA_040371205.1. Lineage (NCBI taxonomy): Bacteria > Pseudomonadati > Pseudomonadota > Gammaproteobacteria > Lysobacterales > Rhodanobacteraceae > Rhodanobacter > Rhodanobacter sp. Next base: position 1,376,832 of record AP031382.1, read on the forward strand.
TAGCCGGCTGCGCATCCGCGCCGGTGCATTACTACACGCTGGTGACGCCGGCCGCTGCCGGCGGGCACGATGCGGCCGCGCCGTATCCGTTCGAGCTGTCGCCGGTCGACGTGCCCGCGCGGGTGGACGTGCCGCAGCTGGTGGTGCGCACGGGCGGGCAGGGCATGCAGTTGCTGGACGGCCAGCGCTGGATCGCGCCGCTGGGCGACGAGATCCGCGGCGCCTTGTCTGCCGATCTTGTCGATGCGCTCGGCGTGCCGGACATGAGCGGCCTGCCCGGTGACGGCCGGCCGCGCCTGCGCATCACGGTCGACGTGCGCCGTTTCGAGTCGATGCCGGGCCAGCGGGCGTTGATCGAGGCGGCCTGGAGCCTGCGCCTTGCCGGCGGTTCCGGCAGGCAGGATGCGCTTTCCTGTGTCAGCACGGCCAGTACGCCGGTGGGCGCCGGTTACGACGCGCTGGTGGCCGGTCACCAACAGGCACTGGCCTCGCTGGCCGCCCGCATCGCCATCGCGGCGCGTGCCTATGAGGCTGGCGACAGGCCTGCCTGCCCCGCCGGGTGAGGCGCCTGCCGGCGGGGATGGGCGGGCATTCTGCTAATCTGGCACGTTCTCCCTGCAGCCCGCTCCAGACCCAATGCAAGACGCCCAAGACGCCAGCAAGAACGACACCGACTACCAGCCGCAGGCGGTGGAATCCGCCGCCCAGCAGTACTGGAGCGCGCAGCGCGCGTTCGAGGTGAAGGAAGACCCGGCCAAGCCGAAGTTCTACTGCCTCTCGATGCTGCCGTACCCCTCGGGTGCGCTGCACATGGGCCACGTGCGCAACTACACCATCGGCGACGTGATCAGCCGCTACCAGCGCATGCAGGGCAGGAACGTGCTGCAGCCGATGGGCTGGGACGCGTTCGGCCTGCCCGCCGAGAACGCCGCGATCAAGAACAGGACCGCGCCGGCCAAGTGGACCTACGCCAACATCGAGCACATGCGCGGCCAGCTCCAGTCGCTGGGCTACGCGATCGACTGGAGCCGTGAGTTCGCCACCTGCCGCCCCGAGTACTACCGCTGGGAACAGTTGATGTTCACCCGGCTGATGAAGCAGGGCCTGGCCTACCGCAAGAACAGCGTCGTGAACTGGGATCCGGTCGACCAGACCGTGCTTGCCAACGAGCAGGTGGTGGACGGCCGCGGCTGGCGCTCCGGCGCCGTGGTGGAGAAGCGCGAGATCCCGCAGTGGTTCCTGCGCATCACCGACTACGCACAGGAACTGCTCGACGGCCTCGACACGCTGCCCGGCTGGCCCGACGCGGTGAAGACCATGCAGCGCAACTGGATCGGCCGCAGCGAGGGGCTGGAGATCCACTTCGCGGTGGAAGGCGGGGCCGAGCCGCTCACCGTGTTCACCACGCGTCCGGACACCCTGATGGGCGTCACCTTCGTCTCCATCGCCGGCGAGCATCCGCTGGCGCTGAAGGCTGCACAAGGCAACCCGCAACTGGCCGCCTTCCTCGACGAGCTGAAGCACGGCGGCGTCTCCGAGGCCGAGCTGGAAACGCAGGAAAAGCGCGGCATGGCCACCGGCCTGTTCGCCGTCCACCCGGTCAGCGGCGACAAGGTGCCGGTGTGGGTCGCCAACTTCGTGTTGATGGGCTACGGCACCGGCGCGGTGATGGCGGTGCCCGGCCACGACGCGCGCGATTTCGAGTTCGCGCACAAGTACGGCCTGCCGATCAAGCAGGTGATCGCCGCGGGCGACGAAGCCTACGACCCGGCCAAGTGGCAGGAGTGGTACGGCGACAAGACGCGCGCCGACATGCGCGTGATCCACTCCGGCGCGATGGACGGCAAGGACTACCGCGCGGCCTTCGACTACATCGCCGGCGTGCTCGAAGCCGGCGGCAAGGGCCAGCGCCGCGTCAACTGGCGCCTGCGCGACTGGGGCGTCAGCCGCCAGCGCTACTGGGGTTGCCCGATCCCGGTGATCTATTGCCCGAAGTGCGATGCGGTGCCGGTGCCGGAAGACCAGCTGCCGGTGGTGCTGCCCGAGGACGTGGCTTTCTCTGGCGTGCAGTCGCCGATCAAGGCCGATCCCGAGTGGCGCAAATGCACCTGCCCGCAGTGCGGCGGTCCCGCCGAGCGCGAGACCGACACCTTCGACACCTTCATGGAGTCGAGCTGGTACTACGCGCGCTACACCTCGCCGGGCGCCGACGCGCAGGTGGACGGCCGCGCCAACTACTGGCTGCCGGTGGACCAGTACATTGGCGGCATCGAGCACGCCATCCTGCACCTGCTGTACTTCCGCTTCTATCACAAGCTGATGCGCGATGCGGGCCTGGTGCAGTCGGCTGAGCCGGCGACCAACCTGCTGTGCCAGGGCATGGTGATCGCCGAGACCTTCTACCGCGACAACGCCGACGGCTCGAAGGACTGGATCAATCCGGCCGACGTGGAGATCCAGCGCGACGACAAGGCGCGCGTGGTCGGCGCGTTGCTCAAGGCCGACGGCCAGCCGGTGAAGATCGGCGGCACCGAGAAGATGTCCAAGTCCAAGAACAACGGCGTCGACCCGCAGGCCATGGTGGGCAAGTACGGTGCCGACACGGTGCGCCTGTTCTCGATGTTCGCCGCGCCGCCGGAGCAGTCGCTGGAGTGGAACGAGGCCGGCGTGGAAGGCATGGCGCGCTTCCTGCGCCGTTTCTGGCGCGAGGTGACCACGCATGCCGCGCAGCCGGACCACCCGGCGGTCGATCCGGCGCAGCTCGACGCCGGACAGAAGGCGCTGCGCCGCCAGTTGCACGAAACCATCCAGAAGGTCAGCGACGATTTCGGCCGCCGCCACTCCTTCAACACCGCCATCGCCGCGCTGATGGAGCTGCTGAACGCGGTGAACAAATTCACCGACATGGGCGAACAGGGCCGCGCGGTGCGCCACGAGGCGCTGGAAACCATGGTGCTGCTGCTGAACCCGGTGGTGCCGCACGTCAGCCACCACCTGTGGCAGGTGCTGGGCCACGCCGAGGCCGTGCTGGAAGACCAGCCCTGGCCGACCGTGGACGAAAGCGCGCTGGTGCGCGACAGTCTCACCCTCGCGGTGCAGGTCAACGGCAAGCTGCGTGGCACCATCGAGGTGCCCGCCAACGCCGGCAAGGATGAGGCCGAGGCGCAGGCGCTGGCGCAGCCGCAGGTGGCCGCCTTCCTCAAGGAGCTGACCGTGCGCAAGGTGATCGTGGTGCCCGGCAAGATCGTCAACATCGTCGCAGGATGAAAGCCATGAACCGCATGCTCCGTGTCGCGCTGCCGATCGCCCTTGCCCTGGTGCTCTCCGCCTGCGGCTTCCACCTGCGGCGCAATGTCGTGCTGCCGCCCGCCATGAGCCACGTGCATCTCGCCGTGTCCGGCGGCGGCGATCTCGAGCGCAAGTTGAGGCGCGCGCTGCAAAACGCCGACGTCGTCGTCGAGGACAACGCCGGTCCCGGCATCGCCGAACTGAGCGTGCCCGTGGCTGCGTTCAGCACGCAATCGTTGACGCAGGGCGGCTACGTGCGCATCACCGAATACGGCGTGCACTTCCACGTGGAGTTCAACCTCGCAGCGGCCGACGGCACGGCCTTGCTGCCGCCGCAGCACATCGACATGCAGCGCGAATACAGCTACGACTCCACCGACGCCGTCGGCAACGCCTCGCAGGTGCAGGAGATCCAGGCCAGCCTGGTCGACGACATGGTGCAGGCCATCATGTTCCGCCTCGAAGCCGCCGGGCGGCATCCGCAGGCCGCGCCTGCACCGGCGTCCGGCACCGGCAATCCCTGATGCCGCTCGCCCCCGCGCAATGGCCGAAGGCGCTGGCCGCCGATCGGCTGGCGCCTGTCTACCTGCTCGCGGGCGAAGAACTGCTGGTGCTGGAAGCGGCCGACGCGCTGCGCGCGCGCGCGCGTGAACTGGGCTATGCCGAGCGTGAGGTGCTCGAAGTCGAACAACGTTTCGACTGGGACGACCTCGCGCGCGCCGCCGCCGGCATGTCGCTGTTCGCCACGCGCCGCCTGCTCGACCTGCGCCTGCCCACCGGCCGTCCCGGCGTGGAAGGCGCCAAGGCCATCAACGAGTTCTGCGCCAATCCGCCCCCCGACGTCACCCTGCTGATCACCGCGATGGAGTGGAGCAGCAAGCACGACGGCGCCTGGAGCAAGAAGCTCGACGCCGCCGGCGTCATGGTGGTGTTCAACGCGCCCAGGCCCAACGAGTGGGCCGCGTGGATCGGCGCGCGGCTCGCCTCGCGCGGGCTGGGCGCCACGCCCGATGCGGCGGCCCTGCTGGCCGAGCGCGTGGAAGGCAACCTGCTCGCCGCCGCGCAGGAGGTCGACAAGCTCGCCGTGCTGCGCGCCGGCGACAGCCGCCGCATCGACGCCGCCGCGATGGAAAACCTGGTCGCCGACAGCGCCCGCTACGACGTATTCAAGCTGGTCGACGCCGCGCTGGCGGGCGAGGGCGCGCGGGCGCTGCGTATCCTCGCCGGCCTGCGTGCCGAGGGCGACGAGCTGATCGCGATGATAGGTTGGCTGGTGAACCAGTTGCAGTTGGCGTTGCGGCTTGCCAATGCGCTGGACCTCGCCGCGCAGGCCCGCGCCGAGCGCTTGTGGCCGGCGCGCGAACAACTGTTCCGCAAGGCGTTGCGCCGTGCGCCGCGCGAACACTGGCTGGCGTGCCTCGCGCGCGCCTCGCGCATCGACCGCATCGCCAAGGGGCGCGAGCAGGGCGATGCCTGGCGCGAGGCCGAGCGGCTGATCGCGGCGATGGCCGAGCCGCGGGCGGCGCGGGCGCTCGCATGATCGCCCACTCGCCTGCTTCGCTCCCTCTCACCATTCGGGAGAGGGTTGGGGTGAGGGGCGGGTGCTCGCGACAAACTTTCGTTTTGATATCCGGGCTCGCCTGCGGCGGGCTTTCGGTCGCCTGCCGACGCCCGAGCCACCTTTCTTTGCTGGCCCTCGCCGCCGCCTGGAGCGGTGGCGAACAGCGAAGCTGGCCCGAAGGGCGCAGGGCAGGATGCCCGGAGTCAAGCAAGGTGGCCCAAAGAATAGGCCTGATTCAATACGCCGGGAGTACAAGCAGGCTGTGCCGAGGACGTTGGAACCACGCCTGCCTACACGATAGACGACGCGGCCACGCCTCGCCGTATCTGGAAACTGAGGGAAGGTTGGCTCCACTGGAGGCTGTGCGATGACCACCTGTCCGCTTGCGATCTTCGGCGGCACCTTCGATCCCGTGCACATCGGCCACCTCACCGTGGCGTGGGAGGCCGCGGAGTTGCTGGATGCGGAGGTGCGCTTGATGCCGGCCAACGTGCCGCCGCACCGGCCGGCGCCGCTGGCTTCCGCGGCGGAACGCGTGGCGATGCTGCGCGCGGCGCTGGCAGGACAGTCGCGGCTGGTGCTGGACGCGCGCGAGCTGGAGCGCGAAGGACCTTCGTACACCGTCGACACCTTGCGCGAGTTGCGCGCGGAGCAGGGCGAGCGGCCATTGGTGCTGCTGCTCGGTGCCGACGCCTTTGCCGGCCTGCCGGGCTGGCACCGCTGGCGCGAACTGTTCGACTTCGCGCACATCGGCGTGTTGAGCCGGCCCGGCGTGGAGGCCGAATGCCCTGCGGAGCTGGCCGGGGAAGTCGCCGCGCGCCGCGTCGACGACGTGGCGGCGCTGCGTGCGCAGCCTTGCGGCAAGCTGATCGAGCTCGCGGTGACGCCGCTGGAAGTCTCCGCCACCCGCATTCGCGAACTGCTCGCCGCGGGACGTGATCCGCGCTATCTGTTGCCGGTGGGGTTGTTTGATGATCCGGTGCTGTTGGCGCCCTATCGTCGCTGAAGCGGTTTTGCTGGATGCAAGGCGGTTTCGAGCGCCTGTCGGCGCCCGAGTTACTTTTCTCTGCGTGGCGCTAAGCGGTGGCTGTTGCACAAGAGCGCCCGGTCCAGATGAGATTTTGATTTAGGTAATTGATAAAAAAGGCTATTTGGATCGCCTCAAGTATCCCTGGCGAAGTTGGGAACGCTTAAGGGTCCGCGATCAGTCCGCCAGCAGCGCCATCATCGACTGAAGCCACCTAATTACGCCGGATTCGACTAACGCGCACGGTTGATCGACCACGCTTGAGCGCGTTGACACCCGAGCGAACACCTCACGTTTCAAATAGGCCATTCAGAGCGACCGTCGGTCGACCGTTCCGACACCAGCCAGTGAACAGATGTGCAGCTCGGCTGACCTGTGCCCATCCTCGTCCGTTTCAATGGAGGCAAGCCAGAACCAGGGAGGTCTGCAACTGCACTGATGACCGCAATCATCATCATCGTCTTCGGGAGGAGCCAATATGTCGTTGCAGGCAAGACACCACACATGGAACCTTCCGCAACGATCGCACTTTCCGACATAGTGCACGGAACGGACGTACGTGGGCTCCGAAGAGTGAAGCGGCTGAAGGGCCATCGTCAATTCCGGATAGCCGTTCCAAAAGACGCGGCCGCGCTCGCAACCCCTTCTCTGGCAGTGCGGCCAAGTCGATGGGTCGAAGTTCTCTAAACGATCCAACGGCACGATGCGAATGGAAACAGCGGCCTGAGCCCTATTTCCCGCAGCCTTGGTGTAACCGGTCGGACTTACTAGGTAACCATGGGTCGCGCCGACATCCTCCATGAGCCCCCTGAAACTCTCCACATCCTTGACATCAATTTTCCGCGATCTCTTCTTTGCATCCACGATTATGCGTCGGCTGTTGTCCGTGTCATGCCTTGTCTCGATCAGCACGTCGATCTGTCTACGCACCCCCGTGATCCTGCCGACGATATGCGCGTTTGGTGTAACGCAGAGATCGGTCTCTAGCTGGTCAGCCATCATCCGCGCCACCAGCCGCTCGTACAGCTCCCACTCCGGCATCTCTTGATTCATTGGCACGTTCCGACCCTGGCGATACAGAATTCGATACGAACTGGAGACAACCGATCCCAAATGGACACAGTTTCACCAGCCGTCCGCAGCCGGATGATGAGCAGAATCCGAGGGAGCGACACCGCCCCCGAGCTGGCAGTACGCTCTTGTGCCCACAGGCTCGGATTACGCTTCAGGCTGCACGTACGGAACCTCCCCGGCCGCCCTGATCTCGTGTTTCCAAGGCATAGGAAGATAATCTTCGTTCATGGCTGCTTCTGGCATAGACACGACTGCAAATGGTCCACCATGCCGAAGACTCGCCAGGAATTCTGGCAGAAGAAGTTCGTGGCCAACCAGTCGAGGGACAGACGGAACATTGCTGCGCTTGAAGCCGATGGCTGGGCCGTGTATGTGGTCTGGGAATGCGAGACCCAGGACATGGCTGCATTGGAGATCAGGCTGGCAAAGCTATTCTGTCTCGACATTCCGCCTGCCTCTCCACTGGGTCGGGCTCGGCCATTTCAACGGCCTTCAGGTGCTCCACGATCGTCTCGATGACTGTCGCGCAGATTCCGTTGCCGCACAGTTTGACCTTCTCACGCCGCGTCCCTACCGGAAAGGCATGTGCATCGGGCAGCGACATGGCCCTTGCCAGCTCCGAAGGTTGCAGCATCCGGATCATGTACCGTCCGCGCCGTTTCCGCACAAGAGCGAACCGGTCGATCGTGGTAACCGTCCGCAAAGGCTGGTCCAGAGTCTGCCAGCTCCGCTCTCCACCGGATCCGTAATAGACGAGCAGGAATTCCGCATCACGGCCTAGTGTCCTGATCGCATTTCTTGCTCTTGCCACGGTGCTCGCCGCACGCCCCGCAACGAAAAGGGGTTGCTCGGACCACGTCCCGTCAGGATCCAAGATGTCCCTGACTGTTCTGACGGGCGTACAGGGCAGCGGCGTGATCGGTGGGGGCTGCATGTCCAATCCACCGATCAGGAACAATCTGACTCGCGCTTGCGGAGCACCAAACTGGGCAGCATTGATCACTTCCTCGCGCACCTGATAGCCGAGCTCCGACAACGTGTTGTGAAGCTCCCGGTAGCGTGGCCAAGCCCTCATTTCCTTGACATTCTCCATCACGAACCAGCGCGGCCGAAGCGCTGCGATCCACTCGATCGTATGCAGTGCGGTCTCACGGCTGCCCTCATCACGCACAGCAGCCCCCTTCGCAACCGAGTGGTTAGTGCACTCGGGTGACGCAAGCAGAAGGTCCACACCTCCCGGCTTCGCGTACAGCAACGGGTCAATTTCCTCGATGCGGCGGTTCAGCACCGTCGCGGATGGGAAATTGCGGCTGTAGGTCTGACAGGCGATATCCCAGAGATCCACAGCGACCAGCGGCTGCAGTCCCGCATTGACTGCCCCACGGGCGCCTAGTCCGCCTCCACAGAACAGATCCACGAATGTTTTCACGATGGATTCATCTTGTACATTATTGGGAAGCGAGCCTACCAGGCCCGTTTCGGCATGACCAGGTGGTTACAGGGGCATTGTGATCGGTTCCGCTCCCGGACCGCCAGAGACAGCCATCAGGAGAGGCAATGCCCAGACTTCGGCCACGAGCCAGGATTGTCAGAACCATCGGTGACCAATTGATCAGTGGTCCCGAAGCGGCGTTGATCGAACTGGTCAAGAACGCCTTCGATGCCGATTCTCCGTCGGTCCACATCACGATCTCGCCTCCGGCTGACGGTATCTGGACAGGCGGCAACGGGACCATAACGGTCTCCGACGCGGGCCACGGCATGTCCGGCAATGACCTGCTGGAAAAGTGGTTCGAGCCTGCCACCAGCGACAAAGTCGAGCGACGGCTAAGCCCCAAAAACCGCACGATGCTCGGCGCCAAGGGGGTAGGGCGTTTTGCTACAGCGCGACTCGGCAAGCGATTGCACCTGCGAACTGCCAGGAAGATTCCTGGCCGCCGGCTGGAGATCAGCGAGATCGACGTGAACTGGGATCACTTCGAGCAAGCGACGTATCTCGATCAGGTCGACATCCCCATATCGACCAAGCCCGGTGGACGAGGGGAAGCCCAGGGTACGCGCCTGCAAATCTACGCCCTGCGCGACAAGTGGACGAAAAAACAGCTTGAGCAGCTGATACGCGAGCTGCGGAGGCTTGCCTCCCCGATCAGGACAAGGGAAGACGAATTCCGGATATACCTGGACCTGTCCGGTTTTAACGAGGATACCTACGGATTCGACGGCCAATCCCTCGTATCTGGGCCGCTGGCAGGCATCGAGGAGGAAAGCGGGCAACAGGATCCCACAGAGATCCGACCATTTGGAATCGACCGCGTCTTCCACTACATGGTCAAAGGGACCTTCGATCCGAAGGGCCGCTTCAAGGGCACCTTCGTCAACCAGCGAGGAGATGGCAAGGCGCAGCCGATCGACATGCCGGCCTCCGAGCTCCAGCCGGAGGAGGCTTCCTGCGGCAAGGTAAATCTGCGCCTGAACATCTATGACCGCGAAGGGGACGCCGTCGTTGAACTCTTCGAGAAACTCGGTCTGGGGAGCATCGGCAGACTCGATGCGAAGCGCGTGCTCGACGAGAACATTGGCATCGGCATATACAAGAACGGCTTTCGCATCAGACCTTACGGCGATGCCGAAACCGACTGGCTCGAACTGGAGCGGATGAGGGTACAGAATCCTTCCCGCAAACTCGGTCTGAACCAAGTCTGGGGACTGGTGGAAATCCAGGGGGAGCAGGAATCCGGATTGGTCGAGCGCAGCAGCCGCGAAGGGCTCGAACACAATGGGGCCTTCGAGCGCCTGAAGCGTCTCGTAACCGAACTGCTGGCCCAAATCGAATCCATTCGCCAGGACTTTCGCCAGACGGCCGGCCTGAGTCGCAAGAGTACCGTCGATACCGGCGAAATGCGGAACCGAGCGAACCTGAGGGCAACCACCCGCGCGGTCGCCGACCTTCCCCTTCGTTATCGCAATCGGCTCGAACGCGCCATCAAGCAGGACAGCGTTGCACTGAAGACGTCGATTGCGGAGCTCGAAACTTATCAGCAAGTGCTGGCTTCACGTTCCACCCTGGGCCTTGTCGTCTCTCAGGTCCTGCACGACGGACGGCGGTACCTCTCGGATATCTCGACTCGCTCCAAACGCCTGGCCGATGGTGCGCCACGGCTGGAGGAACAGTCCCCTTTCGGCTCGCATTTCAGAACCAGCTTCGGCAAGGAGGCGAAGTCAGTCCACAGCTCAGCGGGACAGCTCAGCAAGCTCTTCAAATCGCTCGATCCCATATCGGGGAAAAAGCGGGGGCGCCCCAAGACCTTCAGTGTGGAAGAGATCATCGATCGTTGCATTAACCTCTACGGCGACGCCCTCGGCCAGCTGTCGATCGAAACTGACATCCAGAGCGCCGGCAATACCGCACTCGTCACCGGATACGAGTCCGACCTGATGGCAGCGGTGCTCAACATCATCGACAACGCCGTGCACTGGCTCGGGAGCAGTCCTGCGCGCCCGCGCAGAATCCGGTTCGCCATCAGCCAGTCCAGGCAGTACGTCCGCCTAGCCATATCCAACAACGGTCCGGTAGTCGCGGAAAGATTTCACGCAAACCTGTTCAATCCGGGATTTTCTCTGAAGACAGAAGGTTCCGGCATCGGCTTGGCCATAGCCCGGGAGGCCATGCGGGCAAGCAAGGGAGACGTCGCCTTCGACTCCGAAGCGGAGGAGACGACATTTGTGATCGAGATGCGGAGAGCCCCAGCCAAATGACCGATGCCGCCCACATCCTGAAGGTACTCATCGTCGAAGACGACGATTCCAAGATCGACGAGTGGATCGACGCCATCGCCGCACACAACGCCGATGCCGGGAACAAGGGATTTCAGGTTGAACACGTCGTATCCAAATCCGTGCCCGACGCAAAGCGGAAGCTCGATTTCCACCGGTTTGACGCTGCGGTGGTCGATCTCCGATTGCAGGTCGAAGAGGGTGTCACGGAAAACAACAGCCACGGCAACGAACTGGTCCGCCATATCATCGCCACACAGCCTCTCGGTGTGGTTGTGCACACAGGACAGCAGTCCGAAGCCGATAGGGATGGCTATGGTGTTCCCCAAGTCCAGATCATGGACAAGGGAGATGGCCTCGACCAGGTCTTCGAATGGCTGGCCAAGCACATGGACATGTTCCTCCAGCTTCGCATGGCCAGGGCGGCATTTGACCGGGAAACGGCTAGGGTGTTCTTCCAGTCCATCTGGCCTCGCTGGAAGCACTGGACCAACGGTGGTGCGGAGAACGGGGTTGCATTGGCAGACGTTGTTGCCCGTCATGTCGTCGCCCATGTCCATGATGCCCTGTTGAGTGCGGGCGGTGATGCCACTCACCCCGAGGAGTCGTATTTCGTTCCACCCCTGAAGAGCCGTCTGGATACGGGCGATCTCCTTGATTTCGACGGAAGGACCTGGATCGTGGTCAGCCCTCGCTGTGATCTGGCCAATCAAGGAAAGGTCAGGACAGTGCTTCTCGCCGCGTGCGAGGACATTTCCGGAAAATGGGGGTTACTCAACGCCGCGGGTAAGGAAAGGGAGCGCAACAGGGTGATCCAGCATGAACAGTCTCCGAAGCAACACTTCCTGTTTCCATTGCGTGACCTGAGCTCCAATCAGCGTGGCCCGTGGATGATCCAGTTCCACGACATATTGGCCCTTCCCGCAGAACAGGCATTGAAGGAGTTACCTAGCCTCCGTTTCGCCTCGCTCTCTCCGCTCTTCGTTCCGTCCCTGGTCGAGAGGTTCGGCGGCTACTTCAGCCGCATTGGCACTCCAAGCTTCTCAAGCGATTGATTGGGTCACAGAAGCATGACCCAGTCCCGTCGTCCGCTCACAAGTCTTCTCCTGGTGGAGGAACGGCTTCTCGAAGCCGAATACTTCACAGGTCTGATGCGAAGACGTGGAGGCGCCGAGTTCGGATACTGCCTCAATGCCTTCGTGTCCGCCTCCCGGAGCGTCACCTTTCTGATCCAGAAAGAGATGGCGCGAGTCTCCGGTTTCGATGCATGGTGGAGCGGACAGCAGAAGGCAATGTCGCGTGATCCGGCGATGCGATTCTTCCTGGAGCTGCGCAACTATTCGCAGAAGGAGGGACGCATCTCGCTGGTTGGCGTCAGGCGTGGCCATGGCTCGTCCCGACGCTGGAGCCACTGCTTCGCTGGAACCGAGGATCAGGTTCCGGACTCGCTTCTGCACAGGGACGTCACAGATTGCTGCAGGGAACATCTCGCCAAACTGGCACAAGTGGTGATTGCCTGTACGGAGCGCTTTCCCTTCCATGCCTGTCCTCGGATGGCACTCACCCCGGAAGGAATGCAGGCATTGGGACTTTCCGTAGATGACCTGGGCATGCTGGTCGGGCTCGATCCTTCCTGGGTCAGGACTGCGGAATTGCCTTTGGAAGACCTGTTGCGGATCCTGAGAGCGCAAGTCGATGGCCTGGACACCCGCGAACTCGGACGGCTGGCCCGATGGACTCCCAGAAGAACAGGCTGCAATGGCGCAGCGGATCCTTTCGGCGAGGAACTGCAGAGGCGCTTGGTAGATCAGCTGGAAGGCCCGGAGCGGCAAGCGGATACCTTTGCCCTGCTTGCTGAAATGCTGCTGCGGAACTGAACGGCCCGCTGGCGGGGACCATCCGTAAGAGGACCAGTCCTGGCATGCGCTCGACGTTGCCTTACCCGAGATGAACCAGGGCGATCCCGTGGCCCGCCCCGCATGGGGGCAGAGCTGTCTGACAGGGTCTCCATGTGCACGACAGGATGACGCATCTGGCAACAGGCGTGATATAAAACCTCGGCCAGTTCTGCATTCATCCCAGGATACATATCAATGCCCTTCCCGGCATCGACCCAGCGCCAACAGGCGATTTCGCTGCTGAGCAGTCACGGAATGACGCGCCTGCGCGAATTCCTCGAAGCAGGAATCACGGCGGCGACCATCTCTCGACTCGAGCGGGAAGGCATCATCGTGCGACTGACTCGGGGGCTGTACCAGCTCGCCGACGCCTCGCTCAACGAGCACCAGTCGCTGGTGGAAGCATCCAAGCTGATCCCCCGGGGAGTGATCTGCCTCTCCTCGGCGCTGGCCTTCCATGGCCTGACCGACCAGATGCCTTCCCGCGTCTGGGTGGCACTGGCCAGAAAGGACTGGCGACCACGCATTGCCTATCCTCCCGTCCGCATCGTCCGCTTTCCGCCTGCGCTGCTTTCGACCGGTATCGAACTCCATTCCATCGAAGGCATTTCCGTTCCGATCTTTGGTGTCGCCAAAACGGTGGTCGACGCTTTCAGATACCGCCGGACCATCGGCGAGGTCGTGGCTGTCGAAGCGGTACGGGAGGCTCTGCGACAACGCAAGACCACTCCTGCCGAAATCGCCCGTTTCGCTGAACAGGCACGCATCTGGAAAGTGGTGCAACCCTACCTGACCGCGCTGACCCACAATGCCTAAGCCGCTGACCAACATCGGAGCATCAGTGCGCGCCCGTCTGCTGAATCTCGCCCGCCAGACCCATCGCCCCCTTGATCCATTGCTCACCCGCTATGCACTGGAACGCCTGCTATACCGGCTCAGTCGATCGGCATACCGGGACCGCTACGTTCTCAAGGGCGCCATGCTCGTCACCACGTGGTTCGACAGCCCACACCGCGCCACCCGCGATATCGATTTTCTGGGCTTCGGTGATCCCGCGGTCGATGTCCTGGTGTCGCGATTCCGGGAGATCGCCGCTATCGCCATCGATGACGGTGTCGAATACGGCATCGAGGCATTGAAGGCGGAGTTGATACGGGAGGATCAGGACTACGGCGGCGTGCGCCTGCGGACGACCGCCACGCTTGCCGGCGCGAGGATCCCCATTGTCATCGATATCGGCTTCGGCGATGCAACGGAGCCGGGTCTGCAGGAGATAGAGCTGCCCGTCCTGCTCGACATGCCCGCTCCAAGCCTGTTCGCCTACCCTCCCGAGACGGTCATAGCGGAGAAGTTCGAAGCGATGGTCAAGCTCGGACTCGCCAACTCCCGTCTGAAGGACTACTACGACGTCTGGGCGCTGTTCGGGACGCGTGAATTCGATGACAAGCGGCTTTCCGATGCCATCGCCGCCACGTTCGAGCGCCGCGGAACGCCATTGCCGACCACAACGCCCGATGCCCTTTCCTCCGATTTCGCTGCCAATGCGTCCAGAAAGAGCCAATGGGATGCGTTCAAGCAGAACGTCGAGCAAGAGGCACCAGCTCTCGACACGGTGGTAGCCGAACTGGAAGGACGGCTGATGCCGCTCGTCCGATCCCTTCTGCCCCCCTTCCCGCATCAATGAGCTTCCGGTGCTGGTTTTCAAGCGATGCGGACGTCACCGATCAAACAAACACGCCGGCTTGCATCTGCCGTAAAAGCCGGATCAATAGGTCGCATCCTTCATGCGTATGCAGATAATCGGCTGGCGTCTTCCCACCCAGGGCAGGCAGCGCTTGCTTCGACCAATCATCTATCCAGGCGGCAGCATCAAAATCGCGTGGCTCGCCGCTCTCCTTCACAATCGCCTGAACTACTGAGATAAGTTTGGCCCGATTAGCTCGTTCGTCGCTCTTCATGATGAATTCTCCTTGATCTGAGCATGGCTATTTCGTCATGTCGCTTGAGTTTATTCGCTAGCGCTCGCGTCGGCGCTCCCGAGCCATTTGTTGCCTTTTTACTTCAGATCCTCGAATTAACTTGGCATCTAAGATAGGGTCCTCGAAATCGAAGGGACGATCTGTTTGCAGATCTAGAGGCCTTCGTTCTCGACTTGCCCCATAGGCAGGATCAGCCGTGTGGCGGGCGATCACCGACCAGTCAACATCAAACATGGCCTCAGATAGTGGAACTCGGGCGCGTATCTGATTGATGCAATCCTTTAAAAGTTCCGTGGACGGCGCCATCCACGGCAATCTCAGGATAGCGGGGAGAACTCGGTACATGTTTTTAGAGAGCTCGATGTGTGATAAGCCATCGCCTTCTACTTCCGCCTGTCTGACAAGGGCAACGATAGCGGTCAGGCTCCATATGCTACCTATACCTACAAGCCCATCGGAGTCATCCGGGCGAACAGAAAAGCAACGCGAAGCGGTTCCAGGGAAGTGCCACTCCCATCCGTAGTCGTTTTCCTTGCGCATGGATCTAATCACTGTCACGGCGAAGGTAGGTGGCAATGGTCGATCTGCGAGGAGCTCGTACAGCGGAAGGTCGAACATGGCCTCCGTTCCTGGCAATAGCTTTTCTAGCGCCATCGCTGAATAGCGAGATGGCAGTGTGACTCCCGCTTTCCATTTCAGCGCCAGGTTGGATTCAGATCGGCCGCGCTGAATGAAGCGCTCGAAAAAGGCCTTGGTGTCCAGGCCACTCGCCCATTGCGCGTGATCGAGCCAGATCGCTCCGCGTAGCCTGCGCCAAGCAGTCTGTCGTGGTGGCGCCTCTCTGGAGAGCTTACGCAGCAGGTCAAGGACAGTTTCGTGCATCGGTCAACTTTGGGATCAATTCTCTGTTCAAACTTGACAGCCCACTTGGCTGACAGACTGAACGATACTGCGGCGGACATCCATTGAAGTAAATAGCCAGCGCGATGAATGCCGCGAGAAGTCATGCTCCATCAGCTGGGTCAAAAAGAGAGATGGCTTTGCGGGCCCGCTATGGCGAACTTTTGGGTCTGGCTGATCTTGCCATCGCCCTCCGTTACCCCAGCGTGCAGGCCGTACAAAAGGCGCGCATCCGGGGCACGTTAAAAGTTCCGACGTTCCAGATTCCTGGACGGCGCGGCTGGTATTCCACAGTTCGTGCGGTTGCTGAGTACCTGGATCAACTGGACACCAATTGCCCTCAGCCAAGGAGCAGCAAATGAGCAGCTAGACCTGAAGCGAGCGCGCATCCGCGCCGGGCCAAATAAAAAGCCCAGCTCCTCTGGTAAGGAACTGGGCTTTGTGGTGCTAAGCAGTTGGTCTCTGCAACGCCATAGTGACCCCCTCGACACATCTTGTCAACGCGTCTCGTGGCGCGATCGGGAGGGCCTTGCCCGGAATCCATACCGGCTACCACGCCGGCGGGGAGGCTCTGTCTCTCCGACAGGTTGGTGGTCCGCACATTGGCGGGCATATGGCAAACAATCCCACACGCGGCGCTGCTCGCCGTGCCTTTTCAAAAAAACTTCAGGGAATGAGTGAAGACCAGGCCGAGATGATTTTGGCCAACGCCCGATGGGGTTCGGAAGATCACCAAGGCTGCCCGCGGTGCGGCACTTTCGCCGTGCACTACCGCCGACGCACGCGCCGTCAGTGGCGATGCCGGATCACCGGTTGCGGTCACGTCTTCAGCGTTACGAGTGGAACCCGACTCGACAATCACAAACTGCGGTTCCTTCAAATTCTCCGACTCATAGTGTCGTTCGAAGCCTCACCCAAAGGCGTAACGCTTGCCCGCGTCGCTAACGACGTCGGAATGACGGAAAAGAGCGCGCAGCAAAACCTGTTTAAGGTAAGGGAGGTAATCCGTGACTTCGCCGATCTTTCTCCACTCAGCGGCCTAGTCCACATTGACGGAGCTCACCTATGTGGAAAGCTTCGCAAATCCAACCGACGCCTCAAGGCTACCGCTGACGACATTCTTAGTAGGCATGGCACAGGCGCAATACGTGCTCGTGCACGGAAGATCAATGCGCGCACCCAAGCCAATCTACGCCGTATCAAAAAAAAGCGTGTCGTCATAGCGCTAGTGGAAGCCTTGCCCGCCAGCAGTCCCGTGCCAGGCGCTTCCGCGAATGCGCCGCGCGGCATATGCCGCGTGATTCCTGCCGTGTGCTACTCGGAGAATCCAGAGAATGCCATGGAGCTTGCTCGCCGCTACATCAGGCCTGGAAGCATTGTCTTCTCCGATGAAAATCCCGCGTACTCGCGATTCGGCGAGATTTTCGATCATCACGTCGTCAACCACTCGTTGGAGTATTCCACGTCTGACGGTGTGTCAGACAATCTCGCGGAGTCGCACTTCTCACGTGGAAGAAGAGCAGAATACGGGACACACCACGGCTTTCGGCCGGAATATCTCGAGTTTTATATGTGGGAAATGGCTTGGCGCGAAATGCGCCGAAGAAATACGCAAGAAGAGAACGTTGCCATTCTGCTTCAAAATCTGTTGTCCAAGGGGCTCTCGACTTATGGTCGCGGATACCACGGCGGCAATCGACGCCGCGATCGACGTGCAGTACGTAGGGAAATTGTCATGGATCGACCTCAGGCCACTCTGGCAACTGCCAAAGTCGGGGCACGGATCGATCGACAAAAGGATGCCTAACTAGGCGACCATCCCGCGCCATGGCACATAGCCGTACCCTGAGTTGTTGGCGAATAAACGCCAGCTCTTCCTCGGTGGGTGATGCACGCAACTCCTCGAGAAGTGCTGCAAGTAACTCCGGGGTGGAAGCTGTTTTGTTCTGAGCACAGGACAGCGTTCGACGAATAGTACGACTCATCTGCCCGTAAGAAACTACTTTTCGAGTTTGCGGACGAATGGGCCGCAACTCCGACGGGTCGATACGAACGTCGTGAAGCCGCATTGCTCCTTCAACGGAGAGCTTCTGCCGTTGGAGAGCCTGGATCTCGCTTTTGCAGGCCGAGGCCTGCCCCATATGAGCTGCAAGCTGCTCGCACTTTCTGTCGATCTGACCAGAAAGGCGAACGTGCTTATCTATCAGCCACTTAAGTGAACTCGGAGTGCTTGGGCGCATATTAAAATCTTAGGCACCAAGACCTCAGGCCGTCTTGGGCAACAGCTACCGTTTAGCGCTGCGTGGCCAGAGAAAAGTAACCAAAAGAGAGGCCACCCCGATGGCGCGCCCTCCAGGCATCCTGCCTTCCGGGTGCGCGGGTGGGCTGCGGGGTTTTTCGACGGGACTCCTGTCCCGGCGAAAAACTGGCCCGCATCCTTGCGGGCCATCCTGCGGACTTTCCTTCGCCCACCCGCCGCGCCATAGGGGCCCCGGAAAAGCGGCGCGCTCCCAGCGCGCAGAAGCAACAGCAACAGCAACAGCAACAGCCGCGAGCTTGCAGGGCTTCGACTTCTGGCGCGCACGATGCGCGCCTGCTCTTCCGGGGCCCCTGGGCGACGGTGAGGCGGGGACGATCAGGCCGCGCAGCGAGCGAGCCCAAGGAGGGGCTCGCCTTTTCGCGCGGGCAGGAGCCCGCTCGAAAAGCCCGGCCCCGCCTCACGGACTTGCCGGGCAGGACGCCCGGCAAGCGACGCCCCGAGGTGTCGTTTCCTCTTGGTTACTTCTCCTTTGGACAAGCAAAGGAGAAGTAACTCGGGCGCCGGCAGGCGCTCGAAACCGCTTTGAAGCGCGCATGGACATGTGGCACTTCGAGCTCGAAGTCATCCCCGGTGCAAACAAGTAACGGTACGCAGCTCACCCCGTCCGCGCCACGAACCGCAACGCCACCGAGTTCATGCAATAGCGCAATCCCGTCGGCTGCGGCCCGTCGTCGAACACGTGGCCGAGGTGGCTGCTGCAGCCGGCGCAGCTGATGGCGGTGCGCTCCATGCCGAAGCTGTCGTCGCGGGCCTCGATCACGTTCCGCTTGGCGATGGGTCGCCAGAAGCTGGGCCAGCCGGTGCCGGAGTCGAATTCGGTGGCGGCGTCGTAGAGCGCGGTGGCGCAGGCCACGCAGCGGAACAGGCCGGGTTGCGCGGGACGCTCGTGCGGGCCGCTGAAGGCGCGCTCGGTGCCGTCGCGGCGCATCACGTCGAACGCCAGCGGCGACAGGCGTGCGCGCCATTGCGCATCGGTGAGCACCAGCCGATGCACGTTGCAGGCGCCGAGGTTGCGGCCGTCGTCGGCAAAGCATTCCAGCATCACGTCGCCGGGCTGGTCATGTATCAACGACGGCGGACCACCTAGTGCGCCGGCGGCGAGCAGGCGGGGCAGGGCGAAGCTGCCGCCGACCGCGAGCAGGGCGCCGCCGCTCACGGCGGCGCGCAGGAAGCGGCGGCGATCCATCGCGAGGGTTTCGTCGATGCGGGTCATGGCAGGCCTCCATCGCCCATGCGCGTGGGCGTTTGCAACTGCGTGCGGCACGGGCTGCGTGCTTCCGCGATCGAGTGCGTCGCACTCGATCGCGGCAACGGGTCTGGACAGGCGGCCGGCCCGTCGGCGTGCAAGCCTGCGGGCCGGCCATCCGGCAGGGATCAGCCGAAGGTGAACGCGTAGGCGTGCACGCCGGGGTCGAGGAAGGTGATGGTGAAGGTGCGTTCGCCGTTGCCGTGGGCCTGGCGCACCAACTGGTACAGGCGCTGCGCGCTGACGGTGCCGTTGCCGTCCGCGTCGGTGTCCACGCCGTGGTCGGCGCCGGGCGCATGGCCGTCCAGCGTGACGCGGAAGCGCACCGGCTTGCCGTCGCTGCCGGGGCCGAGCACCAGGTGCAGGTCGCGGCCGCGGAAGCGGTAGGTGATGGAGCCGTTGGCTGCGTCCAGCGTGGCCTCCTGCGGACGCACGGTCCAGCGGCCGTCCAGCGCCCACTGGTTGGTGGACAGCGTGGCGGGTGCGCGGTAGTCGGACGCATCGTCGTGCGCGACCTCGCCGCCGGCGAAGTTGTCGGCGCGGGCGTAGCCCACGTAGGTTTCCGGCGAGCGGTCGTAGTCGTTGGAGATGGCCGCTTCCGCGCCCTTCGCGCCGGGCTGCACGTAGCCGCCGGGCAGGTCGGTGTGGCCGGCTGCGGCGAGCAGCTGGCGGATCACGTCTTCGTCTTCGGCATAGCCGCCTTCGCCGAAGCTGTGGTGGCGGATGCGGCCCCGCGCATCGATGAAATATTCGGCAGGCCAGTACTCGTTGCTGAAGCCCTGCCAGATCGCGTAGTCGGAATCCAGCGCCACCGGGTAGGTCACGCCCAGGCGCTGCACCGCCGCCGCCACGTTGGCGCGGTCCTTCTCGAAGGCGAACTCGGGCGAATGCACGCCGATCACCACCAGGCCGTGGTCCTTGTACTTGTCGTACCAGGCTTCGACGTAGGGCAGCGAGCGCAGGCAGTTGATGCAGGAGTAGGTCCAGAAATCCACCAGCACCACCTTGCCGCGCAGCATTTCCGGCGTGAGCGGTGTGCTGTTGAGCCAGCCGGTGGCGCCGGCCAGCGAGGGCAGCGTGCCTTCCACCGGCAGATCCGCGCCGGGCTTGGGCGCGGGCGCCGCCATGGCGCTCGGCATCGGCCGCACGGCGTCGATCAGCTTCTGTTCGAGGCCGTTGGTGCCGGCCAGCGAGACGCGGGTGAGTACGCCGGTGTCCACGCCGGAGGCGATGGCCGCCACGCCGGCCAGCACCAGCACGCCCAGCGTGCGGCGCACCCATTGGCCCGCGCCCAGCGAGCGCTTCATCAGCGAGAACACCTTGCCGCCCACCGCCAGCGCCAACGCCAGCGAGGTGGCCGCGCCCAGCGCGTAGGTGAGCAGCAGCAGGGTGGTGGTGACGCTGGCGCCCTTCAGTGCCGCGCCGGTCAGCAGCAGGCCGAGGATGGGCCCGGCGCACGGTGCCCACAGCAAGCCGGTGGCGATGCCGAGGCCGGCTGCGGCCCACACGGATTCGCCGTCGCCGTCCGTGCGCTGCGAGAGCCGGTTGCCCAGCGCCACGAACGGCCGCGTCAGCCACTCCGCGACATGTGTGGAAAGCAGGGTGAGGCCGAGCAGGGCCAGCACCACCAGCGCCACGGCGCGGCCGTACTGGTTGGCGTGCACCGCCCAGCCGCCGCCCACGGCGGCCAGCGTGGCGACCAGCGCGAAGGTGGCTGCCATGCCGATCAGCATCGGCAGGCCGCTTTTCAGGAACGGACGGTCGGCGCGCGCGAACACGAAGGGCAGCACCGGCAGGATGCAGGGGCTGAGGATGGTGAGCACGCCGCCGAGGTAGGCAAGGATCAGCAGGAGCATGGTGGTGGTTCCGGGTTGAGGTGTGCTGGTGATTCGTTGCCATCGAGCCAACGGTTACATCGTCCGATACGAGGTAACCGCAGCGATGGATGCGTCGAATCACCGGAAGGAACCGCAACCGGGACGAATAACTCTTGACCGCCGACGGCACCTTGGTATGGGATGGCGGCTTCGCCCCGCGATGGGATTGCCGCGCTTCCGTGTCCACCGAACCCGCCAGCGCCAACGAACAGGCCGAGCGTCAGCGCGCCGCGTGGATGGCTGCCGCGCAGGCGGGCGACCGCCGCGCCTACGAACGCGTGCTGGCCGGTTCGGTGGCGCTGATCCGCGCGGTGGCGCGCCGGCAGGGCGTGGGTACGGACGCGCTGGACGACGTGGTGCAGGAAACCCTGCTCACGGTGCATCGCGTGCGCCATACCTATGACGCGTCGCGCTCCTACGATGCCTGGCTCAGCGCCATCGCCGCGCGGCGCGCCATCGATGCGCTGCGCAGCCACGGCCGGCGCGACCGGCGCGAACTGCACGACGACATCGCGCTGGATCAGCACCCCGACCGCGACGACGCGAGCATGGACGCCGAACGCCGCCAGCAGGCGCGGCGCCTGCGCGAGGCCATCGCGCAGCTGCCGCCGGGCCAGCGCGAGGCGGTGGAACAACTCGGCCTGCGCGAGCGCTCGCTGGCCGAGGCCGCCGAGCACACCGGCCGCAACGCCGGTGCGCTGAAAGTGAACCTGCACCGCGCCCTGAAGGCCCTGCGCGGTCGCCTGCACGGAGATTCCTGAGCGTCATGTCCGAACCACGCCACCAGATCCTGATCGACGCGCTCGGTGCCGAGCTGGTGCCCGTGCGGCGCCTGCTGCCGCCGTGGCGCCGAACGCTGGGTTGGCTGGCGCTGGTGGCGCTCATCGCCGCCGGGCTGTTCGCGCATTACGGCGACCAGCCCATGCTGCGTCGCTGGGCCGGTGCGCCGGATCTGGCCTGGGCGGCGCTTGGCGCGGTGCTCACGACGATCACCGCCGCCTGGGCGGCGTTCGCGCTGGCCGTGCCGGGGCGCGCGCGCGCCTGGGCCTGGCTGCCGCTGCCGCCCGCGCTGCTGTGGATCGGCGCCAGCGGCCTGGGTTGCCTGCGCACCTGGCTGGCGCCGGGCACCAGCATCGCCACCTTGCACCAGTCGGCCGACTGCTTCGTCTTCATCGTCTCCTTCTCGATTCCGCTGTCGGCGGTGCTGGTGTGGCTGCTGCGCCGCGCCTGCCCGCTGCGCCCCGTGCTCACGGCGATGCTGGTGGGGCTGGCCAGCGCCGCGGCGTCGGCCAGCCTGTTGGAGATCTGCCATGCCTTCGATGCCGCCGCCACCGACCTGCTGACCCATGCGCTGGCGGTGGGCATCGTGATCGCGGCGAATGCGGCGATGGGCGGCCGGCTGTTGTCGAGGTAACCGGCCGCGTGCCTGCGACGAAGAAAGGGACGGAGGCGAGCCGCTCGCCTCCGTCCCTTTTCCATTCGAGGATCAGCCCATGAACGCACGCACGCTAGCCGCACTCGCGCTTTCCGCCGCCGTCGGCGCCTTCGCCTTCGCGCCTGCCCATGCGCAGGATGCGATGGCTGCCAGTTCCAGCTCCGCCATGTCGCACGATGCCATGCAGTCCAAGGATGCCATGCACAAGGACGGCATGAAGATGAAGAAGGACGCGATGAAGTCCAAATCCATGCATCACGACGGCATGATGAAGAAGGACGGCGCGATGAAAATGAAGAAAGACGATGCGATGAAGATGAAGCAGGACGACACGATGAAGAAGGATGCCGGCGACGCGATGAGCGGCGGCTGAGGCGCCCGCGGCATGGCGGGCGCCGTCGTCCGTCATGCCGCCTTGCCGGCGGACGGCGGATAATGGCGCGGTTCTCCGCCGCGGGCGACGCGCATGGTTTCCTTTGCACAGCAGTTCGGCATCGAGCATCCCCTGGTCCAGGCGCCGATGGCTGGCGCCAGCACGCCGCAGATGGCGGCCGCCGTCTCGGAGGCGGGCGGCCTGGGTTCGCTGGGCGTGGGCTATGCCGAGCCGCAGGCCATCGTCGACCAGGCAGCGCAGACCCGCGCGCTCACCGGCCGCCCGTTCGCACTCAACCTGTTCGTGCTGCCCGACGATGTCGAGCCGGACATGGCGGCGGTGGCGCGCGCCCGTGCGCGACTGGATGCGCTGATGGAACGCGAAGGACTGGCCGTGCGCACCACGCTGCCGACGCGCTGGGCGCCGCGCTTCTCCGACCAGTTCGCCGCCTTGTGCGAGGCGCGGCCCGCGGTGGCCAGCTTCGCGTTCGACCTGCTCACGCCGGCGCAGATGCAGGAGCTGAAGCGCCGCGACATCCGCGTCATCGGCACCGCCACCACGGCGGCGGAGGCGCGTGCCTGGGCCGAGCGAGGCGCGGACGCGGTGTGCGTGCAGGGCGCCGAGGCGGGCGGCCATCGCGGCGGTTTCCTGCCTGCCGGCGACACGCCGCTGATCGGCCTGTTCGCGCTGATTCCGCTGGCCGTGGCGGCCTGCGACGGCGTGCCGGTGATCGCCGCAGGCGGCATCATGGACGGCGCCGGCATGCTCGCCGCCGAAGTGCTGGGTGCGGCGGCCAGCCAGCTCGGCACGGCCTTCCTCGCCTGTCCCGAATCCGCCGCGGCGGAAGCGTGGAAGCGCGACCTGGTGACGGCGGAAGACCATCGCGTCGGCACCATCCGCAGCTTCTCCGGGCGTGCCGCGCGCGGCTTGCGCAACCGCTACGTCGAGGCGATGGAAGCGCTTGCGGACGAGTTGCCCGCGTATCCCGTGCTCAACGCGCTCACCGCGCCGTTGCGGCGTGCGGCCGCCGCGGCCGGTCGCGCGGATCTCGTTTCCGAATGGTGCGGCCAGGCGGCCGCGCGGGTGCGTCCGCAACCCGCCGCCGAACTGGTGGCGCGGCTGATGCACGAATACCGGCTGGCGCGTCGCGCCGTCGCGCCGCATTGACGTCGGCGCCGGCAGCGGGCGTTATACTGGTAATGCGCCGCACCGGCGCGTGATTCCGCACCGAGGCACCCCCTCTTGAGCACCAACCGCAAGATCAAGGCCGACTCGACGGCCGAACTGCGCAAGACCGTCGTCGCCGCGCTGGAAGAGCTGAAAGCCAAGGACGTCCGCGAGATCGACGTGCGCGGCAAGACCTCCATCGCCGACCTTCTCGTGATCGCCTCCGGCACCTCCGCGCGCCACGTCAAATCCATCGCCGACGAAGTGGTGAAGTTCGCCAAGAAGGCGGGCGTGATGCCGCTGGGCGTGGAAGGCGAGCAGGAGGCCGAGTGGGTGCTGGTCGACCTCGGCGACGTGATCGTGCACGTGATGCTGCCGCGCATCCGCGAGTTCTACGGCCTGGAGCGGCTGTGGACGGTAGGCGACCGCGAGCAGGACGTCGACGCCGCGCAAGCCGGCTGACCAACAGCCATGCGCGCGCGCCTGATCGCCGTCGGCGAGCGCATGCCCGCCTGGGTGGCGGAAGGTTTCGCCGAATACCGCAAGCGGCTCTCGCACGAGTTGCCGTTGGAACTGGTCGAACTGAAACCCGGCGCGCGCGGCAAGGGCCGCGACGACGCCAAGGCCATGCTGGACGAGGGCGAGGCGATCCTTGCCGCGTTGCCGCGCGACACGCATGCGGTGGCGCTGGACGGCCGCGGCAAGACTTGGTCGAGCGAGGAACTGGCCGCGCAACTGGCGTCGTGGCGCATGGCCGGCCGCGACCTCGCCTTCCTGATCGGCGGCCCCGACGGCCACGCGCCCGCCGTGCTGGCGCGCGCCGACCAGCGCTGGTCGTTGGGCCCGCTCACCCTGCCGCACATGCTGGTTCGGCTGGTGCTGGCCGAGCAGCTCTATCGCGCCACCACCATCGTGGCGGGCCACCCCTACCACCGGGCCTGAGCAGGAGGCAGCATGACTGTCCAGATACATCGCGCGACGCTCCACGACCTCGACGTGTTGGTGCCGCTGTTCGACGGCTACCGCCAGTTCTACGGCAAGCCGTCCGACGAGCCGGGCGCGCGCGAATTCCTTACGGCACGCATGCGTTTGAACGAGTCACTGATCCTCATCGCGCGCGACGGAGATGGCGCAGGCGCCGGTTTCACCCAGCTCTATCCGTTGTTTTCCTCGGTGCGCATGGTGCGCACCTGGTTGCTCAACGACTTGTTCGTGGCCGCGCATGCGCGGCGGCGAGGCGTGGCTAAGGCCTTGCTCGAAGCGGCGGCGGAGCACACGAAGAAACTGGGTGCGGCCAGCCTGTCGCTTTCCACCGCGCACGACAACCGGCCGGCGCAGGCGCTGTACGAGTCGCTGGGCTGGCAGCGCGACCTGGAGTTCCGCGAGTACAACCTCACGCTCTGAAGGATCGCCGCATGCTTTATCTCGCCTCGCAGTCGCCGCGCCGCCGCGAACTGCTCGCCCAGCTCGGCGCCGATTTCTGCGTGGTCGACGTGGACGTGCCCGAACTGCGCGCCGCGCAGGAATCGCCGCGCGAGTACGTGAACCGCGTCGCCCGCGACAAGGCGCGCGCTGGGCTGGCTGCGCTGGCTGGCATGCCCGATGCCGTGGTGCTGGGCGCCGATACCGAAGTGGTGCTGGACGACGAAGTGTTCGGCAAGCCGCGCGACGCGCAGGATGCCGCGGCGATGCTGCGCCGGCTGTCCGGTCGCATCCACTCGGTGATTTCGTCGGTGTGGTTGATCGGTGCGCAAGCGGAGCGCAACGCCTGCAGCGTGTCGCGCGTGCGCTTCGCCGAACTGGACGATGCTGCCATCGAGGCCTATGTCGCCACCGGCGAATCCTTCGGCAAGGCCGGCGCCTACGCCATCCAGGGACGCGGCGCGGCGCTGGTGGAGCATCTGGAGGGCAGCTACTCCGGCGTGATGGGCCTGCCGCTGTTCGAGACGGCGCGGCTGCTGCGCGAGGCGGCGATCTATCCGGGGTGATGCAGCGACACGAACATGGCCAGCATCGCCAGCAGGTTGTTGCAGCCGTGCGCGATCACCGAAGGCCATAGCGACCCCGAGCGCAGCCGCAGCCACGCCAACACCACGCCCAGCAAAGCGAGGTTGGGCAGGGCGTACCACAGCCAGTGCAGGTCGGGCAGGTGCACCAGGGCGAACAGCGCAGCGCTGGCCAGCATGGCGCCGGGGCTGCGCAGGCGGCGCAGCAGGGCGGAGAGCAGCACGCCGCGGAACAGCAGCTCCTCCACCACCGGGCCGATGCTCACCACCACCAGCGTCAGCGCGATGCGGAAGCCGAGGCCGGCGTCGCCGCCGATTTGCTTGACGTCCTGCGGCACGGCGTGGCCGCGGGCGATCAGTTCGGTGAGCTGCCCGCCGATCCACGGCATGGCCAGGCCGGCCACGGTGGCCACGGCGCACCAGGCTGCGCCGGGCAGGGTGAAACCGAAACCCGGCGGCTCCGCTTGCGACCACAGGTTCGGCCAGAGGCGGTGTACCAGCCACAGGGTGATGGCGGCATCGCCCAGCAGCACGGTCACCACCAGCACGCTCTTGATGTCACCGCCCGTGATCGCGGCGAGCATCGCGTGCATGCCGGCATCGTGGCGGGCCATGCCGAACGCGACGCCGAGCAACAGGCCCGCCAGCAAGCCGATGGCCGCCTGCAGCGCGAAATACAGCACGATCATGCCCAGCGCTCCGCCTATGCCCGGCAGCCGCGCTGTTGTTGCGGGTGCAGGCATGGAGGACGGCAAGCTGTGGCGTGGTGCATCCATCGGACGAAGAGCCTCGTGAAACGGCGGAACGCGCGGTGCCGCGTCGCGTGCCCGCATCTTGGCGGCTGCGCGCAAACCGGCGCAACCGCCATCCGGCATGGTGCTACGCTCCGATCCGGCGGGAGGCGACAGCGGCGCAGGTCAAACGCCGCGGCCGGCGCCGCCAGAGGGGAGAGCCATGGGCGAAGATTTCCCGCGCGGCGCCCACGAGCGCCAGCGTCCGGTCGTCGAATTTCCCGACGTGTTCTTCGAACGGTTGCTGGCCGACGGCGACGTGCATACGGGCGATGCCGTGCTCGACCTGCAGTGCGGCGGCAGCAACGTGTCGCGCGGCCTGGCGCGGCTGGGTTGCGCGCTGACCGGGATCGATCATGCCGCGCATGCCCTGAATCGCGCCGCCGAACTCGATCGGCGCGCGGGGGTGACGGTGACGCACCAGCGCACGCGCGTCGAGAACGCGGACTTTGCGCCGGCCTCGTTCCACGCGATCGCCGCCGCGCAGTGCTGGCAGTCCTGCGAGCGCCCGCGCACGCTGGCACGGGCGCGCGAGTGGCTGCGCCCCGGCGGACGCCTGCTGGTCGCGCAATACGAATGGCTGCCGTTGAACGACAACGTGGTGCAGGACAGCGAGCGCCTGATCCTGGCCTGCAATCCGGGCTGGACGGCGCACAGCGGCAGCGGCCTGCATCCCGGCTGGTTGCGGGAAATCGCCGAAGCCGGATTCGTCGACCTGCGCACCTGGTCGGTGGACCTGAGAGTGCCGTGCGACCACGTGACGTGGCGCCGGCGCGTGCGCGACAGTCCGGCGGTGCTGGCGGTGAACGACGAGGCGCGCCTGCAACGTCTGGACGCGGCGTTGAGGGCCATGCTGATCGAGCGCCACACGCTCGAACCGATGACCGTGCCGTACCGGTTGTGGACGGTGGTCGCGAGCACGCCCGGCAGCATGCCGTGCTGAGGCGGCGGCCGCGCCTTGTATAGTTGACGGCCCTTTCCAGCATTGCGCCGCCCGTCCCCATGTTCGCCTTCGACTGGCTGACCGATCCCGCCGCCTGGGCCGGACTCCTCACCCTGGTGGTGCTGGAGATCGTGCTAGGCATCGACAACCTGGTGTTCGTCGCGATCCTTTCGGACAAGCTGCCGCCGCAGCGGCGCGACCATGCGCGGCTGCTGGGCCTGGGCTTTGCGTTGGTGCTGCGCCTGTTGCTGCTGGCGGCGATGTCGTGGCTGGTGCGGCTCACCGCGCCCATCGTGGAATGGCATGGCCTGGCCTTGTCCTGGCGCGACATCATCCTGCTCGCGGGCGGCGGCTTCCTGTTGTTCAAGGCCACGCTGGAGCTGCACGAACGGCTGGAGGGCGGCGACGAACACGCCGAAAGCGGCCGCGCGCGGGCACGCTTCTGGCCGGTGGTGGCGCAGATCGTGGCGTTGGACCTGGTGTTTTCGCTGGACTCGGTGATCACCGCGGTGGGCATGGCCAGCCAGCTCTCGGTGATGATGATCGCCGTGGTGATCGCGGTGCTGCTGATGATCCTGGCCAGCAAGCCGCTCACCGCCTTCGTCAATGCACGGCCCACGGTGGTGATCCTGTGCCTGTCGTTCCTGCTGATGATCGGCTTCAGCCTGATCGCGGAAGGCCTCGGGTTCCATATCCCGAAGGGTTACCTGTACGCCGCGATCGGCTTCTCCATCGTGATCGAGGCCTTCAACCAGACCATGCGCCGCAACCGCCAACGCAGCCTGCTGGCCAGCGCGCGCACGCTGCGCGAGCGCACGGCGCAGGCGGTGTTGCGCCTGCTCGGCACCGGCGGCGCGGAAGAGGAGGCCGCGCCCGCGGCGGCGGACGGCAGCGGCGGCGCGGTGTTCGGCAAGGACGAGCTGGCGATGGTGCAGGGCGTGCTCGACCTCGCGCACCGGCCGGTGCGCTCGATCATGACGCCGCGACCGGAGATCAACTGGATCGACCCGCGCGAGGATGCCGCCAAGCTGCGCGTCGAAGTCGCGGCCTGCGGCCATCACTGGGTGCCGCTGGCGGAAGACGATCTCGACCAGCTGGCCGGCGTGGCCACGTCGCACGACCTGCTGGCCAGCCTGCTGGAGCACGGTCGCATCGACGTCGAACGGGTGGCGCGCAAGCCGATGACCGTGCTGGAGTCGCTGAGCGTGCTGCGCCTGATCGACGAGTTCCGCCGCTCGCCGCTGCAGGTGGCGCTGGTGGTGGACGAATACGGCAGCGTGCTCGGCATGGTCACGCCGGCCGACGTGTTGGCGACCATTGCCGGCGAGTTCAACGACGCCGCGGGCGGCGATCCGGCCGCCGTGCGTGAGAGCGACGGCGCGTGGCTGTTCGACGCCAGCCTGGATCTGCGTCGGGTGGGGCATCTGCTGGGTCGCCGCCTGGGCGGCGACGACGACTTCGCCAGCCTGGCCGGTTACGCGCTGCAGCGGCTGGGGCGCCTGCCCGTGCCGGGTGAACGCTTCGGCAGCGAAGGCCTGCAGTTCGAGGTCGTCGCGATGGACGGCGCGCGCATCGAGCGGCTGCGCGTGGCGCCGCCCTGATCCCGCTGCGCCCGCCGGGGCAGGCGGCTCAATGCAGCCCTTGCCAGATCGCGTGCAGCAGTTCGCCGCTGGGATCGCTGCCCTGTTCCCAGTACATCAGTCCACCGAGGTGCTGCGCCTTCACGTAGGCCGCCTTGGCGGCGATCGACTGCGGGTCGTCGTAGCTGATGAAGCGGCGGGTCTTGGCGTTCCACAGCCAGGGCGCGTCGGCCTTCGCGTCCCAGTAGCGCACGTAACCGTTGCGGTCGATGAAGTCGGCCTTGAGTTCCGGCCAGTCGTGGCCGCCCTGGTAGTGGCCGTACTTCTGGAACAGGCCGTGATGGGCCGGGTCGACGTCGGCGAACTCGCGGCCGTAGAACGCCACGCCGGGCACCAGCTTGGCGGCGGGCACGCCCGCGGCGAGGAACTGCCGCACCGCGCGCGACAGCGTGCGCGCATCGGCCGGCGCCAGCGCCGACGCGTGCAGGCCGGTGTGGTGGCAAGTGGTCGGCGTCATCGCGTTGCAGAAGTCGTAGGTCATCATGTTGAACCAATCCAGCGACGGCGCCACCGCGGCGAGGTCGATGCCGTCCACGAACGGGCCGTCGGCCGCGGCGATGGTGAGCAGGTAGTGCCTGCCGTGGCCGGCGCGATCCAGCGCGCTGCGCAGCGCCTTGAGCAGCGCGGTGAAGTGTTCGCGGTCCTGCGGGCTGGAGGCGATGCCGGACTCGTGGTGGCCGGGGTATTCCCAATCCACGTCGAGGCCGTCGGCGTGCGTGTCCACCAGCAGCGCGGCGGCGCTGTCGGCGAAACGCTGGCGGCTGGCCGCCGTCATCGCCGCCTCGGAGAAGCCGCCCACGGTCCAGCCGCCTACCGACACCATCACGGTGAGCTTCGGATGCGCGGCCTTCAGCGCGATGCGTTGCTGCAGCAGGGCACGGGCTGCGGGAGCCAGCACCACGCGGCCGTCGGCCGGATGCGCGAACGCGAAGATCAGCGTGTCGATGCGATCCACGTCGGCCGCGGGGATCGGGTGGTGCGCGGTGTCGTAGGCCACCACGCGGTAGTGTTCGGAAGCGGCGCGTGCGAGCAGCGGGCAGGCGAGCATCGCCAGCAGGGGGAACAGGGCGAGGCGCAGGCGCAATGGCATCGGGAGGGTTCCGCAACGGGGGAGTCCCGATCATCGCAGCGCTTCGGCGGTGCGGCCAGTGCGAATTACACTGGAAGCCGGAGTTGCCCGAGTGCCTTGCGTGAACCCAGCCGACTACCCCGACGATCCGCCGCCGCAGCCGCCGACCGAGCCCGATCCCGGCGAGTGCTGCGGGAATGGCTGCGATCCGTGCATCTTCGACCTGTACGGCGACCAGTTGGCGTATTACCGCACCGCGCTGGCCGCGTGGAAGGCGCGGCATCCGGACGCGTGAGCGGTATTGGCAAGCACGCTTCCAGCCCCCAGATCGGTGGGCATCGTGCCATCGGATGCCGCCATGATTCCGTTTTCCGTACTCGACCTTGCACCGATTACCGAAGGCAGCGATGCCGCGCAGGCGTTCCGCAATACGCTGGACCTGGCGCAGCTCGCCGAGCGGCATGGGTATACGCGCTACTGGCTGGCCGAGCACCACAACATGCCGGGCATCGCCAGCGCGGCGACGGCGGTGCTGATCGGCCACGTGGCCGCCGGCACCTCGACCATCCGCGTGGGCGCGGGCGGCATCATGCTGCCGAACCACGCGCCGCTGCAGGTGGCCGAGGCATTCGGCACGCTGGCTGCATTGCATCCGGGGCGGATCGATCTCGGCCTCGGGCGCGCGCCCGGCACCGACCACGCCACCGCGCGGGCGCTGCGGCGCTACTACGACAGCGCCGACGAGTTCCCGCAGGACGTGGTGGAACTGCTCGGCTATTTCGAACCGGCCGCGCCGGAGCAGGCGGTGCGCGCCGTGCCCGGTGCGGGCAGCGCGGTGCCGGTGTGGATCCTCGGCTCCAGCCTGTTCGGCGCGCGCCTGGCCGCGCAACTCGGCTTGCCGTATGCGTTCGCCTCGCACTTCGCACCCGATGCGATGGACGAGGCGCTGGCCCTGTACCGGCGCGACTTCAGGCCTTCGGCGCGGCTGGCACAGCCTCACGCCATGCTGGGCATCAACGTGGTGGCGGCCGGCAGCGATGCCGAGGCACGCCGCCTGTTCACCACCCAGCAGCAGAGCTTCATCAATTTGCGGCGCGGCCAGCCGGGCCTGATCCCGCCGCCCATTGATGACATCGAGTCGTACTGGACGCCGACGGAAAAGCTGATGGTGGAACGGGCGCTGGCGTGCGCGGTGGTGGGCGATGCTGCCACGGTCAAGCAGGGTCTTGCGGAGTTCGTCGCGCGGCACAAGCCGGATGAGCTGATGATCACGTGCAACGTGTTCGAGCATGCGTTGCGTAGAA
Source organism: Rhodanobacter sp. (assembly GCA_040371205.1). Classification (NCBI taxonomy): domain Bacteria; kingdom Pseudomonadati; phylum Pseudomonadota; class Gammaproteobacteria; order Lysobacterales; family Rhodanobacteraceae; genus Rhodanobacter; species Rhodanobacter sp. The sequence goes on from AP031382.1 coordinate 1,408,504, forward strand.
GGTCGTATGAGTTGGTGGCGGCGGCGCGCGCATGACCCGCATCTTGTCTGTCGAAACGGGTCTTTGATTCTGCGTGTCCGTTATTTTCAAAGCGGTTTCGAGCGCCTGCCGGCGCACGGGTCACTTCTCTTTTGCTTGTCCAAAGGAGAAGTGACCAAGAGAAAACGACACCCCGAGGCAGCGCTCTCCGGGCATCCTGCCCTGCGAGTGCGTGAGACGTGGCCGGGCTTTTCGAGCGGGCTCGTGCCCGCGCGAAAAGGCGAGTCCATCCATGGCCTCGCCCGCTGCGCGGCCTGATCGACCCCGTCTCACCGCCGCTCAGGGGCCCCGAAGAGCAGCGCGCTCCCAGCGCGCAGAAGCAACAGCCAGAGAAAACAAAGCCAAGGCGGCGCGCAGCACCGCGAGGCTTTGTGCCCTCAGTGTCCAGATACGGCGCGGCGTGGTCGCGCCGTCTATCGCATAGGCGGAAGTTGTTCCCAAATCCTCGACACAGCCGGCTTGTGGTGTCGGCGGATTGAACCAGGCCATTCTCTCTTGGTTACTTCTCTTTGGGCCAGCAAAGAGAAGTAACTCGGGCGCCGGCAGGCGACCGAAACCGCTCTGTCGCTTGCGGAAGAGCGAAAGCAGAACTTCGTTCTCCAACCATTCTTTCCGAACGGGAAAAGAGACTTTCGCGAGAGCGAGGGCGCGCCTTGTAATTTAATTACTGCCCCACACCCACCAACTTCACATCGAACACCAACGAGGTATTGGGCGGGATCACGTCGCTGGCGCCACGTGCGCCATAGCCGAGTTCAGCGGGAATCAGCAGGGTGCGCTCGCCGCCGACGCGCATGCCGGCCACGCCCTGGTCCCAGCCCTGGATGACCTGACCCTGGCCCAGCGGAAAGGAGAACGGCTTGCCGCCGTGGTCGGCAGTGCTGTCGAACTGGGTGCCGTGCTTGTCCTTGGCGCGGTCGTCGTACAGCCAGCCGGTGTAGAGCACCTGCACGGTCATGCCGGGCTTGGCCTCGGCGCCGGTGCCGAGCTTGGTGTCGATCATGCCGAGCTTGTCCACCTGGCCGTGGCTGACCGGCGCGGCGGGCGGTGGGATGCGGTTGCAGGCGGCGAGGGCAAGGACGCAGGTGGCAAGCAGGGCGAGGCGATGGCGCATGAGTGGATATCCGCGATGACAAAGGCTCATCATCGCAGATCGCCCGTGCTTCAGGCCGCCAGTGCCTGTTGCCACGCGTGCGCCGGATAGTAGAAGCGCATCATGCGCGCCACGTAGGCGACCAGGTTCGGATGGCGCTCGGCGGCCGTGCGCAGCGGCGAGTCGAAGAACGGCGTGAGCACGGCGGCGAGCATGCCGAAACCGGTGGCGTCCACGCCGTGCGGCCGGTCGCCGAACAGGTAATCCTGCTCGCCGAGCAGCACGGCCAGCGCGTCGATGGAGCGGGTGCCCAACACGGCGATCTGTTCGCGCGAATGGCGGCCGAGGCCGTGCGCATGCAGCTCGTTCTGCCTGGCGGCCTGCATGTTCTCGCGCAGCTGCTGGCGAGCCTCCTCCGGCGCGCGGTCGACGAAATGCGCGGGGCCCTTGGCGAAATTGTCGGCGTCGATCCAGCGGAACCACACCATTGCCCAGTACAGGTGGTCTTCCAGCAGGCGTTCGACGGCCCAGGCCTCGGCGCGCTGGCGCGCATCGAGGCCGGCGTCGAGATCCGCGTCGTAGGTGCGCTCCAGATGGGCGCGGATGAAGCTGGAGTCGCAGACGATCTCGCCCGCATCGTCGATGTACGGCAGTTTGCCCTTGGGCGCTTCCGGCGGGATGGCGAACACCTTGCGGTAGGGCAGGCCGGCCATCTGCAGCTGAACCTCGGTCTTGGTGACGAAGGGGCTGGGGTCGGGCAGGCCGAAGGCGGGGGCGCAACCGTACAAGGTGATCGGGGGCGTGGTCATGGCGAAGCTCCGGGGTTTGGACGGGGCTCAGCGTGGCGGAGAGCTGCTGACAGCCTGTTGTCAGCAGTCGCGGACGCGCGGCGTTTGCCGCCGCAACGCCGAAAGATGGGCAGAAGGGCCCAATCCACGCTATCGTGCGCGCCAGCGTCCATCGGGGAGTACCAGCGTGAATCCATCCGCATCCAGCGCGTCCTCGCGCGCCGAACTGACCTTGCGCGGCCTGGTCATCGGCATCGTCATCACGGTGGTGTTCACTGCGGCCAACGTGTTCTTCGGCCTCAAGGCCGGCCTGACCTTCGCCACTTCGATCCCGGCGGCGGTGATCTCGATGGCGATCCTGCGGGCGATGAAGAACTCCACGATCCAGGAGAACAACATCGTGCAGACGGTGGCCTCGGCCGCCGGCACGCTGTCCTCGATCATCTTCGTGCTGCCGGGCATGATCATGATTGGCTGGTGGGCCGACTTCCCGTTCTGGACGTCGTTCGCCATCTGCGCGCTGGGCGGCATCCTGGGCGTGATGTATTCCATCCCGCTGCGCCGCGCGCTGGTGACCGATACCGATTTGCCGTATCCGGAAGGCCTCGCCTGCGCCGAAGTGCTCAAGGTGGGCACCGGCGAAGACGCGGATGCCGGCAGCGCGGAAGAAAGCCGCGCCGGCCTGCTCGCCGTGCTGTGGGGTTCCATCGTCTCGGCCGTGTTCGCCGTGGTGGTCGCCACGCAGGTGTTCGCGTCGGATTTCGTGCGCAACTTCCGCGTGAACGACAAGGGCGCGGTCAGCGGCTTCGATTTCAACCTTTCCTTCGCGCTGTTCGCCATCGGTCATCTGGTGGGCCTGTCGGTGGGTATCGCGATGCTTATCGGCGCCGTCATCGGCTGGGGCTGGGGCGTGCCGCATTACTCGGTGCTGGGCGACATGAGCCAGTCCGTGGCGGATCTCGCCAACGCCACCTGGAGCCACAAGGTGCGTTTCGTCGGCGCCGGCGCCATCGGCGTGTCGGCGATCTGGACGCTGGCCAAGCTGGTGAAGCCGGTGATCAGCGGCCTGGCTTCGGCAATGGCGGCGTCGCGCGTGCGCAAGTCCGGCAAGGCCGATTCGCTGCCGCGCACCGAGCGCGACATCCCGATCGGCATCGTGGGCCTGGTCACGCTGGCGTGCTTCGTGCCGATCGCCTGGCTGCTCGGCTACTTCGGTTCGATCAGCGGGCTGGGCGACCAGGTTGCAGTGCTCGCCATCGGCGGCGTGGCCTTCGTGGTGCTGATGGGCTTCTTCGTGTCCACCGTGTGCGGCTACATGGCCGGCCTGATCGGTTCGTCCAACAGCCCGCTGTCGGGCGTGGGCATCCTCGTGGTGATCGCCGCCGCGCTGCTGCTGGTGGCGTTCGTGAAGCCACACGTCGGGCCGGAGGAAGGCAAGGCGCTGGTGGCGTTCGCGCTGTTCATCACCTCGGTGGTGTTCACGGTGGCGGCCATCGCCAACAACAACCTGCAGGATCTCAAGACCGGCCAGCTCGTCGACGCCACGCCGTGGCGCCAGCAGGTGGCGCTGGTCATCGGCGTGATCGCCGGCGCCGCGGTGATTCCGCCGGTGCTGAACCTGCTCAACAAGGCCTACGGCTTCGTGGGCGTGGCCGGTGCCGGCGCGCATGCGCTGCCGGCGCCGCAGGCGGGGCTGATCTCCGCGCTGGCGCAGGGCGTGATCACCAACAACATCGACTGGAGCCTGATCGTCACCGGCATCTGGATCGGCGTCGGCATCATCGTGATCGACGAAATCCTCGCGCGCACCACCAAGCGCATGCGTGTGCCGCCGCTGGCGGTGGGGCTGGGCATCTACCTGCCGACCGTCAGCACCTTGATGGTGGTGGTGGGTTCGGTGGTGGGCTGGTTCTTCGACCGCCGCGCGGATCGCCGTTCGAAGAAGCCGGAGGCCACCAAGCAGCTCGGTGTCCTGCTCGCTTCGGGCCTGATCGTGGGCGAGAGCGTGATGGGCGTGATCATCGCGTTCATCGTCGGCATCTCCGGCAAGGCAGCGCCGCTGGCGCTGGTGGGCGCAGGCTTCGGCGAGGCGGCGCAGTGGATCGGCGGCATCGTGTTCGTGGCCAGCGTGTTCCTGATGTACCGCTGGATCGCGCGCCAGGGGCAGGGTGCGCCGACGCGCTGACGGCGTTCACCGCTTGCAACATGGCGTGCCTTAAAATCCGTCGTCCCCAGGGAAAACGAGCGTCGCGTGGAGCCGCAGGAAAAAGTCGAGAAAGTGCCACGCACGGATGATGTATTGAATCCGCCGGGTGAGCGGACGGCGATGCTGCGCCGCGTGGCCGGCCCGTTGCTGTCGGTGGGCATGCTGGTGCTGGCGATGTGGGCGCTGCACCTGCTGGCGCGCCACGTCACCTATCACGAGATCCGCGAGTACGTGGCCAGCGTGTCGCGCGCCCGTCTGCTGCTGGCCATCGTGCTGACCATGCTGGGCTTCGGCGCGATGTCGCTGTACGACCGCTTCGGCCTGGAGTCCATCGGCAAGTCGCTGCCGTGGCGGCGGGTGACCCTGATCTCGTTCATCAGCTATGCCTTCAGCAATGCGGTGGGCATGTCGTTCCTGGTCTCGGGCTCGATCCGCTACCGCTTCTACCTGCAGAACGGCCTCTCCACCACCGAGATCGCCAAGCTGGTGCTGTATTGCACGCTGAGCTTCTGGCTGGGCCTGCTGGCGCTGACCGGGGTGACGCTGTTGGTGGTGCCGTTGCCGGCCGGCATGCCGATGGCGGATTGGCGGATCCCGCTGGCGCTCGCGCTGGCGGCGGTGCCGTTGGCATGGATACTCGGCGGCTTCGTCCGCCGGCCGCTCACGCTGTGGCGCTGGCGCGTGCTGCTGCCGCGCCCGTTGCCGGCGCTGCGCCAGGTGCTGGTGGGGGCGCTGGATTGGTGGCTGGCGGCGGCGGTGATGTACGTGCTGATGCCGGACAGCCTGCACGCCACCTTCGGGCATTTCCTGGCGATCTTCGTGATCGCGCAGATCGTGGGCCTGATCAGCCACGTGCCGGGCGGCCTGGGCGTGTTCGAGACGGTGATGCTGGCCGGCTTCCACGCCACCGACGACAAGCATCTGGCCGCGCCCATCCTCGGTGCGCTGGCGATGTTCCGCGTCGTCTACTACCTGATGCCGCTGTGCGCGGCGACCATGCTGGTGCTGCAGCGCGAGGCGCGCGGTTTCCGCCGGCAATCGCTGTGGTCGCCGTGGTTCACCGGCCTGCTGCCCTCGTTCTTCGCGGGGCTGACCCTGGTGTCGGGCGCGGTGCTGCTGTTCTCTGGCGCCACGCGCGCGCTGCCGGACCGCATGGAGATCCTGCGCGACGCGCTGCCGCTGTCGGTACTCGAGGTCTCGCACTTCCTGGCCAGCGTGATCGGCATGATGCTGCTGATCCTCGCGCGCGGCCTGCAACGGCGGCTGGACGTGGCCTATTGGGCGACCCTGGTGCTGCTGGTGGTGGGCGCGGTGTTCTCCCTGCTCAAGGGCATCGACTACGAGGAAGCCTCGATGCTGGCCCTGCTGGCGATGGCGCTGGCGCCGGCGCACCGGCTGTTCTACCGGCGCGCCTCGCTGTTCGGCGGGCACTTCTCGTGGGGCTGGATCGTGGCGATCCTCGCCGTGTTCGGCTGCACCACCTGGCTGGTGATGTTCAGCTACAAGCACGTGGAATACAGCAACAGCCTGTGGTGGGAGTTCAGCTTCCACGAGGGCGCCTCGCGCGCGTTGCGCGCCCTGGTGGGCGCGGCCGCGGCCGGCCTGCTGTTCGCCCTGGCCAGCCTCATCAAGCCGCGCCGCCTGCGCCGCGCGCCGCCCAGCGAGGTGGAACTCGAGCGGGCGCTGCCGCTGATCCGCAACTTCCACTCCGCGCAGGCGCACCTGGCGCTGATGGGCGACAAGCGCCTGCTGTTCGACGCCGACGGCAAGGCCTTCCTGATGTACGACACCGCCGGCCGCAGCTGGGTGACCATGGGCGACCCGGTCGGCGAGGACGAGGACGCGCGGCGCGAGCTGGTGTGGACCTTCATGGAGCAATGCGAGCGCGCGGGCGGCTGGCCGGTGTTCTACCAGGTCAGCCCGGCCGACCTGGACATGTACCTCGAAGTGGGCATGAACCTGCTGAAGATCGGCGAGGAGGCGCGCGTGCGCCTGGAGCACTTCAACCTCGACGGCAAGTCGAAGAAGACGTTGCGCGGCACCCTCAACAAGCTCGCCCGCGACGGCCTGCGGCTGGAGATCATCCCGGCCGACGCGGTGGCGCCGCTGCTGCCGCGGTTGAAACAGATTTCCGACGCGTGGCTCAGCGACAAGAACGCGCGCGAGAAGCGTTTCTCGCTGGGCTCGTTCGATCCGCGCTATCTCGTGCGCACGCCGATGGCGCTGGTGTGGCAGGGCGAGCAGTTGCTGGCCTTCGCCAACCTGTTCCTCACCGAGACGCGCGAGGAAGCCTCGCTGGACCTGATGCGCTTCACGCCCGAAGGGCCGTCCGGCCTCATGGATTTCCTGTTCGTCGAACTGATGCAGTGGGCCAAGCAGCACGGCTACCGCTGGTTCAACCTCGGCATGGCGCCGCTGGCCGGCCTCACCAGCCGGCGCCAGGCGCCGCTGTGGAACCGGTTCGGCGCGCTGGTGTTCGGCCGCGGCGAACGCTTCTACAATTTCCAGGGCCTGCAGCGCTACAAGGACAAGTTCGATCCCGAATGGGAACCGCGCTACATGGCCGTGCCGGGCGGCATCGCGCTGCCGGTGATACTTGCCAACGTGGCCGGCCTGATTTCCGGCGGCATTACCGGTGTGGTGCGTCGATGAGCATGACAAAGAGAGGCAAGCGGATGATGTGGTCGGGTGTGGGTGCGTGCGTGCTGGGGCTGGCCTTGTTGATCTGGACGCCGTTTTCCAAGCCCAGCCTCGAACAGTCCACCATCGTGCTCACGCCTGCGGCCGGAGTGCAGGCGCCGGCGGGCAAGGGCGACGTGCTCACCATCCTGTATTCCGGCGACGGCGGCTGGGCCGACCTCGACAAGCAGCTCGGCAACGCCTTCGCGGCGGATGGCATTCCGGTGCTCGGCGTCAACGCGTTCAAGTATTTCTGGCGCGGCCGCGACCCGGACAAGTGCGCCGCCGAACTCGATGCGCTGATGACCAAGTACCTGGCCAAGTGGCACAAGCGCCGCGTGTGGCTGGTGGGTTTCTCCTTCGGCGCCGACGTGCTGCCCACCTTCATCGACAAGCTCAGCCCGGCCAACCGCGCGCGCATCACCCAGCTGGTGCTGCTCTCGCCCAGCCGCGACGCCAGCTTCGAGATCCAGTTCGAGGGCTACATGATCACGCAGGGCCGCTTCAAGGCCTTCGTGAAGACCGTGCTGGAGAAGTTCAACAAGGTGCCGCACTACAACGCGCTGCCGCCGGTGGTGGCGATCAAGCACCAGTTCCCGGTGGTCTGCTACTACGGCAAGGAAGAGGCCGACGACGCCCTGTGCACCGACCCCGGCCTGCCTGCGTGGGTGACCGTGCACGCCAAGAACGGCGACCACCATTTCGAGGGCGGCTACCAGCCGCTGGCGGCGCAGATGGTGGAGGAACTGCCCGCGGCAAGCTCCACCGCGGCGCCGCCCGCACAGCCGTGAGCGCCGGCTTCGCCGCCGACGCGCCCGAGGCGGCGCTGTCCGCCCTGTTCGTGCCCTTCGACAGCGGCGTGCTGAAGCTTCCGCCGGATGGCCGTGCGCTGTGCCTGCGCGCCCGCGCCGGCGTGCGCCTGCGCGAAACCGCGCAACCGGGCTGGCTGTGCGAGCAGAGTTTCCTTCCTTTCGCCGACGAGCTTGCGCGTTGCGGCCTGCGCGTGGGCGAAGCGTCGCCCGGCGAAACCTTTCCGCTGGTCTTGCTGCTGCCGCCGCGCCAGCGCGACGAGGCGCGTGCGCTGTTCGTCCGCGCACTCGACCACCTTGCGCCCGGCGGCACCCTGGTAGCCAGCATGGCCAAGGCCGAAGGCGCGAAGTCCGGCGAGGCGGATCTCGCTCGCCTGGCGGGTTCGGTGGGCAATCTCTCCAAGCATCACTGCCGCGTGTTCTGGACCACGCCGAAGCCGGACGACGTGGACCGCGCCTTGCAGGACGCGTGGCGCGCACTGGACGCGCCGCGCGAAACCGCCGACGGCTGGTGGAGCCGTCCGGGCCTGTTCGCGTGGGATCGCGTGGATCGTGCTTCTGCTTTGCTCGCCGCGCATTTTCCCGAAGACTTGCACGGCCGCATGGCCGATCTCGGGGCAGGGTATGGCTATCTCTCCGCGCAACTGATCGAACGCTGCCCGCGCCTTGCGGCATTGGACATGTACGAAGCCGAAGAGCGCGCCTTCGGGCCTTTGCACCGCAACGTGGGCCATGCCGTGGCCAAGGCCGGTCGCGGATTGCACATGAACGTGTATTGGCATGACGTCACCCGTGGGTTGCTGGATCGCTACGACGTCATTGTCAGTAATCCCCCGTTCCATCTCGGTCGCGCGGACCTGCCGCAACTCGGCCGCGCCTTCATCGCCAGCGCTGCCGATGCGCTGACGCCGCAGGGCCGCCTGCTGATCGTGGCCAACCGCCACCTGCCTTACGAGGCGCTGCTCGGCGCGCGCTTCGCCGAGGTGCGCCAGCTCGCCTTGCAGGACGGCTTCAAGGTGATCGAGGCCCGCGGGGTGCGTGCATGAAACTGGTCAAGCTGATCGCCAACCTCGGCTACGGCAGCCGCAAGGACGTGGCGTGGATGTTCCGCGAGGGCCGCATCACCGATGCCGATGGCGAGGTGCTCTACGCCGACGACAAGGTGGAGCACGCACAGATTCGCATCGACGGCGAGCCGCTCGACCCGCCGCCCGGCCTGGTGCTGATGATGCACAAGCCGCTGGGCGTCACCTGCTCGCGCAAGGACCCCGGTCGCGTGGTCTACGACCTGCTGCCGCCGCGCTACCGTGTGCGCGAACCCGCGTTGTCCACCGTGGGCCGGCTCGACCGCGACACCTCGGGCCTGCTGCTGTTCACCGACGACGGCGCGCTGCTGCACCGGATCATCTCGCCCAAGGCCGAGGTGGCCAAGGTCTACGAAGCCACCCTGGCGCAGGACCTGCGCGGCGACGAAGCCGCGCTGTTCGCCAGCGGCACGCTGCTGCTGGAATCCGAAACCACGCCGCTGGCACCTGCCATGCTGGAAGTGCTCGGCCCGCGCCACGCGCGCCTCACCGTCACCGAGGGCCGCTACCACCAGGTGCGCCGCATGTTCGCCGCCACCGGCAACCACGTCGAAACGTTGCAGCGCGTGGCCATCGGCACGCTCGCGCTGGACGGACTGGCGCCGGGGGCGTGGCGCGCGCTCGATGATGGAGAGGTCGCGAGGATCTTCGTTGCGGCGCCGGCCGGTTGACCGGCGGTCGCGAAACCCGGTGGCGCGCGTCCTGACGTCGCGCGCGTGGTGGTCCGCCGACGCTGCCAGGGCGTAGGCCAAAAAAATGCCGCCCGAGGGCGGCATTTTCTGTGTTTGGTGGAGCCAGGGAGGATCGAACTCCCGACCTCGTCATTGCGAACGACGCGCTCTCCCAGCTGAGCTATGGCCCCGAAAGGGATGGGCATCATAGCCACTCGGACAGGGGCGGGCAAGACTGCCCTGCGTTCAGCCGGGCAGCAGGCCGGGCAGGCGTTCGCGCAGCACGTCGCCGCGCCAGCCGTCGAGGAAGTCCGGCCACTCGGCGGTGACCACGTATTCCTCCAGTACCTTGCGCGGGCAGAGCAGGCCGGGGGGCAGGTCGAGTTCGGCGGCGCGTTCGTCGATCAGCGTCTTCATCGCGCCCAGCGCTTTCTTCGCCTCGCCCTGCGGATGGGCGGGGATGGGCCGGGTGGCGGCGATTTCGCCGGCGTCGACGGGCTCGCGCAGCAGGGCGAACAGTTCGTTGCGCTGGGCGCTGCGCAGGGCGCGCTGGCCGCGGCTGCGCTGTTCCAGTTCGGCGAGGCTGGCGGGCGGCTGCTGGGCGAGGCTCAGCGAGAGCGCGTCGTCGAGCAGCCAGGGGCGCGGGCGGTCCAGCGTGCGTGCGCTGCGGTCGCGCCACAGCAGGATGCGGCGCAGCCGTGCCTGCTGCTCCATCGGCCATTCGGCGGCGCCGCGCAAGGCGCGTTGCGGTTGCGGATCGCCGTCGCGGCGGCTGGCGCGACGCTTCAGGCGTTCGCAGTCCTCGGCAGACCATGCGCTGCGGTCGCGCTGGCGCAGGCGCTCGGCGAGTTGGGCGTGGATGGATTCGAGGTACACCACGTCCAGCGCCGCGTAGCTGCGCTGCGAGTCGGTGAGCGGGCGCTGCATCCAGTCCGAGCGCGTTTCGCCCTTGTCCAGTTCGTCGCCGCAGAGTTCTGCGACCAACGCGCGGTAGCTGATGCCAAGCCCCATGCCGGCGAAGGCGGCGGCAATCTGGGTGTCGAACAGCGTGCGCGGGCCGTCGGGCAGCAGCGGCGCCAGCGTTTCCAGGTCCTCGCCGGCGCTGTGCATCACGGTGACGGCGTCGCCGTCGCCCAGCTTCGGTTGCAGCGCGTCGCCGATGGCGAAGGCCAGCGGGTCGACCAGCGCGTGGCGGCCCAGGCAACCCAGCTGCAGCAGGGCGAGCTGCGGATGGAAGCTGTCGCGGCGCATGAATTCGGTGTCCATGCCGACCACGGCGCCCGCCGGCACGGCGTCGAGCCAGGCTTGCAGCGCGGCGTGGTCGGCGATCCAGTCGGCGGTGGCGTCGGGCAGGGGCATGCGCATTCCTCGAAATCGCGGGGGCGTGGATTGCCCCGTCACCGGAGGTGACATAAGGTGGGCGGCGCACGATAACAGGCCGATCCGGGAACGCCCAAGCATGCCGAGCAACGACACGCTGCAACGTCAACGCAATTTCGGCGGCATGGTGGGCATCGTCGTGTTGGCGCTCGGCCTGGGTTACCACTTCTTCCCCAATCTGTTCCATGCAGAGCCGGACGTGGCCGTGCGGCGCAGCGTGCCGGTGCTGCCGGCAAGCGCGGCGGGCGGCGCGGCGATGGCCAACCAGCCGGCCGCCGAAGAGTTGAATGCCGGGCCGCCGCTCACCCTGGCGCCCACCGCGGTGATCGCCGCCCGGCTGGCGCGCGAGGATGCGGATCTGCCGAAGCAGCTCACCCCCGATCCGCCGAAACTGCGCGCGCTGCTGGAGCGGGCCGACAAGGCGCTCGCCGCCGGCCATCTGACCGGCGACGCGGACAGCGCCGCCGCGCTCTTCGTGCAGGCGGTCAAGGACAAGGCGGACAGCCGCCGCGCCGCGCAGGGCGTGATCGACGTGCGCGCGCGGCTGGTGGCGCAGACCGAGCGCGAAATCGCACTGGGCGATGCCGAGGATGCGGGCGAGCACCTGGCGGCGTTGCAGCAGCTGCCCGGCAGCGACGACGCCGTCGTGCGCCTCACGGCCGCACTCAACACGCTGGCCGAAGTGCGCCCGTTGCTGGTGAAGGCGGCGGGCCTGTTGCAGCAGGGCAAGGTGGACCAGCCCGTCGGCCACAGCGCGTTGGACATCTACCGCGAGGTGCAGCGTCGCGATCCGCAGAACGCGGTGGCCGAGCAGGGCATCCTGGACGTGCAGCACGCGGTGCTGGATCGCGCGCTGGCCGCAGTGGCGAAGAACGATTTCGCCGATGCGGACAAGGTGCTTGCCGAGGCGCAGGCGATCCGGCCCGGTTCGCAGCAACTGCACGACGTGCGCCAGCGCGTGGACAACATGCGCAATGCGCGCGCCAGCGTCGTGCTGAGTCAGGCCAGTTCCGCGCTTGACGCAGGCAACATCGCCTTGGCCAAGCAGCTCGCCGCGCAGGCGCAGGCGATCAGCCCGCAAGTGGCCGGCCTCGCCGCGTTCAACCAGCAGCTGCTCGACGCGCAGCTCTACGACAGCCACAAGCCGGGGCAGGTGTTCAGCGACCGCTACGTGGACATCGCGGGGCAATCGCCCGCGATGGTGGTGATCCCCACCGGCACCTTCCTGATGGGCGCCACGAACAGCGACGACGGCCGCAACGCGAGCGAACTGCCGCAGCACATGGTCGGCATCACGCAGGGTTTCGCCATGTCGCGCAGCGCGATCACCGTGGGCCAGTTCCGCGAATTCGTGCGCGCGAGCGGCTACGTGCCCGATTCGGTCAAGCATGGCGGCGCCAGCGTCTACGACGAGCGCAGCGGCACGATGCGCGACGACGGCAGCGCCACCTGGCAGGACGACTACGCCGGCCACAAGGCCGCGGAAAACCTTCCGGTGGTCAACATTTCGTGGGCCGACGCCAAGGCCTATGCCGACTGGCTCAGCCAGCGCACCGGCAAGACCTACCGCCTGCCCAGCGAAGCCGAGTTCGCCTACGCGTTGCGCGCCGGCACCACCACGCGCTACTGGTGGGGCGACGGCACGCCCAAGAGCAAGGTGGAGAACCTCACCGGCTCGCGCGACCGGTCGCCCAGCGGCCGCCGCTGGAGCCACGCCTTCCGCGATTACGGCGACGACTACTGGGGGCCGGCGCCGGTGATGAGTTTCGCGCCCAACCCGTTCGGCCTCTACGACATGGGCGGCAACGTCACCGAATGGACCGCCGACTGCTGGCACGACAACTTCATTCGTGCTCCGGTCGACGGCACCGCGTGGATCAATCCGGGCTGCGGCACGCGCGTGTTGCGCGGCGGATCGTGGGGCAGTTCCCCCGAACAGGCGCGTTCGGCATGGCGGCAGGGCGTCGATGCCGGCACGCGCAGCGGGCGCGTGGGTTTCCGTGTGGTGCGCGACCTGTAAATTTGTCGCGCCGCAACTACACCAAACGCCTAAATTTCGCGTAGATTGTGCAGGCCGCACGGCCATCGCCTCACTGGGGGCGGTGCCTCAACCATCACTCAATGGATGCCCATGGCTACCAAGACCACTGCCAAGAAAGCCCCCGCCAAGGCCGCTAAACCGGCGCCGAAGGCTCCCGCCGCCGTCAAGCCGATCGGCGACACGCTGAGCAAGTCCGGCCTGATCGCCCACATCGCCCAGCACGCCGGCGTCGAAGCCAAGCACGTCAAGGCCGTGCTCGCCTCGCTGGAGCACGTCGTGCTCGGCTCCCTGCACAAAAAGGGCGTCGGCCAGTTCACCCTGCCGGGCCTGTTCAAGGTCAACGCGGTGAAGGTGCCGGCCAAGCCGAAGCGCACCGGCATCAACCCGTTCACCAAGCAGGAACAGGTGTTTGCCGCCAAGCCGGCCACCGTGAAGGTGAAGGTGCGTCCGCTGAAGAAGCTCAAGGACGCCGCGCTCTGAGCGCCGCGTCGCCGGCCGGCCATCGCCGGCCGGCGTTTGCTTGATGGACAAGGACACGGGCCGCGCATGCGGCCCGTGTCGTATCCGGTGTTCGGCATGGCCAGCGGGCATCGCAGTGCGCTGCCCTTGCGCCGTCACACGATGGGTACCTGGTTGACGTTGTTCTTCGGGTCCGCCCAGAACGCCTCGTTCGCGAAGCGGCCGAAGATCTCGCGCGGCAGGATGGACTGGCGCTCGACGGCCTCCACCTTCGGCCGCACGGAATGCAGGCCGGGCATGCCGACGCGGGCGTCGAACTCGTCGGCGCGGTATTCGATGCGGTCGAAATCGTGTTCGAACCAGGGTTCGCCGAGGAACCGATAGACCGCGCGCATCGCCGCGGCCGGGTCGCGCACCAGGCTTTCGTAGGTCAGCATCAGCAGGTGGTCCCGCGCGTGCGGGCCGTAGAACGCGTCCTTGGTGGCCTGGTAGGCGAAGCCCACCATGCCGCGCGGGTCGGTCAACGCCTCGACGCGCGAGTACACCGTGGTGTTGGTGTCGAAGCGGAACACCTTGCTGACGCTGACCGGTTGCCGGCGCACCAGCCGCTCCATGCTGTCCAGCACCCAGGCGAGCTGGCGCACGCAGGCGATCACCTTCACGCCGGGAAACAGCGTGTCCAGCAGCTGCATGCGGCTGCACCACAGGCGGCTGGTGTCGAACACCACCTCGGCGCCTTCCTGCGGCGCATAGAAATTCTCGACCAGGCCGCGCAGCAGCGAGGCGCGCTGTTCGTCGGAGACGTCGAACGAAAAATCGTTCTTGCTGCTCGCCTCCGCGATCACCACGCCCATGATGTCGGCCAGCGGGCTGGTCATGCCGGCGCGGAAGCGCGGATTCTGGTTGAGGATGGCGGCCAGCAGGGTGGTGCCGGAGCGCGGCAGCCCAGAGATGAAGTGGAATTTCCGCAGCGGCTTGCTGGCGTCGGGTGCAGTGGGCATGCCGATGGTTTCCTGATGGGTGGCTCGAATCGGCCGATGAGCGTCCGCCCGTCCGGTGAAAGGCGGGCGGGCCTGTCAAATCGTTCTCGTAAAAAACATGCTGAAGCTATTTGGCGAATAGTCGCCGAAGGGCCCGCTGCGTACAAAGCCGGCCTGCTCATACAGCGCATGCGCCGGGGCAAAAGCCGCCGTGGAGCCGGTTTCCAGGCTCACTCTCGAATAGCCTCTGCGCCTGGCCTCGGCCAGGATGGCGTCGAGGATTTCCCGGGAAACGCCTTTGCGCAAATGCCCTGCGGCCGTGCGCATGGATTTTATTTCGCCGTGCGCGGCATCGAGTTCCTTCAAGGCGCCGCAGCCCATGAGTTCCGTTTCGTCCCAGGCAGTCCAGAACGTGATCTCCGGCACTTTCAATCCGCCCAGATCCAGTGCGAACACGTTCCCGGGAGGCGAATGGACGTGCATGCCCGCCAAGTGCTCCCGAAGCAGGGCGTGGACCTTGGGATGGGTCAGATCATCGATGACGATTTTCACGTGATGGTCCGCTTGAACATGGTCAGCCGGGACGGCCGGTCGCGGCATCGGCGACCGGATTGGATGGCCTGGTGATGGTACTCGGGCCGTTCAAGGCGGCGGCGCGGTCGAGGCGCGTATGCGCATTTCGTAGCCGACCTCGACCATGCGGGCGTCGCCCTTGTCCTGCACGCGCAGCAGCAGCTCCTCGGTGGCGCGCCGGCCCATCTCGCGCACGGGCTGGTGCACGGTGGTCAGCGGCGGCCAGACCTGGGTGGCGATGTTGGTGTCGTCGAAGCCGCAGATGGAGATTTCGCCGGGCACCGCCACGCCGGCTTCAGCGGCGGCCCAGATCGCGCCGGTGGCCATGTCGTCGTCCGCCGCGAAGATGGCGGTGGGGCGCTGCCGCAGCGCCAGCAGCTGGCGCGTGGCGGCCACGCCGGATTCGAAGGAGAAACGGCCCTGCACCATGTAGGCGGGGTTTTCCTGCAATCCGGCGCGCTGCATGCCGTCGCGGAAACCGGCGAGGCGCCAGACGCCGCCGCCGTGCTTGGGATCGCCGATGATGTGGGCGATGCGCCGGTGGCCGAGCGACGCGAGGTATTCCACCATCGCCGCGGCCGCTTCGCGCTCGCGCAGCATCACGCCGATGCAGTCCTCGCCGTGGAGCGGGGCGATCGAGGCGAACGGCAGGCAGGCCTTGCGCAGGTGTTCGAGCAGCTGCGGGTGGTCGGTGATCGGCGGGGTGAGGATCAGCCCGTCGGGCCGGTGCCGCGACAGGATGTCCTCGACGCGCGCGACGAGATCCGGCGCCGTCGAAACCAGCGGCTGCACCATCATGCTGTAGTGCTGCGCCTCGCAGGCCGCCAGCACGCCGGCCTGCACTTCCATGATGTAGCTGGGCGACAGGTTGTCGTACAGCAGGCCGATCATGAAGGAGCGGTTGGTCGCCAGGCTGCGCGCCGAGGTGAGCGGGCGGTAGTTGAGCTCCGCCATCGCCGCCAGCACGCGGTCGCGCACGGCGTCGCGCACGTTGGGCTCGTTGTTGAGTACCCGCGACACGGTTTTTTTCGAGGTGCCCGAGGCGCGGGCGACGTCGTTGATGGTCACGCGCGTCATGGATGCCAGCCTGGATTCAACGATGCGCTCCCGGTGTCGGCTCAATCGGATGGCTTGGAGGCGGCCTGCACGCTCCGGCGCGGAACGTTCCAGCCGTCCACCTCGACCTGCGGCGCGGTTGTGTCCTGCGCCGCATAGCGTGCAGTCAACACCAGCGACTCGCCGGGCCACAGTGTGACGTCATTGTCGCTCCAGCGTATCGGCAGCGCGAGGCCGCCGTGTGCGCCGCGGCGGATCGCCGCGTGCAGTAAGAGTGCCACGGCCCTGGACGACGCGGGCACCGACAGCGTCACGGTGGTGACCTCCTCGTCGCCCTCGCGCCGCGTCGTTGCGCGGATGTCGTTGGTCGCTGCCGGCAGCGACTTCAGCGCGGTCAGGTCGGCGTACCCGGTCAGCGGCGTGAGATACCAGTTGGAGTGCGCCCAGTCGAGCACGTCCGGCTGCGTGGAGAGCCAGTAGACGTTGCGGCTGACCGGCTTGCCGGCGGCATCGGAAAGTTCCAGCTCGATGAAGTAGGTGCGCGACAGGCCGGCAACGGCCGGCAGCGCCAGCAGTTGCCGCGCGCGGTTGCCGGCGAGGTCGATGCCTTGCACGTGCTTCCGGTAACGCACGCGGCCGTCCAGGTTGCGCACGCGGATGTCGGCCTGCAGGCCGTGCGCGTCGGCCAGCGTGTGGTTCACCAGCACGACGGCGTTCGTGTCGTAGGCGTACTGGATGTGCAGCGGCTCGTTGGCCTTCTTGGCGCCGTAGTACGCGCCGGCCGGGTTGAGGTAGTAGTCGTACAGGTGCCAGTGCAGCGAAGGCCAGGCGTTGTTGAGCATCCAGTAGATCACGCCGGTGGAAGGGTTGGCCGCGTCCATGTGCGCGTTGAACGCCTCGAACTGCGCGCGCACGTTGTCGTAGTTGTCGAGTTGGGCCTTGGCGACATAGTCGGCCAGGCTGGTGGGGGCGCCGTAGCGGTGCGCCAGCGCCTCGTCGAACGCCGTCAGCACGGCGAACGGCGACCAGTCCGCCGAGGCGTGGTACTGGCGCAGCATGGGGTACTTCCACAGTGCCTCCTGCTCCTGCGGCGACAGCATGCGCTCAAGGTCTTCCAGCCGCGGGATGGTGGCGCCCGCGCTGACCTCGGAGTCGAATCCGAACGCGCCGCCGAGCTTGTCGGCGTACCAGTACGAGGGCGGGATCCAGTCGTAGGGTCCGGCCATCTTCATGCCGGAGGGGCCGGTCTCGGCGGTGCCCTGCGGCGTGGCCGCCGCGATGATCGGCAGCGGCCAGTCCGCCGCGCGCAGCGTATCCACGTACATCGTCGCGATGGCCGGCGGCGGCGCGTTGTCGCTGCCGATCAGGAAGCCGATCACCGAGGGATGGTTGCGCAACAGGCGCGCCTCGCTGGCCATGGAATCGGCAGCCACCTTCTCGTCGGCGGCATCCCACGGCGCGCCGCCGGTCTTGGCAGCCGACTCCCACTTGTCGCAGCACTCCCAGCCGGCCAGGATCAGGATGCCGTCGCGGTCGGCGAGGTCGTAGAAGCGCTGGTCTTCCAGCTTGCCCTCGCTGCGGATGGTGTTGAGGCCGAGGTTGCGCACGTAGGCGAACTCGGCCTGCATGCGCGCGGGGTCGTCGCGCAGGAACATGTCCGGCGCCCAGCCCGCGCCGCGGATCAGCAACGGCTGGCCGTTGACGAAGAACTGGCGGTAGCCCTGCCTGGTGAGGCTGGAAGTGACGCTGCGTATGCCGAAGGTGGCGCCGGCCTGGTCGGAGATCGCGCCGTCGACCGTGGCGGTGAGGTCGAGCCGGTACAGCGGATGCTCGCCCATGCCGATCGGCCACCAGATTTTTGGATGGTCCAGCGCGAGGCCGGGCGTGGTCTTCGGCGAGAACGCGACCACCTGCACCTGTCCCGCTGCGAGGTGGATGGTTTGCTGCAGGGAGACGCCGGCCACCGTGCCGGCGATCGTCGCATCGTGCGCCACCGTGTCGAGGTTCCGCGCTTCCACCTTCACGGCCAGGTCGGCGTGCGCAAGGTCGGGCAGCGCCAGCGACGGGATCACCTGCGGCCAGCGCAGCTCGACCGGGCCGGTGCGCACGATGTCCACGCCGCGCCACGGGCCCATGTTGTTGTCCGGCGGCGTGGGGTTCCAGTCCACCCAGCTTGTGGTCAGCGCCATCCGCGGATCGGCCGGATGCACGTCCAGCGCAAGCGTGTTGGCGCCCGCATGCACCCACGGCGTCACGTCGATGTCGTGGACGGGGTAGGCGCCGGCGCTGTCGGCGACGCGGGTCCCGTTCAACCACACGTCGGCGCTGGCGATGATGCCGTTGGTGCGCAGCAGGGTATGCATGCCCTTCGCAGCGGCCGGCAGCACGAACTCGCTGCGATACCACCACGGCGTCACGAACAGGCTGCCGCTGGAATCCGGCACCTGCACGGCACGCAGGTTGTCGCTGTGGAACACGTTCTTGTAGGTGCCGTTCTCCAGCAATCCGGCCATCACCGTGGAGCGGCCGCTGACCGGGTACCAGCCCTTGGTGGCGTAGCCGTTGGCGGAGATTTCCGCGCCACCCTGTTGTGCCTTCGCGCTGTCCTGGATCAGCCAGTGGCCGATGGCGGTGCTGGCGCCGGCGTCGCCATCGACGTGCGTGGCGGCGTAGTTCGTCGCCTGCGCATGGGCGAGCGGCGCGGCCAGCAGCAACGCAAGCAACGCGGAGCGGGTGTGTCGAATCTGGATGCGCATGGCGTCAATGTTCCCCGAGATAGGCTTCGCGTATTTCCACCGGCGCGAACGGCCACGAGCGGTTGGCCCTGGCCCACAGCGCGAATACCGCGATGCCGGCGAGTATCCATGCGCCGGACAGGATCAGCGACGAAGTGGACGCGGAGACGTAGACGTAGACCCAGCCCAGCAGGGCGACGATGCACGGCACCGGGTAAAGCCACTGCTTGTACGGGCGATCCAGCTTCGGCTGGCGCTTGCGCAGCACCACCAGCGCGGCGATCTGCGCCACCGACTGCACGATGATGGTCGCGGCCAGCAGCATGTTGATGACCTCGGTGAGGTCGAAGAAGGTGCCGGCGGCGGTTACCGCACCCATCGTCAGCAGCGCCACGTGCGGGAAGCCGTGCTTTGCGTGCAGGCGCCCGAACACCGACAGGAACACCTTCTCGTGCGCCGCCTGGAACGGCACGCGCGAGCCGCCCAGCAGGCCGGTAAACACCGAGGCGAACGCGGTCACGATGATCAGTACCGTCATCACCGCTGCCGCCAGGTGCCCCCAGCTGCGTTCCACCACCAGCGAGGCCACCGACTTGGACTGGGCGATTTCCTGCCACGGCGCCACGCCCAGCACGCTGATGTTGAGCACGAGGTAGACCGCCATCATCGCGATCACCGAGACGATGATGGAGCCGGGCATGGTGCGGCCCGGGTCGCGCAGTTCGTCGCCGATGTAGGCGGTGGTGTTGTAGCCGAGGTAGTCGTAGATGCCGATCACCAGGCCCGCGCCCAGCCCCATGAAGAACTTGCCGCCGAACGCGCCGGGCGGCCAGGTGAAGGCGTAGTCCGCATGGAAGTGCGAGAAGCCCGCCGCCGCCACGCCGACCACCGACACCAGCATGACGATCCACAGCGCGACGGTGATCGCGCGCACCGACTCGATGCGCCGGTACAGCATCCAGGTGACCAGCGCGGTGGCCGCCACGCCGATCAGGTGCAGCGGCCACCAGCCCAGGCCGGGGAAGAAGAACTGCAGATACTCCACCATGCCGATGATGCCGGTGGACATCAGCAGCGGGATCGCCAGCAGCATCGTCCAGATGAACAGGAACGGCATCAGCTTGCCGGTGCGGTACTGGAACGCCTCGCGCAGGTAGACGTAGGTGCCGCCGGAACCCGGCATCGCCGCGCCCAGCTCGGCCCAGACCAGGCCGTCGGCCATCGCCAGGATCGCGCCGGCGATCCAGCCGATCACCGCCTGCGGGCCGCCCATTGCGGCGACCATGATGGGGATGGTGATGAACGGCCCGATGCCGCACATCTGCGTCATGTTGATCGCGGTGCCCGAGAACAGGCCGATGGAACGGTGGAAGCCGTTGTCGCGGGTGATCGAAGGCGTACTGGAGTCCTGCATGGCGGCCTTGTCGTTGTCGGGTGGGTGCACCGGAAACTGTTCCGTCTTCGTGTCCGTCACCCACGGCCTGTGCCGGGACGACGGGTCGATGGTCGATAGCCCATCCTCAGCTTGCGCGTGAATGGGACTTGGCGCAGTCGCCGGGGCAGCGAGGGAACTGCCCCGGCCGTCGCCGCGCTCACCATTGCCCGCGTATGCCCAGCATGAACATGCGCTCGGAGAAATTCGAGTGCGCCGGCTGGTCGGGCCACACCAGGTAGTAGCGCTGGTACTCGTTGGTGAGGTTGGTGCCGTCGAGGAAGACTTCGGCGTACTTGCTGAACTTGTACGACACCGAGGCGTCGAGGTACTTCTGCGGCGCCTCGTACATCTCCATGCCGGTGATGCCGCCTACCTGGTCCTGCACCGCGCGCCGCGAACGGTAGTTGTAGGCGAGGCGCGCCTGGAGGCGGTCGTCCTGGTACCACAGGATGAAGTTGCCGGACTTGGTGGAGTTGTCCTGGAACGGGATCTTGGCGCCGGACAGGTCCCGTTCGCCCGTGTTGCTGGGCGCGTAGGTGGCGTTCACTTCCATGCCGGTCTTGGACAGGATGCCCGGCAGGAAGGTGAAGCCCTGGCGGTAGTCGAATTCCGCGCCATGGATGCTGTTGCCGGAGCCTTGCACCGGCTCGTTGATCACGATGCAGTGGTCGCGCACCACGCCGTCCTCGTCGGGGTAGCTGCAGTTGGTCACGCTGCCGTTGGCGATGAAGCTTTCCATCTTGATGCGGAACAGCGCGAGACTGACCATGCTGGTGGGGTTGATGTAGTACTCCAGCGACGCGCCGTAGTTGGTGGAGCGCCACGGGTTGAGGTTCGGATTGCCGGTGGACTGGCCGTTGGAGACGCGGTAGATCGGCCCCTGCGGCGTTTCCATCAGCGAGTAGTTCAGCTGCAGGCCGCCGCCCCACTGGCTGAGGTCGAGCGGCATCATGTTCTTGGAATAGGCCAGACGGAACTTCAGGCTGTCGGTGATATCCAGCGAGAAGTTGGCCGACGGCAGCACGTCCTGGTAGCTGCGCTTGGTGATGGAGGTGCCGTTGGAGGCCGACACGTCGCCATAGGCGCCGGGCGCGCCGACCAGGTACTGGGTCACGTTGAGGTCGGTGTGGATCATGCGCACGCCGACGTTGCCGCTGTACGGCATGTTGCCGATGCTGCCGCTGAAATCCCCTTGCAGGTAGCCGGTCAGTTCGCGCAGGCCCACGCCCCAGGTGGTGCTTGGGTCGTCCGCGACGACGGTGCCGGGATACAGCGACTTCCAGTAGGCGATGGGGTTGATCATCGCGTCGGGGTTGACCGCCCAGTAATTGATGCCGGAACCGAGCAGGTTGGTGTATTCCTTCCAGTTGCCGGACAGCGGCGCCGCGGTGTTCGGCATCGAGATCGCGGACAGCGGCCCCCCGCGGTAGTAGCCCTCCGCGTTGCCTGCGGTGCACGCGCCGGTGTTCATCACCACGTCGGCGCCGACGTAGCGCACCAGGCAGCCGTTCGGATCGGTGGCGCCCATGCCGGCGTAGACCGGTGCCTCCAGCGTCCAGCCGACGTTGTTGGCGCTGCGGATGCTGTCGCGCAGGCCGAATTCGAGCTGGAAGCCGTCCTGGAAATCGTACTTGCCGTCGAAGCGCAGCGCGTTGAGGCTCACCTGGCGGTCGTAGTCGCCGGAGGATTCGATGGTCTTCATCGTCCAGCCGGCGGGGTTGGCGAAATCGCTGGCCAGCGATGGCGGCATGCCGATGGTGAGGTAGCGGCCGCCGAAGTTCGCGATGATCGGCACGGTGTTCTGCGGCACGCCGTTGGCGTTGAACACGCGGTCGCCGCCCAGTTGCGAGGGGTAGATCATGGTGGTGCCCGGCGTGGTGCTGCCGTCGTTCAGCACGTTGGGCCACAGACCGCCGTCGGAATCGGAAATGTTGAGGTCGGTTTCCACGTTCGACTGGAACGCCGTGTCGTGCACGCCGCGCAGGCCGAAGGTGAACGAGCCGCCGTTGTCGTAGTCCAGCTGCAGGTTGAAGTTCTTCGCGTTGGAGCTTTTCTGGGTGATCTGCGAGAACGATTCCACGTCGCCCGGCCACTTCTCGTACACCTGGGTGGTGTACAGCTGCGAGCCTTCCCAGCCCGGCTCGGGCGTGCCGTAGGAACCGAGCGCGGGGCTGCCGGTGTTGCGCGACTGCAGCGGCACGTAGGTCGCGCCCTGCCAGTTGGTGGAATTGAACTGGATGCCGGCGGTGCTGACCCACTCGCGTTGCTGCGAGTAGAAGTAGTCGCTGGTCAGGCTGAAGCCGTTGCCGAGGTCGGCCTGGAACGACAGGTTGCCGGACTTGCGCTTGCGCTGGGTGACGGTGTCGTAGAGGCCGATGTTCTGGCTGCCCATGAACACGCCGTTGGACTTGCCGTCGCCGTTGACGTCCACGCTGCCGTCGGCGTTCTGGTGGATCTGCGACGGGATGGGCGCGCCGTTCCACGAGGTCAGGAAGCCGCCGTAACCGCCCGCGCTGGTGGCGTTCTCGCCGTTGAGCACCACGCCGTATTGGTCGAGGCCTTCGGTGGAGTTCGCGCGCGTGGTGTTGGAGAAATCGGCGGAGACCAGCAGTCCCCACTTGCCGTCGTCGTTGTACGAAACCAGGCCGTTGGCCTCCGGGCCCCAGCGGTCGGTGGTGCTGCCGCGCTCGCCGTTGGCAGAGTAGCTGTAGGTGAAGCCGCTGGGCAGGTCCCACGGGCGGTAGGTGTGCAGGTCGATGGCGCCGCTGATGCCGGCGTCGGTTTCGTTGGCGGTGGCCGACTTGACCACGTCCACGCTGTGGAAAAGCGTGGACGGCAGCATGGTGAAGTCGGGCTGCTGCGAGTCGATCTGGTCGGCCGTGATGAACACCTCGCCGTTCAGCATGGTGCCGACCTGCGGCAGGCCGCGCACGTCCACCGAGGTGCCCACGCCGGCGTCGCGGTTGATCTGCACGCCGGTAACGCGCTGCAGCGAATCGGTGATGGTGGTGTCGGGCAGGGCGCCGATGTTTTCCGCGGTGATGCTGTCCTGGATGTTCGGCGCGTCGCGCTTGATGTCGATGGCGTGCATCTGCGAGGCGCGCACGCCGGAGACGGTGACGGTCGACAGCGTGACCGCGTTCTTCTCGGCCTCGGTGCCGGCTTTTTTCTTCGCGTCCGGCGACGGCTTGGCGGGCGCCGCTTGCGACGTGCCGGCCTGCGCGCCCGCGGCGTCCGTCTGCGTCGGCGCGGACGCCATCGCGGACGCCGACACGGCGGCGAACAGCGACAGGGAGATGGCAAAGGACAAGGGGTGTTTGCGATGTGCGGTGGACATGGGCTTACCTCGTTGTTGATGCCGGTCGGATCCGGGTGCTCCGCGTTGTTCCTACTCGTGTAGCCAGGCGGCACCCGCTGCCGGGGCCTTGTTGCGACGCTTGCTCGATTTCCCCTGCCATGGCCTTGCGTGCCACGGCGGCTTCCATCCGGTATTGCCGGGCGGGCGCGTGCGGCGCGCCGCCTATTTCGAAAACGTGATGCGGCCCAGCGCCCACTGTCCGTTGCGCGGGTCGCCGGTAGCGAAAATGCACAGGTCGCGGACGCCGGCCCCCACCGGCATCGCGAGGTTCGCGTCGAGACGGACTTGCCCCTGCGCCTGCACGGCGGGCGCCAGCGGCAGGCGTGCCAGCAGCGGGCCGGTGCAGGAGCCGGTGCGTATCTCGAATTCGCCGGCGGCGCTGGCCTTGGGCCGCACCGTGGCGCCCGCAGCCTCGTCGCCGAAACGCCATGCGATGCGCTCGGTGGTCAACGCGACGTGCCGGGCGCCGTCCAGCGCGGCCTGCGGCCACAGCCAGCACGCGTTGCCGATGTCCACCGCATACACCGGACGCACGCCCTGCGCCGGCCGGCGGCCGTCCAGGCGCGAGGCGGGTTGGTGCGAGCAGGTGGCGAGCGCGCTGCCGTCGCGGCCGAGCAGGGCGGCTGGATCCAGCAGCTGTGTGCGCGGCGCGGCGAGTTCGAAGCCGTCCGCCGCGAACGTCGCCGCGCGCAGCACGGTCCGTGCGGCCAGTGTCAGCGGCTGGACATACCGTGCGGAGCGGTCGGTGGGGGCGGAACCGTCGGTCGTGTAGCGGATCGCGCCGTATCCGGTTTGATTGGACAGCGCGACCCGGTACGCGCCGTCCGTCGCGGCCGTCACCTGGAAGGCGGGCGCGAATGCGCTGTCGGCATAGGCGATGCCGAGCGCGCGATAGCGGGCCAGTTCGGCCGGCAGGCGTTGCAGGAAGCCGTGCCAGTCGTGCGCGCCGGCGGGCGACCAGCCGAGTTCCGCCAATGCCGCGATGCGTGGGAACACCGCGTGCTGGTCGTGCGCGAACGTGGGCATCTGCTCGGTCCACAGGCCGGCCTGCACGCCGATGATGCGCCTGGCCTCGGCTGTGCTCGCGCCGGGCGGGACGAGCGTGGTGTCATAGGCCTGCCGCAGCGTTGCCACCGGGGACGGCCCGGCCCATTCGTCGGGAAGCTCGGACTGGTAGTGGTCGAAGTACAGCGATTCCTGCGGCGTCATCACCACGTCGTGGCCTTGCCGGATCGCCTGCAGCGCCACGCGCTCGTCGTCGTCGCCGTGCCACGACATCACCACCTGCGATGCCGGCAGCGTCGCGCCTGCGACCAGTTCGTCGTCCCAGCCCACCGGCGTGCGGCCGTGCTGTACGAGATGCTCGGCGAGGCGGCCGATGAACCAGCCCTGCAGTTGATCCATGTTCGCGAGGCCCAGCCGGTGCATCTGCGCGCGCACTTCGGGCGATGCATTCCACTGCTGCTTGTCGGCCTCGTCGCCGCCGAGCGAGATGTACTTCGACGGGAACAGCCGCATCACTTCGTCGAGTACGTCGTCGACGAAGCGCAGGGTCTTTTCGTCGGGATCGAGCAGCCATGGGCTGACGCCCCAGTCGGTCCACACCGCAGGCCGCCGGCCGGTGACGCCCAGCCACGGATACGCCGCGATGGCCGCCTGCGAATGGCCGGGCAGGTCGATTTCCGGCACCACGTCCACGTAGCGTTCGGCGGCGTAGCGCACGATTCCGCGCACCTCGGCGTCGGTGTAGAAGCCGCAGTAGGGCGTGGTGGCGGAACCGGTCAGTTCGCTGTCCAGACCTGCCGCCTTGCGGCAGGCGCCGGTTTGGGCGAGTTCGGGATATTTCGGGATTTGCAGGCGCCAGCCCTGGTCCTCGGTGACGTGCCAGAGCAGCACGTCGAGCTTGTCCAGCGACATCCAGTCGATCAGCTTCTTGATGTCGGCCACGCTCTGGAAATGCCGGCCGGAATCGAGCAACAGCGCACGCCAAGCGAAGCGCGGATGGTCGTCGATCACGCCGTCGGCCACTTCGGTCGGTGCGCCGCGCGTCCAACCGGGCGGCGTCAGCAATTGCCACAGCGTGACGCTGCCGTAGAACGCGCCGCGCGGCGTGCGCGCGACGACGCGGATGCCGCCGGTGCTGTCCACCGTGATGCGGTAGCCGGCATCGCCCACGGTATCGGTGTGCGGGTCCACCTCAAACGTGATCGCCGGATGCGCGGTGCCGGCGGTTGCCATGCGCAGGCGCAAGCCGCGGATATCGGCGAGCCGTTGTACGAGCCGTTCCGCGATGGAACGCAGGGCATCGCGATTCGCGCCGCGCACCGCAACCGTGGCGCCGTCCGCCAATGCGAATGCGCCACTGCCGGCGGGGCGCGCCAGCACCGGTTGCGGCAGCAGCGACCAGGCGGGCACGTCCGGCACGGCGGGCGTTGCCCTGGCGACGCTGGCTGACGCCAGCCATGCGGCGGCGACACAAGCGCCAAGCCGGGCGATCGCGATGCGGCTCATGCGGCCAACCGCCTGAGGTACCAATGGGCCGCTCCCTGCACGCCATGGCGGCCGTGCTCCGTCACCCAGACCGGTACCTGCGACAACAGGCTGCGCGCGCTGCGCCCGTGCAGGAAGCGCTGCTCGAAGGCGCTGCGCTCGAGCAACCCGAACATCGAGGAAAGGAACCCGCCGGCCAGGTACACGCCGCCGCTGGCCATGAAGGCCAGCGCGAGGTTGCCGGCCAGGCTGCCCAGCGCGGCGCAGAACACCTCCACGGCTTCCACGGCATGCGCGTCGCTGCCTGCGGCGGCCGCGGCGGTGACGGCCTCGGGCGTCGCCAGTTTCGGCCTCTCCCCGTGCAGCGCGCACAGGGCCGTGTACACGGTCAGCAGGCCGGGGCCGGAGACGATGCGTTCGAACTCCACGTAGCCGCCGTGCGGCGCCAGGTACGCGAGGATCTCGCGCTCGCGCAGCGAGTTCGGCGCGAAGTCCATCTGGCCGGCTTCCGTCGTCAGCACCAGGCCGCCAGCAGGGCCGGGGACGCGCACCGCTGCGCCCAGGCCGGTACCCGGTCCGATCACCAGCGCCGGACCGTGGGCGGGCGAGGCGGGGCCGCACAGATGGCGTGCGCCGCGGGCCAGCTCGCCGTCGAGCGCATAGCCCAGCGCCTCGAAATCGTTGAGCGCCGCCACGTCGTCCAGCGCCAGTGCATGCGCCAGCGACGGCAGGTGGACCGGCCAGGGGAGGTTGTCGTTGACCACCTCGTCGAACAGCAACTGGCCAGCGCAGGCGAGCACGCAATGGCGCACCGGAACGCGCACGTCCGCGTCGAGGAAGGATTGCAGCAGCGCCGACAGCCGCGGGAAATCCGCGCATGCGAACTTGCGATAGGCGAGCAGTTCGACCGGGCGCCCGTCTTCGCGCGGTGCCTGCACCAGCGCCACGCGCGCGTGGGTGCCGCCGATGTCGGCCGCCAGGAACGGTGCCTGCGATATCCCCGTCAAACGATTCCTCACGTCCAGCGCGCTCCCCCGCCATGGATTCGCCATCAGCTTGAAACCTTGTTGACACCGGTGTCAAGAGCCGGCGCAGCATAAGCGCGAATGGCGTCCGGATCGTTGCCGTTGCTGGCTTTCCGAGGCCGAAAGCGGTGCCTGGGCGTTCCCCGGAAACGAAAAACCCGCCGGGCGGCGGGTTTGCAAGGGTCTTGGGGTTTCACGGGGAAACCACTGGACGGTCACGTGGTACCGGTGAGAGGACTCGAACCTCCACTCTGTCGCCAGAAGCGGATTTTGAGTCCGCCGCGTCTACCATTCCGCCACACCGGCACGTGAGCCGCGCATTATGCCGGGATCAGTGCACCGGGTCGAGACCCAGCTGACGCTCGCAGCGTTCGTAACCGGATTCGCCGGCCAGCGGCTGGAACACCGCGCAGCGGGTCATGTTGCCGGAGTAGATGTGCAGGCTCACGGCGATGTCGTGGTCGCTGGGGTTGCGGATGGTGTGGTATTCGTGCGGCGGGATCAGGCTGCCGGCGGAACCGGGGCCGGCCTGTACCGAGCCGACCGGCTGGAAACGGCAGTGGCCTTCGGCGTCTTCCGCCATGCGCTCGTACTGCACCACGTCCAGCGCGCCGCGCCACACGCCCTCGACGCACCACATGCCGGCATGGTCGTGGATCGGCGTGCCCTGGCCGGGGCCCCAGGTCATCGCCACCACGCAGTAGCCGTGGTCGTCGCTGCGGTACAGCTCGCGCCGCGCATAGCGGCCCTCGGCGGTTTCCAGCACGCAGTCGGGCAACTGGATTTCGTTGCCGCGGATCAGCCGGCACAGGCTGTTGCGCAGGCTGTCGGTGATGGCCGGGGTGTTGGCCTGGGCGACGGCGGTGTCGATGGCCGCTATCAGCTGGCGACAGCCGGGGAATTCGGTGGTGAGCATGGCGTTCTCGAAAAGCTGGCCGGGTAGACCGATTCTACCGCGGCCGGCGGATCAGAGTTTTTCGAGGAAGCCGCCGATGGCGCGGCTGTAGTTCTCGATGTCGACCAGGAAGGCGTCGTGGCCCTGCGGCGAGTCCAGCGCCACGAAGTCCACGCTGGCACCGGCGGCGCGCAGGCCGTCGGCGATCTGCTCCTGCTGTTCCAGCGGGAACAGGATGTCGGTGCTGACGCCGATCACCAGCGCGCGTTCGACGCGGATGCGCTTGAGGCCTTCCATCACGCTGCCGCCGCCGTATTCGGCGGTGTCGAACCAGTCGCTGGCGCGCGAGAGGTAGAGGTAGCTGTTGGGGTCGAAGCTGCGCACGAAGCGGCGGGCGTGGCCTTCCAGGTAGGACTCCACCTGGAATTCGAAGCCGAAGGGTTGTTCCTCGCGCTGCTCAGAGTCGAGGCGGATGCGCGCGAAGCGGCCGTTCCATTCCATCGCCGAGCGGTAGGTGATGACGCCCAGCTTGCGCGCGATGCTCATGCCCATGTCGGGGTAGCGCGTGCCGTCGGCGTGGATGTCGTAGTGGCCGCCGGCCCATTGCGGATCGAGCCGGATCGCCTCGCGCTGCAGCGAGCGGATGGCGATGGCGAACGGCTGCGCCTGCGGCGCGGTGTCCACGCTGACGTGGGTGCGCACCGTGCCGGGGTGCAGCAGCATGTAGGCCAGCGCGGCCATGCCGCCCATCGAGCAGCCGACCAGGCAGGCGAGGCGTTCGATGCCGAGCCCGCGCACCACTTCGTGCGCCGCGTTGGCCACGTCTTCCAGCGACAGTTCGGGGAAGTCCAGCCGGTACGCTTCGCCGGTGGCGGGGTTGGTGGAGGCGGGGCAGGTGGAACCTTTGTCGCTGCCCAGCGAGTTCACGCAGATCACGAACCAGCGTTCGGTGTCGATGGCCTTGCCGGCGCCGGCCATGTCTTCCCACCAGCCCGGCGCCGGGTCTTCCGCGCTGGACATCATGTGCGCGCTGGGCGAGAGCCCGGTGAGCACGAGGATGGCGTTGTCGCGCGCGGCGTTGAGCGTGCCCCAGGTCTCATAGGCCACCTGCGCGCCGTGCAGCGCGCCGCCGCGCTTCATGGCGAACGGCGAGGGCAGCGTGCAGTAGCGGCGGGCATCGGCCATCTCAGCGGACCTTGTCGATGGTGAGGACGATGGGCGCCTTGCGGCTCGTGTCCACGATGCCGGCGCTGCCTTCGAGGTCGCCGGGCTCGGCGACGGGCTGGCCGCTGTGGCTGATGCGTGCCTGCACCACCACACGCGCCACCGAGGAAAGCTTCAGTTCCGGCGTCATCGCCATCGCATCGTCGAGCGTGACGGTGGCGGGCAGCGCGGTGGCGGGAAGCTTGGCCACGGCCAGCGGCATCGGCGGCCCGCTCACGGCGCGGGCGAACACGTAGAGCCGGTCGCCGGGCCGCAGCTTGTCCTTGAGCGCGGGGGCGAGGCTTACCTGCACGGTCAACGTGGCGCCCGTGCTGGCGGCGGCCGCGGGTTCGGCGGAGGGTTGGATGCCGGCGCGCGCGTCGGCGTTCGCGATCTGCGCGGTCACGGCCTGGGCGACGCTGGAGCCGGGTTCCAGCAGCGGCTGCAGGCTGCGCCAGGTGGCGGCGGCGTCCGCATATTGCGCATGCTGGAACTGGCTGATGCCGAGCAGCCACAGCGCGCGCTGGCTGTCCGGTTGCAGTTGCACGGCACGATGCAGCAACTCCAGTGCGCGTCCGTCGATCAGGTGGTCGCTGCGTGCCATCGAGTCCGCCTCGGCCCAGCCCACCATCGCGGGTACGTCGTCGGGTGTGATCTTCAGCACGTGCGCCCAGGCATCGCGCGCCTGTTCGGGTTGCTTCAGCGCTGCGGTGGCCTGGGCCAGCAGCGCCCAGCCCTGGGCATCGTCCGGTTGCTGTTTGAGATGCGCACGCAGTTCGGTCAATGCCTGCTGGAAATCCAGCGGCTTGGGCGCGGCGGCCACGCCGTCCAGCGTAGCGGGTGCGCCGACGTGCAGGTACAGCGCCAGCGTGCCCAACGGCAGCAGCAGGGCGATACCCAGCGCCAGCGCGAACACGCCGCGCGGGCTGCCGTTGCGACGGCCTTCGCGCAACAGCGGCACCAGTAGCAGGGCCAGCGCCGTCGCAAGCATCGCGGCGGCGACCAGATAGAACGCGAGCTTCACCAGTCGTCCCCCGTGTCGGCCGGCTCCGCGCCGGTCGGCTTGTTGTTCGTGCCACCCGCGACGCGGCGTTTGCGCACCGTGACCGCAACCACCACGCCGCCGGCCAGCAGGATCGCCAGCGGGCCGAACCACAGCAGCCAGGTGTCCGGCTGCAGCGGCGGGTCGTACAGCACGAAATCGGAATAGCGATCGACCAGGTACTGCTTGATCTGAGCGTCGGTCCTGCCCTGCTG
The DNA here is from genome assembly GCA_040371205.1 of Rhodanobacter sp. NCBI lineage: Bacteria > Pseudomonadati > Pseudomonadota > Gammaproteobacteria > Lysobacterales > Rhodanobacteraceae > Rhodanobacter > Rhodanobacter sp. Next base: position 1,438,761 of record AP031382.1, read on the forward strand.
CATCAGCTGGAACACTTCCAGCCGCAGGTCGCGCGCGAGGTCGGCGTTGGAGTCGGCGAGGTTCTCGTTCTGGCAGACCAGGCAGCGCAGTTGCTTCGTGAGGTTCTGGAAGCGCACTTCCTGCGCGCGGTCCTTGAACGGCAGCGGTTCGATCGCGCCGCCGGCGGCCAGCGCGTGGCCGGCGAAGGCCAGCAGCGCTGCGAGCAGCAGGAGGCGCAACCTCATGGCGCCTCCCGCTTCAGGGCGGCGATGGCCGGCTGCAGTTCCTTGGCGATCACTTCGGGCGTGAGCGGGCCGATGTGCTTGTAGCGGATCACGCCCTTCGCATCGATCAGGAAACTCTCCGGCGCGCCGTACACGCCGAAGTCGATCGCGGTGCGGCCGGGCCGGTCGGCGATCACCACGTCGTAGGGATTGCCGTTGTCGCGCAGCCAGGCCTTGGCGTCCTCGGGCGCGTCCTTGTAGTCGTAACCGACCAGCATGATGCCGAGCTGGCGGCCGTCGGCCATCAGCACCGGGTGCTCCTCGGCGCAGGCCACGCACCAGCTGCCGAACACGTTGAGCAGGTAGGGCTTGCCGAGCAGGCTGGCCTTGGTGACGGTCTGCTCCGGCGCATCCAGCTTCGGCAGTGCGAAGTCCGGCGCGGGCTTGTCGATCAGCGGCGAGGGCACGTAGCGCGCGTCGTGCCAGGTGTTCCACCAGATGCCGAAGCCGAACAGGCCCACCAGCGCCAGGAACACGATGAGCGGCACGAACCGTCTCATGCCGGCGACTCCTGCGGCGAAGTGGCCGCGACGGGCGCAGCGGCCTCGGCGGCGATCCGCTTGATGCGGAAGCGGCGGTCGCCGGCGCAGACGAAACCGCCCAGCATCATCAGCACGCCGCCGCCCCAGATCCAGCGCACGAAGGGCTTGTAGTACAGCCGCAGCGCCCAGGCGCCTTCGATGTGGTTGGCGTCCATCGGCTCGCCCAGCGCCACGTACAGGTCGCGGAACACGCCGGCGTCCACCGCCGATTCGGTCTGGATCTGCTCGTGCGCGTAGGTGCGCTTCTGCGGGCGCATCGTCGCCACGGTGGCGCCGTCATGCAGCACCGTGACCACGCCCTGGTCGGCATGCCAGTTCGGGCCGACCGTGCGGCGCACGCCGTCGAAGCGGAAATCGTAGCCGGCGACGTGTTCGCTCTGGCCCGGCGCGAGGCGCACGTCGTGGCTGACGCTGAGCGCCTCGGACAGCAGCACGCCGACCACGAACACGCCCACGCCCAGATGCGCCAGCAGCATGCCGGCCATCTCGGCGGGATAGCGCCGGCCGACGGGCACTTCGCGCCAGCGCTTCAGCGCATACAACAGCACGCCCACCGCGATCCACACCGCCGCCGCCACGCCGACGATGGCTTTCAACTGCCCCTGCACGAAGAATGCCGCCACGATGGCGCAGGCCGCCGCCGCGATGCCGGCGCGCAGCGCCACCTGCTTCAGCACGCCGCCATCGGCCTTGCCCCAATGCAGGAACGGCCCGAACGGGAGCAACAGCACGACCGGCGCCATCAGCAGCGGAAACAGCAGGCCGAAGTAGGGCGGCCCCACCGAGATACGGCCGAGGTGCAGCATGTCGCCGATCAGCGGGAACAGCGTGCCCAGCAGCACCATTGCCGAGGCCGTGGCCAGCAGCAGGTTGCCGATCAGCAGCGCCGTCTCGCGCGAGACCACGTTGAACGGCTTGCCGCCCGCCACCTTGGGCGCGCGCAGCGCGTACAGCAGCAGCGAGCCGCCCACCACGATGGCGAGGAAGATCAGGATGAACACCCCCCGCCGCGGATCGGAGGCGAACGCATGCACCGAGGTGAGCACGCCCGAACGCACCAGGAAGGTGCCCAGCAGCGACAGCGAGAACGCGAAGATCGACAGCAGCAGGGTCCACGCGCGCAGGCCGCCGCGCTTCTCGGTGATCGCCTGCGCGTGGATCAGCGCGGCGCCCACCAGCCACGGCATGAAGCTGGCGTTCTCCACCGGGTCCCAGAACCACCAGCCGCCCCAGCCGAGTTCGGCGTAGGCCCACCAACTGCCGGCCACGATGCCGAGGGTGAGGAAGCCCCAGGCCGCGTTCGTCCACGGCCGCGCCCAGCGTACCCAGGCTTGTTCCATCTCGCCGCCGAGCAGGGCCGCGATGGAGAACGCGAACGCCACCGAGAAACCCACGTAGCCCATGTAGAGCACCGGCGGGTGGAAGGTCATGCCCGGATCCTGCAGCACGGGATTCAGGTCGGCGCCGTCGGCCGGCATCGGCAGCAGGCGCGTGAACGGGTCGGAGGTGAACAGGGTGAAGGCGAGGAAGCCCACCGCGACCAGGCCCATCACGCCCAGCACGCGCGCGGCGAACACCTCGGGCAACTTGTGGCTGAGCGCGGCCAGCGCCACCGTCCAGAGGTTTAGGATCAGGATCCACAGCAGCAGCGAGCCCTCGTGCGCGCCCCACACCGCGGCGATGCGGTAGTACCACGGCAGCGCGAGGTTGGAGTTGTCGGCCACGTACTGCACCGAGAAATCGAAATGCAGGAACGCATACGCGAGGATGCCGAAGGCCATCGCCACGAACACCGCCTGGCCGGTGGCAGCAGGGCGCGCCACCGCCATCAGCGCGCGGTTGCCGCGCCAGGCGCCGAGCAGCGGCAGCACGCCTTGCGCGATGGCCAGCAGGAAGGCGAGCACCAGCGCGAGCTGGCCGAGTTCGGGCGTCATGGGTTCTTGTCCTGTGCGATGGCGGCCTTCACCTTCGCGTCCGCATGCGCCTTGGCCATCGCGTCCTTCAGCTCCTTCGGCATGTAGGTCGCGTCGTGCTTGGCCAGCACCTCGGTGGCGACGAAGCGCGCGCCGTCCATGTGGCCGGTGGCGATCACCGACTGGTTGTCGCGGAACAGGTCGGGCAGGATGCCGGTGTACTCCACCGGCATCGCGCCGCCGGCATCGACCACGGTGAAGGTGACCTCGAGCGACTCCTTGCTGCGCTGGATCGAGCCGGCCTTGACCATGCCGCCGAGGCGGAAGGTCTTGTATTGCGCCGCCTGTCCCGACTGCACCTGGCTGGGCGTGAACAGGTAATTCATGTTCTGCTGCAGCGCATACACCGCCAGGCCGATCGCCAGCGCGGCGGCGACCGCGACCACGATCACGAGGGTGAGCCTGCGCTTGCGGGTGGGATTCATCGGCATGGCGTCGTCAAGGCGAGGAAGGGGGCGTGCGGTGCGCGCGCGCGGACTGCCGCGCCAGCCGGTCGCGCAGTTCGCGCAGGATGCGGCGCCGGCGCAACCGCGGCGCCACGCTGTCGGCGATCAGCACGATGAAGAACACGGCGTAGGCCGGCCACACGTAAGCGGCGTAGCCGCCCATCCTGAAGAAGGCGACGAGTGGACCGTTTGCGGCGAGCAGGTGCGAGAGCGCGCTCATCGGTCCGCCTCGGCCTGTGCGATCTCGCGCACCCAGTCCTTGCCGCTTTCCAGCGCGAGGATGTCGGTGCCCGCGCGCCGGCACAGGCTGGCCGCGTAGTAGCACTTGGTGGCCAGCGTCATCGCCAGCAGCGGCCACAGCATCTCCCACGGCATCTTGGAGTGGCCGAACAGGTTCACCGTGGTGCCCTGGTGCAGCGTGTTCCACCACACCACCGAGTAGTGCACGATCGGCACGTTGACGATGCCGATGATGGCGAGGAAGCTCGCCGCACGTGCGCCCTGACGACGATCCTCGAAGGCGTGGTAGAGGCCGATCACGCCGAGATAGAGGAACAGCAGCACCAGTTCCGAGGTGAGCCGCGCGTCCCATGTCCACCAGGTGCCCCACATCGGCTTGCCCCACAGCGAGCCGGTGACCAGGGTGATGAAGGTGAAGGCCGCGCCGATCGGCGCAGATTCCATCGCCACCACCTCGGCCAGCTTCAGGCGCCACACCAGCGCGATGAAGCCGGACACGCCCATCATCGCGTAGACGAACATGCTCATCCATGCGCTGGGCACGTGGATGAAGATGATGCGGTAGGCGTCGCCCTGCTGGTAATCCGGCGGCGCCAATACCAGCCCGCCGTACAGGCCGGCCGCGCCGAACAGCAGCGCCAGAGCCATTGCCCATGGCCGCACCGCGCGTGCGAAGCGGTAGAACGTCGGCGGCGAACCGAGCTTGTGCAACCAGAGCGGAATCCAGGAGGCCATGTCACGAATCCAGGGCAATGCGCAAGGCTGCCGCGCAGGCCAGCGGCGCCAGCACCACGGCAAGGGTGAGTGCGGCGGCCAGCCACGCGACCGGAGCAAACCACGGAAGCCCCTCTTGAGCGGCTGCCACCGCGCCGGCCGCGAAGATCACCACCGGCACGCACAGCGGCAGCAACATCAGGGCCAGCAGCATACCAGAGCGTCGCGTGCCGGCCGTCAGCGCCACCAGCACCGCACCGAGCAGGCTGAGCAGCGGCGTCGCCAGCAGTAGCGCCAGCATCAACACGGGCATCGTCGACGCAGGCAGATGCAGCATGCCCGCCAGGAGCGGTGCGACCACGATCAACGGCAGCGCCGTGGTAATCCAATGCGCAAGCACCTTCATGCCCAGCATCAATGCCAGCGGTTGCGGCGCCAGCACCAGTTGCTCCAGCGAACCGTCCTCGATGTCGCTGGCGAACATCCCGTCCAGCGCCAGCAGCATCGCCAGCAATACCGTCACCAGCACCACGCCGCCCGCGATCCGCTGCAGCAGCGCCAGGTCCGGACCCAGCGCAAACGGAAACAGCACCACCACGATCACCGCATACAGCACCGGCATTGCCAGATCCCCGCGGCGGCGCCAGGCCAGCGTGAGGTCGCGGCGAAGCATCGCGGCGCAGGCTTGGGGCAGGGAGGCGCTCATCTATGCGCCTCCGTTTCTGCGCGAAGATCCGTCCGTGCGCGAGAGGTGGATGCGTTCATCCCCTCAGTGTCTAGATACGGGGCGGAGTGGCCGCTGGGGAGATCGTGGCGGCGGGAGTTCGTCCAATCTCCTCGATACGGCTTGCTTGTAGTTCCGGCGGATTGAATCAGGCCTTTTCTTTGGGCCACCTTGCTTGACTCCGGGCATCCTGCCCTGCGCCCTTCGGGCCAGCTTCGCTGTTCGCCACCGCTCCAGGTGGCGGCGTGGGCCAGCAAAGAAAGGTGGCGCGGGCGCCGGCAGGCGACCGAAAGTCCGCCGCAGGCGAGCCGGGTTGCGGAAGCGAAAGCTGGTCGCGAGCACCCGCCCCTCACCCTGATCCTCTTCCCCATGGGGAGCAGGGATTGATTCGGATGACCGAAGCGGTGCGCCTTCCTGCGACAGGCGATGGAGCATCCGCCGCATGCGTACCCGTTGGCGGTAAGGGCTGAAGTCCGCGGGACAACGAGATAAGCCTCACGCATGCATGCGTATCCGCTGCGGTTCCCCGCCATGGAACCCCACCGCGCCATGGCTGCTCACCAAGGCCGTGCCGCCTTCGGCGATGTGTCGCTCCAGCAGCCGGTTGACCAGGGCGATGCCGTGCCGGTCGAGGTTCGCGTAAGGCTCGTCCAGCAGCCATAGCGTTGCTGGCAGCACCCGCAGGCGGGCCAGCGCCGCGCGTTTCTTCTGTCCCGCGGAAAGCCGTCGCACCGGCTCGTTCCCGTAGCCGGCCAGTCCCACCTCGTCCAGTGCGGCCTCGGGCGTGATGCCGTCGCGGCAACCGTGCAAGCCGATCGCGAAACGGAGGTTCTCATGCGGGGTCAGCTCGTGCTTCTGGCCCAGTTGATGGCCGAGGAACAGGATCTCGTTCGCGCAGGCGTCGCGCTGCCACGGCGCGCCACGCCACAGGAGTTCCCCTTCGCCCACGTGCAGCAGGCCGGCCAGCAGGCGCAGCAGGGTGGTCTTGCCGCTGCCGTTGTCGCCCTCGACCAGTGCCAGCTCGCCCGCGTGCAGGCGGAAATCCAGCGGTGCGAACACCGGCTCGTCCTGGCGGTGGAAGCTCAGGCGGCGGGCTTCGAGCAGGGGGGCGGCGGGGGCAGTGGTCATCTGCCGGATTCTGCGCAATGCCCGGCGCGCTTGTCCATGCGGCGCGGCGTCGCCGCGGTCATGCCAGCATGCGCAATTCGGCGGGACCGCCGGCCTCGCCGTGCACGTAGGACAACTGCGCGTGTTCGCGCATCAGGCCATCCAGCATGGGCACGTCGGCGCCGATCACGAACAGGCTGGGTTCGCTCCAGCCGGTCTGCCCCACGCCGATGGCGGGATACACGGCAACTTGCGGCAGGTTGCCGAGGGCCTCGACCAGCGCCTGCTGCGCGGCGAGGTTTTCCGCCGGCGGGCGACGGCGCGCCTGCGGGTTCCACGCGGTGATGAACCCCCAAGGACGCGTGCCGACGACATCGGCCAGCTCGGGCGGCAAGGGCAGGTCGATGCGGATCGCCGCCCAGCGCACCGTGTCGAGTACCACGTGGTAGGTGGTGTTGCGGAAGTCTTCGAGCAGGAACTCATTCATGGCGTAGTTGCGCGGGCAGGGGCGGCAGCCGAGCTTGCAGCATGCGCGTTGCCGCGTCGAGGTCGACGGCGGCGGCGTCCGGCGCGTCGCGCAGGAGGTCTTCCAGCAGCGCGTCCTGCAGTTGGCCGCGTTCCAGCGCGTAGCGATAAGGCAGATGGGTGAAGGTGACCATGCGGTAGCGTGCCATGAAGTGCCGTGGCGCACGCTCGGCGAGTTTCGCGCCCAGCGCGCGTTTGGCGAGGTAGTGCGGGTCGGCCACCGAGTCGCGCATCTCCACGTAATTTTCCAGTGCCATCGCGGCGATCGCGTCGGCGTTGGGTTGGCGGATGCGCTGGAACTCGGCGAACACGCCGGCGCTGTCGCCGGGCGAGGCGGCCAGCAGCTCGGTCAGCGTGGTCGTGTCCTCGAAGCCGCAGTTCATGCCCTGGCCGTGGAACGGCACGATGGCGTGCGCCGCGTCGCCAACCAGCAGCGCACGCCCGCCGTCGTGCCAGCGGTCGAGGTAGAGCGTTGACAGCGTGCCCACCGGATGCCCGGCGTAGTCCGCGTCGAACTGCGGGATCAGGGGCAGCAGGTCGGGAAAATCCGCGGCGAAGAACGCGCGCGCCGCCGCGGCGTCGGGCAGGGTGGCGAAACTCGGATGCGCACCCTGCGCCGGCAGGAACAACGTCACCGTGAAGCTGCCCTCGGCATTCGGCAAGGCGATGCACATGTAGCCGCCGCGCGGCCAGATATGCAGCGCGTGCGGCTCGATCGCGAAGCGCTGCCGCGGTTCGGACGAGGCGCCCGTGGCGGATGGAATCTCCAGTTCCTTGTAGCCGTGGCCCAGCGATTCGACGCGCACGCCCAGCGGCGCATGCGCGTCCATTGCCGCGCGCAACGCCGAGCCCGCGCCGTCGGCGCCGATCAGCAGGCCCGCTTCGTGTCCGCGCGCCGTGCCGGTTTCGTCGGTCAGTTCGATGCGGGCCTGCGCGAAGTCCGCATGGGTCAGCGACTGTCCGAAATGGAAACGCACGCCGGCCGCTTCGGCCGCGTCCAGCAGCAGCATGTTCAGCGCGCCGCGCGACACCGACCAGATCACTTCGCTGTCGTCCACGCCGTAGCGTTGCAATCCGCTGGTGCCGTCCGGCGCGTGCACCATGCGGCCGCGCATCATTACGGCCTGTTCGAGCACGGTCTCGGCCAGCCCCGCCGCGCGCAAGGCCTGCAGGCCGCGCTCGGCCAGCGCGAGGTTGATCGAGCGCCCGCCGAGGAAGCCCGAGTGGCGCGGATCGGGCCGCTTCTCGAACACCTCCACCGCGAAGCCGTGCCGCGCCAGCTGCCGCGCCTGCAGCGCGCCCACGAGGCCGCCGCCGATCAGGGTGATGCGAGGACGTTGCGTCATGTCGCGTTCCGGCAAAGGTATCGCGACACTGTTCCGCAAGCGGCGGGCGACTGCAATACGCCCCGCGTCAGAAGCTCATGAAGTAGCCGCCGTTCACCGGCAGGTTGACGCCGGTCAGGTAGTCGGCGTCGTCGGCGGTCAGGAAGCTCACCGCGCGGGCGATGTCGGCGGGCTTGCCGAGCCGGCCCACCGGAATGCCGGCGACGATCTGGGCACGGATCTCGGCGGGCACGGCGGCCACCATCGGCGTGTCGCAGTAACCGGGCGAAACGGTGTTGACGGTGACGCCCTTGCGCGCGGTCTCGCGCGCCATCGCCATGGTGAATCCGTGCACGCCGGCCTTGGCGGCCGAGTAATTGGTCTGGCCGAACTGGCCGGTCTGGCCGTTCACCGAACTGATGTTGACGATGCGGCCGAAGCCGCGGGCGCCCATGCCTTCCACCACGGCGTGGCAGGTGTTGAACACGCCGTCGAGGTTCACGTGCATCAGCTCGTGCCACTGCGCGGGTGTCATCTTGCGCAGGCTGGCGTCGCGGGTGATGCCGGCGGCGTTGACCAGGATGTCCACGCTGCCGTGTTCGCGTTCGAGGCGGCCGACCAAGGCGGCGCAGGCTTCGTGGTCGCTCACGTCCAGCGGTTCGTAGCCGATGCGGGCGTCGAATGCGCCGGATGCCTCGCGGAAGGCGGCCAGCCGGGCTTCGCTGGCGGGCAGGTCGGCGGCGATCACGCGGCGGCCTGCCTGCGCCAGCTGACGGCAAATCTCGGCGCCGAGGCCGCCGAGGCCGCCGGTGACCAGGGCCAGGCGCGAAGCGGGGGATGCGTTCATCGTGGATCCTTGTGCTTTGGCCGCCATCCTTGAGTGCGGGAACGACAAGGGCGGTCGTCCATGGCCGCTTTCAAATGTTCTTGCGATCGTCCCTGGCCGCGTCAGTCACACCGGCGCCCATCCATGGCCGCACATCTCGACGAGAAAACGAAACGCGCCGCTCGGGGCGGCGCGTGGGCGGGGCGGATGGCTTGGATCAGCCGGTCTTCTTGCCGCGGCCTGGACCCTGCGGGGTGATCTGCGCGGCGGCGTCGAGCAGACCGCGCTGCATGGTCTTCCACGCATCCATGTTGCGCTCGGTCAGCTCGTTCACCATTGCCCAAGGGGTCTGCCCCATCAGGCTGTTTAGCTGGGTGCGGAACTGCTGCTGCTGGTCGAGGAACACCTGCAGGCTGCGCTCCAGGTACGGACCCATGAAGCCCTGCAGCGAATCGCCGTAGAAGCGGATGATCTGGCTGAGCAGTTGGGGCGACAGCATCGGCTGCCCCTTCTCCTCGTGCTCGGAGATGATCTGCAGCAGCACGGAGCGGGTCAGGTCCTCGCCGGTCTTGGCATCGCGGACTTCGAAGTCCTCGTTGTCCAGCACCAGCTGGCGCACCTCTTCCAGCGTGATGTAGCTGGAGATCTCGGTGTCGTAGAGCCGACGGTTCGGATACTTCTTGATGGTGCGTTTGTTTTGTGCCATGCGGCGAATCTAGCAGGAGATATTGCGCCGCACCAGTAGACCAATGGCAGGCGTCTTCCGAAATTGGTCTGCTCCGCGGTGGCCGTGGCGCAAGGATGTGCGCCACGGTGGTCTGCAGCAAAAACGCAACTTCAGTGGCCGACCGCGCCGCCCGCGCCGCCGAACGGCGGCTTGGCTAGCCACAGGATCGGGATCAGCAGCACGAACAGCACGGCGCAGCCCCAGAACACGTCGTTCACCGCCAGCGTGAGCGCTTCGCGGTTCACCAGTTGGTCGATCAGGCCCAGGCTCTGCAGGTGCGGCATGCCGCGATGGGCGAGATCCTGCAGGAACTGCGTGGCGGCCGGGTTGGCGTTGCTCACGTTCTCGGTGAGGTTGGCGTGGTGCAGATCGCTGCGGTGCTGCCACAGCGTCACCGTGATCGCGGTGGACATGCTGGAGCCCATGGTGCGGCAGAAGTTGGACAGGCCCGAGGCGCTGGCGATTTCCGAGGCGGGCAGGCCGGAGAGGTAGATCTGGTTCAGCGGAATGAAGAAGCAGGGAATGGCCAGGCCCATCACGAAGCGCGGCAATACCAAGGTGGAGAACGAGGCGTTGGAGTCGAAGCTCGCGAACCAGTACGAGGTGATCGCGAAGATGATGAAGGCGAAGGTCACCACGGCGCGCAGTTCCAGCCGGTGCATGTTCTTGCCCAGGATCGGGGACAGCAGGAAGGCCAGCACGCCCACCGGCGCGGTGGCCAGACCCGCCCAGGTCGCGGTGTAGTTCAGGTCGAGCTGCAGCCACAGCGGGAACACCACGTTGATGCCGAAGAACGCGAACATGCCCAGGGTCAGCGCGATCACGCCCACGGTGAAGTTGCGCTGCTTGAACAGAGACAGGTCGATTACCGGGTGCTTGGCGTGGATTTCCCACACCACGAGGAAGGTGATGCACACTAGGGCGAGGATGCCCAGCGTGAGGATCAGCGGCGAGGCGAACCAGTCGTGGTCGTTGCCGTTGTCCAGCATGAACTGCAGGCAGCCCACGCCCACCACCAGCAGGACCAGGCCCACCATGTCGATCGGCGCCTTGAAGGTCGTGGTCTCGCGCTTGTGCAGGATCGCCCAGGTGATCGCCGCGGCGGCCAGGCCCACCGGCAGGTTGATGTAGAAGATCCACGGCCACGAGAAGTTGTCGGTGAGCCAGCCGCCCAGGATCGGGCCGAAGATCGGCGCCACCACCACGGTCATCGCCCACAGCGCCAGCGCGATGCCTTGCCTTTCCTTGGGATAGCTGTTGAGCAGCAGGGTCAGCGACAGCGCCACCATCGGGCCGGAACCGGCGCCCTGCAGCAGGCGGCACACCACCAGCATCGGCATGTTGGTGGCCAGGCCGCAGAGCATCGAGAACACCACGAACATCATCACCGACACCACGAAGGTGCGCACCTCGCCGAAGCGCCGCGCCACCCAGCCGGTGAGCGGTTGCATGATGGCGCTGGCCAGCGAGTAGGAACTGATCGCCCAGGTGCCTTCGTTGGGACTCACGCCCAGGCTGCCGGAGATGTGCGGCACGGCCACGTTGACGATGGTCATGTCCAGCACTTCCATGAAGGTGCTGAACGCGACGGCGATGGTGAGCAGCGCCAGCGGTCCGCCGTGCAGCGGCTTCAGCGGGGCGGCGTTTTCAGGCGTGGTGGCCATGCGGGGCTCGCTCGGGAAGGGGCTGGGGTGCCTTGGCGTCTGTCGCCGTTCCCGCCGGGGCGGGAGGCGCTACGACAGCCGGGGCCGGTCATCCGCGGTGCTGGATCGCGGCATGCACGCTGGTGCGGGCATGCCGCCGGTGTGGGCTGAACGCCATCAGTGCGACGGGCCGGCCGTGCCCAGGTTGGCGCGGATCACCTTGTCGGCTTCGGCGTCGGCCTGGCTGGCGATGGCATCGTAGACATTGGTCTCCGCGGCCGGCTGTGCGGGGCCGCTGGCCAGCGCCTGGCCGCGGTCGTCGCGGATGTCCACGGTGACATCGGCGGACAGGCCCACGCGCAGCGGATGCCGGTCGAGTTCCTTGTCGTCCAGCGAGATGCGTACCGGCACGCGCTGCACCACCTTGATCCAGTTGCCGGTGGCGTTCTGCGCCGGCAGCAGCGAGAACACGCTGCCGGTGCCGGCGCCGAGGCCGATCACCTTGCCGTGGTACTCCACCTTGTCGCCGTACAGGTCGGTGGTGAGCGTCGCCGGCTGGCCGATGCGGACGTGGCGCAGCTGGTTTTCCTTGAAATTGGCGTCCACCCACAGGTGGTGCAGCGGCACCACGGTCATCAGCGGCTGGCCGGGCGTCACGCTGCTGCCCAGTTGCACGCTGCGCTCGGCCACGTAGCCGGATACCGGGGCCACGATGGTGTTGCGCTGCGCGGCGATCCAGGCGGCGCGGAAGTTGGCGCGCGCTTGCTGCACGGCGGGATTGTCGGCGATGTCGGTGCCGGCGATGGCGGCGTGCGCGGCCTGCGCCTGCGCCTGCGCCGCTTCCAGCGCGGCCTGCGCGCCGGCCACGGCGTCGCGCAGGTGCTGCACGATCTCGGGCGACTCGGCCTGTGCGGCCACCAGCGGCAGGTGGCGCTTGAGGTCGGCTTGGGCCTTGGCGAGATCGATCTTGCGCGCTGCCACGGCGGCGTCGGCGCCGCTGGCGTTGTCGGTCTGCCCGCGCACCTGGCGCACGGCCAGCGCCAGTGCGCTGCGCGCCTGGCGCAGGCGCACGTCGGCATCGGTGGGATCGAGCTTCACCAGCGGCTGGCCGGCATCCACGTGCTGGGTGTCGTCGGTCAGCACGGCGATCACCGTGCCGGGCACCTGGGCGGAAATGCCCACCAGGTTGCCGCCCACGTAGGCGTTGTCGGTGCTCTCGCGCACGGAGAACACGAAGGTCCACAGCAGGAACCAGGCCAGTGCGGCGAGCACGAATACCGCCGCCACGATCAATAGCGCGCGGCGACGCTTGGGCGGGTCCTTGGCAGCGAAGCCGCTGTCGTTGGGGGCCTGCGGCAGGGCGGACTCGGTGGCGCTCATGGGCTGGGGCTCCGGTTGGCGTTCTTGGAAGGTGGTGTGTCGGACGGCGGATGGGCGGAGGCGGTACCGGCATCGGACGGCATGCGGTAACCGCCGCCGAGCGCGTCGACCAGGGCAAGGTCGGTGCTCAGCGCTTCGGCGTGCAGGGCAATGGCCTGATCCTGCTGCTGCAGCAACTGGGCCTGCGCAGCGAGGCTTTCGCGGGCGTCGCGCACGCCGCTTTGCAGGCGCGCGCGCGCGCTGGCATAGAGCTTCATGTCGGCGCCGACCTGTTGCTGCTGCTGTTGCCGCGTGGCGGCCAGCCGCTCGGCGGCCAGCGCCTGGCTGGCAACTTCGCGCGCGGCATGGAACACGGTGGCGTTGTACTGCGCCACCGCGTCGTCGAGCTGGGCGCGGCTGATGCCGTAGGCGGCCTTCAGGCGCCCGCCCTCGAAGATCGGAAGATGCAGCGCGGGCGCAAGGCTGAACACGCGGCTGCTTGGGCTGAACACGTTGCCGAGGCTGCCCGAACCGCCGCCGCCGAACAGCGCGGGCGCAGCCTGGTTGGTGCTGGACAGGCCGGCCATCGCGCTGATGCTGATGTCGGGGAAGAATTGCGCGCGCGCCTCGTCGGTCTGCTTCAGCGCCGACTCGACCTGCCAGCGGCTGGCGGCGATGTCGGGGCGGCGGGAAATCAGGTCGAGCCTGGCGTCGGCAGGCAGGCCGCCGCGGATTGCCGGCAAGGGGCGGGGCGACAAGGGCGGCAACTGCTCCGGCGTCACGCCGAGCAGGGCGGCCAGCGCCACTTTGCGGATGCGTGCGGAATTTTCCAGCGCGGTCTGCGCCTGCTCCACGCCGGCGATGCGCGAACGGGCTTCCTGCACGGTATCGGGCAGGTCCACGCCCTGCCTGACGCGCAACTGGGCGATCTGCAGCAGCCGTTGCTGCACGTCCAGCGACTGACGCGCCAGCGTCAGCCTCGCTTCGTCGGCCAGCCAGCCGAAATAGGTGTCGGCCACGGCGTTCTGGATCGTCAGCGCCGCCGCGGCGCGTTGCGCCTCCGCGGCGTGCGCCTGGTCGAGCGCGCTCTCGATCGCGGCCCGTTTCTTGCCCCACCAGTCGAAGTCGTACTCGAACTGCACGCCGAGGTCGGCCTGGTTGTACCAGGTGAAGCCGAGCAGCTTCGGCGGCATCAGTCCGTGTTCGCTGATCCGCTGGCGGGCGACTTGCGCGCTGCCGTTGATGCTCAGCCCGGCTTGCGCGGCGGCGAGCCTCACCGACTGCTCGGCGGTGTTCACGCGGCCCTGCGCCTGCGCGAGGTCGGGCGACTGGCGCAGGGCGGTCGCCATCAGGTCGTCGAGCTGCGGATCGTCGTAACCGCGCCACCAGTCGGTGGCGGGCCAGCCGGCGACGGCGGAATCGTGCAGGCCGGCCAGCGGCACGTCGTCGCGCAGCGCAGGGTGCTGCAGCTTGGGCGGCGCGAACGCGCAGCCGGCCAGCGTCAGCGCGACGGCAAGGGCCACGGCCATGTGCGGGCGCGGCGGGACAAGGGTCATCTTGGACTCCTTCACGATGCGTTCTCTGCGTCGAGTTGGTCGAGGTTCCTGGCGAGCTTGCGCAGGAGGCGATCGAGTTGCTTGCGTTCGGTGGCGCTGAAACCGACGTACATCGCTTCCAGGCCGGGAAACATCGACGGCAACATCTTTTGCACGAAGCGGCGGCCGGCGGCGGTTATGCGGATCAGCACGCAGCGGCGATCCTCGGCGCTGGCGCCGCGCGAAACCAGGCCGCGCTTCGTCAGCGCATTGCCGATGCGCGTCATGTTGGTATTGCCCTGCGAGGTGAATTCGCACAGCTCGCCCGGAGTCGAGCTGCCATCCTGGCGGCTGTACAGCATGATCAGGGTGAGGAACTCGCTGTGGTTGAGCTGGTGCGGCTTGACCTTCTCTTCCAGCCCCTCGTCCATGCGCTTGCCCACCATCGAGATCAGGCGGCACAGCGTGGCCTGCTCCATGGGCAAGCTAGGGATGGCCTCGCGCATGCGCCCGAGGCCTTCGCACATCATGGCGATGCAGTTGCCGAGACGAGTCATTTCATCAGTTCATATTTCACTGGTGAAGTAAATTCTGGCCCGGATCGCGGCGCGGCGCAAGTGCCGCACGGCGTCAGGCGGGTTCGGGTGCGGGTTCTGGAAGGCGGAACAGTCGGCGGGTGTTCGCGGCGGTGACGGCGGCAAGGTCGCGTTCCGCCTCGCCGCGCAATGCGGCTACGCAGCGCAGGACTTCGGCGACGCACGCGGGTTCGTTGCGCTGGCCGCGATGGTTCGCGTCGGGTTGGTCCGGCGCGTCGCTTTCCAGCAGCAGGAACTCGATCGGCATGCTGGCCACGATGCGGCGCAGGCGTTGCGCCCGTTCGTAGGTCACCGGGCCGCCGATGCCGAGCAGGAAACCGAGTTGCCACAGCCGGCGGGCCTGTTCCTCGCTGCCGGAAAAGCTGTGTACCACGCCGCGCACGCCAGGATGGCGGCGCAGGACGAGAATGACTTCCTCCAGCGCCTGTCGCGCATGCACGATCACCGGCAGGCCGATTTCGCGGGCGAGTGCCAGCTGGCGCTCGAAGTAATTCCGTTGCAGCGCCTGATCGAGGCCGGCCGCGAAGAAGTCCAGTCCGATCTCGCCGATGGCGACGGCATGGTTGGTTTCGCACCATGCCGACAGTGCGGCGACATCGCCCGGCGCATGCTGGCGCAGATAGACGGGATGCAGGCCGTAGGCGGGAAACAGCAGGCCGGGGTGTGCCGCGCACAGGCTGCGGATGCGCGGCCAGCTGGCGGCATCCACGGCAGGTATCACCAGTTGCCGCACGCCTGCATCGCGGGCGCGCTGCAGCACCTGCGTGCGGTCGGCATCGAAGGCGGGGGCGTCGAGATGGACGTGGCTGTCGGCGAGCACGGGCGTGATGGGTCTCGCGGTATCGGACTGGCGTAACGGCAAGGAGCTAGGCAGCATTCAGACTTGGAAGGGTTCAATGTTGTCGAAGATCGCATGAAGTTGCGCGTGCGGTCGAGGCGCAGACTAAAGTCGAGACACTGGCAGAGGAGAAGTGGTCATGAAGAAGTTGATGGTCAATGCACTCAACGTGGGGATTGTGGCGGCGCTGGCTGTCGGCTTGTCGGCCTGCAATCGCAGCGCCGATGCTGGTACGGCGGGCGATCAGACGGGGAGCGCGCAGCAGTCGGCTGGCCCGCAATACGCCCAGGTGGTCAGCGTGACGCCGGTCCATTCGACGACCGCGTCGCATCAGGTCTGCCACGACGAAGTGGTGACCCAGGCCGCGCCGCCGAAGGATCAGCACAACATCGCCGGCACCGCGATCGGCGCCGTGGCCGGCGGCCTGCTCGGTCACATGGTCGGCGGCGGCAAGGGCAAGACGCTCGCCACCGTCGCTGGCGCGGTCGGCGGCGGTTACGCCGGCAACCGCATCGAGAATGCGCACCACACGCCGCAGGAGACCCAGTCGGTGCAGCGCGAGTGCAACACCGTGGCGGGCAGCGACAAGATCGTCGGCTACGACGTGCAGTACGTGTACAACGGCGTCACGCGCACCACGCGCATGGACCACGACCCGGGCAACCGTGTACAGGTCCAGGAAGGCGTGACGGCAGTGTCGGACGCCCGCTGATTGCGGCGCAACACGAACCTCGTAGGAGCGCACGATGAACTTTTCCATGCGAAGCATCGTACCTGTGGCCATGCTGGTGGCGGGGCTTGTGCTGTCAGGCTGCGTAACCCGTCCGGATTACGGCCGCAGCGGCTACTACGCGCAGGGTCCTGGCGGCGGCTATAGCCGCTGCCAGAACTGCGGCGTGGTGCAGGACGTGCAGCTGGTACGTGTCGAAGGGGGTAATTCCAACGGCGGCGTGCTGGGTGCGGTGATTGGCGCGGTGGCTGGCGGCGTGCTGGGCAATACCGTCGGCAAGGGCGATGGCCGCAAGGCCGCCACGGTGGTCGGTGCGGTGGCTGGCGGCGTCATCGGCAACCAGGTGGGCCGGAACGCCGGCGGCGGTAGCGATGCGTGGCGCATCGTGGTGCAGCTGGACGATGGCCGTTACGCCACGGTGACGCAGCGCGAGGATCCGCAGGTGCGCAACGGAGACTACGTGCAGGTGCGCGACGGCCACGTATACCGGATGTAGCCGTGGTCGTTTAAAAAGACGTCTAGACGTCCAAATAAAAAAAGGCCATCGAAAGATGGCCTTTTCTTTTGCTTGATGCTTGGGGTCAGTTGACGGCGTAGAAGGTGTGATTGCCGATGGTGATGCTCTGCTTGTTGCGCGACCAGGCCGGAGAAATCGTGGTGGTGGCGAAGTGGTCCGCGCGAGGCACCAGCATGCGCCGCTGGTTCCTAGGCAGTTGCCAGTCGTAGATGGTTTGTCCGGCGATCTCCCACGCTTTGTGGAAGGCGTCGAGATTGTTGATCTCGAACGAGCCGGGTACGGTGGTGGTGGCGAATTGATGCGGTGCGGTGACGACTTCGCACACCGTGTCGCCCCATTGGCCGCGTTCGCGGCGGCGCATCGCTACCTCGGCCACCGCCATCTGGCCGATGGTGGGCTGGCTGCGCGCCTCCAGATAGACCGTCGTCGCCAGGCAGGCCTGGCTAGCGACGGGCTGCGGCATCAAAGTGGTCAGCCACAGCAACATGGAAAGTTTCATTGTCTGCCTCCAGCGTGCTGTACGCGCAGACGATGGGTTGTCCGGGCGCCGTTGCGGTGGACGGGCGGGCAGGCCGTTCCACCTGGATTGAATCGCGCAACCGAAACTTGTGGTTGGGCGAAGTGCCACGGGATTGTGGCGTTCGGCCGACGTGCTGCTGTGCCGGCCGGGTTGGTCGTTGCTGGCGTTGCGCGGCGTGTCGCCGTGTAGCCTGCAACTTGTTCCGCACTCTGGCGGGTGTTCCATCCGGTGGTTCTACCGGGTCGCGCCGATTCGGAATCTTCCGGTTCGTCGCGTGCATCGGCAGCCGTATGTGACGGGTGCCGCATTGATTGGGTGGGCGGAGCCTAACGGCGGTTTTTTTCCACGGCAAGTGCCTGCCGGTTCCGATGGAGCACAAATCGACGACAAATGTGAACGAGTGTTCACGTGTGGACAACTATGTACGCGTCAACTTTCCCATTGGTGGTGTATGTGCAGCGACAGCCCATCGTCGAACTGCCATGACGTGCCGTTTGCGTCTGCGGATGCGATGTCGTCGCTCAACACGGCGAGCGCCTCGATGCGTTCGTCGTGTGCGATCACGTCGAGCAGTACGCCGACCGTGCGGCCATCGAGACGCAACGTGTCGCCGGGCGTCGCATGACGCGCGAGTTGCACGCTGCAAAGACACTGTTTCCGCCCACCGCGCCAATGCAGGCGCGCGACGATTTCCTGGCCCGGGTAGCAGCCCTTGTCGATGGCGACGGCCTGCAGCCTGTGCAACGACAGTGCAGGCGGAAGCAGATCGTCGAGCGCGCGGTCGGGCAGCCATGGCCAACCGAGTTGCAGTTCGGCGTGCCGCCATGCCGAGTCGCCTTCGCCTTCGGCCGTCAGGCGCAAGCCATGCGTGTCGCAACCGAGCGTGATGCCGTCGGTGCCGGCACGCACTTCGTGCAAGGGGAGTGCGGCAGCGGCGGAGAGTACGGGCCATGGTGAGCCCGCTATCGTGAGCTTCGAACGGAACACGTAGCGCCGCAGCGCGTCGCCCATTGCGGCTGCCTCGCCGCCGCGAAGCAGCAGCAGCAGGCGCTGCTCGTCCAGTCGCGCGAGATGGAAGAGGGCGCGCACGCGGCCCTGTGCGTTCAACCACGCGCTGAACTGCCACGAGCCGACGGTCAGGGCGCGGGTGTCGCTGCTGAACTGGGCATGCGCGAACGCGAGCGCGTCGGGGCCTTCGATCAGCAGGGTTTCGGCGGGGATGGACTTCGGCATGGCGAAGGCAAGATGTGGACGGCGGCGGCAAATCGCAAGTCGTCAAGGTTGTGCGGCATTGCGGCAAGTATTAATCTCCCGCAGCTTGCTTTTGACCATGTCCGATACTTCCCGCCCGACCGAATCCAGCCCCGTTCCCGCTCCGGCGGACGACGCGGCCGTGCCTGCGCGACCCGCGGGGGAGAAGGCGGCGACGGAGCGTCCGGCGCTCGACCCCACCCGCTACGGCGACTGGGAGAAGAACGGACGCTGCATCGATTTCTGATGCGTCGCGCGGCGGCATGCGTTGTCGCGCGGAGGCGGTTCGGCTTGGCAGGCAGTTTCAGCGATTCCACTTCAGGATAGCCGCCATGGCAGATACGCGACGACCGCTCTCTCCGCATATACAGATCTACAAGTGGCAGGTGCAGATGGTGACGTCCATCCTGCATCGCGCCACCGGCATCGCGTTGGCCGTGGGCACGCTGCTGGTGGTGTGGGGCCTGCTTTCGCTGGCCGCCGGCGAAGCCGCCTTCGACCAGTTCAAGACCTGCATGGGCAGTCCGCTGGGCATGATCCTGCTGGTCGGCTGGAGCTGGGCGTTGTTCTACCACCTGTGCAACGGCATCCGTCACCTGCTGCAGGACACCGGCGCGGGTTACGCGATTCCGCAGTTCGTGCGTTCGAGTTGGTTGTCGGTGGTCGTCAGCCTGCTTCTGGTGGGCCTCGTCTGGGCCTGTGTGCTGACCTGCGGAGGTGCGGCATGAGCGCGAACGCGAAAGACCTGCGCAACCCGCTGAAGCGCGCGCGCGGCTTCGGCTCGGCACAGTCGGGCGTGGGCCACTGGTGGACGCAGCGCGTCACCGCCGCGGCCCTGATCCTGCTCGGCCTGTGGTTCGTGTTCACCGTGCTGTCGCTGACGCATGCCGACTACGCCACGGCCAAGGCCGCTGTGGCGAAGCCGTGGAACGCGCTGCTGCTGATCCTGTTCGTGGTCACCATGTTCTGGCACGCCGTGCTCGGCCTGCAGGTGGTGATCGAAGACTACGTGCACACCCGCTGGAAGGAAGTGGTTCTGCTGGTGGCGATCAAGTTTCTCGCGGTGCTGTGCGCGCTCGCGGGCGTGCTGTCCGTTCTGCGCATCGCACTGGGAGCCTGAGTCCGATGGAAAGCTACAAGATCCAGCAACACAAGTTCGACGTGATCGTGGTCGGCGCCGGTGGCGCGGGCCTGCGCGCCACGTTCGGCCTGGCCGAGAAGGGCCTGAAGACCGCGTGCATCACCAAGGTGTTCCCGACCCGTTCGCACACCGTGGCGGCGCAGGGCGGCATTGCCGCTGCGCTCGGCAACATGGGCGAGGACGACTGGCGCTTCCACTTCTACGACACCATCAAGGGTTCGGATTGGCTGGGTGACCAGGACGCCATCGAGTATATGTGCCGCGAGGCCATTCCCTCGATCTACGAACTGGAACACTACGGCGTGCCGTTCTCGCGCACCGACGAAGGCCGCATCTACCAGCGCCCGTTCGGCGGCATGACCACGCACTACGGCAAGGGCACCGCGCAGCGCACCTGCGCCGCCGCCGACCGCACCGGCCACGCCATCCTGCACACGCTGTACCAGCAGGCGCTGGCGCACGACGCCACGTTCTTCATCGAATACTTCGCCATCGACCTCATCTTCGACGACGAGGGCGTCTGCCGCGGCGTGCTGGCGCTGGACCTGAACGAGGGGACGCTGCACCTGTTCCGCGGCCAGGCCGTGGTGCTGGCTACCGGCGGCTACGGCCGCGCCTACTTCAGCGCCACTTCGGCGCACACCTGCACCGGCGACGGCGGCGGCATGGTGCTGCGCGCGGGCCTGGCGCTGCAGGACCTGGAGTTCGTGCAGTTCCATCCCACCGGCATCTACGGCGCAGGCTGCCTGATCACCGAAGGCGTGCGCGGCGAAGGCGGTTACCTCACCAACTCCGAGGGCGAGCGCTTCATGGAGCGCTATGCGCCCAGCGCGAAGGACCTGGCCTCGCGCGACGTGGTCAGCCGCGCGATCACCATCGAGGTGCGCGAGGGCCGCGGCGTGGGCGAGCACAAGGACCACGCCTTCCTCAACCTGATGCACCTCGGCCCCGAGGTGATCCACGAGCGCCTGCCGGGCATCGCCGAATCGGCGCGCATCTTCGCCGGCGTGGACGTGACCAAGGAGCCGATCCCGATCCTGCCCACCGTGCATTACAACATGGGCGGCATCCCGACCAACTACCACGGCGAAGTGGTGCAGAAGAAGGGCGACGACGTCGACGCCGTGGTGCCGGGCCTGTTCGCCATCGGCGAGGCGGCCTGCGTGTCGGTGCACGGCGCCAACCGGCTTGGCTCCAACTCGCTGCTCGATCTGGTGGTGTTCGGCCGCGCCGTGTCGCACCGCTGCGCCGAACTGATCAAGCCGGGCGCGGCGCACAAGGACCTGCCGGCCAGCGCGCTGGACAAGGCGCTGGCCCGCTTCGACGGCCTGCGCAACGCCGACGGCGAGCTGCCGGCCGCGAAGATCCGCCTCGACATGCAGCGCACCATGCAGTCCGACGCGGCGGTATTCCGCACCGGCGAGACGTTGAAGGAAGGCTGCAGCAAGATCGACGCCGTGCACGCTTCGTTCAAGCACGTGCGTACCAGCGACCGTTCGCTGGTGTGGAACTCGGACCTGATCGAGACGCTGGAACTGGCCAACCTGCTCGACCAGGCGGTGGGCACCATGCACTCGGCCGAACAACGCACGGAAAGCCGCGGCGCCCACGCGCGCGAGGATTTCCCCGACCGCGACGACCACAACTGGCAGAAGCACACCATGGTCAAGGTGGACGAGAACGGCAAGGCCAGCTTCGACTTCCGCCCGGTGCACATGTACACCCTGACCGACGAGGTCGAAGTGGTGCCGCCGAAGAAGCGCGTTTACTGACGAAGGGCAGGAACCATCGGGTTCTTTCAACGTTGTACCGGCGCTCGCCAGACGAGCTGTTGCCGCTAGCACGAGCAGAGTGAGGCAAACGTGGCAGAGTTTTCGCTACCCAAGAATTCCAAGATCCAGCCCGGCAAGCACTTCCCGGCGAAAGACGCGAAGAAGCCGCGCACCTTCCGCATCTACCGCTGGAGCCCGGACGACGGCCAGAACCCGCGCATCGACACCTACGAGGTGGACATGGCCGCGTGCGGCCCGATGGTTCTGGACGCGCTGCTGAAGATCAAGAACGAGATCGACCCCACGCTCACGCTGCGCCGCTCGTGCCGCGAAGGCATCTGCGGTTCGTGCGCGATGAACATCGACGGCACCAACACGCTGGCGTGCATCTGCGCCGTCGACAGCGTGGCCAAGGGCGACGTGAAGATCTATCCGCTGCCGCACATGCCGGTGGTGAAGGACCTGGTGCCCGACCTCACGCACTTCTACGCCCAGTTCGCCTCGATCAAGCCGTGGATGCGCACGCAGAGCGCGAAGCCGGACCGCGAGCGCCTGCAGTCGCCGGAAGACCGCAAGAAGCTCGACGGCCTGTACGAGTGCATCCTGTGCGCCTGCTGCTCCACGTCGTGCCCCAGCTACTGGTGGAACGGCGACCGCTACCTCGGCCCGGCGATCCTGCTGCAGGCCTACCGCTGGATCGTGGACAGCCGCGACGAGGACACCGGTGCGCGCCTGGACGACCTGGAAGACCCGTTCAAGCTCTACCGCTGCCACACCATCATGAACTGCGCGCGCACCTGCCCGAAGGGCCTCAACCCGGCCAAGGCGATCGCGGAGATCAAGAAGCTGATGGTGGAGCGCCGCGCGTAAGCATGCAGCTTTCCCCTCTCCTGGCGGGAGGGGAAACGTACCGACAGGAGCGCCCCCCGCGTTTTATGGACGAGGCCCGCATCAAACGCATGCGTTGGCGCACGCGCCGAGGCACCCGCGAACTCGACGCGCTGTTCGGCGGCTGGTTGGACGAAGCCTTCGCGCATGCCGGCGAAGCGCAGCAGCAGGCGTTCGACGAACTGCTCGACGTGCAGGACCCCGACCTGTGGGACTGGGTGATGGGGCACGCCACGGCGCCGCGCGCGGACTGGCAGGCGATCATCGATGACATCCGCGCCCGCCATCGGCTTTGAATACCGCCCCTCGCGCTGGCTACCGCGCCTGCTGTGGTCGTGCGCAGTGCTTTGCCTGCTGGCCATTGCCCTGGCCGGGGTGCCGGTCGGGTTGAAATGGCCGTTGGCGTTGCTGGTGGCGGTACTGACATGGCGTGCCGTGCGTCGGCATGAGCGCTCGCCGGTGACCGCTGCGGGGTGGAACGCGGAGGGCGGCTGGAGCCTGCGTTTCGCCGACGGCAGCGATGCCGCCGCCACGCTCGCTTCGTTCCGCGTGCTGGGCGCGGCAATCCTGCTGCGCTTGCGCATGGCGTCGAAGGGCGAGCAGGTGTTGCTGCTGGCGCCGGACAACAGCGATGCCGACATCCGCCGCCGTCTGCGCATGCGCCTGGCCGCGCAGAGCGGGCTGGCCGACGCCCGCATCTGAACCGTCGCCGCGCGGGCACTTCGCGCCGCCTGCGTTGTCTGTGCGAATGCCGGATAATGCCGGCCCAGCCGGGCGAGCCGCCCATCGAACCCAAAGCGACCCGTCCATGTTCCGACCGCTAGAGCTTTTCATCGGCCTGCGCTACACCCGCGCCAAGCGGCGCAACCAGTTCATCTCCTTCATCTCCGCGGTCTCCATCGTGTGCATCTCGATCAGCGTGATCGCGCTGATCACGGTGATGTCGGTGATGAACGGCTTCGACTACCAGATGAAGTCGCGCATCCTCGGCGCGATCTCGCACGCCACCATCTCCGGTATCGGGCAGAGCATGGAGGACTGGCCGCGTGCGCTGAAGATCGCCGAGGCCAACCCGCACGTGAAGGGCGCCGCGCCCTACGTGGAAATCCAGGCGCTGCTGCAGGGCCGTGCGCCGGCGGCCGCGATGGTGCGCGGCATCGTTCCCAGCCTCGAACCCAAGGTGGTCGACATCGGCCAGCACATGGTGCACGGCAAGCTGGACGCGCTCACCCCGGGCAGCTGGAACATCGTGCTCGGTCAGGATCTCGCCACCCAGCTCGGCGTGGGCGTGGGCGACCAGGTGGTGATGGCGGTGCCGGAATTCCGCGCCACCCCGTTCGGCGGCGTGCCGCGCATGCGCGGCTTCCACGTGGTGGGCACGTTCTCGATGGGCATGGAGCAGTTCGACTCCGGCCTCGCGCTGGTCAACATCGAGGATGCCGAGAAGCTCGACAGCCTGAGCGGGCCCAGCGGCATCCGCCTGAAGCTGGACGACCTTTTCAACGCGCGGCCGGTGGCGCACGAGCTGGCCGACCAGTTGGGACAGATCTACCAGGTGCGCACCTGGGAGCAGGACAACGCCAACCTGTTCTCGGCGCTCACAATGGAGAAAAAGGTGATGGGCATCATCCTGTCGCTGATCGTGCTGGTGGCGGTGATCAACCTCGTGTCGATGCTGATGATGCTGGTCACCGACAAGCAGGCCGACATCGCCATCCTGCGCACGCTGGGCGCCACGCCGCGCAGCGTGATGGGCATGTTCATGGTGCAGGGCCTGCTGGTGGGGCTGGTCGGCATCGGCTTCGGCGTGAGCCTGGGTTCGCTGCTGTCGTGGAAGCTGCCGGGCATCGTGAAATGGATCGAGCACGTGTTCCACGTGCAGTTCCTCTCGCCCGACGTGTACTACATCAGCGAGGTGCCCAGCCGGCTCGAACTGCACGACGTGGTCTGGGTGGCGCTGGTCACCTTCGCGTTCTCGCTGCTGGCTACCTTGTATCCCGCGTGGCGCGCCTCGCGCACGCAGCCGGCGCAGGCGCTGCGCTATGAGTGAGAAGACCCCGATGCCGTCGAACACACCCGTGCTGCGCGCCACCCGCGTGGCCAAGACCTACGCCGAAGGCGGCCTGCGCACCGAAGTGCTCGCCGACGTCAGCTTCGAGCTGAAGCGTGGCGAGACCATGGCCATCGTCGGCGCCTCTGGCACCGGAAAGAGCACCCTGCTGCACATCCTCGGCGGACTGGACACGCTGAGCGCCGGCGAGGTGGAAGTGGACGGCCGCCAGTTGTCGAAACTTTCCGATGCCGAGCGTGGCCGCGTGCGCAACCGCTCGCTGGGCTTCGTCTACCAGTTCCACCACCTGCTGCCCGAGTTCACCGCGCTGGAGAACGTGTGCATGCCGCTGCTGATCCGCGGCACCGCGATTGCCGATGCGCGCAAGCAGGCATCGGCGCTGTTGGAGCGGGTGGGCCTGGGGGCGCGCATCGACCACAAGCCGGCTGAACTCTCCGGCGGCGAACGCCAGCGTTGCGCGGTGGCGCGTGCGCTGGTGACCAAGCCGGCCTGCGTGCTGGGCGACGAACCCACCGGCAACCTCGACGAGGGCAATGCGGCGCAGGTCTACGAGCTGATGCTGGAACTCAACCGCGAGGTGGGTACCAGCTTCATCCTGGTGACCCACGACACGCGGCTGGCGGCGCGGATGGATCGCACCCTGGTGCTGCATGAAGGCGTGTTGCGCGAGCAGGCGCGCGGCTGAGGGTTGTGCCTTGTAAGGGATGCGCGCGGCACGCGTGCGCCTTCGCGCCCTGGCTCGCCTGCGGCGGGCCTCCGGTGGTGCGCTGCCTGGCGCGTCCGGCGCATGCTTCCGAAGGGGCGTAGCCTTACACGTTTTTCGTCCAATTCCGTGCCGGGGACGGGTTAGCCTCGTTCGCTCCATCCGACATCGGGCAGGGCATGGCGCTGGCGCGCGACAAACCATTCACGGCGACCCTGGCGGCGCCAGCGCTGCTGCTCGGCGTGTTGTTCGTGCAGTGGCTGCCGGTGCTGCCGCCGCGCTCGCTTTCGGTGCTTTTGCTGTTGCCGGTGGCCGCGGCGTTCTGGCGTTGGCCGCGCTGGCGTTTGCCGTTGTGTTGCTGCGCAGGCGTGTCGTGGGCGATGGCCTGCGGAGCGGGCGCAATGGATGCGCGTCTGCCGCGCGATCTGGAAGGCCGCGATTTCATGGTGACCGGGCGCATCACCGACCTGCCGCAGGTGCGCGAGGACGCCACGCGTTTCGCACTGTCGGTCGATGGCGCCACGCTGGACGGCAAGTCCGTGTCCCTGCGCGGGCGCGTGATGGTGTCGTGGTACGACGATGCGCCGCCACTCGCGCCGTGTGGGCGCTGGCGTCTCCTGCTGCGGTTGAAGCGGCCGCGCGGCCTGCTCGATCCCGGTACGGCGGACGGCGAACGCATGGCTCTGCAGCGCCGCATCGTGGCTACCGGCTACGTGCGCACGAACGAGTCCAACGCTCCGCTCGGTCGCGCTGCGTGGTGCGTGGATGGCGTGCGCGCCGCGATCTCGCGCGGCATCGCGGCGCGGGTGGGCGACCCGCACGATGCCGCGTTGCTGCAAGCCTTCGCGGTAGGCGACACGCGCGGCCTGAGCGAGGGCGACTGGGCGGTGGCGCGCGCCAACGGCATTCCGCACCTGATCGCGATTTCCGGCTTCCACGTGGGCGTGGTGGCGATCATCGGCGCGTGGCTGGCTGGTGCGCTGTACCTGGTGTGGCCAGGGCTCGCGTTGCGCCTGCCGCGTGTGCAGGCGCAGGCGGCGGGCGCGCTGCTGATGGCGGGGATCTACGGCGCATTGGCCGGCTTCGGCCTGCCCACGGTGCGCACCTTGCTGATGATCGCGGTGGTGGCGCTGGCGCGTTGCGCGCGGCGCGGCGGCAACGGTGCGCACGCGCTGGCGCTGGCCTTGATCGCCATTCTTGCGTTCGACCCACTGGCGGTGCTGGCGGCGGGCTTCTGGTTGTCGTTCACCGGCGTGGCCTTGTTGATGCTGTGCCTGCAGTCGCGCGGGCGCGGCTTGCGTGCGTTCCTGCACGAGCTCACGGCGGGCCAGTTGCTGATGACGCTGGCGCTGCTGCCGCTCACGCTGTGGTTTTTCGGCGAGGCCTCGCTGGTGGGGGCACTGTCCAACCTCATCGCGGTGCCGTTCGTCAGTTTCGTCATCGTGCCCTGCGTGTTGCTGGGTACCGTGCTGCTCGGCGCGTGCCCGCCGCTGGCCACGCCGGTGCTGTGGCTGGCGGCGAAACTCGCGCATGCGCAATGGTGGTTGCTGGCGCGCATGGCGACATGGCCCGGCGCGCACTGGTATCTGCCCGAGGTGCAGCCATGGGCGCTGTTGTTGGCCACGTTGGGCGCGCTGTGGCTGTTCCTGCCGCGCGGCGTGCCGTTGCGCGCGCTTGGCATTGTGCTGTTCATGCCGCTGTTGTGGCCGATCTTGCCGAGGCCGGCCGACGGCGCGTTCGAGGCCTGGGTGCTGGACGTGGGGCAGGGCCTGTCGGTGCTGTTGCGCACGCGCGACCACACCCTGCTGTACGACACCGGTGCGCGCTATCCCTCGGGCTACGACCTGGGCGAGGCGGCGGTGTTGCCGTCCATCCATGCACTGGGCATCGCGCGGCTCGACATCTTGATGGTGAGCCACGCGGACAACGACCACGCCGGCGGTGCCGATGCCGTGGCCGCGGCCTTTCCGGACGCGCGCCGCTATGCGGGCGAACCCGAGCGCATGCATGTACCGATGCAGCGCTGCGTGGCGGGCCAGGCCTGGGCATGGGACGGTGTGCGCTTTCGCGTGCTCAGTCCGGCGGAGGGCTTGAGCGGCAAGAACAACGACCGCTCCTGCGTGCTGCTGGTGGAGGGGGCACGCGGCGCCTTCCTGCTCACCGGGGACATCAGCTCGCGGGTCGAGCCGGTGGTGGCGGATGCGTTGGGCGACGGCCCGTCGCCGGTGTTGCTGGTGCCGCACCATGGCAGCAAGACCTCGTCCAGCGCGGATTTCATCGACGCGGTGGATCCGCCGTTCGCCGTGGTTTCGGCCGGCTGGCGGAACCGCTTCGGCCACCCGAAGCCGGAGGTGCTGGCGCGCTATGCAGCGGCGGGCGTGCCGGTGTTGAACACCGCCGACAGCGGCGCCATCGCGCTGGATTTCCCCCGCGATGGCCCGCCCCGCGTCACCTCGCGCTGGCGGCTGCGCGATCCGCGGTATTGGCGCGAGCGGCCTTGATTCTCCGGACTGCCACACCCACCACGGAAGCGTGCGGGGCGGCTGCTATGATGCGGCCTCTTGTTTTGAACGTCCGGTGGAACGAACGTGCTCGATATCCTGATGGCTGGTGGCTGGGCGATGCTGCCCATCCTGGTGTGCTCGCTGGTGGCGCTGGCGATCGTGCTGGAGCGTTGCTGGACGCTGCGGCGCCATGCGGTGCTGCCGCCCGGCCTCGGCGAGGAAGTGCGCCAATGGGCGCGCGCCGGCCAGCTCGACCCGCATCACCTGGAGGCGCTCTCCGAAGGCTCGCCGCTGGGCGAGCTGCTGGCCTCGGCGCTGGCGGTGCGCGGGCAGTCGCGCGACATCATCAAGGAGCGCATCGAGGACACCGGGCGCCACGTCGTGCACCGGATGGAGCGCTACCTCAACACGCTGGGCACCATCGCGCTGATCGGTCCGCTGCTGGGCCTGTTCGGTACGGTGATCGGCCTGATCCGCATGTTCATGCAGGTGATGGCCGGCGGCATCGGCGATCCGGCCAAGATGGCCGGCGGCATTGGCGAGGCGCTGATCTGCACGGCTGCCGGCCTCACCGTGGCGATTCCCGCCTACGTGCTGCACCGCTGGCTGCGTTCGCGCATCGCGGGCTACTGCGTGCAGATGGAAAAGCAGGCCACCGCGCTGCTGGACGACCTCACGTTGACCGCCGCGCCGCGCGTGCGCCGCACCGCCACAACCACCGCCGGCACAGCCGGCGCGGGCTGATTCCATGCGCATCGGCAACGACCGCCGCGGGGACGAGTTCGAGATCAACGTGGTGCCCTTGATCGACGTCCTGCTCACCCTGCTCATGTTCTTCGTGCTTACCAGCACCTTCGTGCAGCATGCGCGCATGCAGGTCACCCTGCCCAACGCCAGTGCGCAGGACCGCGACATGAACGCGCCGGCGCTCACCATCACGGTGGACCGTGCGGGGCGCTACTGGGTCGGCAGCGATGCGGTGCCGGGTGAAGGCATCGCCGTGTTGAAGCAGGCGATCGAGCGCAACGCCAACGGCGACCACGACCGCCCGGTGGCTATCCGTGCCGATGCGTTGTCCTCGCACCAGAGCGTGGTGACCGCGATGGACGCGCTGGGCCAGCTCGGCTTCACGCGCCTGTCCATCGCCACCACGCCGACGCAGCCGGATCAGGCGCAATGAGCAGCGCTAAAGCCAGGATATGGGACGCCCACACCTGGGCCGTCTACAAGCGGCTGCTCGGCTACAGCCGGCGCTACTGGGCGGTTGGACTGGTTGCGCTGGTGGGCATGATTCTCGACGGCGGTGGCCTGGCTAAGTTCACCGAGCTGATCCAGCCCATGATCGACAACCTGTTCAGGGACAAGGATCCGTACCTGATCTTCTGGATGCCGATCTGGATCATCGGCATCTTTTTCGTGCGCTCCATCGGCACTTTTGTCAGCAGCTACGGAATGGCCTACATCGGACGGCACGTCGTGCAGGAAATCCAAAGCGACGTGTTCGCATCCTACCTGCGCCTGCCTGCCGCTTATTTCGGCACCGAACCATCGGGGCAGCAGGTGTCGCGCATCACCTATACCAGCGAACAAGTAGCCTCGGCGGCCAGCGATGCGGCGAAGATCGGCATCACGGATGGTTTCACCGTGCTAGCCATGTTGTACGTGATGCTGCACAAGAGTCCTTATCTGGCGTTGTCATTGCTGGTGATGGTGCCGGCGATCGCGCTGGTCGCGACAGTAGTGAGTCGCCGTTACCGGCAAATCAGCCGACGCATCCAGGGGTCGATGGGCTCGGTTACCGGTACGGTGGATGAAGTCGTGGGCGCCAACCGTGAGGTGCGTATCTACGGCGGTCAGGAGCACGAAGCTGAGCGTTTTGGCATGGTGACCCGCCATACGCGGCGCTTGAATCTGAAAATATCGGCGACCAACGCGGCTTCCAGTTCCACCGTGCAACTGGTGGCCGCCGGGGCGTTGGCTACCTTGGTGTACCTTGGTACCCGGCCGGCCATGCTCAACGATGCGATGACGCCGGGTGTGTTCTTCGCCGTGCTTACCGCCATGGGAGCGATGCTCCCTTCGCTGAAGCGACTGACAAACGTGCAATCGAACATCCAGCGAGGCATGTCGGCCGCGGAAGATCTGTTCGAGATCATGGACCTGCCGCCGGAGGTCGACCACGGCACGCGCGTGCTGGCGCGCACCCAGGGCGACCTGCGTTTCGAGGACGTGCGGCTCACGTATGCGCGCAACGACTGCGCGGCGCTGCGCGGCGTGGACCTGCACTGCGCGCCGGGCACGGTCACCGCCCTGGTCGGCCGTTCGGGCAGCGGCAAGAGCAGCCTGGTGAGCCTGCTGCCGCGCTTCAACGAACCGAGCAGCGGCCGCATCGTGCTTGACGGCGAAAACTACCAGGACTACACGCTGGCCTCGCTGCGTCGGCAGATCGCCTGGGTGGGGCAAAGCGTGGTGTTGTTCGACGACACCGTGGCCAACAACATCGCCTACGGCGAGCTGGCCGGCGCCAGCGAGGCCGATATCGTGGCGGCAGCGGAAGCCGCCAACGCGATGGAGTTCATCGCACGCATGCCGCAGGGCATCCACACCCCCATCGGCGAAGCTGGCAACAGCCTGTCCGGCGGCCAGCGCCAGCGCATCGCCATCGCGCGCGCCATCCTCAAGAACGCCCCGATCCTGGTGCTGGACGAAGCCACCAGCGCGCTGGACACCGAGTCCGAGCGGCTGATCCAGCAGGCCCTGCAACTGCTGATGCGCGACCGCACCACGCTGGTGATCGCGCATCGCCTCTCCACCATCGAGGGCGCCGACCAGATCGCGGTGATGGAACAGGGGTGCATCGTGGAGCGCGGCAACCACGCCGAGCTGCTGGCCCTGGGCGGCCATTACGCCGCGCTGCACCGCATGCAGTTCCACGACGCGAACGTCGGCGGCGACTGAGCCCCGACGCATGGCGCTGGCCGACGCACTCGTCGAAGCGTGGTACGGCAAGCGCCGCAGTCCGTGGTGGGCCTGGCCGCTGGCCGGCTTGTACGGCGCGCTGACCGCACTGCGCCGCGGGCTGTACCGTATCGGCGTCTTGCCTAGCGTGCGCCTGCCCGTACCGGTCGTCGTCGTCGGCAACCTCACCGCCGGAGGCACCGGCAAGACACCGCTCGTCATCGCGCTGGCGGATGCGCTGCACGCACGCGGGCTGCGTCCCGGCGTGGTGAGCCGCGGCCATGGCGGCAAACGGCGCGAGCCCGTGCTGCTCGGCGACACGCCCGAGCCGTCCGAAGTGGGCGACGAACCTTGCCTGATCCGCGCCTGCGGCGTGCCGGTGGCGGTGGGGCGCGATCGTCCCGCCGCGGCGCAATTGCTGCTGGCGCAGGGTTGCGATGTGCTGATTGCCGACGACGGACTGCAGCATTACCGCCTCGCCCGCGACGTCGAAATCTGCGTGATCGACGGCGCGCGCCGCTTCGGCAATGGCCGCCTGCTGCCGGCCGGCCCGCTGCGCGAGCCGCTGCGCCGGCTGGCGAACGTGGATTTGCGGGTGTGCAACGGCGATGCGCCGCGGGCGGACGAATATCCCATGCGGCTGGTCGGCGGCGATGCCGTGACGCTGGATGGCGCCCATCGGCGGCCGCTGGCGGATTTCGCGGGCCGGCGCGTGCATGCGGTCGCGGCCATCGGCCATCCGGCGCGCTTTTTTGCCAGCCTGCGTGCGGCCGGCATCGAGGCGATCGAACATGCATTCGCCGACCATCACGCTTTCGCTGCCGCCGAACTCGATTTCGGCGACGACCTGCCGGTGCTGATGACCGACAAGGACGCGGTGAAGTGCCGCGGTTTCGCGCAGCCGTCGTGGTGGCGGGTGCCGGTGCGGGCCGAATTGCCGGTCGTTTTCTTCGACGCCGTGGTGGCGCGCCTAGCTCGCCGCGACTGACTGCCCGGCCACGTACACCTGCCGCACGAGATTGCCGCCGATCCAGTAGCACAGCTCGGCAGGCTGCTCCGCATGCCACGCCACCAGGTCGGCGCGTTGGCCCACCGCCAGCGTGCCGCGGTCGGCGAGACCCAGCGCACGCGCGGCGTTGACCGTCATGCCGCGCAGCGCTTCTTCCGGCGTGAGGCGGAACAGCGTGCAGGCCATGTTCGCGGCCAGCCGCAGCGAGAGCAGGGGCGAGGTGCCGGGATTGCAGTCGGTGGCGATGGCGATCGGTACGCCGTGTTCGCGCAGCGCGGCTACCGGAGGCAGCTTGGTCTCGCGCAGTGCGTAGAACGCGCCGGGCAACAGCACGGCGACGGTGCCGGCGCCGGCCATCGCCGCGATGCCGCTGTCGCCGAGATATTCCAGGTGGTCGGCGGAAAGGCCGTCGAAGCCCGCCACCAGCGCCGCGCCGCCCTGGTCGGAGAGCTGTTCCGCATGCAGCTTCACCGGCAGGCCATGCTGACGTGCGCGCTCGAACAGGCGGCGCGTCTCGGCGGGCGTGAAGGCAATCTTTTCGCAGAACGCATCCACCGCGTCGAGCAGGCCTTCGTCCGCCAGCGCGGGCAGCATCGTGTCGCACACCAGCGCCACGTAGTCGTCGCGGCGCTCCGTGTATTCGGGCGGCAGCGCGTGCAGGCCGAGAAAGCTGGTGCGCACCGTGATGCCCAGTTCGCGGCCGAGGCGCCGCGCCACGCGCAGCATGCGGCGCTCGGTTTCCAGGTCCAGGCCATAGCCGGACTTGATCTCCAGCGTGGTGACGCCGTCGGCGAGCAGGGCGCGGGCGCGCGGCAGCGATTGCGCGAACAGCGCGTCCTCGTCCGCCGCACGGGTGGCGCGCACGCTGGAGACGATGCCGCCGCCGGCGCGGGCGATCTCCTCGTAACCGGCGCCGTTGAGGCGCATGTCGAATTCGTGGGCGCGGTGGCCGCCGAACACCAGGTGCGTGTGGCAATCGACGAGACCGGGCGTGAGCAGGGCGCCGCCGAGGTCTTCGACCCGGTTGGCGCTCGCGTCCGGCGGAAGCTCGCGCATCGGGCCGACCCACGCGATGCGCCCGTCCGCGCAGGCCAGTGCGCCGTCCCCGATCAGGCCGAACGGCGTGCCGTCGGCGAAGCTCGCGAGACGGGCATGGGTAAGCAGCAGGTCCCAGCGCGGCGAGGTCATGGATCCCGGGGCGTCTCTTCGGGCGCCGCCACCGGCTCGCCGAAGGCGCTGGTGGCGCCGGCGTGCTCGGGCTCGGGTTCGTCCGCCGCGCCCTCGGCTGGCGCATGCTGCATGTGCTGCTGCTCGAAGTCGCGCACCATGCGTTCGGCGAAATCCTTGTACACCGGCACGGGGCTGAACAGCGACGCCGCGGCGCGTGCGAGCAGGCAGGCGGCCATGATCGGTATCACCATGTCCTGGTTGTCGGTCAGTTCCATCGCGATCACCGCCGAGGTGAGCGGTGCGCCGGTGACGCCGGACAGATAGGCGCTCATGCCCAGCAGCACCACCGCCGCTTCCGGCGCGTGCGGCAGCAGGTGGGCGATGTTGTGGCCCAGGCCCGCACCCACCGCCAGCGCCGGCGAGAAGATACCGCCCGGTATGCCGGCCCAGTACGAGACCACGTTGGCGAGCAGCTTGACGATGCCAAAGCTTTCGCCCGGCGTCGACGAGGCTTCCTGCACGAAGGCGCGCGCCTGGTCGTAGCCGGTGCCGTAGACGCTGTTGTGCGAGAGCACGCCGAGCACGGCCAGCGCCAGTCCGCAGCCGGCGGCGAACAGCACCGGCCAGCGCGCGCGCAGCCGGCCGATCATGGCCAGCGGGCCGTTGCGGCTGAGCAGGATCAACCGCGCGAACAGGCCGCCCAGCAGGCCGCAGACGACGCCGCACAGCAGCACCGCCAGCCAGGCATGGCCCAGCAGCAGGTCGGCCTGCACCTCGCCGAAGTAGGAGTAGTTGCCCATGATGCCCAGCGACACCACGCCGCCCACGATCACCGCGGTCAGCAGCAGGCCGCTGAAGCGGTGCTCGAAGGTGCCGGCCAGTTCCTCGATGGCGAACACCACGCCGGCCAGCGGCGTGTTGAAGGCCGCCGCGATGCCCGCGGCGCCGCCGGCCAGGATGAAGCGCGAAGCGGCCTTGGGATCGTCGAAGCCGAAGCGCCGGCCCAGCGAATAGAACAGGCCGGCGCCCACGTGCACGGTCGGACCTTCGCGGCCGATCGAGGCGCCCACCGCCAGCGCGATCAGGGTCAGCAGCATCTTGCAGGCCGCGATGGGCAACGCCAGCATCCGTGCGCGGAACCCCTCGTCCTCGATGTGCATGGTGGCGATCACCTGCGGGATACCGCTGCCGCGCGTGGCGCGCAGGCGTCCCTCGGTGGCCCAGGCCAGCAGCCCGAACACCACCGGCGTGATGATCAGCGGTATCCAGATGCCGTGGCTGAGAACCCGTTGGAACAGGTGGAACGACCAGTCGCTGGCCTTGGCGAACAGGATCGCCGCCAGCGCCACGAGGATCGCGCCGCTCCACAGCGCGATGCGCCGTTTCCATTGCAGCGGGGCGAAGAACTCGTGGCCCAGCAGGGCCTGCAGACGGGGGTTGGATGACTTCGAAGTGGGCTTGGACATCCGCCGATTATCGCAGAGTGCGCGGCTTTGGTAGCCAACGCGTCTCGTACAGGTCGAAGCGGCGGTCCTTGAGGTTCTGCACGGCGCCGGCGTTGCGGGCGCTGGCCAGGCTTTCCAGATGCAGGTCGGCGAACAGCACGGTCTCGATGTTCGGGGTGGAATCGGCCGCGATCCCATCGCGCGCGAACGGGAAGTCGCTGGGGGTGAGGATGCAGCTCTGGCCGTACTGGATGTCGAAATTGTTGACGCCGGGCAGGTTGCCCACGTTGCCGGACAGCACCACGTAGCACTGGTTCTCCACCGCACGGGCCTGCGAGCAGTAGCGCACGCGCAGATAGCCTTCGCGCACGTCGGTGCAGAACGGCACGAACAGGATCAGCGCCCCCTGATCCACCAGGTGGCGCGCCACTTCGGGGAACTCGCTGTCGTAGCAGATCATCACGCCGATCGGACCGCAGTCGGTCTGCACGGTGGCGGCGCTGTCGCCGCCGGAGATGTTCCAGGTGATGCGCTCGCTGGGTGTGGGGTGCAGTTTCTCGCGCTCGTGGATCGAGCCGTCGCGCAGGCAGACGTAGCACACGTTGTGGATGTCGCCGTTGTCCTGCTCGGTGGGGTGCGTGCCGGCGACGATGTTGATGTTGTAGTGCACCGCCAGCCGGCCGAACAGCTCCTTCACCTGCGGCGTGTACTGGCTGAGCCGGCGGATCGCGTCGGTGGCCGGCAGTTCGGTGTTCTCGATCGACAGCAACTGCAGGGTGATCAGCTCGGGGAAGACCACGAAGTCCGCGCTGTAGTCGGCCGCGATGTCGGTGAAATACTCCACCTGGGTGGCGAATTCGTCGAACGAGGCGATGCGCCGCTGCTGGTATTGCACCGAGGCCACGCGAACCTTGTCGGGCAGTTGGCGAGGCGAGGGGATCGAGGGTATGTCGGGCTGGTCGAGCAGCAGCGGGTTGCGCCACACCAGATGCGCCGCGTTGCCCAGCGATTCGTGGTCCGAGGGCACGTAGCCGTGCAGCAGGCCGATCACCTCGAAGTCGTTCGCCAACTGGAAGCTCAGCGTAAGGTCGCGGCGCCTGCCTTCCTGCACCGCCTGCACATAGGCCTCGGCGCTGCCGTAGCGCTGGATGTTGCGCGCGAGCCCGGGGAGGCGGCCGCCGAACACGATGCCGCGCAGCTTCAGATCCATGCACAGTTTTTTGCGCGCGAGATACAGGCGCTGGCCGATGCGCATGCGGCGGTAGTCCGGGTGCACCACCACCTCCATGCCGTACAGCCAGTCGCTGTCGGGCCTGTGGCGCGAGGCCATGCCGCCGCCGGTGATCTGGAGCCAGCTGTGCGGTGCCAGTGCCGCGGCCTCGTCGATGCGGAAGGTGGCGCAGTAGCCCACCAGCTTGCCCTCGTACTCCAACACGAACTGGCCCTGCGGGAAGTGCGTCTGCTGGGAGCGCAGCATTTCCGCCGAATGGCCCCATTCGGGCGTGTAGACGCGCGCGGTGAGATCGACCAGTGCCGGCACGTCGTCGGGCGTGGCCTGGCGCAGGCGCAGCTTCGGATTGCGTTCAACGGTTTTCTTGGTCATGGACGCATGTTGCCGCGATCGAAGTTAAGTCGAGGCGAGTGCGATGCCCGCGATGACGACTACAATGCATGCATGGTCTGCGAGGGACATTCATGAACCAGTCTGTTCGCCGTCTTCGGCAGGCGGCTCCATGACAGCCGGAGTGGCCGGTTGGGGCGGTCGCGTCGACCTGCCGGACGACGCTTCCACGCGGCGCTGGCACCAGTGGGTGCGCAAACCGGCGGCAGGCGACGCACCTGGCGTGGCGGTGCTGGGCTTCGCCAGCGACGAGGGCGTGCGCCGCAATGGCGGTCGCATGGGCGCGGCCGAAGGCCCCGCGGCGCTGCGCAAGATGCTCTCCAACTTGCCGTTGCTGGACGACACGCCGCTGTACGATGCAGGCGATGTGGGCGTGGTCGACGGCGACCTGGAGAGCGCGCAGCTGCGCTATGCCGGGCAACTTGCCGCGCTGCTCGATGCCGGCCACCTGCCGGTGGGCCTTGGCGGCGGGCACGAAATCGCGTTCGCCACGTACCAGGGGTTGGCCCAGCACCTCGGCGAGCGTCGCCCGCGCGTGGCCATCGTCAACCTCGATGCGCACTTCGACCTGCGCCGGCAGGACCGCGCCAGTTCCGGCACGCCGTTCCTGCAGGCCATCGAGCACGCAGCCGCGCTCGGCCTGCCGCTGGATTATTGCGTGCTGGGCATCAGCGCCTCGGCGAACACCCGCGTGCTGTTCGATACCGCCGTCCAGCTCGGCGTGTACTACGTGCAGGACGACGAACTCGGCATGCTCGACCTGCCTGCGCGCATCGCGCAACTGCAGGCGCGGCTGGCCGGCGCCGATGCCATCTACCTGACCCTCTGCCTCGACGCATTGCCGCACGCGGTGGCGCCCGGCGTCAGCGCGCCCAGCGCGCGCGGGGTGCCGTTGGAGGTGGTCGAGCCGCTGCTCGATGCTATCGCGGCCACCGGCAAGGTGAAGGTGATGGACGTGGCGGAATTGTCGCCGCCGCTCGATCGCGACAATGTCACGGCGCGTGTCGCCGCGCGCCTGATCCACCGGGTCACGCATGCCGCACGGCGTGCGTAGGCGCCGGCACGAATGACCCGGCGTCAAGGGGCGAAGCACCACAAGAAGCGTTCGTTCTGCCTGCGGTCAGGTCGATAAGGCGGGGCTGAATCCGCATCGGCCGTGTCGTCGGCGCAGTTTGGCGCGGGCCGTTTTCAGCAGCACCAACCCAGTGAGGAGTGCTGCCATGCGTCGTTGTCTTTCCGCCTGCCTGCTTGCCGTCGCCCTGATCGGCGGCAGCGTGGCGCTCACCGGTTGCGTGGTCGTGGCGCCGCGCCACGCGCGCGTATGGGTGCCGGGTTACTGGGGCGCCGGTCACGTGTGGGTGGGCGGCTACTGGCGCGCGCGCTGAAGTCGCGTAGTGCATGGGATCGCGTGACGTGTGATCCGGCCGTCGGTAAACGGACGCCCATCAGCAAGAAACCGCGCCGGCGCTGGCCGGCGCGGCCCCACGTTGCGCAGGGGGAAGAGGTCCTGCGCAAACGTCCTTACGAGCCGTTGCCAGCGGCCTTCTGTTGGGCGCGGAACTGCTCCCACTGCTGGCGACGGGCTTCCGCCTGGGCTTTCTCGGTGGCCAGTTGCGACTGCTGCGCCGGGGTCAATATGTTGTAGATCTGCGCGCGGACGTTGGCCATCTGCTGCACGCGAGCCGTGGTGGCGGCGCCTTCGGCCTGGGCCAGCGCGGTGGCGGCGGCCTGGTAGCCGGCGTCGGTCGGGTTCATCGCTTCGAACGCCTGCCGCTGCTGGTGCAGTGCCTGGCGCTGGCCCTTGCCCTGCTCAAAGCTGCTCTTCATGATCTGCTTGATGCTGGCCTTCTGGGCATCGGTGAGGTTGAGCTTGTGGAAGTCCATCATCATGCCGTGATGGCCGGGGCCGCCGTGATGACCCCAGCCGCCGGGGCCGGGGCCGTCCTGGGCGGCAACGGCGAAGCTGCCGATGGCCAGGGCCGAGCTGAGGGCCAGGCCGAGAATGAGGTTCTTGCGCATGGTTGTCGCCTCTTGCGTTGGGGAGTGGAACGTGTGGCTATTGGACGGCAACCCCGCGTGTATGTTCTTTGCGGGAACGTAAAGATGGGTAAAGCCATTGCCGCTGCCGGCGGCCGCATCGCTAAATAGCGCCATGACCCGCATCCTGATCGCCGACGACGACCGCGAGCTGTGCCAACTGCTCTCCGCATACCTGCAACGCGAAGGCTTTGCCGTCGACCTTGCCCACGACGGCGATGAGGCGCTGGCGCGGCTGCACAACGCCGCGCAACGGCCCGAGCTGTTGATCCTCGACGTGATGATGCCCGGCCGCGACGGCCTGGAGACGCTGCGCGACCTGCGCATGAAACACCGCCTGCCGGTGATCATGCTTTCCGCGCGCGGCGAGCCGGTGGACCGCGTGATCGGGCTGGAGCTGGGCGCGGACGACTACCTTTCCAAGCCCTGCCTGCCGCGCGAGTTGTTGGCCCGCGTGCGCGCCCAGCTGCGGCGTCACGCACCGAACGCGGCGGCCGCGGGCGAGCTTCAGCTTGGCACGCTGAAATTGCTGCCCGGCGAGCGTCGCGCGCTGATCGAGGAGCAGGAGCTATCGCTCACCGGCGCGGAGTTCCAGTTGCTGCTGGCGCTGGCGCAACGCGCGGGCGAACTGGTGGACAAGGCCGCGCTCACCCGGCTCGCGCTCGGCCGCGAGCTGGAGCGCTACGACCGCAGCATCGACGTGCACGTGAGCCGTCTGCGCCACAAGCTGGCCGAGGCTTCCGCGCAGTCGCCGCGCATCGACTCCGTGCGCGGTGCCGGCTACGTGCTGGTGGCGGCCGCGCCATGAATCCGTTCAAGAGTTCGCTTTATTGGCGGCTGCTGCTGTGGTTCTGTGCGGTGAACCTGCTGGTGCTGGTGCTGGGCGGCTTTCTGACCAAGCGCTTCGTGGAATACACCACCGAGGTGGAGATCGACTGGTCCGCCCTGGCGCATTCGGCCGACCAGGCCTATGTACAGGGCGGTCCCGCCGCGCTGGACGAATGGCGCGAGCAGCAGCGCCGCGAGGGCGTGGATGCCACGTTGTTCCAGGACGGGCAGCCGCTGCTGCCCATGCACCTGCCGCCGCCGATCCGCGATTCGCTGCCCGACATGCTGGCGAGCAACCGCAGCCTTGTCCTGCGGCCGTGGCGCGGCCAGTTCATCAACATCGCGGTGCAGACCGTGACGGGCGCCGACGGCAAGACGCGGCAACTGGTGGCGATCAGCCGCACGCATACGCGGCTGCCGCCGCAGACGCGCGAGAGGATTTTGCTGGCCGTGCAATGCCTGCTGTCGTTGCTGTTCATCGGCCTGGTGGGCTGGTGGGTGGCCCGCAGCGTGGCCAGGCCGGTGCAGGCGTTGCGCGCGGCGGCGCGGCGCATGGCGGCCGGGGAATTGTCCGCGCGCGTGGACCATCCCGGCGGCGGCGCGCACGACGAACTGGCCCAGCTCGCCGGCGACTTCGACGCCATGGCCGAACGCATCGAGGCGCTGGTCGCGCACGACCGCCGCGTGTTGCAGGATCTCTCGCACGAGTTGCGTTCGCCGCTGGCGCGCCTGCAATTGATCCTCGACCTGGCCCAGCGCAGCGACGATCCTGCGGCCGCGGAACGCTACTTCCGCCAGGCGGAGCGGGAGATCGTCCGGCTCGACCGCATGACCGGCGACATGCTGGCCTTGTCGCGCATGGAAGGCGGCCTGCCGGGCATGGAGCGCGAGCGGCTGGATCTCGCCGAACTCGCGCACGACGGTATGCAGCAGGCGTCGCTGGAAGCGGGCGCGCGCCGCATCCAGCTGCACTGGCAAGCCGCCGATGCGCCGATCGAGGTGACCGGCAGCCCGGTGTTGATCGAGCGTGCACTGGGCAACCTGATCGCCAACGCCATCAAGTACAGCCCGGAAGGCGGCAGCGTGGAGCTGTCGGTACATGCTGCCGGCGGTTGGGCCGAATGCCTGGTGCGCGACCACGGCCCCGGTGTGCCGGAGGACGAACTGGGCTCGTTGTTCCGGCCGTTCTTCCGCGGCAGCAACGCCGCGCGCGCCGAAGGCCATGGGCTGGGCCTCGCCATCGCGCAGCGCGTGGCCATGGCGCATGGCGGCGAGATCGTCGCGCGCAACGGCGACGGCGGCGGGCTGGAAGTGCGGCTGCGTTTGCCGGTGGCCGGGGATGGAAGGCAACCATGCGACGTTGCCGTGGGGACAGGCGAGTGAAGTTTGCGATGCCGCGAGGCGCCCTGTGGACGGTCGTCGCAGCTGCCGTCGTGCTCTATTTCGCTGTGCCTGCCGTGCTCCTGCACTGGTGGGCCGACCGGCTGATATTCACTGCGCAGTCCCATGCGTCGACGCACGAGGACAAGCGGTTCGATGTGGCCGTCTCGCCTGGAGCCACAGTCGTGGTGCGCCGGTACGGCGATGCCGGGCAGGCCTGCGCCTTCTTCTTTCCGGGGCAGCACGGTGGTATCGGCGCCTACGAGAAAACGCTTTTCCCCGTGATACGCAGTGCCGGAGCGGATGTTTATGCGATCTCCTACCCTGGGCAGGATGGGGCGCAGGGACGCGCCAAAGTAAACCTGCTGTTCGGGCAGGTTGCGTTGGCCGTGTCGCAGGCGAGCGGCGCGGCGCATTGCCAGATGAGCCACAGCATCTTCGTTGGACGGTCGCTGGGCGCCACCGTGGCGCTGGCTGAAGCGGTGAAGTTCAAGCCCAAAGGCGTACTGGTCGATGGCTTGGGGGCGGATCTTCCCGATGTCATCCGTGCATGGATCGATCGGCATGCGCTATGGATGGGGTGGCAATTGCTCCCCGTGCGCGCGCTGCTGGGTCGGCAGGACTATTCCGTTGCGTCGTTTTTCGAGCAAGCTCCATCGGTGCCGGTATCGGTATTCCAGGGAACCGCCGATACGGTGACGCCCTATGCGCTCGCCCGGAAAGCGACGCTGGGACATCCGAACGTGACGTTCACGACCGTGGCCGGAGGCACGCACCAGGATACGTACCTGCTGGCCGGGGCTGCATATGCCGGGAGCCTGCGCTCGTTGCTGGATGCGGATACTTCGCGGAGCAGATGATCCTTGCCCAGCGCTGCCGATGCGCCACCATGCCGTTGCCGCCGAAGGGCAGGCGTTGTGCGCGATCGCCGCAGCGCGTGGGTTGCGATGTCTGGTGGCGCCAGCCATGCCGGTACAGGCCGGAGTGGTAAAGGCTCACGTCGGCTGCTTTCCGTAACGGTATTCCACCATCAGCCACAGCTTGCGCTGGTCCACGCTGAAGCTGTCGGCGCGATAGTCGCCGTATTGCAGCTCCAGGTTCAGGCGCGCGTTGAGGGTGGCGAGCAGGCCGATGTCGGTTTCGCTGCCGTAGCGCCGGCCGGTGCCGCTCGCGGGCTGGAAGCCGTGTACGGTGACTTGCCAGCTGAGCCCTTGCCACGGCAGTTGGCCCAGCAGTCCCGCATAGCGATCGCGCAGGCCGTGCGATGGAACGGAGAACACGCCGACCCAGCCATCGAAGCTGTGCCCTGAGCCATAGGCGGTGTTGAGGGCGTTGCGGCCGTTGCCGCCCAGCAGCTCCTCGCCCGCGCGCGCCGAGATCGCCGGCAGGCCGTAGCTGAATTCGACCAGGCGGTAGGGCAGGCTGAAACGCGCGGGATTGTTGGCGTAGTCGTGCTGACGCGCCGCTTCCAGTGTCCAGCTCAGCCGCGTCTGCGCGAAGGGCGCGCTGCCGATCCAGCGCACGCCTCCGGTGCGCACGGAGTCCGCCGCCACCGTGATGTTTTTCACGAAGTAGGCATAGGCGGTCAGGCTGCCCAGCGGCAGTGTCTGGTTCACGCGCAGCAGCCTGCCGTCGAGTTTCCAGCGGCGCTGGTCGATGTGGGGGAAGTCCGCGCCCACGGTGCGGTTGACCCGGTCGATCCAGCTCGCGCTTATCGTGGTGGTGCTGCCGGGTTTCACGTAACCGGTGATGCCGTCGAAGGATTGCGGGTTCTGGCGCCAGAGGTTGGAGCTGAAGAAGCGGCGGTCGTCGAGGTTGAGGTATTGCCTGCCGGCACGGATGCCGGCCGTGTCGTTGTCGTTCGCATAGCCCACCCACGCGTCGCTCAATTCGGTCGAAGGCGGATCGGCCTCAGCAGGGTAGGGCGTGCGCCTTCCGGTGGTGTCGTTGTACTGGCGTCCGAACAGCGAAAGCACCTTGGTGACCTCCGTGTAGGCGGACAGGCCAGGCAGCGGCGCCCACAGGTAGCCGAGTTGCAGGCGCAGGGTATGGGCGTGGCCGGTGTCGGCGAGGTTGGCCTGGTGCAGCGTGCTGTCGCGGTAGCGCAGGTCGATGTAGGGCACGCCGTCGTCGGCACGGGCAAGCGGGGCCAGCAGCAGGCCGGCGAGCAGGAGCAGGGGACGCTTTCGCATGCGGACTTCGTTTTTTCGCCGAGGTGAATCGAGTCTGTTGACTCATGGGCGTCCGAAAAAATGAAGCTTCGACATGTGGATATGGCGGCGGCCATGCCGTGCCTCGGCCTGTCGCCCCGGCCCGCGCGGGAATGGCGCGCAGGCACGGCGTATCCTTGCGCCGGCTTTCCCGCGTAAGGTGGACGGATGAAGGGCGAAAACGGCATGGCATCGGTGACCGGGGACGACGGCTTCATCCACCACGGCACGCCCGCCTTCCAGCGCACCAACCTCGCGCTGTTCGCCGCGGGCCTCGCCACCTTCGGGCTGCTGTACTGCGTGCAGCCGCTGATGCCGGAGTTCAGCCGCGACTACGGCGTGAGCGAGGCAGGCGCGGCGATGTCGCTGTCGCTCACCACCGGCGTGCTGGCGTTCGCGATGCTGTTTGCCGGCGGCCTGTCCGATGCGTGGGGACGCAAGCCGGTGATGCTGGCCTCGCTGCTTTCGTCGGCGGTGCTGGTGCTGGCCAGCGCGGCAATGCCGGACTGGGCCTCGCTGCTTGCGGTGCGCACCCTGCTCGGCCTGACGTTGAGCGGCCTTCCTGCGGTGGCAATGACCTATCTCAGCGAGGAAATGCACGCCGACTCGATCGGCCTCGGCATGGGCCTCTACATCAGCGGCAGCGCGGTAGGCGGCATGGGCGGACGGCTGGTCGCCGGCGTGCTGGCGGACTTCTTCGGCTGGCGCATCGGCGTGGCGGTGGTCGGTGCCATCGGCCTGGCCTGCGCGCTGGCGTTCTGGCAGGCGCTGCCGCCGTCGCGGCATTTCGTGCGGCAGCCGTGGCATGCCGGCGCGCTGGCGTCCCGCTTCGCCGGCATGTTCCGCGACCGTGGCTTGCCGTGGTTGTTCGCCGAGGGCTTCCTGCTGCTGGGCGCCTTCGTCACGGTCTACAACTATCTCGGCTACCGCCTGCTGGCGCCGCCGTACAAGCTCAGCCAGGCCGTGGTGGGGCTGATCTTCGGCATCTACTTGGTCGGCACCTTCAGCTCGGCGTGGATGGGCCATCTCGCCGGCAGGCTTGGGCGGCGCAAGGTGCTGTGGACGGCGCTGGCGTTGATGCTGCTGGGCGTGCTGCTGACGCTGGCCGCGTCGCTGTGGCTGATCGCGTTGGGCATCGTGGCGATCACCTTCGGTTTCTTCGGCGGCCACTCCATTGTCAGCAGCTGGGTGGGGCGGCGCGCGGGCACGGCCAAGGCGCAGGCTGCGTCGCTGTACCTGTTCTGCTACTACATGGGTTCCAGCGTGGCCGGCGCCAGCGGCGGCCTGTTCTATGCGGCCTACGGCTGGAACGGCGTGGCCGTGTTCACCGGTGCGCTGGTGCTGGCAGGGCTGGCGATCGCGCTGGGGCTGGTCCGGCTCAAGCCGCTGGCCGGCGTGGCGACGCCGCCCACGCCGATGAGCAAGGGCGCCATGCCCTGATCTACAGCGGCAGCGAGATCTGCGCGGTGCCCGGCTCGCCGGGCATCAGGCGCT
Source organism: Rhodanobacter sp. (assembly GCA_040371205.1). NCBI lineage: Bacteria > Pseudomonadati > Pseudomonadota > Gammaproteobacteria > Lysobacterales > Rhodanobacteraceae > Rhodanobacter > Rhodanobacter sp. Next base: position 1,482,394 of record AP031382.1, read on the forward strand.
GGGTGAAGCCCAGCTCGCGGCACAGTTGCAGCATCGGACGGTTTTCCAGCAGCACGTAGCCCCACAGTTCGGCAAGGCCGCGGCGGCGGCAGTCGTCCACCAGCCGCTGCATCAGCAGCGCGCCGAGGCCGATGCGGCTCCAGTCGTGTTCGACGAGCACCGAGAACTCCGCGTTGTCGGCAGCCTCGTCCACGTAGATGCGGCCCACGCCGCGGATCTCGGCGGGCTGGACGGTCTCGTCCACCAGCACCAGGGCGGTTTCCCGGGCCGGGTCGATGGTGCACAGGCGCCGGGCCATCGGTTCCGGCAATTCGGACATCGCGTGCAGGAAGCGCCTACGGATGTCTTCCGGCGACAGGCGCGCGAAGCAGCGCTGCAGCCTCGACATGTCGCCAGGCACGATCTCGCGCAGCCACAGCTCGCGGCCATCCCGGCTGCTCACGCATTCGCCGCGCGAGACGTGCGCGCCGAGCACGGAAGCGTGCCGGTCGCGGCTGCGTGCCGGCGGCCGCGAAGGCGGGAAGGACGAACGTTGGCTGGCGGCAGTCATTTCAATACTCGCGCGTATTGTGTGCGGTGCAGCATGACTTGATTGCCGACGTGGCGCAAGTCCGTGCGCCGGTTTGCCGCAGTGCATATTCAGATTTTGGACTTGGCCGGTCGTTGCCGTGGCCGTTTCGGGCCAGGCGCCGAGTGACTGCCCTGCGCCGCGTCGATGGCATCGATCCAGCCCGCGCGCGCATCGGGAAAAGCATCGGCATAAGGCACGTAGGGCTTGATGTCGAGGATGGGCGTGCCGTCCAGCAGATCCACGCCGCGCACGCGCAGGACGCGCTCCTCCACCGCCACCAGCTCGACCGCGGACAAGCCGATGGCGTTGGGCCGGTGCGGCGAGCGCGTGGCCAGCACGCTGCGCTTGCCGCCGCCGCGTGGCGGCCGCACCTGCGGTTTCCAGCCTTCGCTGCGGTGGAATACGAACAACAGCCAGATGCGCTCGAAGCCGGCTAGGTCGGCGAACGCCTCGACGGGCAGGCCTTCCACGAATTCGATGCGCGCCTCCGCCTCGGCACCGCTCTCGGTGCCGGCCACCACGGTGGACTGGTGCGGCGCGTCGATGCGCCGCGCATACGGCGAGCGCACGTGGGCGATCGGGTAGGCGGTGAAGGGGAGCTTGTCGTCCATGGCTAACGCACTGGCGGGGCGGCCGGCTTCAGCGGATGCCGACACCCAGGCCCAGTCCGAAGCTGATGTTCGGGTGTCCGCTGCGCATTTCGTCGGGCGTCCATACGTGCGACTGTCCGATCTTCACCAGCGGGAACACGTAATCGGCCTGACCCACCTTGCCGACCCGGGTCCCGGCGAGCTGGCCGTCGACGGTGATGGGCGCGCCGTCCGGATAGTTCATCGGCTCGGCATAGCCGGGCACGATGGCGATGAAGCGGCCGTTGGCCCCGGCGGCGAACTTCGGACGCTGCGACGAGTCGAGCGGGTAGGCGAGCACCTCGATCTCGCTATGGTCGGGCAGGTTGCGCACGCCGACCACGCGGCCGCCCCAGATCACCTGGCCTTGCGCGAACTGCTCCGGCGTCTGCGCCACGCGGGCCGGTGTGGCGGCGAGCGTGCCGGGGGCGGTCTTGTAGATCGGTGCAGGAGCGCAGGCGGCAAGGCCGAGCAGCAGGGCGGGCAGGACGACGCGGGCGATGGCGGTGTGGCGCATGGCGGACTCCGGGGCGAAGATCGCAGCAAGGTTGCAGTGAGCTTAGCGACGGCGGGGCGAGGGCGGTAGCTTCGCGGCCCTGGCCGGTTGCGCGGCGGCGGCTTCGTTCACCAGCCAGTCCAGTTTCCATTCGGCGGGTTTTTCCTGCGCGAGCAGGCGGGCGAGGGCGCGCAACGGTTCGCGCAGCGTGTCGTCGAGCTGCCAGGGCGCGTTGACGATGGCCATGCCGGTGCCGTTGAGGCGCAGCGGCGAGTCGTCGCCGTGCACCAAGAGTTCGGCGCGCAGCACGCGCTTGGCGCCGCAGTGCGCGAGCCAGCGCAGGAAGGGTTGCACCTGGCTGCGCCGCTTGATCGGGTACCACACCGCGTAGATGCCGCCTGGCCAGCGCGGCAGCGCTTCTTTCAAGGCCTGCTCGATCAGCCTGTACTCGGCTTCCTGCGCTTCGTAGGGCGGGTCGATCAGCACCAGGCCGCGCTTCTCCTTCGGCGGCAGCAGTGCCTTCAGCGCTTCGTAGCCGTTGCGTTCGTGCACATGCAGGCGCGCATCGCGGCGGAACAGGTCGCGCAGGCGCGCGGCCTCCTCCGGGTGCAGTTCGCACAGTTGTGCGCGGTCGACGTCGCGCATGGCCTGCGCGGCCTGCAGCGGCGAGCCGGGGTAGAGTTTCAGGCCCTGCGCGTTGCCGGGCAGGGCGAGGATGCCGTCCAGCCAGCGGCGCAGCAGCGGCGGCAGCGGTTCGTGGCTGGCGTTGCCGGTGTCGGGGAACAGCAGGCGCGCGATGCCCTCCTTGTATTCGCCGGTCTTGCCGGCTTCGGTGCCGTCCAGCGCATAGCAGCCGCTGCCGGCGTGGGTGTCGATCACGCAGAACGGCGCGGGTTTCTGCCTGAGCGCTTCGATCAGCGCCAGCAGCACGGTGTGCTTGAGTACGTCGGCGAAATTGCCCGCGTGGTAGGCATGGCGGTAGTTCATGGCGGCGGCTGCGGGCAAGGGGGCGCCAGTATAGGCCGCGCGGAGCCTGCTCCAGAGTTGAGCCGATGCGGAAAGCATGGCTATGCTGGCCGCATGAGCCGCTCCGTTCTACGCCATCTGCGTCGCTGCCGCGTGTTGTTTGCGCTGGCGTTGTGCGCATGGCTGGGTCTGGCCGCCACGGTATTCGCGCAGGCCGATGGCTGCGCCGGCATGCGCGGCATGGCGACGGCGCATAACCACGACATGCCCGCGCAGGCCGGCGGCGGGCATGCCGATTGCGCTTGCGCGCACGTGGCGGCGACGGTGCCGGCCACCGTGGCGTCGATGCATGCCGTGCATTTCCCCGCGGCGGCTTGGCAAGCGTTGCCCGCCGTCGCTCCCGAGGTGACCTACGCACCTCCCTTGCGGCCACCTTTGGCCTGATCCGCTCCGTTCGCGCCGATCCGTTCGGCTGATCGCCCGCTGTGCGGGCTCGTGGCCGCGTGTGCGGCCACTCATCGGGAGTGAGGGATGGACACACGGGATCCGCACGACGCGCGACTGTCGCGCCGACGTTTCGTGCAGGGCTTGATGCTGGGCGGCGCGGCCGCCGGCCTGGGCATGCGCGCTGGCGTGACGATGGCGCAGTCGGACGCCGTCGCGCCGCGCGAATTGCGCGGGACGCGGTTCGACCTGGCCATCGGCGAGTTGCCGGTGGACTTCACCGGACGCAGGCGCCTCGCCACGGCGGTGAACGGCCAGTTGCCGGCGCCGCTGCTGCGCTGGCGCGAGGGCGACACGGTGACGCTGCGCGTGACCAACCGCCTGCGCGTGCCGAGTTCCATCCACTGGCACGGCATCCTGCTGCCAGCCGGGATGGACGGCGTGCCGGGCATCAGTTTCCCCGGCATCGCGCCGGGCGAGACCTTCACCTACCGCTTCCCGCTGCGGCAGAGCGGCACTTACTGGTACCACAGCCATTCCGGCTTCCAGGAACAGACCGGCCTGTACGGCCCCATCGTGATCGAGCCGGCGCGCGGCGAGCGCTTCCCCGCCGAGCGCGACTACGTGGTGATGCTCAGCGACTGGACGGACGAGGATCCGCTGGCGGTCTACGCGCACCTCAAGCAGCAGGGCGACTACTACAACTACGCCGAACCCACCGCGCCGGAATTCCTGCGCGACGTGCGCACGCAGGGTTTGCGCCGCGCGCTGGCCGAGCGGCGCATGTGGCAGCGGATGCGCATGAGCCCCGCCGACCTCGCCGACGTGGGCGGCGCCACCTACACCTACCTGATGAACGGACGTACGCCAGTCGACAACTGGGAGGGCTTGTTCAAGCGCGGCGAGAAGGTGCGGTTGCGCTTCATCAACGGCTCGGCGATGACCCTCTTCGACGTGCGCATTCCCGGCCTGAAGATGACCGTGGTCGCCGCCGACGGCCAGGACGTGGAGCCGGTAAGCGTGGACGAGTTCCGCATCGCCGTGGCCGAGACCTACGACGTGATCGTGGAGCCTTCGGACGACCGCGCCTGGACCGTGTTCGCACAAGCCATCGACCGCAGCGGCTACGCCCGCGGCACGCTGGCGCCGCGCGCCGGCATGGATGCGCCGGTGCCGGCGATGGACGCGCGCCCGGTGCTTTCGATGGGCGACATGATGGGGGCGATGGGCGGCGGAAGCATGGCGCGCCACGCCCGCCCCGAATACCGCAATCCCGGCGTGGACATGCGCGTGGACACGCCGCGCAGCAACCTCGACGATCCGGGCATCGGCCTGCGCGGCAACGGCCGGCGCGCGCTCGCCTATGCCGACCTGCACACCATCGGCGGCGCGCTGGATGCGCGCGAGCCGGGCCGCGAGATCGAACTGCATCTCACCGGCAACATGCAGCGCTACATGTGGTCGTTCGACGGCGTGAAGTTCTCCGACGCGAAGCCGCTGCACTTTCGCGCTGGCGAGCGGCTGCGGCTGGTGCTGGTCAACGACACCATGATGAACCACCCGATCCATCTGCACGGCATGTGGAGCGAGCTGGAGAATGCCGACGGCGGCTTCCAGGTGCGCAAGCACACCATCGACGTGCAGCCCGCGCAGCGCGTCGCCTACGGCGTCACCGCGAACGCGCTGGGCCGCTGGGCCTACCACTGCCACATGCTCTACCACATGGAGGCCGGAATGATGCGCGAGGTCGTGGTGTCATGAGCGCATTCGTCCGCATCGCGCTGGCCTGCCTTGCGCTGTCGCTGTCGCCATGGGTGCTGGCGCAACAGGTCGCGCCAGCACCGGCGAGCAGCACCGGCGGCATGGACATGTCATCCATGCCAGGCATGGATCATCCCCATGATGCCGAAACGGACATGTCAGCGGTGGACCATGGCCGGCACGGCATGGACGCCATGCCGCACACGCGCATGCAAGGCGGCGCGGCACCGCCGGATGCGCGCAGCGCCGATGATTCCGACGGCACCGGCGACGGCGCGATGCCCGGCATGGAGATGCGTGATGCCGAACCGCTGGGCATGCTGCGCTTCGACCAGCTCGAAGCCTTCGACGGCCTGCACGCCGATGGCACGGCATGGGAGATGGAAGGCTGGTACGGCACCGACACCGACAAACTGCGGTTGCGCAGCGAAGGCCAGCGCGACGGCGGCCGTTTCGACGACAGCGATGCCGAGGCCTTGTGGAGTCACGCCGTGGCGGCATACTGGGACACCGAACTCGGCGTGCGCAGCGATTTCGGCAGCGGCCCTGCGCGGCAGTGGCTGGCGTTCGGCGTGCAGGGGCTGGCGCCGTACTGGTTCGAGCTGGCGGCTACCGCCTATGCCGGTCAGGGCGGCCGCACAGCGGCGCGCCTGCGCGCGGATTACGAACTGCGTATCACCCAGCGGTGGATCCTGCAGCCGGAATGGGAGGTGAACCTTTACGGCAGGGACGATCCGCAGCGGCGGCTGGGCAGCGGCTTGTCCGACGCCAGCTTCGGCTTGCGCCTGCGCTACGAGATACGCCGTCAGTTCGCGCCCTATCTGGGCGTGGTGTGGACGCAACGTTTCGGCGGCACCGCCACCTTCGCCCGCGATGGCGGCGGCACGGCTTTCGACCGCCGGCTCGTCGCTGGCCTTCGCTTCTGGTTTTGAGGATCACGACATGAAAAAAACGGTTGAGTACGCGCTCGTCGCCGCCATCGCCTTCGGGACACTGGCCGCTGTCGCGGGCATTTACATCGAGTCGGGGGCGTATGACATCGGCGCCGATGCGCCGCACTGGAAGCCGACCTACGCGTTGCTTGAAACCCTGCGTGACCGCTCCATCCATGCCCGCGCCGAAAATCTTGCCGTGCCGGATCTCGGCGATCCGCAATTGATCCTCAAGGGGGCTGGCCAATACGCGGCCATGTGCACTGGCTGCCATCTCGCGCCGGGCATGCGCGACTCGGAAATCCGCCCGGGTCTCTATCCGCAGCCGCCGATCCTCTCGCAGCGACGGATCGATCCGCGGGTGGCGTTCTGGGTCATCAAGCACGGCATCAAGATGAGCGCGATGCCGGCCTGGGGCAGCAGCCACGACGACGCCACCATCTGGAGCATGGTGGCTTTCCTGCAGAAGCTGCCGGGCCTGACGCCGGCACAGTACCAGGCCATCGTGGCCAAGGCGCCGCCGGACGACGACATGGACGGCGGCGACGATCATCCTGCCGCCGGCCATCCGGTCATGGGCGACATGCCGGGCATGACCGGCAGTGCCGCCGCGCCGCCTGCCCGGTAGGCCAAGGCGATGCAGGTGGTTGCTTGCGATCGGAGCGCTACTCCACGATGGAATGGCTCTCCGCCACGCCAAGCAACTCGGGCTGCTCGACCGGCTGCCGCTTGCGCGACAGCCACGGATGCGCGAACACCGCGGCGAGGATCACGGCCACGCCGGCATAGAACCAGCCGTCCAACTGGCGCTGTTCGCCGAGCAGAAGGATGGCCAGCACGATGGCGTAGACCGGTTCCAGGTTGGTCACCATCTGCGTGCCGAAGGCGCTGAGGTGTCGCAACGCCACCAGCGCCAATGCGAACGGAAGCAGCGTGCAGCCGAAGGCGAGTGCGAGCAGCAGCAGCGCATCGTGCATGCCCGGCAGCACGAAGGCCGATCCCGCATGCGGCAGCAGCGGCGCCAGCACGCCGAGGAAGACGGTGCCGGCGCCCAGCTCGATGCAGGTGATGGTGAGCGGATCGCCGTGCTCCACCATGCGCTTGTTGAACGCGCTGAACAGCGCTGCCAGCAACGCGCAGAGCACGCCCACCGCGATGCCCGCGCGCATGCCGATGGGTACGCCGCCGACCACCATCGCCACGCCCGGTACTACGGCGACGCCGATCAGCATCTCGCGCGGGTCGAATTTGCGCTTGGCGATCCAGGGCTCGACGAAGGCCAGGAACACCGGCCCCAGCGCCATGCAGGTGGCGCCCACCGAGGCGTTGGCGAGCTTGATCGCCGCGTAGAAGGTCAGCCAGTGCAGCGACACCAGCACGCCGATGCCGGCGTAGGCCCAGCGCAGGCGTGCCGGCATCGCACGCAGGCCGCGCCACACGCGCGGCATCAACAGCAGCGATGCGGTGACCAGCAGCACGCGCCACCACACCAGCGGCAGCGCCGGCAGGGTGATCAACTTGCCGAGGATCGCGGTGAAGCCCCACAGCAGGACGCAAAAGTGGATTTGCAGACGAGCCTTGCTGACGGCTTGCATGGAGTGCGCGCTACCGGGAGGGAGCGCGCATTGTAGTTCAGCGCTTCCCTTTGCTTGCAGGCGTGCGCAACGACTGCAGCACCGCCGTGCAGGTGTGGCTGTTGCCGGTGTCGTGGCTGGGCGCGATCAAGGCCAGCAGCGCGGCGGCCGGCGTGGCGACCACGCCTAGCGCCAGTGCGCCGGCGCCGCGGGCGATCAGCGGGCCGGCATGCACGCCCACGTCGGGTTGCTTGAGCGTGCCGCGCACGTACAGCGGCGAGCGCAGCGTGAGCAGGCGAAGGCCCTTGGTGTGCGGGATCACGTCCATGTCCAGCTTCTCGTCGGCGAAGTTCACCGTGCCTTTCACGTCGATCAGCGCGTCCTGCGTGTCGAACACGAACAGCCGCGTGCGGAACAGGCCGTCCTGCGCCGTGAAGTCGCTGGCGGCGCAGTCGATCTTCACCGTCCTGTCGCCGAACAGTTTGCCGAGCACGATGTTGCCCACGTTGAGTCCGGCCGTCTCCAGCAGGTTGCGGCTGATCGCGCCGTTGTCCATCAGCAGCTTCACCTGGCCGCTGGCGCTGCCGAGCAGGGCGGCGACGGAGTTGCCGCGCGCGTCCAGCGCGGCGTCGCCGTTGATCTCGCCGAGGCTGGTGCGCATCGCCGCGAAACTCTGCGACAACTGCTCGATGCGCAGGCCGCGCACGCCCAGCTTCAGCGTGCCGCGCATCGGCGAGTCGCTGCCGTCGAGGCGCAGCATGCCGTCCACCTGGCCGCCGGCCACGCCGAAGCGCAGCGGGTCCAGCGTAAGCGTGCCGTCGTCCATCACCAGATGCGTGGACAGCGACTGGATCGGCAGCGAGGGGCCGTGCTCGATGCGCGCGGCGGCGAAGTTGACATCGGCGTCCATCGCCTTCCAGCGGTCCGTGCGGAAAGTCTGCGTGGGCAGCACGCGGTCCGACGCGGCGGGTGGCGGCGTGGTGGTGCTGGAGCCGCCGCCGCCGATCAGCGGCGCGAGGTCGGCGAAACGCAGCGCGGTGGCCTGCAGCGTGCCGCTGAGCTTGGGCCGCGCGCCGCCGGTGACGTAGTCGACGTCGCCGGCGAGGTCGCTGCCGCCCACGCGGGCGCGGAAATGGTGGTAGCCGAAGCGGCTGCCGTGGCGTCCCAACGTGGCGGTGAGCCGGCCGCGGGTGGCGTAGGGCGGCGTGTCGGGCAGGGTCACGCCGAGGATCGGATAAAGCTTCGCCATGCTCGATCCGGCCAGCCACAGGCGCAAGTCCAGTGCGCCGAGGTGCATGGGGTCGGTAAGCGTGCCGACCAGGGCGATGTGGGTGTCGCCGATGCGCAGCTTCGCCTGCAGCGGAAACGGTTGGTCGGCTTGTTGCAACGCCAGCACGGCGCCGATTTTTCCGCTGCCGTCCAGCGGCTCGCCCTGGTAGCTGCCTCGCGCGTTCCAGGCGAACTGGTAGCTGGATTTCTGTGCGTCGGCAGCGCCCGGGTTGCCTGCGCTGTTGGCTTGCTCCAAGGCCTTGCCGGCGCCGCGGCCGGCGCTGCTTTCCGCCTGTGCGCGCGCGTCCGCGGTGGCCTGCGCCACGATCTGGTCGTAGGGAATCGCCCGCTGCAGCGGTTCGATGCGTGCGGTTATCTTGATGTGGCCGACGGCATCGTCCAGCGCCACGCGGCCGGCATCGAAGCCGATGCCGCCAAGGTCGAGCGTCCATCGGGACGGCGTGCCGCCCTGCGGCAGGTCGAACGTCCAGTTCGCCCGGCCCTGCGCGTCGCGCTCCAGGTCGACGCTGGGGTTCACCAGTTGCAGGGTGGGAATGCGCACGCGATGCCGCAACAGGTCGAGCGGCGAGAGGCTGAAGCGCAATGCGTCGAGATGCGCGAACTGCGGCTGCTTCGCCCATGCCGGGTTGGCGACGGCGATGTCCTGCGCCACGACGTGCGGCCAGGGCAGCCAGGCGAACCAGCCATGCGCATGCGGGTCGCGCATCCATCGCACGCCGAGGTTGCCGTTGATCGCAAACGGGCGGCCGATCGCGGCGCTGGCCTGCGCGTCGATGGTGGGTTTCAGTTTGTTCCAGTCGAACACCGACAACGCGATCGCCAGTGCCGCGACCAGTGCGGCAAACAGCGTCAAGCTCACGCCGATGATCCATGCCAGCCGTTGTCGACTGCGCTTCATGATCGTCTCCCTGCGACCGCCGCCGCGGCACATGTTGGCGATGGCGATATAAGCAGACTTAGCCGATGGCGTGACAAGATTTTGTTGTGGCGGCCCGGATCAGCTCATCGTGTGTTCATGCAGCGCTCAAGCCCCGTCCTTTGCTGCGTCCGCTTTCCAGTAACCCGTGGCCTTGATCCAGTCCTGCGGTACGCCGCGTTGCTCCAGCCCCTGGCGCATGCTGCGGGCGCGGCCGGATTCGGCGGCGATCCACCAGAAACAGTCGCCTCCGTCGATGGGCAGTTCGCGCAGCGCGTGTTCCAGCGACTCGGCGTGCGAGGTATCGCGTTCGAACCAGCGGATGCCGACATTCGCACGCGTGAACAGCACTTGTCGGTCGGCGAATTCGGGGATTTCGACCAGCACGGTGGCGTACATGCCTGTGGGCATCTCCTCCAGCCAGCGGCTGATGGCGGGCAGGGCGGTTTCGTCGCCGACCAGCACGTAGCGGTCGAAGTCGTCGGCGATCACGTGCGAACCGCGCGGGCCGCCGGCCGCGATGCGTTGCCCTGGCGCAGCCTGTTCGGCCCAGTGCGCGGCGGGGCCTTCGCCGTGCAGCACGAAGTCGATCACCAGCTCGCCGCGCGCGGCGTCGTGGTGGCGCGGCGTGTAGTCGCGCATCGGCGAAGGCTCGCGGCCGTCGGCGAATTCGGGGCCGTTTGCGCCCAGTGCAGGCAACACCAGTTCGCCGGCGCGGTTGGGGAAGAACAGCTTGACATGGTCGTCGGGCGAGGCGCTGCGGAAGCCGCGCAGCTCGTCGCCGCCGAGCGTCACGCGTCGCATGTGCGGCGTGATGCGTTCGACGCGCAGCACGTCGAGCGTGCGCAGTACGACCTCGTGGCGCAGCCGCTGGTGGACGTGCCGCTCCGTGGCGGCGAGCGGCATCATTCGCGCGGCCCCGTGGCGGCGATGTCGCGGGCGGCGCGTTCGAGGATCGCGGCCACGCGCTCGGCCTCGGCCTTGTCCCAGTTCAGCCGCATCAGCAGCGCGTGCTTGAGCGCATGCATGGCCTTGCGCACGCGCAGCGGCGCGGCCATCTTCGCCGCCAGTTTCGCGCTGTGCTCGGTGCGTGCGGTGGCTGCGTCCACGGCGGCGCGGTTCTCGTCGAGGAAGGCGCGGCCTTCGTCGGTGATCGCATACAGCTTGCGGTTGCCCGCCTCGTTCTCCACCGACGCGTAGCCCATGTCTTCCAGCATGGCGAGGGTGGGATAGATCGCGCCGGGGCTGGGCGTGTACTGGCCGTGGAACATCTCCTCGATCATGCGGATCAACTCGTAGCCGTGGCGCGGCTGCTGTTCGATCAGCGCGAGCAGCAGCAGCTTGAGGTCGCCGTGGCCGAACATGCGGCCGCCGCCGCGACGGCCGCCACCGCGCAGCCCGTCCCAGCCGTCGAAGGCGTCGCCGCTGCGGCTGCCGTCGAAATGGCCGTGGCGGCCGGCATGGTAGCCGCGCTCGTCGCCATCCATGTCGAAGGGGTTGAAGCCATGGTGATGGTGGCGGTGACGGATGTGCTGGAAGAAGTGGTGCATGCGCATGATGTATTTCCGATATATCGAATTTGTGCAAGAAAAGATATATCGTAGATATGTCTTATGCAAGTGCCTGCGCGATGCCTGATCGGATGGGGCTTCAGCGGTGTTCGGCAAGCCAGGACAGTGCCGCGTCCAGTGCGATGATTTCCGTGCCGGCCAGGCCGGCAGAAAAGTAGAGAGACTGTTTGGGCTCGTTGCAGCGCCCATGCTGGAGCACTTCACCCAAATGCCTGATGTCCACCGATCGGGGATGGCCGTGCAACAGGTGACGATCACCCTGATCTCGAATTTGTTGCGGGCTGTCGGACACCAGGAGCCGATTGGAAACCGCTTCAAGCGGCAATTCGTGGCTTGTAAGGAATTTCGGGCCGACGGTGGTGATGTGCGTAACGCTGCGCAGCGCGGCGGGATCGACCACAGGCGCCCCGGCACTCGTCGCCAGCACGGCGATGTCGGCACTGGAAACGGCGTCCTCCGCCGTGTCGCACACGATCATGTCGACCGCTACAAGCGGGCGGATGCGTTCGACGAAAGCGTCACGGTTCGCCTTCTGACGGCTGTAGACGCGTACTTGTGTCAGCTTGCGCCGGGCAAGGATGCCCAGCAACTGGGTTTCGGCCTGCAAGCCCGTGCCAATCAGGGCGCAGATGGTTGCGGACGCTGGCGCTAGTGTGGCGACGGCGATGGCACCGAGTGTACCGGTGCGCATGGCACCTAGCCGGGTGCCGACGTATATGCCCTTGAGTGCGCAGGTCCGAGTGTCCCACGCTGCCACGATTTGCTGTTCGTTGGTGCGTTGGCGCGAAGCGAACGACTCATAGGCACGAAAGCCTGCCAGCCGATCATTCCCGCCTGTCGTGAAGACGATCTTGCCCGTGTGGAAATCCACGGCGTGCCGAGGCGGGGCGGTCGTCTCTCCCATGAAGTCCGCGATGACGAAATCCGCGACGGGTTCGATGAAGGCGCTGATGGGGACGTCTGCGACCTCATTGTCCGTGAGTACTTCCATGATCTCGTTCCTAGGGATGGGTTGGCGCCGGTGGTTTCGGGCGTGCGGCCGTGGGAGGGCATGGAACCGGCCATTCATGGAGGCTGGCGCAGGCAACTTCTGCCAGCGGGAACGGACGGATTCTTGAGATGCTTGATGGAGGGTGTTTGTTGGTCAACCCTTGCGCCGGATACGCCACACCCACGCCGGCGGCAGGTTGAGCCACGCGCCGCCGATGCGCTCGGCCTGCAGGCCGAGTCGCTGCCGCAGCGCCCGCGGCACCGGGCAACGCAAGCCGTAGGTGAACTGGTAGAGCGCGCCGTCCGCCTGCAGCTGGCGCTCGAACACGCCGCTCACGATGGCGGCGACTTTATCGGGCGGGAGCGAGAGCAGCGGCAGGCCGCTGATGACGGCGCTGGCGCGTTCGTCGCCGAACAGCGGCGAGGAGCGGCCCAGCCGCACGGCATCCATGCGCAGCACGCGCGCATGCGGATGACGTTGGGCCAGCGTGGCGGCGAGTACGGCGTCGGTTTCCACCAGCACCAGCCGGTGCCCAGGCAACCCGCGTTCCAGCAACGCCCGCGTGAACACGCCGGTGCCGGGGCCGAGTTCGATCACCGGGCCGTGCGCATGGTCGACATGGGCCGTCATCAGCCGCGCCAGCGCCGGGCCGGACGGCGCGAGCGCGCCCACGCTGCGCGGATCGCGCAACCAGGCACGCAGCAGATGCATGGTGTCGTTCAGTGGCATGGGCGGAGTGCTATCGGTTGTCCGTGGTCACCATAGCGGGAACGAATCGTGCGGATGTTCGGATGCGGTTATGGCATCACCGGCTTGCCGCCGTCGCGCACCGGAATGTCGATGTTGCACAGTCCGACCTTGCCGGCGGGTACGGTGTAGAAGCTGTCGCGGCGGTTGCGCTTGGCTTCGACCAGCTTGGCGAAGGTGGCGCTGTCGGTGCGAAGCACCTGGATGTCGGCGCGCTGCGCCGGCGGCAGATCCGCGGCGAGCCGCACCGAAAGAATCGGCACGCGCTGCTTGGGATCGGTGTAGAAGCCCATCGGCGCGGGGCCGCGCGGCAGGGCGGAGAGCAGCGGCATGCCTTCCAGCACGCGGCCGGCGACGGCCAGGTTGCGGTCCAGATTGCGTGGCGCCTGGCCGATGATCGCGTACAGCGAACTGCCGTTGCCGCTGTCGGGCGCGATGTCGCGCGCCACGCCCACCGCGCCGTAGCAGTGCGTCAGCCATTCGCGCCCGGTGGCCGGGTCGCGTGCGGCGGGGAAGCCTTCGCTGAAACCCACCTGCGGCGCGTAGACGTCACCGTCCGGCAGCGGCGTCCACGGCAGCTTGGCGTCGATGGCGCGGGTGTATTCCGGCGGCAGGGTCTTCTTTGCCGTGCCCAGCGATTTCAGTTTGGCCGGATCGGGATGGTCGTCGTCGCTGGCGGGGTCGTCCCACTGCGCCACGAAGTTGTCCTGCACGCGGTTGATCGAGGTGCCGTCGAAGTAATGCTCGCGCACCAGGGTGCGGATGTTGGCCGCGTGCAGCGGAGTGAAATCCGGCGCCAGCTCGATCACCACGCGCCCCGTGGGCAGCTGCATGTAGAGCAGGTTTTCCGGATCGGGCGTGCGCCATTCGGAGGGTTTGGACGCCTCCAGCAATTGCTTCGCGCTCGGTGTCGGCTTGTCTTGCGCGGCGAAGCTGGATGCTGCGGCGAAGGCGAATGTCGCGGCGATGGCGACGGCAAGATGACGACGCATGGTGTCTCCCCCGATGGATGCTGTGGCGGCACGTTAGCAGGTGCCGCTTGGCGTGTGCGCGGTGCGCGGTGCGCGGCCGGCCCGGGCCGCGGCGCCGGCCTAGCTAGTCCTGCCGGCGCGCACGCGCTTCCAGGCGTAACCGATCCCGAGCAGGGCGAACCACACCGGGCTGGCGAGCAGGGCGGCGCGGGTATCGTTCTGCAGGCAGAGCAGCACCAGCACGAACGCGAAGAACACCAGGCACACCCAGCACATCAGCACGCCGCCCGGCATCTTGTACGCCGAGCTTGCGTGCTGCTGCGGACGCTTGCGCCGGTAGGCCATGTAGGCGAACAGGATCAGCGACCACACGAACATGAAGAGCACGGCGGACAGAGTGGTGACCAGGGTGAACGCGGTCATCAGGTTCGGCACGAGGTAGATCAGCGCCGCGCCCAGCAGCAGGCAGACGCAGGAGAACAGCAGCCCGAGCGACGGCACCGCCGCTTTCGACAGGCGCGCGAACGCCTTCGGCGCATGGTTCTCGCCGGCCAGGCCGTACAGCATGCGGCTGGTGGAGAAGATGCCGCTGTTCGCCGAGGAGGTGGCCGAGGTCAGCACCACGAAGTTGATCAGGCTGGCCGCCGCCGGCACGCCGGCCAGCACGAACAGCTGCACGAACGGGCTCTTGTCCGGCTCGACCAGTCGCCACGGCGTCACCGCCATGATCGCCGCCAGCGCCAGCACGTAGAAGATGATGATGCGCACCGGGATCGAGTTGATCGCCTTCGGCAGGTTGCGTCGCGGGTCCGCCGTCTCGGCGGCGGTGGTGCCGACCAGCTCGATGCCGACGAAGGCGAACACCGCGATCTGGAACCCGGCGAAGAAACCCGACAGCCCGTGCGGAAAGAGGCCGCCGTCGTTCCAAAGGTTGGCCAGCGTGGCCTTGTTCCCCGCCGGCGAGTGGAAGCCCCACATCACCAGTGCGAAGCCGACCAGCACCAGCGCGACGATGGCGACGATCTTGATCAGCGCGAACCAGAACTCCAGTTCGCCGAACATCTTCACCGTCGTCAGGTTCAGGCCGAGCAGCAACAACACGCACAGCAGTGCCGGTATCCACGGCGCAAGGTGCGGCAGCCAGAACTGGGTGTAGGAGGCGATCGCGATCACCTCGGCGATGGCGGTGACGATCCAGCAGAACCAGTAAGTCCAGCCGCAGAAGAAACCGGCCCACGGCCCGAGCAGATCGGTGGAGAAGTCGATGAACGACTTGTACTCCAGGTTCGACAGCAGCAGCTCGCCCATCGCACGCATCACGAAGAACAGCATCACGCCGATGATCAGGTACACCAGCAGGATCGATGGCCCGGCCAGGCTGATCGTCTTGCCCGAGCCCATGAACAGCCCGGTGCCGATGGCGCCACCCAGGGCGATCAGTTGCAGGTGGCGGTTGGAGAGGCTGCGCCTCAGGTGATCCGGCTGTTGCGTAGGGTCGGACATGCGGGCGCCAGGGTCGAGAGTTAGGCGCAACCATAGAAGAAACGCGTGATCCCCGCCAATGGCGCCACACCCATGACTTCCGGCGCATGTACTAGTGTGAAGTCAACACTATGCTTTAGTCCAAGCTATGCAGCAGGGCGGGCAAGCAGGTGGACGAGATCGACGGCCAACTGAGGAAGTTCCAGAAGGAGCTGTCCGCGGGCACGGTGTCGCTGGTGCTGCTGGCGGTGCTGGGGCAGTCGCGCCAGCCGTTGTACGGCTATCAGATTGCCAAGCGGCTGGAGCAGGCGGGCGAGGGCGTGCTGGCGGGCAAGCAGAGCGCGCTCTATCCGGTGCTGCGCAATCTCGAAGGCGCGGGCCTCCTGGACAGCGAGGTGGAGCCCTCGGTGAGCGGGCCGCCGCGTCGTTATTACCGCATCACGAAAGTCGGCCGCGAGGTGTTGCGCGCGTGGATTGCCGCGTGGAACGCCAGTCGCGATTCCGTAGACAAGGTTCTGCAAGGGGAGCTGTGATGACCACGCCGCGTACCATCGACGAATACCTCGAACAACTGCGTGCCGCGCTGCGCGGCGCCGATCCCGCGTTGATCCAGGACGCCTTGTACGACGCCGAGGAGCACTTGCGCGCCGAACTCTACGAGCGCCCCGGCCGCGACGAGGCCGCCATGCTTGAACACGTGGTGGAGAGCTACGGCGCACCGGAGGAAGTGGCGGAGATCTATCGCGACCAGGAGATCCGGATCCAGCGTGCGATCCGCCCGCCGCCGCCGCCGAAGCGGGGTTCGGCCGTCGGCCGCTTCTTCGGCGTGATCGCCGATCCGCGCGCCTGGGGCGCGTTGTTCTACCTGCTGTTCGGGCTGGTCACCGGCATCGCGTATTTCACCTGGGTGGTGGCCGGCCTCTCGATGTCGATGGGATTCTCGGTGCTGATCATCGGCCTGCCGTTCATCGTGCTGTTCTTCGGCAGCGTGCGCGGTCTGGCGCTGATGGAAGGGCGCCTGGTGGAAACCATGCTGGGCGTGCGCATGCCGCGCCGGCCGCCGTACCCGCCCAAGCACATGACGCTGTTCCAGCGCATCGGCGCGATGTTCACCGATCCGCGCAGCTGGAGTTCGATGCTGTATGCGCTGTTGCTGCTGCCGCTGGGCATCTTCTACTTCACCCTGATCGTGACCTGGCTGGCCGTTTCGTTGGCGTTTGCCGCCGCGCCGGTGCTGAAGCTGGTGGCCGACTTCGGCGACTGGAATACCGGCAGCTGCACCGGCTTGTCCGACTCGGCCTGCCGCAGCATCGAATGGTTGAACGGCTGGGGCGGTGCAGGTGTGCTGTGTGTGCTGGGCGTGCTGTTGTTCTTCACCCTGCTGCACGTGGTACGCGGGCTCGGCCAGATGCACGGCGCGCTGGCCAAGCTGCTGCTGGTGCGCAGCGTGGAGCGCGGTTGACCGGGCGCTGCGGGCTTTCTACGCTGGCGCGGCGCGGCCACGCGCGCTCCAGGGGATAGATCCATGCGCTTCCGTCGATCCGGGCTTGCGGCCCTCGTGCTGGCCTCGCTTGCGGTTGCCGCGGCCGATGCGCCGATCAAGGGTTTTCCGCCGGTGCTGCCCGCCGCCGACCTAGTGCTGCGCGATGCCAGCATCGCCACGCTCGATCCGCTGCAGCCGCAGGTGCAGGCGCTGGCAGTGAAGGACGGCAGGGTCGCCGCGCTGGGCAGCGACACCGACATCGCGCGCTACGTCGGCCCACACACGAAAGTGATGGACCTGCACGGCGCCTTCGTTGCGCCCGGTTTCATCGAGGGCCACGGCCACCTGCTGGATACCGGCGAGTCGCTGATGGAGCTGGACCTCGGCAAGGCGTCGAACTGGGACGCCATCGTGGCGATGGTGAAGGCCGCGGTGGCCAAGGCCAAGCCGGGCGAATGGATCGTCGGTCAGGGCTGGCAGCAGAGCAAATGGAACAAGGTGCCGCAGCCCAACGTGGACGGCCTGCCGTTGCCGGCCAGCCTGGACGCGGTATCGCCCGACAATCCCGTGCTGTTGTCGCACACCAGCGGCCACGCCATCTACGCGAACGCCTTGGCACTGAAGCTCGCGGGCATCGGCCACGGCACGCCCGATCCGGCCGGCGGCAGCATCGTGCGCGATGCGCGGGGCAACGCCATCGGCGCGCTGCGCGATACCGCGGGCGATGCGGTGTTCGCCGCCTATAACCGCTACCTCGCCACCTTGCCGGCGCAGGCGCTCGCTGCGCACAAGGCGCAGGCGCTGAAGCTCGCCATGCAGAATGAGGTGAGCAAGGGCATCACCGGCTTCGTGGACATGGGCGAGGATTTCAAGACAGCCGGCTGGATGAAGCAGCAGGCCGCCAAGGGCTTTCCGCTGCGCCTCTACGTCAACATCGCCGGCGAGCCGGTGGCCGCGTTGGACGCGAACCTGGCGAAATACCGCACGCTCGGCTATGCCGACGACCATTTCACCCTGCGCGGCGTCGGCGAGATCCTTTCGGACGGCGCGCTGGGCACGCACAGCGCGTGGTTCCTCCAGCCCTACGACGATGCGCCAGGCATCAGCGGCAAGAACGTGGTGGCGATGGACGATATCCGGCAGATCGCCCGGATCGCCGCGCGCGACGGCTTCCAGCTTTCGGTGCACGCCATCGGCGACCGCGCCAACCGCGAGGTGCTGGACGTGTTCCAGCAGACCTATGCGCAGGACCCGGCGGCGCACGCGCTGCGCTGGCGCATCGAGCATGCGCAGCACCTCGATCCGGCGGACATCCCGCGCTTCGCGCAGCTCGGCGTGATCGCCTCGATGCAGTCCATCCACGCCTGTTCCGACGCGCCCTACGTGATTCCCCGCCTCGGCCGGCAGCGCGCGCAACAGGGCGCCTACGTGTGGCATTCGCTGATCGAAAGCGGCGCCATCGTGCTGGACGGCAGCGACACGCCGGTGGAGGACACCAACCCCATCGCGGGCTTTTATTGCGCAGTGACCCGCGACGACGGCCGCGGCGAGCGCTTCTTCCCCGCGCAGGTCAAGACGCGCATGCAGGCGCTGCGCTCGTACACCTGGAACAACGCCTACGCAGTGTTCGAGGATCGCCAGCTCGGTTCGCTAAGCCCAGGCAAGTTCGCCGACCTCGTGGTGCTCTCCGGCAACCTGTTGACCATCGCCGACGACCAGATCCTGCGCACGCGGGTGCTGTACACCATCGTGGGCGGCAAGCTGGTGTACGAGCGGCCGGATGCCGCGGCGTGGCGCAACGGGCAGTCGTTCCCGCCGATGCCGGAGTTCGATCACGTGAATTGAGGATGCGGCAACCCTCAATAATCCCGCACGTCCAGCACCATGAAACCGTGCGCGCCGTAGTCGCCCTCCCGCGGCCACGCGAGGGCAGCCAGCGCATCGGTGCCCGCCGCCCACGGCTCGTTGTCGAGCAGGACTTCGCAGCGCGCTTCACCCTCCGTCGTTCGGCGGTAGACCAGTCGCAGCCAGTGCAGTTCGGCGGGCGGGGCCTCGCGTTGCCACGCCGCCTCGATGGCCTTCGGCACCTGTTCCAGCACCTCCAGGTCGGTGATGTCCGCGCCGTGCAGGGTGAAGGGGCCGGCGAACACGTCCCAGGTGCGGACGGCGGTTTCCCATGCCGTGATCGTGAGCCTGCGGTCGTCGGTGACGTACCAGCAGGCGGTCAGCAGCGGATGCAGCGCGCTGTGCTCGAAGGCGCGCAGCGCGGCCGTGAAGCCGTCCGTGCCGTGGCCGGCGAAGCTTTCCTCGATGCAGCGTTCCTCGCTCAGCACGACGTCGATGTCGAGGTGTCCCGGCTCGTCGGCGTTGCCCGCGTGCCACTGGGCGCGCACGGAGGGGAAGTCGCCGTCGGTGGTCAGCCAGCCGTCCTCGTCGATGTCGAGTTCCACGCCGTTCCGCTCGAATAGCCGCAACAGGTGTTTCTGCAGTGCCGCGTTTTCCATCGTCATTCCTGCGGGTGGTGGGTGGTGGTCGAAGGCAAGCCGGTCGAGGGCAATTCGCGCCAGGTCAGGTACAGGCGCAGGTCGAATTCGCGCTGGTGGTAGTCCGGCAGCATGTGCTGGCAGAGCTGGTAGAACGCCTTGTTGTGCTCGCTTTCCTTCAGGTGCGCCAGTTCGTGCACCACGATCATCTGCAGGAACTCCGGTGCGGCGGCCTTGAACAGGCTGGCCACGCGGATTTCCTTTTTCGCCTTGAGCCGGCCGCCCTGCACGCGCGAGATCGCGGTGTGCAAGCCCAGCGCCCGTTGCACCACGTCGAGCTTGCTGTCGTACAGCACCTTGTCGATGTTTGGCGCGGTCTTCAGGTGCTGCTGCTTCAGCGCAGCCACATAGCCGTACAGCGCCTTGTCGCTCTGCACGTCGTGGCGATCCGGGTAGCGTGCGGCGAGGTGTTCGCCGAGGCGCTGCTGCGCGATCAGCCGGCGCACCTGGTCCTGCACGGCTGGCGGGTACGCCTGGAGGTATTTCAGCGGGGTCATCGGCGCATTCTCGCATTGCGCCGGCGTGCGGGTATCGGTGGCCCGCCATCATGCCGATGCGAAACTTCAGCGGTAGTTGAAGTCCGGCGAGGCCAGCAGGAAGGTGTTCCATTCCTGCTGCGAATTCGCCTTGGCCAAGGCCTGGCGCGTGACGGCGGAAAGGTGCGGCTCGATGGCGTCGTAGTACAGCCGCGTGGCCAGCATCGGGAAGCCGGCTTCGCGCGTCTTGCTGCCCGGCGGCGTGAACAGCTGGGTATTGCCGTTGCCGATGGCGGAGGCGATGTCGAAGCGCGTGGAAAGCTGGCCCGAGCCCGTCCAGCTTGCGCCGTCCAGCGGCCAGCCGTCCGGCGTGATGCGGCCGTACAGCGGTTCGCCAAGCTGGTCGAGCCAATACACCAGCGGCAGCGCGTTGGCGATGGGTTTGCCGTCGTAGGCCATGCGCACCGAGGAGACCACGAAGCGCGTGGGGTCCATGAACTGCCTGCCGCTGGCCAGCAATTCGCGCGAATCGAACATCGTGCGCATCACGGCGGCGATGTCGCCGTCCGTTTGCCGGAAGGTCTGCGCCATGCGCGCCACCAGCGCAGGCGGCGGCCTGTCGGCCACGAAATACTGCGCGAGCTGGCGCGAGACGAACTGCGCGCAGGCCGGTTGGCGCACGATGATGTCCACCGCCTGTTTCACTTCGTCGAAGCCGCGCCCGCGGATGCGCTGGCCGAGGAAGACCTTGTCGCGGAAGTCGTGCCGGTACGGGTTGAATTCGAACAGGCCGTGGCGCACCACCAGCGGCGCCATCTGCGCGTTGAAGTGCTGCGGCTTGCCGTCCACCGGCGCGATGCCGACGCCGGTAAGGATCAGCGCCAGCTGCTGCACGTCCTGCTGGGTGTAGCCCGAGCCCACGCCCAGCGTGTGCAGTTCCATCAGCTCGCGCGCGTAGTTCTCGTTGACGTGGCCCTTGGCGTTCTGCGCGTTGTCGAGGAACTCCAGCATCGCCGGGCTTTCCAGCGTGGCCATCACCAGGTCGCGGAACTTGCCCAGCGCATGCGGGCGGATCACGTGCTGCTCGTAGTCGGCCAGCTCCCAGCGGATGCGGCCCTTGGGCCCGTACACGCTGAAATGGTTGAGCCAGAACCACACCAGTTGCTCCTTGAGCTGGTTCGGCCCGTACACGGCCTGCAGCAGCTCGGCTTGCCGCGCCTGCTGCATCAGGTCGTAGCCGTGCTTCTGCCACGCCTTGTTGGCGGCGTCCTTGTCCGGCCCGGCGGGCATCGCCTTGATCTGCAGCTGCGTGTCGCGCAGGTCGGCCAGCAGCTTCGGCATCGGCGTGTCGATCGCCTCGAAGCCGTGGATCAGCCCGGCGATCGGCGGCGGCAGCGCGCCGGGCACACGGTCGGCCAGTTGCGCGTCGAGCAAACCCTCGCGGCCGAGCTTGCGGTAGCGCGCCACGTCCGCGCTGTCCACGCCGAAACCGTCGCGGCGCAGCCACGTGAGGTCGTTGCCGTTGAACGCGTCGCGTGCCGGCGGCTGGCTGGCCTGCGTGGGTTGGCTGGCGCAGGCGGCAAGCAAGAGCAACAACAATGCAATGCCAGCCGAACGACCATGTTGCGACGAGAGCGAGACGAGATCGAAACGGGTCAGCCGCATGTGTTGTCCATATCAGGAATGACTCGTTTGCGGCCGAATATGACGAACTCGACGACAAGTATCAGCAGCAAGCCGAGAAGCCAGATTGGCGTCCAGAAGATCAGGAAGACGACTAGGATGAATGACAGGTGGTTGGCATAAAGGTCTGGACTGGGTGGCCCTGATAACCATTGCCAGATCATCCATGCCAAATGAAGCACCATGCCTACGGCACAGATGGCGGTGGTAGTGGCATAGATGGATTGAGAGGAGCGGGAAGTGCCGCGCATTTGAAATGCCTCGCATCCTTAAAGGCTCTCAACCTACACCAATTGCAGATCCCTCGGCTTCGCCTGCGGGAACACCATCTGCAGCTGGCTGCCATTCAAGCCCCACAGCCGCGCGAACAGGCCGCCCAGCACGTCGCGGTAGTCGTTCAGTACTTGATAGTCGCGGTTCTGCAGCAGGTTGGGTTGGGTCACCGCGAGTTGTTCGCCGGCGATGCGGCCGCCGGCCACCTTGCCGCCCAGCACCCAGTGCACGGTGCCGTGGCCGTGATCGGTGCCGCGGTCGCCGTTTTCGCGGAAGGTGCGGCCGAACTCGGAGAGCACGACCACCGTGGTGTCGTTCCAGTCGTTGCCCATCGCGTCGGCGTAGGCGGCGAGCCCTTCGCCGAGGTTCTTCAGGTTGTTGGCGAGGCCGCCCTTGGTGCTGCCCTGGTTGACGTGGGTGTCCCAGCCGCCGACGTCGACGAAGCCGAGCCGGTATTGGTCGCGCATCAAGGTGGCGATGCGGCGCGTCTCGGCGGCGAAGTTGTGCGCGCTGGGCGCGCCGCGGCTGGCGGCCACCATTTCGTTGCGCAGGTCGTCGGAGACGGTCTTGGGCAGGGCGAGGCCGTCGGCGCTGGCCTGCGCCAGCGCGGTGCCCTTGTACATGCCGGCGAGGATGGCCGATTGCCGCGCGTCGAAATGCGCCCGCGGATCGCCCTTCAGCGAGATGTTGGGGATGTCGCGCCCGGCGCCCTGGAAGCTCAACGGCAGGTTGTTGGTGAAGGCGATGGCCGGCGTGGCGTTGTTGAGCGCGCCGGAAAGGCGCGCCATGAAACCGGAACGGTAATTCGTGTCGTGGCCCAGCGGTTCGCCGCGCTCGATGTGGTCCTGCGTCTCGAAGTGGCTGCGCGAGAGATCGTTGGTGCCGGCGAAGGGAATGAAGGCGAGCTGCTTCTTCTGCCACAGCGGATAGAGCGAGTCGCGCACCACGGGGTTCAGGCCCCAGTTGCCGTCCAGCGCCACCGCGCTGTCCGGGTTGCCGGCGTCGGGCTTCGCAATGGCCAGCGTGGGGCGCGATTCGTAGTAGAAGTCGCTGCCGCACGGCACCAGCAGGTTGTTGCAGTCGTAGCCGCCGCGCAGGAACACCAGCAGGAAACGCGGCGAGTTCACGGGCGCGGCGAACAGCCGGCTGGAGAACGAGAGCGTGGAGGCCGCGGCGGCGCCGGCGGCAGCAAGCAGGAATTCGCGACGGTTCATGGCGTCACCTCAGCGGTAATTGAAGTCGGGCGAGGACAGCAGGAAGGTGTTCCACTCCGCGGGCGACTTCGCCTTGGCGAGGGCGTCGCGGGTGGCATCGGAAAGCCGGGGCTCGATGGCGTCGCGGTACAGCGCGGAGTCCTGCAGGTCGGGCGTGTCGTGCGCGGCGGGGCCGGATCCGGCATCGGCGAACAGGCGGTTGCGGCCGCTGCCGATCACGCGGGCGAAGTCGAAGCGTTTGCTCAGCTGGCCCGAACCGGTCCAGCTTGCCGAGTCCAGCGGCCAGCCGTCCGGCGTGATCCGGCCGTACATCGGTTCGCCCATCTGCTGCAGCCATTTCTGCAGCGGCTCCGCGTTGGGAATGGGCCGGCCGTCGTAGGCCAGCCGCATGGCCGAGACGACGAAGCGCATCGGATCCTTGAACTTGCGGCCATTCAGGGCGGAGGCGTCCTTGGAGAGCATCATGGTGCGCATCACCGCGGCGATGTCGCCGTCGCTGTCCTGGAAGGTCTGCGCCATCGCATCCACCAGCGCAGGCGAGGGATGGTCGTCGATGAAGTACTCGGCCAGCTGCTGCGAGATGAAGTGGGCGCAGGCCGGTTGCCGCACGATCAGGTCCACCGCCTCGCCGATCTCGGCATAGCCGCTGCCCTTGATGGTGTGGCCGAGGAAGGTCTTGTCGCCGTCGTCGTGCCGGGCCGGGTTGAACACGAACAGACCATCCCTCACCACGCCGGGGCGCGTGAAGCGGGCGGGGCGCATCGCCAGTTCCGGCGGCAGCAGGCCGGCGCCGGTGAGCACGCGCATCAACTGCTGCACGTCGGCCTGCGTGTAGCCCGAACCCACGCCCAGCGTGTGCAGCTCCATCAGTTCGCGCGCGTAGTTCTCGTTGGTCTTGCCCTTGACGTTGTGCACGTTGTCGAGGAACACCAGCATGGCCGGGCTCTGCAGCGTGGCCATCACCAGGTCCTTGAACTTGCCCAGCGCATGCGGGCGGATCGCCTGTTCCTCGTAGTTCGCGGCGAACACGCGCACCGGCCCCTTGTCCGCGTACACGCTGAAATGGTTGAGCCAGAACCACACCAGCTGTTCCTTGAGCTGGTCGCCGCCGTACACCGCATGCAGCAGCTCGGCTTGCGCGGCCTGCTGGGAGAGCGCACGGCGATACTGCTGCAGGGCCTTCTTCGCGGTGTCCTTGTCGGGGCCGGCCGGCATCTTCTTGTAGCGCTGCTGGCTGTCGCGGAAATCCGCCAGCAGCTCGGGCAGCGGCGTATTCACCACCGGCAGCGCGTTGATCTGCGCGGCGACCTGCGGCGGCAGCGTGTCGTCCGTGCCGGCCAGTTGCTCGTCGAGGAAGCGCGTGCGGCCGAGTTGGCGGTAGCTGGCCAGGGTGGCGCTGTCCAGGCCGAAACTGTCGCGGCGCAGCCAGGCGATGTCGGCGAGCGAGAGGCCGTCCACCGTGGCGGTCACCGTGGCGACGGGCATGCGCTGGGCGGTGGCCTGGCCCGCGCAGGCCAGTACCGGCAGGGCGCCGAGCAGCAGACCGAGCACGGTGAGGCGGCGTATCGGCGCGGCAGGCATGCGTAGGTTCTCCAGCAAAAGGTGTCGACCAAGTTCAACGCCGGACATGCCGTGTGCGATGACCGCCGCGCCGCGCTGCATGGAGCAGATTCGCCGGCGATTCATGTTGCGCAGAAACTTGCGTGGGGCTGCGCCGGTTACCATGCGCCGTCCCTCCGGAGCCACGCGATGCCCAAGACCTACGACCGCGCCTATTTCGACAAGTGGTACCGCGACCCGGCGCATGCGGTGGGGTCGCCGGCCGAGCTTCGGCGCAAGGTGGCGATGGTGGTGGCGCAGGCGGAGTACTACCTGGGCCGGCCGATCCGCAACGTACTCGACGTGGGGTGCGGCGAGGCCGTCTGGCGTGCGCCGCTGCGGGCGCTGCGGCCGGGCATCGGTTACCGCGGACTCGACGCCAGCGAATACGCGGTCGCGCGTTACGGGCGGAGCCGCAACATCGGCCGGGCCACGTTCGGCCAGCTTGAGCACCTGCGCTTCGACGAGCGCTTCGACCTGATCGTCTGCAGCGACGTGCTGCATTACCTCAAGCCCGCGGAAATCCGTGCCGGCCTCACCGGCATCGCCGATATGCTGGAAGGCATCGCCTTCCTCGAACTGTTCACCAGCCGCGACGACGTGGACGGCGACCGCCGCGGCTTCGTATCGCGCACGCCGGCCTGGTACCTGCGCGAATTCGGCAAGGCAGGGCTGCTGCCCTGCGGTTCGCATTGCTACCTGGGGTCGCGCCTGGAGCGGCGCATCGCGGCGTTGGAGCGGGCGCAGATGCCGGCGTGAACGCGCGCCCGTCGCATCGCATGCGATGGGCCGACCGCAAGCAGGCGCCGGCGCAACTTACGGCATCGACGCTTCCGCGCTGTCAGGTGGCCGCTGCGCCGAGGTCGATGCTTGCGCGGTCTCCGTCCAGCAACAGCCTGAAACCCGGCGCCACCGTGCCGCCGAAATGCGCGCGCCTCGCCTCGGCGCCATCGGCCGGCCCCTGCGTGCCTGCGCTCGGGTAATCGACGAAGCTGATGACCCCGCGCTGCGCCGTCACCCACCAGCAGTAAGCCTGCGTCGGCTCGCCCGCGGGGTTGGCCGCCACCAGGGTGGTGCCGTTGAGCGGTCGCCATGGGCCGCGCAGGCTTTCCGCCACCATGCCATACAGGCCCGTCGGCGCGACGATGCCGGGAGCGAAGCGCGCGGCATGCGTGCACCAGAAAAGGTAATAGCGGCCTGCGTGGGCGACGAGGTGCGGCCGTTCCAGCTCCTTGTTGACGCCGGTGGCGTCGACCAGCGGCGGCAATGGCAACCAGACTGCGCCGTCGCGTCGCGCGATGCCGATCACGCCGTCGTGCCGCGCCTGCGCACCGGCGGCGGAGCCAGTGAACAACAGGTATTCGCGCCCGTCCGCCGGATCGCGGAAGAAGCCCGGATCGCGGAAGCCCAGGATCATGCCGTCGCTGGGCGCGTCCTCGTTCGCCGCGCGGTAGTGCAGGCCATCCGCGCGGAACAGCTCGCGCGGCGCCGTCCAGCCGCTCGTCGCGGGCGCATCGAAGCGGCCCTGCGTGACGAACAGCCGCTGCTCGAAGCGCGGGCCGCCTTCGCGCCGTCCGGCTGCGGTGTAATAGAGGCTGATCGTTTGGCCGTCCGTTTCCAGTACCGCGCTGCCCGACCATTCGCGCGATCCCGGGTTGAGGCCGTCGGGCAATGCATTGCCGTGATCCCGCCAGTCGTGGCCGCCGGGGCTTCGGCTGAGCAGGCGTATGCGCGCGTGGTCGTGCCGGTCTTCGGGATCGGGCAGCCGCGGCGTGGCGAGGAAAAACCAGTATTCGCGCCCGCCGATCGCCGCCATGCGGCCGTCCGGATGCTGCAGCTGCCACATGTCCCACAGATCCAGTGCGGGCAGGATCGGCCGGGCGTCCGCTTCGGTCAGCAGCGGCAGGTCGGCGCCTTGTTGCGCGGCGATCCCGGCGAGGTCGGCGGGAGACCAGCGTGCGGCGGGGGAAATGCGCGAAGCGTCATGGGTCATGCGGCGTTTCCGGAGCGGCCGGAGCCGGCGTGCGACCCTTCGGTCACGCGCATCGTAGCCGCCGCCGCGCACAGCAGCAGCGTGCCGCACAGGATCAGCACGTGACGCGGATCGCCGCCCAGCCATGGCCGGTAGATCAGCGGAAAGATCAGGCTCTGCACCATCATCGGCACCACGATGAACAGGTTGAAGATGCCCATGTAGACGCCGGTACGTGCCGCCGGTATTGCATCCGCCAGCATCACGTAGGGGCTGCCCATCAGGCTCGCCCAGCCGACGCCCACGCCGAGCATGGCGACGAACAATCCCGCCTCGTGCGTCACGTGCGGGATGGCCAGCATCGCCGCGCCGGCGGCGAGCATGCAGGCCGCATGCGTCCGCCGCGCGCTCCAGCGGCGGGTGAGCGGCACCAGCGCGAAGGCGGCGACGAAGGCGATCGCGTTGTAAGCCGCGCCGATCTGCCCGGTGAGCAGCGCGGCGGCGTGGAAGCCGCTGGAATCCGGATCGGCGGTGTGGAACAGCGAACGGGCCAGCGCGAAACTGATGTATTGCCAGTAGCCGAACATCGCGAACCACTGGAAGAACATCGCCGGCGCCAACTGGCGCATCACCCGCGGCATCTCCCGCATCGCCGCGCGCAGGTCGAGCAGCGTGTGGCGCAGCGATGGCGCATGCGCACGCATGTCCGCGAGTTGTGCGTCGGTCAGCGGCAGTTCGGGCACGCGGATCACCGACCACAGGATGCTGACCAGGGACAGCGCCGCGCCGATCAGGAAGGCGATGCGCGTGATCACCGGGATGTGGTTCGCGTCCACTGCGTCCGGGTTCAGACCCCACCACACCAGGAGCGAGGGGGTGGCATAGGACAGCGTCTGCGCCAGGCCGGTGAAGGCGCTCTGGGTAAGGAAGCCGAGCGGGCGCTGCCTGTCGTCCAGCCGGTCGCCGACATAGGCGCGGTAGGGCTCCATCGTGATGTTGTTCGCCGCGTCCAGCACCCACAGCAACGCCGCCGCCATCCATAGCGTTCGGCTGTACGGCATCGCCAGCAGGCCCAGGCTGCACAACACCGCGCCGACGAGGAAATAGGGCGTGCGCCGCCCGAGCCGGCTGGTGGTGCGGTCGCTCAGCGCGCCGATCAGCGGCTGCACCAGGAGCCCGGTCACCGGCCCCGCCAGCCACAGCAGCGGCAAGGTGGACTCGTCCGCACCGAGGTAGCGGTAGATCGGCGCCATGTTCGACTGCTGCAGGCCGAAGCTGAATTGCAGGCCAAAGAAGCCGACGTTCATTTGCACGATGCGCCAAAGGCTCAGGTGCGGGCGAAAGCTCTCTGGCATGGAAGTCCCTCGCTGGATACCGGCGAGGCTGGCATGACGCCGGCGCGAATTCAATCACGGGAATGCCATGCGCCGGCATGGATCGCCAGAGGCGGCAGGGAGCACGGCGCGGGACGCCGCCGCGGAGACTTCAGTCGGCGGTCGCCGCCCCGTCGCGGTGAGCCTGGCGCCAGCTGCCGCCCAGCGCCTGGAACAGCGCCGCGGTGTCGCTGTAACGCGCGACCTGCGCCTGCACCAGTGCGATGTCGGCTTGTTGCCACGCCTGCTCGGCTTGCAGCACGGCCAGACGATCCACGTCGCCCAGCGCGAACTGGCTGCGGTTGATCGCCAGGCTGCGTGCGGCGGCCTGTTCGGCGGCCTGCGCCGCCTGCAGCGCATCGGCGTCGGCCTTCAGCGCGTACAGCGTGTCGGCCACGTTCTGCAGGGCGGCGATCACCGTGCCGCGGTACTGCGCCTTGGCCTCGTCCAGCGCGGCTTCGGCGGCGCGCTGTTGGTGCCTGAGCGTGCCGGCGTTGAAGACCGGCTCGCTGACGTCGGCGGCAAGGTTCCAGAACATCGTGCCGTCCTTGAACAGGTCGGCGATGTCGGTGGGCGCGCTGCCGGCACTCGCGGCTAGCGTCAATTTCGGCAGGCGGTTGGCCACGGCCACGCCCACCTGGGCGCAGGCCGCGTGCAGTTGCGCCTCGGCGGCGCGCACGTCGGGCCGTTGCGCCACCAGTTGCGCGGGCAGGCTGAGCGGCAGCGTCTCGGGCAAGTGCAGGTCGGCGAGGTCGAAGTCGGTCGCCGCGGCCTCGGCGGGCGAGCGGCCGAGCAGGGCGGCGATGGCGTCGTCCTGCTGGCCGAGCTGCTTCTGCAGCGGCGGCAGCGCGGCCTGCGCCTGCGCCAGCGCGGCGACCTGCGCGGCGATGTCCGCCGGCGCGAGTTGGCCCAGCTTGAGTTGGCGTCGGAACGAATCCAGTGTCTGCTGCTGCGCGACGATGATCTTTCGCGTGGCTTCGACCTGCGCACGCAACCCGGCCTGCTGGATCGCGGCGACGACCACGTTGGAGGTCAGGCTGAGCCGCACGGCTTCGAGCTGGAAGCGTTGCACGTCGGTCTGCGCGCGCAGCGCTTCCAGCTGGCGGCGGTTGCCGCCGAACAGGTCGGGTGCCCAGGAGACGTCGAGTTGCGCGGTGTGCAGCGTGTAGTCGTAGGCGTTGGACGCGGCGGGGCTGGCCAGGGTGCCGGCCACGCGCTGGCGCTCCACGTTGTAGTCGGCCGCGACCTGCGGGAACAGCGCGCCCTTGCCGGCGGCCTGCGCTTCCTGCGCCTGGCGCAACGCGGCCTGCGCCGCGGCCAGCCCGGGGTTGGCCTTGAGCGCCTGGCGGATCAGCGCATCGAGTTGCGGCGACCGGAACAGCGTCCACCACTGCGCTGGCACGTCCATGCCGGCGACGAAGCGCTGCGTGTCGCCGGCATGGCCGATGGATGCAGGAAACGGCTGCACGGTGTAGCGGTCGTCCTTCGGTGCGTCGGGGCGGTGGTAGTCGGGGCCGACCATGCAGCCGGCGAGCAGGAGGGCGCCGGCCAGCAGCGGCAGCGCGCGGAATGGGCGGGTGAGGTGTGTCTTCATGCGAGCACCTGGGGCGGCGCGCCGTGTGCGGGCGCGCGCGTTGGGTCAGTGGACGATGCCTTGGGCGGGAACCGGGCTGGGCGCACGCGGCGGATACCGGCGTTCGACCCGGCTCTCCATCGCGAAGTACAGCGCGGGCAGCAGGTACAGGGTGAGCAGGGTGGCGATGGCGAGGCCGCCCACCACCACGGTGGCGAGGCCGCGCTGCACGTCGGTGCCGATGCCGGTGGCGAGCGCGGCGGGCAGCATGCCCATGGTGGCCACGGTGGCGGTCATCAGCACCGGGCGGAAGCGCTCGGCGGCGCCTTCCACCACCGCCTGCGCCAACGCGATGCCCTGGGTGCGCAGCCGGTTGATGTTGGCGACCATGATGATGCCGTTCTGCACCGCCACGCCGAACAGGGCGATGAAGCCCACCGCGGTGGCGATGTTCAGCGTCTCGCCGCGCAGGTGCAGCGCGACCAGGCCGCCCAGCGTCGCCAGCGGCACCACGCCCAGTACCAGCAGCGCCTGGCGCAGCTTGCCGAACTCGCCGAACAGCAGCACCGCCATCAGCGCCATCACCATGCCGAGCACCACGACCAGCCGCGCCTGCGCGCGCTGGGCCTCCTGGAAGGTGCCGGCCCATTCGAGCCGGTAGGCCTGCGGGTCGTAGTGCACCTGCTGCGCGATCAGCGCCTGCGCCTGCGCCACCAGCTTCGACAGCGCGAGGTCGGGGTTGTCCACGGTGATCGACAGCTCGCGCTTGCCGCCTTCGTGGGCGATGGTGCCCTCGCCGGTCTGGAAGGCGATGTGCGCCACCAGCGACAGCGGGATCTGCGCACCGCCGGCCGTGGTGAGCGGCAGCCGGCCGATGGCTTCCACATTGTTTGCCACGGTGTCGGACACGCGCGCGGTGACGTTGTAGATGCGGTCGCCCACATACACTTGGGTGATCGGTGCGCCGCCGATGGCGGTCTGGATCAGGTTGCTGATGTCGGACACGTTGACGCCGTAGCGCGCCGCGGCGTCGCGGTCGGCCTGGATGACGAGCTGCGGGATCGGCGGCTCCTGGAAGATCGCTGCCTCGGTGCCGGGGATGGTCTTCAGCGTGTCCACGATCTTCTCGCTGAGCTTGCGCATCTGCTTGAAGTCGTCGCCGTAGACGTACAGCACCAGCGCGCTGTGCGCGCCGCTGACCATGTCGTCCTCGCCGTCGCTGATCGGCTGGCTGACGCCGATGCTCATGCCGGGCAACTCGCGCGCCAGCTTCGCCTGGAACTTCGCCACGAAAGCGGCCTTGTCCTCGCGGCCGGGCCAGTTGTCGTAGGGTTTCAGGCCTACCGCCACCTCGATGTGGGAAGGCGTCCACGGATCGGTGCCGCTGTCGTTGCGGCCCAACTGCGTGACCACGTAGGACACCTCGGGGAAGGAGCGCACCACGCGGCGCAGGTCGCCGGCCATCGTGCTTGCCTCGTCCAGCGACAGGCCGCTGGGCATCTGCACCTGCAGCCACAGCGAGCCCTCGTCCAGCGTGGGCAGGAAGGCGCGCCCCAGCGTGGCGCCGAGCACGATCACCGCCGCCAGGGCGAGGCCGGTGGCGATGTACGCGACACGCAGATGCCGCAGCAGCTTGCCGAGGCTGGACTTGAAGCCCGCATGCATCCGCTCCAGCGGTTTGTTGTGGAACGGCTTGCGCGGCTTGCGCAGGGCGAACCACGCCAATCCGGGGATCAGCGTGATCGTGCACAGCAACGCGGCCAGCAACGCGTAGCCCACGGTGAACGCCATCGGCCGGAACAGCTTGCCCTCGGCATGCTCGAAGGCGAACAGCGGCAGGTAGGCGGTGACGATGATCAGCGTGGCGAAGACGATGGGCTTGCCCACCTGCGCGGTGGCGGCCATCACGTCGGCGCTGGCCAGCTCCTCGTTGGGCTTGGCCTCGCGGCGCAGCAGGATCGCTTCGGTCACCACGATGGCGCCATCCACGATCACGCCGAAGTCGATCGCGCCGATGGAGAACAGGTTCACGCTCATGCCCGTGAGGTGCATCAGGATGAACACCGTCAGCAGCGACAGCGGGATCACCGTGGCCGTCACCAGCGCCGCGCGCGGGCTGCCGAGGAACAGGATCAGCACGAGGCAGACCAGGCCCACGCCTTCCATCACGGTGTGGAACACCTTGTCGGTGGTGGCGCGCACCAGGTCGTCGCGGTCGAGGTAGGGCACGATCTTGACGCCCTTGGCCGCGAGCTGCCGGTTGAGTTCCTGCACCTTGGCGTGGATGTCCACCAGCACTGCGGACGGGTTCTGGTACTTCAGGAGGTCGACGATGCCCTCGACGGTGTCCGGGTTGTTGTCCTTGCCGAGGATGCCTTCGCGCACCTGGTGGCCGTAACGCAGCCGGCCGAGGTCGCGTACCAGCACCGGCGTGCCGTTCGACGGGCTCACCACGATGTCGCCCAGATCCTTGAGCGAGTGCACCATGCCGATGCCGCGCACGATGTAGCTCTGTTCGCCGCGCGTGATGCGGCCGCCGCCCGCGTTGGACGTGTTGGCGGCGATGGCCTGGGTCACCTGGTTCACGCTCACGCCGTAGCGCAGCAGGCTGGCCGGGTCCAGCACCAACTGGAATTCCTTGGTGTAGCCGCCGAAGTTGTCCACGTTGGCCACGCCGGGCACGGCTTCCAGCGCCGGGATCACCACCCAGTCGTTGAGTTCGGACAGCTGCATCAGGTTCTGCGTGTCCGACTCCAGCGTGTAGCGGTAGATTTCGCCGGCGGGGCCGGACACGGGATCGAGGCCGGGGGTGATGCCGGGCGGCAGCTGCGCTTGCGCAATGCGCTCCATCACGCGCTGGCGCTCCCAGTAATCCTCGCTGCCGTCCTTGAACACCAGGGTGATCAGCGACAGGCCGAAGGTGCTGCTGGAACGCATGTGCACCAACCCCGGCGTGCCGGCCAGCGCACGTTCCAGCGGCGTGGTGATCTGCTGTTCGATCTCCTCGGCGGCGAGGCCGGGCACCTGCGTGGTGACCTGCGCGGTGACCGCGCTCAGTTCCGGGTAGGCCTCGACGGAAAGCTGCGTCCACGAATACCAGCCGAAGAGCGCAACCAGGATGGCGACCACGAAGCACAGCGTGCGCTTGCGGAAGCAGGACTCGATGATGCGGTTAATCATTGAGCAGCACTCCGCCCGCGACCACCACGCGATCGCCGGCCTTGAGGCCCTTCAGCACGCGGGCGCCGGCGTTCTCGTCGTAGCTCAGCTCCACCGTGCGGCGTTCGAACGTCCACGGCGCCACTTCCACGAATACCGTGGTGCTGTCGTTGTTCATCAGCAGCGCGGACTCCGGCACGAACACCTGCGCCGGCTGTGCCACGGCGATGCCGGCGCGGGCGTACATGCCGGGCTTCAGTGCGTGGTCGGCATTGTCGACGGCGATGCGCACCAGGTCGCGGCGGCTGGCTGGATCGAGCACGGCGCCCACCGAGGCGACGTTGCCGTGGAACACGCGGCCCGGCCATGCCGGCACGCTGGCCGTGGCGGCCTGGCCGCGCGCCACCAGGCCCAACGCGTTCTCCGGCACTTCGGCCGTGATCCACAGCTTGTCGATGTCGACGATGGTCATCATCGAAGCGGTGGAGTCGTTGACGAAGATGCCCGGCGCGATGGTCAGCGCGGTGATCGTGCCGGCGATGGGCGCGCGCACCTGCATCGGGCGCGACCCGCCCTTGGCATCGGCAGTGCCGCCCAGCGCGGCCAGCCGTGCCTGAGCGCGGCGGTATTCCGCCTCGGCCTGCACATAACCGCTCTGCGCCGCTTCCAGGTCCTTCACCGCCGCGCCGCCGGCCTGCTGCACGCCGCGCGCGCGCGCCAGCGTCTTGTTCGCGAGGTTCAGCGCATCGCGCGCCTTGTCCTCGTCGGCGTAGGCCTGCGCGAGGTCGCCGGAGTCGATCACCGCCAGCAACTGGCCGCGCCGCACGCGGTCGCCGATATCCACATCCAGCGACACCACGCGGCCGGCGAGTGCCGGCAGCACGTTGGCCACGTGCGCGGGGTCGGCTTCGACGACGGCGGGGAAGGCCAGCTCGTGCGGCGCCTGGCGCAGCTCGACCGGAGCGATCTTCAGGCGTTGGCGCAGCGGCGAGCCGGCAGGTACGTCGATCTGCTGGCCGCGCACGACGAAAGCGGGCGCCGCTTCCTGCGCGGGTTCACTGCGCGAGCATCCGCCGAGCAGGCCGGCGAGGGTGAGTGCGAACGCGCAGGCAGCGGCGCGCCGGCGGAAAAGCGTGTTGGACATGACTGGCATCCGATGCAGCCCGGCCGGGCGGCGGCGGATGCGAGCGGGCGATCAGCCCTGCATCACGCCGGACGCGTCGATCCGGTGAGGTGTGGAATCGTTTGGAGTCGCGCCGGCAAACGGCGCAGCGGGAGGTCTACTGTCGTCAGGCATGCTGGCCCCCATGGTCCATCGCGGGACGGGACGGAATCTGCGTTGCGTCGATGGCAGAACGATGACGGGCGCGCGGGAACGCGCGGCGCGCATGCGCCGGTCGTGCGTACAAGCGTCTTGAATCGGGGATGCGGTGGAACATGGGCTCGCCTCTGCACGCGCACGCGGCGCGCGGCGGCGGCCCGTCCCTCAGTCGAGAAGAACGAAGGCCGGCCGCAGGCGGTCGCTGGCGCTCATCGGGTGGTGGAACGCCGGCATCCGCAAGGGTTTGCGGTCGCCGGCGCGTCGACTGGGATAACTGTCCATTTCTCGCTGGGACTGGCCAAAGAAGCCGACAGCAGGGCTGAGGGCGGGCGCACTCTAGTCGCGCGGCATGGGGCTGTCAACGCACCTGGACGACCGAATTTCCGGGAGGGACGCGGTTTGGAAAGCTTCGCCGTGCGCCACCGGGATTTGGCGCCTGAATCGTTGCTGACGTGATCCGGTCTTGCCGCGGGCGCATGAACACGAAGACCGCCTTGCTGTCGCCTTCGATGGGCACGACGGCGCCGGGTGGCGCCGTCCCTGCCGCGGTTTCGTGTGCCGTTCGGCGGCAAGATCCTGCTTGCCGCCGACGGAGGCGCCCGTGCTAGTTGTCGCCGCCAAGCACCGAGCCGATGACGCCGCCGAGCAGGCCGGCGCCGATGCCGGTCGATGCCGCGCGGCTGCCTTCGCCAGGCAGGTATTCGGCGATCTGGTGGGCAAGGCGCGAGATGGGCAGGGTCTGCAGCCACACCGTGCCGGGGCCGGTGAGCGAGGCGAGGAAGATGCCGTCGCCGCCGAAGAGGGCGTTCTTGATGCCGGGCACGGTGGTGATCTGGAAATTCACCGAAGCCTGGAACGCGCCGACGTGGCCGGGATGCACGCGCAGCGTCTCGCCCGGAGCAAGGTCCTTGCGGATGAGTTCGCCGGACAGTTCCAGCCAGGCCGTGCCGGTGCCGCTGATCCGCTGCAGCAGCAGGCCGGCGCCGCCGAAGATGCCGGCGCCCAGCGACTGCTGGAAACCCACGCCGATGGCGACCTGCGAGGTGGCGCAGAGAAAGCCGTGGCGATGCACCATGTATTCGCTGCCCGGCGCCACCGGCACCGGCACGATGTGGCCGGGCACCTTGGTGGCGAACGCCACCACGCCGGGCGACTGCACCGCGCGGTAGTCCGTCATGAAGAAGCTGCCGCCGCCGGCCACGCGCTTGAACATGCCGAACAGGCCGCCGCCACCGCCCATCTGGGTATGCGTGGTCATCTGGATCGACGCGCTCATCCACGACAGCTCGCCGCTTTCGGCAAACACGCTTTCGCCCGGGTCGAGCTGCACTTCGAGCACCGGCATGGTGGTGCCCTGGATATGGGTCTGCATGGCAAGGCTTCCGTCTGATGGTTGGCAGTGAGTATCCGCCCGCGGCGTGCAGGTGCCGCCGCGCGCCCCGCGGAAGATACGCTTACCTGCAGCGTGCGGTAAGTCCTTTCCGTCACCTGCAAAAGCA
Organism: Rhodanobacter sp.; assembly: GCA_040371205.1. Classification (NCBI taxonomy): domain Bacteria; kingdom Pseudomonadati; phylum Pseudomonadota; class Gammaproteobacteria; order Lysobacterales; family Rhodanobacteraceae; genus Rhodanobacter; species Rhodanobacter sp. Next base: position 1,517,903 of record AP031382.1, read on the forward strand.
GAAGACCGCCTTGCGGCGGTCTCCGGTGGCCTTGCATGCAACGGTCTTGCTCAGCCGCCGCGCGAAGCCTTCTTGCGGTCGTTCTCGGTGAGGTGCTTCTTGCGCAGGCGGATTTCCTTCGGCGTCACCTCGACCAGCTCGTCGTCGTCGATGAAGTCCAGCGCCTGCTCCAGCGAGAACTTGGTGGCCGGGGTGAGCTGGATCGCGTCGTCCTTGCCGGCGGCGCGCATGTTGGTCAGCGGCTTGGGCTTGATCACGTTGACGGTGAGGTCGTTGTCCTTGGCGTGGATGCCCACCAGCTGGCCTTCGTACACGTTGTCGCCTTCGGCGGCGAACAGCTTGCCGCGCTCCTGCAGCGGCCCCAGCGAATAGGCGGGGGTGGTGCCGCCGGCGTTGGCGATCATCACGCCGTTCTGGCGCTTGGCGATCTGGCCTTCTTCCTTCGGGCCGTAGTGGTCGAACACGTGGAACAGCAGGCCCGAGCCCTGGGTGAGGGTCTTGAACTGGTTCTGGAAGCCGATCAGGCCGCGCGCCGGGATCATGTATTCGAGGCGCACGCGCCCCTTGCCGTCCGGCTCCATGTTCTTGAGCTGGCCCTTGCGCATGCCCAGGCGTTCCATCACCGGGCCCTGGTGGATCTCTTCCACGTCGACCACCAGCTGCTCGATCGGCTCCATTTTCTGGCCGTCGATCTCCTTGATGATGACCTCAGGGCGCGACACGGCCAGCTCGTAGCCCTCGCGGCGCATGTTCTCGATCAGCACCGACAGGTGCAGCTCGCCGCGGCCGGAGACCAGGAACTTGTCGGCGTCCGAACCCTGCTCGACCTTCAGCGCCACGTTGTGCACCTGCTCGCGGTCCAGGCGGTCCTTCAGCTGGCGGCTGGTGAGGAACTTGCCGCCGCTGAGGTCCTTGTTGCCGGCGAACGGCGAGCTGTTGACCTGGAAGGTCATCGAGATGGTCGGCTCGTCCACGGTCAGCGCGGGCAACGCTTCCGGGGTGTCCAGCGCGCAGACGGTATCGGAAATGGTCAGCTCGGCGATGCCGGAGATGGCCACGATGTCGCCCGCCTCGGCGCTGTCCTGCTCGATGCGCTCCAAGCCGAGGAAGCCCAGCACCTGCAGCACCTTGCCCTGGCGCTTCTTGCCCTCGCGGTTGATCACCGCGACCGGCATGTTCTTCTTCAGCGTGCCGCGCTGGATGCGGCCGATGCCGATCACGCCGACGAAGTTGTTGTAGTCGAGCTGGCTGATGCGCATCTGGAACGGGCCTTCCGGATCCACTTCCGGCTTGGGCGCGTGGTCCATGATCGCCTGGTACAGCGGGGTCATGTCGCCTTCGCGGACTTCCGGGTCGAGGCTGGCGTAGCCGTTCAGGGCCGAGGCGTAGACGATGGGGAAGTCCATCTGCTCCGGCGTGGCGCCGAGGCGGTCGAACAGGTCCCACACCTGCTCGACGACCCACTCCGCGCGGGCGCCGGGGCGGTCGATCTTGTTCACCACCACGATGGGCTTGAAGCCCATGGCGAAGGCCTTCTGCGTCACGAAGCGCGTCTGCGGCATCGGGCCGTCCATCGCGTCGACCAGGATCAGCACGGTGTCCACCATCGACAGCACGCGCTCCACCTCGCCGCCGAAGTCGGCGTGGCCGGGGGTGTCGACGATGTTGATGCGGTTGCCCTGCCAGGTGATGGCGGTGTTCTTGGCCAGGATGGTGATGCCGCGCTCCTTTTCCTGGTCGTTCGAGTCCATCACGCGCTCGGCCAGCACGGTGCGCTCGTTGAGCGTGCCGGACTGCTTCAGCAACTGGTCGACGAGGGTGGTCTTGCCGTGGTCGACGTGGGCGACGATGGCGATGTTGCGCAGGTTTTCGATGGACATGATCGGGGCTCGGGCGACGCGGGGTCGTCACGCAGGTTTCGGAAAGGGGAACCCGACGATTATACGCGCTTGGGCCGCAATCCGCTCGCGTGCGCTATTCTTCGCCATTGCGCGCCGCACCGGCGGCGCAACGACTCCGAAACCCGACCCGAGGAAAGCCATGGCCATCCAAGTCACCCTGCACACCAACCGTGGCCCGATCCGCCTGAACATGCACGACGACAAGGCGCCGCTGACCGTGGCGAATTTCGTCAACCTGGCCAAGCGCGGCTATTACGACGGCCTGTCGTTCCACCGCGTGATCGCGGATTTCATGATCCAGGGCGGTTGCCCGGAAGGCAGCGGCCGCGGCGGCCCGGGCTACCGCTTCGAGGACGAGTTCCATCCCTCGCTGCGCCATGACAAGCCCGGCGTGCTCTCGATGGCGAATGCCGGCCCGCGCACCAACGGCAGCCAGTTCTTCATCACCCATGGCGCCACGCCGTGGCTGGACGGCAAGCACAGCGTGTTCGGCGAAGTGATCGACGCGAACGACCAGCAGGTGGTCGATGCGATCCGCCAGGGCGACGTCATCGAAAAGGTCACCGTGGACGGCGACGCGGACGCGCTGCTGGCCGCCAAGGCCGACCGCGTGCAGGAGTGGAACGAGACGCTGGATGCGCGCGGCTGAGTTTCCACGCGGGCCGGTGATGCGGCCCGCCGCCCATCAAACCTGATGCAAGGAGATCGACGATGTCCCTACTCGACAGCCTGGGCAGCCTGCTTGGCGGTGGCCAGGGCAATCCCGGTGGTGGGTCCTCGCTGATCGACGTGGCCGGCCAGCTGATCCAGCAGGCCGGCGGCGTGCAGGGCCTGGCCGACATGCTGCAGCAGCACGGCCTCGGCGAGGCGGTGCAGTCGTGGATCGGCAACGGCGCGAACTTGCCGGTGTCGGCCGAGCAACTGGGCCAGGCGCTGCAGAACGGCGGCCTCGGTTCCGCGGTGCAGGAGGCGGCAGGCAAACTGGGCGTGGATCCCGGCCAGCTGATCGGCCAGTTGTCGCAGGTGCTGCCGCACGCGGTGGATCACCTCACGCCGGACGGCCAGGCGCCGGCCAGCGGCGGCGGCTTCGACCTTTCGATGCTGGGCGGCCTGGCCGAAAAACTGCTTGCGTCGCGCGGCGCCTGAGGGTTCGCCTTTGTGATCGACCTCGATCGCATGAGTCATGCGGGTGGCCGCCCATGGCCGCGCTTTGAAATAAATGGTTCGGACAAAAAAGCGCGGCAGGGCAGCCTGTCGCGCTTTTTGTCTGGACGCCTCGTGGCGCGGCATCAGATGCCGAGGAATTTCATCCCGAACAGCAGCACCACCGCGCCGACGATGGACATCAGGAAGCCGGCGGTATGGAACTTCGAGTCCGCTGCGGGCTTGCTGAACAGCCGGGCGATGAAGCCGCCGATGATCGAGCCGGCGATACCGATGAGCGCGGTGATCCAGAAGCCGTGATGGTCGGCGCCAGTCACGATCCAGCGTGCGATGAAGCCTACAAAGAAGCCGACGATGATGGACCAGATGAGATGGAACATGGGCATTACTCCTCGGGCTGTCTGAAATCTTCGGATGGAAAGACCTGCCATCGCTACGCCTGACGGCGTCCGCATCATGCCAGCAGCGACGGACAGGGAGACAGGGCGAATTCCGTCCACAGGGGATTGACGCGACGCCGCATGCTAAAATCGTCCGGATTCGCCGCATCGAATCCGACGATCCCCTCCCCACGGTCCAGAGGAAGCCATGCCCCAGCTTGCCCAGCGCGTCGGCCGCGCCAAACCCAGCGCGATCATGGTCATCGCCAGCAAGGCGAAGCAGCTCAAGGCCGCCGGTCGCGACATCATCAGCTTCTCCATCGGCGTGCCGAACTTCCTGCCGGGCGAGCACGTGTATGCGGCGGCGCGCGAGGCGCTCGGGCACGACAGCGGCCAGTACGGCAGCAACCGCGGCGCCGATGCGCTGCTGGACGCGTTCCTGAAGCACATCGAGGCGCTGGGTTTCGCCGGCTACGGCCACGCCAACCTGTCGGTGGGCATCGGCGCCAAGCAGGTGCTGTACAACCTGGCCGAGGCGATGCTGGACGAGGGCGACGAGATCGCCTTTGCCGCGCCCTACTGGACCACCTACCGCGACATCGCCGACATCGTGGGCGCGAAGGCCAACGTGCTGCATTGCGGTCCGGAGCAGAACTACAAGCTCACGCCGGCCCAGCTCGACGCCGCGCTGGCGCGCAAGCCCAAGGTGTTCCTGTTCAACAATCCGTCCAACCCCACCGGCATGGTCTACACGCGCGAGGAGATCGCCGCGCTGGCCGACGTGCTGGCGAAGCATCCCGATACCTGGATCATCACCGACGACATCTACAACTCGATGGTGTTCGACGGCATCGGCTACCACAACTTCGTGTTCGCCAGGCCGGAGCTGAAGGACCGCCTGGTGTTCGTCGATTCGGTGTCCAAGACCTATGGCATGCCGGGCTGGCGCGTGGGCTTCATCGCCGGCCCGGAGGGCGTGGCCAAGGCGGTCACCACGCTCAATTCCAACCACATCACCAGCCTGCCGGAAGTGATCACCGCCGCCGCGGTGGCCGCGCTCGCCGGCCCGCAGGACATCCCGCAGGCCAAGTGCGCGGAATTCGCCGAGCGGCGCGACACGGTGGTGGATGCGCTCAACGCCATCCCCGGAGTCGCCTGCCCGCGGCCGCAGGGTGCGTTCTACGCGTTTCCCGACATTTCCGTTGCGTTCGGCAAGAGCCACCAAGGCACCAGGATCACCAACGACGTGGAGTTCTGCGCCGCCTTGCTCGAAGCCAAGGGCGTGGCGTGCGTGCCGGGCTCCGCGTTCGGCGAGCCGCGCGCCTTGCGCATTTCCTATACCTGCCCGCCGGAACAATTGCAGCCCGGCTTGCAGCGCATCCAGGCGTTCTTCGCCGAACTGGCCTGATGCAACCGCCGTTTTCGAATCCGTAGTACCCATCCCGGAGATCCAACGATGAAAGCCCCCGTTCGAGTTGCCGTTACCGGCGCCGCTGGCCAGATCGGCTACGCCCTGCTGTTCCGCATCGCCGCCGGCGACATGCTGGGTCCCGACCAGCCGGTGATCCTGCACCTGCTGGAAATCACCCCGGCGCTGCCCGCGCTGCAGGGCGTGGTGATGGAACTCAACGACTGCGCGTTCCCGACCCTGGTCGGCGTGGTCGCCACCGACGACGTCAACGTGGCCTTCAAGGACGTGGACTACGCCCTGCTGGTCGGCGCGCGCCCGCGCGGCCCCGGCATGGAGCGCAAGGACCTGCTCGAGGCCAACGGCGCCATCTTCGGCCCGCAGGGCAAGGCGCTGAACGACCACGCCAAGCGCGACGTGAAGGTGCTGGTGGTCGGCAACCCGGCCAACACCAATGCGCTGATCGCCCAGCAGAACGCGCCCAGCCTCGATCCGAAGTGCTTCACCGCGATGGTGCGCCTGGACCACAACCGCGCGCTGTCGCAGCTCGCCGAGAAGACCGGCAAGCACACCACCGACATCAAGAAGGTCACCATCTGGGGCAACCACAGCTCCACCCAGTACCCCGACCTGCACCACGCCACCGTGGACGGCAAGCCGGCGCTGTCGCTGGTCGAGCAGTCCTGGTACGAGAGCGACTTCATCCCCACCGTGCAGCAGCGCGGCGCGGCGATCATCAAGGCGCGCGGCGCCTCGTCGGCCGCCTCGGCCGCTTCCGCCGCGATCGACCACATGCGCACCTGGGCGCTGGGCACGGCCGAGGGCGACTGGGTGTCGATGGGCATCCCGTCCGACGGCTCCTACGGCATCGAGCCGGGCGTGATCTTCGGCTATCCGGTGACGGTGAAGGACGGCAAGTACGCCATCGTGCAGGGCCTGGCGATCAATGCCTTCTCGCAGTCGCGCATCGACGCCACCCACAAGGAGCTGCGCGAGGAGCGCGCGGGCGTGGAGCATCTGTTCGCGAAGTGATCGGCGCGAGCACGCGACGTAACGAAGAAGGGCGGCCAAGGCCGCCCTTCTTCGTTTCCGCATGCGAGGCGTGTCAGGCGCTAGTCGCTTCGGCGACCGGCGCCGACGTGCGGATCAGGTGGTCGAACGCGGCCAGCGCGGCGGTGGAACCGGCGCCCATCGCGATCACGATCTGCTTGTACGGCACCGTGGTGGCATCGCCGGCGGCGAACACGCCGGGCAGCGAGGTCTGGCCGCGATCGTCGATCACGATCTCGCCGCGCGGACTGAGTGCCAGCGTGCCCGTCAGCCATTCGGTGTTCGGCAGCAGGCCGATCTGCACGAAGATGCCTTCCAGCGCCAGGCTGTTCATCACGCCGTCGGTGCGGTCCTTGTAGACCAGGCCGGTGACCTTGTGGCCATCGCCCAGCACCTCGGTGGTCTGCGCGCTGACGATCACGTCCACGTTGGGCAGGCTGCGCAGCTTGCGTTGCAGCACCTCGTCGGCGCGCAGCTTGTGGTCGAACTCGATCAGGGTGACGTGGGCCACGATGCCGGCCAGGTCGATGGCTGCCTCGACGCCGGAATTGCCGCCGCCGATCACCGCCACGCGCTTGCCCTTGAACAGCGGACCGTCGCAGTGCGGGCAGTAGGCCACGCCCTTGTTGCGGTAGTCGTTCTCGCCGGGCACGCCCATCTGCCGCCAGCGCGCGCCGGTGGACAGGATCACCGTCTTCGACTTCAGGCTGGCGCCGTTTTCCAGCTGCACCTCGATCAGGCCGCTGGCCGATTCGCTCGCGGGCACCAGCTTCGTGGCGCGCTGCAGGTTCATTACGTCCACGTCGTATTCGTGCACGTGCTGTTCCAGCGCCGCGCCCAGCTTCGGGCCTTCGGTGTAGGGCACGGAGATGAAGTTCTCGATGCCCATGGTGTCCAGCACCTGACCGCCGAAGCGCTCGGCCGCCACGCCGGTGCGGATGCCCTTGCGTGCGGCGTATACGGCCGCCGCGGCGCCGGCCGGGCCGCCGCCGACCACCAGCACGTCGAACGCGCCCTTGGCCTTGATCTTCTCGGCTTCGCGCGCGGCGGAACCGGTGTCCAGCCGGGCCACGATCTGCTCCAGGCTCATGCGGCCCTGGTCGAACACCTCGCCGTCGAGGAAGACGGTGGGCACCGACATCACCTGCCGCTGTTCCACTTCGCCCTGGAACAGCGCGCCGTCGATCGCGACGTGCTTGATGTTGGGGTTGAGCACGCTCATCAGGTTGAGCGCCTGCACCACGTCGGGGCAGTTCTGGCAGGACTGCGAGAAATAGGTCTCGAAGCGGTATTCGCCGTCGAGGTTGCGCACCTGCTCGATGGTCTCCGCCGCGGCCTTGGACGGATGGCCGCCCACCTGCAGCAGGGCCAGCACCAGCGAGGTGAACTCGTGGCCCATCGGGATGCCGGCGAAGCGCACGCCGACGTCGGTGCCGACGCGGTTGATCGCGAACGAGGGCTTGCGCGGCTCGCTGTCGTCGCGGCGCAGGGCGATCCTGTCCGACAGCGAGGCGATCTCGCACAGGAGTTCGTCCAGTTCGCCCGACTTGGCGCCGTCGTCGAGCGAGGCGACAAGCTCGATGGGCTGGGTGAGCATTTCCAGGTAGCCCTTCAGCTGGGCCTTGATGGTTTCGTCGAGCATGGCAACCACTCCAAGAACATGGATGGGCGGGAAACGGGGGAGCGCGGGAGGTTTGTGAAAGCGGCCTGCGCCGCGGAGAGGGCAGGCGGGGAGCGCGCCGGCGCGAGCCGCTGGCACAAACGTCCCGGGTGGGGAGGGAACCGGGCGCAGCACGCCCGGTTCCGGTACCTCAATGGATCAGATCTTACCGACCAGGTGCAGCGACGGCGCGAGGGTCTTCTCGCCTTCCTTCCACTTGGCGGGGCAGACTTCGTTCGGATGGGCGGCGACGTACTGCGCGGCCTTGAGCTTGCGCAGGGTCTCGGTGATGTCGCGGGCGATCGCGTTGTCGTGGATCTCCAGCGTCTTGATCACGCCTTCCGGGTTGATGATGAAGGTGCCGCGCAGAGCCAGGCCTTCCTCTTCGATGTGCACGTCGAAGGCGCGGGTCAGCTGGTGGGTCGGATCGCCGACCAGGGCGAACTGGGCCTTGCCGACGGCCGGCGAGGTCTCGTGCCACACCTTGTGCGAGAAGTGCGTGTCGGTGGTGACGATGTAGACCTCGGCGCCGGCCTTCTGGAACTCGGCGTAATGGTTGGCGGCGTCCTCGACCTCGGTGGGGCAATTGAAGGTGAAGGCCGCCGGCATGAAGATCACGACGGACCACTTGCCCTTGAAATCGGCATCGGTCACCTGGATGAATTCGCCGCTCTTGAATGCTTGGGCCTTGAACGGCTTGACTTCGGTGTTGATCAAAGACACGTGTTTCGTCTCCGTGGGGTGGGTGAATTGATGGGCTCAATTGTAGGGGTGAATGACGATCATTCCAATTGATTGTCGAGATGTAGTCGATTGATGTGAGCTATTGATTGTTGCGAGGATCGCGTCGATGCGCCCGGAAGCCGGACACCGTGGCGTTCAGCGCTGCCGCACGGGCGTTGTGCCGGCGTAATTGGCGCGTGGACGGATCAGTCCGCCGGCCTCCTGCTGCTCCAGTGCGTGCGCCAGCCAGCCTGCCATGCGGCCGGCAGCGAACAGCGACAGGGCTGCATCGGCGTGCTGGTCGTGCAGCAGCGCGATCGCGGCCAGCGCGAAATCCAGGCTGGGCCTGCGGCCGCCGTTGGCGGCCACCGCATCGGTCAGGCGCTGAATGCGCGCCATGCCGGGCAGGCGCGGACGCGCGGCGGCCAGCCTCTCCAGCAGCAGGACGGCGCGCGGATCTCCGTCGGGGTAGAGCGGATGGCCGAAGCCGGGCAGCTCGTCGCCGCGGCGCAGGCGTTCGCGCACGCCGTCTTCGGGACGGCGTTCGTGCAGCGCCTGGCGCAGCAGTCCGTAGGCGCGCGCGGTTGCGCCACCGTGTTGCGGTCCCGAGAGAGCGGCCAGTCCGGCGCAGGCCGTCGCATGCAGGCTGGCACCGGTGGAGGCCGCCACCCGTGCGGCGAAGGCGGACGCGTTGAGTTCGTGGTCGGCGCAAACCACCAGTGCGCAGCGCAAGAGTTCAGGAAGTTGCGCGTGGGGATGGCGCCATGCGCTGGCCAGCTGTCGGTGGATGGACTGGCGTCCGGGTTTTGCGGCGGCGAGCAGGGCGGCGGTCTCGCGCAACAGTCTGGCCGCGCCTGCGCGGCGCTGCCGGGGATGCACGCTGTGCGCGTCCGCGGCTGCCAGCGCCAGCAGCGGCATGGCGGCGGTGGTGCGTTCCAGCGGCGGCAGGTTGCCATGCCGCAGCAGGCCTTGCACGGCGCTGCTCCAGGCAAGTGTCGGCGATGCTTGGAAGGGATCGTCGTCGCCGCAATCCCACAGCAGGTGCGCCACCTCCTCCAGTGTGGCGCCGTCGCGCGCGAGCGCGATGGCGGACTGGCCCCGGTAGTAATGGCCGTGCGGGCGGATCAGCGTGATCCGCGTTTCCAGCACCGGCAGGCCCCAGGTCAGGCTGTGCGCGGCGCCTTGCGCGGCGCCGCGCCCGGCCTGGCGACGGTCGATCAGGCGTTCGATGTCGTCGGCGCGGTATTCGCGGCTGCGCCCGTCCGGGCCCGGGCGGGAGTCGACCTTGCCGCGGCTGACGTAGGCGTAGAGCGTGGCGAGGCTGATGCCCAGCCTGGCGGCAGCCTCGCGGGCGGAGAGGTAGGCATCGTTCATGGGACATATATTGATCGCTTGGATCAAGATTGATCAATGTATCCGCAGGAGGCAAAGTCGCGCCCGTCCAAGACGGAGCGGTGCGCGATGTCCACGATCCAGCCAGTGCTCGATGCCTTCGCGCAGCAGGCGACGTATTGCCGGGAGCACGGTTCGCCGTTCACGGCGCGTCTGCTGCGGTGTGCGGCAGACGGGCTCGCGCGCGGCGAGCCCGTCCTGCGGGCCATCGCGGCATGGCCGGGCGACCCGGTGGCCGATGCCTTGCCGTTGCGCCTCGCAGGTGCCTTGCACGCGCTGGTGCTGGAGGGCCGCGCCGATGCGTTGGCCCGGCACTATCCGGGCGCTGCCGGCGCCAGCGACGACGCGGCGCTGTGGCAGGCCGTTGCGGTCGCCCTGCAGACGCATCCCGACGTGCTCTCCGGCTATCTGGCCTCGCCGCCGCAGACCAACGAAGTCGGCCGATCCGCCGTGCTGCTCGGCGGCTTCATGGCAGTCGCGGCCCGCACGGGGTTGCCGTTGCGCTTGCTGGAGCTGGGCGCCAGCGCCGGGCTGAACCTGAATTGGGACCGCTACCGTTACCGCCTGGGCGATGTGCACTGGGGCGATACCGGAAGTCCGCTGGAACTGGCGCCCCTGTGGCACGGCGCCGCGCCGCCGCTGGCCGGCTTGCGGGTGGCTTCGCGCATGGGCTGCGATCTCGCGCCGGTCGATGTCGCCGAGGATGCGCAGCGTCTGCGCCTGCGTTCGTACGTCTGGGCGGATCAACGGGCACGCATGGAACAGCTCGACGCGGCGTTGTCCGTCGCGAAGCGGCATCACCCGCGCGTCGAGCGTGCCGGGGCGGACGATTGGCTGGAGCGCCGGCTTGCCGAACCGGCGGCGGGTGCGGCGACGGTCGTCTATCACTCGATCTTCTGGAACTACCTGCCGGCCGCGGCCAAGGCGCGGATCGGCGCGGCCATCGCGCACGCGGCGCAATCGGCGGACGCGACGGCGCCGCTCGCCTGGCTGCGTTTCGAATTCGACGATCCGTCGTGTCTGCCTAGCCTGCGGTTGAGCCTGTGGCCCGGCGCGCTCGAGCTGCATCTGGCCGACGCGCAGGCGCATGGCCAGGAGGTTTTCTGGCACGCGGACGACGAGGCCGACGCTGCGCTTCGTGCGCCGCGACATGGCCGGATCGGCGCATCGCCTACAATGTGAAGTTTCGGAGAGCCATCATGTCCCCACTCGATTCCGCCGGCGCGCGTTTCCGCGCCGCCCTCGACGCCGAACAACCTCTGCAGGTGATCGGCGCGATCACCGCCTATGCCGGCCTGATGGCCAAACGCGTCGGCTACAAGGCGCTGTACCTGTCCGGCGGCGGCGTGGCCGCCAATTCGCTGGGCATGCCTGACCTGGGCATCAGCACGATGGAAGACGTGTTGATCGACGCGCGCCGCATCGTCGACGCGACCGGCCTGCCGCTGCTGGTCGACATCGACACCGGTTGGGGCGGGGCGTTCAACATCGCGCGCACGATCCGTTCGTTCGAGCGCGTCGGCGTGGCTGCGGTGCACATGGAGGACCAGGTCGGCCAGAAGCGCTGCGGTCATCGTCCCGGCAAGGAAGTGGTGTCGAAGGAGGAAATGGTCGACCGCGTGAAAGCGGCCGTGGATGCGCGTACCGACCCTGGCTTCGTGATCATGGCGCGCACCGACGCGGCGGCGGTGGAGGGCATCGATGCAGCCATCGAACGCGCGGTGGCCTACGTCGAGGCTGGCGCCGACATGATCTTCCCCGAGGCGATGAAGACGCTGGACGACTACCGCAAGTTCAAGGCGGCGGTGAAGGTGCCGATCCTGGCCAACCTCACCGAGTTCGGTTCCACCCCGTTCTTCACAACCGACGAGTTGCGCTCGGCCAACGTGGACATCGCGCTGTACTGCTGCGGCGCCTACCGCGCCATGAACAAGGCGGCGCTGAACTTCTACGAGACGGTGCGCCGTGAAGGCACCCAGAAGAACATCATCGACACCCTGCAGACGCGCGCCGAACTGTACGACTTCCTCGGCTACCACGCCTACGAGCGCAAGCTCGACGAGCTGTTCGCGAAGAAAGGCTGAGCCGGCGCACCCCATTCCGCCCTCCGGTCGCGCTGTTGCGCCGGAGCGCATCCGCAAGCATTGAGGAGAAGCATCCGATGAGCGAGCAAGTCCTTCCCAAGGCCAAGAAATCCGTGGCGCTGTCCGGTGTCGCCGCCGGCAACACCGCGCTGTGCACGGTCGGCCGCAGCGGCAACGACCTGCATTACCGCGGCTACGACATCCACGACCTGGCGGCCAAGGGTTGCTTCGAGGAAGTGGCGCACCTGCTGGTCTACGGCGTGCTGCCGAGCTGGACCGAGCTGCAGAACTACAAGGCCAAGCTCAAGCGCCTGCGCGGCCTGCCCGCGCCGGTGAAGGCCGCGCTGGAGCTGCTGCCCGCCGCCACCCACCCGATGGACGTGATGCGCACCGGCTGCTCGGTGCTGGGCACGGTGTTGCCGGAGAAGGACGACCACAACGTCACCGGCGCGCGCGACATCGCCGACCGCCTGATGGCCAGCTTCGGCTCGATGCTGCTGTACTGGTATCACTTCAGCCACAACGGCAAGCGCGTCGAGACCGAGACCGACGACGACTCCATCGCCGCGCACTTCCTGCACGTGCTGCACGGCAAGGCGCCCAGCGAACTGCATGCGCACGCGCTGGACAAGTCGCTGATCCTCTACGCCGAGCACGAGTTCAACGCGAGCACCTTCACCGCACGCGTGATCGCCGGCACCGGCTCCGACATGTATTCGTCCATCACCGGCGCGATCGGCGCGCTGCGCGGCCCGAAGCACGGCGGCGCGAACGAGGTGGCGATGGAGATCATCGCGCGCTACCGCAACGCGAACGAGGCCGAGGCGGACATCCGCGCCCGCGTCGAGCGCAAGGAGATCGTGATCGGCTTCGGCCACCCGGTGTACACGGTGTCCGATCCGCGCAACGTGATCATCAAGGAAATCTCGCGCAAGCTGTGCACCGACGGCGGCAACCCGGTGCTGTTCGAGGTGTCCGAGCGCATCGAGAAGGTGATGGGCGAGATCAAGAAGATGTTCCCCAACCTCGACTGGTTCTCGGCCAGCGCCTACCACATGATGGGCGTGCCCACCGCGATGTTCACGCCGTTGTTCGTGATCGCGCGCACCTCGGGCTGGAGCGCGCACGTGATCGAGCAGCGCGAGGACGGCAAGATCATCCGCCCCAGCGCCAACTACACCGGCCCGGAAGACCAGGCCTACGTGCCGATCGACAAGCGCTGAAACTCACGGACGTGAAGGGCGCTTTGACTCCCTTCCCGCGCTCCTTGCCGGTGCTCACGATCCACGGCGGCGGTTGGCCAGCCAGCCGCCGCCGCAGACGGCGAGCACCAGCGTTGCGCCCAGCGCATGCGCCGCCCAGCGATGCGCGGCGAACCAGCCGACGGCGAGGTGGTCGTGTGTAACCATGCGCGCGGCAGTGAAGGCGATGGCGCCGGCGCCGAGATAGACGATGACGGGAAAGCGCCCGATCAGCTTCAGGATCAGGGTCGAGCCCCAGACCACCAGCGGCACGCTGACCAGCAGGCCGAGCACCACCAGGCCGAGATGCCCCTTCGATGCGCCGGCGATGGCGAGCACGTTGTCCAGGCCCATCAGCGCATCGGCCACCACGATGGTACGCAGCGCGTTCCAGAAGCCTGTGGCCGCCGCGACATCATGGGTGTCGTCGTCCTGCCGGAGCAGCTTCCAGGCGATCGGCAGCAGCAGCACGCCGCCGGCCAGCATCAGGCCCGGCAGCTCGAGCAGCCAGACCACGACGGCGGTCAGCACCACGCGTACCAGCACCGCACCGAAGCTGCCCCAGAACACCGCTTTCGCCTGCAGCGGCTTCGGCAGGTTGCGCGCAGCCAGCGCGATGACGATGGCGTTGTCGCCGGCCAGCACCAGATCCAGCAGCACGATGGTGAGCAGGCTGACGAGAAGATCGCTGGAAAGCATGTTGCAGTCCTTGGCGCGACGAGCCAGATGCAGCGACGGCGGACGCGCGCGATCCGCCGTCACCGCAAAAGTCTCGTTCGCAGCTTGGTGCTGCCGCGGCGCCCGGAGCGAGGTGTCGCTCGTGATGACGATCGCCGCGCGGCAACGCCAGGCGGCGTTGCCGGAACTACTCCCTTTTGGGATGGGTTCCGGCCATGGTCGATGCTGCCGTGCATGCGCGTCAAGCCGCGCCCTTAAGGTATGGGTTCCCGGCGGCTACAATATGCAGAGAGCAGGCAGTTCCGCCGCCGTCCCCGGCCGCCGGGTTTGCAAGGAAACCATTGGCCGCCGCATGGCGGATGCCGGTCGCACTTCGGCCGGCGGCCGGCCGGGCATTCACTCCAAGGTCACCGATATCCATGAAAAGCGTCTACCGCCAACCACTCCCCGGCACGTCGCTGGACTATTTCGATGCGCGTGCCGCCGTGGAGGCGATCCAGCCAGGCGCCTACGACGCGCTGCCGTACACCTCGCGCGTGCTGGCCGAGAACCTGGTGCGGCGCTGCGATCCGGCGACCCTCACCGAGTCGCTGAAGCAGCTGATCGAACGCAAGCGCGAGCGCGACTTCCCGTGGTTCCCGGCACGCGTGGTGTGCCATGACATCCTGGGCCAGACCGCGCTGGTCGACCTGGCCGGCTTGCGCGATGCGATCGCCGACCGCGGCGGCGACCCGGCCAAGGTGAACCCGGTGGTGCCGGTGCAGCTGATCGTCGACCACTCGCTGGCGGTGGAGTGCGGCGGCTTCGATCCGGATGCGTTCAAGAAGAACCGCGCCATTGAGGATCGCCGCAACGAGGACCGCTTCCACTTCATCGAGTGGACCAAGCGGGCTTTCGAGAACGTCGACGTGATTCCGCCGGGCAACGGCATCATGCACCAGATCAACCTGGAGAAGATGTCGCCGGTGATCCAGGTTAAGGACGGCGTGGCCTATCCCGACACCTGCGTCGGTACCGACAGCCATACCCCGCACGTCGATGCGTTGGGCGTGATCGCCGTTGGCGTGGGTGGCCTGGAGGCCGAGAACGTGATGCTCGGCCGCGCCTCGTGGATGCGCCTGCCGGACATCGTCGGCGTCGAACTCACCGGCAAGCGCCAGAGCGGCATCACCGCCACCGACATCGTGCTGGCGCTCACCGAGTTCCTGCGCAAGGAGAAGGTGGTCGGCGCCTACCTGGAATTCCGCGGCGAGGGCGCGGCCAGCCTCACCCTGGGCGATCGCGCCACCATCTCCAACATGGCGCCCGAATATGGCGCCACCGCGGCGATGTTCTTCATCGACAAGCAGACCCTCGACTACCTGCGCCTCACCGGCCGCAGCGACGAGCAGGTCAAACTGGTGGAGATCTACGCCAAGGCTGCCGGCCTGTGGGCCGACACGCTGTCCCATGCGCAGTACGAGCGCACGCTGACGTTCGACCTGTCCTCGGTGGTGCGCAACATGGCCGGCCCGTCCAACCCGCACAAGCGGTTGCCGACGTCCGATCTGGCCGCACGCGGCATCGCCGGCGCATGGACCGAGCAGCCGGGCCAGATGCCCGACGGCGCGGTGATCATCGCCGCCATCACCAGCTGCACCAACACCAGCAACCCGCGCAACGTGATCGCCGCGGCGCTGCTGGCGCGCAACGCCAACGCGCGCGGCCTCACCCGCAAGCCGTGGGTGAAGAGCTCGCTGGCGCCCGGCTCCAAGGCCGTACAGTTGTATCTGGAGGAAGCGAAGCTGCTGCCGGAGCTGGAGAAGCTGGGCTTCGGCATCGTCGCCTTCGCCTGCACCACCTGCAACGGCATGTCCGGTGCGCTCGACCCGAAGATCCAGCAGGAAATCGTCGACCGCGACCTGTATGCCACTGCCGTGCTGTCCGGCAACCGAAATTTCGACGGTCGCATCCACCCATATGCGAAGCAGGCGTTCCTGGCCTCGCCGCCGTTGGTGGTCGCCTACGCCATCGCCGGCACCATCCGTTTCGACATCGAGAAGGATGCGCTGGGCGTGGACGCCGACGGCCAGCCGGTGACGCTCAAGGACATCTGGCCGAGCGACGAGGAGATCGACGCGATCGTGGCTTCCAGCGTGAAGCCCGAGCAGTTCCGTGCCGTCTACGAGCCGATGTTCGCGCGCACCGGCCCCGTCGGCACCCGCGCCGCGCCGCTGTACGACTGGCGCGCGCAAAGCACCTACATCCGCCGTCCGCCGTACTGGGAAGGCGCTCTTGCCGGGGAACGCACGCTTACCGGCATGCGCGCGCTGGCCGTGCTCGGCGACAACATCACCACCGACCACCTGTCGCCGTCCAACGCGATCCTGCCGACCAGCGCGGCGGGCGAGTACCTCGCCAAGATGGGCCTGCCGGAGGAGGACTTCAATTCCTACGCGACCCATCGCGGCGACCACCTCACCGCGCAGCGCGCCACCTTCGCCAACCCGACCCTGGTCAACGAGATGGCCGTGGTTGATGGCGAAGTGAAGCGAGGCTCGCTGGCTCGCGTGGAGCCGGAAGGCAAGGTGATGCGCATGTGGGAGGCAATCGAGACCTACATGGAGCGCAAGCAGCCGCTGATCGTGATTGCCGGCGCCGACTATGGCCAAGGCTCGTCGCGCGACTGGGCGGCGAAGGGCGTGCGCCTTGCCGGCGTGGAGGCCATCGCCGCCGAAGGCTTCGAGCGCATCCACCGCACCAACCTGATCGGCATGGGCGTGTTGCCGCTGCAGTTCAAGCCCGGCACCGACCGCAAGACGCTGGGCATCGACGGCAGCGAGACCTTCGACGTGGTCGGTGCGCGCAGGCCGCGCGCCGACCTGACGCTGGTCATCCAACGCAGGAACGGCGAGCGCGTCGAGGTGCCGGTGACCTGTCGGCTCGACACCGCCGAGGAAGTGTCGATCTACGAAGCGGGCGGCGTGCTGCAGCGCTTCGCGCAGGACTTCCTCGAGGCTTCGCAGGTCGCCTGATTTCTCGCCGACCCGAGGGCGATGCCTAGTGGCATCGTCCTGCAGTGCAGGGTTTTGATCGCGCAACAGGACTACACAACCATGGCTCATCTCCCCCAGACCCGCATACCCGCCACTTATATGCGCGGCGGCACCAGCAAGGGCGTGTTTTTCCGCCTTGAGGATCTGCCCGAAGCCGCGCAGGTGCCGGGCGCCGCGCGCGATGCGTTGCTGCAGCGGGTGATCGGCAGTCCCGACCCCTACGGCAAGCAGATCGACGGCATGGGCGGGGCGACCTCCAGCACCAGCAAGACGGTGATCGTGTCCCGAAGCACGCGGTCAGAGCATGACGTGGACTACCTGTTTGGCCAGGTGGCGATCGACAAGGCCTTCGTCGACTGGAGCGGCAACTGCGGCAACCTGTCGGCGGCGGTCGGCCCGTTCGCCATCGCGGCCGGCCTGGTCGATCCCGCCCGCGTGCCGCGCGACGGCATCGCCACCGTGCGCATCTGGCAGGCCAACATCGGCAAGACCATCGTCGCCCACGTGCCGATGACCGGCGGCGCGGTACAGGAGACCGGCGATTTCGAACTCGACGGCGTGACTTTCCCGGCCGCCGAGGTGCAACTGGAGTTCCTGGACCCGGCTGCCGAGGAGGAGGGCGCAGGCGGGGCCATGTTCCCCACCGGCCACCTGGTCGACGACCTGGAGGTGCCGGGTGTCGGCATGCTGAAGGCCACCCTGATCAATGCCGGCATTCCGACGATCTTCGTCGAGGCTGCGGCGATCGGCTATACCGGCACCGAGCTGCAGGACGCCATCAACAGCGACGACAAGGCGCTGGCGATGTTCGAGACCATCCGCGCGCACGGTGCGTTGCGCATGGGGCTGATCCCGTCGCTCGAGCAGATCGCCACGCGCCAGCACACGCCCAAGGTGGCCTTCGTCGCGCCGCCCGCCGATTACGTCGCCTCCAGCGGCAAGCCGGTGAAAGCCGGCGACATCGACCTGCTGGTGCGTGCGATGTCGATGGGCAAGCTGCACCACGCCATGATGGGTACAGCGGCGGTGGCGATCGGCACCGCCGCGGCCATTCCCGGCACCTTGGTGAACCTGGCCGCCGGTGGAGGCGAGCGCCAGGCGGTGCGTTTCGGCCATCCTTCCGGCACCTTGCGGGTAGGGGCCGAGGCGGTGCGGGTCGACGGTACGTGGGCCGTGACCAAGGCGATCATGAGCCGCAGCGCACGCGTGCTGATGGAAGGCTGGGTACGAGTGCCCGTGGATTAAACCCGCAGGGCACGGCGCTGCGAGCTTCCGGCATGAAGCGATCACGCGATTGAAGTACTGGGTCCGTCCACGCCTTGAACACGCGATCAAGGCCATTTCCATCGAAGCTTTCGCTACCCGAGAAGTCGTTCAGCCAAGGTGCGCGTTGCGATGTGATTTGCGTGTTAGAATTGCGTAAAGCGAAATGGGTCGGTTTGTTTCGTGAAAATCACCGCGCCTGGAAACGGGTGCGCTTGTTTCAATACTCAAAGGGAGAGACCTGATGAAGCACAAGGGCCTTTATTTCATGGTTGCCCTGGCGTTGGCCGGTGTTGGAGCGGTCCACGCGCAGGACGGCACGGCGAGCACGGGCAGCAGCGACAGCACCGCGGCGCCGGCATGGCCGAACGGCTTCGATGACCGTTGGTACATCGCACCGACGATCGGTGGCTACTACAACGACACCGACCGCAACACGAACAGCCGCCAGTTCTACTACGGCCTGGGCGTCGGCAAGTTCTTCGCGCCGAACCTGTCGCTGGACCTGTTCGCCGACCGCACCAAGCGGAAGACCGACGCGGGCGGCAAGTGGACGAACAACACGGTGGGCGTGGCTGCGCGTTACTACTTCGGCAGCGAAGGCTGGCGTCCGTACCTGTTGGGCGGCGTGATGGGCAGCGACCACAAGAACGCGATGGACAGCGGCTGGAATCCGGCGGCTGAGGTGGGTCTGGGCGTGTCCAAGGCGATCGCCGAGAGCTCCGACATCCGCGTGGAAGGCGGTTACCGTTACGACTGGGACGACAAGAGCCAGCCGAACCATAGCGGCTACGGCGATTGGTTCCTGGGCTTCAGCATCGTGTCGCGCTTTGGTGCGGTCCCGGCGGCTCCGGCCCCGGTGGCGGCTCCGGCCCCGGCTCCGGCTCCGGCCCCGGTGGAAGAAGCCCCGGCTCCGAAGAAGGTGGTGATCGACCTGCGCGGCGTGAACTTCAAGTTCGACTTCCCGAAGAAGGGCCAGGTGCACGCGTCGGAAATCGGCAAGGCGCTGGCGGTGCCGACGTCGGATTCGATCGCGATCCTGGACCAGGCGGTGGACACGCTGAAGCGTTACCCGGACGTGCACGTGATGGTGGCGGGTTACACCGACAGCAAGGGCACGGAGGCGTACAACCAGGCGTTGTCGGAGCGTCGTGCGCAGATCGTGTACGACTACCTGACCAGCCACGGCATCGACGCGAGCCGTCTGGAAGGTCCGGTGGGCCACGGCGACAACGACCCGATCGGCGACAACAGCACCGACGCGGGCCGCGCGCAGAACCGTCGCGTGGAACTGCAGGTCCAGCAGTAAGCGGACTGATCGCAGTGTCAGGAGAAGCCCGGCATTTGCCGGGCTTTTTCTTTGCGGAACGCGAATCCGGTTGGATCGGTCGGCCAAGCCTGAACGATAGTGTACCGGCCAGTGCAAAAGTTGTTCCGTAGCCGGTGCGATGGCTTTAACGATTTTGCTACACTCGTTCCCGCTTGCAGAGCACAAGCGCCAAGCCGCAGGCGTTATTAAGCTGTCGACAGAAAAGCAGCACACGCAGCCCCTTCCCCGATTGGCGCGTAGTGAACGCGAAGATCAAATTTTGACGAGGAGAGACCTGATGAAGCACAAGGGCCTTTATTTCATGGTTGCCCTGGCGTTGGCCGGCGTTGGAGCGGTCCACGCGCAGGACGGCACGGCGAGCACGGGCAGCAGCGACAGCACAGCGGCGCCGGCATGGCCGAACGGCTTCGATGACCGTTGGTACATCGCACCGACGATCGGTGGCTACTACAACGACACCGACCGCAACACGAACAGCCGCCAGTTCTACTACGGCCTGGGCGTCGGCAAGTTCTTCGCGCCGAACCTGTCGCTGGACCTGTTCGCCGACCGCACCAAGCGGAAGACCGACGCGGGCGGCAAGTGGACGAACAACACGGTGGGCGTGGCTGCGCGTTACTACTTCGGCAGCGAAGGCTGGCGTCCGTACCTGTTGGGCGGCGTGATGGGCAGCGACCACAAGAACGCGATGGACAGCGGCTGGAATCCGGCGGCTGAGGTGGGTCTGGGCGTGTCCAAGGCGATCGCCGAGAGCTCCGACATCCGCGTGGAAGGCGGTTACCGTTACGACTGGGACGACAAGAGCCAGCCGAACCATAGCGGCTACGGCGATTGGTTCCTGGGCTTCAGCATCGTGTCGCGCTTTGGTGCGGTCCCGGCGGCTCCGGCCCCGGTGGCGGCTCCGGCCCCGGCTCCGGCTCCGGCCCCGGTGGAAGAAGCCCCGGCTCCGAAGAAGGTGGTGATCGACCTGCGCGGCGTGAACTTCAAGTTCGACTTCCCGAAGAAGGGCCAGGTGCACGCGTCGGAAATCGGCAAGGCGCTGGCGGTGCCGACGTCGGATTCGATCGCGATCCTGGACCAGGCGGTGGACACGCTGAAGCGTTACCCGGACGTGCACGTGATGGTGGCGGGTTACACCGACAGCAAGGGCACGGAGGCGTACAACCAGGCGTTGTCGGAGCGTCGTGCGCAGATCGTGTACGACTACCTGACCAGCCACGGCATCGACGCGAGCCGTCTGGAAGGTCCGGTGGGCCACGGCGACAACGACCCGATCGGCGACAACAGCACCGACGCGGGCCGCGCGCAGAACCGTCGCGTGGAACTGCAGGTCCAGCAGTAAGCGGACTGATCGCAGTGTCAGGAGAAGCCCGGCATTTGCCGGGCTTTTTCTTTGCGCCGATGCCGCATAGGCTTGCCCGATGACCCGTGTACGACAATCCGGATCGCAAGGCGGCAAGCGCCATGGTGTCGCCCGAGCGCTCAGCAAGCTGGGCGTGTGTTCGCGCAGCCAGGCGGAGGTGGCGGTGCGGGCGGGACGCGTCGCCGTCGATGGACGCGTGGTGCACGATCCCGAGCATCCAGTGGATGCGGAGCGCCAGAGGATCAGCCTGGACGGTGCGGCCGTGAAGGCGGTGCAGCGCGTCTATCTGGCGATCAACAAGCCGCGCGGGATCGTGGTCAGCGCCGCCGACGAGCGCGGTCGCGATACCGTCTACGACCTGCTGCGCGATGCCGCGCTTCCGTGGCTGGGCCCGGTGGGCCGGTTGGACAAGGCCAGCGAAGGCCTGCTGCTGCTCAGCAACGACAGCGTGTGGGCGGCGGGCATCACCGAGCCCGACACGCACCTCGACAAGACCTATCACGTGCAGGTGGCCGGGCAGCCGGATGCCGAAGCGTTGGCGGCGATGCTGGCCGGCGTCCGCGACGGTGCGGATTGGCTCAAGGCGCGCAAGGTCATGCCGTTGCGCGCAGGCGAGAAGAACGCCTGGCTCGAAGTGGTGCTGGACGAAGGCCGCAACCGGCATATCCGCCGCCTGCTGGCGGCGCTGGGCTTCGAGGTGCTTCGGCTGGTGCGCGTGGCCATCGGGCCGCTGCAGCTCGGCGAGCTGGCCAAGGGGCAGTGGCGCCACCTCGATTTGGCCGAGGTGGCGCAGCTCAGGCGGCGCTGACGGGCCTCAGATCACGCCCAGTTGCTTGCCCACCTTGGTGAACGCCGCGATGGCCCTGTCCAGGTGTTCCCGGGTATGCGCCGCGCTCATCTGCGTGCGGATGCGCGCCTGGCCCTGCGGCACCACCGGGTAGAAAAAGCCGGTGACGTAGATGCCTTCGTCGAGCAGCGCGGCGGCCATCGCCTGCGCCTTGGGCGCGTCGTAGATCATCACCGGCACGATGGGGTGCACGCCAGGCTTGATGTCGAAGCCGGCGGCGGTCATCTGTTCACGGAAATAGGCCGTGTTCTCCTGCACGCGGGTGCGCAGCTCGCCGGCGCTCTCCAGCATGTCGAACACCTTGATCGCCGCGGCCACCACGTGCGGCGGCAGCGAGTTGGAGAACAGGTAGGGGCGCGAACGCTGGCGCAGCATCTCGACGATTTCCGCGCGGCCGGTGGTGAAGCCGCCCAGCGCGCCGCCGAGCGCCTTGCCCAGCGTGCCGGTGAAGATGTCGATCTTGTCCATCACGCCGTTGACTTCGGCCGAGCCGCGGCCGGTCTCGCCGAGGAAGCCGGTGCAGTGGCATTCGTCGATGTGCACCAGCGCACCGTACTTCGCGGCCAGTGCGGTGATCTGGTCCAGCTTGGCAATGAAGCCGTCCATCGAAAACGCACCGTCGGTGCTGATGAGCTTGGTGCGCGCGCCGGCCGCGTCGGCGGCCTGCAGCTGCTTTTCCAGGTCGGCCATGTCGCTGTTGGCGTAGCGGTAGCGCTTGGCCTTGCACAGGCGGATGCCGTCAATGATCGAGGCGTGGTTGAGCGCGTCGGAGATCACCGCGTCTTCTTCGCCCAGCAGCGGCTCGAACAGGCCGCCGTTGGCGTCGAAACAGGCAGCGTAGAGGATGGTGTCCTCGGTGCCGAAGAAACCGGCGATCTGCTTTTCGAGCTGCTTGTGCAGGTCCTGCGTGCCGCAGATGAAGCGCACCGAGGCCATGCCGAAACCGTGCGTATCCAGCGCGTCCTTCGCCGCCTGGATCACCTCGGGATGGTCGGCCAGGCCGAGGTAGTTGTTGGCGCAGAAGTTCAGCACCTTGCGGCCGCCTTGCAGCTCGATTTCGGCCGATTGCGGCGAGACGATCACGCGCTCGGCCTTGAACAGGCCCTGTTCGCAGATGGAGTTCAGTTCGCTGGCGTAGCGCGCCTGGCCGGGGTAGCTCATGGGGCAATTCCACTCGTGGGAAAGCGCCCATTGTCGGTCTTTTTTCGGCCACCATCCACGGCAGCCCGCGACGGAGCCCGTCGCCGCCGCGAATGACGAAGGCATCCGCTACTGGCGCAGGCTGAAATCGACGCGCGTGGTCTTGCCCGCATCGTCGATACCCTTGGCGTCGACCTTGGGCGCCAGCACGAACACGCGGCTGGCGTCGAGCTTGCCGCGCAGCGCGGCACGCACCGCATCGGCACGGCGCTCGGCCAGATGGCGCAGCGCATCCGCATCGACCGGCATGTGGCTCTCCAGCAACTTGCGCATCACGTCCGGCGGCTGCGACTTGGTGAGGCCGATGGCATCGCGCGGCTTGGGGAACTTGGCGTGCTTGTAGGCCTTCTTCAGGTATTTGTCGTACTGGCCGGCACTGAGCTTCGAGAGGTCGACGCCTTCGCCGGCTTCCTGCTGCACCAGGTCGTCCACCATCACCTTGCGCAGCCCGCTTTCGTCGAATGCCGGATCGACGCGGCCGGTGATGTCCAGCTTCAGCGAGGTCTTCTGCTGCAGGATCTTCGCGATCTGCGCGAGCTTGTCCTGCGCCTTCGCATCGAGCACGGCGGAGCCGGGGACGAATTCCACGTAGCCCAGGTCCTGGTGCTTGCCGCCGCCCATGGCCGATGCGATCAGCCGGAACGGCGAGGTCACGGCACGGCCGATCAGGTTCACGAAGGCGTGCCAGATCAAACCACCCACGCTGAACTGCGGGTCGTCCAGCGAGCCGGACACCGGCACGTCCACGTCGATGTTGCCGTTGGCGTCCTTCAGCAGCGCCACCGCCAGCTTCACCGGCAAATGGCTGATGCCGGGGCCCTGGATCGCGTCGCCAAAGCTGAGCTGGGTGATGAAGATGCGGTTGTCGGCGTTGAGCCTGCCGTTGTCGAGCCGGTAGTGCACGTCCATCGTCAGCCGGCCCCGGGTGATCGGGTAGCCGGTGTACTTGCCGGCGTAGGGCGAAAGGTGGGTGAGTTCCACGCCGTCGGCCTTGCCCTTCACATCGAGGGAGGCCGACGGTGCGAGCGGGTTGATCGTGCCGGTGATGTCCACCGGCGCGTTGTCGTCGAGCTGGCCCTGCAGGTCGAGTTCGGCGGGCGGGCCGCCGGTCGTGCCGAAGGCGCCCACCTTGCCGGTCAGCTGGGTGATGTTGGCCGTGTAGTTCGGCTTGATGAAGTCGTCGGTGTAGTTGAGGTGGCCGCTTGCCAGCGTGATGCCGCCGATCCGGATGTCGGCGGACGGCGGCGCGGAGAGGGCGGAGGCCGCCGCTGCGCTGGCGGCGGCAGCGTGCGGCTGCGGCGTGCGCGGCGCCTGCCGTGCCTGGGTCACCGAGACGGGCGCGGCCGCCGGATTGGCCACGACATCCTGCACGTTGATGCGGCCGTTCGCGTTGACGATGACGCGCGCGTAGAAGTCGTCCAGCGCAAGGCCGGCCACCGATACATGCGGTACGTCTTCGCCGAGGCGCACGTCCAATCCGCCGGCATCCAGCGAGTTCCAGCTCAGGAAGTCCGCGCCGGTGAGCTTGTCCTGTACGCGCACGTTGCCGAGGGTGACGTGTCCGCGCCAGTCCAGCAAAGCCTGCGGGCGATGGTCGCGATAGCGCAGGCGGCCATCCGCGCTGAGCAGCGCGCTTGAGAGCGTTACATTGAGCGGAACGTCGACCAGCGATTGCAGCGGGGCGATGTCGAGGCGGGTGGTGCGCACGCGCAGCTCGGCATCCAACGGCTGCGGGCGCAGCGTGCCGTCGACGTGCAGGCTGCCGCGGCCGACGCTGCCGTCGAGCGCCAGTTTCAGCGTCTTGCGCATGTCGCTGGAAAGGCCGTCGATGCCGGTGCGGATCAGCTTGAATTCGATGCGGCTGCGCCGGCCGGCGATGCGGGGATCGGTGAGTGCCAACACGCCGTCCGCGCCGACGTGGGCGACGCTCCAGCGCCAGTTCGGCGAAGGCGGCGGCGAATAATGGTGCAGGCCGTGCGCCGGCTCGGGCTTCATCAAGTCGGCAAGGTCGATGCTGCCGTTCTTGAGGCGGCGTGCCTCGACACGCAGGCCGTGCACGGTCACCTGCTTGAGCTGCGCGGTACGGCTTGCGAGATCGAAATGCGCGATGCCGGCCTCCAGCGACTGCCAGGCGAGCGGCGTGCGCTTGTGTTGCTGCAGGACCAGGCCGTCGATGCGTGCGTTGGCCGATTGCAGCGTGAGGTTGAAAGCCTTGCCCCAATCCATCTGCGATTGACCGGCAAGACTCAGCGTGCCCTTGCCCGGCTCCGCGTCGAGCATCGGCGGAGCCAGCGCCAGCAATCGCGCCAGGCCGACGCCCTTGACGTCCAGCTTGCCGGCGTAGCGGCTGCGCGTCAGGTCGAGCTTGCCGTTCATCGCGAGGCTGCCGCCATTAAGTGTGGTGGCGATGTTCAGCGCGGCTGGCGGTGCGGCGATCGTGGACAGCCCATGCACCGCGCCATGGATGTTTTCCAGCGCCAGCGTGGCGCCATTGGCCACGGTGTATTCGAAACGGCTGTCCTGCACGGCCAGCATGGCGATGCTTACGTCGGTGGGCGTGGCCGGCTTGGCCGAAGCGCCGGCATCCTTGGAGTCGCCGCCGCTCAACGCGTCGAAATTGGCATGGCCGCCCGGTGTCGCGATGTAGTGCAGGGCCAGTCCGTCGAGTTGCACGGCGCCCAGCCGGTAACGCGAGAGCAGCGGCTCCACATCATCCAGCGCGGCGCTGGCGTGCTTCATTTCCAGCAGCGGTATTCCACCGGAGGTGGCGAGCTTGACGCCGTCCAACTGCAACTGGCCGCCGAGCCGCACCTGCGCGCCGGACTTCGCCTGCACGAACTGCAGGTCGAGTTCGCCGGACAACTGCCCATCGGCGACCGCCACGGGCAGCCTGGCCGGCACATAGCCGAGGTAGCGCGGCAGGTCGAGGTGATCCAGCGTGAAATGGACGTCCGACTCGCGGCTGTCCGCGAACGGCTTGGTCTGGCCGGCGATGCGCAGCGGGCTGCCGTCCACGTCCATCGCCAGCAGCGGTTGCACGAACACGTCGGTGTCGCGGGGCAGGTTGGCGATGAACGGGATGCCGAGTTGCAGGTGGTCGATACGGTGGCTGGTCTGCGTCACGGCGTCATCGAATGCGATGTCGCCGTCGGTCACGCGGATATTGGATAGCGCGAAACGCGCGGGCCGGCTGCCAGGCTTCGCCGGACCGCCCGAGAATTTGGCGATCAGGTCGGAAAAGTTGAACTGCTGCGGTGCGGTGCGCACGATGTGCAGCTGCGGGTGCTGCAGCGAGAGTTCGTCGAGAACCGGCGCCATGCGGAACAGCGAAGTCCACGAGGCGTTGATCACCGCGCGGTCGATGTCCACGAACGGCGAATGGCCGTCGCGGCCGGCGATGTGCAGCTTGTCCAGCTCCAGCCGCAGGGTGAACGGATCGAGGTGCACGGCCTGCACGCTTACCGGGCGGTCGAGCAGGGCGGCGAGCCGGGTCTGCAACTGGCTCTTGATGACGGGCGGCGCGATGAAGAACCCGAGCAGGCCGAACACGGCCAGCACGATGCCCGCCATCAACGCGGCCTTGCGCGTGCGCCGCGAGCGGTAAAAGCGCGCCGCATGGATGCGTGCCAACGCCAGGCGTGAGGCGGCCGATGGGCGAGGATCGTTCATGCAGGCGGTATCCCGATGGCGTCGTGGGCCGGCCATGATGGCCGGATGCCTCCCTTGGCCGGCGGCCACGCCGACCGGGGAAGTTTACGCAGATGCCGCCTTGAAATGTCGCGATGGCGAAGACGCTTCGCCATCGCGGCAAGCCGTCAATTCCAGGAGCACACCACCTTGCCGCACTGGCCGGCGTCCATCAGGTCGAAGCCTTTCTGGAAGTCGTCGATGTGGATCTGGTGGGTGAGCACCTTCTGCAGCGGGAAGCCGGTCAGCACCATCTGGGTCATCTTGTACCAGGTCTCGTACATCTTGCGGCCGTAGATGCCCTGCAGGGTGAGGCCCTTGAAGATCACCTTGTCCCAGTCGATGCCGGCGCCCTTGGGCAGGATGCCGAGCAGGGCGACCTTGCCGCCGTGGTACATGCAGTCGAGCATGTCGTTGAAGGCGCGCGGGTTGCCGCTCATTTCCAGGCCCACGTCGAAGCCTTCCATGTGCAGGTCCTTCATCACGTCCTTCAGCGACTGGTTGGCCACGTTCACCACGCGGGTGGCGCCCATGTCGGCGGCCAGCTTCAGGCGGAAGTCGTTGACGTCGGTGACCACCACGTTGCGCGCGCCCACGTGCTTGGCGATGCCGGCGGCGATGATGCCGATCGGGCCGGCGCCGGTGATCAGCACGTCCTCGCCGATCAGGTCGAACTCCAGCGCGCAGTGCGCGGCGTTGCCGTAGGGGTCGAAGAACGCGGCCAGCTCCGATGGGATCTGGTCCGGGATCGGCCACAGGTTCGAGGCCGGCATGGTCATGTATTCGGCGAACGCGCCGTTGCGGTTCACGCCGATGCCGATGGTGTTCGGGCACAGGTGCTGGCGGCCGGCGCGGCAGTTGCGGCAGTGGCCGCAAACGATGTGGCCTTCGGCCGAGACGCGGTCGCCGACCTTGTAGCCGGTGACGCCGGGGCCGATCTCCACGATGCGGCCGACGAACTCGTGGCCGATGGTCAGGCCCGGCTTGATCGTGCGCTGGCTCCACTCGTCCCACTTGTAGATGTGCAGGTCGGTGCCGCAGATCGCGGTCTTCTCCAGCTTGATCAGCACCTCGTTGGGGCCGACCACCGGCATCGGCACCTCTTCCATCCAGATGCCTTTCTCGGCGTGGCGCTTCACCAGGGCTTTCATCGTCTGCGACATGGGGGGATCCAAGGCTGGCCCGGACGGGCGGAGAAGCCGCGATTATAAATCCCCGCCGCGCCCTGCCGTTCGAATCGCCGGATGCGCCAGCTGCATCGGCGCCCGGCGTTCTATCCACAGCGCATGTGGATACGCACGGGACAAGCATGTGGACAACTCCGGTTCGCCACGGCGTGACAGGCATTTGGCACGCGTTGGCGAAGTTTTGCGCAGGCGCGGCGGGTTACTCTTGCGCATCCCGATCCGCATCGACCCGCATGAGTTACGACCAGCGTCCTCCCGCGATCTTCCTGATGGGCCCCACGGCCTCGGGCAAGACCGCACTCGCCTGCGCGTTGGCGGAGCGCTTTCCGCTGGGTCTGGTCAGCGTGGACTCGGCGCTGGTTTACCGCGGCCTCGACATCGGCTCGGCCAAGCCGGATGCGGCCACCCTGGCGCGCCATCCGCATGCGCTGATCGACATCCGCGATCCGGCGCAACCGTACTCGGCGGCGGAATTCCGCCACGACGCGCTCGCAGCGATGCGCGCCATCACCGCGCAGGGCAGGGTGCCGCTGCTGGTGGGCGGCACGGGGCTGTATTTCCGCGCCCTGCAGCACGGGCTTTCCGAACTGCCCGAGGCCGATCCCGCGGTTCGTGCACGGCTGGCGGACGAGGCCGCCGACATCGGTTGGCCGGCGATGCATGCGCGGCTGGCGCGGCTCGATGCCGTTGCCGCCGCGCGCATCGGTCCGAACGACGCCCAGCGTCTGCAGCGCGCGCTTGAAGTGATCGAGCTGAGCGGGCGGCCGTTGTCCGAGCTGCAGAATGGCGCCCGCCGAGACGTGTTTCCATGGCGGTTGCTCAAGCTGGCGCTGCTGCCGGCGGACCGCCAGCCGCTGCATGCGCGCATCGCGCAGCGTTTCGATGCGATGTTGGCGGATGGCTTCCTCGACGAATTGCGCGCGCTGCGCGGGCGCGGCGATCTGCATGTCGACCTGCCGGCGATCCGCGCGGTGGGCTACCGGCAAGGCTGGGAATACCTGGACGGCCTGGGCGATGCCGCCGGGTTCCGCGACCGCGCGATCTTCGCCACCCGCCAGCTGGCCAAGCGGCAGATCACCTGGCTGCGCGCCGAGCTGGATGCGCGGGTGTTCGATCCGGAACGTGCGCCGCCTCTGACGGAGGCCGCCGATGCCGTGCAGCTGTTTCTCGGGGCGGCGCGCTGAAGCCGTCCGGCCCATTCGCACGCGGCCCGGCCCAGGCCGGGCATCCCGGAGAAGCGGGCGGGATGCGGCTTTCATCGACGCCGGTCGCAAAAAACCACTTCCTTCAAGCCCTTGAACCCGGTTAACATCAGCGACGTTGGGCCGGGCGCCGCTGGCGTTTTTTCCCCGGTCCGGATGCCGCTCAGGGGAGAACAAGAAATGTCCAAGGGACAATCGCTGCAGGATCCTTTTCTCAACGCCTTGCGTCGCGAGCGCGTGCCGGTAGCCATTTACCTGGTGAACGGCATCAAGCTGCAGGGTACGGTCGAGTCCTTCGACCAGTTCGTCGTGCTGCTGCGCAACCAGGTCAGCCAGATGGTGTACAAACACGCCATCTCCACCGTGGTGCCCAGCCGCAACGTGCGCATCGGTACCGGCCACGACGGCCACGAGGCCCATGTCGACGCCGCCCCCGCAGCCGACACCGCGGATGCTTGATTGACGGCCGGTCGGCCCACATTGAGAGCGGAACCGTTCCGCGCAAAGGCCGCCTCCCCACGTGTTTGATCGTCAGAAGAAAGGCGAACGCGCCGTCCTCGTGCTGCCGCATGCGCGCGGCAGCGGCGACGCCGCGCGCCGCGCGGCCGAGTTCGCGGAGCTGGCCAAATCCGCCGGCGCCGAGGTGCTCGGCAGCGTTTCCGCGCGTGTCGAAGTACCCAATCCGCGCTTCTACATCGGCAGCGGCAAGGCCGACGAAGTGGCCGAGATGGTGCGCGCGCTGGGCGCCGACCTGGTGCTGGTCGACCACCTGCTCAGCCCGGTGCAGGAGCGCAACCTCGAAAAGCACTTGAGCGCGCGCGTGGTCGACCGCGCTGGCCTGATCCTCGACATCTTCGCCCAGCGCGCCCGCTCGCACGAAGGCAAGCTGGAGGTGGAGCTGGCCCAGCTCAAGCACGTCGCCACCCGGCTGGTGCGCGGCTGGACCCATCTGGACGCCCAGCGCGGCGGTGCCATCGGCAACCGCGGTCCCGGCGAAACCCAGCTGGAAACCGACCGCCGCCTGCTGGCCGAACGCGTCAAGCAGCTCACCAAGCGCCTCGAAAAGGTGCAGACCCAGCGCGGCCAGCAGCGCCGCGCGCGCCTGCGCAATACGGTGCCGCGGGTGGCGCTGGTGGGTTATACCAACGCCGGCAAGTCGACCTTGTTCAATGCGCTCACCGCCGGCGGCGTGTATGCAGCCGACCAGTTGTTCGCCACGCTGGATCCCACCGTGCGCCGGCTGGACGACCTCGCCTGCGGCCCGGCGGTGATCGCCGACACCGTGGGCTTCGTGCGGGAATTGCCGCACGACCTGGTCGCCGCCTTCCGCGGCACGCTGGCCGAGGCGCGCGACGCCGACCTGCTGCTGCACGTCAGCGATGCCGCCGACGAGGAGCGCGAACCGCTGCGCCGCGTGGTCGACCAGGTGCTGGAGGAGATCGGCGCGGGCGACGTGCCGCAGCTGCGCGTCTTCAACAAGATAGACATGATGGGTGCCGACGTCCCTGCCGGCGAAGATCAAGCAGCGCCCATCCTTGGCCGCATTTCCCAAGAAAGCGCGGCTCCGTCCCCGCCCATCGCGATGCAGCCGCGCATCGACCGCGACGCCGAGGGCAAGCCGCAGGCGGTATGGCTCTCGGCCGCCACCGGTGCCGGCATCGATCTGCTGCGGCAGGCGCTGGGCGAACTGCTCGGCGGCGAGCGCGTGCGGACCGAACTGCGCCTGCCCCTGACGGCGGGCCGGCTGCACGCGCGGCTCAAGGCGGTGGGCGCCATCGCCGGCGAGCAGGTGGACGAGCACGGCTGGCGCTTGCGCATCGACGCGCCGCGCAGCGTGATCGCCCCGCTCAACGGCGGCAGTCCCTCGGAGAACGAACTGCTGCGCGGACTGTTGGTCGGCGCGCCATCGTGATTTCGCCAGCGTCTGCTAGAATGCAGGCGTTTGTGCGGCCTGAAAAGCCGGCCGCCACACCGACAGCAGCCCCGTCACGCCCCATGCGACTTCCGTTCAACCCGATGCGGTCCGGCGCGGTTTGCCGACCTTCCCAGCGACGAGACTGACAATGGCCTGGAATGAACCCGGAGGCGGGCAGCGCGACCCCTGGAACCGGCAGCGTCCGAGCGGCAACGATTTTTCGCCGAACCAATGGCTGAAAGGCTTCGGCAAGCATTTCGGCCGACTGGGCAGAGGCCCGGGCGGCCTGCTGATCGCGATCGTCGTGGTGGTCGCGGTGTTCCTGTTGATGAGCAGCTACACCATCGTCGGCGCACGCCAGGTCGGCGTGGTGCTGCGCTTCGGCGAGTACGCGCGCACCTTGCCGCCGGGTTTCCACTTCAAGCTTCCCAGCCCGGTCGAGACGGTGGACAAGGTCGAGGCCACCGGCATCCGCTCGGTCAACGACCGCGTTTCGATGCTCACCCGCGACGAGAACATCATCACCATCGACTTCACCGTGCAGTACCAGGTGGACGATGCGCGCAAGTACCTGTTCTCGGTCAGCGACCCGGACGGCAGCGTGAGCGCGGCGGCCGAGGCCGCGGTGCGTTCGGTGGTCGGTTCCAGCGACATGGACCAGATCCTTTCCGCCGCCGGTGCGAACCTGGTGACCGAGGCGCAGCAGGCCCTGCAGAAGACGCTGGACAGCTACAACAGCGGCCTGCGCGTCACCGAGGTCAGCTTCCAGAACGTGGCGCCGCCGGCCGAGGTGAAGGATGCCTTCGACGACGTCAACAACGCGCGCGAGGACAAGCAGAGCATCGAGAACGCCGCCCTGGGCTACGCCAACAAGGTGGTGCCGGTGGCGCGCGGCGACGCGGCGCGCATCGCCGCCGAGGCCGAGGGCTACAAGGCTGAGCGCATCGCGCGCGCGCAGGGCGACGCCGCACGCTTCAGCCTGCTGCTGAAGGAGTACAAGGCCGCGCCCGCCGTCACCCGCAAGCGCCTGTGGCTGGAAACGATGGAACAGGTGATGGCCGATAACACCAAGGTGGTCGACGGTTCCGGCGGCCGCAACATCATCAACCTGCCGGCCGAACACGCTGTACATGCAGCAGCCTCCGCCGGCGACAAGGCCGCGGCAGCGGCGGTGCCGGCCGCGGCCGCTTCGAGCAGCGATGCGCCCACGGACAAGGGAGGCCAGCCATGAAGCGCCTCGTCGCGGTTATCGTCGTGCTGCTGCTGGCGCTGCTCGGCCTCAACAGCGTGTTCGTGGTCAACGAAGGGCAGAGCGCCCTGCTGCTGCAGTTCGGCCGCATCGTGCGCGCCGACTATCCGCCCGGACCGCACCTCAAGCTGCCGCTGATCCAGCAGGTGCTGCATTTCGACAAGCGCATCCTCTCGCTGGACGCGCCGCCGGAACGCTACTTCACCTCCGAGAAGAAGAGCGTCAACGTCGACTTCTACGTGAAGTGGCGCATCGCCGACAACGCGGCCTACTACCGCGCCACCGGCGGCGACCAGTTGCAGGCGGAGCAGCGCCTGTTGCCCATCGTCAAGGACGCGCTGCGCTTCGAGTTCAACGCGCGCACCTTGCAGGACCTGATCTCCAGCGGACGCAAGGACATCACCGAGCGCGTGCGCCAGCAGACCGACGCCTCGGCGCGCAGGAACCTCGGCGTCGACGTGGTGGATGTGCGCATCAAGCGCATCGACCTGCCGGACGAAGTGAGCGAATCGGTGTACAAGCGCATGCGCGCCGAACGCCTGCAGCTCGCCAACGAGCTGCGCTACACCGGCAAGGAGCAGGCGGAAAAGATCGAGGCCGACGCCGACCGCCAGGGCCAGGTGCTGCGCGCCGACGCCGAGCGCGACGCCGCCAAGGTGCGCGGCGAAGGCGACGCCGAGGCCGCGGCCATCTATGCGCAGGCCTATGGCCAGGATCCCGAATTCTTCGCCTTCTACCGCAGCCTCGCCGCGTACCGCAAATCCTTCGGGAGCGGCAACGGCGTGCTGATCCTCAAACCCGATTCGGAATTCCTGCGCTACTTCGGCAACCCCGACGCGGCGAAGCACTGACGCCATCGCGGCAGTCGGCGAACCCTTTCAACATTCCAGCGAGTACATCATGGGCAAGTCAGTAGTCATTCTCGGCGCGCAGTGGGGCGACGAAGGCAAGGGCAAGATCGTCGACCTGCTGACCGAGCGCGTCGGCGCGGTGGCGCGCTTCCAGGGCGGCCACAACGCCGGCCACACGCTGGTCATCAAGGGCCAGAAGACCGTGCTGCACCTGATCCCCTCGGGCATCCTGCGCGACGACGCGCTGTGCCTGATCGGCAACGGCGTGGTGCTGTCGCCGGCCGCGCTGAAGCAGGAGATCGAGGAGCTGGAAGGGCAGGGCGTGGAAGTGCGCTCGCGCCTGAAGATCAGCCCGGCCACGCCGCTGATCATGCCGTACCACATCGCCGTCGATAAGGCGCGCGAAGCCGCCGCCGGCAAGAGCGCGATCGGCACCACCGGCCGCGGCATCGGCCCGGCCTACGAGGACAAGGTGGCCCGTCGCAGCGTGCGCGTGGCCGACCTGATGTACCCGCACGAGCTGCCGGAGAAGATCAAGGCCGCCGTCGAGTACCACAACTTCATCCTCACCCAGTGGCTGAAGGCCGAGCCGGTGGACTACGACACCGTGCTGAAGGACGCGCTGGCCTACGGCGAGTTCATCCGCCCGATGGTCGACGACGTCGCCACCATCCTGCACGACGTGCGCAAGGAAGGCGGCCACATCCTGTACGAAGGCGCGCAGGGCGCGTTGCTGGACATCGACCACGGCACCTATCCATACGTCACCTCGTCCAACACCACCGTGGGCGGCGCGCTCGCCGGCACCGGTGTGGGCGCAGGCGACATCGACTACGTGCTGGGCATCTGCAAGGCCTACGCCACGCGCGTCGGCGGCGGCCCGTTCCCGACCGAGCTCGAGGACGAGATGGGCGAGCGCCTGCGCAAGGTCGGCAACGAGTTCGGCGCCAGCACCGGCCGCCCGCGCCGCTGCGGCTGGATCGACCTGGTCGCGCTGAAGCGCGCGGTGCAGATCAACGGCATCAACGGCCTGGCCATCACCAAGCTGGACGTGCTCGACGGCCTGCCCAGCATCAAGGTCTGCATCGCCTACGAATACCGCGGCAAGCGCCGCGAGCTGGCGCCGCTGGACGCGGACGGCTGGGCCGAGTGCAAGCCGGTGTACCTGGAGTTTCCCGGCTGGAGCGAATCCACCGCCGGCATCCGCGAGTGGGACAAGCTGCCGCCGGCCGCCCGCGCCTACCTGCGCGCGGTGGAGGAACTCTCCGGCTGCAAGCTGTCCATCGTCGCCACCGGCGCCGACCGCGACGACACCATCGTGCTGGACGATCCGTTCGCCTGATCGTTCGGCTGGTCGGCATGCCGTTGCGAAGAAGGCCCCGCATGCGGGGCCTTCTTCGGTTTCGCAGGATGCCAGCGGGTAGCTCAGTGCCCTTGCACGTCCGCCTGGCCGCCGGCCTGCGCCGAGGCGGACACGCCATGGTCCAGCGAGCCGCTGGCCTGTCCGTTGGCCGAACCGCTCATGCCGGCGTGGGAGCCGGCGTTCGCGTTGCCCGAGCCCGAGGCGCCGACGGTCGAGCTGCCGTTGCCGATCGAGCCCAGCTCGCTAGCGGCGGACGAAGCCGCACCCTTCGTATCGCCAGCAGCCTGCGAGCGCAGCGAACGTGCCGTGGACGTGCCCTTGGCAGCCAGCTGCCGGGCCTTGCCGACGCCGTTCCTGGCGCTGTTCTCGGCGTCCGCAGCGGCTTCGTCGGCCGTGTTCCGTGCGCGGCCGGCGGTGTCCGCGACACGCTGTTTGGCCGTCGAGACGGCCGAGCGCGCCTGGCCGGCGGCAGTGTTTGCGGCGTTCCCCGCGGCATCGCTCAGCGCAGCGCCATCGAGACTGCCGGAGGCGGACACGCTGCCGTTGGCGCTGGCCTGGCCGTTCGCCTGGCCTGCAGCCTGGGTCGCGGTCTGCTTTGCCTGCTTTACGGTCGACGTGGCGCGTTGCCGCAGATCTTGCGCACGCGTGGTGATCGGGCTGCTGTCGACGGGAGGCATGTTGAGGTTGCCCATGGCCTGCGCGGCGCCGCCGATCTGGCCTGCCGCGGTCGGGATCTGGCCGATCCTGCCGGCCATGCCGCCGACAAGGCCGCCACCCAGATGCTGGGCCTGTGCGCTGGTCGCCGAGGCCAGGGCGAGCGCGCCGGCGCACAGGGCGATGCCAAGGGTCTTGTTGCTGAGGATCGTGTTGCGCATGTCGGGACCTCCTGCCGGCGGGGAATCCGCGGCTTCCGGAGACCATTACGCGTGCGGCCAGGGCATCCTTCCGTGCGCTCCGGCGGTTGTTGTTCCGTGTTCAGTTTCAGGGCGAGAGCACGCCGTGGCCGCAGCGCAGGTCGCGGGTGCCGGCATCGAAGACATGCGCTTCGCCGATCAGGCTCTGCAGGGTTTGGTCGGCGGCGCCGGGCCGGGGAACGTCCAGCACCTGGGCTGCCTTGCGCGCCACGATGGGTGCGGCGAACGAAGTGCCGCGCAGCATGTCGCGGCCGCTGCCGATCACGCCCAAGGCGCAGAAGGCTACCTGCTTGCCGGCGGCGGACTCGGGCAGCACGCGGCCGCGTTGGTCGATGGCTCCGACGCCGATCACGCCGGGGTAGGCCGCAGGAAACAGGGGTGGCGCCGCGGGGCCGTCGTTGCCGGCTGCGCTGACCAGCACATGGCCGCGCGCGATCATCGCCTGCACCGCGCGTGCGAGCACCGGATTGTCGGGCCCCACCAGGCTGATGTTGATGACGGCGACGTGCTCGCGGTCCATCCACGCGAGTGCGTCCACCAGGCCGGAGGTGGCGCCACCGACGTCGTCGTTGCACCACAGGTCGGCGGCATACACGGTGTCGGCGTCGCCGGCCACTAGGCGCGCAGCGACGGCGGTGCCGTGCCGCGAGGCGGTCGCCGCGCGGCAGCCATACGTTTCGATGTGCGCGTGCGCCAGCGCAGGATCGGTCGGGTCGACGCCGCCGTCGATCATGCCCACGCTGCGCGCCGGCATCGCGGTTGGCGCGCCGGCGGCGGATGCCGTGCCGGCGCTGCCCGCCGGGAGATAGAGATGCTGGTACGTGAACGCGGCAGTCGGCGCGGCTTGCCGCAGGGCGCGCATGGCATCCTGCGTACTGCGGTTGCGGCTGTCGTGCAGCAACGTGAAGTCCAGCCCGAGCGTGGCATTGGCCGACGTTTCGCGATCCGCGCTGAAGCCCAGCGCCTCGACGGCGGCGCGCTGGCTGTCCGTCAGGCCCATCGCCAGGAACTCGCCGCGCAGGATCGGTGCGCCGTTGGGGTCGACCGTGACGCGACGAGGCTCCTTGCGCAGCAGCGCCTTGACCTGCACTTTCAGGCTGAGGGCCAGCGGCCGCCGCAGCAGCGTATCGACATTTTGCAGATCCATGGCCGGAACCGTGCCG
The DNA here is from genome assembly GCA_040371205.1 of Rhodanobacter sp. NCBI lineage: Bacteria > Pseudomonadati > Pseudomonadota > Gammaproteobacteria > Lysobacterales > Rhodanobacteraceae > Rhodanobacter > Rhodanobacter sp. The sequence goes on from AP031382.1 coordinate 1,554,153, forward strand.
GGCAGGGGCGTGGCCGGCAGCGGAAGGTTGGGCAGCCCACGCTGCGCCTGGCCCAGCAACTGCGCGTGCGCAGGGGCGCTGCAGGCCAGTGCGAGCAGGACGGCCAGCACCGGAGCGGACAGGACGGAAGCACGACGCAGCGGCATCGCCGGACACCTCGGGAGCAACGGGGCCGGATGCTAGCATGCACAGTCTTTACGCCCTCGAACCATCCCGTTGCGTCCGTAGGGATGGAATCCGCCCCTACGGACGTAATGGAAGGTGATGCGTGCATTCGAGCGATGCCGTGCGTGAAGGACTGATTGCACTGTTGCCGCGCCTGCGACGCCTGGCGCGCGCCCTGGTGGGGCAGCCGGCCGATGCCGACGACCTGGTGCAAGTGGTGCTGGAGCGCGCGCTGGCCCGGTCCGCGCAGTGGCGTCCGGATGCCGCACTGGACAAATGGGTGTTCGCGATCGCGCGCAACGCCTGGCGGGACGAGTTGCGTGCGCGCGGCCGGGCGCAGCATCTGTTCGCGCCCGAAGAGGCTGGCGAGACGGTGGCCGACGGCAGCGCCGCGTTGCCCGTGCAGCGGCTGGAGCTGGCGCAGGCCTTGGCGGCGCTGCCGTCGGATCATCGCGAGGTGGTGGCCTTGGTGCTGATCGAAGGGCTGTCCTACGACGAGGCCGCCGCGATGCTGGAGGTGCCAGTGGGTACCGTCACCAGCCGTCTGGCCCGCGCCCGCGCCACCTTGCAGGCCCATCTTGGGAGCAACGCATGAACCTGATCGACAACACGACCTTGCAGGCTTACGTGGACGGCGAACTCGACGCCGCGGACACCGCGCAGGTCGATGCCGCGTTGGCCCGGGACGAAGTGCTGGCCCGTCGCGTGCGGCAGATGCAAGCCTTGAATGCGCAACTGCGGGCCGCGTTCGATTCGGTGCTGGACGAGCCGGTGCCGGAGCGCCTTTCCGCCATGTTGCAGGCGCAGCCGCGGTCCGCCGTTTCGCTCACGCTATTGGAGGGCGGGCATGCCGCCGATACCGAAAGCCGCCGCAAGCCTCGACGCTGGCTGCTGCCGGGAGCTGCGCTGGCCGCATCGGTGGCCCTGCTTGCCGCTGGCCTGTGGTGGCAGGTCGGCAGCGGCATGGTGCGCATGCAACACGGCGAGTCCTACGCGGCCGGCGAACTCGATCGGGCACTCGACCACGCGCTGGCGAGCGAGCCGGATCCGCAAGCCGCGGTCGCGATCGGCTTGAGCTTTCGAGCTTCCGACGGGCAGGTCTGCCGCACGTTCACCATCCGCACGCCGCCGGCGCGCGCCGGGCTGGCTTGCCATTCCGCAACCGGTTGGGCCTTGCCGGTGCTCGGCCCGGCGATGCCGTCCGAAGGCGGCGAGCTGCGCCAGGCAGCCAGCGATCTGCCGCCGGCGGTGCAGGCAGCGATCGATGCGCGCCTGCATGGCGAGGTTTTCGATGCGCAGCAGGAGCGCGCAGCCAGGGCAGCCGGTTGGCGCTGAAGGTTTCCTGGCGCATCGGCTGCGCTGACGGTCCCGCACGCCGGATGCATGGACGGACGTGCCGGCCGTGCGGCGGCTTCCGGCGCTGCACGGTTCCGGTGCTTGGATCGGCCGCGCGCGCCCCCATTTCGTCCGGGCCGACCCGTCGTGGAGACCTGCCATGTCCGACTATCGCAAGACACCCGAAGCCCTTGCGCGCCTGACGTCGGAGCAATACCGCGTCACGCAGGAAAACGGCACCGAGTATCCCGGCACCGGCGAATACCTGCACAACAAGGCCGCCGGCATCTATGTGGACGTGGTGTCGGGCGAGCCGCTGTTCGCCTCCGCCGACAAGTTCGACTCGCACTGCGGCTGGCCCAGCTTCACCAAGCCGCTGCGGCCGGCGAGCGTGCGCGAACTGCGCGACAGCACGCACGGCATGATCCGCACCGAGGTTCGTTCGTCGCAGGGCGACAGCCACCTGGGTCACGTCTTTCCGGACGGCCCCGCCGAGCGCGGCGGCCTGCGTTACTGCATCAACTCCGCGTCGCTGCGCTTCGTGCCGCGCGCCGAGATGGAAGCGCAGGGCTACGGCGCGTACCTCGACCAGGTGGAGGGCGAATGATGGCCGCCGAACGCGCCGTACTCGCCGGCGGCTGCTTCTGGGGCGTGCAGGAGCTGCTGCGCCGGCTGCCGGGCGTGTTGTCCACGCGCACGGGCTATGCCGGCGGCGACGTGCCCAACGCCACCTATCGCCACCACGGCACGCATGCCGAGGCGGTGGAGATCGTGTTCGATCCCGCGCGCATCGGCTACCGCGAGCTGCTGGAGTTCTTCTTCCAGATCCACGACCCGAGCACGCCGAACCGGCAGGGCAACGACCGCGGCAGTTCCTACCGTTCGATGATCCTGTACGCCAGCGAGGCGCAGAAGCAGGTCGCCGAAGACACCATCGCCGACGTGGACGCGTCGGGCCTGTGGCCGGGCAAGGTGGTCACCGAGGTGCAGCCGCTCGGCGACTTCTGGGAAGCCGAGCCCGAGCACCAGGACTACCTGCAGCATTACCCCACCGGCTACACCTGCCACTTCGTGCGGCCGGGCTGGCGCCTGCCGCGTCGCGAAGGCGCGGGCTAACGCACTTCCGCGATGCCGGTGGCGCGCAGGCAGCGGTCGAACGCGGCGTTGCCCAGGCTGATGCTGGTGCTGTCCACCGCATAGGCGGGCGAAACGGCGGCACGTACCCTGCAGTTGCGTTCGGCATGCAGGCGCAGGGTGTCGTGATCGAGATGTTGCGTGGCGCACGCGGCCAGGCAAAGACCGGCCAAGCCGGCCAGAGTCAGCTTCAGCATGATGGGTTTTCCCGTGGTGGGTGGGTCTTGCGCCAGCCGTGCGTGACGGACTGTGCGCGGGGAGTCACATGTTGCGGAACAGCGCCATGAAAGGCTGGCTTACGGTGAGGGTTTCGGGGCGTTGCTTGAGGCGCACGGTGCCCTTGCCGCTGTCGTCCCGAATGATGGCGGCGATGGCTTTCAGGTTGACGATGGTGGAGCGGTGGATCTGCTTGAACACGGCCGGGTCGAGCTGTTCCAGCAGCTCGCGGATCGGCTTGCGCAGCAGCGCCTCGCCGTCGGCGGTCATCGCCACCGTGTACTTGTGGTCGGCGCGGAAGTAGGCCACGTCGTCCACCATGATGAGCTTGGTTTCGCGGCCGGTGCCGGCGGTGATCCAGGTGAGCGGCGGCGCGGCGACGCCTTGCACGGTGCCGTGCGCGAGTTCGCGCAGCAGCAGGGCGAGGTCGCCGCGCGCGGCCAGGCCGGCGCCGGCACGGCGCTTCAGGCGCTCGATGGTGGCGGCCAGGCGTTCGACGGCGATGGGCTTGAGCAGGTAGTCGATCGCGCCGCGCTCGAAGGCGTCGACGGCGTACTGGTCGTAGGCGGTGGTGAACACGATCTGCGTGGCGGGGCTGACCTCGGCGGCGGCCGCGGCCACTTCGAGGCCGCTCAGGCCCGGCATGCGGATGTCGAGGAAGGCCACGTCCGGTTGCTGCGCGGCGATGGCCTCCAGCGCCTCGGCGCCGTCCTCGCACTCGGCGATCACCTGCAGTTCCGGCCACGCCTCGCCGAGCAGGCGGCTCAGCGCATGGCGCAACAGCGGTTCGTCTTCGGCGATCACGGCACGGCTCATGATTGCGACCCTGCGGCAGTTGTGCAGTCAGCGCGGCCGGTGGCATCGACGCGGCCGGCACGGTGATCGTGGCGGCCACGCCTTCCGGCACGTTGGCCACCACCGCCAGCGAGGCACGCGGGCCGTACACCAGCTGCAAGCGCTCGCGCACGTTCTTGAGGCCGATGCCGGTGCCGCCGCTGGCCATGCCGAAGCCCTGGCCGTCGTCGGCCACGGTCACCATCACGCTGTCGCCGTCGCGGCGGGCCAGGATCCACACGTTGCCGCCGCCGGGCTTGGGTTCCAGGCCGTGCTTGATCGCGTTCTCCACCAGCGTCTGCAGCATCATCGGCGGCAGCGTGACGGTGCGCAGCGCATCCGGCACGTCGATCCTCAGCTCCAGCCGGGAGCCCATGCGGATCTTGAGGATCTCGAGGTAGGCACGCGCGCGCTCCAGCTCCTCGCCCAGCGTCGACAGCGTTTCCTCCGCGCTGGGCAGCGAATGGCGCAGGTACTGGATAAGGTGGCCGAGCATGCGGTCGGCCTGAGCAGGCTCGCTGCGCGTGAGGTACTGCGCGCTGGCCAGCGTGTTGTAGAGGAAATGCGGCTCCACCTGCGCGTGCAGCAGGTTGAGCTTGGCCTGCGCCAGCTCCTTGTCGGTGGCGGTCTGCGCGGCGGCCTGCTGTTCGCGGCGGCGGCGCTCGGCCACGCGGCGCACGAGGGCGCGGGTGATCGCCTCGGCGTTGACCAGGTTGGTGCCGTCGTCCACGCGGAACCAGTCGGCCCAGGCGCCGCTTTCCGGTTCGCACAGCAGGGTGACGCTGCCGGTGCCGTCGCCCGGCGTCACCGTGGCGAAGATCTGGTTGCGCCGGCTGCCGACCCAACTGAAGGGGTTGAGCCAGCCGAGCATGCCGCGGCCATAGGGATTCGGATGGCGCACTTTTGCCCGCACCTGCAGGCTGTCGCGGGCGCTTTCGATGTCCTCGGTATAAGGCAGTTCGCGGACGGTCGCGTCCAGCATGTCGAACGCCTCGCCGGCCTCGAACGGCAGCTCGATCTGCCGGCGCTGGCGGTTGCCCAGCGTGGCCAGGGTCGCGTGCCCCGCGATCAGCCGCACGCGGCGCAGGTGGGAAAACGCGCCGCTCACCACCGTCACCAGCACGACAAAGGCGAAGATTTCCGGCAGCGGCTGCAGGCTGCGGAATGGGCCGCTGTTGGAAAGCAGGCCCAATACGCAGACCAGCGCCACCAGCCAGGCGACCACCAGCCGCGCCACGAAGAAGAAACTCTTGATCACGATGGTGTCCCCGTTGCCTGATCGTCGGGAGCGAGCATAGCCGCCGATTCCGCGGGTTTCGCCGGGCAGGCGACGAAGCCGGGTTCGGTTGGGGTGTAACGGGCGAAAGGCGGCACGAGGCACGAGTGGCAGGCATGACTTCCGGCCATTCCTGCCCGCCTTCGCCACCGCCACCATGGGCGCCACTTTGTCCCCCCACGTTTTCCAAGGAGAGGCCTCCAATGCGCAAGACCCTGGTTTCCGCGATCGCGCTGGCGCTCGCCGTGTCCGCCGGCGCCACGCTGGCGATGCCGGCGCAGCATGCGGCTGTCGCCGTGTCGCAGATTCCCACCCAGTTGCCGCGCAACGTGCGGCCCACGCATTACGCCGTGGCCATCACGCCGCATGCGGACAAGCTGAACTTCGACGGCCAGGTCGGCATCGACCTGCAGGTGCTCGAGCCCAGCACCAGTGTCACGCTCAACGCGGCGGGCATGACGTTCTCGTCGGTGACGCTGGCGCCTGCCGCGGGCAAGGGGGGCGCGCTCAAGGCCAAGGTCGCGGTGGACGCGAAGACGCAGACCGCCACCTTCAGCTTCGACAAGACGATTGCGCCGGGTCGCTACACGCTGGCGATGGATTACGTGGGCACCATCGGCACCCAGGCCAATGGACTGTTCGCCATCGACTATCCCACCGCCTCCGGCCAGAAGCGCGCGCTGTTCACCCAGTTCGAGAACTCCGATGCGCGCCGCTTCATCCCCTCGTGGGACGAGCCCGCCTACAAGGCCACCTTCGACCTCACCGTCACCGTGCCCAGCGACGAGATGGCGGTGAGCAACATGCCGGTGGCCTCGAAGGTCGACGCCGGCCATGGCCTGGAAAAGGTGCGCTTCCAGACCACGCCAAAGATGTCCACCTACCTGCTGTTCTTCGGCCTCGGCGACTTCGACCGCGTCACCACCAGCTCGGACGGCACCCAGATCGGCGTGATCATGCAGAAGGGCAAGGGCGCGCAGGCGGCCTTCACGCTGGAGTCGGCCAAGACCGTGCTGCACGACTACAACCAGTACTTCGGCATCAAGTACCCGCTGCCCAAGCTGGACAACATCGCCGCACCGGGCAGCAGCCAGTTCTTCTCGGCGATGGAGAACTGGGGCGCCATCTTCACCTTCGAGTACGCCATGCTGCTCGACCCGGCGTATTCCACCCAGGGCGACAAGATGGAGGTGTTCAACACCGCCGCGCACGAGATGGCGCACCAGTGGTTCGGCGACCTGGTGACCATGGACTGGTGGGACAACCTGTGGCTCAACGAGGGCTTCGCCTCGTGGATGGCCGAGCGCGAAACCGAGAAGGTGCATCCGGAATGGAACACTGTGCTCGACACCGTAAGCACGCGCGAAGGCGCGATGTCGGTGGACGCGGTGGCCACCACCCATCCCATCGTGCAGAAGATCGACACGGTGGAGCAGGCCAGCCAGGCCTTCGACACCATCACCTACTCCAAGGGCGAGGCGGTGATCCGCATGCTCGAAGCCTATGTCGGCCCGGAGAACTGGCGCCAGGGCGTGCACAACTACCTCAAGGCGCACGCCTACGGCAACACCGTGTCCGACGACCTGTGGCACGCGATGGACGGCGTGGCCCCCGGCAAGCACCTCACCCAGGTGGCGCACGACTTCACCCTGCAGCCCGGCGTGCCACTGATCAAGGTGGACTCCGTCATGTGCAGCGACGGCGAGACCACCCTCACGCTTACCCAAGGCGAGTTCACCAAGGACCGCCCGAACAAGCAGCCGCTGCGCTGGCACGTGCCGGTGATCGCCGAGGTGGTGGGCAACGCCGCGTCCAGCACCCTGGTGGACGGCACCGCCACCATAAAGCTGAAGGGCTGCGGCCCGGTGCTGGTCAACGCCGGGCAGACCGGCTACTACCGCACGCTGTATGCGCCGGCGCAGCTCGCCGCGCTGAAGCAGGACTTCAACAAGCTCGCGCCGATCGACCAGCTCGGTCTGATGACGGACACCTGGGCCGAGAGCATGGCCGGCCTCGAACCGGTGTCGGATTTCCTCGACATGGCCAAGGCCACCCCGGCCGACGCCGCGCCGGAAATCTGGGCGGAAGTGGCCGGCAGCCTGGAAGCGCTGGACCAGTACTACCGCGGCGACCAGGCGCGGCAGGACCGCTTCCGCGCCTACGCCGTGGCGCAGCTCAAGCCGGTGTTCGCGCGCGTGGGCTGGGACGCCAGGCCCGACGAAAGCACCTCGACCACACTGCTGCGCGCGCAGCTGATCGGCGCGCTGTCCGAGCTGGGCGACGCGGACATGCTGAAGGAAGTGCACCGTCGCTACGAGGCCGAGGCCACCGATCCCAAGGCGGTGCCGCCGGCGCTGCGCAAGACCATCCTCGCCATCGTGGCGCAGCACGCGGACGCGGCCACCTGGGACAAGCTGCACGCCCAGGCCAAGGCCGAGAAGTCGCCGATGATCCAGGACCGCCTGTACGGCCTGCTGTCCTACGCCAAGGACAAGGCGCTGGCGCAGCGCGCGCTGGACCTCGCGCTCACCGCCGAGCCCGGCGCCACCAACAGCGCCGGCATGATCCGCGGCGTGTCCTGGCAGCACCCGGAACTGGCCTACGACTTCGCCATGGCGCATCGCGCGCAGGTGGACAAGCTGGTCGACTCCACCTCCGGCGGCCGCTACTACCCGTCGCTGGCCAGCATGTCGTTCGACCCGGCGATGATCGACAAGATCAAGGCCTACGAGGCCACCATCGACCCCTCCGCGCGCCGCCCCGCCGACGCCGTGATCGCCAACATCCAGTACCGCATGATGATCCGCAAGGATCGCCTGCCGGCGGTGGATGCGTGGCTGGCCAAGAACGGCGGCTGAGTTTTTCTGTCAGTGACACGACAAGGCCCCGCATGCGGGGCCTTGTTTTTGGATGAATTATTAGCTGGCCTGATCCCGTTCGGTGATCGCAAGCCATTTCTGAATGACAGTGTCGAGTTCAGGTTCGATCTTGGCAAGATTTTTGGATAAATCGCGTGCTTCTGAAAACCTTTTCTTGGCCAAAAGAGCTTTGATTGCAAAGTAGTGGGCGTCCACGTTGTTTGGAAATTTATTGCGATACCTTTCAGTTTCTGACAAAAGCTTGTCCAGCTCGTTACTTTCCCAAAGATATTTGAACTGTGATTTAAATGAATCAGAGTCCTGCCTTTTGCGGTTGTATAGGGCGCTCAAAATGCTGCTAGCTATGCAATATAAGAGCAGGGCAATTACCGCCCAGAGCTGCATCTCAATAAGTGCCAATGTACGTTCCAAGTTGGTGTCCTTGCTAGCCTGCCGTTGGAGTTAAGCGGCGCGTGGTGTGCGCGTCCGCTTGGGTGAAATGTTAGCTTGGCCAGAGTACTCGCCAACCTACCTCTTGGAAGTAGCTTTGAAGCGCAGCTTCATCGGGAACCCAGTCGTCGAAAGCGAAGTTAACGTTTGGGCCATCTGAGCCGTCCCACCATTCGTAGATTAGGAAGCCGCAAGCGTTGGTGGAATCGTTGGAAACCTTGACTTTGTGCGAAGGCTTGTTGCTATTGACGATCGATCCAGTGACTTCCAGTGGGATGTTCATCCGAGGCCTAATTGCCGAATATACGGACAAGTCTGTCCAGTTATACATCCAAGGTCGCGCAAAGAGATCCTCGCGCAACTCCGTAGTTCTTGCGGCAGCTTATCTTTGCCGCGTCCAGCTAACAACCTAACGCAGAGCAGGACAACGAGGCCCTGCTTTGGAACGGCCGCTCTGGGTGGCGCCAACAGTCGTTGGCTGAGATGCGCAACATTACCCCAGCGCCATTTCGATGGCCTTCAACGCTGCCTCGACATTACCCAGCGGTGTGCCGATGTTCATGCGCATGAAGCCGCTGCCGCCAGTGCCGAAGTCGATGCCGGGATTCAGGCCGAGCCGGCAGCGGCGGATGAAGAAGTCGCGCAGCGCCGTGTCGTGCATGCCCAGCGCGCGGCAGTCCAGCCACAGCAGGTAGCCGGCTTCGGGGGGCGTGAGGCGGATCGCGGGGAGGCGCGTGCGCAGGGCATCGGCGACCACGTCGCGGGTGCCGGCGAGGTAGCTGCGCAGGGCATCGAGCCACGCATCGCCTTCGCGCCATGCGGCTTCGGCGGCGGTGATGGCGAAGGGGTTGGCGTCGCCCAGGTGCAGGGCGGCGATTGCGCGGTGCAGTGCGCTGCGCTGGTCGGGGCGCGGGGCGGCCAGCACGGACAGGCCCAGCCCCTGCAGGTTGAAGGTCTTGCCGGGCGATAGCACGGTGATGACGCGGTCGTCCGCCTGTGCGAGGCCGAGCAGCGGATGATGGCTGGCGCCGGGCAGGGCGAGGTCGCCGTGCACTTCGTCGGCGATGACGGTGAGGCCGTGGCGGCGTGCGATGTGCAGCACGCCTTGCAGCTCGTCCGGCGTCCACGCGCGGCCGACCGGGTTGTGCGGGTTGCACAGCAGCAGGGCGCGCGCGCCGTCGCGGGCCAGTTGCTCCAGTTGCGCGAGATCCATTGCGTAGCGTTCGTCGGTTTCGCGCAACGGGTTGTGCAGCAGGCGGCGGCCGCTGTCTTCCACCGCACGGAAGAAGCCGGGGTACACCGGCGGCTGCACGATCACCGCGTCGCCCGCGGCGGTGCAGGCCTGAATCGCCGCGATCATCGCGGCCAGTACGCCGCTGGCCGGCACCAGCCACGCGCGTTCGAGCGGCAGGCGATGGCGGCGTGCGCTCCAGTCGACCAATGCCTGCAGCAGGCTGTCGGGATACAGTGTGTAGCCGTAAAGCGGATGCCGCGCGCGGGCGATCACGGCCTCGCTCACGCAGGGCGGCACGGCGAAATCCATGTCGGCCACCCACATCGGTTGCACCGTGTCGTTGCCGAATTTCTGCCGGCGGCCGTCGAACTTCAGCGCATGGGTGCCGCTGCGGTCGACGGGCCGGTCGAAATCGAAATTCACGTGCGCCGCCGCCACAGCGTCACCTCGGACAAGGTGTGCTGGAACTTGCGCTTCGTCTCGCGTATCACGAACGGCACCGACTGCGGTTCGCCCAGCCGCTGGAAGTGCGCGCCGAGGATGGCGTCGAGGCCGTCGAGCGTGGTGAAGCTCTCGCCGTCCTTCTTGAAGCCGCCGATCCAGTCCGCGCGCGGTGTGTGCTCGGCCAGCCAGGTGTAGGGCGAGGCGATCATCAGGATGCCGCCGGGGTTCAGGCGTTCGTGGATGGCTTCCAGGAATTGCGCGGGGTTGTACAGGCGGTCGATCAGGTTGGCGGCGAGGATGAAGTCGTAGCCGGCGAACTGCGGCTTGAGGTTGCAGGCGTCGCCCTGGAAGAACTCCACCTTGTGGGCGACGTCCGCGAGGCCCAGCTCGGCGAGGTTGCGCGACTTGTACTCGACCAGCTCGCCTTCGTCGGCCAGCAGGTAGCGCAGGCTGTCGCCGCGCGCCAGCGCCACGCCCTGGCCGATGAAGCGCGCGGAGAAGTCCACGCCGGTGACATGGCCGAAGTGGCGCGCCAGTTCGAAGCTGGCGCGGCCGGAGGCGCAGCCGAGATCCAGCGCGGTGCGCTTCGGCGCATCGCCCAGCGCCGTGATCGCCACGTCCACCAGCGCCTGCGGAAAGTTCGACACGCCGAAGTAGCTGTCGCCGTAATGGAACTCGGCGTATTCGCTGAGCAGCTTGTCGGTCTCGTAGTGCGAAGCCGGCGCCGGCTTGAGGTGTTTGGAAACCACGTAACGGAACCCCGCGTGCTGGAAGAAGTGGCGACGGAAGGCGTAGCGCGAGGCGGGCTGGGCCTCGTTGCCGGTGGCGATCCACGAGCCGCCCTTCATCAGGTTGTGGCGGCCGTCGAAGGTGGGCGTGGTGAAGTCGTCGTAGATCGGGTGCACCTGGAAACCCTCGAACGGGTAGATCGGGGTTTCCGTCCACTGCCACGCGTTGCCGGCGACGTCGAAGAACTCGCCCTGCGCGAACCGGTTGACCGGGCACGACGAGGCCCAGTGCGCGAGGTTGAGGTTGGCGTCCGGCGTTTCGCCGTCGGGCGCGCCGCGCCGGCTTTCGTCGTACAGACGGTACCACTCGTCCTCGGTGGGCAGGCGCACCGGCTGGCCGCCGTGCGCGGATTTCCAGCGGCAGAACGCTTTGGCCTCGTGGTAGTTCACCTCCACCGGCCAGTCCCACGGCATCGGCACCTCGCCGGTCATCAGGCGCAGGTGCCAGCCCTCGGCCGAACGGCGCCAGAAGGTGGGGTGGTCGGCCTTGGCGAATTCGCGCCAGCCGTTGCCTTCGTCCTCCCAGTAGCCGGACTGCGCATAGCCGCCGGCCTCGACAAAGGCGAGGAACTCTCGGTTGCTGACCAGGTGGCGGCTGGCCTCGAAGGCCGGTACCTCGGCCTCGTGGCGGCCGTATTCGTTGTCCCAGCCGTAGATGGCGCTGCCGATGTCGCGGCCCAGCGCGACCTTGCCGGCCGGCACCTTCACCAGCGTGTTCTCCGGCGCGGCGCCGGTCTGCGTGCACGGCTGCCACGCCGGGTGCGGCTTCACGTAGGCCAGCTTGTGCTGGCGGATCAGCACCGAGGAGGTTTCCAGGTGGATGCGCTCGTGCTCGATGCCCATGACGATGGCCCACCACGGGTTGTCCCAGCCGATCGGCAGGGTCAGCGGCGCCTCGTCGATCAGCCGGGTGACCAGCGCGCGTACCTTGTCGCGGTAGGCCTTCACCTCGGCAATGCTGGGCCAGTCGTAGTGCGCTTCGTTGAGGTCGTCCCAGCCCATCTCGTCCACGCCCACCGCGAACACGGATTCGAGGTGCGGGTCGATGCGCTGCTCGATCATCCGCGCCAGCAGCAGCTTGTTGACGAAGAACGTGGCGGTGTGGCCGTAGTAGAAGATCAGCGGATGGCGCAGCGTGATCGCCGGCTCGTACCACGCCGCATCGACGGCCAGCGTCTCGAACAGTGACTCGTAGCGGTCGAAGGTGCTGATGAAGTATTCGCGCAGCGTCCGCCGCATGCGCTCGGGATCGGTGTCGTGCAGGTTCGGCGTGCGCGGCAGCGGCGTGGTCGTGGCGCGGAGCGCAGGCTCGGCGAGCGTGGAAGCGTTCAAGGCGATACCTCTCGATCCCGTGGAAACGTTGGCGCCTGAAGCCCGCATTCTGGCACGCGACCCGCCGTGCAGCCCGAAGAGCTTGCGCATCCCGTCATACGTGAGGCGCGTCGCCTTGGATTCAATGCCTGGATGCTCGCGATCAATCCAGATCGCAAGTACCAAAACTCAGTTTCCAGATACGGCGCGGAGTGGCCGCAGTGTGTATCGCGTAGGCGGGAGTAGTTCCAATGCCTTCGACACAGCCTGCTCGTAGGCTCGGCGTATTGAACGAGGCCATTTCTCTTGGCCACTTCTCTTTGGGCCCGCAAAGAGAAGTGGCTCGGGCGCCGGCAGGCGACCGAAACCGCCTTGTTCCTAGCGATAGCGCAGAGCGCCTTCAACAAGATCCAAACTAAGCTTTTGCACATGCGCCTCAAATGAAGAAGCCCCGCTCAAGGCGGGGCTTCTTCATCGATACGACGTGCGAAAGCTCAAGCCTCCACTTCCTCCCTGTACGCATCCACCGGAATGCAAGCACACATGATGTTCTTGTCGCCGTAGACGTTGTCCACGCGCGCTACCGGCGACCAGTACTTCTGCAGCTTCAGCGAGGGCAGCGGGAAGGCGGCCAGCTCGCGCGGGTAGGCGTGTGTCCACTCGCTGGCGCTCACCGCGAAGGCGGTGTGCGGGGCGTTGCGCAGCGGGTTGTCGTCGCGGTCGAGCTTGCCTTCCTCCACCGCGCGGATCTCGTCGCGGATCTGGATCATGGCGTCGATGAAGCGGTCCAACTCGTGCTGCGATTCGCTCTCGGTGGGTTCCACCATCAGCGTGCCGGCCACCGGGAAGCTCAGCGTGGGCGCGTGGAAGCCGAAATCGATCAGGCGCTTGGCCACGTCCTCGGCGCTGATGCCGGTGGCGTCCTTGATCGGGCGCAGGTCGAGGATGCACTCGTGCGCCACCAGCCCGTTGCGGCCGGTGTACAGCGTGGGATAGTGCGCGGCGAGGCGCTTGGCGATGTAGTTGGCATTGAGCAGCGCCACCTGGGTGGCCTTGCGCAGGCCCGACGTGCCCATCAGCGTGATGTACATCCACGAGATCGGCAGGATCGACGCGCTGCCGAAGGTGGCCGCGCTGACCATGGCGCCGTTGCCGGTGCCCTGCGTGCGCGCACCGTCGTCGCCCAGCGCGCGCGGCAGGAACGGCGCGAGGTGCGAGCGCACCGCGCACGGGCCCACGCCGGGGCCGCCGCCGCCGTGCGGGATGCAGAAGGTCTTGTGCAGGTTGAGGTGGCTGACGTCCGAGCCCCACTTGCCGGGCTTGGCCACGCCGACCAGCGCGTTCATATTGGCGCCGTCGGTGTACACCTGTCCGCCGTGCTGGTGGACGATGTCGCAGATGGCGACCACGTCTTCCTCGAACACGCCGTGGGTGGACGGGTAGGTGAGCATGATCGCGGCAAGGTTGGCCGAGTGCTTCTCGGCCTGCGCGCGGATGTCTTCCAGGTCCACGTTGCCGTTGGCGTCGCACTTGGTCACCACCACGCGCATGCCGCACATCTGCGCGGAGGCCGGGTTGGTGCCGTGGGCGGACTCGGGGATCAGGCAGATGTCGCGATGGCCTTCGCCGCGCGACTGGTGGTAGGCGCGGATCGCCAGCAGGCCGGCGTATTCGCCCTGCGCGCCGGAGTTCGGCTGCAGGCTCACCGCGTCATAGCCGGTGATCTCGACCAGTTGCGCTTCCAGTTCGGCGATCAGCTGCTGGTAGCCCTGCGTCTGCGCGGCCGGCGCGAACGGATGGATGTTGCCGAATTCCGGCCAGGTTACCGGGATCATCTCGGCGGTGGCGTTGAGCTTCATGGTGCACGAGCCCAGCGGGATCATCGTGCGGTCCATCGCCAGGTCCTTGTCGGCCAGCGCGCGCAGGTAGCGCAGCAGTTCGTGCTCGCTGTGATGGGTGTTGAACACCGGGTGGGTGAGGAAGGCCGACGTGCGCCGCAGCGCTTCGGGGATCAGCGACGGCGCGCTGGCGTCCAGTGCGTCGATGCTGGGCAGCGTGGCGTCGTCGCCGCCGAAGATGCGCCACAGCAGTTCGATGTCGGCGCGCGTGGTGGTCTCGTCCAGCGAGATGCACAGGTATTCGCCCCACGCCTTGCGCAGGTTGGCGCCCATCGCCACCGCGCGCGCCGCGATGGCGTCGGTGCGCTCGCCGGTCTTCAGGCTCAGCGTGTCGAACGCGGTGTCGTGGTGGGTGGCGGTGAAGCCGAGCTGGGCAAGGCCGGCCTTGAGGATGGCGGCGAGGCGCGCCACGCGCGAGGCGATGCGGGCGAGGCCTTCCGGGCCGTGGTAGACGGCGTACATCGACGCCATCACGGCCAGCAGCACCTGCGCGGTGCAGATGTTGCTGGTGGCCTTCTCGCGGCGGATGTGCTGCTCGCGCGTCTGCAGGGTGAGGCGGTAGGCCTTGTTGCCCTCGGCGTCGATGGAGACGCCGATCAGGCGGCCCGGCATCGAGCGCTTGTAGGCGTCGCGGCAGGCCATGAAGGCGGCATGCGGGCCGCCGAAACCAAACGGCACGCCGAAGCGCTGCGAGTTGCCGATCACGATGTCCGCGCCCATCTCGCCCGGCGGCTTCAGCAAGGTCAGCGCCAGCAGGTCGGTGGCGAAGATGGCCAGCGCGTTCTTGGCGTGGATCTTGGCGACTTCGTCGCTCCAGTCCATCAGCCAGCCGCTGCTGGCCGGATACTGGATCAGCGCCGCGAAATAGTCGTCCGCGGCGATCGCGGCGTCCCAGGCCTCGGCGGAATCGGCCTGCTTGATCGTCAGGCCCAGCGGCTCGGCGCGCGTGCGCATCACCTCGATGGTCTGCGGATGCGCGTCGCCGAACACCACGATGGTGTTGCCCTTGGCCTTGGCCGAACGCTTGGCCAGGGTCATCGCCTCGGCGGCCGCGGTGGCCTCGTCCAGCAGCGAGGCGTTGGCGATCTCCATGCCGGTGAGGTCGGCGCACATGGTCTGGAAGTTGATCAGCGCCTCCATGCGGCCCTGCGAGATCTCCGCCTGGTACGGCGTGTAGGCCGTGTACCACGCCGGGTTCTCCAGGATGTTGCGCAGGATGACGTTGGGAGTGTGGGTGCCGTAGTAACCCTGGCCGATGAAGCTCTTGAACACCTGGTTCTTGTCGGCGACGGCGCGGATCTTCGCCAGCGCCTCCACCTCGGTCATCGCGGCGGGCAGCGCCAGCGGCGCGGCGGACTTGATCTTGGCGGGCACGATGGCGTCGGTCAGCGCCTCCAGCGAATCGTGGCCGACGGTGCGCAGCATGTGCGCGATCTCGGCGTCGTTGGGGCCGATGTGGCGCGCGATGAACGCGTCGTGGTTTTCCAGCTCGCGCAGGGAAGGAGTGTTCTGGCTCATGAAGGGCGTCCGAATTCTGCGTGCATGCCGCACGCGGGCGCCCCTCTGTCCTTTTGCCTGAGAGTTTGGAAGCTTGCGCTTCGTGCCCCTTCGGCGGCGGATCGAACCGCTCTCTCCAGAGTGCTGTTACGCAGGATGGTATGGGGCCTGAGCGATTACGGGCGTTGCGCCTTCGGCAGCGGTGCGCTCCTGCGGAGCGGTCGCTTCTCCCACCATGCGTTTACCGCCGCGATTATACAGGGGCCGGGTCAGCTGGGCGCCATCTGGCCGGGCCGGCGAAGGACGAAGGAAACGGCTCAGTGCGCCCGGTCGAGCGCCGCCGCCAGCCCGGCGCAATCGGCGAAATGCCAGTCGGCCAGTTCCGGCCAGCGGTTTTCCGGCAGGTTCACCAGCACGGCCAGCGCGCCGGCGGCGCGGGCGCTGGCCAGGTCGTAGGCGTAATCGCCGACCATCGCCAGCATGGCCGGCTCGACCTTCCAGTGCCCGGCCAGCCGGTGCAGGCCGTCGGGGGCGGGTTTCGGCGGCGCGTCTTCGCGGCCGAGCACATCGGCCGGATCGAAACAGTCGGCCAAGCCGATCGCCTGCAGCGAAATCACCGCCAGCTCGCGAAGGTTGCGGGTGAGGATGCCGAGGCGGCAACCGCGCGCCGCGAGCGTGCGCACCAGCGCCACCGCGCCGACGGCGGCACGGGAAGCTTGCGCGAGGCTGCGCTCGTGTTCGAGCAGCCACGCATGCTTGGCGTCGGCTTCATGCCGGGGCAGGGCGGCGATGTGGGCGAGGATGTCCTCGTCGTCGCGGATCGCCAGCGCACGCCGGATCGCGGCGAAGTCGTGCACGGCCACGGTCAGCGTGCCGTCGAGGTCGAACACCCAGTGGCGCCGGGCGGCGAGGGCGTGCGGCGAAGGCGTCATCGGCGGTTCGTCCGTTGCGGCATGCCGGCCTCGGAAACGACAAAGCCCGCATCGCTGCGGGCTTCGTCTACAATTGGTGCCCAGGAGAGGACTCGAACCTCCACGGTTTTACCCGCTAGTACCTGAAACTAGTGCGTCTACCAATTCCGCCACCTGGGCAGGTGTCGCGCGTGCCTTTCCGGGCTGCGTGAGCCGCGTAGATTAGGCATCTGCCCCGCTCCTGTCAACACTTTGTTGATGCATTCCCTCATTCGGCCGCGCCGCTCCTGGCACGGCCATTCACACAAGGCTATTTCGTGACCAAGAAGAACAAAAACGACAAGCAAGACCAACGCGCAAACCCGGCCGCGGGCAAGCGCAAGCGCACCGACGCCGGGCGCGATCCGCACGCCGAGCGCGAGGCGCAACGCTACGAGCGCCCCATTCCCAGCCGCGAAGCCATCCTCGCCCTGCTGGAAGAACGCGGCGAGATGCTCACCGAGGCGCGCATCGCCGAGGCGCTGGCGCTGCACGAATCCAGTGACCTGTTCGCGCTGCAAAAGCGCCTCGGCGCGATGGTGCGCGACGGCCAGTTGCTGCAAGGCCGCCGCGGCGGTTTCGCCCCGGCGAAGAAGCTCGACCTGATCCCCGGCGTGGTGCTGGCGAATGCCGAAGGCTACGGTTTTCTGCGCCCCGACGAAGGCGGCGAGGACCTGTATCTCTCCCCGCAGCAGATGCGCGGCGTGCTGCATGGCGACCGCGTGCTGGCCAGCGTGGTCGGCGTGGACCGGCGCGGCCGCCGCCAGGGCGCGATCGCCGAAGTGCTGCAGCGCCGTTCGCCGCGGCTGGTGGGTCGCGTGGTGGTGGAGAACGGCGTGACCCTGGTGGCGCCCGACGACCGCCGCCTGCATCAGGACGTGATGATCCCGCCCGGCGAGACGCAGGGCGCGCGCGCCGGCCAGATCGTGGTGGCCGAGATCACCGATCCGCCCACGCCGCACCGCGGCCCGCTGGGCGCGATCCGCGCGGTGCTGGGCGAGCGCCTGAAGCCTTCGCTGCTGATCGAGATGGCGATCGCCAGCCACGATCTGCCGCACGACTGGCCGCCCGAAGTGTTGCGCGACGCGGCCGAGGTGGAACCCGAGGTCACCGCCGCCGAGCGCGAAGGCCGCGTCGACCTGCGCAAATTGCCGCTGGTGACCATCGACGGCGCCGATGCGCGGGACTTCGACGATGCCGTGTACGCCGAGCCGAAGCGCGGCGGCGGCTGGCGGCTGGTGGTCGCCATCGCCGACGTGTCGCACTACGTGCCGGTGGGCAGCGCGCTGGACCGCGAGGCCTACGAGCGCAGCACCTCCACCTATTTCCCCGGCTTCGTGGTGCCGATGCTGCCGGAGACGCTGTCCAACGGCATCTGCTCGCTCAACCCCAAGGTGGAGCGCTTGTGCATGGTCTGCGACATGGTGGTGGACGCCGCGGGCGCCGTGGTCAAGTCGAAGTTCTACCCGGCGGTGATGCGCTCGCACGCGCGGCTCACCTACGACCAGGTGTGGCAGGCGGTGGGCCTCCACGAGGCCGGTGCGCTGGATCAGGTGCGCGATGTGCTGCCGCAACTGGAGAACCTGCATGCGTTGTACAAGGCGATGGCCGCGCAGCGCAGGCAGCGCGGCGCAATCGACTTCGAGACGCCGGAGGTGAAGTTCCGCCTCGATCAGCGCGGCGAGGTGGAATCCGCCGGCGCTACCGAGCGCAACGACGCGCACAAGCTGATCGAGGAATGCATGATCGCCGCCAACGTGCAGGCGGCGCTGTTCCTGGAAAAGAAGAAGGTCCCCGCGCTGTTCCGCGCCCACGAGCCGCCGCCGGCGGAGAAGTACGAGGACCTGCAGCAGTTCCTGCGCGAGTTCAAGCTGCGCATGCCGCCGGTGGAGGAGGTGACTCCCGCCGACTTCGCCGACGTGCTGCGGCTGGTGGCCGAGCGCCCGGAGCGCGAGCTGATCCAGAGCGTGCTGCTGCGCGCGCAGAGCATGGCCGCCTATCAGCCGGACAACCGCGGCCACTTCGGCCTGGCGCTCTCGGCCTACGCGCATTTCACCTCGCCGATCCGCCGCTATCCCGACCTGCTGGTGCATCGCGCGATCCGCTATGCGCTCACCGGCGGCAAGCCGGCCGGCTATGAATACACGCCGGCGCAGATGGCCACGATGGCGGTGCACTGCTCGCAGCGCGAGCGTCGCGCCGAGGAGGCCGAGCGCGACGTCGACGAGCGCTACAAGTGCGCGTGGATGGCCAAGCACGTGGGCGAGGAATTCGCCGGCGTGGTCACCGGCGTCACTTCGTTCGGCCTGTTCGTGGAGCTGGACGAGTCCAAGGTCTCCGGCCTCGTCCACATCAGCCAGCTCAGCAACGACTACTACCACTTCGATCCGCAGCGTCACCTGCTGAAGGGCGAACGCAGCGGCACGCAGTACCGGCTGGGCGACCACGTGCGCGTGCAGGTGCTGCGCGCCAGTCTGGAGGACCGCAAGATCGACTTCCGCCTGGCGGCGCCGCGTGCGTCTGCCGCACCGCCGGAGCGCAGCGGCAAGGCTTACGACTACGCTGCGGCGGGCGAGCGCTATTCGCTGCCAAAGCCGGCCGCCGGGCCGGCGAAGACACCGGGCATGTTTGGCAAGGCGGCCAAGGCGATCGGGCGCGCGTTCGGCCGCAAGAGTGCCGCCGTTGAAGCGTTACCGCATCCGGTTGCGCCAAGCGATAATTCGCCGTCTGCTTCGCATGCATCGAGGAAACGTGGCGCCAGCGCGCAGCCCGGCCGGATGCCGATGGCAGCCAAGGCCGGTCGGTCGGCGAACCCCGCACGCAAGGCAGAGAACGCGAAGCGCGGCAAGGCATCCACTGCCGTGCCGCCCACGAAAAAACATACCGGCCGCAAACCGGATAACCCGAAAGGCAAGCGATGAACGAACACTGGATCGTCGGCATCAACCCGGTCGACGGCGCACTCAACAACGACGCGGCGCGCGTCTGCGAACTGCTGGTCGAGAACGGCCAGCGCAACCCGCGCGTGCACGAACTGGCCGAGCGAGCCAAGGCGTTGAAGATCCCGGTGCACCACCGGCCGCGCGATCAGCTCGACAGGCTCGCCGGCGAGGCGCGCCACCAGGGCGTGGCCGCGTTGTACGAAGCTCCCGCGATGGCGACGGAAGGCGACCTGCCCGAACTGCTGGAGCAGGCGGGCGATGCGGCCCTGGTGCTGGTGCTGGACGGCGTCACCGACCCGCACAACCTCGGCGCCTGCCTGCGCAGTGCGGCGGCGGCCAACGTCACCGCGGTGATCGTGCCGAAGGATCGCGCGGTGGGCCTCACGCCCGTGGTGCGCCGCGCCTCCGCCGGCGGTGCGGACCGCGTGCCGCTGATCGCGGTGACCAACCTCGCGCGCACGCTGAAGGTGCTTAAAGATGCCGGCGTGTGGATCACCGGCCTGGCCGGCGATACCGACCAGTCGATCTACGCCATCGACCTCAAGGGGCCGGTGGCGCTGGTGATGGGCAGCGAGGGCGAAGGCATGCGCCGGCTCACCCGCGAGACCTGCGATTTCACGGCGAAGATCCCGATGCCGGGCGCGATGGAAAGCCTCAACGTTTCCGTGGCGACCGGCGTGGTGCTGTTCGAGGCCCTGCGGCAGAGGAGCGCAACGCGATGACCTTCCACTGGTACGACTGGGCCGGCTACGTCGGCGTGCTGCTGGTGCTGCTGGCGTACTTCCTGCTGCAGGCCCGCAAGCTGCACGGCCACAAGCTGGCCTACCAGCTGATGAACATCCTCGGCGCGTTCGGCGTGCTGCTGTCGCTGACCTTCGGCAACTTCAACTGGTCGGCGTTCCTGCTCGAAGTGGCCTGGATCGCCATCGGCATCTACGGCATCGCGCGAGGCGTGCAGCTGAAGCGGGACGGACGCTGAGCGCGGCGCCCACGAAACCGCCATGCCGGTATGCGTCGGCATGGCGGTGCCAATTCAATGCCCTGCCTCTGGCGTGGTTTCAGACGCTGCGGTCGCCCAACTTCGGCAGATCCGGGTTGGCGGTGAGGTCGCGCTTGTTGCGCTGGGCGGTAAGCGGCTCGCCGTTGACCTGATACCACACGTTCTCGGCGATGTTGGTGGCGTGGTCGCCGATGCGCTCGATGTTCTTGGCCATGAACAGCAGGTGCGTGCACGGCGTGATGTTGCGCGGGTCTTCCATCATGTAGGTGAGCAACTGGCGGAAATAGCCGGTGTAGGCGTCGTCCAGCTCCGCATCGTCCTTCCACACCTGATAGGCGCGCTCGGCATCGCGGTCGCGGTAGGCCTGCAGCACTTCGCGCACTTCGGAGGCGGCCAGCTCGGCGAGATAGGCGAGGCCGCTGGTCGGGCTGATCGGCGCGGCCATCGACAACGGGATGGAGCGCTTGGCCACGTTGGCGGCGTAGTCGCCGATGCGTTCGATGTCGGCGGCGATGCGCAGCGCGGCGAACACGTTGCGCAGGTCGCCGGCCATCGGCGCGCGCAGCGCGAGCAGGCGCACCACGTCGTGGCTGATTTCCTGTTCCAGCTGGTCGATGGCGTCGTCGTTGCCCACCACGTGTTGCGCGGCGCGTTCGTCGCGGCGTTCCATCACGTCGATGGCCGCTTCCAGTTGGCTCACCGCCAGCTCGCCCATGCGCACCAGCTCGCCGGTGAGGCGCGCCAGTTCGTCGTCGTAGCTCTTGATGATGTGTTCCTTGCCGGTGCTCATGGTTGCCTCGCTCAGCCGAACCGGCCGGTGATGTAGTCCTCGGTCTGCTTCTTCGAGGGCTTGGTGAAGATCTTCTCGGTGTTGTCGAATTCGATCAGTTCGCCCATGTACATGAAGGCGGTGCGGTCGGAGACGCGCGCGGCCTGCTGCATGTTGTGGGTGACGATGACGATGGTGTAGTCGCGCTTGAGCTCTTCGACCAATTGCTCGATGCGGCCGGTGGCGATCGGGTCGAGCGCCGAGGTGGGCTCGTCCAGCAGCAGCACTTCGGGGCGCAGCGCGATGCCGCGCGCGATGCACAGGCGCTGCTGCTGGCCGCCGGAGAGGCCCAGCGCGCTCTGCTTGAGCTTGTCCTTCACCTCGTCCCACAGCGCGGCGCGGCGCAGCGCCTGCTCGACGCGCGCCTCCATGTCGGGCTTGGACAGTTTTTCGTGGTGGCGGATGCCGTAGGCGACGTTCTCGAAGATGGTCATCGGGAACGGCACTGGCTTCTGGAACACCATGCCGACCTTGCTGCGCAGGCGGTTCAGCGAATACGCCGGATCGAGCACGTTCTCGCCGTCCAGCCGCACGCTGCCGCTGGCCACCAGCTTGGGATAGATCGCGTAGATGCGGTTGAAGATGCGCAGCAGGGTGGACTTGCCGCAGCCGGACGGGCCGATGATGGCCGTGACCTGCTTCTCCGGGATGTCCATGTCGATGCCGTGCAGGGCATGGAAACCGTTGTAGAAGAAGTCCAGCCCGCGCACTTCGATCTTGGTGCGGGCGGCAGCGCTGGCCGCGGCCGCGTCGGCGGTGCCCACGGCATCGTTGGCGGCGAAATCAGTCATGGGAAACCTTCTTGCGCGAGAACAGCAGGCGGGTCAGCAGGCTCAGGGCGAGCACGAACAGCGTGATCAGCAGCGCGCCGGCCCAGGCGATGCCGTGCAACGCCGGATTGGGGTCGTTGGTGTACTGGTAGATGGCCACCGGCAGGCTTTCCATCTTGTCCAGCGGATGCACCGCCATGAAGTTGTTGCCGAAGGCGGTGAACAGCAGCGGCGCGGTCTCGCCGGCCAGCCGCGCCAGCGCCAGCAGCACGCCGGTGACGATGCCGGAGGTGGCCGCGCGCATCAATACCTGCACGGTCATCTTCCACTGCGGGATGCCCAGCGACAGCGCGGCCTCGCGCAGGGTGCCCGGCACCAGCTGCAGCATCTCGTCGGTGGTGCGCACGATCACCGGCAGGCCGATCAACGCCAGCGCCACGCCGCCGGCGAAGCCGGAGAACGACACCGAGCCGTGGGTGAGGTTCGACATCGGCAGCACGATGATCACGTAGACGAACAGGCCCAGCACGATCGACGGTGCGGACAGCAGGATGTCATTGAGGAAGCGGATGGTGGCGCCCAACTTCGAGCGATGCGCGTATTCCGCGAGGAAGGTGCCGGCCAGCACGCCGACCGGCGCGCAGATCAGCAGCGCGATGGTGTCCATGATCAGGCTGCCCACGATGGCGTTGGACAGGCCGCCCTGGTCGGCGTAGGCCGTGATCTTGGTGAACAGGCGGAAGTTGATCGCGTGCAGGCCGTTCTGCAGCGTGACCCACAGGATCCAGGCGAGGAAGACCAGGCCGATCAGGGTTGCGCCGCTGCTGAGGATCAGCGCGACGACGTTGACGACACGGCGGCGGGTATGCACGGCAGCCATCAGTTGCCCTCCCGCTTGGCCAGGCGGCGCAGCATCAGGCGGGCGATCAGCAGCACCACGAAGGTCACCACGAACAGCAGGAAGCCCAGCGCGATCAGCGCCGAGCGGTGCGTGCCCACCGCCTCGTTGAACTCGTTGGCGATGCTGGAGGAGATCGACGTGCCAGGCATCAGCAGCGACGAGGTGATGTTGTACGAGTTGCCCAGCACGAAGGTCACCGCCATCGTCTCGCCCAGCGCGCGGCCGAGTCCGAGGAAGATGCCGCCGATCACGGCGGAGCGGGTGTAGGGCAGCACGATGTCCCAGACCACCTCCCAGGTGGTCGAGCCCAGCGCATACGAGGATTCCTTGAGCCGGGTCGGCACGGTCTGGAACACTTCGCGCATCACCGAGCAGATGAAGGGCAGGATCATCACCGCCAGCACGATGCCCGCGGTGAGCACGCCGAGCCCCATCGGCGGGCCCTGGAACAGCTGGCCGACCAAGGGCAGCTTGCCCAGCGTGTCGCTGAGCGCAGGTTCGATGCTCGCCATGAACGGCACGAACACGAACAGGCCCCACATGCCGTAGATGATCGACGGGATGCTGGCCAGCAGCTCGATGGCGGTGGCGACCGGGCCGCGCAACCAGTTCGGCGCGATCTCGGTGAGGAAGAGGGCGATGCCGAAGCTGGTCGGCACGGCGAGGATCAGGGCGATCAGCGAGGTCGCCAGGGTGCCGAAGATCGGCGCGAGCGCGCCGTAGTCGTCGGTGACCGGATTCCACGCGTCGCTGGTGAGGAAGTGCAGGCCGTGGCCGAACAGCACCTCGCGCCCGCCCCATAGCGTGGACAGCGCGGCACCGAGCAGGGTGGCCAGCACCAGCAGCGCGCAGAACTTCAGCAGCAGGCGGAACAGCCGGTCGTTGCGCGCATCCGCATGGCTGCGACGGTCGGCGTCGGACTTGCTCGTGGCGGGGATCGATGACATGCGGCCTTCGGGGATGGCGGAGTTGTTTCCCTGTCCCCGGCGGGAAGCTGCCCGAGGGACGGACAAGGGCCCGGCCGAAACGCGTTGCCGCCGGATCGCCGGGCCCTCATCCCTGCCGCTCTCCCGATGGGAGAGCGGCCTTGTCGCAATTTACAGCTTGAACTGGGTCTGCCAATAGGCCTCGATCTGCTTTACCAGCGCATCGGGCAGCGGCACGTAGTCGAGCGCACGGGCCTGGTCCTGGCCGTGCTCGTAGGACCACTTGAAGAAGTCGAAGGTCACCTTGGTATTGGCCAGGTTCTTCGGCTGCTTGTACATGATCACCCACGAGGTGGCGGTGATCGGCCACGCGTCGGCGCCCGGCGCGTTGGTCATCAGCAGGTCGAAGTCCTTGGCGTTCGCCCAGTCGGCCGTGGCGGCGGCGGCCTGGAAGCTGGAGGTCATCGGCTTGACCACCTTGCCCGCGGCGTTCTTCATCAGCGCGTAGCCGATGTGGTTCTGCAGGGCATAGGCGTACTCGACGTAGCCCAGCGAGTTCGGGATCTGCTTGATGTAGGCCGAGACGCCCTCGTTGCCCTTGCCGCCGATACCGGTCGGCCAGTTCACGGCGGTGCCTTCGCCGACCTTGGTCTTCCACTCCGGGCTGACCTTGGACAGGTAGTCGGAGAAGTTGAAGGTGGTGCCCGAACCGTCCGAGCGGTGCACGACGGTGATCTTGGCGGAGGGCAGCTTCAGGCCGGGGTTGAGCTTCTGGATGGCCGGGTCGTTCCAGCTGGTGATCTTGCCCAGGTAGATGTCGGCGAGGGTCGGGCCGTCAAGCACCATCTTGCCCGGCGCCACGCCCTGCACATTGAACGCCGGCACGATGCCGCCGATCACGTCGGGGAACTGGCCGAAGCCGAACTTGGCCAGGGTGGCCGGATCCAGCGGCATGTCCGACGCGCCGAAGTCGACCGTGCCCGCCTTGATCTGGGCGATGCCGCCGCCCGAGCCGATCGACTGGTAGTTGACGTGGTTGCCGGTCTTCTCGGCGTAGGTGGCCGACCACTTCGAGATCACCGGATACACGAAGCTGGAGCCAGCACCGGTGATGTCGGTGGCCTGCGCGGACAGGGTGCCCAGCGCGCAGGCGGCAGAAATGGCGATGACGCCGAGGCGGAACATGGAACGGGAGGAAGCGAACACGTTGGGCTCCTTGGTGTACACGGGGCGTACGCCCGGTTGCCCGCCATTGCAGCGCCGGCGTGTTGCAATGAAATGAGATGAATGTTGCAGGAAGATGACAGCCGCGCCCGGGCGGGCTCAATCGGCATCCGCGCCGATGCGCTCGCATTCCAGCATTTCCAGCTGGCGCCAGCGGTTGACGATGTCGCAGAACAGCATCGCGGTGATCTCGGCATCGTAGATCGCCGAGTGCGCCTCGCGCGTGTCGAAGCTGCGGCCCGAGGCCTGCACCGCCTTGCCCAGCACGGTCTGCCCGTAGGCCAGCCCGCCCAGCGTGGCGGTATCGAAGCAGCTGAACGGGTGGAAGGGGTTGCGTTTGTTGCCGGTGCGGCGCACCGCGGCATTGACGAAGCCCAGGTCGAACGCGGCGTTGTGGCCGACCAGGATCGCGCGCTGGCAGCCGTTGTCGCGTACCGCCGCACGCACCGCCAGGAAGATGTGTTCCAGCGCGAGGCGCTCGTCCACGGCGCCCCGCAGCGGGTTGTCCGGATCGATGCCGGTGACTTCCAGCGCGCGCGGATCGAGGTTCGCACCGGGAAAGGGGTGGACGTGGGCGTGCACGGCCGGCAGGGGATGCACGAAGCCTTGTTCGTCCATGGACACGACGACCGCGGCGATTTCCAGCAGGGCATCGCGCTCGGCGTCGAAGCCGCCGGTCTCCACGTCGACGATCACCGGAAGGAAACCGCGGAAACGCTCGGCCATGCGGTCCGCGCTGGATGAGGATCGGAGTGGCGTGGGCATCCGCCCATCATAATGACAATGCCCTCCCTGTTGTTGCGCCAGGCGCAGGGTGTCATCAAAACGTCATGCAAGTGACGGGAAAGTGCAACGGGCTGTGCCCAAGCTGGCGGCCGATCGCGAAAGACGATCCGGCACGCACGTTGCGCAGCCGGTCAACCACAACACATGCGGAGCCCATCCATGCGCAATACCCTCATCGTCCTGGCCGTGGCCGGCGTGCTCGGAACCCTGAGCACCGGCGTGCGCGCCGATGCCCTCAGTGACCTCTTCTCGCAGGGTCACGTCGACGGCGAACTGCGCCTGTACAACTTCAACCGCAGCTACGATTACGAGACGCCATCGAAGCCGAGCGCCCATGCCTTCGGCGGCTCGATCCTGCTCAATGCGCAGACCGGTTCGCTGGACGGCTTCAGCGCCGGCGTGTCGCTGCTCAGCGCGAATGCGCTGGGTTCGCTGTCGAACAATCCGAAGCGGGTCGATACCACGCTGATGGGCGCCAGCGATTCGCTGAGCGCGCTCGGCCAGGCCTACCTGCAGTACAAGAACGACTGGTTCACGGCGCGCGCCGGCGACCAGTACCTCAACACGCCGTGGATGGGCAACAGCGACGGCCGCCTGCTGCCCAACTCGTACGAGGCGCTGACCGTTGACTTCGCGCCGGTGAAGGGCTGGAACATCATCGGCATCCGCGAACTGGCCTACAAGAGCCGCACTTCGAGCGACTACTTCGACGACAACAACTTCTACCCGTCCACCTACCAGGGCGACACCCTGTACGGCGGCAACCAGGGCCTGCCCGCCACCGCGAAGCAGACCAGCGGCACCTGGGCGCTGGGCACCACCTACGTCAACGGCGGCCTGAAAGCGCAGGGCTGGTACTACGATTTCCTCGACTTCGCCCGCTTGGGCTATGCCGACGGCAGCTACGTCTTCAAGACCGGCACCGGTTTCGATCCGGTCATCGGTTTCCAGGGCCTGACCGAAAGCGGCAGCGGCGCGGACAACGTGCTGGTGGCGAACAACTTCAAGCTCAACGGCGTGACCGGCACCAAGGTGGACAGCTCGGCATGGGGCGCCGACCTCGGCGTGGTGATTCCCAACGGCCGTTTCGACGTGTTCTACAACAAGCTGAATCAGCAGAACGGCGCAATCGGCGGCGGCAGCATCATCTCGCCGTTCACCGCCAGCTACGCGACCGATCCGCTGTACACCACCTCGATGATCCGCGGCCTGGTGGAGGCCGGCCCCGGGCATGCCTGGAAGGCCAAGATGAGCTACGGCTTCTTCGACAACCGGCTGCAGCTGGTGGGCTCCTACGCGAAGTACACCACGGCCTTGAACGGCAACTTCCACGACACCTACTTCGACATCATCTACAACTTCGACGGTTACCTGAAGGGTTTCCAGATCCGCGAGCGCTGGGAAAAGTCGGTGGGCGGCATCAACAACCTCAATCCCGGCAACAAGCCGTTCACCTACAACCGCGTGATGTTGACGTACAAGTTCTGACGGTTATCGGAAAGGAGTTCGACCCAAGGACGGAAAGCGGCGGGCATGATGCCCGCCGTTTGCTTTTGCGCGCCGACCGCAAGGGCCAATGGCCGCCGGGCCTCCGCCTGCGGATGGAGCGTCACTGCAGGGCGGGCGGCCGCTGCAGCAGCTTGGTATTCCATCCGCCGCCCAGCGCGCGCACCAGCGCCACGCTGGCCTGCAGCCGCCGCGTGCGCACTTGTTCCGCGGCGCGTTCCGCGTTGAGGTAGGCGGTCTGCGCGGTGACCACGTCGAGGTAGTTGATGATGCCCTCGGCGTAGCGGTTGGTGGCGATCCGCTGGGCCGCCAGGGCCGAGCTGGCGGCGGCGTCCTCGTCGTGGGCCTCGCGGGTCAGGCGGTTGAACAGCGCGAGGTTGTCTTCCACCTGCTCGAAGGCGTCGAGCACGGTCAGCCGGTATTGCGCGGCCGCTTCGTCGAACGCGGCCTTGGCCTGGCGTTCGCGTGCGCGGCGCAGGCCGCCGTCGAACAGCGGCAGGCTGACGAACGGGCCGAGCGCCCAGGTACGGTTGCCGAAGGAGAACAAGTTGCCGTTATCGGTGTTCTGCCAACCGTACATGCCGGTGATGCCGATGTCGGGAAAGAACGCCGCGCGGGCCACGCCGATGCCGGCGTTGGCGGCGAAGGTGCGCCGCTCGGCGGCGGCGATGTCGGGGCGGCGTTGCAGCAGGGTGGAAGGCACCGAGGTGGGTATGGTCGGCGCGCGCACCTTGTGCGGCGATGCGGGCAAGATGAAATTGGAGGCGGGCACGCCGATCAGGGTGGCGATGGCGTGCTCGGTCAGCGAACGTTGCGCGGCCACTTCCTCGACCTGGGCATTGGCGTCGGCCAGTTGGTTCTCCGCGCGCGCCACCGAGAGGCCCGAGGCGATGCCGCCCTGCATGCGGTTGCGTGTGAGCGCGAGGCCTTGCTGGTAGGCCTTCAGCGAACGGGCGAGGATCTGCGTCTGGATGTCGTATCCGCGCAACTGGAAGTACTCGTCCGCCAGCCGAGCCTCCAGGCTGAGCTTGGCCGAGGCGAGGTCGGCTTCTGCAGCCTGCGCCTGCGCATGGCCGGCGGCGACCTCGTTGCGGATGCGTCCCCACAGGTCGAATTCGTAGTCGGCGCCGAACTGCGCGTCGTCGGCATCGTACTCATTCGGCTGGTTGGAGCCACGCAGGGGGCGATGGTCCGACTGGCGGTTGCGGTTCGCGCCGCCGGCGACGTCCAGCTGCGGAAACAGGCCGGCGCGGGCTTCGCTTTCGAACGCGCTGGCGCGTTGGTAGCGAGCCAGGGCCAGCGCAAGCGAGGGGCTGTCCGCATCGAGCGACTGTTCGAGCCGGTCCAGCGCCGGGTCGTGGAACATCGTCCACCAGTGGCCGCGCGAATCCATGTCCGCGGGCGCGGCGTGCGTCCACAGCCCGCTGCCGTCCTTGTAGGTGGCCGGCATCGGCACGGTAGGCACTTTGTACGCAGGAGCCAGCGAACAGCCGGCCAGCAGGCTGGCGAGCGTCAACGCCAGCGCGGCCGGACGCATGCGGCGCGAGGCCTCATTCGTCGCCATGCGACGACTCCTGCGCCGAAGCCACGCGCACGATATCGCCGGCGGCCAGCGAATCCGGCGGGTTGTCGATGATGCGGTCGCCGGGTTCGAGGCCGCGGTCGATTTCCAGCACGCCGCCGAGATCCAACGCGATATGCACGTTGCGCATCACCACCGTGTCGTGCGGGCCGAGCACGGCGATTTGCGGTCCCTGCGCGCGGAAGATCAATACGGTCGCCGGCACGCTGGTGACCGCCTTGTCGGTCGTCAGCGGCAGCTGTACGTCGGCGTAGTCGCCAGGCAGCAGCGTGCCGTTGGCGTTGGGCACCTCGAACTGCGCCAGCAGCGAACCGGAGGCCTGGTTCACCGCATCCGACGAGCCGATCAGGGTGCCCTGATAGGTCTTGCCCGGATGGTCCGGCACGGTCAGCGTGACGGTCATTCCCGGCTTCACGGACGATGCATAGCGTTGCGGCACGGCCACGTACAGGCGCATGCGCCGCGTGTCGGCCACGGTGAACAGCGGCAATGCCGACGAGTTGTCGGCGGTGACGAGGTCGCCGATGTCGGTGTTGCGCGCGGTCACCGTGCCGGCGAACGGCGCGGTGACGTTGCGGAACGCCTCCTGCGCGGCGAGGCGGTCCACGTCGGCCTTGGCGGAGAGCACGTTGGCCTCGGCCACCGCGGCCTCGCTGGCCTTTTCGTCGGCCTCCTGCTTGGACACCGAATTGGAGGCGAGCAGGTGCTGCCAGCGTTGGCTGGTCACCTTGGCCAGCTGCGCGTCGGCTTGCGCACGCGCCAGCACGGCCTTGGCCTGCTCGTATTGCTGGTCGAGTTCGGGCGTGTCGATCACCGCCAGCGTCTCGCCGGCAGTGACGCGGCTGCCGATGTCCGTGCTCCAGCTTTTCACGTAGCCGGAAACCTGCGCGTGGATGGGGGCATCGATCCACGCGTCGATGTGGCCGGGCAGGGTCATCGTGTGCTTGCCGACCGTACCGAGCGGTGCGACCAGCGCCACGGTGGGAACCGCCTCGGCGTCGGTCAGGGTCACCAGCCGGTGGTATTCGTGCGCGCGCACCACCAGGCCCGCTGTGGCGGCAAGGGCGGCAACCACGACCAGGCCGGTCACCGCCGGACGCAGGCGCAAGGTGCGCGGGCTCGCCGGCGGGGCGTGTTCATGCGACATGGGAAACTTCTCCGAGCTGCGGAACGGCGGTGGGCGCGTGCTGCTCGCGCCCGTGGACGATGCTGAAAATCACCGGGACGAACACCAGCGTGGAGCAGGTGGCGAACAGCAGGCCGCCGATCGCGGCGATGCCCAGCGGCGAGTTCTGTTCGTGGCCCAGCGACATCGGCAGGAAACCGATGATCATGGCCAGTGCGGTCATGCAGACCGGACGGAAGCGGGTGAAGCCGGCCTCCATGGCGGCCTTCATGGCGTCGCCATGTTCGGCCAGGCGCTCGCGGCAGAAGCTCACCACGAGGATGGAGTTGGCGGTGGCCACGCCCATGCACAGGATGGCGCCGGTCAACGCGGGCACCGACAGCGCGGTGTGGGTGACGAACAGGATCCACACGATGCCGGCCAGCGCGGAGGGCAGCGCGGTGATGATGACGAACGGGTCCAGCCAGGACTGGAAATTCACCACGATCAGCAGGTAGATCATCACCACCGCGCCGAGCAGGCCGAACAGCAGGCCGCCGAACGCGTTGTTCATCGTGTGCACCTGTCCGCGCAAGGTGACCAGCGTGCCTTTCGGGCGGCTGCTGGCGAACTGGTTCAGCACCTTCTGCACATCGCCGGCCACGCCGCCGAGATCGCGGCCCTGCACTGCGGCGTAGATGTCGAAGGTGGGCAGGATGTTGTAGTGCGTGACCACCGCCGGGCTGGGCCCGCGGGTGAAGGTGGCGATGTTGCCCAGCACCTGGCTGTCCCTGCCGGCCGAGGCGGTGACCGGCAGGCGGAACAGGTCGGCCATCGAGTCCATCTTGTATTGCGGCGTCGCGGCGACCACCGCATAGGACACGCCGTTGTGCGGATCGAGCCAGAACACCGGCGCCACCTGCCCGGAGCCGGCCAGCGAGGCGACCATGCTGTTGGTGACGTCGCGCTCGGTGATGCCCAGCGTGTCGGCGCGGATGCGGTTCACGTTGACGTTGATCTGCGGGTAGTTGGTGCTCTGCTGCAGGCGCACGTCGGCGATGCCGGGAATGTCGCGCAGCCTGCGCATGATCTTCGTCGCATAGGCCTCGTTCTCGGCGCTGTGGCGGCCGGTCACGGTGATGTCCAGCGGGGCGGGCGCGCCGAAGTTGAGGATCTGGCTGGTCATGTCGGCCGGCAGGAAGGAGAACGTCGTGCCTGGAAACTCCTGCGGCAACAACCGGCGCAGCTTCGCGACGTAGCCGGCGGTGGGCGAATGGTCCTCGCCGAGCACGATCTGGATGTCGCCGTCCTGCGGTCCGATCGAGCCGGTGTTGCTGTAGATCAGGTTGGTGTTGGACAGCGGCAGGCCGATGTTGTCGATGATCGTCTTGAGCTGGTCGGGCGGGATGACCTTGCGGATCGCCGCCTCGATGTGGTCGAACTCCGCGGCGGTCTCCTCGATGCGCGTGCCCATCGGCGCACGCACGTGCAGCGCGATGGCGCCCGCATCCACCGACGGGAAGAAGTCGCGGCCGAGGAAAGGCACCAGCGCGAACGAAGCCAGCACGAATGCGAGGAAGCCGGCCACGAAGGTCCAGCGCAGTTTCAACGCCGTCGCCAGCAGCGCGTAGTAGGTTTCGCGCACGACGGTGAAGCGGTGTTCGAAGCCCTGCTGGAACCCCACCAGCCCGCGCACGAACCTGCCGTGGCCGCTCTTGTGGTGCTGGTCGCCCTCGTGATGGTTGAGCAGCGGGTTTTCCGGATGCGTGCCTTCGCCTTGCTCGGTGTGGTAGTTCTTCAACAGGTACATCGCCAATGTCGGCACCAGGGTGCGCGACAGCACGAACGAGGAAACCATCGCGAAGATCACCGCCAGCGCCATCGGACGGAACAGGAAGCCGGCGATGCCGTTGAGCATGAACATCGGCACGAACACGATGCAGATGCACAGCAGCGAGACGAAGGCTGGCGTGACGATCTGCTTGGCGCCGTCCATGATCGCGACGCGCACTTCCTTGCCTTGTTCCATGTGCCAGTTGATGTTCTCGATGGTCACCGTGGCGTCGTCCACCAGGATGCCCACGGCCAAAGCCAGGCCGCCCAGCGTCATCACGTTCAACGTCTGGCCGGATGCCGACAGCAGCGCGATCGCCGACAGCACCGCGAGCGGGATCGACACCGCGATGATCACGGTGGAACGCCAACTGCCGAGGAACACCAGGATCATTACCGAAGTCAGCAGCGCGGCGATGATGCCCTCGCGCGCCACCGAGGTGACCGCATCCTTCACGAACACCGACTGGTCGGCGAGCTGTGAAATCTTCAGCGACTTCGGCATCGTCTCCTTGATCAGCGGCAGCAGTTTCTTGACGCCCGCCACCACCGCCAGCGTCGAGGCGCTGCCGGTCTTCAGGATGGGCATCAGCACCGCGCGATGGCCGTCCACGCGTACCACGTTGTTCTGCGGCGGCGAGCCGTCGCGCACGTGCGCCACGTCGCCGATGGTGATGACGGCGCCGTTCACCGTCTTGATCGGCAGGTTGTTGAGCGCGGCGATCGCGACAGGGCTGTTGTTGAGCTGCACGTTGTACTCGTACGTGCCGATCTTGGCGGTGCCCACCGGGATGATCTGGTTTTGCGCCGCCAGCGCGTTCGCCACGTCCTGCGCCGACAGCCCCTTGGCGGCCAGCGCCTGCGGATCCAGGTCCAGCGTTACCTGGCGCTGCTTGCCGCCGTAGGGCGTGGGAATCGCCACGCCGTTCACCGACACCAGGGTCGGGCGCACCTCGTTCTGCGCGATGTCGCGGATCTTCGCCTCGGACAGGCCCTTGCCGGAGAACGCCATCTGCAGCACCGGCACGGTGGATGCGTTGTAGTTGAGGATGGTGGGCGGGGTCATGCCCGGCGGCATCTGCTTCACCACCGTCTGCGAGATCGAAGTGACCTGCGCGGTGGCGGTGCGGATGTCGGTGCCCGGCTGGAAGAAGATCTTCACGATGCCTGCGCCGGGCAGCGACTGCGACTCGATGTGCTGGATGTTGTTGACCGCCGTGGTCAGTTGGCGCTCGTAGTAGTAGATCACGCGGCCGGACATCTGGTCCGGCGGCAAACCCTTGTACGACCACACCACGCCGATCACCGGAATGCCGATGTTCGGGAAGATGTCCGTCGGCGTGCGCAATGCGGCCAACGGACCGATGATCAGGATCACGATCGCCAGCACGATGAAGGTGAGCGGGCGCGCGAGCGCAATACGGACGAGGCCTAGCATGTCGTGTTCCGGGGGAGGCGGGGCGGCGGCTCGGTTTGCGAGCAGCGCGGCATGCTGGCAGCGCATCCTTATGCGAACCTTTTGGCCGCCTTCGGCAAGCGGAGGCGTTCATCGAACGGACGGTTTCAGATTTGGCCAGACAAGCGCGCACGTCGTCGATGCGTGCTGGCGACCGTCGGGTTACAGAGGCAAGGCAGAGTGCGGTTTCGGCCTAGCGGGACTGACGATGGCATCGGCGTGGCCTTGCCTTGCGGCAAGGAGCGGCCGTCAGGACGCGGTCTCCAGCGAAAACTCCAGCCGCACACGCAGGCCATGGCCGAACGGCGAATCGAGCAGGTCGATGCGTGCGTCATGCAGCTGGGCGGCGCGCCACACGATGTTGAGGCCGACGCCGTAACCGCCAGCAGCGTCATGGGTTTCGCGGCGAAAGCGCTCGAATACCGCCTCGCGGTGTTCGCTCGGAATGCCCGGGCCGTCGTCGCTGATGTCGACGATGGCGGCGTCCGCGGTGCGGCTCAGCGCCACTTCTACCTGGCCGCCCTGCGGCACGTAGCGCATCGCGTTTTCGACGAGGTTGCGCAGCATCGCCGTCAGCGCCACTTCGTGTCCCGGCACGCAGAGCGGCGTACCGTCGTGCAGCAGGCTGAGCGAGATGTCCTTGTCGGCGATCAGCGGCGCCAATTCCTCGATCACCGAGGTGACGATGGCCGCCAGATCCTGCGGCGAACGATCTGCCGCTGCCGCACCTGCCTCGAGCTGCGCCATCCAGAGGATCTGTTCGATGCGTCGCGCCAGGCGGGAAGTGCCTTGCCTCGCACGCTCAAGCGCGGCCTGCGCCTCATCCGGGCTGCTGGCGATGGCGGCGCTGTCGAGATGCAGCATGGTGGCTGCCAGTGGCGTGCGCAGCTCGTGCGCCACGTCGGCGGTCATGCGTTTTTCGCGTTCGATGGCGTCTTCCAGTCGTTCGAGCTGGTGGTTGAGCGTGGCAATCAGCGGGCGGATTTCCCTGGGGGCCAGTTCGATGGCCACCGGCTTCCGGCTGCCCGGCGTCCGCTTGGCCAGTTGCCTGGTGAGCTGGTCGAGCGGAAGCAGGCCGCGGCGCACCGCCAGCAATGCCAACAATGCCAGCAACGGCAGGCCGATCAGCAACGGCAGTGCGTGCTCCAGCATCAGGTCGCGATCGATCTCCATGCGGTTGTCGTACCGCTCGCCGATGCGGATGTGCAGACCCGCGCGGTTCTTCACGGTGAAGGTGCGCCAGAGATAGCCATCCAGCCTGATCTTGCCGAAGCCGGTCTGCCCGGCGCGCGGGGCCGGCAGGTTGGCGAAGTTGGCAGTGCTCACGACGGGGCGGCCGTCGCGGCCGTAGACCTGAAAGCCGACATCGGGCTCGTAATTGTGCCGGTGCACGGCGACGATGAGGGCGCGGCCGATGTCGGCATCGGCCGCGATGGCGGCGTGGTCGGCGTTGGCGTCGCTGTATTCGATCAGCACGCCAAGCGTGCGCGCGGCCTCCGCGAGGCGGCCGTCGAGCAACTCGTTCATCTCGCGGCGCTCGCGCTGGTAGCTGATGACACCCAGCGGGATGAGCACCGCCACCATCACCGCGATGATCAGCCAGGTGAGCCGGTGGCGGAGGCTGACCGGTTTCATCCGGGCACGCTCATTTCGGCTCGCGCGGCAGCATGTAGCCGATGCCGCGCACGGTACGGATCGTTTCCGCGCTGAGCTTGCGCCGCAACCAGTGCACTTGCACCTCCAAGGCGTTGCCTTCCACCGGGTTGTCCATGCCGTACACCGAATTTTCCAGCGTTTCGCGGTGCACGATGCGGCCGGCGCGTTCCATCAGCGCGCGCAACAGGGCGAATTCGCGGCGCGTCAACACGACCGCGGCGCCACGGAAGGTCACTTCGCCGGAAGCGAGATTCATCTGCAGGCCGCCGGCTTCGATGATGTTGTCGGCGAGGCCGCGCACGCGGCGGGTCAACGAACGGATGCGCGCCGACAGCTCGTCCAGGTGGAACGGCTTGACCAGATAGTCGTCGGCGCCGAGGTCGAGGCCGCGCACGCGGGCTTCGAGGCCGTCGCGCGCGGTCATCACCAGGATCGGCGTGCGGATGCCTTTGCGGCGTGCCTCGGCGAGCACGTCGAAACCGTCGCGGTCAGGCAGGCCGAGATCGAGCAGCACCAGGTCGGCGCTCTGGTCGTCGAGACCAAGCATGGCTTCTCGGCCATTGCGCAACCACGTCACCGCGCAGGATTGCTGCACGAGCGCATGGCGGATGGCTTCGCCGATTTCGGCATCGTCCTCGACCAGCATGATGTGCATGGGTGTGTCCGTGATGGTTGCGAGGGCATGGCTGCCGCATCGTGGCGGCGCAGGCTTACATTAACCTTAAGAGATCGCTGGAAACCTCAGTCCGCCGGGGTCTTGTCCTTGTAGCGGCAGAGGTCGCGGATCGCGCAGTTCGGGCAATCCGGCTTGCGCGCCTTGCATACGTAGCGGCCATGCAGGATCAGCCAGTGATGCGCGTCCTGCTTGAATTCGGCGGGCACCGCCCTTTCGAGCTTGTCCTCCACCGCGCGCACGTCCTTGCCGGGCGCGAGCCCGGTGCGGTTGGCGACGCGGAAGATGTGCGTGTCCACCGCGATGGTGGGTTCGCCGAAGGCGGTGTTGAGCACCACGTTGGCGGTCTTGCGGCCCACGCCGGGCAGCGCTTCCAGCGCCTCGCGCGTGCGCGGCACCTCGCCGCCGTGCTGCTCGATCAGCATGCCGCACAGCGCGATCACGTTCTTCGCCTTGGCGTTGAACAGGCCGATGGTGCTGATGTACTTCTTCAGCCTTTCCTCGCCGAGCTTGAGGATCGCCCGCGGCGTGTTGGCCACGGGGTAAAGCTTCTTCGTGGCCTTGTTCACGCCCACGTCGGTGGCCTGCGCGGACAGCACCACGGCCACCAGCAGCTCGAACGGCGTGGTGTAGGCGAGTTCGGTGGTGGGCTGCGGATTCAGTTCGCGCAGGCGCGTGAACAACTCGACCACGTCGGCGCGCTTCATGGCGTCCTGTCCTGCTTGGCGCGGGCGCGCGCTAGGGCGGCCAGCACGGGGTTGCTGGAAGCGCCCGCGTCGACGGTGGCCTTGCGTGCGGCGAGTTCCGCCTCGTGCGCGGCCGCCTCGCGTGCCAGCCGCGCTTCGCGATGCCGGAAGTGTTCGCGCGCCGCGTCCGCATGCGCCTGGTCGATCTGCGCCGGCGGCATCGGTTCCAGCACGATGCAATCGACCGGGCAGGCCGGCACGCACAGCTCGCAGCCGGTGCAGTCGTCGGCCAGCACGGTATGCATCAGCTTGGCCGCGCCCACGATGGCATCCACCGGACATACCTGGATGCACTTGGTGCAGCCGATGCATTCGTCCTCGATCACGCGCGCCAGCCTGCGGGGCTTCTCGATGCCGTTGGCGGGATTCAGCGGCAGTACGGGGCGATCCAGCAGCGCCGCCAGCTTGGCGATGCCCGCCGCGCCGCCGGGCGGGCACTGGTTGATCGGCGCCTCGCCGCATGCGATCGCTTCCGCGTAGGGGCGGCAACCGTGGTAGCCACACTGTTCGCACTGCGTCTGCGGCAGGAGCGCGTCGATGCGGTCGGCCAGCGACATCGCGTTGTCAGCGTACCGTGGCGCCCGGCTTCGCGCCCGCGTCGGCGTCGAGCAGGAACAGGTCGCTGCCGCCGTCGCCGGCGGAGAGGATCATGCCTTCGGACAGGCCGAAGCGCATCTTGCGTGGCGCGAGGTTGGCGATGAACACCACGTTGCGGCCGACCAGCTTGTCCGGCTCGCCGTAGGCGGCGCGGATGCCGGAGAAGATCTGCCGGGTACCCAGCGCGCCGGCGTCCAGTTCGAAGCGCAGCAGCTTGTCCGAGCCTTCCACGAACGCGCAGGCCAGCACCTTGCCCACGCGCAGGTCGAGCTTGGCGAAGTCGTCGATGGCAATCGTGGCAGGTGCATCGGTGGATGCGGGGGCGGCGGCGGGCTTGGCGGTGTCGTTCACGGGTTTCTTCTTGGTGGGTTCGGCGGCAGGGGCGGGTGCGCCCAGCGAGTCCTTCGAGGCCTCGACCATCGCTTCGACCAGCTTGGGGTCGAGACGCGACAGCAGCGGCTCGAAGGCGTTGACGGTGTGGCCGTGCAGCGCGCTGCACGCATCGGCGAAGGTGGCGATGGGCGCGGCAAGGAAAGCTTCGGCGGCGGCCACGGTGGCGGGTACGATGGGCTTGAGCATGCCCGCGAGCAGGCGGAACGCGGCCAGCGCGAACGAGCACACCTGGTGCAGTTCGGCGCGTCGGGCGTCGTCCTTGGCCATCGTCCATGGCGCCTTCGCGGCGATGTGGCCGTTGACCCGGTCGGCCATCAGCACGAAGCGGCGGGTGAGTTCGGCGAATTCGCCGCCTTCGTACAGCGCCTCGATGCCTTCGTGGTGCGCGAGCAGCTCTTGCCACAGCGCGGCGTGTTCGGCGTCGAACGTGTCGGCGAGCTTGCCGCCGAAGAACTTCTGCACGAAGCCGGCGGTGCGGCTGGCGATGTTCACCCACTTGCCGACCAGGTGCGAGTTGACGCGTTCCTCGAAGGCCTTGAGGTCGAGATCCACGTCCACCGGCGTGTCGTTGAGCAGGCTGGCGAAGTAGTAGCGCAGGTACTCGGGATTGAGCCCGCTGTCGAGGTAGGTGCGCGCCTGGATGAAGGTGCCGCGCGACTTGGACATCTTCGCGCCGTTCACCGTCAGGTAGCCGTTGACATGCAGCGCGGTGGGCGTGCGGAAGCCGGCGCCGTGCAGCATCGCCGGCCAGAACAGGCCGTGGAAGTTGATGATGTCCTTGCCGATGAAATGGTGCATCTCGGCGTTGCTGTTGGCGCCGAGATAGTCGTCGAACGTCAGGCCGGTGCGGTCGCACAGCGCCTTGAAGCTGGCGAGGTAGCCCACCGGCGCGTCCAGCCACACGTAGAAGAACTTGCCTGGCGCGTCGGGGATGGGGAAGCCGAAGTAGGGCGCGTCGCGCGAGATGTCCCAGTCGCGCAGGCCGCCGTCCAGCCATTCGCGCAGCTTGGCCGCCACGCCCGCGTTCGCCACCGGCTTGCCGTTCGAATACTTGCCGCCGAACCAGTCGCGCAGCAGGTTCTCGAACTTGCCCAGCTCGAAGAAGTAGTGCTCCGAATCCTTCAGCACCGGCGTGGCGCCCGACATCACCGAGGTCGGGTCGATCAGGTCGGTGGGCGCGTAGGTGGCGCCGCAGTTCTCGCAGTTGTCGCCGTACTGGTCGGGCGTGCCGCACTTGGGGCAGGTGCCCTTGATGTAGCGGTCGGGCAGGAACATCTGCTTCTCGGGGTCGAACAACTGCTGGATGTCGCGGCGGGCGATGCAGCCCGCGTCGCGCAGCCGCGTGTAGATCAGCGAGGCCAGCTCGCGGTTCTCGTCCGAGTGCGTTGAATGGTAGTGGTCGAAAGCCACGCCGAAGGCGGCGAAATCCGCCTCATGGCCCTGGCGGATGCCCTCGATGTACACCTCGGGCGCCAGCCCGGCCTTTTCGGCAGCCAGCATGATCGGCGTGCCGTGCGCGTCGTCGGCGCAGACATAGGCCACCTCGTTGCCCATCATGCGCTGCGCCCGTACCCAGATGTCGGCCTGGATGTAGCCCAGCAGGTGGCCCATGTGCAGCGGGCCGTTGGCGTAGGGCAGGGCGTTGGTGACGAGCAGGCGGCGACTCATGGGTGGCAATGGCTCGGCTGGGCTTGGAATGGCCGTCCATTATGGCATGCGGTCGATCTCCGCCCCCGGCGGGCCGCGATGGCCGGTGCGTGGCGCGGCGAAGCAATGCGCGCATCGTCATGGGCTTGGCGTGTGTGTCGGAATGCCGGCGCGCCTTGTTGACGCTGCCGGGTTCGCCGCGGCAAATCCTGGCTTCGAG
Source organism: Rhodanobacter sp. (assembly GCA_040371205.1). Lineage (NCBI taxonomy): Bacteria > Pseudomonadati > Pseudomonadota > Gammaproteobacteria > Lysobacterales > Rhodanobacteraceae > Rhodanobacter > Rhodanobacter sp. Next base: position 1,593,335 of record AP031382.1, read on the forward strand.
CATCGCGGCGGCGGCTGCGGAAACGCCGTAAAACCGCATTCCCGGCGCCATTACGTTTCTTTACACGGCGCGATCCTTCGCCGCGGCGGTGGCTGGTCAGCTAATTGCTAGGAACTGGTTTGCGCGTGTTTCCGCCGGTGCCATTCGCCGCACGGATGAGGCCCGGCGTGACGGGGGCTGCCGGCGCATGCGGCGGCCTGACCGACAGTTCACCCCACAGGAGAACCCTCCATGACGATCAATTCCATAGCCGGCAACAATCCCTGGCTGACCCAGCTCAGCCAGGCCGCCAGCACCAGCACAACCGGGATCAGTACCCATGCGACCGGTCATCCGTCGCGGCCCGGCGGGTTGTTCGGCGCGATCTTCCAGGCCCTGTCGTCGCTGGGCGTGGGCAGCAGCACGGGCGCTTCGGGCAGCAGTTCCGGCAGCGCAGGCAGCAGCACGGCCGCCGCGGGCACGGCGTCCGCCTCGACGGCGCAGAATCCGCAGCAAGCGATGTCGGCGTTCATGCAGGCCTTGATGAGCGCCCTGCAGGCGCAGAACGCGCAAGCGGCCGGTACGGCGTCCACGGCTGCGGACGGCTCGGCCGCCGGCAGCGTGGTGGCCAGCGCATCGACCTCGGCGGCGACCAATGCAGCGGCCACGGGTACGGGGGCTGCCGGTCAGCGCGGCGGCCATCACCACCATCACGGCGGCGGACAGATGCAGAGCGACCTGCAGAGCCTGATCAGCGAGCTTTCCTCGACCGGCAGTACTTCGAATTCGACCGCGGCGTCGGCGTCCCCGACATCGGACAGTTCCGGCAGCGTGCTGGGATCCCTGGAGCAGAGTTTCCAGAACCTGGTCGGTTCGCTGGGCGGAGGCGCAAGCAGCGCCACACTCGCCAATTTCCTGCAGACGCTCTCGAACGGCCTGAGCGGTTCGGCCACATCCGGTTCGATGGTCAGCGCCCAGGTTTGACGGTAGCGGGCTGTGCTGTCCGCAAGGGCAGCGCGAGGGCGATGCCGGATCGGCCGAACGAAAAGCGCGGGCCGCGGCCCGCGCTGGTACGGTCGATCCCGACGTATCCAGTCAGCCGATTACTGCACGCGCTCCCACACCTGGGTCTTGCCGATCCAGGAGAAGCCGATGAATCCGCGCACGTTGAGCTTCTGGCCGCCGTCGAGCATCGACAGCTTCACCTTGTAGATCTTGCCGTCCTTGGGGTTGACGATCTGGCCGCCGTCCCAGACATCGCCATCGCGATGCACGCCCCACATGATGGTCATGCCCTCGATGGGCTTGTCCTTGAGGGCGCCGTCGCAGTGGGTGCACAGGGCATGCTCGCCGTCCCGGGCAATGTCGGCCGGGGTACGGTTCATCAGTTTGACGATGTGTGCTTGAAGCTCGCCGTTGTCGTTGGTGATCTCCACGATCGACTTGGCCTGGTGGGTTTCGTCGTCGATGGTTTTCCACGTGCCGACCGGCGTGCTGGTGTCGGCAGCATAAACGGCGCCTGCACCCAGCAGCAGGCCGAGGGCGAAGGCGAGGCGGACAGCGTGCTTCATGGCGATATTCCCCGTGCGTGACAGTATGGTTCGAGCCTGACGACGCAAGCCGGGGCCGTCAAGCTGCATCGCGCCATGCTGGTCCGGGTCGGTGCGGCTGGCATAATGTCCGGCTCCCCACCGCCATCCAGAAACGACATGACACAGGCGAACGAAGCCCTGGTGCGCCGGCTGCTCGGCGAACTCGGCGACACCCATACCGGCGCGCCGCTGGCCGAGGCCGTGCGCGCCGTGGGCGTGGACGGGGCGCGGGTGTCGGTGGACCTGCAGCTCGGTTATCCCGGCGCGGGCGCCGTCGAGGCCATGGCCGCGCGGGTCAAGCAGGCGCTGGAAGCGGATCCCGCCATCGAATCGGCCGCCGTGTCGGTCACCAGCCGTATCCAGCCGCACAAGGTGCAAGGCGCGCTGGCGCCGCTGCCCAACGTCAAGAACATCATCGTGGTGGCATCGGGCAAGGGCGGCGTGGGCAAGTCCACGGTGTCGGCCAACCTCGCGCTGGCGCTGCAGGCCGAAGGCGCCAGGGTGGGCGTGCTGGATGCCGACATCTACGGCCCCAGCCAGCCGCGCATGCTCGGCATCGGCGGCCGGCCGGAATCGCCCGACGGCAAGACCATCGTGCCGATGCAGGCGCACGGGCTGCAGGCCATGTCGATCGGTTTCCTGGTGGACGAGGAGACGCCGATGATCTGGCGCGGCCCGATGGTGACCCAGGCGATGATGCAACTGCTCACCGACTCGCGCTGGGACATGCTGGACTACCTCGTCGTCGACCTGCCGCCCGGCACCGGCGACATCCAGCTCACGCTGTCGCAGAAGGTGCCGGTGGCCGGCGCGGTGATCGTCACCACGCCGCAGGACATCGCGCTGCTGGACGCGCGCAAGGCGCTCAAGATGTTCGAGAAGGTGGAGGTGCCGGTGCTCGGCATCGTGGAGAACATGGCCACCCACGTCTGCTCGAACTGCGGCCACGAGGAGCACATCTTCGGCGAGGGCGGCGGCGCGCGGATGGCAGAGCAGTACGGCGTGCCATATCTCGGCTCGCTGCCGCTGGACATCCGCATCCGCGAGCAGGCCGATGGCGGCACGCCCACCGTGGTGGCGATGCCGGACTCCGACCTCGCCGCGCGCTACCGCGAGATCGCCCGCAATGCCGCCGGGCGCCTGTCGCGCCAGCCGCGCAACAAGTCGCTGGGCCTGGGCAAGATCGTGGTGCAGGGCGCGCCCGGCGCATGAGTTCCGCGCGGCGCGTGCTGTGCCTGTGCGGCAGTTTGCGGCGCGTGTCGTCCAACCGCGCCGCGCTGGAAGCCGCGCGGCAACTGGCGCCCGCGCCGCTCGATCTGGCGATGTACGAAGGCCTCGCCGCCTTGCCGCTGTTCAATCCCGACGACGAATGCGACCCCTTGCCCGTTCCCGTGCTTGCGTTGCGCGAGGCCGTGGGGCAGGCCGATGCGCTGCTGGTCGCCTGTCCCGAATACGCCCACGGCGTGCCCGGTGCCTTCAAGAACCTGCTGGACTGGCTGGTGGGCAGCCTTGAATTTCCCGGCAAGCCGGTGCTGCTGCTGAACGCGTCGGCGCGCGGCTCGCACCACGCGCAGGAGGCGCTGGCCGAGATTCTGCGCACCATGTCGGCCGAAGTACTGACGACGCAGCCCATGCCGGTGGCGTTGCCGGGCGCGGGCTGCACGGTGGAACAAGTGCTGGACAGCGCGGACCGCTGCGCGGAGCTGCGTGCGGCGCTGGATTGTCTGAAGGCCGAACTGGGCTGATTTGCCGTTCCGCTGGCGCCGTGCCGCCCCGACCATGTATTTTTGCGGTTTAGCCCGAGCCGGTCGGGCATTACCACGACTGCGGAGCGCACGTGAGCATCAAGTCCGACAAGTGGATCCGCCGCATGGCCGAGGGCCACGGCATGATCGAGCCGTTCGAACCGGGCCAGGTCAAGCAGAACGGCGACGGGCGCATCGTGTCCTACGGCACCTCCAGCTACGGCTACGACGTGCGCTGCGCGCGCGAGTTCAAGATCTTCACCAACATCAACTCCACCATCGTCGATCCCAAAGCGTTCGACCCGACCAGCTTCGTCGACGTCGAGGCGGACGTGTGCATCATCCCGCCCAACTCTTTCGCGCTGGCGCGCACGGTGGAATATTTCCGCATCCCGCGCGACGTGCTGGTGGTGTGCCTGGGCAAGAGCACCTACGCGCGCTGCGGCATCATCGTCAACGTGACGCCGCTGGAGCCGGAGTGGGAGGGGCACGTGACGCTGGAGTTCTCCAACACCACGCCGCTGCCGGCCAAGATCTACGCCAACGAAGGCGTGGCGCAGATGCTGTTCTTCGAATCCGACGAACCCTGCGAGACCAGCTACCGCGACCGCGGCGGCAAGTACCAGGGCCAGCAGGGCGTGACCCTGCCGCGTACCTGAACGGCCGCATCTCGTCCGCGCGCGCGCCGTGCCGCGCGCACTAAACTCGCCAAGCCATTTCGACCGCTTTACCGCAGGAGAACCCGATGATCCGTCTTTCCACCCTCTTGAGCCGTGCCGCCGCCGCGCTGGTGCTCGGCAGCGTGTTCGTGCTCGCCGGTTGCCACAAGGAAAGCGTCAAGCAGCAGCAGGCCGACATGGCCCAGTGGAAGGGCAAGTTCGACACCACCATCGAGGCCTACAAGTCCGGCCAGTTCCTGGTCGACGGTGCGGTGCTGTCCGCGGTGGACGCCGGCAGCCACTTCGCCTACCTCAAGGACATCGGCAAGCTGCCCAAGACCGTGCTGCTGCTGCCCAGCGACGACTCCAAGGTCCGCAAGGTGCACCTGCAGTACATGGCGCGCATGGCGATCGACTACGGGTTCACCGTGTACTACGACAAGGACGGCCAGCTCACCCAGATCAACGCGATCAATACCAAGGCGCGCCAGTTGCAGGATTACCACGCGCCGGCCACGTCCGGCAGCAGCGAGGATTGCAGCAAGACCGCCGCCGGTTGCGACCACCTGGATCAGGCGGCGCAGCAGCAACGCTGATCCGGCCGGTTTGCCGGTTGCGCTCAAGCCCGCGGAGCGATCCGCGGGCTTTTTGCTTGCAGGGGGCCGGCGCGGCATGCGGGTTCGGAGCGGTTATGCCGCGCCGCTCAACCCAGCGCTCGCCGCAATGCCTCCAGTTTCGCCGCCATTGCATCGTCCGCATGCGGCACGGCCGCGCCGCTGCCCCATACGGGGCCGGGCCACGCAGCGTCGCCCTGTGTGCGCGCCACCACGTGCAGGTGCAACTGGCGCACGATGTTGCCGAGTGCGCCCAGATTGAGTTTTTCGCACGGCGACACCGCGCGCAGCGCCGCGCCGGCCAGGTTCGCTTCGCGCCACAGCTCTTGCTGTTCGCCCTGGTCGAGGTCGCTCACCTCGACCAGGTTGGCACGGCGCGGCACCAGCACCAGCCACGGGAAGCGGGTGTCGTCCATCAGCCGCAGTTCGCACAACGGCAGCATGGCGACATGGCGGGTGTCCGCCGCGAGCCGCGGGTCGAGCGCGAAACCGTCCTCGCTCATGCGTCGGCCAGGTGCTTGTCGAAGAACGCCAGCGTGCGGCTCCACGCCAGCCTGGCGCTGGCTTCGTGGTAGTGCGGGTCGCCGGGAGCGTCGCGGTTGAACGCATGCCCGGCATCGGGGTAGCAGAACACTTCCATCTGCGGCAACAGCTCGCGGTGGCGGGCCACCGCCTCGGGCGGGATGCTGGCGTCCTTCTCGCCGAAGTGGAACATCACCGGCGCCTTCGGTTTCTCCTCGAGGAACGGCACGTTGCGCGCACCGTAGTAGCTCACCGCGGGCAGGCCCAGCCGCAGCGCGGAGAGCAGGGCGATCGTGCCGCCCCAGCAATAGCCCACCACGCCGATCTTGCCGGCCGACGCGATGGACTCGGCGGCGCTGGCCACGTCCTCCAGCGGGCGATCCAGGCCCAGCTCGGAAATCAGCGCGCGGCCGCGGGCCATGCCCACGTCGTCGTAGTCCAGTTCCAACCAGGATTCGAAGTGGTCGAAGAAGGCCGGCGCGATGGCCGTGTAGCCGGCCGCGGCAAAGCGGTCGGCCACGCTGCGGATGTGCGCAGTGACGCCGAAGATCTCCTGCGCCACCACGATGCCGCCCTTCGGCTTGCCTTCGGGCTGCGCCAGATAGCCGCCGATGCACTGCGTGCGCGAGGTGGGGATATGGATGTGCTGGCCCATGGCGGTCGCTTCCGGAGTGGCTTTGCAAGGATTCTAGCCGGCGCGCGTGCCGGCGTCTGGTGAAGGCACATCGCCGTATAATCGGCCGTTTCCCCTTTGCCCACGGTTGTCGCCGCCATGTCGCAGGCCTCGCAGAAAATCGGTTTCGTCAGCCTCGGCTGCCCCAAGGCGCTGGTGGATTCCGAGCGCATCCTTACCCAGCTCAAGGTGGAGGGCTACGAAATCGTGCCCAGCTACGGCGAGGCCGATGCGGTGGTGGTGAACACCTGCGGCTTCATCGACGCCGCGGTGCAGGAGTCGCTGGACTCGATCGGCACGGCGCTCAACGAGAACGGCAAAGTGATCGTCACCGGCTGCCTCGGCAAGCGCGCCGAACTCATCCGCGAGGCCTACCCGGACGTGCTCTCGATCAGCGGCCCGCAGGACTACGCCAGCGTGATGCACGCGGTGCACGAGGCGTTGCCGCCCAAGCGCAACAAGTTCCTCGACATCGTGCCGGACACCGGCATCAAGCTGACGCCGAAGCACTACGCGTACCTCAAGATTTCCGAGGGCTGCAACCACCGATGCAGCTTCTGCATCATCCCGTCGATGCGCGGCAACCTCGTCTCGCGTCCGGTCGACGAAGTACTGCTGGAGGCCGAGAGGCTGGTCAAGGGCGGCGTGAAGGAACTGCTGGTGATCTCGCAGGACACCAGCGCCTACGGCGTCGATCTCAAGTACGCCGAGCGCGAGTGGCGCGGCAAGGCCTACCGCACGCGCATGACCGAGTTGTGCGATGGGCTTTCCGAACTCGGCGTGTGGGCGCGCCTGCACTACGTCTACCCGTACCCGCACGTGGACGAGGTGATGCCGCTGATGGCGGAAGGCAAGCTGCTTCCGTACCTCGACATCCCGTTCCAGCACGCCAGTCCGCGCATCCTGAAATTGATGAAGCGCCCCGGCAACATCGACAAGACGCTGGAGCGCATCCGCCACTGGCGCACGCTGGTGCCCGACCTCACCATTCGCAGCACCTTCATCGTCGGCTTCCCCGGCGAGACCGACGCCGAGTTCGAGGAGCTGCTGGATTTCCTGCGCGAGGCCGAACTCGACCGCGTGGGCGCCTTCGCCTATTCGCCGGTGGACGGCGCCAAGGCCAACGAGTTGCCCGGCGCGGTGTCCGAGGAATTGAAGGAGGACCGCCTCGAACAGTTCATGGCGGTGCAGGCGGACATCTCTGCCGCCAAGCTGCAGCGCAAGATCGGCCGCACCATCAAGGTGCTGGTGGACGAGGCGAATGCCGACGGCGCCGTGGCCCGTTCGGCCGCCGACGCGCCGGAGATCGACGGCAGCGTGCTGATCGCCGACGGCCAGGGGCTCAAGCCCGGCCAGTTCGTCGATGTGCTGGTGGAGGGTGCCAGCGAGCACGACCTGCATGCGCGGTTGGCGCATCCGACGCTCAAGGTTGTTTGAGGGCGCGGGCGCCATTGCCACTCCAATGTCGCGCCACATTTCACCGTTCGCCCTGAGCGTAGCGAAGCGAAGTCGAAGGGCAGTGCGCGGGTGGAATCGCGCATGAAGAAAACCCGCTATATCGCGCCGCCCCGCAGTGCGGTCGATCCGCAGGTTTTCCGGCGGATGCCGCTCGCCGCGTGGCACGAATATGCCGACCTGATCGAAGGCCATGGCTGGCCATTCATCGAATCGCTCAATGCGCGCTGGCCGGTCGACGCGCCCGAGCGTTTCGCGGCGCAGACCCGCGAACTGCTGGCCGACGGCCTGCATTACGAGCAACGCATCGCGGAACGTGGTGCCATCGCCACCCGCGAGAACAACTGGCACGACCTGTTCAATGCCCTGGTCTGGCTGCGCCATCCGGCCTTGAAGCGCGCGCTCAACGCGCGGCAGATGGCCGAGATCGCACACATGGGGCCGAAGCAACGTTCGCGTGCCCAGTACGCGCTCACCCACTTCGACGAAGCCGGCGTGGTCGTGGCGTTGTGCGATTCGGCGCTGCTTGCACTGTGGGATGCACATGACTGGCACGGCCTGTTCTGGCGCGAACGCGCGGCCTGGCTGGATGGCCGCATCCACGTCGAGCTGTTCGGCCATGCCCTGTTGGAACACGCGCTGACGCCTGCGCAGCTGCTGGTGGGCAAGGCGCTGGTGGTAGCGGGTCCCGATGTCTCGCCAGCGACGGCCATCCACGCAAGTGGGCGGGCGATCCATGCCGGCCAGGTGCTGTGCGATCCGTTGGAACTGCGGCCCCTGCCGCTGGCCGGCGTGCCCGGCTGGCATGCCGACAACGGGCGCGAAGCGTTCTTCGTCGAAGCGCCGTGCTTCCTTCCGGCGCGGGCAGGGCGGCGCTATCCTGCGGTGCTTGAACTGCGCAACGAGGCCGGCTGGACGGCAAACTGCGCGGCACGGTGATGAATGAAGCGTACGATGGCTTGCCGTCCTCGCATCGCAGGCCCTCCGACATGTCGCAAACTCCATCCTCCATTTCGAGAAAAAGCCGTATCCAGGGCGCCCTGATGGGTGCCTTCATCGGCGACGCGTTGGCTCTTGGGCCGCATTGGTACTACGACCTCGACGCGCTCCGGCGCGACTACGGCGACTGGGTCAGCGACTACACGGCGCCTAGGCCGGGGCGCTATCACGAGGGATTGCCGGCCGGCGCGTCGTCGCAGGCCGGTTTCATCCTGGCGTTGACCGCGCGTTCGCTGGTGGATTGCGGCGGCTACGACGAGGCGGATTTCTGCGCGCGGATGGATGGCGAGCTGTTTCCGTTGCTGGATGGCACGCCGATGGCGGGGCCGGGCGGCTACACCAGCCAGTCGATCCGCGAGGCGTGGCGCAAGCGTCGTGCGGGCTTGCCGTGGGGACAGGTGGCGGGGCTGGCGGACAACACCGAGGCGGCGGAGCGGGTGCTTGCGATCGCGCTGCGCTACGCGGGCGAACCGGCGCTGCTGGCGCGGTATGTGAGCGGCAACGTGGCGCTCACCCAGCGCGATCCGACGGTCGGTGCGATGACATTGGCGTTTGCCGCGGTGCTGGGGCAACTGGCGAACGGGGTGGCGCTGGACGGCGACTTGTCCGGCCGGTTGATGAGTCTGGTGAAGTCCGGCGAGCTGCCGTTCCATACCGTGACCAGTGGCGAACTGGATGTGCCGCGGGGTGCGGAGGCGCCGCTGCAGGCCGGGCAGTTCGCCTCGCCGGATGCCTTGCTCACGGTGTCGTCCATCGCGCGGGCGGTGCACGATCCCGGTGTCGTCATCGAACCGGCGTCCAAGGTGGGCCTGGTCTATGGCTTGCCATGCGCGGTGTACCACCAGTTCCCGGCGGCCTATTACCTGGCGGCGCGCTTCCAGGGCGACGTGGAACAAGGCGTGCTCAGCGCGGTGAACGCGGGCGGCCAGAACCAGGCACGCGCCATGCTCACGGGGGCGCTGTGCGGCGCCATCGGCGGGCTGGAGGCGATCCCCGCACGCTTCATCGCCGGACTGGAAAAGGGCGGCGAGTATCTGGCACTGGCGAAGTCTCTGGCCGAGCAGGCCGGCTGAGCGCGTTCAGTTTGCGTAGCGCACATCCACGATCAGGAACCTTGTGCGCCCACCGGGCAACTCCGCCTCGAACTCGTCGTCCAGCCGCTTCTTCAACACTGCGCGCGCCAGCGGCGAGTCGATGCTGATCCAGCCCAGCCTGGCATCGGTTTCGTCGGGGCCGACGATGCGGTAGCTGACTTCCTCGCCGCTGGCGAGGTTTTCCAGTGCGATCTCTGCGCCGAAGAACACCGCTTCGCGATCCGCAGGCATGCCTTCGGCCACCTTCAATGCGGGGATGCGCTTGCTGAGGTAGCGCACGCGGCGGTCGATCTCGCCGAGCTGTTTCTTGCGGTAGGTGTACTCGGCGTTTTCCGAGCGGTCGCCTTCCGCGGCGGCGGCGGCCAGTGCCTTCACCACTTCGGGGCGCAGCGTGTGCCACAGGTGGTCGAGTTCGGCCTTGAGCCTCTCGAAGCCGGCGCGGGTGATGATGGCGGTGGAGCCGGGCGAGGGTGGACGCCAGCGGCTCATGCGGCGCCTGCCAGTTGCCGCTGCAAGGCGGCGATGTCGCTGCGCAGGGGATGCTCGGGCCAGGCATTGGCGAGTTTTTCCAGCAGCGCGATGGCCTCCGCGCGGGACTCGGCATGCGTGCCCAGCCGGCGCGCGGCAAGCAGGCCGTAATGCGGCGCGCGTTCGTCCTGCGGCCAGTGTTCGAGGTAGCCGCGGCCGAGGTGGATGGCGAGGCGCTCCATGCCCAGGCGCGCGGCGAGGTCGGCCAGTTCGCCGCAGGTGCGCGGATCGTCGGGGATGAACGCTGGGTCGATGCCCTGGCAATCCTGCAGCACGCCCAACGCGCGGCGTGCCTCGTTCTGTGCGATCAGTGCGGCGATCCAGATCTGGCCATGCACCAGCAAGTCGTCGCGCAGGCCCTGGCGGCGCAGCAGGTCGCGGTAGAGCTGGTGCACCGGCGCAGGCGCATGGTGCTCGCGCAGGCGGTCGGCCAGGCGGTGCAACGCGGCGACGGGATCGTTGTCCGCGAGCGTGCGGGCTGCGTCGACCAGGCGGCTGTCCTCGTCCTGGCCGGATGCCTTGGCGAGTTTCGGCGCCTCGGGTTCCAGGCCGAAGCGTTCGTGGCGCTGGTGGATCAAGGCGCCCATCAGGTGGAAGGCCAGCACGATCACGTAGGTGTAGGCGAAGCCGAACAGCGGCAGCGCCAGGAAGCGCGGCAGCAGGTGGGAGGTGAGCGAGGCCACCGCGACCAGCGCGCCGAGCATCAGGTTGATCGCCACCGGTACGAAATACGCGCGGCCGAAGCCCAGCGCGATGCGCAGCCAGGTGGCCGGGTTGAGCGCCAGCAGCACGTTGCCGTCGAAGGCCAGCGACATGTCGATGGCCGGCAGTCCCAGCACCAGCGCGGGGATGAGCAACCACAGCGTGGCCGGGGCCAGCCAGAGACAGGCGAGGAACAGCGCGCCCGCCGCCAGATGGATCAGGGTCAGCGCCCAGCCGGCGGTACCGGCTTCGTCCACGCCCACGTCCGGCGGGTGGGCATAGCCGTTTGCGGTGTGCTGCATGCATTCGGCGGCGTAGCGCCACGTGGCGGCCCACACCAGCAGGTTGACCAGCATGCCGATGCCCGGCAGCAGGCTCGCCCAGTGCGCCAACGCCAGCGCGGTGCAGGTCGGCAAGCCGGCGCCGCGCAGCGGGTAGCCGAAGCCGGCGGCGAGGCGTTCCGCGAACGGCGTGTCGGCGGCGACGGTTTCGATGCGCGGCATCAGTGCTTTCGGTCGTGCGCCATGCCGCACAACCCTTGCCGGGGTTGCCGTGCAGGTCGGTTGTCTATGGTTCCGATCATGCCTTGGCGGTTGCTGCGGCCTGGGGCCAAGTTGATCTCGCCGCCAACGCTGCGGCCGGTCGCCATGTCGGTCATCGGGGTTCCTTGCGCGTGAGTCGGGGCCGATTGTAGCCAGCCGCTGCGTTGTTCCGGCGCATTGAGTCCGCGCGGGCTGCAGGCTATGGTGTCCGCTTTTGGTCGAGTGGTTTCGTCATGCGGCTTGTTGGTCTGCTTCGTCCCGTGCGCCTGGTTCCGTTGGCGGCTTCGCTGGTTGTGCTGACGGCATGCGCCACGTCGGGTGCGGGCAAGCCGACGCCCACGGTGAGCGCGTTGTACGCCCGGCTCGATCAGGCCACGCAGGAGTACCAGACCGCATTGCAGCAGGTGCGCGCGGGCGACGATGCAGCCGGGCAGAAAACGCTGGGCCAGGCACTGGATACCGTGAAGGACGCTTCCGCACGTTGCGGCGAGGCGGCCGGCTGCGATCCGCAACGCTTCTTCTCCGCTTACGACCGCATGCTGCGCCTGAAAGACGGCAGCTTCATCGGCGACGAAAGCATGGACGACGAGCCGCAGACCGGCATGGCGCTCGATCAGCACGGCGCGGCGGCCCTGCCGCAGGCGCAGCGCAGCGTGACCCTGTTGCACGGCCAGAAGCTTTCCGAGCTGATCGCGATGAACGGCGCGGTGAAGGCCGCCCTGCAGATGTGGCTGACGCAGTGGCGGCCCAATCTGGTCGATGCCTGGATCAGCTACCAGTACATGCGCAGCGAGATGTGGCCGGCATACCAGAAGGCCGACCTGCCGGAGGCGCTGCTGTTCGGCATCATTGCCAAGGAGTCCGGCGGCAAGGTGCATGCGGTGTCGCGCTCCGGCGCCGCCGGCCCGTTGCAGTTCATGTACGCCACCGGGTTGCGCTTCGGTCTCGCCACCGATGACGGCTTCGACATGCGCTTCGATCCCGCCGCCTCGGCGCGCGCGAACGCGGCCTACATGAACGAGCAGCTCAAGGTGTTCAACGACAACCTCGAGCTGACCATCGCCGCCTACAACGCCGGCGAGGGACGCATGCACCGGCTGGTGGGCGACGACACGTCGGTGAGCTTCTACGATCCGCGCATCTACGACCAGCTGTCGCAGGAAACGCGCGACTACGTGCCTTACGTGCTGGCGGCGGCGTGGCTGTTCCTGCATCCGGACAGCTACAACCTGCGTTTCCCCAAGATCGACGGCACGCCAGGCAGCATCACGTTGAAGCGGCCTGCCTCGCTGAGCGAACTCACCGTATGCCTGGGTTCGGCGGGTGGCATGGAGGAAGGCTGGTTCCGCACCTTGCGCAACCTCAATCCGCGGCTCGATCCGCAGCAGGAGCAGCCGGCCGGCGCGGTGCTGCATGTGCCCAAGCTGCTTGAGCGCCCGTATGCCTCGCGCTGCGTGGACGGCCCGTGGCCGATTCTTGCGGCCGACCTGCACGACGCTTCGGCGCCGGTCGTGGCCGAGCCGCCCGCACCGCCGCCGCGTCCGGCGAGGACGCGCAGCTACAAGGTGCGTCGCGGCGATACGCTGGTCGGCATCGTGCACCGGCTGCATTGCTCCAGCGTGCGGGAGCTTGCCGAGACCAACCACCTGCGCGGTCAGCACCTCGCGGTGGGCCAGGTACTGCAGGTGCCGGAATGCCGTTGAGCGCCTGAATCCCGGCCTGCGTCGCCGGATGACGGTCAGGCTGCGGCGCTGGCGTCCATCCAGCGGTCGACCGCCGGTTTGGCCGGACGATGCAGGCGCTTCAGCTCGCTCAGCAGGTGCAGCACCTGGCGATGTTGCGGTTGCAGGCGATCCTGCGGCGAATGCTTGGTTTCGTGGTAGGCCACGGCCAGCCACAGCGCGATGCCGCGCAGCGCCACCTCGGGGTTGTCCGAACGCGCGCGCTCGAAGCCGGCGCGGGTGCCCTGGCCCCACGGCAGGTAGCGCGCTTCCGGCGCGGTGCCGTAGAGATGCGGAAACTCGCTGCGCGACGCCTGGCCGATTTCGCGCAGCACCTGCACGCTCAGTTGGACGCGGCTGCGTTGAGGAAGGGCGCGTACGCAGCGCTGGATTTCGCGCAGCTGGCGGTTGAGCTGATAGGCGCGAAAGAACGCAATGGCCGGGCTGAGCAGCTGCATGGATTCCCGTTCCCCAAGCGCCGCGCGAGCCGCGGCAATGGGCGGAGCTTAGCCAACGCCCGCGGCGGAATGCGCTGATTGCGTCACAAAACGACGCTGGGCGTCAGTTTTGACCCAGTGTCCCGAGGCGTTGCCCCACTTTCACGCCGTGCTGTGGCGTCAGTGCGTCCAGTTCGGCCATGCCTTCGGGCAGCAGCAGGATCACGGTGGAGCCCATGTTGAAACGCGCCATCTCGGCGAAGCGCTCCAGCGTGATGTTCTGGCCGGCGAACGATTTGCGCCGGATCGAGGAGGCGTAGGGCGGGATCACCAGGCCGTCCCAGACCGTGGCCACCGAGGAGACCAGGATGGCGCCCACCATCACCACCGCGAACGGGCCATGTTCGCCCTCGAAATGGCAGACCAGCCGCTCGTTGCGCGCGAACAGGCGCGGTATCGCCTCCACCGCGAACGGCGCCACGCTGAAGATGCGGCCAGGCACGTGCACGGTTTCCTTGAGGGTTCCCCTTAGCGGCATGTGCACACGGTGGTAGTCGCGCGGCGACAGGTAGACGGTGGCGAAGCGGCCATTGCGATACGGTGCGGCGGCGGCCTCGTCGCCCAGCAGTTCGGCAGCGGTGTAGTCCTGGCCCTTGGCCTGGAAGATACGCCCGTCCACGATCTTCCCGGCCTGGCTGATGCGGCCGTCGGCGGGCGAGAGCAGGGCGGAGGGATCAACATCCGCCTGCCGCGCGCCGGGCTTCAGCTTGCGGGTAAAGAACGCATTGAAGTGCTGGTAGGACAGCGGATCGGGCTGCACCGCTTCGGCCATGTCCACGTCGTAGTTGCGCACGATGGTGGCGATCAGCCAGTTCTTCCATGGCGCGAACGTCCAGCGCGTGCCCCAGTAGACCAGGCGCGACAGGAAACGGTGCGGCAGGGCGTATTGAAGGAAAACCTTGAAAGTCATCCGGCGGAGTATACGTGGCGCCGGCTTATAATCGCGGGCCTTTGCCGACCGCCGGAATCCCCGTGACCGCCGAACTCGCCACCATCATCGACTTCATCCGCTACGGCGCCAGCCGCTTCTCGGCCGCCGGCCTGACCTTCGGCCACAGCCACGACAACCCCATCGACGAGGCCACCCACCTGGTGCTGGCTAGCCTGCACCTGCCGCCGGACATCCCGCCGGCCTATGGCGCGGGCCGGCTGACCGCCGAGGAGCGCGCGAATGTGCTGGCGCTGATCGAGCGCCGCGTCAGCGAGCGCCTGCCGGTGGCCTACCTGGTCGGCGAGACCTGGTTCGCCGGGCTGAAGTTCAAGAGCGACCGCCGTGCGCTGGTGCCGCGTTCGCCGATTGCCGAGCTGATCGAGTCCGGCTTCGCGCCCTGGCTGGACGAGCGCCACGTCGAACGCGCGCTGGACCTGTGCACCGGCTCCGGCTGCATCGGCATCGCGATGGCCGAGTACAACCCTGACTGGCGCGTGGACATCGTCGACATCAGCGACGAGGCGCTGTCGCTGGCACGCGAGAACATCGTGTTCCAGCACGTCGAATCGCGCGTCGAGGCGGTGAAGTCCGACCTGTTCGAAGGCGTGCGCGGACGCAGGTACGACCTGATCGTCTCCAACCCGCCCTACGTCACCGAGGACGAGTACGCCGCGCTGCCCGGCGAGTACGCGCACGAGCCCAAGCTCGGCCTCACCTCGGGCGAAGACGGCCTGGACATCTGCCTGCGCATCCTCGACGAGGCCGCCGACCTGCTCAGCGACGACGGTCTGCTGATCGTCGAGGTGGGCGAGAGCGAGCATGCGCTGGCCGCGCTGCTGCCGGAGGTGCCCTTCGTGTGGATCGAGTTCAAGGTGGGTCCGATGGGCGTGTTCGCGCTGGAGCGCCGCGACCTGGTCGAGCACCGGGCGGCGATCCAAGCCGCCGCGGCTGCGCGGCGCTGACCCCGTGCAACTGGAAACGGTGCGCCTGAGGCTCGATGCCCTGCGTCACGACGATGCGGCGGCGCTGTTCGCCTATCGCGCCGATCCGGCGGTGAGCCGCTACCAGGGTTGGCGGCCGGCTTCGCTGGACGAGGCGGCGCGGTTTATCGAGCGCCAGCAGGCCGTGGCGTTCGATACGCCGGAAAGCTGGTTCCAGTTCGCCCTGCGCCTGCGCGATGGCGGCGAACTGGTGGGCGACCTCGGCCTGCACTTCGTGGATGCGGACACGGTGGAGTTCGGCGTCACGCTCTCGCCGGCGCATCAGGGGCAGGGCCTGGCCGGCGAGGCGGTGCGCATCGTGCTGGCGCGGGTGTTCGACGACCTGCGGCGCCATCGCGTGTATGCCTCGGTCGACCCGCGCAATATCGCCTGCGTGGCGTTGCTCGAACGCCTGGGCATGCGCAAGGAGGCGCATTTCCGCGAGAGCTGGCGGGATGGCGACAGTTGGTCGGACGACGCGATCTACGCGCTGCTGGCGAGCGAGTGGCGGGCACAAGGGGCGCAACACGGTTAAGCTGTGGAGCCCGCTCCCATCCGAATGGACGTCCAAACCCGTGTCCAGCAATTCCTTCGGCAAGCTCTTCACCGTCACCACCTTCGGCGAAAGCCATGGCCCGGCCATCGGCTGCGTGATCGACGGTTGCCCACCGGGCCTGGCGATCGGTGAGGAAGAGTTCCGCCACGACCTCGACCGCCGCGCCACCGGCAAGAGCCGCCACACCTCGCAGCGGCGCGAGGCGGACGAGGTGGAGATCCTTTCCGGCGTCTACGAAGGCAAGACCACCGGTACGCCCATCGCGCTCTTGATCCGCAACACCGACCAGCGCAGCAAGGACTACGGCGACGTCGCGCAGACTTTCCGCCCCGGTCACGCCGACTACACCTACTGGCAGAAATACGGCATCCGCGATCCGCGCGGTGGCGGCCGCTCGTCGGCACGCGAGACGACGATGCGCGTGGCTGCCGCGGTGATCGCCAAGAAATGGCTGGCCGAGCGCCACGGCGTGCGCGTGCGCGGCTACTTGGCGCAGCTCGGCGATATCGCGCCAGCCGGCTTCGATTGGGCCGCCGTGGAGCAGAACCCGTTCTTCTGGCCCTGCGCCGAGCAGGTGCCGGCGCTCGAAAAGGCGATGGACGCGCTGCGCAAGTCCGGCGACTCGGTGGGCGCGCGCGTCAGTGTGGTGGCCGAGGGCGTGCCACCGGGCTGGGGCGAGCCGATCTACGGCAAGCTGGACGGCGATCTCGCGAGCGCGCTGATGTCGATCAACGCCGTGAAGGGCGTGGAGATCGGCGACGGTTTTGCCGCGGTTTCCCAGCACGGCAGCGAGCATCGCGACGAAATGCGTTTGGACGGCTTTACGTCCAATCATGCGGGTGGCATCCTTGGCGGCATCAGTACGGGCCAGGCGGTGGTTGCCTCGATCGCGCTGAAGCCCACCTCCAGCATCCTGATCCCCGGCCGCAGCGTGAACCTGGCCGGCGAGCCGGTGGACGTGGTCACCAAGGGTCGCCACGATCCCTGCGTCGGCATCCGCGCCACGCCCATCGCCGAGGCGATGATGGCGCTGGTGCTGATGGATCACGCGCTGCGCCACCGCGCGCAGTGCGGCGACGTCGGCATCGTGGCGCCGCGCATCCCCTGAGGCAGCGGCGCGCTGGAGTGAGCATGGCAGGCAGCAAACCGGTCGTCTGGGTGTCGCGTCCCACCTTCGACAGCGAGATCGCGCGGCTGTCGCCGCATTTCGAAGTGCGCGAGGAAGCGGCGGAAGTGAAGTTCGCCCCGGCCGAGCTGGCCGCGAAGCTGGCCGGCTGCGACGCCGCCATCGTGGGCCTGAAGGAACGCATAGGGGCGGCGGAAATTGCCGGTGCCGGGCGCCTGCGCATCGTCGCCAACCTCGGTGTGGGTTACGACAACCTCGACCTGGCCGCGCTCAGCGCTGCCGGCATCGCCGCCAGCAATACCGCTGACGTGCTCAACGAGAGCGTGGCCGATTACGCCTGGGCCTTGCTGCTGGGCGCGGCGCGTCGAGTGGGCGCCGCCGAGCGCTGGCTGCGCGCGGGGCAGTGGCATGCCACCGAGTTCAAGGGCTGGCTGGGCGCCGACGTGCGCGGCCGCACGCTGGGCATCCTCGGCATGGGCCGCATCGGCCAGGCCATCGCGCGGCGCGCGCGGGGCTTCGGCATGCCGGTGCTCTACCACAACCGCTCGCGCCTGCCGGAGGCCACCGAGCGCGAATGCCGCGCCCGGCTGGTAGACAAGGCCACGCTGCTGCGTGAATCCGATTTCCTCGTGCTGGTGCTGCCGTTGATGCCGCAGACCCGCCACGCCATCGGCGCCGCCGAGCTGGCGCAGATGAAGTCCACGGCAGTGCTGGTGAACGTGGCGCGCGGCGGCATCGTGGACGATGCGGCGCTGGCCGCCGCCTTGCGCGAAGGGCGCCTCGCCGCCGCCGGGCTAGACGTGTTCGAGGGCGAGCCGAACGTGCATCCCGGCCTGCTCGCGCTCGACAACGTGCTGCTCAGCCCGCATATCGCCAGCGCCACGACCGAAACCCGCCGCGCGATGACCGCGGTGGCGGTGGACAATGTGCTGGCCGCGTTCGGCCACGGCCCGCATGCCGGGCATCCGCCGAATCTGCTCAATCCCCATGTGCTGGCCACGGCCGGCGTTCCTTCCCCCACCCGCGAAGAATCCACCCGATGAGCAAGAAGAGCAGTTACAAGGTTGCGATGGTCGGCGCTACCGGCGCCGTGGGCGAGACCCTGCTCGCGATCCTCGCCGAGCGCAATTTCCCGGTCAGCGAGCTGGTACCGCTGGCCAGCGAGCGTTCGGCCGGCGGCAAGGTGGAGTTCGCCGGCAAACAGGTCACGGTGAAGAACCTCGCCGACTACGACTTCGACGGCGTGGACATCGCCTTCTTCTCGGCCGGCGGCTCGGTCAGCAAGGCGCATGCGCCGCGCGCGGCGGCGGCCGGCGCGGTGGTGATCGACAACACCTCCGAGTTCCGCTACCAGGACGACATCCCGCTGGTGGTGAGCGAGGTGAACCCGCACGCCATCGCGCAGTACACCACCCGCGGCATCATCGCCAACCCCAACTGCTCGACGATGGGTATGCTGGTGGCGCTGGCGCCGATCCATCGCGCCGTGGGCATCGAGCGCATCAATGTGGCCACCTACCAGTCGGTCTCCGGCGCAGGCCGCTCGGGCATGGAGGAGCTGGGCAAACAGACCGCGGCACTCCTCAACTTCCAGGACGTCGAGAAGGGCAAGTTCCCCAAGCAGATCGCCTTCAACGTGATCCCGCACATCGACGACTTCCAGCCCAACGGCTACACCAAGGAAGAGATGAAGATGGTGTGGGAGACGCGCAAGATCCTGGAGGACGACTCCATCGCGGTGAACCCCACTGCGGTGCGCGTGCCTGTGTTCTACGGCCACTCCGAGGCGGTGCACATCGAGACCCGCGACAAGATCACCGCCGAGCAGGCCCGCGAACTGCTGGAGCAGGCCGAGGGCGTGGTGGTGATGGACGAGCGCAAGGCCGGCGGCTATCCCACCCCGGTGGGCGACGTGGCCGGCAAGGACCCGGTCTACGTCGGCCGCATCCGCGAGGACATCTCGCACGAGCGCGGCCTCGACCTGTGGATCGTCTCCGACAACATCCGCAAGGGCGCCGCCCTGAATGCCGTGCAGATCGCCGAGTTGCTGATCGAGGACTATCTGTGAAGCCTGGCGCGTGCCGGCTGGGGCTGATCGGTTTGCTGGCGGCCATGCCGGTGGCGCAGGCATGGCCGGCGATCAAGACCGCGCAGCAGGCTGCGGCCGCCGTGGCCAGGCAGCAGGCCGTGGTCGACCGTCTGCGGAAGAACGTGAAGGCGCAGGAATCCGACAGCCAGGCTGCGGCGGCGAAGCTGAAGCGGCAGGATGCCGAAATCGCCGCGTTGCAACGGCAGCTGCAGGCGGTGCAGCGGTCGGAGAAGGCGGCGGCGGCGGGACCCTGAGCGTCTTCGGGCCTGTCGCGCGACTTGCCATTGCTGGAATGCGCAGCAGAAATGCGTCGCAAGTCTGCGTCCCGCCTATTGTTGATCGGTCCGCATCTAACTAAAGTGGCAACCTGTCTGGCCGAAGGGCCGCCATTGTGGTGGCCTTGCCGGGGGGCTGTGGCCTGTTCGGGGGAGCACGTAATGAATCGTTCGTTGAAACTGCCACTGCTGATGGCCTTGGCGCTGGGCAGCAGCCAGGCGCTGGCGATGGATCTGGGCCAGATCCAGGTCAAGTCGACACTGGGCCAGCCGTTGCTGGCGGAGATTCCGGTGCAGCAGGCCTCGCCGGCCGAGCTGCAGCAGCTCAGCGTGCAATTGGCCTCGGGCGATGCTTCCGCCGGGATTCCCCTGCACTTTGCCGTGGTCGAGGGGGCCAATGGCCACAAGGTGATCCGCATCACCAGCGATGCGGCGGTCAACGATCCGTTCCTCGACCTGCTGGTCGAGATCCATGGCGGCAACGGCAAGAGCGTGCGCGAGTTCACCATCCTGCTCGACCCGCCCGGCAGCAGCCCCGCGCCGCAACCTTCGCCCGCCCGCGTCGAGCATGTGGCGCAGCCCGCCGCGATGGCGCCTAGGCCGTCGGCAGCGCCGGTCACCGGCCAGTGGCATGTGGAAAGCGGCCAGTCCCTGTCCACGGTGGCCCGCAAGACCGCCCCGGCCGGCGTGGACGTCAATCAGATGATGCTGGCGTTGAAGCAGGCCAATCCCGACGCCTTCTACCGCGACAACATCAATGCCCTGAAGGCCGGTACGGTGCTGCGCATCCCGAGCAAGGCCGAGGCCGAAGCGATGGCCGTGGCCGCCGCCGCCGAGGAAGTGCGCCGCCAGAACGGCGACTGGCGCAACGGCCCGATCGCCAACGCGCCCACCAGCGTGGCCGACGCCGGCACGCGCGCCGGCACGTCCAGTTCGCCCACCGCGACCAAGGCCGACGCTGGCGACCACCTCGCCCTGGTGCCGGCGAAACAGGGCGAGAAGTCCGCCACCGACACCAGCAGCACATTGCGTCAGGACCTGCAACGCAGCCAGGAAAGCATCGCCAACCTGCAGCAGCAGGGCGCCGACCTGAAGTCGCGCCTGAAGGAGCTTGGCGACCTCAACAGCAAAAACCAGCGCTTGCTGGCCCTCAAGGACAACGAGATCGCCGAGCTGCAGCAGAAGCTCGCGGCAGCGCGCAAGTCCGCCGACATGCCGGCCGGGGCGAAGCCCGCCGCAGCAGAGGAAGCGGCGGCCGCGAAACCTGCGGCCGCGACTTCCGCCCCGGCGACGCAGGCGCCCGCGGCCAGTGCGACTGTGGCCAAGGCGGCATCGACCCCGGCCCCGGCCAGCAGCGCCGCGGCGACGCCGGCCGCCAGCGTCGCGAGCCCGGCCAAGGCCGAGCCAGCCAAGCACGAAGCGGCCAAGACCGCGCCGCTCAAGCCTGCGTCGGCCAGCGAAGAACCCTGGTACGCCCAGCTCTGGGTGCAGGCCCTGGGCGGTGTCGCCGTCCTGCTGCTGTTGCTGTGGGCATTGGCTGGCCGCCGCAAGGCGAAGCCCGCGTCCTCGCTGCCGAAGCCGCCGTCCTCGCTGGCCGACCGTTTCGGTGCCGAGCCGCTGCTCGACGACGCGGGCGACGACATCGACCAGAACCTGCTGCTGGACCAGTTGGCCGAGCACCCGGACGACATCGGCCTGCACCTGGAACTGGTCAGCCTGTACTACGGCCGCCGCGACATCGAGCACTTCGAGGCTGCGGCCGAGGCCATGCATGCCCACGTCACCGATCCGCATCAGGAGGAGTGGCAGCAGGTGGTGCGCATGGGCGAAGACCTGGTGCCGGCCCATCCGCTGTTCGCCAACCACGGCGACATGGCGATGGACGAACACGAGGGGCACCACGGCTTCGATATCGACCAGTACGCCGCCGAGCCGGCAGCTTCACCCGCTCCGGCCGTGCCGCCGCCGATGCCGGCCAACCCGGTCACGGTGAGCGAATACAACTTCAATTTCGATCTCACTCCGCCGCACGACAAGCGTGCCGACGACGCCAGGCCGGCGCCGGAGCATGTCGAAGACGAAGACGCCACGGTCATCCGCAACGCCGAGCCGAAGTCGACCTGGCAGTTCGGCGAGGAGCCGGAGTCGCATGTGCAGACCATCGGCCACGACATCGAGCCGCGCGAGTTCAGCGACGATCCGGTGGATACCAAGCTCGACCTGGCCCGTGCCTACCTCGACATGGGCGATCCGGAAGGCGCGCGCGCCATGCTCGAAGAGGTGTTGCACGAAGGCAGCCAGATGCAGCGCGACGTGGCCAAGCGCCTGCTCGACGACCTGCACTGAGCGGTCTGGTTCTTCAGTAACGCGCAAACGGGCCGGCCATGCCGGCCCGTTTGATTTTCGCGACCAGGGGCGGTCGCAAGTTCTGAAGAGTGCGGCCAAGGATGGCCGCCCGTTTGATTTCGCGATCACGGACGATCGCAGGGAAGATGCCTGTTACGCTCACCATCTTTGAACATTGAATCGACAGCACGATCCATGCGCATTGCCCTGGGCATCGAATACGACGGCACCGACTTCCTCGGCTGGCAGCGCCTGACCCATGGCGACACGGTGCAGGGCGCATTGGAACAAGCCTTGTCCAAGGTGGCCGCGCAGCCGGTCGAGGTAACCTGCGCGGGCCGTACCGACGCCGGTGTGCACGGCCGTTGCCAGGTGGTGCATTTTGACGCGCCGGTGGAGCGCGAAATGCGCGGCTGGCTGCTTGGCGCGACCTCCAACTTGCCGCGCAGCGTGGCGGTGCTGTGGGCGCAGCCGGTGGCGGAGGATTTCCATGCACGCTTTTCCGCGCGCAGCCGGCGCTACCGCTACACCATCCTCAACCGGCCGGTGCGTGCGGCGTTGGACGCGCGCTACGTCACCTGGGAACGCCTGCCGCTGGATGCCGCGCGCATGCATGCCGCAGCGCAAGCCCTGCTGGGCGAGCACGATTTCTCCGCGTTCCGCGCGGTTTCCTGCCAGGCCGCGCATCCGCGCCGCTGCGTGCTGGCGGTGAGCGTGCGGCGCGAGGACGAGCAGGTGATCGTGGAAATCGAGGCGAACGCCTTTCTTCACCACATGGTGCGCAACATCGTGGGTTCGCTGCTGCCGGTGGGGCGTGGCGAGCAGCCGGTGGAATGGGTCGCCGAACTGCTGGCCGGCCGCAACCGCGAGCTAGCCGGGCCCACGGCGCCGTCATCGGGCCTGACCTTCCTCGGTCCGCGTTACGAGGCGCATTGGGGCCTGCCGGCAGAGGTGTCGCAATGACCCGCATCAAGTGCTGCGGCATGACCCGCGTCGAGGATGCGCTGCTGGCCGCGCGGCTGGGCGCGGACGCGATCGGCCTGGTATTCACCGCACGCAGCAAGCGCCGGGTGGCGCTGGAGCAGGCGCGGACGATCCGCCGCGCGTTGCCGCCCTTCGTGGATGCCGTGGCCCTGTTCATGGACGACGAGGCAGGCCTGGTCGAGGACGTCGTGGCGACGGTGCAACCCGACCTGCTGCAATTCCACGGCGACGAACCTGATGCGTGGTGCGCGCGTTTCGGGCGGCCCTACCTCAAGGCCATTGCGATGGGCGAGGGCGCCGCGGCGTTGCCGCGCCTGCGCGACTATCCGCAGGCCGCCGCGTTGCTGCTAGATGGCCATGCCGCGGGCGAAGCCGGCGGCAGCGGCAAGGCGTTCGACTGGTCGTTGCTGCCCGGCGATCTAGCGCAGCCGGTGATACTCGCCGGCGGCCTGCATGCGGGCAACGTGGGTGCGGCGATACGCGCGGCGCGGCCATGGGCGGTGGACGTGGCCAGCGGCGTGGAATCGGCGCCGGGCATCAAGGACGCCGGCAAGTTGCGGGATTTCATCGCGGCGGTGCGTGCCGCGGACCAGGGGGATGCAAAGTCATGAGCGAAGTTTCCAGCACGGTGCCGGTACCGGCCGCGATGGAGGAGTGCCGGGTCGATGCAAGCCATCCCTTCGATCCGCGCATCCTGATCGACCGCGAGCGTCCACTGGCGATCCGCGGCCTGGTGCGCGACTGGCCGATCGTGCAGCTCGCGCTGCAGTCGGACACCGCCTTCGCGCAGCGCCTGGCCGAGCTGGAC
The DNA here is from genome assembly GCA_040371205.1 of Rhodanobacter sp. Lineage (NCBI taxonomy): Bacteria > Pseudomonadati > Pseudomonadota > Gammaproteobacteria > Lysobacterales > Rhodanobacteraceae > Rhodanobacter > Rhodanobacter sp. The sequence goes on from AP031382.1 coordinate 1,616,752, forward strand.
AACGGCGCCGATGTCAGCACGCTGATGGTGGCGCCGGAGGCCGACGGCATCGTCGGCTACTCGGCGGACCTGGGCGAGATGAACTACCAGCACTTCAAGGTGCCGGTGACCCTGGGCCTGCAGCGGCTGGCCAGCTACAGCCGGCGCGAGCACGCGCCGGCGCTGGTGATCCAGAGCGCGCGCGTGCGCGAATGCCTGCCCGGCTTGCTGGAAGACCACACGCTGCCGTTCCTCGATCCCTCGGTGGAGCCGCGCCTGTGGGTGGGCAACAAGGCCACCACGCCCACCCATTTCGATTCGATGCGCAACATCGCCTGCGTGCTGTGCGGCGCACGGCGCTTCACCCTGTTCCCGCCGGAGCAATTGCCCAACCTCTACATCGGCCCGCTGGATTTCGCGCCCACCGGCGCGGCGATCAGCCTGGCGCGGCTGGACCGCCCCGACGATCCGCGCTATCCGCGCCTGAAGCAGGCGCTGGCCGCCGCGCAGGTAGTCGAGCTGCATCCCGGCGACGCGATCTACATCCCGCCGCTGTGGTGGCACAACGTGGAGTCGCTGCAGCAGCTCAACGCGCTGATGAACTACTGGTGGAGCCCGGTGGACGTGCCCGGCTACAACTCCGGCTATGCGCGCGCGGCGCTGTTCCACTGCCTGCTGGCCTTCCGCGAGCTGCCGCCGGCCGAACGGGAACAATGGCGCCGGCTGCTGGATTACTACGTGTTTGGCGGCGAAGAAAGCGTGGCGCACATCCCGGAGCAGCGCCGCGGCGTGCTGGGGCGGCAGACGCCGGAGATCGTGGAGAAGCTGAAGGAAGGCGCGCGGCAGAATCTTTGAGCGCCCGCCTTCTCATGCTTCGCTCAGTTCGCGGTGCAGCCAATCCGCCAGCGCGGCGAGGCGCGCATCGCCGCCGCGCCCTGCCGAAACCAGTGCCCAGCACGCGGAGGTTTCGCGGAACCCCCAGGGTGCGAGCAGCCGTCCGCTGGCGAGGTCGTCGGCCACCAGCGGCTGCGGCGCGATCGCCACGCCCAGTCCGGCTGCAGCGGCCTCCAGCAGGAAATAAAGATGGGGCAGGGCCTGGGTCTGCTGCAGCGATTCGGGCGGCAGGCCCATGGCGCGCGCCCATTCCGGCCATGCCTGCGGGCGCGAGGCGGTGTGCAGCAACGGTTCCTCGCACAATGCGCTGGCGGGCGATTCGCGCAGGCGGTCGGCGCCGGGGTAGCGCGGGCTGAGCACGGGGCCGATGCGTTCGGGGGCCAGCTCGTGCACCTGCCAGCCGGCGGGAAAGGGCGGTGCGGCCAGCAGCAAGGCGGCATCCACGTCGGCGAGATGGTCGACGACGGGTTCCTCCTGCACGGCCAGGTGCAGGGTCAACGCGGGCAGGTCGTGGCGCAGGCGGTCGAGTCGCGGAATCACCCAGCGCGCCAGCACGCTGCCGGAACAGCCGAGTACGCAGGCCGCATTGGCGTGGGCGTTACGCAACTGCAGCCAACCCTCCCGCAACTGCCCGAAGGCGCTGCTGCATTGCTCGCGCAACTGCTGGCCGGTCGCGGTGAGCGCGACGCCGCGCCCCTGGCGGACGAACAATGGCTGCCCCAGCGCCTCTTCCAGCGTGCGCACTTGCCGGCTCACCGCACCGTGGGTCACGTGCAGTTCCTGTGCGGCAAGGCTCATGCTGCCCAGCCGCGCAGCGGACTCGAAGGCGCGCAGGGCATTCAGCGAGGGCAGGTCGCGATCCGGCATGCTGTGAGTTTAGCTCAAGTATGAGTGCGATCTTTTCGCTTTTTTGCGGCTTTCCAAGGCGGTAAGGTGTGAGACTGACGCTGAACCTTCCAATGGAGTCGCCATGCCCGAGATCCGGGATTTCCACGCCTTCCCCGACAAGCACGGCCGTTTTGGCCAGTTCGGCGGCAGCTACGTCGCCGAAACCTTGATGGCGCCGCTGGCCGAGCTGACCGAGGCCTACCTGCGCCTGCGCCAGGATCCGGCCTTCATCGCCGAACTCGACCGCGACCTCACGCATTACGTGGGTCGGCCCAGCCCGGTGTATTTCGCCGAACGGCTGACCGGGCACGTGGGCGGCGCGCGCATCCTGCTCAAGCGCGAGGACCTGAACCACACCGGCGCGCACAAGATCAACAACACCGTGGGCCAGGCGCTGGTGGCGCGGCACATGGGCAAGACGCGCATCATCGCCGAGACCGGCGCCGGCCAGCACGGCGTGGCCAGCGCCACGGTGGCCGCGCGGCTGGGCCTGAAGTGCGTGGTCTACATGGGCGCCACCGACATCGAGCGGCAGAAGATCAACGTCTACCGCATGAAGCTGCTCGGCGCCGAGGTGGTGCCGGTGACTTCCGGCTCGAAGACGCTGAAGGACGCCTTGAACGAGGCAATGCGCGACTGGGTCACCAACGTGGCCGACACCTTCTACATCATCGGCACCGTGGCCGGCCCGCATCCGTACCCGCTGATGGTGCGCGACTTCAACGCCATCGTCGGCCGCGAGGCGCGCGCGCAGATGCTGGCGCAGTACGGCCGCTTGCCGGACGTGCTCACTGCCTGCGTGGGCGGCGGCTCCAACGCGATCGGCCTGTTCCATGCCTTCCTCAACGACCGCGACGTGCGCATCGTCGGCGCCGAGGCGGCGGGCGAGGGCATCGCCACCGGCCATCATGCGGCCTCGCTGGCCGCAGGGCGCCCCGGCGTGCTGCACGGCAACCGCACCTACGTGCTGTGCGACGACGACGGCCAGATCACCGAGACGCATTCGGTATCGGCGGGCCTCGATTATCCCGGCGTCGGCCCCGAGCATGCCTTCCTCAAGGATGCCGGGCGCGCCGACTACATCGGCGTCACCGACGACGAGGCGCTGGAGGCGTTCCATCTGCTGGCGCGTACTGAAGGCATTCTCGCCGCGCTGGAATCCAGCCATGCCGTCGCGCAGGCGATCAAGCTGGCGCGCGAATATCCGCAGGACGGCATGGTGCTGTGCAATCTTTCCGGCCGCGGCGACAAGGACGTGCACACGATTGCCGCACGCGAAGGAGTGCAGGTATGAACCGCATCGACCGCCGCTTTGCCGCGCTGAAGTCCGCCGGCCGCACCGGCCTGATTCCCTTCGTCACTGCCGGCGATCCCTGGCCCGAACACGTGGTGGCGCTGATGCATGCGCTGGTTGAATCCGGCGCCGACGTGATCGAGCTGGGCGTGCCGTTCTCCGACCCGATGGCCGACGGCCCGGTGATCCAGCACGCCAGCGAGCGCGCCCTCGACAAGGGCGTGGGGTTGGGCGACGTGCTGCGCTGGGTTGCCGAGTTCCGCCAGCGCGACACCGACACGCCGGTGGTGCTGATGGGCTACCTGAATCCCGTCGAGATCCATGGCTACGAACGTTTCGCCGCCGAGGCCGTGCGGGCCGGCGTCGATGGCGTGCTGCTGGTCGACTGCCCGCTGGAAGAGGCCGAAGTGCTGGCGCCGCTGCGCGCGGCCGGCCTGGCGCAGATCCTGCTCGCGGCGCCCACCACCTCGCCGGTGCGCCTCGCGAAGCTGTGCGCGGCGGCCGAGGGTTTCCTCTACTACGTGTCCTTCGCCGGCATCACCGGCGCGGCGCGCCTGAGTACCGACGACATCGCCGCGCGCGTGGCCGACCTGCGCGCGCATGCGAAGGCGCCGGTGGCCGTGGGCTTCGGCGTGCGCGATGCGGCCAGCGCAAAGGCCATTGCCGGTTTCGCCGATGCGGTGGTGATCGGCAGCGCGCTGGTGGAGCGGCTGGAAGGCGCGGCCACCGCCGAGGAAATCGCTGCGCGCTTGGCCGCGTTCCTGCGGCCCGTGCGGGAAGCGCTCGACGCGCGTTGAGTCGCGTCCGTCAGCGGCCTTCCCGCGCGCGGATGAGTTCGAGCATCCTGGCCGCGTCCGCCGGCGTGGCCGGGTTGAACACCATCATGCCCAGGTCGGGACGGCCGTCCACCGCGAAGGACGAGTATTCCAGCGCGATCTCTCCGGCCTGCGGATGGGTCAATCGCTTGCTGCCTTCGCCGAAGTGGCGCACGTCGCTGTCGCGCCACATGGCGGCGAACTCGGGGCTTTGCCGCGCCAGTTCGTCGACCAGGGCGCGCACGCTTTCCGACGCACCTGCACCTGCGCGTGCCACGTCGGCGCGGAACACCGCCACCACCGAGCGCGCCACGCTTTCCCAGTTGTGCTGGGCCGCCCGCACGCGCGGATCGCTGAACATCAAGCGCAACGCGTTGCGCTGGTCGGGCGGGAGCGCGCCGTAATCGGTAAGCACCGCGGCGGCGGCGCGGTTCCATGCCACCACGTCCCACGTAAAGGTCTTGATCAGCGCCGGGCTGGATTCCATCGCGTCCAGCACGCGTTGCAGGCGTGGCGTGACGCCGCCGCCCGGTTGGAAGCGGACTTCCGGCGGATGGCCGAGCGCGAGCAGGAACAGATGCTCGCGCTCGGCACGGTCGAGCTGCAGCGCTGCGGCGATGCGTTCGAGCGTTTCGGGCGAAGGCGCGCCGCCGCGGCCCTGCTCCAGCCAGGTGTACCAGGTCACGCTGACGTGCGCGCGCTGCGCCACTTCCTCGCGCCGCAGCCCGGGCGTGCGGCGCCGCTCCAGCGGCAGGCCCAGCGCCGACGGATCAAGCTTCGCGCGCCGGGCCCTGAGATAGCTTCCCAGACGGTTCGGCTCCGCGGCCGGTGGCGGTTTCCTGTTAGTGCTCATACCCGTATGACGTCACGGCTTCATCGGCAATAGGCAAGGCGTCGATAGTAGCGACCATTCCATGCGTTGCAGAGGACAAATTCCATGCGTGTATTCGTTACCGGCGCCACCGGTTTCATCGGTTCGGCCATCGTCGCGGAGCTGTTGCGCCACGGTCATCGGGTGCTTGGGTTGACCCGCTCGGACGCCGGCGCGCAAGCGCTGGCCGGGATGGGCGCGGAAGTACACCGCGGCGACCTCGAAGATCTCGACAGCCTGCGCCGCGGCGCGGCCCAATCGGACGGCGTGATCCATTGCGCCTTCGACCACGACTTCTCCAACTTCGTCGCCAATTGCGAGAAGGACAGCCGCGCCATCGCGGCGTTGGGCTCCGCGCTCGCCGGTTCGGATCGCCCGCTCGTCGTCACGTCCGGTGTCGGCATGGGAAGTCTGGAGCACTCACAGCCGGCCGTCGAGGACGTCTTCAATCCCGAGCATCCCAATCCGCGCAGGGCCTCGGAATTGGCCGCGAACGCGCTGGCGGCAGACGGGATCAACGTGTCGATCGTGCGCCTGCCGCAGGTCCACGACACGACGAAGCATGGACTGATCACCTACTTCATTGCGGTGGCTCGCGACAAGGGCGTCTCCGCCTTCGTGGACGATGGAGGCAACCGCTTTGCGGCCGCGCACGTGCTCGACGTGGCGCGGCTCTACCGGCTCGCCATCGAGAGGGGTGAGCCGGGTGCCCGCTACCACGCGGTGGCTGAGGAGGGCGTGGCGTTGCGCGACATCGCCGAGGTCATCGGTCGCGGCTTGGGCGTCCCATCGGTCTCGCTGTCGTCGGAGCAGGCCGCGACGCATTTCGGCTGGCTCGGCATGTTCGCCGGGCACGACATGACCGCGCTCAGCGCGCAAACCAAGGCCAAGCTGGATTGGGCGCCGATGGGGCCGGGACTGCTGCAAGACCTCGAAGGCCACTTCAAGACGCCGTGACGGCGCACACCACACGCCCGCGTCCGGTGCCAGCGGCGAACTCGGCTAGAATGCGCGCTTCACCAGAGGCTTCGCTATGAACTGGCTGCAGAAAATCATGACCCCGCGTGCGCACACGCAAGGCTCCGGCGCGGGCAAGGGCAAGGTGCCCGAGGGTGTGTGGGAGAAATGCGCGGGCTGCGGCTCGGTGCTGTACAAGCCCGAGCTGGAGCGCAACCTGATGGTCTGCCCCAAGTGCGACCACCATCATGCGATCCGTGCCCGCACCCGCCTGCTTGCGCTGCTCGACGAAGGCTCGACGCAGGAGCTGTGGCCGAGCATGGAGGCCACCGATCCGCTCAAGTTCCGCGACTCCAAGAAGTACCGCGAACGCATCGCCGCCTCGCAGAAATCCAGCGGCGAGAAGGACTCGCTGATCGCGATGAGCGGCCTGCTGAAAGGGCGGCCGCTGGTCGCCACCGCGTTCGAGTTCGGCTTCGTCGGCGGCTCGATGGGCTCGGTCGGCGGCGAGAAGTTCTCGCGAGCGGGCGAGCGCGCGCTGGCCGAGAAGAGCGCCCTGGTGTGCTTCGCCGCCAGCGGCGGCATGCGCATGCAGGAAGGCCTGTTCTCGCTGATGCAGATGGCCAAGACCTCGGCGGTGCTGGCGAAGCTGCGCGACGCCGGCGTGCCCTACATCAGCGTGCTGACCAACCCGTCCACCGGCGGCGTCTCCGCCAGCATGGGCATGCTGGGCGACATCAACATCGGCGAGCCGAAGGCGCTGATCGGCTTCGCCGGTCCGCGGGTGATCGAGCAGACCGTGCGCGAGACCCTGCCCGAGGGCTTCCAGCGTTCCGAGTTCCTGTTGGAGCACGGCGCGATCGATCTGATCGTCGACCGCCGCGCGATGCGCGACAAGCTGGCCGACCTGCTCAACCTGCTGCAGAAGGCGCCGCGCGCGGCGTGATCTGTCGCTTCGTGGCGCGATGCGATGCCGCCTGCGGGCGGCATCGTCGTTTCCGCGGCGCGGTTTTCCACAAGCGGTGTGGATGCCTGCTGCACAAAGCTGTGGACAAGCCGCGTTCGCCGCTTTGGCGACAGGCACTTGGCACGCATTGGTGAATTTCTGCGCAGCGCGCTGCGCGTTTTCCACAGTCCATGTGGACGCATGCAGGCATAGCCTGTGGACAGGTGCCGCAAGTGCTTGAGCATGCAGCAGTACGCGACGCGATGCGCAGAAATTGCTCAGGCGAGAATGGCGGCCGCATGCGCCAACCACAGCGACAGCATGCCGAGTGCGCCGCCGATGACGGTGGCGGCGAGTACGTCGCTGGGGTAGTGCAGGCCGAGGATCACGCGCGATGCGGCGACCAGCGCGGTGAAACCGAGCAGCAGCGGCGCCAGCAGCGGATACCAGGTCAGCGCCACCACGGTGAAGCTCACGGCCTGCAAGGTGTGGCCAGACGGGAAACTGAATTCGTCCAGCGGCGGCACGTGCGCGATCACGCCAGGGCAGGCGCGGAACGGGCGCGGCCGCCGCGTATGCCGTTTCAGCAGGCGGTAGAGCAGCAGGGCGGCCAGCCCGGTGGCGGCCATGTGCGCGGCGGCAAGGCATCCGCGCCGGCCGTCCACGGCGATCAGCGCCAGCATCAGCGCGTACCAGAAGATGCCGTCGCCGAGCCGGCTGATGGCGCCGAAGAACGCGCCCACCGCGCGGCGCGTGCCCCAGCGGTTCGCCGCCACGCAGACGCGGCGGTCGAAGGCCAGGCCTCTAGGCGTGAATGGCGACGGTATCGTGGTCATGACGTTGCTCCTCGGCCAGTTCGCGCAGCAGTAACTCGAATTCGCGGATGACCTGTTCCGGCGACAGCCGCGCCGTGCTCTCGTGCGCACGGCGGCCCATATGGCGGATCAGGGCCGGATTGCCGGCCAGCCTGGCGGTGGCCGCGACGAATGCATCGGCGTCGCCGGACGCGACGCAGTAGCCGTTGTAGCCGTCGCGCAGATGTTCGCGCGCGGCGCCCTCGCGGTAGGCGATCACCGGCACGCCGCAGGCCAGCGCCTCCAGGATCACGTTGCCGAAGGTTTCGCTGAGGCTGGGGAAGGGGAACAGGTCCGTGCTGGCGACGTGCCGGGCCAATGCCACGCCGCGTTGCATGCCGGCGAAGATGAAGTCCGGGTTCGCCTCCTGCAGTGCGGCGCGGGCGGGACCGTCGCCCACCCACACGTAGCGCATCGCAGGTTGCTGCCGCTGCGCGGAGCGGAAGGCCTGCACGGCGAGGTCGAGGTTTTTCTCCGCGGCGATGCGGCCGACGTACAGCATCACCGGCGTGCCGGCGTCGACGCTCCAGCGCGCGCGCAGCGCCGGATCGCGTTGGCCGGGGTGGAACAGTTGCGTGTCCACCGCGCGTCGCAGCAGGCGGGGATTGTCCACGCCGAGTCCGGCGAGCTCGTCGGCCAGCGCGTCGGTGGGAACCAGGGTGGCGCCGGCACGGTTGTGGAAGCGGCGCAGATGGCCGCGCACCAGCGGCGTGAGCCAGCGCAGGCCGTAGTGCCCTGCATAGCTGTCGAAGCGTGTGTGGAAGCCGCTGGCCGCCGGAATGCGCAAGGCATTCGCCGCGCGCAGCGCCGAGCTGCCCAGCGGACCTTCGGTGGCGACGTAGATCGCATCGGGGCGCTCCCGCGCCCAGCGTTCCCGCAGGATTCGTCCGGCAGGCAGGCCGAAGCGCAATCCCGGATAGCGGGGCAATGCCGCACCGCGGGTGAATACGGTCTCGAACTGCGGCTCCGCCGCGCTTGGCCACGCCTGGCGTGGCCGCACCACCTCGACCGCGTGGCCGCGTGCCGCCAGCCCGTTGGCGAGGCCGTGCACGGTGAGCGCGACGCCATTGACCTCTGGCGGCCAGGTTTCGCTGACGATGCCGATGCGCATGACGGTTGCCCTCGCGTGACCTGCGGGCAGCTTCGCCGCGCGGCTTTGCGTGCGGGTGGCGAATGCGTGACGCGACGATGACGGCGGTTTTCAGTGCCCGAAATACACCGACACGCCGAGGCCGGCCTCCCACTCGGGGGCCGCGCCGCCGATCCGGTGGCGCATGCTGGCGTCCAACTGCACGCGTGGCGTGAGCATCCACGCCAGCCCCGCACCGGCACGGCTGCCGTGGCCGGAGCCGGCGACATCCATTACATCGAATTCGACGTAGCCGTTGAGCGTCGAAGTGAATGCGTAGCCGTCGTTGACGGCAAGCTGGCGGCTGTCCTGGCCGCCGCTGCGGATGTCTTCCAGATACAGCGCGGCGCTGTTGCGTGCGTCGAGTTGCCAGTTGAAGGCGGCGCCCAGCAGGTATTGGCGGCGCGGATTGCGGAAGTCGGCTTCGCCATCGGTGAACTCCACGCTGCCAAGCAATCCCCAGCTGAAATTGCCGTGTGCGGGCAGGACGAATTTCACCCCCAACGTGGTGTCGCCGCGCCCGTAGTCGATGGCGCCGCCCTGCGCGAGGCGGTTGTAGGAGCTGCCGAGCTGCAATTCCAGCGCGTGGCCGATGCCAAGCCGCAACAGGCTGTCGGCGGTGTATTGCGCGCTGCTGCCGCCGCCGTCGCGGCTGAGGCTCCAGTCCGGCAGGCCCTGTTCCAGCGTGATGTCCCCGCTGCCGAGCACGGCCGGCGTGAAGCCGAGGCCGGGGCGGTCGTAGCCGGGGTTGTCCAGGGCTGCGGCGTTCGAGGCAAAGCCGGCCAGCAGCAGTGCCGCGCCGAAGCATCGGCGGTATCGGCTAAAATCCGCGGTTTCTCGCATTCCTGACACTCTCCATGACCGTCCGCACCCGTTTCGCCCCCAGCCCCACCGGTTTCCTGCATATCGGCGGCGCGCGCACCGCGCTTTACTGCTGGCTCGAAGCGCGGCGTCGCGGTGGCGAATTCCTGTTGCGCATCGAGGATACCGACCGCGAGCGCTCCACCGACGAAGCCGTGCAGGCGATCCTCGATGCGATGGCCTGGCTCGATCTTTCCGCCGACGCGGCTCCGGTGTACCAGACCCACCGCCTTGCGCGCTACCGGGAAGTGGCCGAGCGCCTGCTCGCCGAAGGCAAGGCCTATTACGCCTACGAGAGCAAGGAGGAGATCGAGGCGATGCGCGAGGCCGCGATGGCGAAGGGCGGAAAGCCCCGCTACAACGGCTACTACCGCGACCGCAACGAGCCGTACCGCGAGGACCCGAACCGGGTGATCCGCTTCCGCAATCCGCTGGAAGGCGCGGTGGTGTTCGACGACAAGGTGAAGGGCCGGGTGGAATGGGCCAATGCCGAGCTGGACGACCTGGTGATCTTCCGCTCCGACGGGTGGCCCACCTACAACTTCGCCGTGGTGGTGGACGACATCGACATGGGCATCACCGAGGTGATCCGCGGCGACGACCACGTCAACAACACGCCGCGCCAGATCAACATCTACCGCGCGCTGGGCGCGCCGGTGCCGGAGTTCGCGCACCTGCCGATGATCCTCGACAAGGAGGGCAAGAAGCTCTCCAAGCGCACCAACTCGGTGAGCGTGATGGAGTACCGCGAGGAAGGCTACCTGCCGCACGCCATCCTCAACTACCTGGTGCGCCTCGGCTGGTCGCACGGCGACCAGGAGATCTTCTCGCGCGAGGAAATGATCGCGCTGTTCGACGCCGCCGACGTCAACAAGGCCGCCTCGCGCTTCGACACCGAGAAGCTCAACTGGCTCAACCAGCATTACCTCAAGACCGATGATCCGGCCGCGCTCGCGCCCGAGTTCGCGTGGCACCTCGCGCGCGCCGGCATCGATGCGACGCACGGCCCCGCGCCCGCCGACGTGATCGTGGCGCTGCGCGACCGCGTGCATACGCTGAAGGAAATGGCCGAGCGCGCGAAGATCTGGTACGGCCCCATCGCCGAATGGGACGACAAGGCCGTCGCCAAGCACCTGAAGAACGACAGCGCGACCGCCGTGCTGGAAGCGGCCAGGGTGCTGCTGGCCGCCGTGGAGTGGAAGCCCGAGCCCATCCACCAGGTCATCGAGCAGGTGGCGGCGACGCTGGCGCTGGGCATGGGCAAGATCGCCCAGCCGCTGCGCGTGGCGATCACCGGCACGCAGGTCTCGCCGTCCATCGATCACACGATCTACCTCTGCGGCCGCGACGAGGCGCTGAAGCGCATCGACCACGCGCTGTCGCTGGCGCGGGGCTGAGCCGGGCGCGGCAGTGGACGAGCTGCTTGCGCGCGCCCTGCACGGCGTCGATCCGAATGCGCCAGGCGCGTATTGGCAGATCTGCCGCAACCTGTGGGACATGGTGCCGTGGACCGCGCTGTTCTGGTGGAACCTGGTGTTCGTGGCGGTGGGCGCGCTGCTGGGCTGGTGGCGGGGCCGCCTGTGGGAGGGCGTCGCCTGGGCCTGGTTCCTGGGGCCGATCGGCTGGCTGGTGATCTGTTTCCGTCCGCGCCCCAAGCCGCAGGCCGCGCCGCCGCCGTTGCGGCGCTGACCCATTGCATCGCCCTGGCGGCGGGCGCATGTATGATCCTCTGCGAGGAGAGTCCACGTGGTCCACGACGCCGCCAGCAAGCCGCACATCCACCACGCCCATCCGCGCGACGCGAAGAGTTTCGTGCGCGAGGTGGCGCATGTCAGCGAGGAGCGCGGCCTGCGCCTCACCCCGCTGCGCATGGAAGTGCTGGAGCTGGTCGCCGCCGCGGACAAGCCGGTGAAGGCCTACGACCTGCTCGACCAGTTGCGCGAGCACCACGGCAACGCGGCGCCGCCGACGGTGTACCGCGCGTTGGATTTCCTGCTGGAACAAGGGTTCATCCACAAGCTGTCGTCGATCAACGCTTTCGTCTCCTGCCATCATCCGGCCGAGGCGCACCAGGTGCCGTTCCTGATCTGCGACGTCTGCTCGGGCGCGGAGGAGGTCTGCGACCCGCGCGTGGCGGAACTGATCGAGGGGCAGGCCCGGGCCCTGGGCTTCCGTGCCCAGGCGCAAACGCTGGAAGTGCACGGCGTCTGCAAGCGCTGCCGGCAATCCTGACGCCAGCCCGGTCGATCGGACCCGCTTGTGCTGCATGAATGTTATAAAGTAACATTACAGGCATGAGCAGGATCGGATCCCCAGCCGAAGCCGAAAGTGCGTTGAACCGTCCCGTGGCAGATGGCGCGGACGGCATGCCGCTGTCTGCGCGCTGGTGGCATGTGGCCGACCGCGTGGGCGCCACGGCGTCGTTCCTGTGCGCCATCCATTGCGCGCTGCTGCCGTTCGTGTTGACCCTGCTGCCGCTGCTCGGGCTGGGTTTCCTGGCGGGGCATCGTTTCGAGCGCGACTTCGTGCTGTTCGCCGCCTCGCTGGCGCTGTTCGCCCTGATCGGCGGCTACCGCAGGCACCGCTATCCGTTGCCTCTGTGGCTGGCCTTGCCGGGATTGGCGCTGCTGGTACTCGGCGTCGTTTGGGTGTCGGAACAGCAGCACATCGTCGTGCACAGCGTGATGGTGACCTGCGGCGGCCTGCTGGTGGCCTCGGCGCATTTCGTGAACCTGTACATCGACCGTCGCCATGCGCATGCCGAAACGCATGTGCACGGTCCGCAATGCGCGCATTGAGCGCCACCCAGGGGCCGTAATCCATGCCGTCCGCCTCCACGATCCTCATCGTCGGCGCCTCGCGCGGGCTGGGTGCGGCCATCGCTGCCGGATTCCTCGACCGGGGATGGAACGTCATCGGTACGGTCAGGGCCGGCTTCGGGACCGACTTGCACGACCTGGCCGGGAAGCATCCGGGGCGCGTCCGCATCGAAGCGCTGGACATCGACGAGGCCGGGCAGATCGCGGCCCTGCGCCAGCGCCTCGCTGGCAAGGTGCTCGACATCCTGTTCGTCAATGCGGGAATCACCACCCGCGACCAGCACGTGCACATCGGCGAGGTGGCGACGGATGAGTTCGTCCGCGTGATGGTGACGAACGCGCTCGGCCCGATGCGCACGAACGAGGCGCTGCAGGACCTGGTGCCGGCCGACGGGCTGATCGGCGTGATGTCATCCGGGCAGGGCAGCATCGCGAACAACGAGACCGGCATGCGCGAGGTCTACCGCGGCAGCAAGGCGGCGCTGAACATGTTCATGCGCAGCTTCGCGGCGCGCGAGGCCGCGCATCCGCGCGCCATGGTGTCGCTCGCTCCGGGCTGGATCCGCACCGACTTGGGCGGCTCCGACGCGCCCTATACGATCGAGGAAAGCGTGCCGCTGCTGGTCGATGTGCTGATCGCGAAGCGCGGTGTGCCCGGCCTGCAATATCTCGACCGTTCCGGCCAGGTCGTGCCGTGGTGAGGCGTGCCGGCGGCACGCGCGGTGATTGTGTAACGACATCCGCGTTCCCTAGCATCCGGGCATGAGCGACATGCATTCCTGCCAGCACGGCCATTCCCATTCGCATGGTGCGGAAGGGCACGGCCACGACCATCCGCCGCACGCCGGCCATCGCGGCCGCAAGCTGCTGACGGCCTTCGCGCTGACCACCGTCACCATGCTGGCCGAAGTGGTCGGCGGCCTGTGGTCGGGCTCGCTGGCGTTGCTCACCGACGGCGGCCACATGATGGTGGACGCGCTGGCGCTGTTCATGGCTTACGTCGGCGCGCGCCTGGCGCTGCGGCCGGCGGATGCGCGGCGCAGCTACGGCTACGGGCGCATGGAGGTGCTGGTCGGCTTCGTCAATGCCATCAGCCAGTTCGTGCTGGTCGCCTGGGTGGCCTGGGAGGCGGTGCAGCGCCTGCTGCATCCGGGCGAGATCCTCTCGGGCATGATGCTGGCCGTGGCGGTCGTCGGCCTGCTGGTGAACCTGCTGGTGCTGCGCAGCCTGCATGGCCACTCGCACGACGACGTGAACCTGGCCAGCGCCAGCCTGCACGTGCTGGGCGACCTGCTTGGCTCGGTGGCGGCGGTGCTGGCGGCGCTGCTGGTCCGCTGGATGGGCTGGCTATGGGCCGACCCGGTGCTCTCGCTGCTGGTGGCGGCGCTGATCCTCGGCAGCGCCTGGCAACTGCTGCGCCGTTCCGCGCACATCCTGCTGGAGGGCGTGCCGGACGGCATGGACAGCGCCGAAGTGGAAGCGGCGTTGCGCGGCGCGGACGCCTCGGTCCGCGGCATCCACCATCTGCACGTGTGGCAGCTGGCCTCCGGTTCGCGCATGGCCACCTTGCATGCCGAACTGCACGACCCGGCCGACGCGGCGCGGGCGCTGCGCGCCATCAATCGCCTGCTGCGGGAGCGTTTCGGCATCCAGCACGTCACCGTGCAGGTCGACCCGGAAGAATGCCTGGATCCGCCGCGGGGCTGCGCCGGCCACGGCCGCGCCTGAGCTGGGGGTGGGGCGGCTATGGCGCCGCCGCGGCCGCTGCTATGATGCGCAGCCATCACGCATTCCTGAGGAGATTCCCATGGGCAAGGGCGATCGCAAGACCCGTCGCGGCAAGACCTACCGCGGCAGCTATGGCAACACCCGCGTCCACGGCGCGCAGCCGGCCGTGGCCGGCGCCAAGCCGACCGTGACCAAGACCGCCGCCGTGAAGAAGGCCGCGCCGAAGAAAAAGTCGGCCTGATCCGGCCTGCCATGCTTCGCGAAGAACCCCGCTCCGGCGGGGTTTTTTTGTGCGCGCATTCCGGCCTGCCCGCCGTGCGCCCGGCAACCCTGAATGCCTAGCGCGCAGTGCCGCATCCGCGGCTTGCGTTCAAGGCCTTCGCTGCCTACAATGACGCTCCAATGTACTAATGCGTTAATACATTATGAAACGTCGTTCGCTGGATCCCGAGATGCCCGCCGAGTCCGCAGAGCAGAGCCTGTGCCAGGCGCTGCTGTCGCTGAAGGATGTGTCGGAAATGGAGGCCTTCCTGCGCGACCTGTGCACGCCGGCCGAGCTGGAAGTGCTGGTGGACCGCTGGCGCGTGGTGCCGTACCTGCTGGACGGCGTGGCCTACCGCGAGATCCACGAACGCACCGCGGTGAGCATTACCACCATCGGCCGCGTGGCGCGCTTCCTCAACCAGGGCAACGGCGGCTACCTGGCCGCCGCGGCGCGCGCGTCGCGCCGCCGCGCCGCCACGAAGAGGGCGCGCGCATGAAGCCCCGCGACCGCCTGCGCATCGCGATGCAGAAATCCGGCCGGCTCACCGAACCGGCGCTGGACCTGCTCAAGCGTTGCGGCCTCACGTTCCGGCAAAGCCGCGACAAACTGTTCTGCTTCGGCGAAGGCGAGCCGGTGGACCTGCTGCTGGTGCGCGACGACGACATTCCCGGCCTGATCGCGCAGGGCGTGTGCGAGCTGGGCATCGTGGGCCGCAACGTGCTCGACGAATTCCGTCTCACCGACGGGCGCGCGCACGAACCGCTGGCCGAGCTTCGCCCGCTCGGCTTCGGCCGCTGCCGGCTTTCCATCGCGGTGCCGCAGGAGTTCGATTACCGCGAGCCGGCGCAGCTGGCCGGCCAGCGCATCGCCACGTCCTATCCCGGCCTGCTCGGCGCGTGGTTGCGCGAGCGCGGCGTCGACGCCGGCGTGGTGACCCTGGCCGGTTCGGTGGAAATCGCGCCCAAGCTGGGTACGGCGGACGCGATCTGCGACCTGGTGCAAAGCGGCGGCACGCTGGTGGCGAACCAGTTGCGCGAGGCGGACGTGCTGCTGGAAAGCGAGGCGGTGCTGGCCGGCCCGCAAAACCTTCCGGCGGACGAACGCGGCGACCTGATCACGCTGCTGCTGAAGCGCCTCGATGGCGTGATTCAGGTGCGCGAGTCGCGCCTGTTGCTGCTGCAGACCCCGCGTTCCACCTTGGAGGCGGTGACCCGGCTGCTGCCCGGCGGTCCGCAGCCGACCCTGTTGCCGGTGGCCGGCCAGCCCGACCAGTTGATGCTGCAGGCGCTGTGCGCGGGCGAAGTGAGCTGGCGCCAGCTGGAAGAAATCAAGAAGGCCGGCGCGCGCGAGATGTTCGTGCTTCCGGTGGAGAAGATGCTGGCATGAGGAGCGGCGCGCCATGAAATGGATCGACTGGGATCTGCTCGACGAGCCGGGCCGCTGCGCAGCGCTGGCGCGGCCGGCGCAGTCGCGCGCCGCGGAACTGCGCGAGGGCACCGGCCGCATCATCGCGGACGTCCGGGCGCGCGGCGACGCCGCCCTGCGCGAGCTGAGCGCGAAGTACGACCGTTGCGCACTCGCCGAAATCGAAGTGGCCGAGGCGGAGTTCGCCGAAGCCGAGGCGTCGCTTGATCCCGCATTGAAGGCGGCGATCCGCGAAGCCGCGGGCCGCATCGAAGCCTTCCACCGTGCCGCCGCGCCGCAGGCCGTGGGCGTGGAGACTGCGCCAGGCGTGCGCGTCGAGCGCATGCTGCGCCCGATCCAGCGCGTGGGCCTGTACGTGCCGGCAGGCAGCGCGCCGCTGCCTTCCACCGCCTTGATGCTGGGCGTGCCGGCGCGCATCGCCGGTTGCCGCGAGGTGATCATGTGCTCGCCCGCGCGGGCCGACGGCCGCTGCGACGCGGCCGTGCTGTTCGCCGCGCGCCTCACCGGCGTGCACAAGGTGTTCAAGCTGGGCGGCGCGCAGGCGATCGCCGCGATGGCCTACGGCACGGCTTCCGTGCCGAAGTGCGACAAGCTGTTCGGTCCCGGCAACGCGTGGGTTACCGAAGCCAAGCTGCAGGTATCGTCGGAGCCGGATGGCGCGGCCATCGACATGCCGGCCGGGCCGTCCGAAGTGCTGGTGATCGCCGACGCGGAGGCCCATCCGGCATTCGTTGCCGCCGATCTGCTGTCGCAGGCCGAGCACGGCCCGGATTCGCAGGTGATCCTGGTCAGCGAGTCCGCTGCGCTGCTGGATCGCGTCGAGATGGAGGTCGAACGGCAGTGCGCCGACCTGCCGCGCGCGGAGATTGCCCGGAAGGCGCTGGCGCAGAGCCGCCTGGTTTCGGTGTCGTCGCTGGCGCAGGCGGTGGAGGTGAGCAACCGCTACGCGCCCGAGCACCTGATCCTGCAGGTGGCCGCGCCGCGTGCGCTGCTGGCTGGCATCGAGAGCGCCGGTTCGGTGTTCCTCGGCGCGTGGACGCCCGAATCGGTGGGCGACTACTGCAGCGGCAGCAACCATGTGCTGCCCACCTATGGCCATGCGCGCAGCTACAGCGGCGTGTCGGTGGCCAGTTACCAGAAGCAGATCACCGTGCAGGAAGTGAGCGCCGACGGCCTGCGCGCCATCGGTCCGTGCACCGCCACGCTGGCGGCTGCCGAACAGCTGGAGGCGCATCGCCGCGCGGTGACCCTGCGCCTGGCCGAACTGGAGGCGACGACATGAGCGTGCTCGACCTCGCGCGGGCGGAAATCCGCGCCCTGCAGCCGTATTCCTCGGCGCGCATGGAAGCCAGCGGCGGGCAACTGCTGCTCAATGCGAACGAATCGGCATGGGCGCCCACCGGCGATACCGGCACGGGGTGCAACCGCTATCCGCAACCGCAGCCGGATGCCTTGCTGGATGTGCTTGCGCGCCTGTACGGCGTGCGCCGCGAACAGTTGCTGGTCGGCCGCGGCAGCGACGAGGCCATCGACCTGCTGGTGCGCGCGTTCTGCCGCGCCGGTCGCGATGCGATCCTGATCCAGCCGCCGACCTTCGGCATGTACGCGGTGTGCGCGCGAATCCAGGACGCCGGGGTGATCGAGGTGCCGTTGCGCAGCGACTTCACGCTGGACGTGGAGGCCGTGCTGTCCGCCGCCACGGAGGCGGTGAAGCTGGTCTTTGTCTGCACGCCGAACAACCCTGCAGGTAGTGTGGTGCCGCGCGCCGACATCGAGCGGCTGGCGCGTGCGCTGGAGGGGCGCGCGCTGCTGGTGGTGGACGAGGCCTATGTGGAATTCGCCGACCAAGGCAGCGTGGCCGACCTGCTCGATCGCCACGAGAATCTTGCCGTGCTGCGCACGCTGTCCAAGGCCTGGGCGCTGGCCGGCGCGCGGATCGGCAGCCTGCTCGCGCATCCCGACGTGATCGCGCTGCTGCGCCGGATCATGCCGCCGTATCCCTTGCCGCTGCCCTGCGTGGATGCGGCCCTGCTCGCGCTGTCCGGATGGGGCCAGGCGAATGCCCGCGCGCACATCGACGTGGTGCGCGCCGAGCGTGCGCGCATGCGTGCGGCGCTGGCCCGGCTGCCGGGCGTGCGTGGCGTGTTGCCGTCGCAGGCGAACTTCCTCACCGTGCGTTTCGGCGATGCCGAGGCCGCCTATCGCCGCCTGTTCGAGGCCGGCATCGTGGTGCGCGACGTGCGGCGCTATCCGGGCCTGGGCGATGCGTTGCGCATCACCGTTGGCGCGCCGGCGGAGAACGCGCAGGTGCTTGCCGTGCTGGCATCTGGCGAAGGCGTGGCCGACGGAGCGGCTTTTCTGAAGAGTCCGGTCATGGATGGGCGGGGTTTGGCCGAGGGATCGGCATGAACAAGCGGAAGATCCTGTTCGTCGACCGCGACGGCTGCCTGATCGAGGAACCCGCCGACGAGCAGATCGACAGCTACGAGAAGCTCGCGCTGCTGCCGGGTGTGGTTGCCGCGCTGCAGCGCTTCGTCGCCGCCGGCTACGAGCTGGTGATGGTGACCAACCAGGACGGCCTGGGCACGGATAGCTTTCCCGAGGCGCATTTCACCGGCCCTCACGAGCTGCTGCTGCGCATCCTGTCCTCGCAGGGCATCCGTTTCCGCGAGGTGCTGATCGACCGCAGCTTCCCGCACGAGGGCTTGGACACGCGCAAGCCCGGCACCGGTCTGATGCGCGGCTGGCTGGCCGACGACAGTTGGAGCCGCGCGGCTTCCGCGATGGTGGGCGACCGCGAAACCGACCTGAAGTTTGCCGCGAATCTCGGCGTGTGCGGCCTGCGCGTGGGGCCGCAAGGCATGGCATGGAGCGAAGTGGCGCACCAGCTGCTGGACGCGCCACGCATCGCCGAGGTGGTTCGCAACACCAAGGAAACGCGTATCCGCGTGCGCGTCGACCTCGACCAAGTCGCCGAGCCCAAGGTGCATACCGGGCTGGGCTTCTTCGACCACATGCTGGAGCAGATCGGCAAGCATGGCGGCTTCGCGCTGGAGCTGGCCTGCGACGGCGACATCCACATCGACGAGCACCACACCATCGAGGATTGCGCGCTGGCGCTGGGGAAGGCGTTGAAGCAGGCGCTGGGCGACAAGCGCGGCATCGCCCGCTACGGCTTCTGCCTGCCCATGGACGAAAGCGCGGCGGAGGCGCGGCTGGATCTTTCCGGCCGTCCGTACTTCGTGTTCGAAGGCGATTTCCCGCGCGAGCGCGTGGGCGAGCTGGCGGTGGAGATGGTGCCGCACTTCTTCCGCTCGCTGTGCGAGACATTGGGCGCGAACCTGCATCTGTCGGTGCGCGGCGACAACGCGCATCACATGGTGGAAGCCTGTTTCAAGGTGGCGGCGCGCACCTTGCGCCAGGCGATCCGCCGCGAGGGCGACGAACTGCCCACCACCAAGGGGACGCTCTGATGGCCGTGGTGCTGGTCGATGCCGGCGGTACCAACATCGGTTCGGTGCGCTATGCGCTGCAGCGCCTCGGCGTGGATACGGCGCTCACCGCCGACGCCGCGGCGATACGCGGCGCCGACAAGGTGATCCTGCCCGGCGTGGGTGCGGCGGGGCCGGGCATGGCGCGGCTGCGCGAACTTGGGCTGGTCGATTTGATGCGTTCGTTGACCCAGCCGGTGCTGGGCGTTTGCCTCGGCATGCAACTGCTCTGTACGCACTCGGAGGAGGGCGATACCGCATGCCTGGGCCTGATCCCGGCCACGGTGCGGCGTTTCGCGGAGCGGCCCGGTTTGCGCGTGCCGCACATGGGCTGGAACGGTTTGTCCGTGCAACGCGATCATCCTTTGTTGCACGGCTTGGCCGAGGGCGAACAAGCGTATTTCGTGCACAGCTATGCGGTGCCGGCGAACGACTGGACATTGGCCTCCGCCGACTACGGCGAAGCGTTTTCCGCCGTGGTCGCGCGCGGCAACTTCCATGGCATGCAGTTCCACCCCGAGCGTTCCGCCGCCGTCGGCGCCAGACTCCTCCAGAATTTTCTCGAATTATGAGTTTCGACGTGATTCCCGCCATCGACCTGCGCGACGGCCGCGTGGTGCGCCTGAAGCAGGGCGACTATGCGCAACAGACCACCTACGCGGACGATCCGCGCGCGGTGGCGCAGAGCTATGCCGATGCCGGTGCGCGCCGGTTGCACCTGGTCGACCTCGACGGCGCGCGCTCGGGCAACCTCGACAATCTTGCCGTGATCGAGGCCATCGCCCGCGATGGCCTGCAGGTGCAAGCCGGCGGCGGCGTGCGCGAGGAGGCCGACCTGCAACGCCTGTTCGACGCCGGCGTGGCGCGCGTGGTGGTGGGCAGTGTGGCGATCCGCGACCCCGAGCGCGTGGCCGGCTGGCTGCAGAAACATGGTGCCGAGCGGTTCACGCTGGCGCTGGACACCCGCTGCATCGACGGCCGCTGGACGCTGCCCAGCGCAGGCTGGATCGAGACGGAGACGCGCACGCTGGACGAGCTGGCGCCCTGGTATGCCGCCCGTGGCGCGCACCACCTGCTGTGCACCGACATCGCCCGCGACGGCATGCTGGCCGGTTTCAACCTCGACCTCTATCGCCATCTTGCCGAAACCGTGCCGCAACTGGCGGTGCAGGCGTCGGGCGGCGTGCGTTCGCTGGACGACATCCGCGCGGCGCGCGAAGCCGGCGCGCGCGGCGTGATCCTCGGTCGCGCCTTGCTCGAAGGCCGTTTCACCGTGGCGGAGGCGCTGGCATGTTGAGCCGCCGCATCATTCCCTGCCTCGACGTGCGCGACGGCCAGGTGGTCAAGGGCGTGCGCTTCCGCGACCACGTGGTGATGGGCGGCATCGTCGACCTCGCGCTGCGCTACCGCGACGAGGGTGCCGACGAACTGGTGTTCTACGACATCACCGCCAGCCCGGAAGGGCGCAGCGTGGACCGCGGTTGGGTGGAGAAGGTGGCGCGGGTCATCGACATCCCGTTCTGCGTGGCCGGCGGCATCCGCTCGGTGGACGAGGCGCGCGTCGTGCTGCATGCGGGCGCGGACAAGGTGTCGGTGAACTCGCCCGCCCTGGAGCGGCCGGTGTTGATCGCCGAACTCGCCGCGGCCTTCGGTGTGCAGTGCGTGGTGGTGGGCGTGGACTCGTTGCGCGATACCGACGGCGAATGGCGCGTGCGCCAGTACACCGGCGACCCGTCGAAGACACGCGCGCTCGCGCGCCGCACGCTGGACTGGGTGGCCGAAGCGCAACGCCTCGGCGCCGGCGAGATCGTGCTCAACTGCATGGGCAGCGACGGCGTGCGGCAGGGCTACGACCTTGAACAACTGAGGGCCGTGCGTGCGATCTGCCATGTACCGCTGATCGCCTCGGGCGGTGCGGGCGCGCCCGAGCATTTCCGCGACGCCTTCGTCGATGCCGACGTGGATGGCGCGTTGGCTGCCAGCGTGTTCCACTCCGGCGCGATCGCGATACCCGCACTCAAGCGCTACCTGCACGGGCAGGGCGTGGCGGTGCGTATTCCCTAGTTCGTCCTTCAAGGAAGCTGTCAGTTCGTCGTTCCGGCGAGAACAGGAATAACGGCAGAACCGAATGTCACCGCAAGTCCCGGCACACGCCGGCCACAGGTATCCCGATGACCGACACCGACACCGACCTCTCCCGTCTCGACTGGCCCAAGGGCGGCGGCCTGCTGCCCGCCGTCGTGCAGCACTGGCTGAGCGGCGAGGTATTGATGCTCGGCTACATGAATGCCGAGGCGCTGGCGGAAACACAGCGCAGCGGCCACGTCACCTTCTGGAGCCGCAGCAAGCAGCGCCTGTGGACCAAGGGCGAAAGCTCGGGCCACGTGCTGGCGCTGAAGTCCCTGCGCGTCGACTGCGATGCCGATACCCTGCTGGTCCAGGCCGAGCCGCACGGACCGACCTGCCACAACGGCACGTCCAGTTGCTTCGGCGACGACGTGCGCCCGCCGCTGGGCTTTCTCGCCGAGCTCGATGCGCTGGTGGCGCAACGCGATGCCGAGCGTCCGCAGGGCAGCTATACCACCCGCTTGTTCGAGGGCGGTGTGCGGCGCGTTGCGCAGAAAGTGGGCGAGGAGGGCGTGGAGACCGCGCTCGCCGCCGTGGCGCAGGGCGACGAGGAGCTGCTGGGTGAGGCGGCGGATCTGCTGTTCCACCTTACCGTGCTGCTGCGCGCGCGCGGCCTGTCGTTGGCCGATGCGGTCGCCGTATTGGCGCAGCGCCACACCGCGCGCTGAGCTTCCGTTTCAGGGATTCGTCGCCGCGGTGGAGGCGGGAGCCGGCGGCGCCGGCATGAATCGCACGGCCGGGCCGGGCGTGATGCCCTTGCGCCATGCGGCCAGCTCGTCCTCGATGCCGTCGCCCACGTAGCTTTGCGGTTCCGAAGGCGTGAGCTTGTCGCGTTGTTCCCACTGCGCGATCTCGGTCTTGGCCTGGGCGAAGGCATCGGTGAAATGGTCGGTGCGGTTCAGCGCATCGACCAGGAAGGCGTGGCCGAAATAGGTGAGGTCCGATTCGGTGCCGCAGCCGAACGAGCTGCGGTCGGTGCGTGCGGAAGTGAGCACCAGCGTGCCCTGCGTGGCCAGCGGCGGGATAAAGCCGCCGGAGTAGCAGGCGTTGACCACCACCACCTTCCACTTGAACGGATGCTCCTTGAGGATGTCGGCGAGATCCTGCGCGCCGATCTGGTCCAGCGGCAGCGGGTCCATGTCCACCAGCAGATCGTGGTCGTCGCTGCCGTGCGTGGTGAGGTAGAGCATCAGGATGTCGTCCGGCTGCATCACCTTGGAAAGCCCGTCCAGCGCGGCTTCGAGGTTGTTCCAGCCGGCGATGGGGTAGGTGGACAGCGACGCCGGGTTGTTCTCCAGCACCAGCGTGTGGGTACTGGCGCCGAAGCGTTCGCGGAACATCTTGGCGGCGTACTCGGCCTCGTTGCGGAACACGTCCTGGCTGCCGTCGCCGGCGAACGCGATCAGGTAGAGGTTGGGCTTGCCGGGCACACGCGGGCCGAGCTTCGCCAGTTCGTCCTGCAGCATCTTCGGTTGCGCGTACAGCACCTGCTCGGGCGTGGGGCCTTGCTGCGGCCAGTCGGCGTCGCCTTCGCTGTCTTCGCCATCGTCGGCAACCGTGCCGGCCGTGGCGACGCTGGCGGCGGTTGCAGGCTGCCTGGCGGCGGTCGGCGAAGAGGCGTGGCTGGGCAACCACAGCATCAGCAGGATGCCGGTGGCGAAGGCGAGCAGGGCGACAAGGGCGGTGCGCATGGGGCGGCGGGCTCAGGCAGTGATGGCGTCGAAATCGGCGTAGGCGGTGTGGGAAGGGGCATCCGGTATCGCCTGCGGCGGCCGCAGCAGCCAGCCGGTACGGAAACCCGCAGCCTGGGCGGCGTCCAGTTCCTCGACGATGTCGGAAAGGAACAGCAGATGCTGCGGCTGCTCGCCGATGGCGGCGGCGATCTTCTCGTAGGAAGCGCGTTCGCGCTTGGGGCCGGTCTCGGTGTCGAAATAACCGGCGAACAACGGCGTGAGGTCGCCCGCTTCGCTGTAGCCGAAGAACAGCTTCTGCGCCGGTACCGAGCCGGACGAATAGACGTACAGCCGCAGGCCGTCGGCACGCCACGCGCGCAGGCGCGCGGCCACCTCGGGGTAGACGTGGGCCCGATAGTCGCCGGCTTCGTAGCCCTCCTGCCAGATCATGCCCTGCAGGGCCTTCAGCGCGGTGGACTTGCGGTCTTCGGCTATCCAGCGCAGCAGCAGTTCGATCACTTCCTGCCGGCTGGCCTCGATGTAGCCGGCTTCCTTCGCCGCCTCGTGCAGCCAGTGCTGCACCTCGGGCCGGTCGGCGTGGGTCTCGACGAAGGCGGGCAGGCGCTTGCGTGCGTAGGGGAACAGCACGTCCTTGACGAAGCTGATCGAGCTGGTGGTGCCTTCGATGTCGGTGACGATGGCGCGGATTTCGGGCATGCGGAAACGCCTTTTCGGGCAAAGCCCGAGCTTAGCCAATCGGAACGGGGAGCACGTGTGCCCGGCTGCAGCGCCAGCCTCAGGCGGCGCTGGCGGAAGCGTGCGGCTCCATGCGCGGGAAGCGTTGGGCGATGTCGTTGCCGGTGAAGTGCGCCACCCAGCCTTCCTTGTTGGTGAACAGGCGGATCGCCACGAAGTAGGGCGCCTCGCTCATGTCGAACCAGTGGCGGGTGCCGTCGGGCACGCCGATCAGGTCGCCCTGTTCGCACAGCACCTCGTAGACCTTGCCGGCGATGTGCAGGGTGAACTGGCCGGCGCCGGCGACGAAGAAGCGCACCTCGTCTTCGCTGTGGATGTGTTCGTCGAGGAACTTCCGGCGCAGCGTGGCGCGTTCGGGGTGATCCGGCTTCAGGCTGATCACGTCCACCGCCTGGTAGCCTTCGGACTCCATCAGGCGGTCGATGTCGCCGCGGTAGGCTTCGATCACTTCCTCCTGGCTGGCGCCCGGCCACACGGGTTCGCTGGCTTCCCAGCGCTCGAAGCGCACGCCGGCCTGGCGCAATTCGTGTTCGATGGCCGCGTGATCATGGAACTCGCCGATGGCGGCGTCGGGGTTCTGGTCGTTATAGATGCGCAGGCGGCTCATGCGGACAGTCTCCGTAGTTCGAGCTCGCAGCCCAGCAGGAACTCCAGGGCTTCGAGATGGCGGCGTGCCTCGGCCATGTCGCGGCCCCAGGTGTAGATACCGTGGCCGTCGATCAGGTAGGCGGCGAGCGGCTTGCCGGCGTCCAGCCAGGCATCGACCTTCGCCACCAGTTCGGGCATGTGCTGGGTGTTGGGGAACACGGGTATTTCCAGCACGTCCTCGTGGGTGGTGCGGCCAGCGATGGCTTTCTGCAGCTCCCAACCCTGCAGCCGCACTGCGCCGTCGCGCGCGAACAGCCGCGAGGCCACGCTCTGCGTGCGCGAATGGGTGTGCAGCACCACGTTCGCCTCCGGAAAACGGCGGTAGGCCTGGGTGTGCAATTCGGTTTCCGCGCTGGGACGGGCGTCGGTGCCCACGGCCTTGCCGCGCATGTCCACCAGCATGATGTCGTCGCGGCCCAGCTTGCCCTTGTCGCGGCCGGAGATGGTGATGGCCGCATGATCCGCATCGATGCGCATCGAGAAGTTGCTGCTGGTGGCGGGCGTCCAGCCGGACTGCGCCAGTTCGCGCGCTGCACCGGCGATGGCGTCGGCATGCGCCGCGAACAGGTCGGGCGAAATTGAATCGGGCAGTTGCTGAGTCATGCAAATAGACGTCCAAACGGGCTATTCATCATACCACGCGGGGCACGCCGGCCTGCGGCAACCTGCCCTGGCCAAATGCGAGCCATTCGCGCCCTGAATCCGGTCGCGGGCGTAGCATGGCGGGGGTTCCATCGCCTGGCGTGATGGAAGTTCTTCACCAACGATAGAGGTTTCCGATGTCGCACGACGAAAACAACGAATCGCGCCGCCGCTTCCTCAAACTGGCGGCCGGCACCACGGCGGCCGCAGCGGTGCTGGGCGGCTTGCCGTCTTTGGCGCGCGCGGCCGATCTGCCGCACGTGACCGATGCCGATCCCACGGCCAAGGCACTGGGTTACGTGGAAGACGCCAGCAAGACCAGCAATCCGAAGCACAAGGCCGGCGACGACTGCAGCAATTGCCAGTTCTACTCCGGCGGCCCGACCGGTTACGGTCCGTGCGCGCTGTTTCCCGGCAAGGCTGTCAGCGCCAAGGGCTGGTGCGTGTCGCATTCGCCGAAGGCGAAGTGATCGCGCGCCCTGTCCAAGGGCACATCCGAAAGGCCGGCACATGTTGCCGGCTTTTTCTTTGGCGCGCGACGCGCAAGCAGAAGCAGCCGCAGGCGATGCGGGCAGACGTCGGTGAAGGGAGGGAGACTGGCTGAAAAATGCTGCCCGGCGCGTCAGGCTGAGGAGCTACCCACCTGACGCGCCGGGCGGCGATCCGGGGCCCACTGCCAAGTGATCAACCCTCGGACTGGGGATCATACCCCCGGCCGGGGCGAATGGGCTGTGGATAGTCGAGACTCTTTCGGAAGTATTCCGTTAATCCATTCAAATAGAAGAGATTTTTTTTGTTTTTGATCTGATTGCAGCCCAGGAGTGGGAGCCTGTCATGTAGCCGACCTGACCCCTTCAAGATGCCGAAATTGGAAGCATTTGAGCGCTTTTGAGGTCTTTTGGCTCAAATTGGCGACGGATCGGCTTTCGTGCGGCGCAGCCGGCTGTGCCGATAGCCGTAGCCGAAATAGATCGCCAGGCCGACCACGGTCCAGATCCCCATGAGCAGCCACTGGTACCAGTTCTCCCAGTACAGCAGGCCCAGGCAGCTCAGCACGCCCAAGGTGCAGATCACCGGCGCCCACGGCACGCGGAAGGTGCGTGGCAGCTTGGGATGGGTATAGCGAAGGATCAGCACACCAGCGCACACCGCCACAAAGGCGATCAGCGTGCCCATCGAGACGAGGTCACCCAGGATGTCGAGCGGGAACACGGCGGCAAGCGCGGCGATCCCGAGGCCGGTGATGACGGTGTTGATGTGCGGGGTCTTGTAGCGCGGGTGGATCTTCGCGAACACCGGCGGCAGCAGGCCGTCGTTGCCCATGATCATGAAGATGCGCGGCTGCGCGATGATCATTACCAGCACGACCGAGGACAGGCCGATCAAGGCGCCGATCTCGACCAGCCAGCGCAACCAGCCCAACTCGGGGTGCGCTTTCACGGCGGTCACCACCGGTTCGCTGGTGCCCAATTGGTCGAACGGCAGCAGGCCAGTGATCACCGCCGCCATGCCGATGTACAGCACGGTGCAGACGGCCAGCGAAACCAGGGTGCCGATGGGCAGGTCGCGCTGCGGGTTCTTCGCTTCCTGCGCTGCGGTGGAGGTGGCTTCGAAGCCGATGTAGGCGAAGAACACCAGGGTCGACGCGCGCATGATGCCGGCCCAGCCGAATTTCTCCGGCCCCTGCTGTGCCGGGATGAACGGGTGCCACAGCGCGGGGTTCACGTACTGCCAGCCGGCGACGATCACCACCACGATCAGGCCGACCTTGAGCAGCACCATCGCCAGGTTCGCGCCGCTGGATTCGCGGATGCCCACGTAGCAAAGCCAGGTCAGCGCCAGCGTAATGCCCACGGCCGGCAGGTTGAACAGTGCGCCGGTGGCGACGAGGTGGCCATCCGTGTACGCGAGCGGCGCATTGGTCAGCACCGCGGGCAGGTGCAGCCCCATGTGATCGAGCAGGCTGGTGAAGTAGCCCGTCCAGCTCACCGCCACCGCCGAGGCGGAGACGCCGTATTCGAGCACCATGTTCCAGCCGATGAACCAGGCCACCAGTTCGCCCAGCGTGGCGTAGGCGTAGGAATACGAGCTGCCCGACATCGGGATCAAGGTGGCGAACTCGGCGTAGCACAGCGCGGTGAAGCTGCAGCAGACCGCCGCGATGATGAAGGCCAGGATGATCGCCGGCCCCGCATGTTCGGCCGCGGCCTGGCCGGTGATCACGAAGATGCCGCCGCCGATCACTGCGCCGATGCCCAGCGCCGTCAGCCCCCAGGGCCCCAGCGTGCGTTTCAACCCGATGTCGTGTGTGCCATCGGTACCGGAGAATTCGGTCTTGCGGGCGAGCAGTTGCTTGAGCATGGTGCTTCCGGACATGGAACCGGCACGACGTGGTCGTGCCGGCAGTGTGGCGAATGGCTGGTGCGTGCGGGGTATCAGTCCGCTTCGATGCCGCGGGCCAGGTTGCTCTTGCGGTAGCCGTACAGGTAGTACACCACCAGGCCGATCGCGCCCCAAGCAAAGAACGTGATCTTGGCTTCCTTCGACAGGTTCAGGAACAACAGCAGGCAACCGATCACCGCCAGCGGGCACACCACCCACGGCAGCGGGGTGCGGAACGGACGCGGGCGGTCGGGCTGGGTGCGGCGCAGGATCAGCACGCCCACGGCCACCATCATGAAGGCGAACAGCGTGCCCGAATTGGTGATGTCGGCGAGGATGCCCACCGGGAACAGCGCGCCGAACAGCGAGACGAACACGCCGGTGATCAGGGTGATGATGTGCGGCGTGTGGAAGCGCGGGTGGATCTTGGCCAGTCCGCGGGGCAGCAGGCCGTCGCGCGACATGGTGAAGAAGATGCGGGTCTGGCCGTAGGTCATCGTCAGGATCACCGACGGCAGCGCGATGCCGGCGGCAAAGGCGATGAAGCCGGCGATGGTATTGTGGTTGAGCAGGTGCACCACGTGGGCCAGCGCCTCCTTGCTGCACACCAGCGCCTGCGAGCCGTTGCAGGCCGCGGCGAAGGCCGGCGTACCCGGTTCCAGCGCAAGGCCGTTCGGGCCGAGCATCGGTTGCGCGCCCACCGAGCCCACGGCGGCATAGCTCACCAGCAGGTAGTAGATGGTGCACACGCCCAGCGCCCCGATCAGGGCGATCGGGATGTTGCGGTTCGGGTTCTTGGTTTCCTCGGCGGCGGTCGAGATGGCATCGAAGCCGATGTAGGCGAACACGATGGAAGCCGCCGCGCCCAGCACGCCGATACCGCCCATCGGGCTGCCCCAGCCGTTCGGCACGAAGGGCGTGAAGTTGGAATCCTTCACCGCCGGCAACGCGACGATGATGAAGGCGGTAAGGGCGGCGATCTTTACCAGCACCAATACGGTGTTGACCATGGCCGACTTCGAGGTGCCGACCACCAGCAGCCCGGTAATGACCAGGCCGATCAGGCAGGCCAGCAGGTTGAAGGTGCCGCCGTCCATCGGGCCTACTTGAAGGAAGTGCGGCAAACCGAGTCCGGCATGCATCAGCAAGCCGTTGACGTACCCCGCCCAGCCCACGCACACCGTGCTGGCGGCAATGGTGTATTCCAGCACCAGCGCCCAGCCGACGATCCATGCGACGCCTTCGCCGAGCACGCCGTAGGTATAGGTGTAGGCCGAGCCGGCCACGGGCACCATCGCGGCCAGTTCCGCGTAGGCCAGCGCGGCGAAGGCGCAGACCACCGCGGCGATCACGAAGGCGATCATCATGCCGGGGCCGGCTTTCTGTCCCGCCTCGGCGGTGAGCACGAAGATGCCGGTACCGATGATTGCGCCGATGCCGAGCATGGTGAGTTGGAAGGCACCGAGCTGGCGGGTGAGGCTTTTCTTCTCCGCCGTGGCGATGATCTGGTCGATCGGCTTGATGCGTTTGAACAGCATGCGTGGCTCCCCGGGAAACTGCGGCGTCACGCTCGAACGGAAACGCGACGAAAAGGTACGCGACGAGCCGACGGACGCCCAACCATAGCCGAGCGGTTGGAGGGCGACAAGACGCGATGCAGCTAGAGTACGCTTTGCTTTTCCGCGCCTCTGCCACAAGTCATGCCATACCGGTTTCCGCAACTTGCCGCTGCGCTGGACGACTATCTCGCGCGCCATCCCGAAGAGGGCGAAACCGTCGCCGACTTCGAGATGTTCCTCGCCTCGCATCCCGGCGTGTTCGAGCGCAGCCATCTGGCCGGCCATTTCACCGGCTCGGCATGGCTGGTGAGCGCGGACGGCGAGCGCGCGCTGCTGATGCACCACGCCAAGCTGCGCCGCTGGCTGCAACTCGGCGGCCACGCCGACGGCGACTGCGAGCTGGCGCGCGTGGCGCTGCGCGAAGCGGAGGAGGAATCCGGCCTGCATGCGCTGGCGGTGGAGGCCAAGATCTTCGACATCGACCGTCACCGCATTCCGGCGCGCGCGGACGAGCCGGAGCACTGGCACTACGACGTGCGTTACGTGGTGCGCGCCAACGGCAGCGAGGAGTACGCCATCAACGCGGAGTCGCTGGCCCTGGCGTGGCGATCGGTGCACGAGATCGCCCGCGACCCGCAGGCCGACGCCTCGCTGCGCCGCATGGCGAGGAAATGGCTGGCGCGGTCGCGATGAGCGGCCTGGACGCTTGCGCGCCTAGGCGTAGCGTTCCGGCGCGGGGTTGAGGTGCCCGCAGGCCTTGCAGGTGCGCGCCTCGTGCGAGCGGTAGAAGCGTTCGAACACCGGCGGGAAATCGCGCTCGATGCTGTCGAGGATGAAGTATTCCTCGTACAGCTTGTGGTTGCAGCGCTCGCAGAACCACAGCAGGCCGTCCTTTTCGTGCGGCAGGCGGCGGCGTTCGATCACCAGGCCGATGGAATCGGCCATGCGCTGCGGCGAATGCGGCACGCGTGGCGGCAGGTAGAACACTTCGCCCGGGCGGATCGGTATCTCGCGCGCCGCGCCATCGTCCTGCACCTTCAGCACCATCTCGCCCTCGAGCTGGTAGAAGAATTCCGGACCCTCGTCCCAGTGATAGTCGGTGCGCGCGTTGGGGCCGCCCACGATCATCACGATGAAGTCGCCGTCGACGATGCACTTGTTGCCCACCGGCGGCTTGAGCAGGTGGCGGTGCTCGTCGATCCAGCGTTGCAGGTTGAAGGGAGGCGTGAGGGCCATGCGTCTGCGCACCGTGGTGGAAGACCTACCTTAGCGCCGGTGACCGCGACGGGAAAGCTGCATGCCGGGACCGAGTCAGGCGCCGGCTTTCACCGCACGCAATTCCCACAGCAGATAGGCATGGGGAGGCTTGCGCGTCGACGGATCCTGCTTGCCGCGCAACCAGCGCGAAAAGCGGCGGACTTGCCGGGCGAACCGCTTCAGCGGCGGGTATCGCCGCAGGTGGCGGCTGTTTTCGGGCGAACCGGGAAGAGCGCTGTACGCAGCCTCGACGTGCACCCATTCGATGCGCAGCGCCTCGAAGCGGCCGTTGAAGCCGTACATGCGCGCCAGCGGCCGTTCGCCGCAGAAGTATTCGTGCGTGCGCTCGGTGATGAGGTTGACGTGCGTGGGATCGACAAACGCCTCCGCATGCGGCCACGCCGGGGTCAGCGCATAGAGGCGGCCGTCGGGGGCCAGCACGCGCCAGATCTCGTCCATCAGTCGCACGAACGGAAAGAACGTGTTGCGGCCATCCGCCGTGGCCAGCAGGCGCGGTATGTGTTCGATGAAATCGTAGGCCGAGACCGAGCCGAAGTCGCCGTCGGCGTAGGGAATCGGATCGAGCGCCAGGTTGGCGATCCGGTAGTCGAAGTCGACCCCGCTCAGCGGACGGATGTCCACCCCGCACAGCTCGGCGCGGCCGTAGGGATTGCGTGGGAACCGTCCGCAACCGAGATCGAGATGGCGGTCTCCGGCTGGCATGGTCAGACTTCCAGCGTCGCCAGGTCGCCCTTTTCTTCCAGCCACGCCTTGCGGTCGCCGGCGCGTTTCTTGGCCAGCAGCAGATCCATCACCTTGGCGGTGCCGTCGTCGCCTTCCACCGTGAGTTGCACGAGGCGGCGGGTGTCGGGGTGGATGGTGGATTCGCGCAACTGCGACGGGTTCATCTCGCCCAGGCCCTTGAAGCGGGTGACGCTGACCGCGCCCTTCATCTTCTCGCGCTCGATCTTCTGCAGCATCGCCTGCTTCTCGTTTTCGTCGAGGCAGTAGAACACCTGCTTGCCCACGTCCACGCGGAACAGCGGCGGCATCGCCACGAACACGTGGCCTTCGCTGACCAGGTGCGGGAAATGCTTGAGGAACAGCGCCGAGAGCAGGGTGGCGATGTGCAGGCCGTCGGAGTCGGCGTCGGCGAGGATCACCACCTTGCCGTAGCGCAGACCGGTGAGGTCGTCCTTGCCGGGGTCGCAGCCGATGGCCACGGCGAGGTTGTGCACTTCCTCGGAAGCGAGCACCGAAGTGGACTCCACCTCCCAGGTGTTGAGGATCTTGCCGCGCAGCGGCAGGATCGCCTGGAACTCCTTGTCGCGCGCCTGCTTGGCGCTGCCGCCGGCGGAGTCGCCCTCCACCAGGAACAGCTCGGTGCGCGAGAGGTCGGTGGAGGTGCAGTCGGCCAGCTTGCCGGGCAGGGCGGGGCCCTGCACGATCTTCTTGCGCACCACCTGCTTGGCGGCTTTCAGCCGCGCGCTGGCGCGCTCGATGGCGAGCTGGGCGATGCGCTCGCCGGTTTCCACGTTCTGGTTCAACCACAGGCTGAAGGCATCGTGGATCACGTTCTCCACCATGCCGGCGGCCTGCCGCGAGGACAGCCGCTCCTTGGTCTGGCCGGCGAACTGCGGGTCGAGCAGCTTGGCGCTCAGCACGAAGGCGAGCCGCTCCCACACGTCCTCCGGCGCCAGCTTCACGCCGCGCGGCAGCAGGTTGCGGATGTCGCAGAACTCGCGGATGGCGTTGGTGAGGCCGGAGCGCAGGCCGTTGACGTGGGTGCCGCCCTGCGCGGTGGGGATCAGGTTGACGTAGCTCTCCTGCACCAGCTCGCCTTCCGGCAACCAGGCCAGCGCCACGTCCATGCCCTCGGTGTCGCGCGCCACGTGGTGCACGAACAGCTCCGCCGGCAGCGCCTCGCCGCCGTCGAGTTCGCCGCGCAGGTAGTCGCGCAGGCCGTCCTCGTAGAACCATTCGCTGGTCTCGCCGCTGGCCTCGTCGGTGAGCTTCACCGACAGGCCGGCGCACAGCACGGCCTTGGCGCGCAGCAGGTGCTTGAGCCTGGGCAGCGAGATGCGCGGCGAGTCGAAGTATTTCGGGTCGGGCCAGAAATGCACGGTGGTGCCGGTCTTCTTCTTCGGCACCGTGCCGATGATTTCCAGCGCACTGACGCGGTCGCCGTGCTCGAAGGCCATGCGGTATTCGTTGCCGTCGCGGCGGATGGTCACTTCCACCCGCTGCGACAGCGCGTTCACCACCGACACGCCCACGCCGTGCAGGCCGCCGGAGAAGTTGTAGTTCTTGCCGCTGAACTTGCCGCCCGCATGCAGCCGGGTAAGGATCAGTTCCACGCCGGGGATGCCTTCCTCGGGGTGGATGTCCACCGGCATGCCGCGGCCGTCGTCGCTGACCTCCACCGAGCCGTCCGCATGCAGCACCACCTCGATGGATTTCGCATGGCCGGCCAGCGCCTCGTCCACCGAGTTGTCGATCACCTCCTGCGCCATGTGGTTGGGGCGGGTGGTGTCGGTGTACATGCCGGGGCGGCGCTTGACCGGGTCCAGGCCGGAGAGGACTTCGATGTCGGCGGCGTTGTAGCGACTGCTCATGCGTGCTCGTCGGGCGAATGAAAGCGCCGCAGCATGGCGGCGCACGGATGGAGGGTCAAGGATTCACAGCGGTGCGCAGTGGCGTTCCAGCCATGCGAGGTCGGCGCCTTCCAGCAAGGGCGCGAGCGCGGCCCGCACGGTGGCGTGGTAGTCGTCCAGCCAGGCGCGCTCCTCGGGATTGAGCAGGCCGGGCTCCAGCGCGCGGCGGTCGAACGGGCACAGCGTGAGCGTTTCGAAGGCGTAGTAGTCGCCGAACTCGGTGTGCTCGGCCTCGACCACCACGGCGAGGTTCTCGTGGCGGATGCCGTGGCGGCCGGGCTTGTACAGGCCCGGCTCGATCGACGAGATCATGCCCGGTTCCAGCGCCACCAATGCGCCGCCGGAAACCGGCGGGCGGATCGACTGCGGGCCTTCGTGCACGTTGAGGAAGTAGCCCACGCCATGGCCGGTACCGTGGCCGTAGTCGCAGCCGGCGGCCCACAGCGGCGCGCGCGCCAGCGCATCGAGTTGCGGGCCGCTGGCGCCTTTCGGGAAGCGCGCGCGGGAGAGCGCGATCATCCCCTTCATCACCAGGGTCGCGTCGCGGCGCTGCTCGGCGGTGGTTTCGCCCAGCGCCAGCACGCGGGTGATGTCGGTGGTGCCGCCGAGGTACTGGCCGCCGGAGTCGATCAGCAGCAAGCCCTTCGCCTGCAGTGCGCCGTGCGACGCCTGCGTGGCGCGGTAGTGCGGCAACGCGCCGTTGGCCTGGTAGCCGGCGATGGTGGCGAAGCTCTCGCCCACGAACTCGGGCTGTGCGGCGCGCGCGGCATGTACCAGGCGGTGCACGTCCAGCTCGGTGAGCGGCTTGCCTTGCGCGAGCTGGTGCTCGATCTCGCGGAACGCGCCGGCCAGCGCCGCGCCGTCGCGGCGCATCACTTCGCGCACGTGGTCCAGTTCGGCCGGGGTCTTCAGCGCCTTGAAGGCGGTGCTGGGGTTGGCGGCCTCGATGCGCCGCGCGGCGGCGGGGATCGCGTTGCCGATCGCGCAGACCACGCGGCCCGGATCGAACAGCAGCGCGTCGGCCTGGCCCAGTTCGGCCAGCGCGCCGGTGATGCCGTCGTAGGCCGCGATGGCGACGCCGTCGGCGGCAAGCTGGGCCACCAGCGCGTCGTCGAACTTGCCGCGCTCGGCGAACAGCGTGGCCTTGCCGTCGGCCGCCACCAGCAGGTGGGCTAGGAACACCGGATTGCATTCCACGTCGCTGCCGCGCAGGTTGGTCAGCCAGGCGATGTCGTCCAGGCTGGAAACCAGGTGGTGCGTGGCGCCTTGCTTGCGCATCGCACCGCGCAGGCGGGCGAGCTTGTCCGCGCGGGTGGTGCAGGCCCAGGCGATGGGGTGTTCGACGATGCGCGCATGCGGCAGGGCTGGACGGTCGTGCCAGACCGCGCCGGGCAGGTCGAGATCGCTGCGCACGCGCACGCCGTGTCCGGCCAGCTTGCCTTCCATCGCGCGCAACGCGGCCGGCGAGACGCTGTCGCCGGCCACCGCCAGCACGTCGTCGTGCTTCAGCTGCGCGGCCAGCCATTCGATGTGCTCGGGCGTGTGCGGCACGCGCAGCTTCATCAGCGCGATGCCGCTGCCGGCGAGCTGCTGTTCGGCCTGCGCGAAGTAGCGCGAATCCGTCCACAACCCGGCATGCGCCTGCGTGACGATCAGCGTGCCCGCCGAGCCGTCGAAGCCGGACAACCACGCCCGCGCCTGCCAGCGCGCGGGCAGGTATTCGGACAGGTGCGGGTCGGCACTGGGGACGATCACGGCGGCGACGCCGTGCTGCTGCATGGCCGCGCGCAGCGCGGCGATCCGGGCGGGGATGTGGGGACTGTTCATGCGTCGCACTTTAGCAGGCGCGGCGGCGAAGCCCGCGAATCGCTGTGGCGATGGATCGATGGGCCCCCGCGCCCGCATGCGCGAGGCTGGGGGAGCGGAGGGCGTATGTGTAGACTCCATGCCCGATGGATTCCCCCGCCCGGCGCATCGGCGGCAGGGACATCCGGCCGTCCCGCGGCATCCTCATCCACCCGTCAACGTTTCGGCAGCGCAACGCATGATCCCGGTTCCGCCCTTCATCGTCGCCATTCCCGCCCGCTACGGCTCCACCCGCCTGCCCGCCAAGCCGCTGCGCGAGATCGCCGGCGTGCCGATGGTGGTGCGCGTGGCGCAACGCGCCCTGCAGGCGGGGGCAGTGGACGTGGTGGTGGCGACGGACGACGCACGCATCGCGGAGGCGCTGGCCGGGCAGGGCGTGAACGTCTGCATGACGCGCGCCGACCACGCCTCCGGCAGCGACCGCCTCGCCGAGTGCGCCGCACAGTGCGGCTGGGATGACGACGCCATCGTGGTGAACCTGCAAGGCGACGAGCCGTTCGCGCCCGCCGCGGGCATCCGCGAGGTGGCGCGTGCGCTGGCCGAGGACGACGCGCCGATGGCCACACTGGCGACACCCATCGCCGGTGCTCATGAGCTGTTCGACGCCAACGTGGTGAAGCTGGTGCGTGGCGCCGACGGCCGTGCCCTGTATTTCAGCCGCGCGCCGCTGCCGTGGGCGCGCGATGCCTTTGCCGCGAACCGCGAATTCTTGCCGGCGGACGTGCCGTTCCTGCGCCATATCGGCATCTATGCCTACCGCGCCGGTTTCCTTGCGCAGTACGCGCGGCTGGCGCGCACGCCGCTGGAACAGGCCGAGTCGCTGGAGCAGTTGCGCGTGCTGGAACACGGCCACGCCATCGCGGTACGGCTCACGCCGGAACCGTTCCCGCCCGGCATCGACACCGAGGCCGACCTCGCGCGTGCCGAGCAATGGCTGCAGGCGCAGCGATGAGCGTGCGTCGCGTGCTGTTCGTTTGCCTGGGCAACATCTGCCGTTCGCCGCTGGCGGAGGCGGTGGCGCGCAGGCGTCTGGCCGAAGCCGGGTTGGACGTGTGCGTGGCCTCCTGCGGCACCGGCGGCTGGCATGCGGGCGAGGGCGCCGACCCGCGCATGGTCGCGGCGGCGCGTGCCGCAGGCCACGACTTGTCGAAGCATCGCGCGCGCCAGCTGCTTGCACGCGATTTCGCGGACCACGACCTGTTGCTGGCGATGGATCGCGACAATCTCCGCGAAGCGCGCAAGCTCGCCGCCACGCCGGAACAGGCGGAGCGGGCGGTGTTGTTCCTGGAGTGGACGGGGGTATCGCCGCCGCAGGATTTTCCCGACCCCTGGTACGGCGATGCGGCCGGCTTTGCCGCGGCGGTCCGCCTGGCGGAGCGTGGCGTTGCCGCCCTGGTCGAGCGCCTGCGCGGCACCAACGGCTAGGATTCCCGCATGGCATCCGACACGCCGCAAGCCTTCGACGGCAAGGCCTTCGTCCGCACCCTCACTTCCTCGCCCGGCGTCTACCGCTATTTCGACGCCGAGGGCGAGCTGCTCTACGTGGGCAAGGCCGGCAACCTCAAGAAACGCGTCGGCAGCTATTTTCTGAAGCCCGCCCTGCAGCCGCGCATCGCAGCGATGGTGGCGCAGATCGCACGCGTCGAGACCACCGTCACCCGCACCGAGGGCGAGGCGCTGCTGCTGGAATCGCAGCTGATCAAATCGCTGAAGCCGCGCTACAACATCATGTTGCGCGACGACAAGAGCTACCCGTACATCTACCTGTCGGGCGGCGAGGACTATCCGCGGCTGGCCTTCCACCGCGGGGCGAGGAACCTGCCGGGGCGCTACTTCGGCCCGTACCCGAGCACCTTCGCGGTGCGCGAGAGCCTGGGCCTGATGCAGAAGCTGTTCAAGGTGCGCCAGTGCGAGGACAGCTATTTCCGCAACCGCTCGCGCCCCTGCCTGCAGCACCAGATCGGCCGCTGCACCGCGCCGTGCGTGCAACTCGTCACGGTCGACGACTACCGCAGCGACGTGCGCCATGCCGAGATGTTCCTCGAAGGCCGCAGCAGCGCGGTGATCGACGAACTGGCTACGGCGATGGAACAGGCCAGCGCGAAACTGGATTTCGAGCGCGCTGCCGCGTTGCGCGACCAGGTGGCCGCGCTGCGCCAGTTGCAGGCGCAACACCACGTGCAGGGCGCCAGCGCCGACATGGACGTGATCGCCTGCCGCATCGAATCCGGTATGGCCTGCGTCAGCGTGCTGTACTTCCGCGACGGCATCAGCCTGGGCACGCGCGATTTCTTCCCGCGCCTGCCGCTGGATGCCGAGCCGGCCGACGTGCTGGCGCAATTCGTAGCGCAGTACTACCTGGATCGCCCGGTGCCGCGCGAACTGGTGGTGGGCGACGATTTGCCCGAGAGCGGCATGCTGGCCGAAATGCTGTCGGAGCAGAGCGGGCACACGGTCGAACTGAAGAGCCGCGTGCGCGGCGAGCGTGCGCGCTTCCTGCAGATGGCCGAGCGCAACGCGCAGGCTTCGCTCACCCAGCGCCTCGCCAGCCGGCAGACCTTGGGCGCACGCTTCGAGGACCTGCAGAAACTGCTGGAACTGCCCGAACCGCCGCGGCGCATCGAGTGCTTCGACATCAGTCACACCCGCGGCGAACTCACCGTGGCGTCCTGCGTGGTGTTCGGGCCGGAAGGGCCGGAGAAATCGCACTACCGCCGCTTCAACATCGCCGGCATCACGCCCGGCGACGACTACGCGGCGATGCACCAGGCGCTGACCCGGCGCTTCCGCAAGGTGGCCGAGGGCGAGGGCGCCAAGCCCGACGTGCTGCTGATCGACGGCGGCGGCGGCCAGGTGGCGCAGGCGCTGGACGTGCTGAAGGAGCTCGGCGTCACGGGTATCCACGTCATCGGCGTGGCCAAGGGGCCGGCGCGGCGGGCGGGCGAGGAAACCCTGATCCTGGTCGACCAGGGCCGCGAGATCCATCCCGGCCCGACCTCGCCGGCGCTGCACCTAGTGGCGGCCGTACGCGACGAATCGCACCGCTTCGCGATCAGCGGGCACCGCAAACGCCGCGAAAAAGCCCGCGAACGCAGCGTGCTGGAAGACGTGCCGGGCGTGGGCGCGCGCCGCCGTACCGCACTGCTCAAGACCTTCGGCGGACTGGCCGGCGTGGAGGCTGCCGGCGTGGAAGAGCTGATGCGCGTGAAGGGCATCGACCGCGGCCTGGCCGAACGCATCTACGACGCGCTGCACGGCTGAAGGGCCGTCCACGCTGCGCACCGGCGCGGCGGCGTGCGACACTGTGACAAATCCGCAGGCGCTCCCATGCACATCAATCTACCCACCTGGCTGACCCTGTTCCGCGTGCTGCTGCTGCCGGTGATGGTGGTGGTGTTCTACCTGCCTTTCCCCGGCCACAACATCACGGCCGCCATCGTGTTCCTGCTCGCCGCCATCACCGACTGGCTGGACGGTTTCCTCGCCCGGCGCATGAACCTCACGTCGGCGTTCGGCGCCTTCCTCGATCCGGTCGCGGACAAGCTGATGGTGGCGGTGACGCTGTTCCTGCTGGTGGAGTCGCACCCGGAAGGCTGGTCCAGCATCGTGATGGCGGTGACCG
The DNA here is from genome assembly GCA_040371205.1 of Rhodanobacter sp. NCBI lineage: Bacteria > Pseudomonadati > Pseudomonadota > Gammaproteobacteria > Lysobacterales > Rhodanobacteraceae > Rhodanobacter > Rhodanobacter sp. The sequence goes on from AP031382.1 coordinate 1,655,154, forward strand.
CGGCGGTGATCGTGGGGCGCGAGATCAGCATTTCCGCGTTGCGCGAATGGATGGCCGAGGTCGGCATGCGCGCCACGGTGAAAGTGGCCTTCATCGGCAAGCTGAAGACGGTGATGCAGATCGTGGCGCTGGTGGTGCTGATCGTGCAGCACGAGAAGGAAGCCACCGCGTTGCGCCTGTACCACATCGGCGAAGCGCTGCTGGTGCTGGCCGGCGTGCTCACCATCTGGTCGGGCCTCTACTATTTGCGCGCCGCGTGGCCCAGCCTGCGCGGCGATGCGCCGGCACAACTCGGCGGCCGCAATCAGGATTGAGGGAAGTCTTGACGCGGCGCGTTCGCGTATTAGAATGCGCCCTCCCAAGCGGGAATAGCTCAGTTGGTAGAGCACGACCTTGCCAAGGTCGGGGTCGCGAGTTCGAGTCTCGTTTCCCGCTCCAGTTTCGTGCACGAAGCCCCGGCCTGCCGGGGCTTCGTCGTTCGGGGGATCGGCCGTGCGGCAGCGGGCAGGTTCGGATGGTTCGGGGCTTCCCATCCGGTATTCTTCTGCTATCATTTGCGGCTCACCAAGCGGGAATAGCTCAGTTGGTAGAGCACGACCTTGCCAAGGTCGGGGTCGCGAGTTCGAGTCTCGTTTCCCGCTCCAGTTTCATCGCAGTTTGGCCTGGTGGCAGAGTGGTCATGCAGCGGACTGCAAATCCGCGTACGCCGGTTCGATTCCGACCTAGGCCTCCAAAATGCGTACGCAACACCTTGAAGGGCAACGGCTTTCCGGTCGTTGCCTTTTTTGTTGCGCACAGTTCCACGCACACGTGCGGAACGGGATGCTTCGAGAGCGAGTATCGCGACCGGTCTCGCGCACCGCGCAGCACGCATGTCGTCTCCGACATTTGCCTGCACGTGCCTGACGCACGATGCGGGGCCTGCGTAGCTGTGCCGGGACGCTCGTCGACTACGCGATCTGCGAATAGGGAGTATGGTCGATGGCTCGTCTCTCGTGATCAGGCCATTCGAATGAGCAAGTCGCCCCCGACCTTGACTGTCGCCAACATCCACTCCGTGTATTCCGGCAAGAAGGTCGAATCCGTCGTCGAACATGCGACGCAGTTCAAGTCGACCAAGCGGTTTGTACGCGACCCCTCACACTCCGGCCACGCGCCAGTGAACCCCAGGGATCTAAAAGGCCGTCGCCGCTGATCGGTGCAAACAGCGCGCAACTGAGTCGGCCAGGCCACTGCATCTGCAGCGGCTTGGGCCTTCATAGTGCCGCCTGCGGATGGTCCCACGCTGGCCGCATGCTACGATCCGCGCCGCCTGCACAAAGGCGATCCGCACGCCGCCCGGATGGCGAAACTGGTAGACGCAAGGGACTTAAAATCCCTCAGCCGCAAGGCTATGCGGGTTCGATCCCCGCTCCGGGCACCACGATGCCGGCGTGCGTCGACGACGCTGCTTGGCCAGCGCGCTTCACGCAGTCCATCGCCGCGTCCACCACCTCGGGCGGGAAACCCATGCGTGCGAGCAGGCGGATGGCGTTGCGTTCGATGGCGGCGCCGGTGCGCAGGCGGTAGTCGAAATAGCCGTCCACTTCGGGGTTTTCCTGGAAGTGGTAGAGCGCGTAGCGTTCGCCCAGCATCGCCTGCAGTTCCACGTCGTGCGTGGTAACCAGTACCAACGAATGCTCGCCGAGCGCGCGCAGCACGGCGCTGGCGATGGCGATGCGTTCGATCGTATTGGTGCCGCTGAAGGGTTCGTCGAGCACGAACAGGAGGCCGCCGCCGTGGTGAGCCTCACTGTCGAGGAAGCCGCGGATCGCCTCGATTTCCGCGAAGTAGTGGCTCTTGCCTGATTCCACCGAATGCTCGCCGCGGATCGCGGCCATCACCGGCAGGCGCGGCAGCACGGCGCGCGAGGCCAGGCAGAAGCCCGCGGTGCGGCCGAGGATGGCGTTGATCGCGAGCATCTTCACGAAGGTGGTCTTGCCGGCCATGTTCGAGCCGGTGACCAGGGCGGAGCGGCCATCCAGCCGTATCGAGTTGCACACGCCATCGGGCAGCAGAGGGTGGCAGCCTTCGAGGATCTCCAGCGTGGGCGTGGCGGCCAGTTCCGGCTGGCAATGCCGCGGGTGCATGGCCAGCGCCGAGGCCAGCGCGATGGCGGCATCGATACCGCCCACCAGTCCGAACGTGGGATGGAGCTTTTCGCGCAGGCGATAGAACTGTTCCATCGACCACACGTGCACGACCAGTTCCAGCAGGAAGGCGACGTTGAGCCACGGCATCATCCACGACACAATGTCCAACTTGCATGCGTGCATGAGCCACGATGCGCCGCGGACTTCGTTGCGCGCCGCACGCTCTTCGCGCAGGGCCTGCAGCAGCGGCAGCTCGCTCTTGATCGAACACAGCGCTTCGGCCACGCCGAGCATGCGCAGGCAGCCGCCCAGCGCATCGATCTCCCGCAGGCTGCGCCAGCTGTAGCGATAGAGGATCGCGGCATTCACCGGCAGCAGCGCCAGCCACCACCACGCCGACCACGACCATCCGATCACTGCCACCATCAGCGCCAGCGAAAGCGCGCTCCACAGGCTTAGCAGTCCGCGTCGCGCTGGCGGTTCCGGAATGTCGGCATACAGGGCATCGACGACATGCGCATGCGAGGACTCGCGTAGCGGCAACAGGCCCAGTTGCAGGTGTTCGCGCAGGACAGGGGCGTCGCGCAGGACAGGGGCGTCGCGCAGTTGCTCGTGCATGGCATGGCGTGCGGCCAGTTCGGCGGGATCGTCCACGTATTCGCGTAGTTGTTTGTGCAGCGCCTGGCTGCCCAGCGGCGTCACCGTAGTGTCCAGGTCGGCGAACAGGCGCGGGAACTCCAGGTCGGCCCAGGTCTTGTCGTCGACGCAGGCTGTCGCAGGGCGGGTCAGTTGGAACCAGCGGCCGGCGAAGGGCTCGTGCTTGCCGCCCGGCTTTCCCCATTGCTCGCGCAGTTCGGCGAGCGCCTTGCGGCGGGGAAGCAGGGCATCGAGCGTCAGGCGCAAGCGATCCTTGGCGTGATGGATGGCGTTCACGAGTCTCCTTGGCAAACGCAGGCGATACGGCCAGCGGCGAATTTCCTCAGGCCACGAACTGCAGTCTTGCCAGTTCCGCGTACAAGCCGCCTTCGGCCAGCAGGCTCTCGTGCGTGCCTTGCGCCACGATGCGGCCGCCGTCCATCACCACGATGCGGTCGGCGCGCTGCACGGTGGCGAGGCGGTGGGCGATGACCAGGGTGGTACGGCCTTGCTCCAGCCGCGCCAGCGCCTGCTGGATCGCCGCCTCGGACTGCGCGTCCAGCGCGGAGGTGGCTTCGTCGAGCAGCAGCAGCGGGGCGTCGCGCAGGATCGCCCGCGCGATGGCGATGCGCTGGCGCTGGCCGCCGGAGAGGCGCACGCCGCGTTCGCCCATTTCGGCGGCGTAGCCGTCCGGCAGCGCGCGGATGAAATCGTTGGCTTCGGCCGCACGCGCGGCGTCGACCACCTCGTCGTCGCCCGCGTCCGCGCGGCCGAAGCGGATGTTGTCGATGGCGCTGCCGCTGAAGATCACGGTTTCCTGCGGCACCAGCGCGATGGCGCCGCGCAGCTCGGCGAGGCGCAACGCGCGCAGGTCGACGCCGTCGATGCTGATGCGGCCCGACTGCGGGTCGTAGAAGCGCAGCAGCAGCGAGAACACCGTGCTCTTGCCGGCGCCGGAGGGGCCGACCAGCGCCACGGTCTCGCCGGGGCGCACGTCCAGCGTGAAGTCGTGCAGCGCAGCGGCGTCGGGCCGGCTCGGGTAATGGAAGTTCACGCGCTCGAAGCGCAGCGCGCCGTCGAGCGGCCGGGGCAGGGCCAGCGGTTGGGCCGGTTCGACGATGGCGGGGCGTTCGGCCAGCAGTTCGCCCAGGCGCTCCATCGCACCGGCGGCGCGCAGCACGTCGCCCCAGACTTCGGACAGGCCGGCCACCGAGCCGGCGGCGAACACCGCATACAGCACGAACTGCCCGAGCACGCCGGGATCCAGCGTAGCGGCCAGCACCTGGCGCGCGCCCTCCCACAGCACCAGGGTGATCGCGCCGAACACCAGCACGATCACCGCCATGGTCAGCAGCGCGCGCGTGCCGATGCGCCGGCGCGCGGTGGCCAGCGCACGCGCGATGGCGTCGCCGTAGCGCGTGCTTTCGATGGCCTCGCGGGCATAGGCCTTCACGGCGGTGGAGGCGTTGAGCGTCTCGTTGGCGATCGCGGCGGCGTCGGCGAGGCGGTCCTGGCTGGCCCGCGACAGCTTCTGCACGCGCCGGCCGAACACCAGGATCGGCAGCATCACGGCGGGAATCACCAGCGCGGTGAGCGCGGCCAGCGAGGGCGCGGTCCACGCCATCGCCACGGCGGCGCCGACCAGCATCACCGCACTGCGCAGCGCCACCGACACGCCCGAACCGACCAGCGCCTGCACGACTTCGGTGTCGGCACTCAACCGCGACAGCAGTTCGCCGACGCGGCTGCGTTCGAAGAAGCCGACGTCGAGCCGGATCACCTGCGCGTACAGCGTGCCGCGCAGGTCGGCCAGCGCGCGCTCGCTGAGCAGGGTGATGCAGAAGTAACGCGCGGCGGTGGCCACGGCCAGCACCAGCGCCACGCCGAACAGTGCAACGAAGGTCTCGTTGATCACGGACGGGCTGGAGTGCCCGAAGCCTTTGTCGATGATGTAGCGGAACGCCATCGGCAGCACCAGCGAGGCGCCCGAAGACAATCCGAGGAAGACCAGCCAGCCGAGCGCCAGCATCCGATGCGGCTTGAGGAAGGGCCACAGGCCGCGCAGGGCGCTGATGCGGCGGGTGGCGCGAGGGGCGGCAGGTTCGCTCATCGGGATGTCACGCAGGGCGGCCGGTTTGCCGCAACCTGTTCCAGATGGGGCTACGGCGGGGCGATTCAACCATCGAGCGCCGGGGTCGCCAGTCGCGGCTCGGCCGGATCGCGGCGGTGGCCGATGCCCAGCCCGGCGCGCAGGCGGAGGAAGGGCCGTTCGATGGCGTAGTGCAGCAGTGCGCCGGTGGCAAGGATGGCGACCGCATGCAAGGCGAAGGCGGCGAGGCCATGTACCGCAGGCCAGCGCGCCAGCGCTTCGTGCACCGCATGCATGGGCAGCTTGTGGCTGAGGTACAGGCTGTACGAAATGCCGGCGATCCAGCCCGCGCCCGGGATGCGCCAACGCCCCAGCCAGCTGCGGGTGCCTGCACCGGCGGCCACCAGCAAGGCCAGCGCAAGCGAGAGCAGCGGGAAGCCGAACACGCTGGCGGCGAACCCGCTCTTGTCGCGAAACAGCCAGATCGCCGCGGCGGCCAGCAACAGCCCCGCGATGGCCAAGGCGTTGGCGCGCTGCTGCAGGTGCGCCCACCAGCGCGGGCGATAGCACTGGATCGTCGCCAGCACCACGCCGCCCAGCAGACCGTCCAGGCGCGTCCATGTCGGGTAGTAGACGCTTTCCAGCCAGTCCTTGCCGTGCAACACGGCGTATCCGCGCAGCAGCATGCCGGCCAGCACGACCAGCACGCCGCCGCCGATCGCCAGCGCGCGCGACGAACGCCGCGCCAACCACCATGCCAGCAGCGGGAACACCAGGTAGAAGTGTTCCTCCACGCACAACGACCAGGCGTGCGAGAACGCCTGGTTATGCCGGTAGTCGATCAGCAGGTTCAGCGTGAAAGTGAGGAACTGCCACGCCGGCTGCATGCCCGGCGCCTCGCGCCAGCCGGGAAACAGCTCGTACACCGCCAGCACCGCGAGGAAGGCGGGCAGGATGCGGAAGGCGCGGCGCAGGTAGAACGCGCCGAAGTGCAGCGGCTCGCCGCGGCTCAGCGGTTCCAGCAGTTGCCGGCCGATCAGGTAGCCGCTGAGCACGAAGAACAGGTCCACCCCCATCCAGCCATCGTCGGCGACGGGCTGCCACGGGCCGCCGATGCCGCCGATCATCCACGAGTGGAACAGCATCACCCAGACGATGGCGATGGCGCGCAGCAGGTCGAGGCCGGGCAGGCGGGTCATGGATTCCCCTCGGGTGCGATGGAGCCCGCGCAGTATGCATGGCGGATGAGGCGGAAATCTGGCGCAACAGGGGCCTGCTTCAATCCATCCGCCGTGCGGCGATCCGGCCGCGGCTGAGGTCGCCGATGCGTGCCTGCACCTCGGCCACCCGCTGCGCGGGCAACTCGCATTCCAGCGTCACGCCGTCGGCGCCGAACGACTCGTGTACGGTCTCGGCTTCCAGCTCGCGCAGGCGTGCCTTGAACAGCGCCAGTTCCGCGAAATCGCAACGGAAGCCCAGCCGCGCCATCGCCACGATGGCCACGCGGTCGGCGTTGCGCAGGCATTCCGCCGCGGTGCCGCCGTAGGCGCGGGCCAGGCCGCCGGCGCCGAGCTTGATGCCGCCGTACCAGCGCGTCACCACCACGGCCACGCGGTCGCAGCCCTGGCCCTCGATGGCCTGCAGGATGGGGCGGCCGGCGGTGCCGCCGGGTTCGCCGTCGTCGTTGAAGCGGTAGTCCTGGCCGATGCGGTAGGCCCAGCAGTTATGTGTGGCATCGGCGGCGGACACCTCGCGCACGAAGGCCAGCGCCTGTTCCGGTGTGGCGACCGGGGCCGCTTGCGCGAGAAAACGGCTTTTCTTGATGTCCTCGGCGTGGCGGCAGGCGGCGACGAGGGTGTGCAGCGGTTCGCTCATGCGCGCAGGGTAGGGCAACGTGTCATGCCTTTGCATTAACCTGCCGGTTTCGTTCGAGGCGGAATGTCGCGATGTCGCTGGATGTACTGATCCTCGCCGTGCTGCTCGGTCTGCTGCTGCGCGCCTTGAAGCGACGCCGTGCGGCGGCCGCCGCGCTGGCGCTGGCCGTCGTGCTGTTCGTGGTCACTGGCTGCGGCCTGTTGCCGGCGTGGCTGCTGCGCGGCCTGCAATCGCCGTATGCGCGGCAAGCAACGCCGGCCTGGGCGCCGCGCAACGCCATCGTGTTGCTGGGCGCCGGCACCGTGCGCACGCCGGACGGCGCGGTGGAGCCCACCTTGTTCGCGAACGGCCGTATCAACGAGGCGCTCGCGCTGTACCGCGAATGCAAGGCCAGCGGCCACGATTGCAAGCTGGAAGTCAGCGGCGGCGACGCATGGCACACGGGCCGGACGGAGGCCGACGTGTACGCCGCGCTGCTGCGGCGCCTCGGCGTCCCGGCCGGCGACCTGCTGCTGGAGCCGCGCAGCATGAACACCTGGCAGAACGCCCAGTTCAGCGCACCTCTGTTGCGCGGCTACGGCGCGCAGCGGGTGGTGCTGGTGTCGTCCGCCGTGCACCTGCGCCGTGCCAGCCTGTATTTCGCCCACTTCGGCATCGTGGCCATGCCGGTGCGCGGCGACTGGCTGAAGGCACGCCTGGACTGGTGGCCGCAATCCTGGAACTTCGCGCTGGCCGACGCGGCGCTGCACGAGTACGTCGGCGTGCTGCGTTACCGCGTCTACAACGCGTTGGGCTGGAACGTGCGCGCGACTAGTCCCGGCGCCGCGTGAGTCAGCTCCGGCGCATCACCATCAGGCGCAGCTCGCTCATGTCCTCGATCGCGTAGCGCACGCCTTCGCGGCCGAGGCCGGACAGCTTCACGCCGCCGTAGGGCATGTTGTCCACGCGGAAGCTGGGAATGTCGTTCACCACCACGCCGCCCTGTTCCAGTTCGTCCCAGGCGCGCATGGCGTGGTCGAGGCTGTCGGTGAAGATGCCGGCCTGCAGGCCGTAGTCGGAGTCGTTGACCAGCCGGACGGCCTCGTCGAAGGTGCGGAACGGCGCCAGCAGGGCGAACGGGCCGAACGCCTCCATGCGGTTCGCCTTGGCCTCGCGCGGCACGTGTTCCATCAGCGTGGCGTCGAGCATGTTGCCCTGGCGCTTGCCGCCGCAGAGGATTTTTCCGCCGGCCTTCTTCGCTTCCATGATCCAGCCGTGCAGGCGTTCGGCGGCGGCCTCGTCGATCATCGGGCCGAGGAACACGCTCTTGTCCTTCGGATCGCCGGCCTTGAGCTTTTTCGTCGCCGCGACCAGCTTCTTTTTCAGCTTCTCGTAGACGTCGGCGTGGGCATAGATGCGCTGCACGCCGATGCAGCTCTGGCCGGACTGGTAGAACGCGCCGAAGATCAGGCGCTGCACCACCTTGTCCAGCTTGGCGCCCTGGTCGGCATCGACGATGCAAGCCGCGTTGCCGCCCAGTTCCAGCGTCACCTTCTTGCGTCCGGCGCGGGCCTTCAGGTCCCAGCCGATCTGGCCGCCGGTGAAGGAGAGCAGCTTGAAGCGTTCGTCTTCCACCAGCGGCGCGGCGTGCTTGCCGTCCAGCGGCAGGATCGAGAACGCGCCCTTCGGCAGGTCGGTTTCCGCCAGCACCTCGCCGATGATCAGCGCGCCGATGGGGGTCTTTTCCGAGGGTTTCAGCACGAACGGGCAGCCGGCGGCGATCGCCGGCGCCACCTTGTGCGCCACCAGGTTCAGCGGGAAGTTGAACGGCGTGATGAAGGACACCGGGCCCAGCGGCACGCGTTTGGTATAGCCGTGGTAGCCGTCGAGGCGTTCCGCGAGTTCCAGGTTCAGGGTCTCGCCGTTGATGCGCACGGATTCCTCGGCGGCGATGCGGAAGGTCTCGATCAGGCGTGTCACTTCGCCCGCCGCGTCCTTGATCGGCTTGCCAGCCTCGATGCACAGCGCCTCGGCCAGCTCGTCGCGGCGCGCCTCGAAGCGATCCACGCAATGCTGCAGCACCGCCTGCCGCGCCCATGGCTTGAACTCGCGCATCGGCCCGGCCGCCTGTACCGCGGCGGCGATGGCCTTCTCGGTGGCCTTGGCGTCGGGCATGGCCACACGGGTGGCCAGCTTGCCGCTGTACTTGTCGAGGACGTCCAGTTGGGTTTTCGAGGTCTGCGGCCGGTTGGCGAGGTAGTAGGGATAGGTCTTGGCGAGCATGGATTTCTCCGGATCAGACCGCCGCGCTGAGCTGGCGGATTTGTTCGTCGAGGATGCGATGGTTGTCGGTATAGTCGATGGCCAGGTCGATCAGGTGCACGCCGCCGGCGTCGAACGCCGCGCGCAGCGTGGGCAGGAAGTCTTCCGCGCTGTCCGGCCGGTGGCCATGCGCGCCATGCGCCTCGGCGAACATCACGAAATCGGGATTGCCGAAGTGCATGCCGAAGTCGGCGAAGCCCATGTCGGCCTGCTTCCAGCGGATCATGCCGTAGGCGTCGTCGCGCAGCAGCAGGATCACCAGGTCGAGCTTGAGCCGCACCGCGGTCTCCAGCTCCTGCGCGTTCATCATGAAGCCGCCGTCGCCGCAGATCGCCAGCACCTTGCGCTCCGGATGCACCAGTTTCGCGGCGATCGCCGAGGGCAGGCCGGCGCCCATGGTCGCCAGCGCGTTGTCCAGCAGGATCGTGTTCGGCTGGCGGGCGCGGTAATAGCGTGCGTACCACAGCTTGTACATGCCGTTGTCCAGGCACAGCATGCCGTCGTCCGGCATGCATGCGCGGGTGTCGTCGACCACGCGCACCGGATGCATCGGAAAGCGCGGGTCGTCGGCGTGTTCCTTCAGCTGCGCATGGAACGCCTTGCGCACCTTGTCGAAGTAGCCGAAGTCCCAGTGCGGCTGCTTCTGCAGCGCGTCGGTGAGCCGCTCGATGGTGTGAGCGATGTCGCCCACCACCTCGATCTGCGGGAAGTACACCGCGTCCACCTCGGCGGTGGAGAAGTTGATGTGGATCACCGTGCGGCGGCCTTTGTGCATGAAGAACGGCGGCTTCTCCACCACGTCGTGGCCGGCGTTGACGATCACGTCGGCGGCGTCGATCGCGCGGTGCACGAAGTCGCCGTCGGACAGCGCGGCATTGCCCAGCCACAGCGGGTGGTCCTCGTCCACCACGCCCTTGCCCATCTGCGTGGTGAAGAACGGGATGCCCAGCTTGTCGATGAAGGCGCGCAGCGCCACCGCGGTGCGCTGGCGGTTCGCCGCCGCGCCTATCATCAGGATCGGGTGTTTCGCCTGGCTGATCGCTTCGCCGGCCTGCAGCAGGGCGGCGTCGTCGGGCGAAGGCCGGCGGGCGTACTCGGTGGGCAGCAGGATGGCGTCGTCCAGCTCGTCGCGCGCGACGTCCTCGGGCAGTTCCAGGTGCGCCGCGCCGGGGCGCTCCTCCTCGGCGCGGCGGAACGCCTCGCGTATCCGCGCCGGGATCGTCGCGGCGGACACCACCTGGCGCGTGTACTTGGTCAGCGGCTGCATCATGTCCACCACGTCGACCAGTTGGAACAGGCCTTGCCGGTGCAGGCGGATGGGTTTCTGCCCGGTGATCATCAGCATCGGCATCGCGCCCAACTGGGCATAGGCCGCCGCGGTGACCAGGTTGGTCGCGCCCGGTCCCAGTGTGGACAGCGCCACGCCGGCTTCGCCGGTGAGCCGGCCCCAAGTAGCCGCCATGAAACCGGCGGCCTGTTCGTGACGGGTCACGATCAACCGTATCGAGGACTCGCGCAATGCCTCGACCAGATCGAGATTCTCCTCGCCCGGCACGCCGAAGATGCAACGCACACCTTCGGCCTCCAGTGCCTTCACGAACAACGATGCAGCTTTCATGCACACTCCTCAGCAGGAAGCAGACGGACAGGGTGCGTGATGCCGCGTTCAATGCATGTGAGCGGGGTTCGCGCGTCGCACGCGCGCCATTGCGCTTCGTGAGCGGCTTCGCGATGTCGAATTCGCGCAGGGCGGTTTGCCGCGGATGGTTGCGGACGGAACGCTCATGCGAGTGAGCGCGCTTTCTCGAATGAGCTGGGCATGGTTCCGGTTCGGCACGGAACAGGGCGTTGCGGGATTACTTGCCAAGCACGCGCAAGGCCAGTTCGCCTTCGGCGAGACGGGCCCGAAGGTCGTCGCCTTCGCGCACCTCGTCCGCAGCACGCACGACCTTGCCTTCGCCATCGAACAGGATGGCGTAGCCGCGCTCCAGCGTGGCCAGCGGGCTTACCGCGTGCAGTGTGCGGGCGGCCTGCTGCAGGGCGTGGCGGTCGCGTTCCAGCTGGCGGGCGATGGCCTGGCGCAGGCGTTGCGATTGTTCGGCCAGCTGACGTTGCAACAGCGGCAGACGCTGTTGCGGATGGCGCGCCAGCAGGCGTGCGTGCAAGCGATCCAGCCGGTTGCGGTCGCGTTGCTGGCGTTCGCGCAGCGCGGCGAGCAGGCGGTGCCGAAGGTGGGCGAGGCGTTCGCGGTCGCGCGACAGCCGTGCCTGCGGACGTTGCGCCTGCAGGCGTGCGAGCAGGTGGTCCACGCGCTGGCCGAGCGCCTGCAGGCGACGCTGCTCGAACAGCGCGAGGCGTTGCCGCAACTGGCGCAGGTGGCGCAGCGTGGCCTGCGCGTCGGGCACCAGCAGTTCGGCGGCGGCGGACGGCGTGGGGGCGCGCAGGTCGGCCACGAAGTCGGCGATGCTGAAATCCACCTCGTGGCCCACCGCGCTCACCACCGGCACCGCGCTGGCGTGGATGGCACGCGCCACGGCCTCGTCGTTGAAGGCCCACAGGTCTTCCAGCGAGCCGCCGCCGCGGGTGACCAGCAGCACGTCATAGCGCGCGCTGGCCGAGGCCTTCTTCAGCATCGCGACGATCGCGGGCGGTGCCTCGCGGCCCTGCACCGGCACCGGCAGCACATCCACCTCGGCCAGCGGCCAGCGCCGCGCGAGCACGCTGAGCACGTCGCGGATCGCCGCGCCGGTGGCGGAGGTGATCACGCCGATGCGCCGCGCGTAGCGGGGCAGTGGGCGCTTGCGCGCGGCGTCGAACAGGCCTTCGGCGTCGAGCTGCGCCTTCAGCCGCTCGAACTCGCGCTGCAAAGCGCCTTCGCCGGCCGGCTCCATGTGCTCGGCGACCAGCTGGAATTCGCCGCGCGGCTCGTACAGGCCCACCCGCGCGCGCAGCAGCACCTGCATGCCGTCGGCCGGCTTGAAGCGCAGCGCGGCGCTCTTCGGGCGGAACATCGCGCAGCGCACCTGGGCGCCGCTGTCCTTCAGCGTGAAGTAGAGATGCCCCGAGGCCGGGCGCGCCACGTTGGACAGCTCGCCCTCGATCCACACCAGCGGCAAGGCGTCCTCCAGCAACCCGCGCACCAGCCGGTTCAGTGTGCTGGGCGTGAGGATGTGGCGGGCTGGGGCGGGCTGGTCGTCGGGCGCGTGCATGGACTGGCGAGCCTAGCATGTCCGGGCGGCATCAGCGCTTGCGCAACAGCGAGTTGGCGACGGTTGTGCAGGTAATCTCTGATGTAACGGTCGGGCGATGGTCATGGCTGTTCCGCTAGACTTCGCAGCTTGACGCCGCCTCTCGCGGCGATGGACGGCCGCTTGCACGCATGAACGATTCCAACGACACGAAGCCGCGCGAAGCCCTGCCGCTGGAGCGCCGCCCGAATGTGGGCGTGCAGATCGGCAAGGTGCGGGTGGGGGGCGGCGCACCCATCGTGGTGCAGTCGATGACCAATACCGACACCGAGGATCCGGTGTCCACCGCGAAGCAGATCGCCGAACTGGCGCGTGCCGGTTCCGAGCTGGTGCGCATCACGGTGAACACGCCGGCCGCCGCCGCCGCGGTTCCGCGCATCGTCGAACGCCTGCAGATGATGGGCGTGGACGTGCCGATCATCGGCGACTTCCACTACAACGGCCACCAGCTGCTGGAGCAGGAGCCGGCCTGCGCCGAGGCGCTGGCGAAGTACCGCATCAACCCCGGCAACGTGGGCTTCGGCAAGAAGAAGGACGCGCAATTCGGCGCGATCATCGAGAAGGCGATCCAGTACGGCAAGCCGGTGCGCATCGGCGCCAACTGGGGCTCGCTGGACCAGAGCATGGTCGCCCTGCTGATGGACGAGAACGCGCGCCGCGCCGAACCCTGGGACGCCGGCCACGTGGCGCGCGAGGCGCTGATCCGCTCGGCGCTGGATTCCGCCGTGCTGGCCGAGAAGATCGGCCTGCCGCGCGAGCGCATCATCCTGTCGTGCAAGGTCTCCGGCGTGCAGGAGCTGATCGCGGTGTACCGCGACATCGCCGCGCGCTGCGACTACGCGCTGCATCTTGGCCTCACCGAGGCGGGCATGGGTTCCAAGGGCATCACCGCGTCCAGCGCTGCGCTGGCGGTGCTGTTGCAGGAAGGCATCGGCGACACCATCCGCATCTCGCTCACGCCGGAACCGGGCGCCTCGCGCACCGGCGAGGTGATCGTGGCGCAGGAGCTGCTGCAGACCATGGGCCTGCGCTCGTTCACACCGCTGGTCACCGCCTGCCCGGGCTGCGGCCGCACCACCAGCGAGTTCTTCCAGGAGCTGGCCAAGACCGTCCAGGAGCACGTGCGTGCGCAGATGCCGGCGTGGCGGGTGAAGTACGACGGCGTGGAGAACCTCACCCTGGCGGTGATGGGCTGCGTGGTGAACGGTCCGGGCGAATCCAAGCACGCCAACATCGGCATCTCGCTGCCGGGCAACGGCGAGGCGCCGGCGGCGCCGGTGTTCATCGACGGCGAGAAGGCGATGACCCTGCGCGGCGACAACATCGCCAGCGAGTTCGTGGGCATCCTCGACGACTACGTGGCCCGCAAGTACGCCGCCCGCGGCGGTTGACCGGCGTGGTCGCCGACGCGCAGGAAAGTCTGATCCTCGACGCCTGGCACGCGAATGCACAGGCATGGGAGCGCGCGGTGCGCGAGCGGCGCATCGCAAGCCGCAGGCTGGTGACCGATCAGGCCATCCTCGATGCCGTGCGGGCGCGTTCGCCGCGCACGGCGATCGACGTGGGATGCGGCGAGGGCTGGCTGGCGCGGGCGCTGGCCGAGAAGGGCGTACAGGTGCTCGGCGTGGATGCGGTGCCGGCGCTGGTCGAAGCGGCGAGCGTCAAGGGCGGCGGCGAGTTCCGTGTCATGTCCTACGAAGAAATCGCCGCGGGCGCGCTGGATCGGCGGGCCGACGTGGTGGTCTGCAATTTTTCCCTGCTGGGCGGGGCATCGGTCGATGCCTTGCTCGCCGCGATGCCCGGCCTGCTGGAAGCGGGCGGCGCGTTGATCGTGCAGACCGTGCACCCGGCGATGGCTGGCGAGCCCTATGCGGATGGCTGGCGCGATGGTTCGTGGATGGGATGCGGCGAAGGCTTCGGCCAAGCCGCGCCGTGGTACTTCCGTACCCTCGGCACGTGGTTGCGCACTTTCGAGGCGGCGGGTTTGTGTCTTGTGCAGTTGCTCGAGCCGTTGCATCCCGATACCCAACGTCCGGCGTCGGCAATCTTCGTTGCCGCGGCGCGTCAGGCGCCGTCCAGCAAGTCCGCCGGCTGAAGCCGCGCAGCACATGAAGCCCAGCTTCCCACCTGGCCGGGCAGGGTGGTGAGGCGAGCCGCTTCGCGCAGGTAGCTCTCGCGGGGAATTTCCTTGGCGCCCAAGCCTAACGTGTGTGCGTTCGCCACCTGCGCGTCGATCAAGGGCCAGCCCCATGATCGCAGCAGGGCCGCCAGCGCCATCAAGGCAAGCTTGGAACCGCCGCTTTCGGCGCTGAACATCGACTCGCCGCAGAACAGCCGGCCGACCGCCACGCCGTAGATGCCGCCGACCAGCTGCGCGTCGTCCCATACTTCCACGCTGTGCGCGTGGCCAAGGCGGTGCAGCGCGACGTAGGCATCCATCATCTCCGGCACGATCCAGGTGCCGCCGCGCGCTTCGCGCGGCGCGGCGCAGGCGCGGATCACCGCCTCGAACGCGCCATCCACGCTCACCCGCCACGGTTTGCCGCGCAGCTGCCGGCGCAGGCTGCGGTTGACGCGCAGCGTGGCCGTGCGGAACACGCAGCGCGGATCGGGCGACCACCACAGGATGGGCTCGCCCTCGCCGTACCACGGGAAGATGCCCTGGCCATAGGCGGCCAGCAGCCGCGCTGGCGAAAGGCCGCCGCCGAACGCGAGCAGGCCGTTCGGGTCGCGCAGCGCATGGCACGGATCGGGAAAGCGCTGCGGCGTGGCGGGATCGAGCAGGGGCAGGCGGATCATCGCTGGCCGTCGGGATGGCAGGAAAGCGAATCTACCGCTTGCGGATGAAGCGGCGCATGACCAGGCCCGCACTGGTGCGGAAGGCCGTCGGCCGCGGCATGCCTTCGTCGGCCGCGACGAAGACGAAATGCTCTCCGTCGAGCCGATAGATGGCGGGCAACCGCTTGCCGGCATCGGCGCCGATCGAATCGACCCAGGTGATGGACTTCGGCGCGGTGGATGCGTCGAGCGTGAAGTCGCCTTCCAGCAGCCGTTCGCCCTCGACGGTGCGCACCTCGAAGTGGGTTCCCCGGATCAGGGTGAGTGCGCCGGGGGCGCTGTGGTCGTCGGGCGGATCGGCAACGCCGTCTACCTCGAGGCCGACCTGCTCCCAGGCACCCTGCAAGGCGGCGAGGTCGTCCGCGGAATCATCCGGGCCTGCGTTGTCGAACGGCGATGTCATGTCGATCCTTCGGTGGCGCGTCGCGCCATGATGGCATGTCAATGCCGGGCATACGGGCTGTGCGCCATGCACTCGTCCGCGTAGTGCGCCATGGCCTTGGCTTCCTCGCGCAGTGCCGCGTCCACGGCGGCCCGGAAACCTTCATGCACCAGCAGGTGCCGCGAGTGCGTGCGCACCGGAAGAAAGCCGCGGGCGAGCTTGTGCTCGCCCTGTGCGCCGGGTTCGAAGCGGCGCAAGCCCTGTGCGATGGCGTATTCGATGCCGCGGTAGTAGCACAGCTCGAAGTGCAGGCCCGGCACGTCGACACGGCTGCCCCAGTAGCGCCCGTACAGCACGCCGTCGCCTTCGAGGAACAGCGCCATCGCGGCGATGCCGTCGCCGTCGTGTGCCAGCGCGAGTTGCGCCATGCCGCCGAGCTGGCGGAAGAACGCGGGCGTCAGCGCGGCGTGGTTGCCCTTGGCGTCGAAGGTGGCGAGATAGAGCGCGTGCACTTCGCCCCACTCGGCACCGGAGAGCGTGCCGCCGTCGCGCCACGCGATGCGCAAGCCGGCCGCGGCGACGCGGGCGCGCTCGTGGCGGATGTTTGCGCGCTTCTTGTGGCTGAGCGCGGCGAGGAAGTCGTCGAAGTCGCGCCAGCCGCGGTTGTGCCAGTGGAACTGCACGTCCGAACGCGCCAGCCAGTCGGCGCCGAAGGCGTCGGCTTCGCCGGCCGGCAGGAAGTTCGCGTGCACGGACGAGAGCTGCAGGCGCTCGGCTTCGTCGCGCATCGCTTCGACCAGCATGCGTTGCAAGCCCGCGTCGCCGCCGGCCAACAGGCGCGGGCCGGTGACCGGCGAGTAGGGCACGCCGCAGAGCAGCTTGGGGTAATAGTCGCCGCCGGCGCGTTCCCACGCGGCGGCCCAGCTCCAGTCGAATACGAACTCGCCGTGCGAATTGCCCTTGAGGTACAGCGGTGCGGCCGCGCGCAACCGGCCGTCTTCGTAGAGGCCAAGGTGATGCGCCTGCCAGCCCCAATCCGCGCGGATGCAGCCGGTGTCTTCCAGTGCGTGCAGGAAGGCGTGCGAGACGAAGGGATGGCCGTCGGGGCGCAGCGCATCCCAGTCGGCGGCCGGGATGTCGGCGATGCGGTCGTGGAAGCGTGCTTCGATCACGCGCGAAGGTCAGTGCAGCGCCGGCAACTGCGCGGCGAGCAACTGCACGAAGGCGTCGGGGCGGCCGTAGTAGTGGTGGTGCGGCAGCAGCGTGCGGCGTCCGTCGGTTTCCAGCAGCAGGGTGGGGAAGCCCTGGCCGCCCGCCTCGTCCAGCAGGCGGCGGCTGGCCTCGACGTGTTCGAACACGGCATGGCCTTCGGCGTAGGCCAGGGCTTGCGCGAACGCGGCGCCGTCCAGCCCGGTTTCTTCCGCCAGTTCGGCCAGTACCTGGGGTTCGGCCACGCGCAGGCCGCGTTGATAGTGCGCGTTCTGGATCGCGGCCAGCATCGGGTAGGCCTTGGCCGCATCCAGCGATTCGGCGGCCAGCACGGCGGCGATCGGCGGCAGCGAATACAGCACGGTGCCGTCGTCGGCCAGCAGGCCTTGCTTGTAGGCCTCGCCGAAGGGTTGGCCGCTGAGCTGGGCGATGCGCTCGTCCGAGTGCACGATGTGCTGCGCCAGGGCGGCGTCGGCGCGGTGCGGCTCGCCGAACAGGCCGCCGCCGTGCAGGCGCAGCGCGAGGCGGCCGCCCAGTTGCGCCTGCACCGCGCCCATCAGTGGCTGCGCGGCGTAGCACCAGCCGCACAGCGGGTCGTGGATGTAGTGCAGCGTGGCGACGCTCATGCCGGCTTCTGCTGCTCCAGCCAGCGCTCGGCATCCAGCGCAGCCATGCAGCCGAAGCCGGCCGAGGTGATCGCCTGGCGGTAGACGTGGTCGGCCACGTCGCCGGCGGCGAACACGCCGGGCACCGAGGTCATCGTCGCCATGCCGCTCTGGCCGCTCTTGATCCTGAGGTAACCGTCGTGCATCTCCAGCTGGCCGGCGAAGATGCCGGTGTTGGGCGTGTGGCCGATGGCGACGAAGAAGCCGGTGGCGGCGATGTCGCGGGTGGTGCCGGCGTTGACGTCCTTCACGCGCACGCCGGTGACGCCGGAGTCGTCGCCCAGCACCTCGTCCACGGTGTGGTTCCAGACCAGTTCGATCTTGCCGGCGGCGGCCTTCTCGAACAGCTTGTCCTGCATGATCTTCTCGGCGCGCAGCTTGTCGCGGCGGTGCACCAGGTAGACCTTGCTGGCGATGTTGGAGAGGTACAGCGCCTCTTCCACGGCGGTGTTGCCGCCGCCGATCACCACCACTTCCTGTTCGCGGAAGAAGAAGCCGTCGCAGGTGGCGCAGGCGGACACGCCCTTGCCCTTGAACTTCTCCTCGCTGGCGATGCCGAGGTACTTGGCGGTGGCGCCGGTGGCGATGATCAGCGCGTCGGCGGTGTATTCGCCGGAATCGCCGGTGAGCCGGAACGGGCGCTTGGCCAGGTCCACGGTGTGGATGTGGTCGAAGATCATCTCGGTGTGGAAGCGCTCGGCATGCTCGGCCATGCGCTGCATCAGTGCGGGACCCTGCAGGCCTTCCACGTCGCCCGGCCAGTTGTCCACGTCGGTGGTGGTCATCAGCTGGCCGCCCTGCTGCAGGCCGGTGACCAGGGTCGGCTTGAGGTTGGCGCGCGCGGCGTACACCGCGGCGGTGTAGCCGGCGGGGCCGGAGCCGAGGATCAACAGGCGGGTGTGCTTGGGCGTGGCGGTCATGCGGGGGTTCCTCAGGAATGGTTGGCCATGCGTGCTATTCGCTGCGCGGGCGGCCCGGGTTGCATCGCCGTGGCGAGCCGATCCGCAAGGATGGGGAAGGCCGGGCGCCGATTCAAGCTCCCGGCTATGGAAGCCTACGCCGGCTGTGTAGACTTGCCGGGACTGTCGAAACGGAAACACGTCCCGGTGGCGCCAAGCGCAAACGTCAAGCAAAAGAAGGAGTCGGCTGGCCTCAGCGACGAGATGAAGCGCCGCCTGCGCGAGGCGGGAGCCTTGGTGCTGCTGGCGCTCGCGCTGTACCTGCTGGTGTGCCTGTTCAGCTACGACGCGCAGGACCCCAGCTGGTCGCATGCCGGCGTGGTGGCGCACAGCCGCAACCTCGGCGGCACGGTGGGCGCCTATGTGGCCGACCTGCTGCGCTACCTGTTCGGCAGCGTGGCGTACTTCTTCCCCTTGCTGCTGCTGGCGCTCAGCGTGCCGGTGCTGCGCCAGCACGGCGCGTTGCCGGCGCAGCCGTGGGAGTCCTCGCTGCGGCTGGTCGGTTCGGTGTTCTTCTTCATTACCGCGCCGGGCTTGTGCTGGCTCAATTTCCCGCAAAGCACGATGGCGCCGGAAGGCGCGGGCGGCGTGATCGGGCGCGCGGTGGCACATGGTCTGCTCGCGGCGTTTGGGGACAAGGGTGCGCCGCTGCTGCTGCTGGCGCTGTTCCTGGTGGCGGTGACGCTGGCCACCGGGCTGTCCTGGTTCAAGGTGATGGACTGGACCGGCCAGGCCACGTTGCGTGCGATCGAATGGCTGCGCGGCAAGCTGCGCGCGGCGCCCGACGCGATCAAGGCGCAGCAGGCGCGCGCCGAGCGCGACGTGGTGAAGAAGGCCGAGGCCGTGAAACAGGCCAAGCGCGAGCCGGTGCGCATCGAGACGCCGCCGGCGCCGGTGGCTAAGAGCGAACGCGCCAAGCTGGAGACGCAGATCCCGCTGTTCACCGGCGCGTCCGCGCCGGGCGAACTGCCGCCGCTGTCGCTGCTGGACGAGGCGCCTGAGCAGGGGCCGGGCTACTCCGAAGAAACGCTGGAAGTGCTGTCGCGCCAGGTCGAGCTGAAGCTCAAGGACTTCCGCATCGAGGCCAAGGTGGTGGGCGTCTATCCCGGCCCGGTGATCACCCGCTTCGAGCTGGAGCCGGCGCCCGGCATCCGCGGCTCGCAGGTGTCCAGCCTGGACAAGGACATCGCGCGCGGCCTGTCGGTGGTCAGCGTGCGCGTGGTGGACGTGATCCCCGGCAAGAACGTGATCGGCCTGGAGATCCCCAACACCCGCAAGCAGATCGTCTACCTGTCCGAGATCCTGCGTTCGGACAAGTACGACCAGACCAAGTCGCCGCTGGCGCTGGCGCTGGGCAAGGACATCGGCGGCCGCGCGGTGGTGGCGGACCTCGCCAAGATGCCGCATCTGCTGGTGGCCGGCACCACCGGTTCGGGCAAGTCGGTGGCGGTGAACGCGATGGTGCTGAGCCTGCTGTACAAGGCCAGCGCCAAAGACGTGCGCATGATCATGATCGACCCGAAGATGCTGGAGCTTTCGGTCTACGAGGGCATCCCGCACCTGCTGGCGCCGGTCGTGACGGACATGAAGGAAGCCGCCAACGCGCTGCGCTGGTGCGTGGCCGAGATGGAGCGCCGCTACAAGCTGATGGCCGCGGTGGGCGTGCGCAACCTCAGCGGCTTCAACAAGAAGGTGAAGGACGCCGAGAACGCGGGCCAGCCGCTGCTCGACCCGCTGTTCCGTCCCAATCCCGAGATGCCCAACCTGGCCGCCGAGCCGCTGGAGCCGCTGCCCTACATCGTCATCATCATCGACGAGTTCGCCGACATGATGATGATCGTCGGCAAGAAGGTGGAGGAGCTGATCGCCCGCCTCGCGCAGAAGGCGCGCGCTGCCGGCGTGCACCTGGTGCTGGCCACGCAGCGTCCGTCGGTGGACGTCATCACCGGCCTGATCAAGGCCAACATCCCCACCCGCATCGCGTTCCAGGTGTCGAGCAAGATCGACTCGCGCACGATTCTCGACCAGAGCGGCGCGGAAGCGCTGCTCGGCCACGGCGACATGCTCTACCTGCCGCCGGGCACCGCCATGCCCGAGCGCGTGCACGGCGCCTTCGTGGACGACCACGAAGTGCACAACGTGGTGAACTGGTTGAAGGCGCAAGGCGCGCCGCAGTACATCGAAGGCGTGCTGGAAGAGGTGCAGGCCACCAGCGACGGCAAGTTCATCAACGACGCCGGCCTGCCGCAGGAAGGCGAGGAAGGCGGCGACGCCGACGCGCAGCTCTACGACAAGGCCGTGGCCATCGTCACCCAGACGCGCCGTGCCTCGATCTCGGGCGTGCAAAGGCATCTGCGCATCGGCTACAACCGCGCCGCACGCCTGATCGAGCAGATGGAGCAGGACGGCGTGGTCAGCGCCCCGCAGCACAACGGCAACCGCGAGGTGCTGGCGCCGCCGCCGCCCAAGGGCTGAGCTTTTGCCCCCCTCTCCCCGTCGGGGAGAGGGTTGGGATGAGAGGCCAGTCTTGCGGGAAACCAGCAAGCCGGGCCGCTCCGATCAGACGGCTGAGCCAGCTTCCCCTCATCACCGGCCTTCTCCCCGCAGGAGCGAAGGGGCGAGGCGTCGCATGTCAAGCCAACGGTTAAGCCTTCCCCCTTACAATGCGCGCACTGCATTGCGCACAGGGCTTCCATGAAACGCTTTCCGATTGTCATCGCCGCCTTCCTGCTGTCGCTGGTCGGCACGGCGCAGGCCGCTACCGGCGCGGCGCGCGCGCGGCTGGACGCGTTCGCCACCGGCCTGCACTCGCTCACCGGCAACTTCACGCAGACCCTGGTCGACCCGAACGGCAATGTCGGCAAGACCAGCAGCGGCACGCTGGCGCTGGAGGCGCCGCGGCAGTTCCGCTGGGAGACCACCGCGCCATACAAGCAGACCATCGTGGCCGACGGCAGCCGCGTGTGGATGTACGACCCCGAACTGGAGCAGGTGACCGTGCGCATCCAGTCCAGCGAGGAGGCGCACAGCCCGCTCACCGTGCTCACCGACCTCAAGCAGATGGACAAGGAGTTCAAGGTCGCCGAACAGGGCGAACGCGACGGCCTGGTCTGGTTGCGCCTCACCTCCACCGCGAAGGATCCGCAGTTCGCCTATGCCGACCTCGGCTTCGACGCGAATGGTCTGGCGCAGATGACCTTCAAGGACCAGCTCGGCTCCACCACCGACATCCGGTTCTCCGGTTGGAAGCGCAATGTCGACATCCCGGCGTCGGTGTTCACCTTCGTGCCGCCCAAGGGCGCCGACGTGATCGGCGA
The DNA here is from genome assembly GCA_040371205.1 of Rhodanobacter sp. Classification (NCBI taxonomy): domain Bacteria; kingdom Pseudomonadati; phylum Pseudomonadota; class Gammaproteobacteria; order Lysobacterales; family Rhodanobacteraceae; genus Rhodanobacter; species Rhodanobacter sp. The sequence continues at coordinate 1,676,805 of AP031382.1, forward strand.
CGCGCCGGTGCTGCAAGTCGAGCCGCTGAAGAACTGAGCGCGAGCTGCCGTGCCGGTACTGCGCCAACTGCCGCGCTGGGCCTGGTTCGGCACCGCCGTGCTGGCGTTGATCGCCGGCCTGGTCAACGCGGCGGGCTATCTCGGCTTCCGCCACCAGTCGATCAGCAACATGACCGGCAACACCAGCCTGCTCGGCATCGCGCTGGGCAAGGGCGAGGCGGGCGAGGCGCTGCACTGGCTCCTGACCATCGCCGCCTTCGTGCTAGGTGCGATGCTGAGCGGCATGATCGTGCAGCAGAGCACGCTGCGGTTGGGGCGGCGCTACGGCCTGGCCTTGCTGCTGGAGTCCGCGCTGCTGTTCGCCGCGGTGCCGCTGCTCGACGACGCCAGTTCGCTGGGCCTGTACCTCGCCTCGGTGGCGGTCGGACTGCAGAACGGCATGGTCAGCGCGTACAGCGGCATGGTGATACGCACCACGCACGTCACCGGCATCTTCACCGACATGGGCATCTATCTCGGCCACCTGCTGCGCGGTCTGCCGGTGGACCGGCTGCGCTTGCGCGTGTGCGTGCTGGTGGCGAGCTGCTTCATGCTGGGCAGCGCGATCGGCGCGGTGCTGTTCGAGCGCATGCGGGACCACAGCCTGCTGATCCCGGCGACGCTCACCGGCATCTGCGGGCTGGCCTATGCCTCGTACCGGCACTTCGCGGCGGCCGGCGGCCCGGACGCGCCGTAAGGTTGCCGATGCGCCCCGGCGCACGGCCGCTCCGCCGCGGCGTCAGTGGGCGAGCGTGCAGCAGTCGCGGCCATGCCGCTTGGATTCGTAGAGCGCGGCATCGGCGCGGGCGAGCCAGGAGCTCATGCTCTCGCCGGGCTTGAGCAGGGCGATGCCGATGCTCACGGTGACGCGGATGTCGCGGCCTTCGTGCCGCACCCGGGCGTTGCGCAGCGACAGGCGGATGCGTTCGGCCACCGCCATGGCGTGTTCGCTGGTGCTGTTCGGCAGGCACAGCACGAGTTCCTCGCCGCCATAGCGGCCGACCAGGTCGTCGATGCGCAGCTGATCGCGGATGACGTTGGCGGTGGCGCGCAGCACCGCATCGCCACCCTGGTGGCCGTATTCGTCGTTGATGCGCTTGAAATGGTCCAGATCCAGCAGGGCGGCGCACGCGCTGTCGGAGGCTTGCCGCACGTTTTCGGCCTGTTCCAGGAAGCGGCGGCGGTTGAACAGGCCGGTGAGCTCGTCGGTGCCGGCGAGCAGGTCCAGGCGCTGGTTGGCGGCACGCAACTCGCGCGTATGCGCGTCGATCTGCGCCTGCAATCCTTCGGCGCGGCGGCGCAACTGGATCGTTCGCAGATGGGCCAGCAGCGCAACCAGTCCGAGCAGCAGCGCGGCGCCGAGGATGCGCGCCCACACGGTTTCGTACCACAGCGGCGCCACGGTGACGTCGAGCGTGCTTTCCACCGCGTGCGCATGCATGCCGCGTGGTATGGCGCGAAGGCGCAGCACGTAGCTGCCATGCGGCAGGTTGGTGTAGATCGCGCTGGGTGCGCTGCCCTTGGGCACGTCGATCCAGTCGTCGTCGAAGCCGTCCATGCGGTAGCTGTAGCCGGTCTCCTGCGGTGCCTGGTAGTCGAGCAGGGCGAAGTCCAGGCGCAGGTTGCGTTCGTGCGCGGACAGCACCAGCTTGCCGTGCTCGCCAGGCAATTGGCCGAACGGCAACGGACGCCCGTTCACCAGGGCATTGGTGATGCGCAAGGGAGGCTTTTCGTTGTACGACTCGTGCCAGTCCGGGCGCACCACGGTCAGGCCGCCGAGGCCGCCGAACAGCAGCGTGTCGTCGCCGGGCATGCGGGCGGCCGCGGCATAGAAGATGTAGCTGGCGATGCGCTGGCCGTCGCGCATGCCGAGGTTGTGGATTTGCAGCGTGTTGCCGTCGATCTCGGCGATGCCGTTGGACGTGCTCGCCCACAGGTTGCCGCGGTTGTCGGGAAGCAGGGCGGTGATCTTGTCGCTGACCAGGCCATTGTCCGTGCCTATGCGCTGGAAGCGCCAGGGCGGGCGGTTGCCTTGCGGCAGCATGGCGAGCCCGTTCAGTGTGCCGACCCACACCCGGCCGCGCGCGTCGGTGGCGATGGAGGTCACCAGGTTCTGCGGCAGGCTGGTGGGGTCGCCTGGCTTTTGCGTAAGGTTGGTGAAGCCGCCGGTCTGCAGCGGATCGCTGGCGATGCTGATGCCGTTGTTGGTGGCGTACCAGACTTGCGTGCCCACGCGCACGATGTTGTGCACGGTGTTGTTGACGAGGCTGCCGGGCTGGCCGGCTTCGTGGACGAAGTGGACCAGTTCGCCGTTGCGCGTGTCGTAGCGGTAGGCGCCTTCGTAGGTGCCGATCAGCATGTACGGGCCGACGCGCAGCTGGGTCAGTACGGGGCTTTTGTCCAGTGCGGGCAGGATGGAGGGGGTCACCTTGAGGGTGCGCGGGTCGACGCTGGCGATGCCCTGGTTGCCGATCCAGATCGAGCCGTCGGGCGCCTCGGTCACGCTCTGGATGTCGCGGCGCAGCTGGTTGCCGGTCAGCTTCAACTCGCGCACGCTGGCATTGGCCGGGTCGACGATATCGATCTTGCCCGCGGCCATGCCGAGCCAGACCCGGTTCTGGCCGTCCACGTAGACGCTGCGCACATTGGGGTTCGACAGCGCATGCGTGGTGTCGGCCGCGGGCGGCAGCGAGAACGCCATGCCGGTCGTGGCCGAGGTGCGCGCCACGCCGAAATCGGTGGCGGCCCAGGCGTTGCCGGCATTGCCGAGCAGCAACGCGCGCACGGTGTTGCCGGGCAGGGAGGACGGCAGCGAGGTGTCGTGGTCGAATGTGCGGGCGGCGGTATCGCCGGGCGTGTAGGCGATGATGCCGTTGCCGTCGGTGGCGATCCACATGCGGTTGGGCCGCACTTCGAGGAAGTCGCGCGTGGTGGCCTGCCGGGCCGCGCCGGCCAGGCCGCTGTAGCCGGGTATGGTGTGCCAGTGGCCGTCGGCGTCGCGGTAGACCGCGCCCATCTGCGCGCTGCCCACCCACAGCCTGCCCTCGGCGTCCTCGCGCATGGCCCAGATTTCGCCGTGCAGCACCTCGCCGATCGTGCCGGCCGGGTAGGTGGGGCGCACGAAATCCCGCTTGCCCGCGTAGCGCACGAACAAGCCGTTGTCGTTTCCCAGCCACACGTTGCCGGCGCGATCCTGGTACACCGCGAAATTCCGCAGCGAGGAGCGCGGACCGATATCCACCGCGTTGATGCGGTCGCTGTCCAGATTCAGATAGTCCAGCCCGCCGTCGGTGGCGATCCATACGCCGCGGGTGCCGTCCGGGGCCAGGGTGTAGATCTTGCGGTTGCTGGTGCCGCCGCGGCCGATCGGGTAACTACGGAAGTGGCCGGTCTGTGGATCGAATCGCGCCAGCCCGCCCGCGTTCGTGCCCACCAGCAGGCTGCCGTCCGGCAACGCCAGCAGGCAGCGCACGTAGGTGTCGGGCAGGCCGGTGGTGGTGCTGCCGGCCAGCTCGAAGGTCTGGATCCGGTAGCCGTCGTAACGGGCGAGACCGCCCATGGTGCCGATCCACAACAGGCCGTTGCGATCCTGCGCCAGAGCGGTGGTAATGGTGTGCGGGAGACCCTGGGCCATGCCCAGGCTGTCGAACCATGGCTGTTCCAGCGGACGCCACGGATCGGGAACGCCGGCGGCGCGCAGCACCGGCAGGGGCAGTAACGCCAGCAACGCCGCCAGCAGGATCGCGCGCAGGCCGGCGGTTCGGATCATGGGCGGAATGCCCGGAACTCGTCGTGCTTGCGGCGGTGGCGATGCGGATCGTAAGGAGGGCGATTTCCACCGGACATGCAAGCGCCTTGACGCGATACTGTGGGTTACGGCGGCATGATAGCCCGCAACATCCCGGTGCGGGGCGGGCCGGCGGCGGTCGCCGTATCATGGGAGCCATGTCGCGCAGTCCCTTGCAACCCACGGCCTCCCTGTTCGCCGAACCCGAAGCGCTCAAGCCGTTGGCCGAGCGCATGCGTCCCCGCAACCTGGACGAGATCGTCGGCCAGCGCCGGCTGGTGGCGCCGGACCGCGCCCTGCGCCGCGCGCTGGAAGCCGGCCGGCTGCACTCGATGGTGCTGTGGGGGCCGCCCGGCTGCGGCAAGACCACGCTGGCGCTGCTGGTGGCGCAGTACGCCGACGCTGATTTCAAGGCGATCTCGGCGGTGCTTTCCGGCCTGCCCGAGGTGCGCAAGGCGCTGGCCGAGGCGGAGGCGAACTTCGCCCAGGGCCGGCGCACCGTACTGTTCGTGGACGAGGTGCACCGCTTCAACAAGGCCCAGCAGGACGCCTTCCTGCCGCACATCGAGCGCGGCGTGATCCTGTTCGTGGGCGCCACCACCGAGAATCCCTCGTTCGAGTTGAACTCCGCGCTGCTCTCGCGTTGCCGCGTGCACGTGCTGGAGGCGGTCTCGGCGGACGACATCGTCGCTGCGCTCAAGCGGGCGCTCGCGGATGCGGAACGCGGCCTCGGCGCGCAGCCATTGCAGGTGGACGACGCCTTGCTGCAGCTGATCGCCCAGGCCGCCGACGGCGACGTGCGCCGCGCGCTCACCCTGTTGGAGATCGCCGCCGAGTTGGCTCAGGACGGCCGCATCGACCAGGCCACGCTGGAACAGGTGCTGGCCGACCGCACCCGCCGCTTCGACAAGCAGGGCGAGCAGTTCTACGACCAGATCTCGGCGCTGCACAAATCCGTGCGCTCGTCCGACCCCGACGCCGCCGTCTACTGGCTGGCGCGCATGCTCGACGGCGGCTGCGATCCCCTGTACCTGGCCCGCCGCCTGACCCGCATGGCGGTGGAGGACGTGGGCCTGGCCGAGCCGCGCGCCTGGCGCATGGCGCTGGACGCCTGGGACACCTACGAACGCCTCGGCAGTCCCGAGGGTGAGCTTGGGCTCGCGCAACTCGCGATCTGGCTGGCCGTGGCGCCCAAGAGCAACGCCGCCTACCAGGCCTTCAACGCCGCCCGCGCCGCGGTGCGCGAAACCGGCACGCTCGACGTGCCCATGCACCTGCGCAACGCGCCCACCAAGCTTATGAAGGGCCTGGGTTACGGCAAGGGCTACCAGTACGACCACGACGCCGAAGGCGGCATCGCGCTCGACCAGCAATGCCTGCCCGACGCACTGGAAGGCACCGTGTTCTACGAGCCGGTGGAACGCGGACTGGAGCTGCAGCTGCGCGACAAACTGCTGGCGCTGCGCGAGGCCCGTCGCAAGGCGCGCGGCCGCTGAGCGTCGCTGCTGCATCGCCGCTTGCCCGGCATGGCGCGAAATGGGAGATTCGTGCCGGGTAGCGGGGAGGGCGAGACATGCGCGTGTTTGCAGCCGCCATCATCGGCGGCATCGTGATGTTCCTGTGGGGAGCGGTGGCGCACATGGCGCTCGGCCTGGGCGACCCCGGTCTGCGTGCGCCGGTGCATGAGGACGTGGCGCTAAACGCCTTGCATCAGGGTTTGGGCGAGGCGCCCGGCATCTACATCCTGCCGTGGCTCGATCCCGCCCGGATCAACGACCCGGCGGCAAAGGCCGCCTACCAACAGAAGGCCGCGAACGCGCCCTATGCGTGGGTGGTCTACCTGCCGCAGGGCGAAGACACCACCGACATGAGCCGGCAGTTGCCGCGCCAATGGGCCTCGGACACGTTGGCCGCCCTGGCGTTGGCGTTCACGATGAGCCTGTCGGCGTTCGGCTTCCGCAAGCGCATGGCCATCGCCGCTGCCGGCGCGCTGTTCGCATGGCTCAGCGTGTTGGTGCCGTATTGGAACTGGTACCGCTTCCCGGCCAGCTTCACCGTGGCGGCATTGGTCGAGCAAGTGCTCGGCTGGCTGCTGGCCGGAGCGGCGATGGCGTGGTGGTTGGGGCGGCAGGAGCGCAAGGCGCCGCAGTAAGCCCGCATGGGTGCCGCACTGCGTTGCGACTATCGCGGACGAGCGGCGATAATCGGGCGCTCGAACACCCTACGGATATCGCCATGCTCGATCCCGCCCTGCTGCGTTCGCGCCTCGCCGAAACCGCGGCGCGCCTCAAGGAAACCCGCGGCTTCGAGCTGGACGTCTCCGCCGTGGAAGCGCTGGAAACCGAGCGCAAGCGCCTCGCCACCGAGACGCAGGAACTGCAGAACCTGCGCAACACGCGTTCCAAGGCGATCGGCCAGGCCAAGGCCAAGGGCGAGGACGTGGCGCCGTTGATGGCCGAGGTCGCCGGCATCGGCGACAAGCTCAAGGCCAACGAATCCGCCCTGGCCGAAGTACAGGCCAGACTGGCCGACATCGCGCTGCGCATTCCCAACATCCCGCACGAGTCCGTGCCGCTGGGCAAGGACGAAACCGAAAACGCCGAGCAATTGCGCTGGGGCACGCCGCGCGCGTTCGATTTCGAGGTGAAGGACCACGTCGACCTCGGCGCCCGTCACGGCTGGCTCGATGCCGATGCCGGCGCGAAGCTCTCCGGCGCGCGCTTCACCGTGCTGCGCGGCCAGCTGGCGCGGCTGCATCGCGCACTCGCGCAGTTCATGCTCAACCTGCACACCGGCGAGCACGGCTACCTGGAATGCAACGTGCCGCTCATCGTCAACGCCGAGACTCTGCAGGGCACCAGCCATTTGCCCAAGTTCGAGGAAGACCTGTTCAACACGCAGGTGGGCGACAGCAAGCGCTATCTGATTCCCACCGCCGAGGTGCCGCTTACCAGCCTGGTCGCCGACAGCATCGTCGAGGCCGATGCGCTGCCGATGCGATTCACCGCGCACTCCATGTGCTTCCGCGCCGAGGCCGGCAGCTACGGCCGCGACACCCGCGGCATGATCCGCCAGCACCAGTTCGAGAAGGTGGAGATGGTGCAGATCGCGAAGCCCGACGAGTCGCATGCGCAACTCGAGGAAATGGTCGGCCACGCCGAAATGGTGCTGCAGCGGCTCGGCCTGCCGTATCGCAAGGTGATGCTGTGCACCGGCGACATGGGCTTCGCCGCGATCAAGACCTACGACCTCGAAGTGTGGCTGCCCAGCCAGAACACCTATCGCGAAATTTCCTCGTGTTCCAACTGCAGCGACTTCCAGGCCCGCCGCATGCAGGCACGCTGGCGCAACCCGGAAACCGGCAAGCCCGAACTCGTGCACACGCTCAACGGCTCTGGCCTTGCCGTGGGGCGCACCCTGGTGGCGGTGATGGAGAACTACCAGAACGCCGACGGCTCGATCACCGTGCCCGAAGCGCTGCGCCCGTACATGGGCGGCCAGGAGCGCATTGCGTGAACGCACCTGCCGGGCGCGGCTGGGACAAGGTCGAGTTCTGGAGCAGCTACTTCCTGCTGGCGGTGCTCGGCTCGGTGATACTCACCCGCCTCGGTTTCGTCGGCGTCTGGCCGATGCCGGTGCTCGACCTCGTGTTGGGCGGCATCGCCCTGGCGCTGATACTCGCCAGTCCATGGATCGCCCGTCGGCGTCGCGACCTGCGCATCGGCATCGTGGCCTACGCCACCGCCACCCAACTGGTGCCGTTGTCGGTACGCCATCCGGCCCTGCTGCTGCCGCTGCTCGGCGCCTTGCTTCCGGTGGCCATCATGATCTGGGCGCTGTTCGCGCTGTCGCGCAAGGGGCGCACCGGTCGGGGAGCGGGCCATACCTGATAGGATGCGCCTCGGCCGAACGCGTCGAGTGCGTGTTCGGCAGCAGCAACGATACGGAGAGATGGCCGAGCGGTTTAAGGCACCGGTCTTGAAAACCGGCGAAGGGTCAAACCTTCCGTGGGTTCGAATCCCACTCTCTCCGCCAAATTGCCTAAAGGCCCTTTTATGGCCCTGGCCTGATCCGCGTGATGTCACGATGTAGCGTGACAGTTGGGAACTATGTAGGATCATCCTCAAGATAAGGATGTCCTCAGGGGGACAGATGAATTTTGAGTTCGTGCCTGCGGTCACGCCGGGGCTATTTAACGCAACCCGCGATGCTTGGCAGACGCAGTTGCGTGAAAACCCAGAGAACACCAGCGAAACATACTATTCAGCAGGGCTGGCCTATCTTGAGCGTGCTCTCGACGGAGGCGTCTTCGGTGCTGATGGGGCAGGAGGTCTCAGTGCGGTCGTTGAGAACGGCAACAGTTTTGCGTCAGCACTGATTGTCATCTCTCACGCCAAAGCGAAGACCGACGACGCTTACCTCAAGATGCTAAACATCTACGTGCAGCCAAACTTGAACTTGGCTGACAGCGAGCCAAATTATGCTGAACTTGCGTGGATCGCGGCAAATGCCATCGTGGGCGGTCTGGGGCTGACTTATAAGCACTATCCGTCCAGACAGCTAAAGATTCACACGGTGTTCCCGTTAGACAAAGAGTTCTTGACCGCAGTCATGACAGTGATGATGCGAGAACGTGAATTCTCGCAGAACTACGACGTTAGTTTTCACGCGAACTGGCTTGTGGTTACGAAAAAAGACGTTATGTAACAATCACAAGTGGTTGCATGGTTGATTGTTGCGGAAAAATATTGTATCATGTATGCCGCAGTGGCGGCCACGACCTGCGGTAGATCACAGGTTTGTGGGGCTGCTGCCAATTCATAACCGAGGGAATAGCTATGGCCAAGTTCGACGATGGGCACATGAGCCACGCGAGCTTCAACGCCATCAAAGACGTGTTGGTGGCGAAGCTTGCGAACGTGATCGAAGCGCAGTTGATCGCCATGGGTGATGATGCCAAGGGCATCTCGTGGTTTTCTTCCTGTGCGGAAGAATACGTCTGTACGCGAGTTCTTCGCGCCGCGTAAATTTTGAAGTATTTGAGGATACTGAAAAGCCCGGCAATCGCCGGGCTTTTTTCTTTGCCTGCGCCATCACGGCGTCAAGCCGTGCGCCGATGTCCACCCTGCAGTTGCGCTGGTGCCCCGCGAGTCTTGACGGAACCGATGGCGTGTCTGGCAGTGCCGATGCGCGGAAGTCAGGCAGGCGAGCCCAAGCCCCAGAAACACAAATCCCGGCACGAGGCCGGGATCGTGTAAAACCTTGATGCTACTGGCGGAGAGGGTGACCGCCTTCAACGTCCACAACAAACCCCAATGATCCGCAGGGACGTACAAGAAAACATCTTTATTTTAGCCACTTACGAAGAAAGATAGCTCAACAAGTCACAACGATACCCAGCCGCATCCAAGCCAAATTGGTACACTGAATGGCACACTGAAAACTCAACCTGGAGCCTCCGCTATGGCCCTGCTCACTGACACCAAGGCACGTAGTGTCAAACCCGGAGGTATGCCGCTTGCACATGGCGGAGTCACCGGATTGGCACTTGATCCATCCTCCACTCACAAAGGGCGCGGCAAGTGGTTCCTCCGCTATGTCAGCCCCATCACCAAGAAGCGCCGTAAAGCCGGGCTAGGCAGCTACCCCGAGATCGGCATTGCGGAAGCGGCGCAGCGGGCTCGCCTCATGCGTGACCAGATCGCCCATGGCGAAGACCCGTTGGAGATCAAGGCCAACGAGGCTACCAAGCCCCGTATGCCGTCTCTGAAGGAGGCCGCGGAGATTCTTCATGCCGAACTGAAGCCCGGCTGGAAGAACATCAAGCATGGCCAGCAGTGGATCAATACCCTGACCGAATACGTATTCCCCGAGATCGGCGCGGTACCGTTGGATCAGATCCAGCCACGCCACATTGCCGACGTGCTGCGCCCCATCTGGCTGGAAAAGGCCGAAACAGCTGGGCGCGTGAAGCAGCGTTTACATGCTGTCATGGCCTGGGGTTGGGCGCATAGCTACTGCCAGTCCAATCCGGTGGATGTCGTCGACCACCTCTTGCCACTGCAGCCCGGCAAGGCCGTCCGCACAAAACACCATCCCGCCATGCCTTGGCCGCTCATTCCTGCGTTTGCCAAGGCACATCTGCCCACGCTCAAACCACCCGAACACCCGGACGTTTCTTGTCAGGTATTGAAATTTCTCATCCTGACGGCCGCGCGCTCCGGCGAAGTCCGGCTCATGACCTGGGATGAGGTTGATCTAGGTGCCAAGCTGTGGACAGTGCCGGCAGAGCGCATGAAAGCGAAGTTGACCCACCGAGTACCGTTATCGACGCAGGCTATGGCCGTCCTCAAGCACCAGCAGGGCCAGCACGACACGTTTGTGTTCCCCTCCGTGCGCAAGGGCACCCCATTGTCGGACATGACCTTGACGGCCCTCCTGCGGCGCCTAGAAGCCGTCAGTGACGTGCCCAGGCGCACTGCAACGGCTCATGGCTTCCGATCCAGCTTCCGCGACTGGTGCAGCGAGAAAGGCTATCCGCGCGACCTGGCAGAGCGTGCGCTAGCTCACGCCGTCCAGAACAAGGTCGAGGCAGCCTATCACCGGACTGACTTGCTGGAGCAGCGTCGGCCATTGATGCAGACATGGGGGGACTTCGTCGTGATGGGCCCACCGAAGACTCCAATCACGGATATGTTTCGAGAGTATATGGGGCGCCAACAAATCGCCTCGGCAAAAACTCCAGGCAAGACGTAGCCAAATAGCCAGACACTCCATGTACGCATTGAGCAGAGCTGACGGTCGCGCACGTCTTCTAGCCCATCGATGAGGCAAGGCGCGTTGCTCCAGGTCGACGGGCTCCAAGCGGTCAGTCTGGACTTTAATGGACCGCAATCGGAACGAAGTCGACACGGCTTTTGAGAAAAGCCGCGGGGGAGCGGGGGCAAAAAGCGGCGAGGTGGCAGGAGTGGTCGGGCAGAGACAAAAAAGAAATGCCGACTTCCAAATGTAGGCGTGGTGCGGCTTCGAGCAGAATTTCCGACTTCGGCAACCGATTCTCCACTTTAGCGATGGTCGCTCCCCGGGCAAGGTGTGCGTCACCTTTCCAGGAGACCGCTGCAATGTATGACCGCCCCCCAACACCGCCGAACGAGCGCCCGTTTCGCCTGGCGCCACCGTCACCGTTCGCACACGACAAGGATCCCCATGGCTACGCCGACTACCGCGAAGCCAGCGCCATCACGGGAATGTCCGAGGGCTCGATTCGCAACCGGCTGAGCCGCGATTCCCCCTATTGGGATCCCACGTTCCCCCGCCCACGGCGACTGGGGAACGGCAACGGCAAACGGAGCGCGGTTCGTTTCATCCGCGGCGAGTTGTATGCGTGGGTGGCGCAGAGGCCGGAAGCGTGAGGAAGCGTTCCGTCTCAGTGCGATGTCCGAAGCGACAGGGGTATCACACGTCGCTCGCCCTGCAACTCGACCCGCACTTTCAAACCCTTGAACTGTTACCGCTTGCAGACGGCACGGTCGACCTTGTGGCACGACTTGCGACGGTCTGCGATCTCGTGGGGGCATCACCCGCCACGCTCTACCGTCTGATGAAGTGCGGTAGCAGGAAGCTCCCGGTACGCTTTCCACGACCAGTACGCCTCGGCGGCCGTGACAAGGGCAAGGTTGCGTGGGTTTGGCAGGAAGTCCTAGCTTGGCAGATTAGGTGCGCATCCATCTCAGGCACGTGGTTTGTTCCGTACGGGTCAACCACGCGTAGCGGTTTGCACGCAGCAAGTGCGATGACCGTGTCACCGCCGGAGTGGGTCGGCCAACCCGAGCTGCCAATTAGACGAGTGAAGGCGCGCCCCCCGGGCGTGATGCCGGTGAATGCCCCTGCACTGCGTGCAGAGCGCGAATTCGAGTCGGCAGTCGCGAGGGACGAAACCTGCCACCGAACGTTCGCCGCTGGCGTGTTGCCCGGGCGTGGAGGAAAGCCTGCCATCACGCAAGACCTTGACGATCATGCCTACATCGCGGCATTGGACGCGTTGGCGAGAGAGATCGTGCAATCAGACAAGGTGCCCCTTGGGTGGGAGGAAAGAGGCACTGGATCCCGTCGGCATTACCTGACCGATCTTGGGAAGAAGCTACAGCGTGCGAGTGCTAACTTTTCACATCACTTTTTGCTGCATCACGCCCGGCACCAATTTCAACCACGAGTGGCTTTACTCCTGCGAGCGTTCGAGCGTTGGGCTGACGTGATGGAGGATTGCAGGCACTCGTACGTCGTCGGGGTTCCTGTGGCCTCTCGATTGGCGTTCAACAGCACGGTACGGTTGATCCGATACGCTTGCCGCTCCAAGCGGTTTCGCCGGGCCACGGGTTCTACCCCGAAATCACGGACGGTTGTGAAAGGGTGGAAAACTTCAGATCCTGCTTTGCCTGCCTGCGCCGCATTCTCGGATTGTGGAACCGCTCGATGTATTCGAACACATCGGCTCTTGCTGCATCGAGCGTCGGATATTTCATGCGGTAGACACGCTCGCGCTTGAGCTGGCCGAAGAAGCCCTCGCAAGCCGCGTTGTCCCCGCAATGGCCGACCGCGCTCATCGAGCACACCAACGCATTGGCCACCAGATAGTCCTGGTAGTCGCCGCTGCGGAACTGGCTGCCACGATCCGAATGCAGGATCACCGGCTCGCCTCCCTGGCGCTGCCACACGGCCATCTGCACGGCCCGGATCACCATCTGCCGGTCTTGCCGATGATGCATCGACCAACCCACGACCCGGTGGTCGAACAGGTCCAGCACGATGCATAGGTACAGCTTGCCTTCGTCGGTCTTGATCTCGGTGATGTCGGTGACCCACTTGGTCTCCGGCTCCTGTGCGGTGAAGTCCCGTTCCAGCCAGTTGCGCACGCCCGGTGGGGCCAGTCCCGGTTGAGCCCGCTGGCCGCGCCGCTTCTTGCGTGGCCAGCCCTGCAGGCCATCGGCCGCCATCAGACGCGCCACCCGGTTCAGGCTGGCCGACTCGCCTTCCGCGGCGAGGTCCTCATGCATCCGTCCCGCCCCCAACACGCCACGGCTGTCCTCGTGCAGTGCACGGATGCGGCCGAGCAGGCGATCGTTGTCGGCTTGGCGGGCACTGGGCATGCGCTTGCTCCAATCGTAGTAGCCACTGGTCGACACCCGCAGACAGCGGCACATCAGCCGAACCGGAAACTCGTTGCGGCAACGTTCGATCACCTGATACCTCAGGATGATCCCTTGGCAAAGAACGTCGCCGCTTCGCGCAAAAAATCCCGCTCCTTCTTCACCCGGGCCAGCTCGCGCTTGAGCCTCGCCAGCTCCTCATCCCGCGGCGTTCCGCTACCGCCAAACGCGACCGACCCCTGGCTGTTGGACTCCCGTTTCCAGCGGGTCAACAGGTTCTCCCGGACCCCCAGCTCGCGGGCCACTTGGGCGCAAGTGACACCCGGCTGCACTGGCCTGTTCAACCGCACCGCGCTTGAACTCCGCACTGAACTTTCTTCGCTTCGACATGAACACTCCTCTGGGCCTCGAGCGGCCCTTTTGTAAGTGTCCGTGAAATCGGGGGTGAACCCCACAGACAATGATCGGCGACGCGAGATCAAGCAATGCCAATCGGCATGCACCTACGCTGCTGCATTGTTTCGAGTGCACCCGGTCCTGCGGGTGGTTCGGATCCATCTGTATTTCCCCCACTCAGCCCCATACGCCCAATCGATCGCTGCGACTGACTGGTCCCACCTTGCACTCGCAAATGTGGCATTCGCCCGCTTCGGGCGGGCATTGCGGAGGAACCGTGCGTTTGCCGACGTGTGTGGCTGGCTGGCCACGCGGAGCGAGAGCTTCGTACAAGGCGTGCGCTTCGATGTGTTGGTCTTTCTTGATGGGTATAGGCCGATCGATGCGGTCGGCTACGCAGCTCAGCTCGGACAGTGCTGGACCGAACGTTGTACCGGCCCCAACCATGTCGGACGTGCTCTGGTCCCAGACCCGAGTCGTAGAGGTGGGGGGCAGGTCAACCGAACGGGCCTCGTGGCTTGCACCGATGCGCATGGGTTGCTCGCCATCCGTGCGGCAATACGCGCGATGTGCTCGCACGATTATCAGTTGCGGGTCAACAAACGGTACGAACACAACTTCAGGCACGGCTCGATTCGAGTGCCGCCCACGTCACGCTTGGGATCAAGTGGGCAGGTGTATGACCTGGCAGCAGTCAATCGGATTTTGGGGGGTAGGTGTAGTCGCCGTCCTTCCAGATGATGAACTCGACGATCGCTTCAAGCTCCCCATCGCCCTTGAATCCATACGCCTCCAACTCGTTCTTCAGAGCGACCAGATAGGATCCCTGGTCTGACAGGTTCATCTTCCAGTCCAACCATTGCTTGGCTGCATGCACGATGAGCGCGAGCGCGTCGCTGACAAACGGGCCACGCAGGGAGTATTCACTTTTCAGAATGTCGTCGGCTTTGGGCGTGAAGTCTCGTTTCACGTCATCGCGCATGCCTTGATTCCGAGGACTGTCAGGTCGGGTGAGTCTGGCTGCTTGGATAGCCCGTCCGCTCTTGTTGAATAGCTTCTTGTCGCGACTGACAAATGCTTGCACAACGTCATTTCTCGGAGGTTGCTGCGTCTCCCCACCTGCGACGAGTGGCGCATATTGCATCCGAGCTACCTCATACAACACCTCGACGCCAGGAACGCGACGCTGCAAATTGAATGGGCTTGATTGAAGCGGGCCGGAACCTGCCACCGATCCGCTGGCCCCTTGTGCCCTCCGCATCTGGATAACGTCCCAGTCGTTGCTCAGCAGGGGTAAGCCAAACACCTCGCGAAGGTACAGCACGACGGCGCGGTCTACGTGTACGTTACGAAGCCCGATTTCCGCCTCTAGCGCAAACCCTTCAGGGATCGTGTTGACGATGAAGTCCGGGGTGGACATTGCATCATCAGCGTCAGGCAGTACGCGACTCTGAAGCTGGTCCACGGCACCGACGCTGACAGCGGAGTTACCGCCCTGTGGCTCCGGTCGTGAGAACGGAAGAAGGGCCAGTGGCGATCCCCTTTGGGATGACCGGATAAACACGGGCCCAGCAACCTCTGAAAAAGCACCGTCTGAGGCGAGCCAAACTCGCGACATCGGGGCGCTTTCGCAAAGCCATCCTGGAAAATGACGCGCTTTGGTGTGCCCCTGCGAAATGAGGTCGTCAATGTGCTCTTTGTCCAAGGCAACGTATCCGACCTCCGGTTCGGGAAGCCAGCAGGCGACAAATGCCGCCCCATGCGATTCCGCCAACGCACAAGCCTTCGGCCACCTTATGAGGCTTGGATAGCGCTCGGCTTGCTTTGTTTGGTCTGTTCGATCTGCTTGGTCTGTTTGGTAAGCTTGGATAGTCTCCGCCGGATAGCGCACCCATACGTCGTCACACCTGTCGACCCGAATGTAAAGGCCTGGCGTCGTGCCCGTCTTTTGCCGGCACCGAAGCGCGGCGTTCAGAATCTTCAGACGTAACTTTTCATCGAGCGGGCCTGCGTCCGCGAATGCTGTCGCAAGCAGAACGGGCTTGATAATGTTGGGTTCCTGTTTCATCCGAACGCTGTCCCTAATCCGAGGCTATGAAGTCCGCCTAAGCCTGCATCAGCGGGCGTCGTTGCTCAAGTAGGTCGGTGGACCGAGGGGCGTGCGTCAGGCTGGCGGCACGAGAGGTCATCGCCGTCGATTTACGATGAACCCAATCTATCGCGGAACCGATGGATGAGTGTCTCTCAACAACCGGCTAGATGCCAATCTGTAATTTTTTACATGCGCACTCCCTATGTTATGTCGACGACCTCACCCTCCGTCGGCCGGGTGCCATAAGGCAGGGGGGCTTTTGCTGTTGATTTACGTGGGTGTGTCGAAGACAAACACCCACTAGAGAAACAGCGTACGCGAGGCTGAAAGCGAGCCGTACGCCTTTATCAGACCGCCGAAGGCAAGGGCTGACACATAGCCCGAGTCGTCAGCCGAAGAGCTGGCGACGAACGGTTCTTATGCCGGCAGGCAAAGTGCGAAGGGATAGAGGACAGGCATGAGCAATGCCATGGATCTGGGGTATTGCTACGAGAGATAGGCAAAGCCCTCTAGCAGCACACACCGGATCGAATCACACGACCGATCATCGATGACCAGTTCGCCAGCCAGCATAATTAGGCGCGGACTCATATCGATCGGTGGCAACCGCCCCATAACGGTCGGTCGGGCTAGGACTGTCTCTGCCACCAAATCACCTAAAACATTTGTCCCATCGCGCAGGGTGTATTGCTGAGTGATGGATGTTATCAACCTCTACGTCTGCGGATTTCTTGAAACAGTGCATTTACCGCGTCGATATCCTGCAGCAGCTCGGCAGGCTGCGTCACCGCACGCTGCTGGCCTGCGGCGTGGGAGTGCGCACGGACGTTTCGGCAGCACTTATCGTGCAGGCGTTGAACCTCGCGGTATTCTGCATCCTGCACGATCATCACGCCGTTTAGTCGGCCAACCGAGATGTTGTCGCGGAACCGCACGATGGTCTCATTGAGAATCGTGTCTTCGATTCCGACCTCGATCGTCACCCGAAGGTCGTCGTAAGCGTTGCGGATCGCAAGTCGTTCTTCGTCTCCCGGTGGGTTGTTGAAGCTGGCAGCGATCCGCTGGTGATCGGCGCGATGTTGCGCGATGCGATCACGATGTCGCCGCATGTCGTAGGGCAATCCTGCATCGATGTATCCGGGGCCCTCGGCGCGATAGCTGATCGACTTCACGCTGGATGCCTGCCCGGCATCACCGCAAAGTGTGGTCAGTTCCCCGAAGAAAACCGCGTCGTGAGTAAAGACAATGACTTGCCGAACGGCGGATTCCTCGACGATTCTTCGTGCCACGGCAGTTCGGTGATTGTGGTCGAGGCTGGAGACCGGATCGTCGAACACAATCCCGGAAGAGGATCCCGATTGGTGGAGTTCCGCGAAGAAGTATGCGAGCGCACACATACGCTGCTCGGCCTCGCTGAGCACGAGGTGTGGGTCGAGCCGGCTGTCGGGAAGGAGAATGCCGAGACGTACCGATCCCGCGTCGCCGGTTGAACTGACCCCGGCGCGAATATGGTAGAGATCAAGCTTCCTGAGCTCTTCGTTCATCCTGCCGGCCAGCGCCTCGCTGATGTAGGTTTTGGCAAGTTGGCCTGCGAATAGAGTGATCGTGCGCGTGTTGCCGATATCCTCAAGGCACTTCTGAAGATTCAGCTTGCGACCGAGATTGCCGACCACTTGGGCAATGCTGTCGATGTGCTCCGACAATAGGTGCCGCGCATCCAGTTCCTTCAGGCGAAGCCGCTTCGCCGCCAGGGCTGCCGCGTCGAGGTTTGCGCGTAAGGCGGCCGCCTCGGCACTTAAGTTGTCCGCGATCTGGTGGATCGAAGCGGTCGGATTCGCACCGCGGTATATCGGCCGGCCCTGCCATTCCCCGGTTGCCGCAGCGGTTCTGAGCCACTGAAGGCGGGAGAGCAGGTCTTCCTGGAAGATCTGGATATCGTCCGGAAGCGTCTCAATGCGCCCGCGCAGGCTCTCGGACATGACTTGGGAGACGGTAAACGTGACCGCCGCCTGCCCAAGGTCGCGCACGAGCTGTTGCCAGGAGTTGCGCGCGGCTTGGGCGGCTTCGGAAGCCGTGTCCCGGACATAGCGATCGAAGCGCTGCAAACGATCCTTTGCCGCCGGCGTCAGCTCCTGCTGGCAAAGCACGCATTGCGCGCGTTCGCCGGTGACCGGAAAGGATTGGTCTGGATACGCCGCGCTGGTCGAATACTCGCGCGCGGCATTGAACAGGAGCGCCCAGGGGCCCTGGCCCGTGCCGGGAAGCAGCGGCGTGGCATCTTCAGTTTGTAGCAGGGCGGACGCGGCCCGCTCGGCTGCCTCGGCGTCCAGCAACCTTCGATGCGCTGACTGCACGGTATCGATCGCTTCGTCGGACACAACACCAGCGGCGGCGGCGATGGCGTTGACCAACTCGTCGACCTTGGTCGCGGCGTTGTCCAGCAGCGTCGCCTTGACTGCGGGATCTGCTTCGCTGATTTCCTGAGGCAGGCGTGCGAGCTCTGCTTGCTCGTCAGCGGTGAGCGCGGCAAGTGCGCGCGCCTGCGCCAGATCCGTTGTGGCGCTGATCGGATGCACAACCCGGCCAGCGTCGGTATCGGCGGGAATGACGTTGAACGGCGTCACATCCACCGCGAGCCCGGTGATCTCCGCCTGAAGCCGCGGACGCAGCGCCTGACTGAGGCCGTTGGCCAGTTGCTGAAGATAGGTCAGGGCGACGGGCTGGAATGTGGCCGCTTCCTGCGCCTGAAGATAGTGGCGAGCGCAGTCGCCATCGAAGACGGAAATGCCACGGAGTTCGGGCCGAGAGACATGGCCGCGTTGACCGCTCCAGAGCGCCTGATCTGGGGCACCGTCCAGCTCGAAGTTGATGGTGGCGCTCGGCTTGAGCTGCGGGAAGTTTGGGTCGTAGGCATTTGCATAGACGGTGCCGGGGCTCCTGGCGCGGCACGCCTGCTTCAACACGCGCGCATAGCCGGATTTGCCGGTGCCGTTGCCGCCGTACGCGATGGTGAGACCCTGCGCTTGGAACTCCAGGGTCTGGTCGCTCGGAATTTTCCCGACGTTGACCAGCGTATGCAGCGACGTGAGCACCACAGTCGCGTCCTGATTCGCCTCGGCGGGAAAATGATCCCTGGCGAACGGGATCGGTTGCGGCGCAGGGTCTGGCGCGCTACCGATTCCGTGGTGTTGCTTGGCAAGACCAAGAATCTCGTCAAGATCGGCATCGTCCCATTCTCCTTGAACGCACAGGCGCCGCAGTGCGTCCTGACGCCACAGCGGCAGCCTGTCCGCCCACGCCAGTACTTCCTCATAAATCGCCATGTCCCGGCCTCCGAATTCCCCTGGAACCAAGCATACGGGCTAGCCCGGTGTCAGGCGAACTGACGTGGCAAATTGCCGAAATTCTCTATCGGGAAAGTTTTCGCGTCCTCGAACCAGCCCACCGACGTTTCGATTCCGCCGCTCCATCACGCCTGCGACGCTGCACTCCAGCAAAGATCGAAAGATCCGTCAGCCATATATCACCCATGCGAACAGTGGCGATGCCACTGCTCCATCCATGCCAATGTCGGCGCGGATGCCTTTCCACAGAGGAGTATGGGTAATGGAAGAGCAGACCACGATTGTTCCGTTTATGCGGGACGAAACCATGCAACAACCGGACTTGATCCCCGGAGCACCGGCGTGCCCGGTGTGTCGTTCCATTCGCATTGAAGCCCGCCACTACGGCAAGAAGGTCGGCGGCACGATCGGTGCGGTGGCCGGCGCCACCAGCGGCGTTGCCTTGGTGCTCTCGGGCGCTGAGGTGGGAGCGGTCGCCGGAGCCGTGGGTGGCCCAGTGGGCTCGGCTATCGGCGCACTCACCGGTGGCGTGCTCGGCATGTTGATCGGTGGCGCCGCCGGCTGCGCCGCGGGCGCCGCGTTCGGTGAGGTTATCGACGACAACGTGCTGGACAAGTACCGCTGTACCGATTGCGGTTACGCCTTCGGCAGCAAGCCGGACTGATACGACAGCGTTTTGTAAACCCAACCATCCACGCATACGCCCAGCGCCCGGCTTCGACCGGGCGCTGGGCGTTTATGCCGTCCAAACAAGGGGGCCTGCCACCATGAACAAATCACAATCGACCATCCTCAAGGGATCAAACGATTCTGCGAAAGATCACGAGATCCTGGCCGCTGCGGAGGACATACTTCGCGCCAGGCTGCGGCGACTCGGCGTCATTCACAATCCAGCCGAGGCCTTCGACTACCTGCGCATGCGGCTGGGGGGCCTGCTCCATGAGGAGTTCCACGCCCTTTGGCTGGACAACCGACACCGTATTCTGGACTGCCAGCGGCTGTTCATCGGCACGGCCGACGGGGCCAGCGTCTATCCGCGCGAAGTGGTTCGGGCCGCCCTGAATCACAACGCATGCGCCGTGATCCTCGCCCACAACCATCCCAGCGGAGTGGCTGAGCCCAGCGCAGCCGACAGAGCCATCACCAAGGAACTGAAAGAGGCACTGGGTCTAGTAGGGGTTCGCGTCCTCGATCACGTCGTGGTCGGGGAAACGTGCGTCAGTCTGGCCAGCCGTGGTTTCTTCTGACTTCTGCGTTGGTGCCGACACCGGCGCCCGTCTGGAAATTTCAACAGTCACGTCGAAAGACACTTTACTTGGTGCGCTTCTCAGCCATCTGCTTAGCCAAGGTGAGCACCTTGGATCGTTCGCTCTTTGAGAGTTGGGTGAACGCCAGCAGCAACTCAGCCTGGTCGTCGTCTTCCGCGAACAGATAAGCCAACGGGACATTCAGTGCTTTGGCGAGTTCGGACGCCGTGTCCATGTCAGCGCGGTTCACTTGTTGCTCGTACCGGTTGATCCGGACGCTGCCACTTTCCTTATCGCCGGTCACAAGCCCTCCCAGCGCTCGCTGAGAAAGGCCACGCAGTGCGCGTGCCTGTTTGAGGCGCTTGGCAAAGATGGCGGCCGCGGGAGCTGACAAGGGATAGGGGCAATGGCGTGGTTCCGGTCAGCATGGCCCATCTACCTAGGGAGTAGTAGACACTACTGTAGCAGTATATAGTTCCGGCGGCGTTCGGCAGTGCGCCTGTCTCCTATGAGGAGGCAGGCGTTGCTGTGAAGCGATACCTATCTATCTAAAGAGAACAAATAGGGGGCAAGGAATGAAAAGGCAGGCAGTACTTGTGTTTGCTATGACCATGGCGATTGCTGGATGTGGCAACAGCGACATCAACGCCGTCAAGAAGCAGACGCTCGGTCAAGATCAGTCTTACACGGTGGAACAGGCCTTCGACAATCGGAAGGTGTGCGACTCCGTCAAGTGGGACGAGATCACCGACGATCGAGGTCGGAAGATCGTCGAGTACCGGTGCACCTTCAACGGCGTGGATGACTACTTCAGCAATGCGTTAGCCAATGCAACCAAGAAGCTGAAAGATCAGTATCAATCAGCGAAGGATGCCTACGGCAAAGATGCCCAAGACGATCTGAGCGATGCTGAAAAACGACTCGCCACGTTGGAGGCATCTGGATTGGCATCGAAATATCCAGACAACACGCCTGACGACCAGCTTGAGGCCAAGGTTAAGCATGCCCATGACTTGGAGAATCTTCTGAATAACGCGCGGGTCGAAAATAACTTCGACAAGGTCGCTGTCACTAACTTTTGGGACGGTTTTACGGAAGCGGAAATAAACAACGATCCCTTACACCAAGCAGTTGCAACATTCCAAGCCGATATTCAGAGCGCGCATGGCGATCTTTCCAACAGCGCCACGTGGCCTAATCAGGCTCGTGCTGATCTCAACAGTGCAGTTGCTGCAGCTGCGTCGGATGAGGGGCAGATATTGGATGACCGAATCCGACTCCCCGAAGCCAAGTTTGACGTCATAAACGCCAAGAAGAAGCTCGATTCCTTACTGGCCAATAAGGATCAGGCCTTCGCTTCACTCGATGCAGACTTGTCGTCCAAGCTGCATCAGCTTGATGCCAACGCGACAACGAGTGTCGACGAGCTGTTCCAGTGGAGCATGTCCGAGAACGGCGACCCTGTTTTTGTATTTGCCGGTTCCGAATACAAATACAAGAACGGAAAAGAAAAGCTGGTGAACTACTACGACGTCGGAACTCAACATGCCATGCAGGCCATGATTCGCAACGACACGGCTACCTACGCGCAGTACGTTGTCGAAACGAATCTAGGTGGCTGACGCCAAGAGGCATGCGTCGTCTGAAATACCTTCCCGCAGACACGAAGCGCTCCGCAAGGAGCGCTTCGTGTTCGTGAGCAGGCTCGCAATCGACCAAAACACATAGGGGGAAGCGATGGATGCTGTAACTTTGATTTTGACGCTGCTGACAGCCGTCAATCTGTCGATGATGGTGATGAAGGCCTATGGCGACAAGTTTCCCCAGCCGAATGTGCGAGTAAGGCACGCAGGCTGGCTCCAGGGATGGCGAAACACCCAGAAACCACTCCAGCGATACTGGATCCAAGTCGCGATCATGTTCGCGATCATGGTGTTGTTCGACTTTGCAGGCCTGATGTTCGCGGGCTTTCTGGTGTTCGTCCGCTTGATCGTGTTCGTTCTTGGGTACAAACGGGCTAAGCTACAGATCGCCCAAGCGACGTCGCCACAAGTCCCTCTTACAACAAGCTCGCAGCCGGTTGTTCAAGCGGAGGCAGCCCAGAGCCATGCTCCTGCCGTAGCGCAGTCACCCGCACCGCAAACAACCGTTCTCCAGGCGCCGCCTCTCCCCGCAGGGAAGAGCTCCATGGGCAAGGGGGTATGGGTACTCCTGATCGTCATCGTGGTCTGTGCCGCGGCGGTGCTCCTTGGCTATCTATATACCCGCTCGCATCCGCTCGATAACTACGTTGGGAGCACCCCAGACAACAGTCCCGCCAGCAGCGAAACCACTTCGACGCTTTCGGGGGGGCTGGGTGATTCGGACGGTGATACCCATGCTTCTGGGGCGACCACGGCCAGCGAACCTGCGCCGCAAGCTGCTCCGACACAACAGCCGGTGCAAGCACCGAGCCAGCAGGCGATGCAACAGGCTGTCCAGCAAGACATGGCAGTGCAAACGCAGGGTGGCAGCTCGAAGGTGACGACAAACACCTACGGCAACGTGGTAGCGTCGTTCTACCCGGGTAAGTCGCCGCTGGACGCCATTGATGACGCGCTGCTCTCGATCCACTCGGAGTTGACCGTCATGGACATGGCACCCTCGGGCTATCCCGAATACCAGGTCGAGTGCGAGTCCAATGGGCAGTGTGTTGGTGGCACGGGCACGCCGATGGGATCGGCTGCGGATGTTGCCAAGGAGATGTTCCCCGTGAACCCGGCCGACGTTGGCCAAGGCGGCATCACCTGTGGTCAGTACATCTGTAACGACGGCAAGGGCAACGTCATCGGGCGTGCGCCCACTGCCATGCAGTGACTTGCGGGCAGGGTCAAACTGGGCCGAACTGGTCATCCCATAGTGATCAACAGAGCGATAACACCGACGACACGGTAAAGAACGGGCGAGAACCGGCTCTCGCCCGTGAAGGCTTAGCGTTGTGCCGCCCAAGCTGCTACATGCCCAGCAACGCCGGCGACGAAACTCTTCAAATTAGTGGTGTCTGACATTTCCCCGTAGGCACCGTCTTCAGCGGCTGACCTCGGCGAAGGCATGACACATGCTCGGTCGTAGAGCCTTTCCTGCATGAGCCGTCGGCACAGGATTTCGTAGCGTTCCAAGTAGCCCACGAGTTGCGGCTTGGGAGCCTTCTTCTTGGTGTTGGCAACCGGCTGCTCCTGCGGAGCAATGAACTCCGGCTGTACCTCAAAATGCTTCGAGGTGAGTTGCGTCGGGCGGCGTGAGTCTTCGTTGTCTTCCACCAGGATGAGCCAGCCTAGAAACGGTGCCGACTGATTGTTGAGGATGCCTTCCCGAATGCCCGTGCTAAGGTCGCAAGCGGTTCCGATGGCTTCCTCGGTGCGATTGTTGAAGTTGTTGCCGAATGAGCCCACGTGGCTTTTGAGCTCGATGGCTGCCACCAGCCGCTCACCATCCATCACGATCACGTCCCACAACTTGGTGGGCCGGAAGTAGCCCGGGAGCGTGAGGTTGGGGCGGCCCGTGGTGTAGATCATGGCATCGGCCAAGCCGTTCTTTGCGACCAGGCCACTGATCATCTCCAGGAAGCCATCCATGTTCTTGCCGGCCAAGACATTGGCCCGTTCGCCGCCTTGGCTGTGCTCAGCTTTATCGTCGCTCAGAGCCTTGCTGCGGCCAGCCCAGAACTGTTGAACACCCTTGCGTGCGAGGGCGTCGTAGTTGGCGAGATCCAATCCCATGTGTTCCCCTTGTCAGGCCGATCCGATCAGAGCCTGATCGGCGGCGTTCAATCCGTAAAGTTCAAAGGTAGCGCAGTTTGCGGCCTCCAGATCTTTTGCGATGGCAGCCGTGTGGAGTGCTTTCCGGAGTACAGGAGACACCTGATCCCACCTTGGGACGCGGATCCGGCGCAGGTACTGCGCTTGGAAGCGTAGGAAACCACCGCTCATCTTGGTGGAGTAGGTCGTCACGAACAGCCGTGCAATCCCCGACATCAGCACCGCTTGGAGGGCATGCAGGTCCCACTCGTCTGATGTGATGAAATACAGGTTGTGATGTGGGTAGAAGAGCCCCTCCTCGTAGACGATGTGGGCATCACCCTTGATGTCTGGGATGAGCAACTTGGGTCGCTGCATCAACTCGGGGTAGATGCGGTCAATCGTTCGGAACCAGCGCGTTGGATTTTTCTGAGCGACGTTCCGAGCCCGGATGGTGGCCTCATGTAGCCGCATGTGGCGGGCGAAGCGCGGGTAGTCATTCAGATCAATTAGTTTGCCGTCGTCGTCGAATGGGTTTAGCACGGCCAAGCCCTGCCAATCCACGGTTCCGCCTCGGATGTCCTGCGTGCGCACGATTGGCAGGCGGCGAGAGGGTTCTACGTCCAGATCCTGCATCGGAGCGATATATACCCGGTCGCTGCCGGTGGCGACGCCGATGCCAACTTTGCAGCCCGCATCCTCCAGAGGCAGCCATGTTTTCTCTAGGCGTCGCACTAGCGCGAGGCGTTCCGGTTCGTGCAACAGCCAAGGACCAGCGCCGTTCATGACGTTCTTCATGGTGGACACGCCAGCGGCCTCATTCGCCACCGGGGCAGTCATGGCCGCCGCCAGCGGCTCCAGGATGTCTTTTCGGATCTCTGGTCGGTAAGACAGCCGCGTCGGCTGTGTCACCGGTAAAACAGAGGGTCGCTCGATAACGGTGATGGCTGGATAGGTGAGAACGTCGGTCAGAAACGCAGCGGTGCCCACGAGGTCAACAAAGTGAGTGAGGGTGAACTGTTCCGCAATCTTTTGGCGGAGGGGGCCGCCATATTTGTTTTTGGTCCAGCGGTCAGTGCAGATGAAGCCGAGTTTGCCGCCCGGCGCCAGCACGTCCAGTCCGCGTTCGTAAAACAGCACATAAAGGTCGGCACGGTCGTAGAGAGTGGAAAATCGAGCGCGGTAGCGTGCCAGGAGGGTTTCTGGGATCAGCTCTTGGCGCACATACGGGGGATTGCCGACGACGAAGTCGAACAAGCCCGTCAGGGAAGTGGCCAAGAAATCGTCGGTTCGGAGCCATCTTTCAGCCAAGTTGGCCGCAATCTTGGTGGAGACTCCGTGCCGCTGGAGCTCGGCTGCGATGACCTCTCGTCCTGCGATGACGCTTGAGGCATGGGCGTCAAAAGCGACAATAGCGTCAGCGAGCGCCGTGCCAGCCTTGGGGAGCTTCCCGCCATAAGCCAAGAACGACCGCACGAGCCGTCCAATGACTGGCACTAGAAAGTCCGCATGGCCTGCGGCCGGCTCTAGTAAGCGCAACGTCGCTAGTGGGCGATCTTCGGTGTAGCCCACAAGATCCAAGATGAACTCGACGATCTCCGTCCGGGTGAAAACCGCACCGCGAGCGGTGGTGCCTGCCCCCGAAAAGTGATGGACGGCCTCGCTCGCTGCATGGTTCTCACGGATCGCGTTGGATGGTAGAAGGGTCACGCAGTTTGATCTCCAAGGCGTGCGGCTCAGCGCCACGTTAGCGATGAGAACATTAGCCGGTCGCACGCACCGAGACCACGGGCCGAGTGCGCGTGCGCGGCTGGAGCTGCCAGTGAGCCAACGGGACGCTCAGAGTAAAAGTCCCGCGCTGAGCGCCAAAGCCACAAACCTACTGCCAAAGGTAAAGCCAAAGTCGCGGCGTGCTCGAATGGTTACCCGAGGCAGTTTGTTGAAAGTGCACTTTGACTGGATCTTCACCCAGGGGAGGTGAGGGTAAAGATATGTTGACTCTCAGCGAACATGTGTTTACTCTTGGCGACACATGAACGGGTGAAGGGTGAAACTTTCGGTCTGATTGAGCTAGATGTTTCGGCTCGTGGGACTTCGGTCCTGACACTTCTGAGGCGTGGATCACCGGGCCAGTCGGTCGATGATGGACGGTGACGAAACGACTCCACTATGACCGTCCCGAAAGGAGACGGGGTGCTACTACAGAGGGACAGCAACAGCGACTCGCCCATGCATGGTTTCTTCGTTGGTCCGAAAGGGGTGGTCATTCGGCCATTCGCCAACAGAAGGAGTCGAATCATGCATAACAGCAAGTCCGATCATGTGTCGCAGTTGTTGCCGGAGCCGCGAAAGCGGCCGTGGTGGAAGCCTAGCAAAGAGGGCTTTATCAAGCTCTTCAATGCCACGCTGAAGCTGCTCGGAATGATATTGAAGCTTTTGAATCTTCTCGGCGGTATCGCCAAGGTGGTGAAGAAGCTGATTGAGTTCTGGCCTGGCTGACCTTCGTAGTTTAAGCATCCCCTTTGGAGATGCAGACATGAACGAACATCTTGGTCGAGCTTTGAAACTCGTCCGCTCCTATCATGATTTAAGCCAAATTGAATTGGCGCAAAAGCTCGACATTTCCCGTTCCTATCTCTCGGAAATTGAGGCCGGGCGGAAGACTCCGAGCATGGATCTGCTGGGACAATATTCCCGCCAGTTCGCGGTTCCCCTGAGCACGTTGCTACTGGTTTCCGAAGGATTTGAGGATCAAACGTTGACGGGACGCCTGAAGAAGTCGGCAACCGATAAGGCCATTCGTTTTCTCGAATGGGTCGATGCCAGGAAGGCAGGTTAGGAGCCGATATGAAAAAGCTCGTGCAGTACGCCATTCACAACTCGCCTCTGTACAAGCTTTCCAGCCGAAAGAGGATGTTGACCATCCTCAAAATGACAGCCGAAGAGTCAGCCTTCATCCGCAGAAAAAGGGTCTACAACCATTTCGAGACGGAAGACAAATACAAATCCGAGCTTCCTGCTCTGAAGCACAAGGCGAGGCAAATCCAGTCGCCGGAGACAGTGTTGAAGCGGGTACAGACGCGACTTGCCAACCTGCTGGGACGCATAGAGCTTCCGGACTACCTGCATTCCGCCCGCAAGGGGTGTTCGTACAAGTCCAACGCTCGTGCGCACGCTTTCGGTCATTCGGTCGCCCGCATCGACATCAAGAAGTTCTACGAGCGGGTACACGTCTCGTACATCCAAAAATATTTTTTGGATGACCTGAAGTGCAGCAGGGACATCGCCCATCGTCTGACAGAACTTGTCTCATACGACCGGCGGCTTCCAACCGGAAGCCCGGCCAGCCCCATCATGTCGTTTCTGGCATACAGATCGATGTTCGACGAGTTACATGTACTCGCAACATCGATGGGTCTGACCATGACAGTTTACGTGGATGATGTGGTCGTTTCCGGCCCCGGGCTTTCGTCTCATTTCATCCAGCCTGCCCAAGCTATCATTGGCAGATATGGTCTGTGTGCCCACAAGTTTTCTACGACCTGTGCAGGACTTCCCACAGTCATCACCGGCTTGCAGCAGACGGCCAACGGCGAGTCCGCGCCGCCCACGAGGTTCCGGAAACTCCGAGCTTTGGAAACGGAACTGCGCCGTACCACAGATCTCAAACACAAGGCGGTTCTCCTGAAAGGTTTGATTGGCCAGTACCGTGAGGGCATGGAGCTCATTCCCAATGCCCTTTCCCACGCCAATCGTTATCAGCGTGAATTCGACAGACTGCCGGACGAGGTGCGGCTTAAAGCTTCTCGGCGCCGGCGGCGCGGTTCCCAGCCACGACGCCTAAACAGGGTTCAGAGTCGTATCTCGCATCGACCATAGAAATTCGCAGAAGGCCGCCGGCCGAAATTGGCGAGAGGCTGTCGCTTGAGAGGGTGCTCTGCCTAGAATTTCTATACTGACTCGAATCAAGGTCGCCTCCCGCAATTCGGTGCACTGGCCAGTACCAGCAAGCTGGTCAGTAGTTGTCGGAACGACGATCACCTATTCACTGGAATCCGCATTCCGCACTCAGGTTCCCGCTACGCATTTCGCGTTGAGGGAGAAACCACATGGGCCTCATCCGAGATCGTCATAGGACAAAAACAGAACAGGAAGCACACCCACGGGTGCGCTTCCTGTTCTGTTTGGCTGTTCAATAGGGCGCAACGGTGTACAGCCACAAGCAACAACGGCTGGCACACCAAATGGCACACCAGAAACTCTTGCGCACAAAAAAGGCCATGAAAATCATGGCCTTAGTTGCTATATCTGGCGGAGAGGGTGGGATTCGAACCCACGGTACGCTTACACGTACGCCTGATTTCGAGTCAGGTACATTCGACCACTCTGCCACCTCTCCGGAAGCTGTCGCGTGGTCTGCGCGAGCCGGCAATTCTACGTCGTGGCCGTGGCTGTGGCAAGCGAGGTGGCCCCGGCTTGCCATGGCCTTGGCGGGACTCAGCCGGCCTTCTTCTTGGCCAGGCGCAGCCAGGTATCGACCACGGTGTCGGGGTTGAGCGACACCGACTCGATGCCCTGGTCCATCAGCCATTCGGCAAGGTCGGGGTGGTCGCTGGGACCCTGGCCGCAGATGCCGACATACTTGCCCTTGGCGCGCGCGGTCTGGATCGCCATGGCCAGCAGCTTCTTCACGGCCGGGTCGCGTTCGTCGAACAGGCTGGCGACGATCGACGAATCGCGGTCCAGTCCGAGGGTGAGCTGGGTGAGGTCGTTGGAGCCGATCGAGAAGCCGTCGAAGATGTCGAGGAATTCCTCGGCGAGCAGAGCGTTGGAGGGCACCTCGCACATCATGATGACCTTGAGCGCGTGCTCGCCCTGCTTGAGGCCGTTCTTCGCCAGCACGTCGACCACCTTGCGGCCTTCGTCCAGCGTGCGCACGAATGGGATCATCACCCACACGTTGTCCAGGCCCATCGTCTCGCGCACGCGCTTGACGGCCTTGCACTCCAGCCCGAACGCTTCGGCGAAGCTGGGATCGACGTAGCGGCTGGCGCCGCGGAAGCCGATCATCGGGTTTTCCTCGTGCGGCTCGTAGCGCGAACCGCCGAGCAGGTTGGCGTATTCGTTGGACTTGAAGTCGCTCATGCGCACGATCACCGGCTTCGGGTAGACCGAGGCGGCGATGGTGGCGATGCCTTCGGCGAGGCGGTCCACGTAGAACTCCACCGGGCCGGCGTAGCCGGCGATGCGTCCGTCGATCTTCGCCTTCGTCTCGGCGTCCTGCTTGCCGTATTCCAGCAGCGCCTTGGGGTGCACGCCGATGTGGCTGGCGATGATCATTTCCAGGCGGGCGAGGCCGATGCCGGCGTTCGGCAGCATGCCGAAGTCGAATGCGCGCTCGGGGTTGGCCACGTTCATCATGATCTTCAGCGGCGCCTCGGGCATCGCGCCGAGGTCGGCGGTGATGCGCTCGAACTTCAACTGGCCGGCGTAGATCGTGCCGGTGTCGCCCTCGGCGCAGGACACGGTGACGTCGGCGCCGTCGGGAATGCTGTCCAGCGCATTGTGCGTGCCCACCACCGCCGGCACGCCCAACTCGCGCGCGATGATCGCCGCGTGGCAGGTACGGCCGCCGCGGTTGGTGACGATGGCGCTGGCGCGCTTCATCACGGGCTCCCAGTCGGGGTCGGTCATGTCGGCCACCAGCACGTCGCCGGGCTGCACCTTGTTCATGTCGGCCAGCGAGCGCACCACGCGCGCCTTGCCGGCGCCGATCTTCTGGCCGATGGCGCGGCCTTCGGCCAGCACCTTGCCTTTCTCGTTGAGGCTGAAGCGCTCCAGTTGGGTGGCGTGCGCGCGCGACTTCACCGTCTCAGGACGCGCCTGCACGATGTACAGCTTGCCGGTGTGGCCGTCCTTCGCCCATTCGATGTCCATCGGACGGCCGTAGTGCTGCTCGATGATCAGCGCCTGCACGGCCAGTTCCTGCACGTCGTCGTCGCCGATGCAGAAGCGGTTGCGCAGTTCGTCCGGCGTGTTCTCGGTCTTGACGCGCTCGCCGGGCTGGCTGGAATACACCATGCGCAGCTGCTTGGCGCCAAGGTTGCGGCGCAGCACCGCGGGCTTGCCGGCCTTCAACGTGGGCTTGAACACGTAGAACTCGTCGGGGTTCACCGCACCTTGCACGACCATCTCGCCGAGGCCGTAGCTGCCGGTGACGAACACCACGTCGCGGAAGCCCGACTCGGTGTCCAGCGTGAACAGCACGCCCGAGGCACCCACGTCCGAGCGCACCATCAGCTGCACGCCGGCGGAGAGGAACACGTTCTCGTGGGCGAAGCCCTGGTGCACGCGGTAGGCGATGGCGCGGTCGTTGTACAGCGAGGCGAAGACCTCCTTCACCTTGTGCAGCACGTCGTCGATGCCGACCACGTTGAGGAAGGTTTCCTGCTGGCCGGCGAAGCTGGCGTCGGGCAGGTCTTCGGCGGTGGCCGAGGAACGCACGGCCACGGCGATGTTGTCGGCGCCGGCGTCCCTGCAGAGCTTGGCGTAGGCGTCGCGGATGGCTTGGTCGAGTTCGGCCGGCAGCGGGGTCTCGGTGACCCATTCGCGGATTTCCTTGCCGGCTTCGGTCAGCGCGGCCACGTCGTCCACGTCGAGTTCGGCGAGGCGCGCCTGGATGCGCTTGGCGACGCCGCTCTTTTCCAGGTATTGCTGGAATGCGTCGGCGGTGGTGGCGAAGCCGCCCGGCACGGACACGCCGAGCTTGGCGAGGTTGCCGATCATTTCGCCGAGCGATGCGTTCTTGCCTCCGACCTTGGCAAGGTCGGTCATGCGCAGTTGGTCCAGCCAAAGCACCAGGTGGTTCAAGGGAATCTCCTTAGGGGAAGTGCCGAAACAGTGGAATGGTCGTGAAGCGCAGGCAGAAAGCGGGCCGCAAAGGATTGGTATTGTCCGCTGCGGATGGTGCGAAGCACAAGAAGACCAATGCCAACCGGCGTCGCGCCAACTGCATACCAGTCAGGCGGCGGTCAAGCGACGACAGTCGTTGGGCCTTGCGCTAAGGTGCGCACCAGGCACGCGCACCGTTGATTGGACTTCCCATGCAGCGCACGGTTTTCTTCATATCCGATTCCACCGGCATCACGGCCGAGACGATTGGCAACAGCATCCTTGCGCAGTTCGAGGGTGTGAGCTTCGACAAGCATCGTCTGCCTTTCATCGACGACGTGGCCAAGGCCGAGGCGGCCGCGCTGCGCATCAAGACGCACTACGCCAAGAGCGGCGAGCGGCCCATCGTGGTCAACACCATGGCGGATCGCGCGCTGTGTGATGTCGTGGCCGCCAGCGGCGCGCTGATGCTGGACGTGTTCGCGCCTTTCATCGGTCCGCTGGAGGCGGAACTGGCGACCAAGCGCTCCGGTGCGGTGAACCGTTCGCACGGCCTGGTGGACTTCGACAAGTACGAGGCGCGCATCAACGCTACCAACTACGCGTTGTCGCACGACGACGGCATGGACGTGGACTACGCGCAGGCCGACCTGATCCTGGTCGGCGTGTCGCGCTCGGGCAAGACGCCGACCTGCCTCTACATGGCCTTGCATTACGGCGTCAGCGCCGCCAATTACCCGCTCACGGACGAGGATCTGGAGAGGCTGGAATTGCCTGCGCGCCTGCGGCCGTACCGCGACCGCCTGTTCGGCCTGACCATCGAGGCGGACCGGCTTGCGCAGATCCGCGAGCAGCGCCGCGCGGGCAGCCGTTATGCCACGCTCAAGCAGTGCAAGTGGGAGCTGGAGCAGGCGGACCGGCTGATGCGCCAGTCCGGCATCCCGTCCCTCAATACCACGCATGTGTCGATCGAAGAGATCGCCAGCAAGATCTTCGCAAGGCTCGGTATCGAGCGGACCATGTACTGAAACCACGCCGGAGCCGATTGCCCATCATGAGTGCCGTACTCGACGACCGCCGTAGCCTGTTGCCTGGACGCTTCGAGTTCCTGATGGGGCTGTACGCAGAAAACTACCATCGGTTGACGCGCCTGTTCGCGCCGCAGCAACTGGCGCACGGCCGCTATGTCTCCAACGTGGACGACGGACTCGACGTGCATCTGCACGTGCAGGAATGCCATCCGTACACGCTGGAACTCGAACTCACCTACGGCTTCGTGGATGCGCACACCGGCCAGCGCGCGCCGTCCGCGCAACTGCGCATGTATACCGATGCGCACGTGGCCGAGGCCTTGCACTGCCATCCGGGGCGGCACCTGTGGCAAGTGCTTGGGCCTTTTGCGCCGGCGCATACCGTGTTCCAGCATCGCCTGCAGATGAACGGCTTTCTCGCACGCTGGCTGGAGTACCTGGCGGAGCAGGGACATTCGACCGGGACGCTGGTGCCGTTCGAGTTGCCGGAGAAGGACCCGGCTTAGCGTCGTTTCCCGAGGATCGCGGACCAGAGAGGCCGCTTGCTGTCTTTGGCATTCACGGTTGAACGCGCGCGCATCACGATCAACAAAAAAGCCGCCAGTGGCGGCTTTTTTGTTGATCGTGGCGGAGCGGACGGGACTCGAACCCGCGACCTCCGGCGTGACAGGCCAGCATTCTAACCGACTGAACTACCGCTCCACTTTGTTTACCAGCGTTGCGAGCCAACCTTGGCGTCCCCACGGGGATTCGAACCCCGGTCGCCACCGTGAAAGGGTGATGTCCTAGGCCTCTAGACGATGGGGACGTGTTAGGTTGGTGGAGCCAGGCGGGATCGAACCGCCGACCTCCTGCATGCCATGCAGGCGCTCTCCCAGCTGAGCTATGGCCCCGCCGCTGGAAGCCGCAAAGAATAGGCACGGTTGGCACATCCGTCAAGCTTTTTTTCAAGAAATCTTCACGCGATGGTCGAAGCGTAGTCCGGTGTGTTGCGAGGCATCGGACGCGACGCGCGGAACGCATCGCGATTAAGCTGCAGGCACGGATACGACGCAGAGGACGACATGCACGAGATCGGCTTCATACGCGACCTCGCACTGGTGATGCTCGTGGCCGGTGCCACCACGGTGTTGTTCCAGCGCCTGCGCCAGCCGGTGCTGCTGGGCTACATCCTGGCGGGCGTGCTGATCGGCCCGCATACCCCGGGCATGCTGGTGGCCGACGCGCAAGCCATCGACGACATCTCCAACCTGGGCGTGGTGCTGCTGATGTTCACGCTGGGACTGGAGTTCAGCGTGCGCAAGCTGCGCGAGGTCGGCGTCGGCGTGCTGGTGGTCGCGGTGCTGGAAGTCGGGTTGATGCTGTGGATCGGCACGGGGCTCGGACGCTTGTTCGGCTGGAAGGGCATCGACGCGCTGTTCCTCGGTGCGATCATCGCGCTGTCTTCGACCATGGTGGCCACGCGCACGCTCAAAGAAAGCGGCAAGCAGTCGCAACCGTTCGCCAGGTTGGTGGTCGGCTTGTTGGTAGCGGAAGACGTACTGACCATCGTGATGTTGACCATGCTCACCGCGGTGGCCATCGGCGGCACCGTGCAGGCGGGAGCCGCGTTTGCGCTGGTCGGCCACCTCGGCCTGTTCGTGGTGGTAGGGATGATCCTTGGCCTGTTGCTGTTGCCGCGGCTGGTCGACTACGTGGCCGGTTTCGGCCGCAACGAGACTTTGCTGGTCAGCGTGCTCGGCATCTGTTTCGGTGCCTGCCTGCTTGCCGTGCAGTTGGGTTTCAGCGTGGCGCTGGGGGCTTTCCTTGCGGGCGCCGTGGTGGCCGAGGCACGCAGCGTGGGGCGCGTGATGCATCTGGTCGAGCCGTTGCGCGACATGTTCGCTGCGCTGTTCTTCGTGGCGATCGGTTTGAAGATCGATCCGGCGATGTTGTGGCAGTACGCGTTGCCAGCCCTGCTGATTGCGGCCGTGGTGATCGTGGGCAAGACGGTGGCCTGCAGCTTCGGCATCCTCGCGTTGGGGCATGACGCGAGGACCGCGTTGCGTTCGGGCCTGGGCATGGCGCAGATCGGCGAGTTTTCGTTCGTGATCGCCACGCTGGGCTGGTCGCTGCATGCGACCAGCGAGTTCATCTATCCCATCGCGGTGGCGGTGTCGGTGCTGTGCATGGCGGTTTCGCCGTATCTCAACCGCTCCGCCGACCATATTGCGTGCGGTCTCGCACGCATCGTGCCGCGGCCGCTGCGCATACTTGCGGACAGCTACAGCGGTTGGCTGGAAAACCTCCGTCCGGTGGACGACAACGCGGTACTCGCAGCCATGCTGCGCCGCCTGCTGTGGCATATCGCGATCAACGTATTGCTGGTGGTTACCTTGTTCGTGATCGGCGCCTACGTGAATGCGCACGGCTGGGGCTGGTTCTCGCGGCTCGGCATCCAGCGCGACCTGCGCCACACGCTGATCTGGGCCTGTGCATTGTTCCTGTCGCTGCCCATGCTGATCGCCGTGTATCGCAAGGCCGAGGCGCTGGGCATGCTGCTGGCCGAGCTGGGCATACGCGAACGGTTTGCCGGCGCCTACACCAGGGCGATCCGCAATGTGTTGGCCCGGGTGATTCCGCTGGCCACCTTGCTCGCGCTGGCCCTGCTGGTCGGCGCACTGGGTTCGGCGATCCTGCCGCCGCTCGGCGTGGCGTTGTCGCTGCTGGTGGCCGGCGTGGTGTTGGCGGTGATCCTGTGGCGGGCGCTGGTGAAGATGCACGCGCGCCTGCAGGCGGCCTTGAAGGAAACGCTGGACAAGCCGGAGCAGGGCGATTCGGCCTGAGCCGCGGTTCCCGGCGGAACTTTCCTGTCGGGCGACGGTCGCTACCACACCCGATTGCAAGCCTGTCGCAGGCGCCCCACAATGGGCGACCATGCCTCCGTGACGGAGGCCCGACCGGCGGCACCGGCATATCCAAACACGAGGGAGTTCCGAATGAAGCAGTTTCTGCGTCCCACGCTGACGGCGGTGGCGATGACCGCGGCGCTCGGCCTGTCGGCTGGGGCGCTTGCCGCCCAGACGACCGCCAAGGCCGCCAGCGGCACGGTCGACAAGGCCAAGGCCAGCTATGTGGTGGGCTACCAGATGGTCGAGCAGATTCCTGAGCCGATGCGCGGCGAGCTCGATCCCACTGCCGTGGCGAATGCGGTGAAGGCCGCGCTCTCCGGTCAGAAGCCGACGATGACCAATGCCGAGGCCGAGCAGGTGATGAAGCCGTTCATGGCCAAGGTCAAGGCCAACTACGAGGCCGAAATGGCCCGCGAGGCGGCCAAGAACAAGGCCGAGGGCGATGCCTTCCTCGCCAAGAACCGCACCCAGCCGGGCGTGAAGGTCACCGCGTCGGGCTTGCAGTACCAGGTCATCACCCAGGGCACCGGTGCGCGTCCGGGTCCGAACGACACGGTGAAGATCGACTACACCGGCACGTTCGTCGACGGTCAGGTGTTCGACGCTTCGTCCAAGCACAACCCGCCGGGCCCGGCCGAGATTCCGCTGGCCGGCGTGATCCCCGGTTTCCGCGAAGGCCTGCAGCTGATGCAGGTGGGCGGCCACTACAAACTGTTCATCCCGTCGAACCTGGCCTACGGTTCCAGCCCGCAGCCGCCGATGCCGCCGAATGCCACGTTGATCTTCGACGTGACCCTGGTGAGCACCAAGCCGGCTCCGGCCGCGCCCGCCGGCAATGCGGGTGGCGGCGACAGCGGCCAGTAATCCGCCGTTGTCCTTAAGCCTTGCCGAGAGGGCGCGAAGCGATTCGCGCCCTCTTGCTTTTGGCGGTCGCGGGTTAGAATGCGCGTTCGCGTTTTCCGGGAACCGCCCACACGATGAAAGTCACGATCTTCGGCACCGGCTATGTCGGCCTGGTCACCGGCGCCTGCCTCGCCGAGATGGGCAACCACGTGATGTGCGTGGACATCGATGCGGGCAAGGTCGAACGCCTGAAACGCGGCGAGATCCCGATCTACGAGCCGGGGCTGGAGCCCATCGTCAGGCGCAACCATGCCGACGGACAGCTCGATTTCACGGTCGATGCCGCAGCCGGCGTCGCGCACGGCGACATCATCTTCATCGCCGTGGGTACGCCGCCCGACGAGGACGGCAGCGCGGATCTGAAATACGTGCTTGGCGTGGCCGGGACCATCGGCCGGCATCTGGACCGCTACGCCGTGGTGGTGAACAAGTCCACGGTGCCGGTAGGTACGGCCGACCGCGTGCGCGAGGCCATCGCCGCGGAGTTGGCCGCACGGGACGCCGGTGCGGCATTCGATGTCGTTTCCAATCCCGAATTTCTCAAGGAAGGCGACGCAGTGGAGGATTGCCTGCGCCCCGACCGCATCGTGATCGGCAGCGGCAGCGCGCGCGCGGTGACGGCATTGCGCAAGCTCTACGCGCCGTTCAACCGCAACCACGACCGCATCGTGGTGATGGATGAACGTTCCGCCGAACTGACCAAGTACGCGGCCAACGCGATGCTGGCGACCAAGATCAGTTTCATGAACGAGATCGCCAACATCGCCGAGCGCGTGGGCGCCGACGTCGAGGAAGTGCGCCAGGGCATCGGCGCCGATCCGCGCATCGGCTACCACTTCATCTATCCCGGTGCGGGTTACGGCGGCTCCTGTTTCCCCAAGGATGTCCAGGCGCTGGAGCGCACCGCGCGCGGCACGGGCTACGAGGCGCGCCTGCTCGGCGCCGTCGAGGCAGTGAATGGCGACCAGAAAACCAAGCTGTTCGAACTGATCTCGCGCCACTTCGGCGGGGATCTACGCGGCAAGACCGTCGCGCTGTGGGGCCTGGCGTTCAAGCCGAACACCGACGACATGCGCGAAGCCTCCAGCCGCCGCCTGATGGAGGCGCTCTGGTCGGCCGGCGTGCGTGTGCGCGCCTTCGACCCCGAGGCGCGCGAGGAAACCCGGCGCATCTACGGCGAACGCGAAGACCTCGTGCTGTGCGAACACGCCTGGGATGCGCTGGCGGGCGCCGACGTGCTCGCCATCGTCACCGAGTGGAAGGCCTTCCGCAGCCCCGATTTCGCGCGCATCCGCGCCGCGCTGAAGACCCCGGCGATCTTCGACGGACGCAACCTCTACGACCCCGCAACGGTGGAAGAAGCGGGCCTGGCGTATTACGGCATCGGCCGTGGCCGCAGTTTGCGGGTGGCGTTCTGATGGACGCGATCGAGCAGCGTCTCGCCGACCTGGAGGTGCGCCTGACCTTCATCGACGACACCGTGCAGGCGCTGGCCGCCGCCGACGCCGAGCAGGCCATGCGCATCGTCGAACTGGAACGCCTGCTGCACCTGCTGCGGCAGGAGCTGCAGAGCGTGCGCCTCGGTTCGGCGCCCGATCCGCACAGCGAACCGCCGCCGCCGCATTACTGATGGTTCTGCCCGTCATGCCGGCTTGAGCGGCCTTCGGCTGTTGAGAAGCGCCGCGCCGGAACGACGAGCAAAAGCAAATACCAAGCACCACCGGAATTACACGCATGAGCGAATCCCTGCGCGATCAACTGTTGAAGGCTGGCTTCGTCCAGCAAGTCCGCGCGGAAAAGCGCGGCAGCGAAGGCAAGAGCAGGCCATCCGGCAAGCCCCAGGGCCATGGCGGCAAAGCGCCGGCACCGCGTCGCAACCAGGAAGAAATCGACCTCGCCAAGGCCTACGCGATCCGCGCGCAGACCGAGGCGACCGAACGCAAGCGCGCCCAGCAGGCCGCGGAGGAAGAGGCGCGCCTGCGCCGCGAACGCAAGCAGAAGATCCAGCAGCTGCTGGACGGCAAGGCACTGAACAAGGCCGATACCGACCTGGTGCGCAATTTCGAATACGGCGGCAAGATCCGCCGCATCCACGTCGATGCCGCGCAACTGGCCGCGCTCAACGCGGGCGAACTGGGCGTGGTGCAGCAGGCTGGGCGTTACCTGCTGGTCGCGCGGGACATCGCCGAGCAGGTCAGGTCCATCGACGAACACCAGCTTGCGTTGCTGGTTGATCCGAATGCGACCGGAGCCGACGACGGCGTGCCGGACGACCTGGTCTGGTGAAGGTCAGCCACGCGGCCGCGTGAAGTACGGAGCGCCCGGCCGCGAGCCGAGCGTTCCGTGTGCACTCATACGCTGTCTTGGGTAGCCAGCAGCGCCGGATGATCCCAGCCTTCCTTGGGCGTGAAACGGACGCCGTGGCGCTGCGCCAGTTGCTCCAGCCGCGCTTTCACCGCACCGGCGCCTTCGCTGCGCACGTATTGGATCGGGCCGCCGCGGAAGGGCGCGAAGCCGGTGCCGAAGATCACGCCGGCGTCGAGCAGGTCGGCATCGTCCACCACGCCCTCGGCGAGGCAGGCCACGGCCTCGTTCACCATCGCGAGGATCATGCGGTCGGCCAGATCGGGTGCCGGCTGGTAGTCGGGGTCGACTTCCGGTTTGACCGGCTTGCCGTCCTGCCACACGTAAAGGCCCTGGCCGTCCTTCTTGCCGCGCTTGCCGGCGTCGAGCTTTTCTTCCAGGCCGGGCGGCAGTTCCAGGCCGAGGAAGGGCGACAGCTCCTTGCCCACCGAGGCGCACACGTCCAGGCCCACGGTATCGGCCAGTTCGATCGGGCCCATCGGCATGCCGAATTTCTTCGCCTCCTTGTCCAGCACCGGGCCGGGCACGCCTTCGTTGTAAAGCCGCAGCGCCTCCAGCAGATAGGGCATCAGGATGCGGTTGACCAGGAAGCCGGGCGTGCCTTTCACCGCCACCGGCAATTTGCCGATGGCCTTGCAGAAGGCCAGTGCGCGCTTCTCGACGGCCGGGTCCAGCGCGTCGTGGCGCACCACCTCCACCAGCGGCATCTGCGCCACCGGGTTGAAGAAGTGCAGGCCGAGGAAACGCTGCGGCGCCTTGAGGTGTTTGCGCAGCTCGTCCAGCGGGATGCTGGAGGTGTTGCTGGCGAGGATTTCCTCACCCTGGAACTGCGGCTCGATGGCGGCGTACAGCGCCTCCTTGGCCTCGGCGTTCTCGTAGATCGCCTCGATGGCGAGGTCGGCGCTTTTCACGCCGGCGCCTTCCACATCGGCACGCAGGCGGCGGACAGCCTCCTCGACCTTCGCCGGGGTCTTCAGCTTTTTCTCGTACAGCTTGCGGGCGCGGTCCAGCGCCGGCTGCACGAACTTCATCTCGCGGTCCTGCAGGGTCACCTCGAAGCCCTTGAGCGCGGCCCACGCGGCGATGTCGCCGCCCATCACGCCGGCGCCCACCACGTGCACGTGCCGGATGCCGTGCTCGGTGTTGGCGCCCTGGTTCTTCAGCCGTTCCTGCAGAAAGAAGATGCGGATCAGGTTGTGCGCGGTGGGCGTCTGCGCCAATTTCGCCACCGAGCGCGCTTCGAGCTTCAGCCGTTGCCTGATGTCGCTGCCGCCGCGCCGCCACACGTCGATGAGCGCGAACGGCGCGGGGTAGTGTTCCCTGCGCACCTTGGCGGCGGTCTGCTTCGTGACCATCGGCGCGAGGATCTGCCGCACCGGCCACGCATTGGTGAGCCACGCCTTCGCGCGCCGCGCGAACGGCCGCGCCTGCGGGCGGCGCAACAGCGCGCGCGCCTCGGCCAGCAATTCCTCGGGCGGCGCCACGCGGTCGACCACACCCAGCGCCAGCGCACGCCGCGCCGACAACGCCTTGCCGGTGAGCATCAGCGACAAAGCCTCGGACGCGCCGATCAGCCGCGGCAAGCGCGCCGTACCGCCCCAGCCGGGATGGATGCCGAGCATCACCTCGGGCAGGGCGATCCGGGTCTTGTCGCCGTCCGCGGCGATGCGCTGGCGGCAGGCCAGCACCAGTTCGGTGCCGCCGCCCATGCAGGCGCCGTGGATCGCGGCCACCGTGGGGCAGGGGAGACGGGCCAGCGCTTCGTACACGTGCTGGCCGTTCTCGATGTTTTCCAGCACGCTGCCCTGCTTGGCGTATTGCACGAACTCCTTGATGTCCGCGCCGACCGCGAAACCGCTGGGCTTGGCGGAATGCACGATCACGCCGGCCGGCCTCTCGATGGCCAACCGTTCGACAATCTGGCCGAGCTCGTCGAGCACCGAGCGGCTGATCGCGTTGACGCTGCTGCCGGCACGGTCGAGGCTGAGCGTGACGATGCCGTGCTCGTCCAGGCTGGTTTTCCAGTGGCTGAAGCGAAGTCCTTCGAACATGGGCGGGGAGCGGTGGTGGAGGGAGTCCAAACCATACCGTTCCGTCTGGTGGAATGCGAGTTATCGTCCCGAATGTGAAGCGGTTCGCCTCCCGTAAGCCCGTCCGTTCACCGGAGCGGCCGGAAAATGTGGAGAATGGGGAGGAGTTCCGGTCGCATGCCTGCCATCGCACCGGTACCGAATCCGATAGGGAGTTTCGATGTCGTCGATGATGACCATGCCTGCACGGTCTTCCGGTCATGACGTGTTCGAGCGCATCCTGGCTGCGCCTGCCGGCGTGGTGGCCGTGCGCAGCGAGGACGGCGAGGCGTTGCTGGAGCAGTTCCGCAGTATCGCCCGCCACAGCGGGCAAGCCGTGTACCTGTGGCGGCCCGGGCAGGGCCTGTCCAGCCTCCGCGATGCCTATGCGCGCGTGCCGGACGCGCAACGTCTGGGTCAGGCGTTGCGCTACATGCAGCAAAGCATGCACTTCGGCGTGTACCTCCTGCAGGAGCTGGAACTGCCCTTGCTGGCGACCGACCTCACGCTGTTGCGCCAACTGGCGCGTGCCACCACCGGACATCTGCGTCGCGTGGTGCTGCTCAACGCGCCGAAGGCGCTGGTGGAGCAACTGGGCGACCTCATCGCCAGCATCGATAGCGAACCGGAACGCCGCCAGCGCTTGCGCCTGCGCGATGGCCGCTGGCTGAGCGGACAGGCATGAGCGAGGGCATCCTCGTCCTGGCCGAGCGGCGCGACTTGCGGCGCCGCCTGTTCGACGCGTTCGACCAGGCAGGTTGCCGGCACATCCACAGCGCCCGCGACGCGCAGCATGCGGCAATCCTGCTGGAAGGCCGCCAGACGCTCGACCTGATGGTGGCCGTACTCGGCAACGATGCGGCGCAAGCGCGCCAATGCTGCGAGCAGCTGCGCGCGCTGAAAGCCTGCGAGGGCGTGCGTCTGTTGGCGGTGCTCGACGAAGAGGGTACGTTGCTGCCTGCGCAGTTGCCCGACGATGTGGCCGACTGGATGCCGGCCGCGCAGATCGAAACCGAGTTGCTGACGCGTTGGCGGCAACCGTCGTCCACGCTTCCGGCAGCGACGCCCGCGCCGCTGCCCGGTGCGGCGGAAAAGGCGCTGGGCTTGCTGGCGCGTATTTTCGCCACCAGCGGCGGTGCCGCCACCCGAGACGCCGGCGCGCGGTTGCTGTTCGACGAGATGGCGCTGGATTACCTGGCGGTGTGGCCGTTGCGCAAGGACGGCGGGGAGTTCGTCGTGCCGTTGCTGCAGTTGTGGAACGGCGCGGAACCGGCTTGGCCGGCACTGGAATCGCAACAGCAGCTGCAACGCGTACTGGACGGCGAGTCGGTGCTTTTCGGCAGCGACGCCCAGCAGCGCGCTCCGGACGATGCCTTGCTGCCGCTGCTGGGACTCTCCGGTTTCGTGGGCCTGCCGTTGCTCGACGAGCGCCGCGTCGTGCTGGGCGCCATGCTGGCCGGCACCCGGCGGGGCTTCGACAACATGGCCATCGTGGAGCCGCTGCTGCGCTGCGCGGCGGCGCGTTTCGCGCAAGGGCTCGAACTGGGGCTGACCCGCGAGCAGGGGCGCGCCGAAGGCCTGATCGATGCGTTGACAGGCCTGCCGAACCGCCTGCTGTTCGGCGACCGGCTGGAATCCATCCTGCGCGAAGCCGTGCGCAACGGCGAATGCTTCGCCGTGCTGTTCGTCGACCTCGACCATTTCAAGGTGGTCAACGACACGCATGGCCACGCCGCCGGCGACCAGGTGTTGCAGGAAGTCACCCGCCGCCTGCGCGGAAGCGTGCGCGCTTCCGATACCGTCGCCCGCTATGCCGGCGACGAGTTCACTGTAGTGCTGCGCCACATCGTGAAGAACGACGATGTGCACAAGGTCACCGAGAAGATCCTGCAGGTGATGGCCGAGCCGCTGCTGCTGGAGAGCGGCGCGCGGTTGGAAATCGGCGTGTCCATCGGCGTGAGCTTCTTCCCGGACGACGCGCCGGATGCGGAGACCCTGCTCAAGCACGCCGACGAAGCGATGTACGCGGCCAAGCGCGAAGGGCGCAATACCTGGCGCATCTACGAGGTCAGCCCGGAATACGCGCGCGAGCACGGCATGGCGCTGCGCTCGCGCCTGCGCCACGCGTTGGGCAACGGCGAGTTGCGCCTGGTGTACCAGCCGCAGGTGGATACCGGCAGCGAAGACATCGTGGGCATGGAAGCGCTGCTGCGCTGGGAGCATCCCGAGCTCGGCCCGGTCAGCCCGGCGGTGTTCGTGCCGCTGGCGGAGGAAACCGGCCTGATCGTGCCCATCGGCGAATGGGTGCTGCGCACTGCCTGCCGCCAGGCGCATGAGTGGGAGCAGCGCTACGGCCTGCGCCTGCGCCTGGGCGTGAACCTGTCCGCACTGCAGCTGATGGAACCCAAGTTGCCGGCCACGGTGTTCCGTGCCCTGCAGGAAACCGGGCTGGACCCGGCCCTGCTGGAGCTGGAGGTCACCGAAAGCATCAGCATCAAGGCCGCCCCGAACCTGGTGGAAAACCTGCAGGCCCTGCATCGCATGGGCTGCGGCATCGCCATCGACGATTTCGGCACCGGCGCCGCGTCGCTGGACTACCTGCGCAGGCTGCCGGCCGACCGCATCAAGGTGGACCAGAGCTTCGTGCGCAACATCGGCGTGGACCCCGACGACGAGGCCATCGTGCGCGCCACCATCGAGATGGCGCACCGGCTCAAGCGCACCGTGGTGGCCGAAGGCGTGGAAACCGAGGCGCACCTGGCTTTCCTGCGCGAGCATGCCTGCGACGAACTGCAGGGCTATCTGTTCTGCCGTCCGTTGCCGGTGGTCTCGTTCGAACGCCTGCTGGCCGAACGCCAGCAATTGCTCGGCCTGTCGGCCGGTGCGCTGGCTTGAGCGGAGCGTTCGCCGGCCCCATGCTGGTTGGGCGTCGCCGGACTTGGCGATGGCGCTGAACTTGTGCGTGCAACTCCTGTCTGAGCTGCGCGCTTGATCTGGCACGAGCCCCGAAGCGGAACACGGCATTGACGACGGAAACGGCCCGCACGGGCGAAAACGAACTGGATCGGGCACTGGTCGAACGCGTCCAGGGAGGCGACAAGCGCGCCTTTGACCTGCTGGTGCGCAAATACCAGCACAAGGTGGTGGGGTTGGTCTCGCGCTACGTGAAAAGCCACGCCGAGAGCGAAGACATCGCGCAGGAAACCTTCATCCGCGCCTGGCGGGCGATCGGTTCGTTCCGCGGCGACAGCGCGTTCTACACCTGGCTGTACAAGATCGCGGTGAACACCGCCAAGAACCATCTGGTGGCGATGGGCCGGCGCCCGCCCACCGACGACATCGACGCCGAAGAGGCCGTGTTCCTGACCGGCGCCGAACGCATGCACGACAGCGCGACCCCCGAGCGCGAATTGATGCGGCAGGAAATTGAACATTCGGTGTTTTCCACTGTCCAAGCCCTGCCAGAGGAACTTCGGGTGGCCATCACGCTGCGCGAGGTGGACGGCCTGAGTTACGAGGAAATCGCCGAGCAGATGGGCTGCCCGATCGGAACAGTGCGGTCGCGCATCTTCCGGGCCCGCGAGGCGATCGACGAAAAATTGCGCCCACTGTTGACCGGACGCGAGGAAACGACATGAACCAGCCAGAACCGCACGCGCATGAACATCTTTCAGCCGGCATTGACGGCGAGTTGTCGCACGAGGAGTTGCGTTTCCTGTTGCGCCGGCTCGGCCACGATACCGAGCTGCAGCATGCCTGGGCGAGCTACCACGTCGCCCGCGACGGCCTGCGCCGGCAGTTGCCGGCATTGGCCAGCTCTGGCTTCACGGCGAGGGTGATGCTCGCCATCGAACAGCAGGAAACCGTGACAATGGCCGCGCCGCGTCAGCATCGCTGGCTGCGCTGGTCGGCGGGCGGGGCCATTGTCGCCAGCGTGGCTGCCGTGGCGCTGATGGTTTCCCAACCTGCCGGCGACCGTTCCGAACGCCATGCGGCGCCTTTCATGGCG
This sequence comes from Rhodanobacter sp., assembly GCA_040371205.1. Classification (NCBI taxonomy): domain Bacteria; kingdom Pseudomonadati; phylum Pseudomonadota; class Gammaproteobacteria; order Lysobacterales; family Rhodanobacteraceae; genus Rhodanobacter; species Rhodanobacter sp. Next base: position 1,720,790 of record AP031382.1, read on the forward strand.
CAGTCCTCGGCCGGCACGCCGACCGCCGGTGCGGCCGCGGCCTCCATGCAACCTTCGCCGGAAGTGGCGGTGGTGCCGCAGTGGCTCAGCGGCAAGGCGCCGGGCTTGCTTAGCCAGCGCGCCTCGGCGACGTTGGGCGCGCCCGGCAGCAGCGATTTTTCCCCCTACGCCGACGGCCTTTCGTCGTTCCGCGCCCAGCGTTACCGCACGCTGGACAATCACGACGGCAGTTACCTGATCCTGCTCGATCCGGCCCAGCAGCAAGGGCCGGACATGCCGCGGCGCCAAGGCGCAGCCGGCGCGCAGTGATGCCGGACCGCGTGCTCGCTCCGCGGTCATTTTCCGATGTATCCCATCCGCGACGGTTCCTTCCGGGCCGTCGGCGGAGTGTGCTGTTCCTCGTTTGAGCCCAAAGGAGGCGTCATGAAATCCCCCATCCTGCGCAGCCCGCGCCTGAGCCTGCTGGTGTGTTGCGCGTTGGCCGGCACGGCCTTCGCCATGCCCAATGCGCACGCCCAGGCCTCGCCGGCCGTGGCTTCGTTGCCGGACTTCACCGGCATCGTGCAGAAGAACGCGCCAGCCGTGGTGCAGGTGGAGGCGAAATACGATGGCAGCAAGCCGAACATGCGCGGCACCCAGGCGCAGGGCGGCATGCCCAACGATCCGCAGGCCGAGTTCTTCCGCCGTTTCTTCGGCATGCCGATGATGCCGTCGCCGGCGGAACAGGCGCATACCTCGCTGGGCTCGGGCTTCATCATCTCCGCCGACGGTTACATCCTGACCAACAACCACGTGGTGGCGAATGCGGACAAGGTGATCGTGCGGCTGCAGGACCGCCGCATCCTCGACGCCAAGGTGGTGGGCACCGACCCGACCTACGACATCGCCCTGCTCAAGGTGAACGCGGGCGCCAGCCTGCCTACGGTGAGCATCGGCGATTCGGGCATCCTCAAGCCCGGGCAATGGGTGCTGGCGATGGGTTCGCCGTTCGGCTTCGACTACACCGTGACCCAGGGCATCGTGAGCGCGGTGGGCCGCAACCTGGGCAGCCAGGATCAGCCGTATACCTCGTTCATCCAGACCGACGTGCCGATCAACCGCGGCAATTCCGGCGGCCCCTTGTTCAACCTGCAGGGGCAGGTGGTGGGCATCAATTCGCAGATCTACTCCAGCACCGGCGGCTACCAGGGCGTGGCGTTCTCCATCCCGATCGACGTGGCGATGAACGCGGTGGAGCAGCTCAAGACCAAGGGCTACGTGACGCGCGGCCAGCTCGGCGTGATGGTGCAGGCCGTGGACGACGACATGGAGAAGGCCTACAAGCTGCCGGACGCTTCCGGCGCGGCGGTGGCGCAGGTGACCGCGGGCAGCGGCGCCGAGAAGGCCGGCATCGAGCTGGGCGACATCATTCTCGATTACGACGGCCACGTGATCCGCGGCCCCGCCGACCTGCCGCCCCTGGTCGGCCTGACCAAGCCCGGCACGCGCGTACCGGTAGAGATCCTGCGCAACGGCAAGAAGCAGACCGTGGAAGTCATCATCGGCGCGATGCCGCGCGACCAGAACGCGGTCGACAACGGCGGCACGCAGCCGGCTGCGAGCAGCGGCAGTGCCGCCCTGGGCCTCACCGTGCAACCGCTGGACGGCGCCACCCGCCAGCAGATGGGTCTGAAAGCGGGGCAGGGCGTACTGATCGGCAATGTCACCGGCGACGTGGCGTCTCAGGCCGGCCTGCAGTCGGGCGACGTGATCCTGATGGTGAACCAGCAGCCGGTCGGCAGCGTGGAAGCCTTCCTCGCCGCCACCAAGGGCGTGAAGGCCGGCTCCACCGTGCTGCTGCTGGTGCGGCGCGACGGCCAGAACCGCTTCTTCGGCCTGACTGTGCCGGACGGCAAGTGATGGCAGCGGGTGCGGCGGCCCGCTTGGCCGCCGCACCGCCGCGCATCGCCACGGTTCCATGCGACAATACGGGGTTCGCGTCGCCGCATGGGCGACTCCCCCGAGGCAAGGCTGGCTCTCCGCGCTCCATGGAACTGATCCGCAACTTCTCCATCATCGCCCACATCGACCACGGCAAGTCCACGCTGGCGGATCGCATCATCCAGATCTGCGGCGGCCTGGCCGAGCGCGAAATGGAAGCGCAGGTATTGGACAACAACCCGATCGAGCGCGAGCGTGGCATCACGATCAAGGCGCAGTCGGTGTCGCTGCCGTACAAGGCGCGCGACGGCAAGACCTACCAGCTCAACTTCATCGACACGCCCGGCCACGTGGATTTCAGCTACGAGGTGAGCCGTTCGCTGGCCGCCTGCGAGGGCGCGCTGCTGGTGGTGGACGCCGCGCAGGGCGTGGAGGCGCAGTCCGTCGCCAACTGCTACACGGCGGTGGAGATGGGGCTGGAAGTGGTGCCGGTGCTCAACAAGATCGACCTGCCCACCGCCGACATCGACAAGGTGAAGGGCGAGATCGAGGCGGTGATCGGCATCGACGCCACCGACGCGGTGGCGATCAGCGCCAAGACCGGCCTCAACGTGACCGAGGTGCTGGAAGCCATCGTGGCGCGCATCCCGCCGCCCAGGCCGCGCGACACCGACAAGCTGCAGGCGCTGATCATCGACTCGTGGTTCGACAACTACCTCGGCGTGGTCTCGCTGGTGCGCGTGATGCAGGGCGAGATCAAGCCCGGCGACAAGCTGCAGGTGATGTCCACCGGCCGCGTGCACGAGGTGGACGACGTGGGCGTGTTCACGCCCAAGCGCAAGAAGCTGGACAAGCTCTCGGCGGGCGAGGTGGGCTGGATCAACGCCTCGATCAAGGACGTGCACGGCGCGCCGGTGGGCGACACGCTCACGCATGCCGGCAAGCCCGCTCCTGAGCCGTTGCCCGGCTTCCAGACCATGCAGCCGCGCGTGTTCGCCGGCCTGTTCCCGGTCTCCGCCGACGACTTCCCGGCGATGCGCGAGGCGCTGGACAAGCTGCGCCTCAACGACGCCGCGTTGTTCTTCGAGCCGGAGAGTTCCGAGGCGATGGGCTTCGGCTTCCGCTGCGGCTTCCTCGGCATGTTGCACATGGAGATCGTGCAGGAGCGGCTGGAGCGCGAGTACGACCTCAACCTCATCACCACCGCACCGACCGTGGTGTACGAGGTGCTGAGGGCCGACGGCACGGTGCTGGCGCTGGACAACCCGGCCAAGCTGCCGCCGGTGCCGCAGATCGAGGAGATCCGCGAGCCGATCATCGTTGCCAGCATCCTCACCCCGGAAGCCTACATCGGCAACATCGTCACGCTGTGCCAGGAAAAGCGTGGCGTGCAGCGCTCGATCCAGTACCTCGCCACCCAGGTGCAGATCACCTACGAACTGCCGCTGGCCGAGGTGGTGCTGGACTTCTTCGACCGCCTGAAGTCGGTGTCCCGCGGCTACGCCTCGATGGACTACCACTTCGAGCGCTTCGACGCGGGTCCGTTCGTGCGCGTGGACGTGCTCATCAACGGCGACCGCGTGGATGCGCTTTCGCTGATCGTGCACCGCACGCATGCGGACCGGCGCGGCCGCGAACTGGTGGAGCGCATGAAGGACCTGATCCCGCGCCAGCAGTTCGACGTGGCGATCCAGGCGGCGATCGGCGCGCAGATCATCGCGCGCTCCACCGTGAAAGCCTTGCGCAAGAATGTTCTGGCCAAGTGCTACGGCGGCGATGTCAGCCGCAAGAAGAAGCTTCTGGAGAAGCAGAAAGAAGGCAAGAAGCGCATGAAGCAGGTCGGCCGGGTGGAAATTCCCCAGGAAGCCTTCCTCGCCGTGCTGCGGACGGACAAGTAAGCGGCGTCACTCTCGGGAGCAAGCATGGAATTCGACTTTTCCGCCATCCTGCTGGCCCTCACCGTGCTGTTCGGCGTGGTGTGGGGGCTGGATCGGCTGTTTTTCTACAAGAAGCGCAAGGCGCGGCTGGACGCGGCGGGCAACGAGTACGTCGATCCGGTGGCGGTGGACTGGGCGCGCTCGCTGTTCCCGGTGGTGCTGGTGGTGCTGGTATTGCGCTCCTTCGTGGCCGAGCCGTTCCGCATCCCTTCCGGGTCGATGATGCCGACTTTGGATGTCGGCGATTTCATCCTGGTCAACAAATTCGCCTACGGCCTGCGTCTGCCGGCGTTCAACACCAAGTTCCTCGACCTCGGCGAACCCAAGCGCGGCGACGTGGTGGTGTTCCGCTGGCCGGGTTATCTCTGCCATGACGCCAGCGGCAAGCTGGTGCGCAGCGGCGACATCAGCTGCGCCGACCCGCATGCGCCGGTGCCGAGCCAGAACTGGATCAAGCGCGTGATCGGTCTTCCTGGCGACACGGTGGAAATCCAGGGTAGCGACCTGGTGATCAACGGCAAGCCGGTCAAGGCCGACGAGATCGGCCCCTACGTGGGCAATCCGCAGCGCGACGAAGAGCGCCTGATGCTGGACATGGGCGCCACCGTATGGGAAGAGCACCTGGTGCGCGAAGACGGCAAGGTGGTGAACCACACCATCGCGCGCATGCCGGCTTACTTCACGCCCAACTCCATCCCGAACGCAGTGGTGCCTTCCAAGGTGCCGCCGGACTGCTATCTGGTGATGGGCGACAACCGCAACAACAGCACCGACAGCCGCTGGTGGGGCTGCCTGCCGGAACAGGACCTGGCCGGCAAGGCCTTCATGATCTGGATGAGCTGGAAGGGCTGGGGTACCGGCGGCGTGGATTTCCACCGTATCGGCAAGCTGATCCATTGATGTGACGCGATGGCGCCAGCCTGGGCGCCGCCGCTGGCATAATCGGCGCCAGCTGCCTCACCGGCAGTGCGAAACAACCACAGTCGGCCGTGCCGGCACGTACGTAGCGAGGGGACTATGAAAACGAAACAGTCGGGCGTGACCCTGATCTCGTTCCTGGTGATCCTGATGGTGGTGGGTTTCTTCGGCTACATGGCGATGAAGCTGGTGCCGGCTTACACCGAGTTCAGTGGCGTGGCGAAGGCGGTGGACGAAATCGGCAAAGAAGGCGCTGGCGGCAAGTCTCTCGATGGAATCCGTCGCGACCTGATGTACAAGTTCAGCATGCAATACGTGGACGACAATACCATCGCGCCCGCCGATATCACCATCACCCGCAACAGCGGCGGTTCCAGCACGCTCAACGTGTCCTACGACAAGGACATCCCGTTCATGTACAACATCGACTTCCTGCTGCACTTCAGCAAGAGCGTGCCGTTGCAGGGCAACGTAAACCAGTGAGTCGAACGGTTTGGCGCTGAATTACCGCTTTCGCGATCCCGCGCTGGCCGCGCTGGCACTGACCCACCGCAGCGTCGGCAAGCCGAACAACGAGCGGCTGGAGTTTCTCGGCGATGCCTTGCTGGGCGCCTTCGTGGCCGAGATGCTGTACGAGGCGCACCCCAAGGCCAGCGAGGGCGAACTGTCGCGGTTGCGCGCGCAACTGGTCAATGGCCAGGCGCTGGCGGTGATCGCCCGCGAACTCGAACTCGGCGATGCGCTCAAGCTCGGACCCGGCGAACTGAAGAGCGGCGGTTTCCGCCGCGATTCGATCCTCGCCGACGCGTTCGAAGCCTCGTTGGCGGCGGTTTTCCTCGACGGCGGTCTCGATGCGTGCCGCCAGGTGGTGCGCGAGTTGTTCGACGGACGCGTTCACGCCTTGCCGCGATCCTCCAAGGACGCCAAGACCCGCCTGCAGGAATGGCTGCAAGGGCATGGCCATGCGCTGCCGCAGTACGAGCTGGTTGACAGCTATGGCGAGGATCACGCCAAGACCTTCGACGTGCGCTGCACGGTGAGCGAGCCGCAGCCGCACAGCGCCGACGCCAGCGGTCCCAGCCGCCGGCAGGCCGAGCAGGACGCGGCCGAGGCCGTGCTGACGCACTTGACCGGTTCGGCCGACTCCGCCTGACCGCACCGCCGCGCGCGGGCAGGCGCACTACAATGCCCGCCTACTTCCGAGTATTCATCCCATGGATCATCTGACCGAAACCGGCGTCGACGGCGCGTTGCCGCACGACGACTACCGCTGCGGCCTCGTCGCCTTGGCCGGGCGCCCCAACGTGGGCAAATCGACCTTGCTCAATGCGCTGATCGGTTTCCGCCTTTCCATCGTCAGCCCGCGGCCGCAGACCACGCGTCACCGCATCCTGGGCATCGCCAGCAGCGAGGCGGGGCAGATCCTCTACGTCGACACGCCCGGCCTGCATCGCGGCGCCAAGCGCGCGATGAACCGCAGCCTCAATCGCGCCGCACGCGCTGCGATCAGCGACGTCGACCTGGCGGTGCAGGTGATCGAGGCCGGCCGCTGGACCGACGAGGACGAGGCGCTGTACGCCGCGCTCACCGAACAGAAGGCGCCGCGCATCCTGGTCATCAACAAGGTGGACCTGAGCAAGGACAAGGGCACGCTGCTGCCGTTCGTGGCCTCGCTCAGCGAGAAACACGCCTATGACGAAATCCACTACGTCAGCGCGTTGAAGAAGAAGGGCCTGGCCGAACTGGAGCGCGCCCTTCTCGCGCGCCTGCCGGTACGCGCACCGGTCTACGGCGAGGACGAGATCACCGACCGCAGCGAGCGTTTCCTCGCCGCCGAAATGGTGCGCGAGCAACTGATGCTGCGGCTCGACCAGGAGCTGCCCTACGCCACCACGGTGGAGATCGAACAGTTCAACGACCGTCCCGACGGCGTGGCCGAGATCCACGCCGTCATCTGGGTCGAGCGCGACGGCCAGAAGGCCATCGTGATCGGCCAGGGCGGCGCCCAGCTCAAGGCCATCGGCACCGCCGCGCGCCGCCACATGGAGCGCCTGTTCGAGCGCAAGGTCTTCCTCAAGCTGTGGGTGAAGGTACGCGAGGGCTGGGTGGACGACGAGGCGATGCTGAAGAAGTTCGGCTACACCGACTGACGCCTGCCAGGCCGCGATGCGCCTCGACCAGCAACCCGCCTATGTGCTGCACGCGCGGCCCTACCGCGAGACATCGCTGCTGCTGGAATGCCTGACCCGCGACCATGGCCGGCTCGGTGTGGTCGCACGCGGAGTGCGCGGAGAACGGGCGCGGCTGCGGCGTTCGCAACTGGAGCCCTTCCAGTTGCTGGCGTTGGATCTGCAACTGCGCGGCGAGCTGGCGACATTGGCCGGCGCCGAAACGGTGGGCCGGCCATCGCGCCTGACCGGCTACCACGGCCTCGCTGGGCTCTACCTCAACGAACTGGTGGTTCGCCTGACCGCCCGGCAGGACGCGCACCCGGCGCTGTTCGAGGTTTACGCGCAAGCGCTGGCGCGGCTGGCTGCCGGCGAGACGGCAGGCTGGACCTTGCGCCGCTTCGAACGCGACCTGCTCGAAGCCATCGGCTACGGATTGCAGCTGCAACACGAGGCCGACAGCGACGAAGCGCTGCAGGCGCAGGCGCATTACCGCTACGACGTGGAGCAGGGTGCGCTGCCCTGTGCCGCCAGTGCGCCGCAGGCGGTGCGCGGCGCCGACCTGCTTGCGCTGGCCGGCGACCGCATGCCGGATCGCGCAGGCCTGGCGGCTTTGCGCCGGCTCATGCGCGAAGTGATCCGCTACCACGTGGGCGGCGAGCTGCTTGCGTGGCGGGTGCTGGCGGGCATGCCCCCGCTGCGTTGAATCCTTCAGGCATCCAACGCGCGCAGCGTGGCCCGCAAGGCGCCGAGGAACCGTGCGATGGCCGTGGCGTCGACGGCATGGGAATGCCCGCGCAAGCGCTGCTGCAGGCGATTGGCCTCGGTCGCCAGGGCAGGGGCGCCGCAGAATCCGCAGGATGAGCGCAGCCGATGCAGGCGGTCTTCCAGTTCGGCGTCGTCGCGTTCGGGCAGTCCGAAATCCCGGTCCAGCGAAGCCAGTTCGTTGCGCAGCAGCTGGCGCAAGGCACGCATCGTGGTGGCATCGCCGCTGGCGCGCAGCGCCGCCTCGTCGTCCAGCACGGGCATGACGCTCGGCAGCAGGGCCAGCATGTTCTGCAACTCGGCGAGGCTGCAGGGCTTGCGCAACACGCCATGAAAGCCGCGACCCAGCAATTCGCGTTCCGCGGCGGCGCCCAGTTCGGCGGAACTGGCGACGGCCGGACTGCCGCATGAGGCGCCGCCGCTTGCGCGCAGCGCAGCCAGCACTTCGCTGGCGCCTGCGCCGGGCATGCGGCAATCCAGCAACAGCAGATCGAAGCTCTGCTCGCGGGCCAGTTGCAGCGCCTCGCTGCCGTCGGCGCAGTCGTGCACATGGGCGCCCAGCGCCTGCAACGCATCGCACAGGAAGCGGCGGCTGGCCGCGTCGTCGTCGGCCACTAGCACGCGTGGCAAGGAGGAGGCAGCAGGGCTGGCGGGCATGACCGAATCCTTGGTTCAGCTGATTTTGGCAGAATGGCGGGAGATGCGTCCGACTTCAAGCCACCTGCTGCCGTGCCTGTTCCTGCTGTCGAGCTTCGGCCTGATGCGGCCGGCGCACGCCGACATCACGGTCGCCGCCAGGCAACTCGACCTGCCGGGCGTGCATCTGCAGGACATGAAGGCGCGTATCGGCGAGGATCCTGCCGGCGGCCTGCACCTGCAGATGCAGGCCGCCCAGGCGGATGTCGCCGCGCTCGGCTGGCACCACGTGGGCCTGCGCCTGGACGGCCGCCTGCAGCGCGACACGCAGCGGCGCTGGTCGTTCGACGGGCGGGTGCAACTGCGTGGCGCCCCTGGCGGCGCGCTGACCGATGCGCAACTGGGTTGGGTGGTGACCCCCGACGCGGATACCCTGCGGATCGACCTGCAGCAGGACAAGGCGCAAGCCAACGCCTGGTTGCCGCTGGATCAACCCAGCCACGTGCAGATCAATCTGCGCCAGTGGCCGGTGGCCTGGTTGCAGGGCTTGCTGGGCCGCGTGTGGGCAGGACGCCTCACGGCTGGCCGGCTGGATGCCGATCTTGCCTTGGATGCGCAGGACGCCACCGTGCAGTCGTCCGGCCAGTTCGAGTTGGACGGCGCGGCTTTCGAGAAAACCGGCGGTCTGCTGGCGGGGCAGGGTCTCAGCGGCAACGGGCGCTTCGATTTCGACGACGAGGACGCTGCGGGCACCACGCTGGTGGTGCAAGGCCAACTCGATGGCGGCGAACTCCAGCTGGGGCCGCTCTACGCGAAGCTGCCCAACCATCCAGTACAACTGGCCGTGAGCGCCCGTGTGCAGCAGGGGGCGGTCGAACTGCAGCGCCTGCGCATCGACGATGCCGACGCGCTGCGGCTCGACGGCTCCCTGGCATTCGACGCCAGGGGCAAGCTGCGGACGCTGCAACTGGCGCGTTTCCGCGCCAATTTCCCGCAGGCATACCAGCGTTACGGCCATGCCTGGCTGGCCACGCTGGGTTGGCGCGACCTGGTTACCGCAGGGCGTCTCGATGGCAGCATCGACTGGAGCAGCGACGGTCTGGACAGCTTCGCCTTCGATGCCGCCGGGTTGGATCTGGCCGATGCCGGCGGGAGCCTTGCGGTGAGCGGCCTGCACGGTGGCCTGGACTGGTCGGCGCACGGGGACCGCCCCGCAACCACCCTGGGCTGGCAAAGCCTGCAGTTCCACCGGGTGACGATGGCCGCCGCGACGTCGCACTGGCAGGACCGCGGCGGCAGGCTGTCCCTGTTGCAGCCGTTTGCCGTGCCGCTGTTGAACGGCGAATTGCGGATGAACAGCCTGGCCTGGCAACCGGCCGCAGCGCAGGACCAGCGCCTTGCCGGCAACCTCGCGCTTGCGGGCATCGACATGGCCAGCCTCAGCCATGCGCTGGCCTGGCCGACGATACCGGGCACATTGGCCGGCACGTTTCCCACCGTGCGTTGGGCCGCCGGGGGTCTCGAATTGGACGGCAGTCTCGCGGCCAACGTGTTCGGCGGCCGCGTGGACGCGCCCCGTCTCTCGTTGCAGCAGCCGCTCGGCGGAGCGCCGGAGCTGACGGGCGACTTCAAGCTGACCCAGCTCGACCTCGCTGCGGTCACCAGTGTGTTCGACTTCGGCAACATGACCGGGCCGTTGCACGGCTCGGTCGACGGCCTGCACCTGGTCGGTTGGCGCCCGGTCGCGTTCAAGGCCGTGCTGCTGGCCGACAGCGGCGGTCGCATCAGCCAGCGCGCCGTGGGCAACCTCAATGCCTTGGGCAATGGCGGTGCGGTGGGCGGGCTGCAGGGCGTGATGCTGAAACTGTTCAAGAACTTCGGTTACAAGCGCATCGGCTTGTCCTGCGTATTGCAGGACGAGGTCTGCCAGATGGGCGGACTGGCTGCCGACGACAGCGGCTACACCATTCTCGAAGGCAGCGGCCTGCCGCACCTGCAGGTGGTCGGCCACCAGGCAAAGATCGATTGGAGCACCTTGCAGCGGCGGCTGCGCGAAGCGGCGGGCGCGCACGCGACGACGGCTCATTGAACGGCGGAATCGGCGATAATGCCCGGTCTGCCCTTGCCGTGTTGATGCCTGCAGACCATGTCCCGATCCAACTCCCGTTCCCGCGCGCCTGCCGTCGAGCTTGAAGCCGACATTGCCGATCTCGCCCACGACGGCCGCGGCGTGGCCCGCATCGACGGCAAGGCGGTGTTCGTCGCCGGTGCGCTGGAGGGCGAGCGCGTGCGGTTGCGGCTGCGCAAGCGCCACCGGCATTTCGACGAAGCCGAGGTGGTCGAGGTGCTGGCGGCCTCGCCGCACCGCGTCGCACCGAAATGCGCACACTTCGGCGTGTGCGGCGGTTGCTCGCTGCAGCACCTGGACGCGGGTGCGCAGATCGCCGCCAAGCAGCGCGTGCTGGCCGACAATTTCGCGCGCATCGGCAAGGTCGAGCCGGCCCGCTGGCTGGCACCGCTGGTGCACGAACCGTGGGGCTATCGCCGCAAGGGGCGCCTGTCGGTGCGCGCGGTGGAGAAAAAAGGCCGTGTGCTGGTCGGTTTCCGCGAGGACGCCAACCCGCGCTACGTGGCCGACATCCGCCATTGCGACGTGGTGCATCCCGCGCTGGGCGCCAAGATCGAGGCGATCGGCGAACTGGTCGGTACGCTGGACGCCGCCGCCGGCATCGCGCAGATCGAGTTCGCCGCCGGCGACGACACGATTGCGCTGGTGTTCCGTCACCTGCAGCCATTGAGCGAGGGCGACTGCGCTGCGTTGACTGCGTTCGGCCAGCAGCACGGTTTCGCGATCTACCTGCAGCCGGGCGGCGTGAGCAGCGTGCACCCGCTGTGGCCGGAAGCGCCGCGGCTGGCGTTCAAGCTGTCGCCGGGCGGCGGCGCGGAGGACGTGGAGCTGGAATTCCGGCCGCTGGACTTCGTGCAGGTCAACGCCGGCATGAACCAGCGCATGATGGCGCACGCGATGGAACTGCTCGATCCGCAACCCGGCGACCGCGTGCTCGACCTGTTCTGCGGCTTGGGCAACTTCACCCTGCCGATCGCGCGCCGCGTCGCCGAGGTGGCCGGGGTGGAAGGCGAGCATGGCCTGGTCGAGCGTGCCGGCGACAATGCGCGGCGCAACGGCATTGCCAATGCGGGCTTCCACGTCGCCAACCTGTTCGAGGATCAGCGCGGCGCCGACTGGGCGCGCCAACCCTGGGACAAGTTGCTGCTCGACCCGCCGCGCGCCGGCGCCGACCAGGTGCTGGCCTACCTGCCGCACAAGGCCACGCGACGCGTCGTCTACGTGTCCTGCCATCCCGCCTCGCTGGCGCGCGATGCCGGCATCCTGGTCAACCAGCATGGCTTCAAGCTCGCCGCGGCGGGCGTGATGGACATGTTCCCGCATACCGCGCACGTGGAATCCATTGCCTTATTTGAGCGTTCTTCCTGACCGCGAAGATCAAACGGGCGGCCATCCATGGAGTAGCTAGTGCATCCATCCATGGGATGCGAAAGTCAAACAGCGGCCACCCATGGCCGCACTCCCCACGAAAACCACGTTTCATCAGGCGGGTTCCGCACGGCATGAAAAGCTGACCTATGGGCATCGAGATTGAACGCAAATTCCTCCTGCGCGCTGGCGGCTGGCGTTCGCAGGTCGAACGCAGCGAGCACATCGCGCAGGGTTATCTGATCGGCGCGGCGGCGCTGGCGGCCGGGCATGCGCGCGCCTCGGTGCGGGTGCGTCGCGCGGACGGCGAGGCGTGGCTCAACATCAAGGCCGCGCGGCTGGGCATCGAGCGCGCCGAGTACGACTACGCGATCCCGCCGGACGATGCCGACGCGATGCTCGCCGCGTTGTGCGACGGCGTGCTGAGCAAGCGGCGCCACCACGTCACCGTCGAGGGCACGCTGTTCGAGATCGACGAGTTTCTGGGCGACAATGCCGGCCTCGTGGTGGCCGAGGTGGAACTGCCGCGCGCGGACGCGCCGTTCCCGCGGCCGCCATGGCTTGGCCGCGACGTGAGCGCGCTGGGGCGCTACTACAACGTCAACCTGATCGCGCATCCGTATGCCCGCTGGACGCAGGCCGAGCGCGACGCCAACGATGGAGTGGAAGCCTGATGCTGCTGATCGGACTGGCCGGACTCGAAGTGGCCGGGCGCGAACGCGCCTGGCTCGCGGCGCCGGGCGTGGCGGGCGTGATCCTGTTCGCGCGCAACTACGTCGACCGCGCGCAGCTGATGGCGCTGTGCGAGTCCGTCCGCGAGATCGGCGGCGAGCACCTTCTGATCGCGGTGGATCAGGAAGGCGGGCCCGTGCAGCGTTTCCGCGAGGGATTCACGCGCTTGCCGGCGCTGGCGCGCATCGGCGAGGTCTACGATCGCGATCCTGCCGAAGCCGTGCGCCTCGCCGAGGAACATGCCTGGGTGATGGCCAGCGAACTGCGCGCCTGCGGCGTGGATTTCAGCTTCGCGCCGGTGGTGGATCTGGCGCGCGGCAACGCGGCCATCGGCACGCGAGCGTTCCACGCCGATCCCGCGGCGGTTGCCGAACTCGCCGCGGCCTACGTGCGCGGCATGCATCTCGCCGGCATGGCCGCGGTGCTCAAGCATTTCCCCGGCCACGGCTCCGTGGCTGCGGACACGCACAAGGCCGCGGCCATCGACCCGCGGCCGCTGGAAGACATCCGGCGCGACGACCTCCGGCCCTTCGCCGAATGCATCGCCGCGCGGGTGGAGGCGGTGATGATGGCGCATGTGATCTATCCCGCCGTGGACGCGCGGCCGGCGGGTTACTCGCGCACCTGGACGACCGGCATCCTGCGCGGCGAACTGGGTTTTGCCGGCGCGGCGATCAGCGACGACATCAGCATGGCTGCCGCGGGCGAGGCCGGCAGCGTGGCCGAGCGCGTGCATGGCCACCTGGATGCCGGTTGCGATCTCGTGCTGGCCTGCTTTCCCGACGTGGTGGACGCGGCCATCGCTGCCGTCGCGGATCGCGCTCCTGCGCATCCGGAGCGGCTGGCTGCGCTGCAGGGTGCCATCGGCGCCAGCTGGGACAGTCTCACCGACAACCCGCAACGCGACCGTTTCGTCGCACGCATCACGGCGCTGTGCGCCGAGCAGGCCAACGCATGAACGACAAGCCACCCTCGCTCAAGGACGCACTGGCGCACGCCGACGTGCTGTTCGAACGCGCCGAGCTGGAAACCGTGATCGCCGACCTCGGCCGGCGCATCGACGCCGCGCTGGACGGCGAACGTGCGGTGTTCCTCACCGTCATGAACGGCGCGCTGATGTTCGCCGGCCAACTGGCGCTGGCGATCCGCACCGACCTCGAATTCGACTACGTGCACGCCACCCGTTACCGCGGCGCCACCTCCGGCAGCGACCTGCACTGGTTGCGCGAGCCCGCGGCGAATCTCGCGGGGCGCACCGTGCTGCTGGTGGACGACATCCTCGACGAGGGCCACACGCTGAAGGCTGTGCGCGACGATTGCCTGCGCCGCGGCGCCAAGCGCGTGCTGATCGCCAGCCTGTGCTGCAAGGATCACGACCGCCTGGTCGAAGGCATCGCTTCCGACTTCAACGGCGTCGTGCTGCCCGACCGCTACGTGTTCGGCTACGGCATGGACTACCACGAGCAGGGCCGCAACCTGCCGGCCATCTACGCGCTGCGCTGAGCGCGCGTCCACGGGAGCACGCATGAACATCCTCGGCATCTCCGGCAGCCTGCGGCGGGCATCGCTCAATACCGCGCTGCTGCATGCGGCGCAGGAACTGCTGCCGGCGGGTACTGCCCTCGCCATCCACGACCTGCATGGTCTGCCGCTGTTCGACCAGGACGTGGAGGAGCAGGGCGATCCCGCGCCGGTTGTCGCATTGAAGGACGCAGTGATGCAGGCGGATGCCTTGTTGCTTGCCTGTCCCGAATACAACGGCGGCATCACCGGCGTGCTGAAGAACGCCATCGACTGGGTCTCGCGGTCCGGCATCGCACGGCCGTCCGCGCCGTTGGCCGGCAAGCGTGTCTGCATCGTCGGCGCCAGTCCCGGCATTACCGGCACGGTGCGCGCGCAGGACCAGTTGCGGCTGGTCCTGCGCCGCGCCGGTGCGGTGGTCGAGCCGCAGGGCGAGGTGCTGGTCTTCCAGGCGCATACCAAGATCGCCGACAGCCGGCTGGCCGACGAGCGTACCCGCGAGCTGCTGGCGCGCCATCTCAACAATTTCCTCGGAACTTCCGCATGAGCAAACAGTCGATCGACCTGGCCGTGATCGGCGGCAGCGGCCTGTACCAATTCCCCGGATTGGAGAATGCCAGCCGCCATGCGCTGGAAACGCCGTTCGGCGCGGCCTCGGGCGACATCGTGCTGGGCGATTTCGCGGGCAAGCGGGTGACCTTCCTCGCGCGCCACGGCGAGAGCCACAGCCTGCCGCCGCACCGGGTGAACTACCGCGCCAACCTGTGGGCGCTGCACCAGCTCGGCGCGCGCGCGGTGATCGGCGTCAATGCGGTGGGCGGCATCCGCGCCGACATGGGTCCGCGCACGGTCGTGGTGCCCGACCAGCTGATCGACTACACCCACGGCCGTTACACCAGTTTCTGCGACATCGAAGGCGCCGAGGTGAACCACATCGACTTCAGCGAGCCGTACACCGCTTCGCTGCGCCATCGCCTGTTGCAGGCCGCGCGGGCGTCAGGCATCGCTGTCATCGACGGCGGTTGCTACGGAGCCACGCAAGGGCCGCGGCTGGAAACCCGCGCCGAGATCGCGCGCATGAAACGCGATGGCTGCGACCTGGTCGGCATGACCGGCATGCCCGAGGCCGCGCTGGCGCGCGAGCTGGGCCTGGAATACGCCTGCCTCGCGCTGGTGGCGAACTTCGCCGCGGGCTGCGGCGACGAGGCCGAGATCAGCATCGAGGAAATCTTCGCGCACCTCGCTGCCGCCACGGCCGAAGTGCCGCGCCTGCTGGAGGCCATGCTGCGCGCGTGAGCGTGCGCTAACGCGTTACCGCATTGCCTGGCGATCGGCGCCGAACGCCGGCAGCGTGCAGCGAATCGGCCAACGCATATTGCGCTTTGCCGGCAATCATGCTGATACTTCGCGCGCACCAGGACGGTGAGCCAGGGGGATGGTTCGAGCTCGGTCGGGTGCATTCCTGTCCATGCTTCCAGAGGTTCCAGCAATGCGTTTCGGTACGGTCAAGTGGTTCAACGACGCCAAGGGCTTCGGTTTCATCGCGCCCGAAGATGGTGGTGAAGACGTGTTCGTCCATTTCTCGGCGATCAATTCCAAGGGCTTCCGCAGCCTGCAGGAAGGCCAGCGCGTGAAGTTCGAAGTCACCCAGGGGCCGAAGGGCGCCCAGGCTTCGGGCGTCGAAGTTGCAGGTTGAGTGACGGTGGCCGGCTCCTGGCCGGCCATGCAGGAAACCGAGCCCCGCGCCATGGCGCGGGGCTTTTGCTTTGAAGGGCGCAGCCACGCGTGGCAATCGGCCCGGTTCGGGCGAACGGGAGCAGCCGCAAGGCATGGGAGCATGGCGATGATGGCTTCCCCGTTCGATTCCCGCGATGATCGACGGCTGCAGCGACCGGCACGGCCGTGATGCGCACAAGGTTTGCAGAGGATTCGGCCGACATGGGTACACGCTTGCTCGAAATTGCCGCCAACTCGGTGGCCTCCGCGCTGGCTGCGCAAGCGGGGGGCGCAGGGCGGGTGGAGCTGTGCGGCGCGCTGGAGCTTGGCGGCCTCACGCCTTCGCATGCCAGCATCGCGATGGCGCGCGAGCGGTTACGCATTCCGCTCTACGTGCTGATCCGGCCACGCGCCGGCGACTTCCTCTATGACGATGACGAATGCGAGGCCATGCGCCGCGACATCGAAACCTGCGTGGCGCTGGGTTGCGACGGTGTGGTGCTGGGCGTGCTCGACGCCGACGGCGACGTGGACATGGAGCGCTGCTACGGGCTGATCGCCGCAGCGGGGCATTTGGGCGTGACCTTCCACCGCGCCTTCGACCTCGTGCGCGATCCGCAGCGCGCGCTGGACGACGTGATCGCGCTGGGCTGCGAGCGGGTGCTCACCTCGGGCGGCCAGGCCAGCGCGATGGAAGGCGCCGCGCCGATCCGCGAGCTGATCGCGCAGGCGGCCGGCCGCATCGCGATCATGCCGGGTGCCGGCGTCACGGCCGCCAATCTGCCCATGCTCGCCGCCGCCACCGGTGCCCGCGAATTCCACGCCTCGGCCAAGCGGCAACTCGCCTCGAGCATGCGCCATCGGCCGCCGCGGCTGGCCGACATGCAGGGTGGCGAACTGCGCAGCGACGCGGCACAGGTGCGCGACCTGGTGCAGGCCATGCAAGCCTGATGCAGGCTCGATCCAGGCCCGGACGCGCCGGTCGAAGCTCCCTACCGCAGCGCATGTTCCCCCACCTTCGCTAAGATGCCGTTTTGCTATTCCCTTGCGGAGCGAGTCCCAGTGATCATCAAACCCAAAGTGCGCGGCTTCATCTGTGTCACGGCCCACCCGGTCGGTTGCGAGCGCAACGTGGCCGAGCAGATCGCCACCACCAAGGCCGCCATCCACGACGGCGGCAAGGGGCCGAAGCGCGTGCTGGTGATCGGCGCATCCACCGGCTATGGCCTCGCCTCGCGCATCACCGCCGCGTTTGGCTATGGCGCCGCCACGTTGGGCGTGTTCTTCGAAAAGCCCAGCAGCGAGGACAAGACCGGCACCGCGGGCTGGTACAACGCCGCCGCGTTCGACAAGTTCGCGAAGGAAGCCGGCCTGTACGCCAAGTCCATCAACGGCGACGCCTTCGCCGACGAGACCCGCGCGCGCGCCATCGAGATCATCAGGAACGAGATGGGCGGCCCGATCGACCTCGTCGTCTATTCGCTGGCCTCGCCCGTGCGCAAGCTGCCCGGCAGCGGCGAAGTGGTGCGCTCCGCGCTCAAGACCATCGGCCAGCCGTTCACCAATACCTCGGTCGACACCAACAAGGACACGGTGATCGAGGCCACCATCGAGCCGGCCACCGAGCAGGAGATCAAGGACACCGTCACCGTGATGGGCGGCGAGGACTGGGCGCTGTGGATCGACGCGCTCGGCCAGGCCGGCGTGCTGGCCGAACACGCCAAGACCATCGCCTACAGTTACATCGGCACCGAGATCACTTGGCCGATGTACTGGCACGGCACGCTCGGCCAGGCCAAGCAGCACCTCGACAACACCGCCAGGCAGTTGCGCAGCCGCCATGCCGGACTCGACGCCTGCGTCGGCGTGATGAAGTCGGTGGTCACCCAGGCCAGCGCGGCCATCCCGGTGATCCCGCTGTACGTCTCCATCGCCTTCAAGATCATGAAGGAGAAGGGCATCCACGAGGGCTGCATCGAGCAGATCAACCGCCTGTTCGACGACCGCCTGTACCGCGTCGACGGCGCCCCTGCGCCCACCGACGACGAGGGTCGCGTGCGCCTGGACGACTGGGAACTGCGCGACGACGTGCAAACCCCCTGCAAGACCCTCTGGCCCACCGTCACCACCGAAAACCTCAAGCAGGTCACCGACTACGCCGGCTACAAACACGAGTTCCTCAAGCTGTTCGGCTTCGAGCGTGCGGATGTGGACTACGACGCCGAGGTGGAAGCGGATCGTCGGTTCGATTGCGTGGAGATGTGAGGAAACCCGCAGGCGCGCGTCTGCAGATTGAATGAGTACGTAAGCAAAGGGCGGCCAGTGGCCGCCCTTTGCTTTGAACGTCGTTGTCGATGCCGGTGCTCGTGGCGCGACCGTCTCCCGTCGCGGGACGGTTCGCGCCAAGGCTTCCGGGCAGGGCGCGCGTTTACACCGCCTCGAAGATGCCTGCGGCGCCCATGCCGGTACCGATGCACATGGTCACCATGCCGTACTTCTGCTTGCGGCGGCGCAGGCCATGCACGAGGGTGGCGATGCGCACCGCGCCGGTGGCGCCGAGCGGATGGCCGAGTGCGATGGCGCCGCCCAGCGGGTTGACCTTGGCCGGGTCGAGCTGGAGGTCGCCCATCACCGCCAGCGCCTGCGCGGCGAAGGCTTCGTTGAGTTCGATCCAGTCGAGCTGGTCCTGCGTGATGCCGGTCTGCCTGAGCGCCTTGGGGATCGCTTCCTTCGGGCCGATGCCCATCACCTCGGGCTTGACGCCGGCCACCGAGAAGCCCACGAAGCGGGCCAGCGGCTGCAGGTTGTATTCCTTGATCGCCCTCTCGCTGGCCAGCAGCACGGCGCCCGCGCCGTCGGACATCTGCGAGGAGTTGCCGGCGGTGACGGTGCCGCCGAACTGGCCGTTGCGGAACACGGTCTTGAGCTTGCCCAGCACCTCGGCGGTGGTACCGGCGCGCGGGCCTTCGTCGGCGCGGATCAGGAGGCTGTCGGTGACGATGCCGCGGGTGGCGAGGTCGGGGTAACGGTCGTCGAGCTGGAACGGGCTGATCTCGTCGTTGAACTCGCCGGCGGCCTGCGCCGCCAGCGCGCGGCGGTGGCTTTCCACGGCGAAGGCATCCTGCGCCTCGCGGCTGACCTTCCACTGCTTGGCCACGTTCTCGGCGGTGATGCCCATGCCGTAGGCAATGCCGATGTGCTCGTTGCTGAAGATCGCGGGGTTCATCGCGATCTTGTGGCCCATCATCGGCACCATGCTCATGCTCTCGGTGCCGCCGGCGAGCATCAGGTCGTCCTCGCCGAGGCGGATGCGGTCGGCGGCCATCGCCACGGCCTGCAGGCCGGATGAGCAGAAGCGGTTGATGGTGACGCCGGGCACGGTGTCGGGCAGGCCGGCCAGCAGCACGCCGATGCGCGCCACGTTCATGCCTTGCTCGGCTTCGGGCATGGCGCAGCCGATGATGGCGTCGCCGATGCGGTGCGGGTCGATGCCCGGCGCCTGCGCCATCGCGGCCTTGATGACATGGGCCAGCATGTCGTCGGGACGGGTGTTGCGGAACACGCCGCGCGGCGCCTTGCCGACCGGGGTGCGGGTGGCGGCGACGATGTAGGCGTCTTGCACTTGCTTGGTCATGGGATTTGCTCCGTGGCGTCGCGCGTGGAGCGGCGACGCGTCTTCAGTTTTGATCGTCGTCCCGGCGTCGGCCGGGATCCAGTGTCGTTGTCTAGAATCGGAGTCGCTGGGCCCCGGCCTGCGCCGGGGCGACGACGCATCAGTTCCTGAGCGGCTTGCCGGTGGTCATGGTGTGCGCGATGCGGGCCTGGGTCTTCTCGGTCCTGGCCAGCTCCACGAAGTGCTTGCGCTCCAGTTCCAGCAGCCATTCCTCGTCCACCAGCGAGCCGCGCTCCACGTTGCCGCCGCACAGGCAATCGGCGATGCGGGTGGCGATGGCGATGTCGTGCTCGGAGGCGAAGTAGCCGGCCTGCAGGTTGGCCAGCGAGGCCTTGAAGGTGGCGGTGCCGACGTCACCGGCGACCGGCACGTTGCGCTGGTACAGCGGCGGACGGTAGCCGGACTCGGCCAGCGACAGCGCGACCTTCTTCGCCACGTAGAGCAGTTCGTAGGCGTTGAACACGATCGCGTCGCTGTCGCGCAGCAGGCCCATGTTCTTCGCCTCGATGGCGCTGGGCGACACCTTGGCCATCGCCACCGTCTCGAACACTTTCTTCAGCACTTCGAACGGGTCGGCCGGGTTGGCCTTGGCTGCACGCACGGCCAGTTCGTGCAGGCCGCCGCCGGCGGGCAGCAGGCCCACGCCGGCTTCGACCAGGCCGATGTAGCTTTCCAGCGCGGCCACGGTGCGCGCGGAGTGCATCTGGAACTCGCAGCCGCCGCCCAGCGCGAGGCCGCGCACGGCGGAGACCACCGGCACCAGCGAGTGCTTGATGCGCATGCTGGTGCGCTGGAAGTTGGCGACCATCTTCTCGAAGTCGTCGAACTTGCCGGCCTGCAGCAGGCCCAGCGCGCCCTTGAGGTCGGCGCCGGCGGAGAACGGTTCGCCGTTCTGCCAGATCACCACGGCCTTGAGCTTTTCCTCCGCCACGCCGATGGCGTGCTGGATGCCGTCGAGCACCTGGTCGTTGACGGTGTGCATCTTGGTCTTGAACGAGAGGATGCCAACGCCGTCGTCGCCCAGCGTCCACAGGCGCACGCCGTCGTTCTCCCACAGCGTGTTGCCCTGGTCGAAGGTCTCGCCGAGGATGGGATCGGGGAACAGCTGGCGGGCATAGACCGGATGCGCGGAGCGCGGCTTGGCCTTGCCGTCGGCGGCGGACCAGGAACCGTCCTTGCCATGCACGCCGTCGCGGCCGTCCAGCACCCAGGCCGGCAGCGGGGCGCTGCTCATGGCCTTGCCGGCGGCGATGTCTTCCTGCACCCACTGCGCGACCTGCTGCCAGCCGGCGGCCTGCCAGGTCTCGAACGGGCCGAGCTTCCAGCCGTAGCCCCAGCGGATCGCGAAGTCCACGTCGCGCGCGGTGTCGGCGATGTCGGCCAGATGGTAGGCGGTGTAGTGGAACAGGTCGCGGAAGGTGGCCCACAGGAACTGCGCCTGTTTGTCCGCGGAGGCGCGCAGCTTGGCGAACTTCTCGGCCGGGTTCTTGATGGCGAGGATGGCGGCGACCTCGTCCGAGGCCTTCTGCTCGGAGGCGTGGTAGTCCTGCTTGGCGACATCGAGCACCACGATGTCCTTGCCGGCCTTGCGGTAGAAGCCGGCGCCGTTCTTCTGGCCCAGCGCACCCTTCTCGATCAGCGCGGAGAGCCACACGGGCGCCTTGAAATACTGGTGCCACGGATCGTTCGGCAGGGTGTCGGCCATGGTCTTGATGACGTGCGCCATGGTGTCCAAGCCAACCACGTCGGCGGTGCGGTAGGTGGCGCTCTTCGGGCGGCCCACGGCCGGGCCGGTGAGCGCGTCGACCACGTCGAAGCCCAGCCCGAACTGCTCGGTGTGGTGCATGGTGGCCAGCATCGAGAACACGCCGATGCGGTTGCCGATGAAGTTGGGGGTGTCGCGCGCGATCACCACGCCCTTGCCCACGGTGGTGACGAGGAAGGCTTCGAGGCCTTCGACCACCTTCGGTTCGGTGAGGCGGGTCGGGATCACCTCGACCAGGTGCATGTAGCGCGGCGGGTTGAAGAAGTGCACGCCGCAGAAGCGGTGGCGCATTTCCTCCGGCAGCGCCTCGGCGAGGCCGTTGATCGACAGGCCCGAGGTGTTCGAAGCCAGCACCGCGGTGGGCGAGACGTGCGGGGCGATCTTCTTGTAGAGATCCAGCTTCCAGTCCATGCGCTCGGCGATGGCTTCCACGATCAGGTCGCAGCCTTCCAGCAGGTCCAGGTGCTCGTCGTAGTTCGCCGGGACGATGGCGGCGGCGAGGCTGGCGTCGGCCAGCGGGGCGGGCGAGAGCTTCTTCAGGTGTTCGATGGCCTTGAGCGCGATGCCGCTCTTCGGGCCTTCCTTGGCGGCGAGGTCGAACAGCACGGTTTCGACGCCGGCATTGGTCAGGTGCGCAGCGATCTGCGCGCCCATGACGCCGGCGCCGAGCACGGCCGCCTTGCGGATGCGCAGCGCCGGGGTGGGGGTGGATGAAGCGGTCATGGAAATCTCCGGATGAAGGACAGCTTGCGGAACGGGATCGGTCAAGGTGATCGCGCGGCCGTGGCCGCGCGGTGAACTCAGGTGGCCCTGAGGCCGGCGGCGGCGAAGCGGATCAGGTGCTGCACGGTCTGCTCGCGGTGGGCGCCCTCGCTGACGCCGCTCTTGCGCTGGATGATGCCGAAGCCGGACATGGCATGGGTCAGCGCGCCGGTGGCCAGGTCGATGCGCCAGTACAGCTCCTCCTTGCTGAGTTGCGGCAGCAGGCGGGCGAACTCCGCGGTGAACTGGCGCATCACGTGGCCGTAGTTTTCGGACAGGAACTTGCGCAGGCCGTCGTCGTGCTCGGCGAAGGCGCGCGCCAGCACGCGCATGAACAGCGAGCCCTCGTCCTCGTGGGAAAGCTCCAGGGCAGGGCGGATGAAGGCGTCGAGCACATCCTCCAGCCGTGTTGCGGGCTGGCCGGCCACCTTGGCCAGCGCGGCGAGGCGCTGGGCGTTCAAGGTGTCCAGCCGGCGCCGGAACACCTGCTCGACCAGTTTTTCCTTGGAGCCGAAGTGGTAGTTCACGGCGGCCAGGTTGACCCCGGCGGCACTGGTCAGCTGGCGCAGCGAAGCGCCGTCGAAGCCGCGCTGGGCGAACAGGGTCTCGGCGGCGCCGAGTATGCGTTCCTTGGTGGAGCCGGTGCGGTTCACTGGGCGGTTCATCCCATCAGGCCAAGGGTAAGGATTCAAACGATCGTTTGAGCATACGCGGGCGGATTGCCCGCCGTCAAACCCTGCGCCTTTCACGCCGTCGGCGGCTTGCGAATGAAATAGAATCTGTCAAACTTCATGATCTAAACCCGTATTCCAAGTCGGTTTTGGTCATTTCGGCAGGTTGCCGGCACTTTTTCTTTTTCCTTTCCCGGAGCACCCCCATGGCGCTGGAGCGCACCCTTTCCATCATCAAGCCCGATGCCGTCGCCAAGAACGTGATCGGCGAGATCTACGCGCGTTTCGAAAAGGCCGGCCTCAAGGTGATCGCCGCCAAGCAGAAGCAGCTGTCGCGCGCGGAGGCCGAGGGCTTCTACGCCGTGCACAAGGAGCGTCCGTTCTTCAAGGCGCTGGTGGATTTCATGATCTCCGGCCCGGTGATGATCCAGGTGCTGGAAGGCGATAACGCCATCCTGAAGAACCGCGAGCTGATGGGCGCCACCAATCCGAAGGACGCCGCGCCGGGCACGATCCGCGCCGACTTCGCCGATTCGATCGACGCGAACGCCGTGCACGGCTCCGACGCCGCCGAGACGGCGGCCGTCGAGATCGCCTATTTCTTCGCCGCCACTGAAGTACACAGCCGGTAAGCCGTTACTTGAGCGTTCGTCCATGAACGCGGAGATCAAAAGGCGGCCATCCGTGGCCGCACTCTTGAAAAGGACATGACCCAGGTACCCGCCATTTCATCCGACCAGCCCGGCGCCGCCGGCAAGGTCAACCTGCTCGACTTCGATCGTCAGGGGCTGCGCGATTTCTTCGCGCAGCTCGGCGAGAAGCCGTATCGCGCCGAGCAGGTGATGAAGTGGATCTACCACCACCTGGAGTCCGACTTCGCCAACATGACCGACGTGGGCAAGGCGCTGCGCGCCAAGCTGGAAGCGAGCTGCCACGTCGGTCCGCCGCAGACCCTGGTGGACAAGGCCGCCGCCGACGGCACGCACAAGTGGCTGCTCGGCATGGACGGCCGCAACGCAGTGGAGGCGGTGTACATCCCCGAGCCCACCCGCGGCACGCTGTGCGTGTCCTCGCAGATCGGTTGCGCGCTGAACTGCCAGTTCTGCTCCACAGGCGCGCAGGGCTTCAACCGCAACCTCTCCACCGCCGAGATCATCGGCCAGATGTGGGTGGCGGCGAAGCAGCTGGGCAACGTCACCCACCAGAACCGCCGTATCACCAACGTGGTGATGATGGGCATGGGCGAGCCGCTGGCGAACTTCGACAACGTGGTGCGGGCGATGAGCCTGATGCGCGACGATCTGGGTTTCGGCCTCGCGTCCAAGCGCGTCACGCTGTCCACCGCCGGCATGGTGCCGATGATCGACAAGCTGTCGGACGTCATCGACGTGTCGCTGGCGGTGTCGCTGCACGCGGCCAACGATGAGCTGCGCACCGAGCTGGTGCCGCTCAACAAGCGCTATCCGCTGGCCGAGCTTACCGCAGCCTGCCAGCGCTGGATCGCGCGCAAGCCGCGCACCTCGATCACCTTCGAATACACCTTGATGAAGGGCGTGAACGACCAGCCGGAGCACGCAAAGCAGCTGATCCGCTTCATGCGCAGGCTGCCGACCTGCAAGGTCAACCTGATCCCGTTCAATCCCTTCCCGGGTACGCGCTTCGAGCGTTCCGACGCCGAGGCCATCCGCGCTTTCCAGACCCAGTTGCTCAACGCCGGCATCCTCACCATGCTGCGCCGGACCCGCGGCGACGACATCGATGCCGCCTGCGGCCAGCTGGCCGGGCAGGTGAACGACCGCACCCGGCGCAGCGCCGGGATTCGCCAACGTGTGGACCAAGAGGTGACGCATGCGCTGTAAGCCGCTGGTGGTACTCGGGCTGTCGCTGGCCATGGCTGGCTGCGTGACGGTAAACGGCAGCGGCGACAACAATGGCAACGGTCAAAGCGGTGCGTCGATGCATCGGGTCAGTCAGGCAGATCAGCGCGAAGATGCGGCACGTGTCCATACCGAACTGGCCCAGCATTATCTCGACCAAGGCGACCTGCAGGATGCCCTGGCCAAGCTGCAGATGGCGCTGAAATTCGACGAGAATTACGCGCCGGCGCAGACCGTGATCGCGGTGGTCTACGAGAAGATCAACAACATGCCCGCGGCGGAAGAGCACTATCGCAAGGCCGAGGCGCTGGAGCCCAACAAAGGCGGGCCGAACAACAATCTCGGCCAATTCCTGTGCCGCACCGGCAAGGAGCAGGAGTCGATCGGCTACTTCCGCAAAGCGGTGGCCGACCCGTTTTACGCCACGCCCGACGTGGCGCTGACCAATGCCGGCATCTGCCAGATGCGCATGGGCGACGCGGCCGCCGCCGAGGCGAGTTTTCGTGACGCAATCGCGCGAAATCCGCATAACGGGGACGCACTTTTCCATCTGGCCGAAGTACTCTACCGGCAAGGGGATGCGTTCCGTGCACGGGCTTTCATCCAGCGCTTCGACGCGCTGGGGCAGCCCAGTGCAGCCGCCCTCCAGCTTGGTTACGACATCGAATCGCGCTTGGGCAACACGGACTCAGCCCAGACCTATCTCGGGCGTTTGCAGAGCCAGTTCCCGGATTCGGAACAGGCTCGCGCCCTGAAAGCCACCGCCAGCCGTCCATGAACACCATGCAGCCTTCGCAGCCCGGTCAGGAGCCGGTCGCACACGATCCGTCCGCTGATCCGATGGAAGCCGCGGATGCCCGTGTCACCCTGCAGGCGCAGGTCGATCCCGAGGTCGCTTTCGGCAATCGCCTGCGCGCCGCCCGCGAGGCCCGCGGATTGGATATGGAAAGCTGCGCCCACGCCCTGAAGCTGCCGCTGCGTGTGCTGCGCAAGCTGGAGCAGGGCGGCCACGACGGCCTCGACTCGCGCATCTATCTGGCCAGCTACATCGGCAAGTACGGCGAGCACCTGGGCATCAACAAGGCGGCGATCGAGTCCGAAGTGGCGCGCATCCGCCATGTCGAGCCGCCGTTGGTGGCTACGGGCGGCGTGTCGCATTCGCGTTTCCTGTTCGACCGCTATCGCACCGCCGCCACCTATGTGGTGCTGACGGCGGTCATCGTGGTACCGATGATCTGGTTCGGCGTGAGCGGCTCGCTGGACCGCAACCTCACCCATTTGACGCCGCTGGATGCCTCGCCGGTGGCGCAGCAGGATGCGCAGGCGGCCGTGCCGGCCAAGACGGTCGCGCAAGCCGCCGCCGCACCGCAGGCGAAGGCGCCTGCCGCACAACCGGCGCAGGAGCAACCGCTGATGGCCTCGATGGCGCCGTTCCCGAACATCGACAACGCCACGCCCCAACAGCCCACGAGTGCCACCGGCACGGCGTCCGTCGAGGATGCCGCGGTCGCCGGCACCGGCGCGCACAGCCTCAGCCTCAATCTCGGCGCGGCCAGTTGGGTCGAGGTCGTCGCGCAGGACGGTACGCGGCTGGAGTACGGTCTGCTGCCCGCCGGCACCAGCCGCACCTGGCGCAGCGACCAGCCGCTGGAAGTACGCATCGGCAACGCGGTCGATGCGCAAGTGAGCATCGACGGGCAGCCGGTGGCGCTGGACGGCTTCCGCCATGCCAACGTGGCGCATTTCCGCGTGCGGATCGCGGACGGCAAGGCCGCCGCGGCCAATCTCTGACGCGCGCCTCCGCGCCAGAAAACCATCCGATCGGTTATGCTTGCGCATTCTTCGCCCCTGATCGGGCGAAGGGCGACGGCGAGCGTTTTCCGCCGTCGCGTCACGCGACGCACGACGCGCGCGATTTCCACCAACGGTGAAGCATGGCATTCGACGCATACGACGATTACGAACAAAGCGAACGTGTCCAGAAGTGGCTGCGCGAGAACGGCCTTTCCATCGCCCTGGGCATCGTGATCGGCCTGGTCGGCATCTTCGGCCTGCAGCAATGGCGCAAGCACCAGGCCAATCACGAGGCCGCGGCCGCCACGTTGTACCAACAGGCCGAGGTGGCGCGGATCGGCGGCAAGCCGACGGCTGCCACCGCTTTCGTCGACGAACTGATGAAGGACTACGCTAAGTCGCCGTATGCGCTGTTCGCAGTGAGCGACCGCGCGAAGCAACAGGTGCAGGACAAGCAGTTCGACAAGGCCATCGCCTCCTTGCAGTGGGCCGAGGCGCATGCCGCCGATCCGGCGCTGAAGTCGCTGGTGCAGTTGCGCATGGCACGTGTCCAGCTGGCCAAGGGCGACGACCAGGCCGCCTTGTCCACGCTCGATTCCATGCCGGCCGGTCAGTTCGCCGGCCTGAAGCAGGAACTCCGCGGCGATGCGCTGGTCAAGCTGGGACGCGCCGACGAAGCCCGCACGGCCTATCAGTCGGCGATGGCGGCACTGGGTGAGGACGCGCCGCAACATGCCGTCCTGCAAATGAAGATCGACGATCTGGCTGTGGCCGGAAAGCAGGGTGCATGAAACACGTGGTGAAAAAGAGCGCTTGGTTGCTTGCCTTGGGTGCGCTGGTCTTGTTGACCGGCTGCGATTCCTTCAAGAAGAAGAACATCGAGCCGCCCACGCCGCTGGACAAGCACTTCACGCCGACGGTGCAGGTCAGCAAGGTCTGGACGGCGCGCATCGGCGATGGCGCCGGCATCAGTGGCGTGCGTCTGCGGCCGACGGTGGCGGACGGCGTGCTCTATGCGGTTAGCACCGACGGCAAGATCGCCGCGTTCGACGCCGCCAGCGGCAAGAAGCTGTGGGAGAAGACCGCCAAGGTCAAGAAGGGCTGGTTCGGTTTCGGCGGCAAGAAAGGCAAGGCCGTGCCCAACGGCTCCTATGCCGGCGGCCCGACCGTGGTCGGCAACCTGCTTGCGGTCGGCACGCTGGACGGTTACGTCTACGGCATGAATCCCAAGGACGGCAGCCCGTTGTGGTCGTCCGAGCTGGATTCCGAAGTGATCGCCGCACCGGCGATCAGCGGTGACCTGGTGATCGTGCGTACGCAGGATGGTCGCGTGTACGGCCTCGACGCCGCCACCGGCAAGCGCCGCTGGGTCTACGATCAGGGCACCGTGCCCACGCTCAGCCTGCGCGGCTACGGCATGCCGCTGGCCGCGAACGGCGTGGTGTTCATCGGCAGCGACGACGGCAAGCTGGTGGCGCTGCGCGAGGACAATGGCGAGAAGCTGTGGGAGCAGCGCCTGGCCAACGGCGACGGCCGTACCGACATCGAGCGTCTCGACGACGCCGACGGCACGATCGCGCTCGACGGCAGCACGCTGTACGGCTCGGCCTACCACGGCAACCTCACCGCGATCGACGGTCCCAGCGGCCGTCCCCTGTGGTCGCATCCCTTCTCCACCTATACCTCGCTGGCCCTGGGCAGCAACGCCATCTACGGCGTCAACGACCAGGGCGAAGTGTGGGCCTTCGACCGCAGCAGCGGCGCGGACATGTGGAAGAACGCCAAGCTGAAGTACCGCTGGCTCACCGGTCCCGCGGTGCAGGGCAACTACGTGGTGGTAGCCGACGCCTACGGTTTCGTGCACTGGCTGCAGGCCGGCGACGGCGCGCTGGCCGCGCGCATGCGCCTGTCGAAGAAGCCGATCCAGGCCCAGCCGCTGGTGGTGGGCGATACCGTGTACGTCGAGGACGTGAAGGGCCATCTCGGCGCCTACCGTCTCGCCGCACACTGATCGCGGGAACCATGCCTGGAGAGCCTGTTCGATATCTCCGCATGGCCCGCGTCGCCTTGCCATGGCTGCCAGGTGGCGGTGCGTGGCGTAGCGCCTGCCTGGCTGGCATGTCAAGCCACGCGCTGCCGCATGGTGGCCGTGGCAAGGCAACCCGAAGGGCCGGGTCTGTTTGTCCACATGCCCGCGTCATCACTCAGTCGTGGACAGGCGTCCACTCCTTCGTTCTTCCTTGGCCTGCGTGCAAACAGCTCCCAGCGCGGGCCATGCGGAGATATTGAACAGGCTCTTTGCCATGCTGCCCGTCGTCGCCCTGGTCGGTCGCCCCAACGTCGGTAAATCGACCCTGTTCAACGCGCTGACGCGCAGCCGCGACGCCCTGGTGGCCGACCTGCCGGGCGTCACCCGCGACCGCCACTACGGCGTCTGCCACCTCGCGGAGGAGCGGCCGTTCGTGGTGGTCGACACTGGCGGCCTGTCCGGTTCGGACGAAGGGCTGGACGGGCTCACCGCGCAACAGGTGCGCCTCGCCATCGGCGAGGCGCAGGCGCTGGTGTTCGTGCTGGATGCGCGTGATGGCCTGCTGCCGCAGGATCGCACCATCCTCGACGAGTTGCGCCGCAGCGGCAAACCGATCATCGCCGCGGTCAACAAGACCGACGGCCTCGACGAGCAGGCCGCGCTGGCCGAATTCGCCGCCTTCGGCATCGCCGCCACGCTGCCGCTGTCCGCCGCGCACAACCGCGGCACCGACCGCCTGCTCGCCGCGCTGCAGCCGTTGCTGCCGGAAGACACCGACGAGGAACTCGCACCGGACGAGGACGACAGCATCCGCGTCGCCATCGTCGGTCGCCCCAACGCGGGCAAGTCCACCCTGATCAACCGCCTGCTCGGCGAAGACCGGCTGATCGTCTCGGACGTCGCCGGCACCACGCGCGACCCGATCCGCGTGCCGCTGGAGCGCGACGGCCGCAAATACACCCTGATCGACACCGCCGGCGTGCGTCGCCGCGCACGCGTTGAGGAAGCGGTGGAGAAGTTCAGCGTCATCAAGACCCTGCAGTCGATGGCCGCCGCGCAGGTGGTGGTGATGATGATCGACGCGCGCGAGAACCTCGCCGACCAGGACCTCACCCTGATCGGCCACGCACTGGACGAGGGCAGGGCGCTGGTGATCGCGGTGAACAAGTGGGACGGCCTCGATGCTTACCAGCGCGAACGCTGCCAGGAGGCGCTGGCGCGCCGCCTGCAGTTCGTGGAGTGGGCGCGGCACGTCTACATCTCCGCCATGCACGGCTCGGGCCTGCGCGAGCTGATGCGCGCCATCGTGCGTGCGCATGCTTCCGCGACCAAGGAGCTGAACTCCTCCGACCTCACCCGCTCGCTGGAAAAGGCCTACCAGAACTACCAGCCCCCGCTGGTGCGCGGGCACGCGCCCAAGCTGCGCTTCGCCCATCCCGGCGGCAGCAATCCGCCCACCATCGTGATCCACGGCAGCCGCACCAAGCACATCGCGCCGGCGTACCAGCGTTACCTCGAGAACTTCTTCCGCCAGCGCTACAAGCTGGAAGGCACCTCCATCCGCATCGTGTTCCGCGAAGGCGAGAACCCCTACGCCGGCAAGAAGAACGTGCTGACCGAAGGCCAGCTGCGCAAGCGCCAGCGCATGATCCGCGAGATGAAGAAGCGCAAGAAGTAGGCCATTTCCGTCGAACCGGAATCCATGGCGCCCGTACCCGCTACGGGCCGCCGCTTCGCGGAAAACGCGAATCCATCCGGCCCATTCGCTGCCGCTCTCCGCCGGGGAGAGCATCGAGGTGCGTGGGTGGGTGCTCGCGAAAGCCGCCACCGAAGCACGTTTCGTAGCTCCTCCGCCGTCAGCCTGTCGCCTCGCCCGCCGGAGAGAAGGGGGGCACCGCGCTACACTTCTTGCATGCCCTCCCACACCGATCGCGACAACTGGCTGGCCGAACTGCGCGGCCGCATTTCCGAGCTTTCGCCCGCCGACGCGCTGGCACGCCAGGCGCAAGGCGCCTTGCTGCTCGACGTGCGCGAGGACAGTGAGCGCACCGCCGGCATGCCGGCGGGCGCGCTGGGCATCTCGCGCGGCTTTCTCGAATTGCGCATCGAGCAGGCGGAACCGGATCGCGCGCGCGCCGTCCTCGTCCTATGCGGCAGCGGCACGCGTTCATTGCTGGCGGCGGAGACGCTTCAACGCATGGGCTATCGCGAGGTGCTATCCGTGGCTGGCGGTTTCGAACGCTGGAAGAGCGAAGGCCTGCCCATCGTGGCGTCCGCCCTGGATGCCGACGCCGCCGAACGCTACGCACGCCAGCTGCGCCTGCCGCAGGTGGGCGAGGCGGGGCAGGCGAAGCTGGCGGCGGCGAAGGTGGTGCTGCTGGGCGCCGGCGGCCTGGGCGCACCGGCGGCGCTGTATCTCGCCGCCGCCGGCGTGGGCCAGCTCACCCTGATCGACGACGATCGCGTGGAGCGTTCCAACCTGCACCGGCAGGTGATCCATGCCGATGCGCGCGTGGGCATGGCCAAGACCGAGTCGGCGCGTCTGGCGCTGAACGCCTTGAATCCGCGCGTGCGCATCGAGACCCGCCAGGAGCGCCTGTGCGCGGACAACGTGGAGCGCCTGCTGCGCGGCCACGACGTGCTGATCGACGGCGCCGACAATTTCCCCGCGCGCTACCTGCTGGCCGCGGCTTCGCAGCGGCTGCGGCTGCCGATGGTCTACGGCGCGGTGGAGCGCTTCGGCGGCCAGGTCAGCGTATTTGACCCGCACCGGCCGGATTCGCCGTGCTACCGCTGCCTGTTCCCCGAGCCGCCCGCGGCGGCCGATGCGCCGAACTGCAGCGAGGCCGGCGTACTCGGTGTGCTGCCCGGCATCGTGGGCCTGCTGCAGGCCACCGAGGCGCTCAAGCTGATCCTCGGTCTCGGCCAGCCGCTGACCGGCCGCCTGCTGTCCTTCGATGCGCTGGGCATGCGTTTCCGCGAGACGCGCCTGCCGAGCGACCCGGCGTGTCCTGGATGCGGCGCGCACGCGCACTTTGCCGGTTACGGGGAGATCGCCGCGTTCTGCGCATCCGCCGGTTGAGCGAGATCGGCGGGGAGCAGCCCGTAGACCACCGCGTCCTCGGATTGTCCGTGCAACAGCACTCGCCTTCTTGCGATGCCCTCGCGCCTGGCGCCGATGCGTTCGGCGCAGCGCCGGCTGGCCAGGTTTCCGGTTGCCGCAACGATCTCGATCCTTTGCAAGGCCAGCCTCTCGAAGCCGAATGCCGCGACGGCGCGTGCCGCCTGTGCCGCGTACCCTTGCCCGTTGGCGGAAATGCGCAGCCAATAGCCGAGGTTGGCGCGCAGGTCGCGCTCGTCCAGTTGATTGAGCCCGACGCTGCCGACCAAGCGTCCCACCGTATCGAGAACCGCAAAGGCGTACTGCTCGCCCGTGCTCCAACCTAGCTTGCAGCAGTTGATGCGCTGGCGTGCTGCGTCCAGGTCGTAATCGGCCCGGCACCAGGGCAACCAGCGGCCGAGGCTGTCCAGCGATTCCTGCACGGCCTCGTGCAAGGCCGGCGCGTCATCGTCCTGCCATGGACGCAGAACGAGTGGCGGGGATGCGAGGCGCACGGGATCGGCGGGGTTCGGCAGTGGAATGGGCATGGCGTGTTTGTGCGGGCGACGGCCAGTCAGGATAATGACGCGCTCCGCAGAACAGAAAAGCCCCATGAGCGCACGCATCCTCGACGGCAAACGCATCGCGCAGGAATTGCTGGATCGCATCGCCCGGCGCGTCGCCGAACGCAAGGCGCAGGGCTTGCCTGCGCCGGGGTTGGCGGTGGTGCTGGTGGGCGACGACGCGGCTTCGTCGGTGTACGTGCGCAACAAGCGCAAGGCCTGCCATCAGGTCGGCTTCCGTTCGTTCGACTACGACCTGCCGTCGGCCACCACGCAGGACGAGTTGTTCGCGTTGATCGACCGCCTCAACGCCGACCCGACGGTGCACGGCATCCTGGTGCAGTCGCCGCTGCCCGAGCACATCGACGAGGACGCGCTGGTCGACCGCATCGACCCGGCCAAGGACGTGGACGGCTTCCAGGCGGTGAACGTCGGGCGCCTCGCATTGCGCCGCTTCGGCCTGCGACCGTGCACGCCCAAGGGCGTGATGACCCTGCTCGGCCACACCGACCGCCCGGTACGCGGCCAGCATGCGGTGGTCGTGGGCGTGTCCAATCACGTGGGCCGGCCATTGGCGCTGGAACTGCTGATCGCCGGCTGCACCACCACCTGCTGCCACAAGTTCACCCGCGACCTGGAAGGCTACGTGCGCCAGGCCGATATCGTGATCGTCGCCGTGGGCCGGCCGGGGCTGGTCAAGGGCGAATGGATCAAGCCCGGTGCGGTGGTGGTCGACGTGGGCATCAACCGGCTCGACGACGGCCGGCTGGTGGGCGACGTGGAATTTGCGCCGGCTGCCGAACGCGCCAGCTGGATCACGCCGGTGCCCGGCGGCGTGGGCCCGATGACCGTGGCCACGCTGATGGAAAACACGCTGGAAGCCGCGGAAGCCCGCTGATGTTCAGCTGCCGCGCTGGCAGCATGCTGCAGTGCCGCGTATAATCCTCTCTTTGCCGCGGGGCTTACCATGCGCATACTCGCCGAGGCGCTAACCTACGACGACGTCTACCTCGTTCCGGGCCATTCCACCGTGCTGCCGCGCGACGTGGACACCTCCACCCGGTTCACCCGTAGCCTGCGACTGAACATCCCCATCGTCTCCGCCGCGATGGACACCGTGACCGAAGCGCGGCTCGCCATCACCATGGCGCAGCAGGGCGGCATCGGCATCATCCACAAGAACATGACGCTCGAGCAGCAGGCCGCCGAAGTGCGGCTGGTGAAGAAGTTCGAGGCCGGCGTGATCCGCAATCCCTTCAGCGTGAGCCCGGAGACGTCGATCCGCGAAGTGCTCAAGCTCACCCGCGCGCACAGCATCTCCGGCGTGCCGGTGGTGGAGGGCGGCAAGCTGGTGGGCATCGTCACCAGCCGCGACATGCGATTCGAGCGCAAGCCGGACGATCCGGTGCGCAACATCATGACCCGCCAGGAGCGCCTGGTGACGGTGAAGGAAGGCGCCAGCCAGGACGAAGTGCTGCAGCTCCTGCACAAGCACCGCATCGAGAAGGTGCTGGTGGTCAACGACGGCTTCGAACTGCGCGGCCTGATCACCGTGAAGGACATCCAGAAGGCGCGCGACAACCCGAATTCGGTGAAGGATCGCAACGAGGCGCTGCTGGTCGGCGCCGCGGTGGGCGTGGGCGGCGACACCGAGCGCCGCGTGGAAGCGCTGGTCGAGGCCGGCGTGGACGTGCTGGTGGTGGACACCGCGCACGGCCATTCGCAAGGCGTGATCGACCGCGTGGCCTGGGTGAAGAAAAACTACCCGCAGGTGCAGGTGGTGGCCGGCAACATCGTCACCGGCGACGCCGCGCTGATGCTGCGCGACGCCGGCGCCGACGCGGTGAAGGTGGGCGTGGGCCCCGGCTCGATCTGCACCACCCGCGTGGTGGCCGGCGTGGGCGTGCCGCAGATCACCGCGATCGACCTGGTGGCCACCGCGCTGAAGGATTCCATCCCGCTGATCGCCGACGGCGGCATCCGCTACTCCGGCGACATCCCCAAGGCGTTGGCCGCGGGCGCCAGCTCGGTGATGCTGGGCTCGATGTTCGCCGGCACCGAGGAATCGCCCGGCGAGGTGGAGCTGTTCCAGGGGCGCTCGTACAAGAGCTACCGCGGCATGGGCTCGATCGGCGCGATGCAGCTCGGCTCCAAGGACCGTTACTTCCAGGACAACGAGGCCGACGCCGACAAACTGGTGCCCGAGGGCATCGAAGGCCGCGTGCCGTACCGCGGTTCGCTGCGCAACATCATCCATCAGCTGATCGGCGGCCTGCGCGCCTCGATGGGCTACCTCGGCGCGGCCACCGTCGACGACGTGCGCAACAAGGCGCAGTTCGTCAAGGTGACCTCGGCCGGCGTCACCGAAGCGCATCCGCACGACATCCAGATCACCAAGGAAGCGCCGAATTACCGGCTGAATTCCTGAGGCCGGGCGGGCAGGACATTTCCTGCCCCTCCGCGATCCATGCGTGACGCCGTTCCCGCCCAAGTGGGAACGCCACGATCCATTCCGGACCCCCTCCAGAAAAGCCCGAGTCCGATGCAGAACATCCATTCCGACAAGATCCTCATCCTCGACTTCGGCGCGCAGTACACGCAGCTGATCGCCCGCCGCGTGCGCGAGCTGGGCGTGTATTGCGAGATCTGGGCCTGGGACCACGAGCCGGCCGAGATCGCCGCGTTCGGCGCCAAGGGCATCATCCTGTCCGGCGGGCCGGAGTCCACCACGTTGCCGGGTGCGCCCAAGGCACCGCAGGAAGTGTTCGACGCGGGCTTGCCCATCCTCGGCATCTGCTACGGCATGCAGACGCTGGCCGCGCAGCTGGGCGGTGCGACGGAAGCCGCCGACCAGCGCGAGTTCGGCCACGCGGAAGTGGACATCGTGGCGACGAGCCGCCTGTTCGACGGCCTGAGCGACCACGCCGGCGCGCACCGCCTGGACGTCTGGATGAGCCACGGCGACCACGTCAGCCAGGCGCCGCCGGGCTTCGCCATCACCGGCTCCACCGACCGCATTCCCGTCGCGGTGATGGAGAACGAGACGAAGCGCTGGTACGGCGTGCAGTTCCATCCCGAGGTGACGCACACCAAGCAGGGCAGCGCGCTGCTCAAGCGTTTCGTCACCGAGATCTGCGGCTGCGCCACGCTGTGGACGGCGGCCAACATCATCGAGGACCAGGTCGCCCGCGTGCGCGAACAGGTGGGTACCGACCACGTGTTGCTCGGCCTGTCCGGCGGTGTGGATTCCTCGGTGGTCGCCGCGCTGCTACACCAGGCGATCGGCGACCAGCTCACCTGCGTGTTCGTCGACACCGGCCTGCTGCGCTGGCAGGAGGGCGACCAGGTGATGGCCACCATGGCCGAGCACATGGGCGTCAAGGTGATCCGTGTCAACGCCGCCGAGCGCTATTTCAAGGCGCTGGAAGGCGTGGCCGACCCGGAAGCCAAGCGCAAGATCATCGGCCGCCTGTTCGTGGAGATCTTCGACGAGGAGTCCGCCAAGGTCACCGCTGCCGGCCACGGCCAGGTCAAGTGGCTGGCGCAGGGCACCATCTACCCCGACGTGATCGAATCGGCCGGCAGCAAGACCGGCAAGGCCCACGTCATCAAGAGCCACCACAACGTCGGCGGCCTGCCCGAGCACATGAAGCTCAAGCTGGTCGAGCCGCTGCGCGAGCTGTTCAAGGACGAGGTGCGCCGCATCGGCGTGGAACTCGGCCTGCCGCGCGCCATGGTCTATCGCCATCCGTTCCCCGGCCCCGGCCTGGGCGTGCGCATCCTGGGCGAGGTGAAGCCGGAGTACGCCGAGCTGCTGGCTCGCGCCGACGCCATCTTCATCGAGGAACTGCGCAAGGCCGACCTCTACGACAAGACCAGCCAGGCCTTCGCCGTGTTCCTGCCGGTGAAGTCGGTGGGCGTGGTGGGCGACGCGCGCGCCTACGAGTGGGTGATCGCGCTGCGTGCGGTGGAAACCATCGACTTCATGACCGCGCACTGGGCGCACCTGCCTTACGATTTCCTCGGCAAGGTCTCCAACCGCATCATCAACGAATTGCGCGGCGTCTCGCGCGTGGTCTACGACATCAGCGGCAAGCCGCCGGCGACCATCGAATGGGAATGACCCGGCGCACAGGCCCCGAATTGCCCTCGAAAGCCGGCATCGCGCCGGCTTTCTCGTGATGGTTTACCGTTTGCCGACATGACCGAAGAAAACAGCCAGCCGTTCACCGCCGAAGACGAGGCGTACATGCGCCGCGCGCTGCAGCTCGCCGCGCACGCCCGTGACGCCGAGGACGAGGTGCCGGTCGGTGCGGTGCTGGTGCTCGGTGGCGAGATCGTTGGACTGGGCTGGAACCGGAACATCACCCTGCACGACCCCACCGCGCACGCCGAGGTGATGGCGCTGCGCGCGGCAGGCGAAAAGCTCGCCAACCACCGCGTGGTCGGCGCCACGCTCTACGTGACGCTGGAGCCCTGCGCGATGTGTTCCATGGCGCTGATCCATGCGCGCATCGGCCGCGTGGTGTACGCGGCCACCGATCCCAAGACCGGCGCTGCCGGCAGCGTGTTCGACACCTTGGTCGATCCGCGGCACAACCATCGCCTCGAAGTGCAGGGCGGACTGCTGGCCGAAGAGTCGTCAACCATGCTGCGCGAATTCTTCCGCGCCCGGCGATAAGGCCCGGGCTTCCGCTGAGGTGCCAGCGGGGCGGGATCTTCTGTGCCGGATTCGGCTCGGGCACGCTCCGGCAACGCGCAATGCATGGGCCGCGTCAGCCGCCGGATGGTGACTGGCCAGCGGCCTGAGGCGTGGCAGTGTGTATCTCGGGAGGCATCGGCAAGGTCGCTGCGGCAGTCGTCTTGCTGTCCGGAGGTGTCGGCGCCGCCTTGGCATGCGCATCGTCGCCGAGCGGCTCGGAGGGCACGGGCGATTTCGGTGCGTCGGGCGCCGAGCCGGTGCTGGCGGGCATGGACGTGTTCTGCACCATGCCCTGCGACAGCGCGGCCTTTTCGGCCTCCTTGGTCATCACGATGATGCTGATGCGCCGGTTGATCGGGTCGCCCGGATTGGCCTTGTCCAGCGGGACCGAGGCGGCCAGGCCCACCACGCGCGACACCTTGTCGCTCTCCAGGCCGCCAGCGATCAAGGCGCGGCGTGCGGCGTTGGCGCGGTCGGTGGAAAGCTCCCAGTTGCTGTAGCCGTTGTCGCTGCTGTAGGGCGCGTCGTCGGTGTGCCCGGTGATGCTGATGTGGTTGGGGACCTGGTTGATGAACTTGGCGAGGTCGGCAAGGATCGCGCGCGTGTAGTCTTTCAGGTGCGCGCTGCCGAGATCGAACATCGGGCGGTTTTCCTTGTCCACGATCTGGATGCGCAAACCCTCGGGAGTGATGTCGATCAGCAACTGGTCCTTGAACGGCGCCAGCGCCTGACTGTTCTGGATGGCCGCATTCAGCTGTTTCTTCAGCTCCTCCAGGCGCGCCTTGTCGAGTGCGCGCGCCTGCTTTTCGACGTCGTCGCCGTTGGGCGACTTGCCCACCGGTCCGTTGTGGCGGTCCTTGCCTGGGCCGTGCGAGAGGTCCATCGCACCGCCCAGCTTGATCATCGAATCGCTGGCGCCACCCGGTCCCATCTGGCCGGGCGGCGCCATCGTGGCGGTGCCCGGAGTCGCGCTGGGATTCTTGAAATACTCGGAGATGGCTGCCTTCTGCTGGCGCGTGCCCACGCCGATGATCCACATCACCAGGAAGAACGCCATCATGGCGGTGACGAAGTCGGCGTAGGCCACTTTCCAGGCTCCGCCATGGTGGCCGTGGCCGCGTTTCTTCACCCGCTTGATGATGATGGGCTGGCCCGTGTCGCTCATGCAGCGGCCCCGGCGTGCACCTTGCTGAGGTGTTCTTCCAGATCCTGGAAGTTGGGCCTGGCGTGGGCGGGCAGCACCTTGCGCGCGAATTCCACCGATACCTTGGGGTTATAGCCGCGCAGGTTGGCCAGCAGTCCCACCTTCACGCACTCGAAGGCTTTGCCGTCTTCGCGCACGCGAGCCTCCATGGCGGCGGCCAACGGGCCGATGAAGCCGTAGCACAGCAAGATGCCGAGGAACGTGCCGACCAATGCGCCGGCGATGTGCTCGCCGATGGCCGAGGTGTCGCCGCCCAGGTTGGACATGGTGGTGACGATGCCCAGCACCGCCGCCACGATGCCGAAGCCTGGCAGGGCGTCGGCCATCTTGCCCACCGCCATCGCGGGGACCTCGGCCTCCATGTGGTGGGTTTCCACCTCGGCGTCGAGCAGCGCCTCCAGCTCGATCGGCTCCATGTTGCCGCCCACGATCAGGCGCAGGCAGTCGTTGATGAACTCGACGAGGTGGTGTTCGCGCATCAGCCGCGGGTGGGCGGAATACAGCGAGCTGCTCTGCGGGTTCTCGATGTGCTCCTCCATGCCGAGCAGGCCTTCCTTTCGCATCACGCCGAACATGTCGTACATCAGCGAGAGCAGGTCGACGAAGTCCTGCTTGCGGTACTTGGGGCCCTTCACCAGACCGGCCATCTCGCGCAGCGCGTTCTTGACCACCTTGCTGGAATTGGCGGTGAGGAAGGCGCCGATGGCGCCGCCGAAGATGATCATCAGCTCATACGGTTGCCACAGCGCCAGCAGATGGCCGTGCGACAACACATAGCCGCCCAGCACGCTGCAGATGACGACCAACGATCCGACCAAAACCAGCATGTTCAACTCCCTACGGCATATGTAGTGCTGCAGCAGTGGGTATCGGTCATTTGGCGTGAAGCTTGAATGACGTCGGCACGCCTTGGCCCAAGCGCCCGCACGGCTTGCGCGCAGGCGCGGCAACGGCGGCCGGGGCAGGTCACACCTGCAGACGATCCTCCTTGCGCGCCACGAGGCTGTACAGCGCAGGCATCAGGAAGATGCTGATCGCCAGCCGCGTGAACAAGCCGCTGACGATCCAGCTGCCGCCTCAGTGCAACGAGGGTCCGAGCAGAGGTGTGACGATGCGGTCGAGCCGTTCGCGCGTGAGGGCGGGTTGCTGGTCTTTCCAGCCGTTGTCCACGAGCACGCCGCGGCGATCCACCACGAAGCTCACGGGCAGGTGCCAGATGCGGCCATAGCCCTTGACGTGGGGATCGCCAAGCAGGCCCACCGGGAAATGCAGGCCGGCCGCCACCTGACGTACCGTGGCCAGCGTATCGGGAGTGTCCAGGCTGAAGCCGAGCACGACGAGGCCATCCTTCGCATGGGCCTGGGCATAGCGCGACAGCACCGGGAGTTCTTCCCGGCACGGCTCGCACCAGGTTGCCCAGAACGTGAGGATCACCGTCTTGCCGCGCAGGTCGTGCAGGGCGATGTGTTGCCCGTCCAGCGTGTTCAGCGTGATGTCGGGAGCCGGCCGTCCCACATGCAGGTCGTTCGCCAGCACGGGCGACATGCCAAGCAGGCACAGCAGGCCCGCAAGGGCGAGACGATGGAGGTGGCGCAAGGGGAACAGGATCATGGCGGTTGCTCCGGCGTGGGCCTGCCTGTGGCGGCGGGCTCACGGCCATCGTGGCTGCTTACAGTTTCATGCTCAGGCCGACCGTGCCGGTCCAGTGCGGGAACAGCTGATAGCCGTCCAGATGGCTATACACGGGC
Source organism: Rhodanobacter sp. (assembly GCA_040371205.1). Classification (NCBI taxonomy): domain Bacteria; kingdom Pseudomonadati; phylum Pseudomonadota; class Gammaproteobacteria; order Lysobacterales; family Rhodanobacteraceae; genus Rhodanobacter; species Rhodanobacter sp. The sequence goes on from AP031382.1 coordinate 1,760,487, forward strand.
AGTTGCACGAAGGCGTAGAACTGCAGGTTCCTGCTCAGGCTGGCGCTGATGCCCGGGCTGAGATAAGCCACTGTGCCGGCCGTGTCGGGCGTATCGGCGAAGGCGCCCTGGTCGGGGCTGCGGTGGAACAGGTTGACCTGCAACTGCGGCACCCAGTTCGCGTGCGCCTCGTAGCGCACGCCGAAGCTCGCGGAGAGCAGGTTGCCCGGGCGGTAGTCGGCGCCCGGCTGGTCCAGCTTCTCGCTCACCGCGGCCTGGAATTGCCCGTTGACGAACAGGTCGAAGTCCTGGCTGACCGGCTGGTAGTAGTACCCGCCGACGATCAGATCGGTGCTGCCGGTGCCGGCCTGCAGGCTGCTGTCCAGCGACTGGCCGAGGCCCGGTCCCGAATGGAAGGTAGTGGGCCGGCCGACGAACGCGCCGTCGTCGGTCTGTCCGCCGTAGTTGCCGGTGGGCAGCTTGACGCCGAACTGGATGCCTAGGTTGTGCGTGGACAGGAAGCCCTGGTAGCTGCCGATCAATTTGACGTCGCCGATGCCGGCCACGTGCGCGCCGCTGATCTGGTCGGGCGCGGTTTCGTCCGGCGTGTATGGCGCCGTCTGGGTGCCGTAGGTGTCGTGGTCGCGGATCACGTACGGCACGATGAAGGTCACGCCCCAGTCGGCATCGAAGCGGTACGTCGCGCCGAGGTTGATGTAGCGGTTGACGGTCCCCTTCTCGATCTCGCCGCCGCCCAGCGACGGATCGGACGGCTGGTTGACCACCTGCGCAGGCGATGCCTTGCTGCCGTCGTGGCGCAGCTGGTTCTGGTCGATGTAGGTGTAGTCGACATTGATGCGCCAGCCGCTGGCGGTCGAATAACCCGTGGCGGCGTCGGTGCTGAGCGTACAGCCGCAGGTGGCGCATGCATGGGCGAGTTGCGGAACGAGGGACGCGGCAAGCAGCAAGGCTCCGCTGCGGGCTGCGCTGCGCAGCGGCGAGCGGCGAAACGTCGCGGCGGAAAACGGCGAAGGGATGGAGCGCATGAGGATTCAACCTGGGTATGCGGCGAACGCCAGCGGGTCCGCGCGCAGAAAATGTGCCTGCGGACGCCGGCGCACGGCCGCATGCGAAGGCATGCGATGGCCGGCGCGCGGCGTCGCGGAGGGAAATGGAAGGCGTCAGTCGCCCGCCGCCATGCCGGCGCGGGCGTCCGCCAGCAGATCAGGTCGCGCGGGGTGGGCCGCGCGGACGCGCCCAGAGGCGGGCGGGCGGTTCCAGCGACGGGACCTGATACGTGACGGCGACCGCTTCGTGCGGCGCCGCCGGCAGCAGGTAGAGGATGGTGTAGGCAGCCACCAGCGACTGCTGGCCAAACAGCACGCAGTAGCCGCAGCAATCCGTCGGATCCTGCGCGCCGTTGTGCTTGTCGGGATGGCCGGCCTTTGCCGTGTCTTGCGGGCAGCCCTTGGCCATCGTGGCGTGCGCCACCGCTGCCGGCATCGCCGACAGTACGCGCGAGACCAGCGGCGCCATGACCAGCAAGGCCATGGCCAGCCATGCCAACCATGCGATGGGTGCTCGTTGGGCCTTACGTCGCAGCACGCAGTCGACCGGAAGGGGCAGAAAACAGGAGCGGCAATGTAACACGCACCCTCCGCACGGCGTGCTGTACGGGTTGTCGCACATGCATCGCGTGCGGAGGCGTGGCGCCACTCGTGGAACGGCTTGCCGCGGATCAGCCGGCGGCTCGGCGCAGCCCGTCGAAATACGCCGCGATGTCGTCGGGAAACGCGTAGCGCTCCGCCGGCAACGGCGAGCCGGCTTCGACCAGCGCTTCGGCGCAGGCCAGCCAATCGCCATCGGGCGTGGTCTCGGCGATGGAGGCGAAGCTGAGCGTTCCGTAGACGTTGTCGTCGTAGCCGTGGCGTTCGTCGTAGCGTGCGCCGTGCGCCAGCAGGAACGCCGCCAGCGGCGCGTTGCCGCGGAACACCGCCCAGTTCAGCGCGCTGCCGTCGATGTCGCCGCCGCGCGCGCCGATCGGCCAACCCGCTTCCACCATGACCCGCACCGCATCGTCGCGGCCGTTGGCGGCCTGCTCGGGCAGCAGGCGCAGGGCACCCGGCGAAAGCCGGCCGAGCAAGTCCGGATCGGCCGCCAGCATGGCCCGCACCGCGGCGCCGTCCGCGCGTGCGCAGGCGTTGAGGAAGGCGTCGCCGGGATGTTCTTCGGCTGGGGCGCCCGCCTGCAGCAGGCGTTCGGCGACTTCGTCGAGGCCGCACAGGCGCGCCAGCCGGTAAGCGCTCACGCCATGCCGGCCACGCACCGAGGGATCGGCACCCGCATCGAGCAGGATGCCGATGACGACGGGTGAGCGGCAGCGGCGGATCGCGTGCAGCAGCGGACAGCCGCCCGGACCGGCTTCGTTGGGATCGCCGCCGTGGGCCAGCAGCAGGCGCAAGGTCTCCGGCCGCTCGTAGTCGAGCGCGCGGAACAGCGCGTTGCAACCACTGACGCGGGCGCCGGCTTCGAGCAGCAGGCGCACAAGGGTGGGGTCGGCGTCTTCGGTGGCGTGGTACAGCGACTCCTGATCGTTCGGGTCGGCGCCCGCAGCCAGCAGCCGCTGCGTGATGGCGGCATCGTGGTTGCGTCCGGCGGCGCCGTACAGCGCGCTCAACGGGTCGTCGGGGAATTTGGGATCGCTCCAGCGGACATTGGCGTCGGCGCCAGCCGCAAGCAGCAGGTCCACGCAGGCGCGGATACCCGGCGCATGGGCCGGCAGCGCGACCATGCCGGAAAAACTGGCGCAGATCAGCGGCGACATGCCGCTCTCGGCATGCGGCCGGTTCACCCATGAGGGGTCACTCGCGATCGCCGCACGCACGGCGGCGACGTCGCCGATGGCGCAGGCGAGCGCGGGCTCGCCGTCCAGCAGGCCAGGATGGTCGCGCAGCAGCCGTTCGGCCAGGCGCGGCCTGGCTGGCTGGTAGCCGTGGCCGAAGGCCCACTTCCGCCATTGCCGCTTGCGTGTCGCGGTGTCGGCAGAAGCCGATTGCAGTTCGACGTAGTCCTTCAATGACGTCCAGGACTCGAAACCGTATTCGCGCGCCACGCAGGATTGCGCATCGTGCAGGCGCAGCGGCATCGCCGTGATGGCGGCGTGGTCGAGGCGGGCGGCGGCGGGTAGGGCGAGGCGAAGGCGTTCGAGCGAACCGGGATCGCCCTGGCGGACGCCATCGAGCAAGGCCTTGGCCTGCTTCTTCAGGTGATCCAGGTGCGGACGTTCGGGCAGCGTTTTCATGACAACCTCCATGCATGGGATGCCGATGGTCCGCAAGTCCGGCTGCACAAAGGTTGATGGTGGCAAGCAATCGACAAGTGGGTTGAACCCTTTCCGCGGACCCGGTGGCGGCTTGCAACGCCAGGCAGCCAGCATAGCAAAGCCGATATGCGACGCGGCTGCTTGAAAGCACCGTCATGGCGCCCAAGTTGTTTCCGGATGGCACGGGCTTCAGCGTGCGCCTGTTTACAACCTGCCGCGCCGCGCGACGGCACCTCCGAAGGACGTTTCCATGCATATCGATCTCTCCAACCGCACCGCCATCGTCAGCGGCTCCACCGCCGGCATCGGACTGGCCATCGCCAAGGGGCTGGCCGGCGCCGGCGCGCGCGTCGTCGTCACCGGGCGCACGCCGGCGCGCGTCGATGCGGCGATCGCCTCGATCCGCAACGAACGGCCGCAGGCGAAGCTCGACGGCATCGCCGCCGACCTCGGCACGGCCGCGGGTGCCGATGCGCTGATCCAGGCCGTGCCGGACGCGGACATCCTGGTCAACAACCTCGGCATCTTCGAGCCCAAGGCGTTCTTCGACATCCCGGATGCCGACTGGCAGCGCTTCTTCGAGGTCAACGTGATGAGCGGCGTGCGCCTGTCGCGGCACTACGCGCAGGGCATGGCGCGGCGCGGCTGGGGGCGCATCCAGTTCGTGTCGAGCGAGTCGGGCGTGCAGATTCCGGCCGAGATGGTGCACTACGGCGTGACCAAGACTGCCCAGCTTGCGGTGTCGCGCGGCTTGGCCGAGACGCTCGCGGGCACCGGCGTCACGGTGAACGCGATCCTGCCCGGACCGACCCTATCCGAAGGCGTGGGCGAATTCTTCGGCAAGATCGCCGCCGAACGCGGCGTACCGCAGGCGCAGGTGGAGAAGGAGTTCATCGCCACCCATCGCCCCAGTTCGCTGATCGGTCGCCTGGCCAGCGTGGACGAGGTCGCCAACCTGTCGGTCTATCTCGCCTCGGAGCAAGCCTCGGCCACCACCGGCGCCGCGATGCGCGTGGATGGCGGCGTGGTGCGTTCGGTGGTGTGAACCCGGCCGCATTCGGAATGTGGGCGCCGGCGGCCTGAGGGCATGCCGGTGCCTTCTGCCGTGGTGCAAGAAACCGTGCGGAAAGGCCGGCTAGAACGAAGACGCCCGCAACCATGCCGCATGCACGGATGTATCGGCTTCCGACGTAGCATCGCTGCGCGCTTGCCGGGCCCACTCCAGCCACTCGGACAGCACGATGAGGTTCCACAGGCCGCGCGCGTGGTCGCCCTTGCGCTGCAGGTGTTCCTCCATCAACGCGAGGGCCGCATCGGTGCGGATGCCGATGTTGCGTAACGCTTCGCCCGACAGGCTTGCCATGGCCCAGTCGTGGAGCGGGCCGCGCAGCCATTGGCCGAGCGGAACCGAGAGGCCGCGTTTCCGGCGTTCGACGATTTCCGCCGGAAGGTAACGGCGCGCATAGTCTTTCAGGAACGCCTTGGTGCGCAGCCGCCTGATCCTGGCGTCGGCCGGGAGCGTGCTGGCGTATTCGACCACGGTGCGGTCGAGGAAGGGGGCGCGGATTTCCAGCCCGTGGCACATGCCGCCGCGATCGGCCTTGGCCATCAACGCATCCGGCAACGAGTGCTGGAAATCGTGGCCCTGCACAAGGTCGAGCAGGGACAGCCCGTGTTGCTCGGCCTGGGTTGCCGGGCCGTCCATGCCCAGTCGCTCGATCCACTCCGGCGACAGATTCGCGTTCCACAGCAGGTGGCGCGCAAGGCCGCCGTGCGCCTGTCCGGCGATGAATTTCTTGAGCAGGAAAGACAGCGAGACCTTCTTGTCGCTGACCGGAAGCGCCGCAACGAGGCGCTGGGCGGCCACGCGCAGCGGAGCCGGCAGCTTCTCGTAGCGCGACGACCACAGCGCGCCGAGATAGGTGGGATAACCGCCGAAGAGTTCGTCCGCGCCTTCGCCCGCCAGCAGCATTTTCACGTCCTGCGAAGCGCGCCCGGTCACCAGGTGAAGCGGGAGCCATGCGGGGTCGGCCAACGGCTCGCCGGTGGTGCGGATGAGGTGCCTGAGCATCTGCGGCACCTGCGACGCACCGAGCGTGACCGTGGTGAGCGGGAAATCGTACAAGCGCGCGACGGCATCGGCGCTGCCTGTTTCGTCGAACGAGCTTTCCTCGAACCGGACGCAGTAGGCCTTGAGCGGGCGCGAGGGCCGTACCTGGCGCGTCACGGCCGTGATCAGCGACGAGTCCAGGCCGCCGCTGAGCAGCACGCCGTAATCCACATCGACATCGGTCTGCCGCGCGATGGCCTGGCGGAACAGGGCGTCGAAGGTGGATGCATCCGGCGGCGACACCGGCTTCTTGCCGAAGGGCGGTGTCCAGTAACGCATGTAGCGCGTCTTGTTTCGCTCCCGCACGATCATCTCGCCGGGGCAGAGCTTGAACTGTTGCTCGAACAACGTGCCCGGCGCCGGGCAGTAGCCCGACTGGAGATAGCGCGCCACGGACGACCGATCCACCCCGGCATGTCCTGGCGCGGCGATCTGCAAGGCGGCGAGTTCCGACGCGAACGCAATCCCCTGCGCTGAGGTGGCGTAGTACAGGTGCCTTTCGCCGGTGCGGTCCCTGGCAAGGATCAGGCGCTGCTGGCGCGGGTCCCACAGCGCCAGCGCGAACACGCCATCGAGTCGTTCGAGGAAGCCGAGGTCCTCTTCGAGGTAGAGCGGCGCGATGACGGCAATGTCGCTGCTCGACTCGGTCGCGTGGCCTCGCCAGGCGAGTTCCTTGCGCAGGGTGCGGTGATTGTCGATCTCGCCGTTGCAGGCCACGACCACGCCGGACTCGTGCACGAACAGCGGCGGCTGCCCCCGTTCGATGCCGCGTATCGCGAGCCGGTTGGCGCCCACGCCGATGTTCCCGTCGACGTACTCGGCCTGCCCGTCGGGTCCGCGGTGGCGCATGGCCGAAAGCATGGCCTGCACCCGGTGCGCGACCGCCTCGGCAGAACCTTCGTGCTGGTTCATCAGGATGCCGCCAATGCCGCACATGTTCGTCTGTTCCTGGATGGATTGCGGGTGGAAGCCGGTTTCAGCGATGCGCAACGAACAACAGGTCGTTGCGCCACGTGCCGACCGGCGTGGCCGACCCGTGGCAATGGCCAAGCGCACGTTCGAGGTCGTCGCGCGGAATCGCGCGGTCGACCAGAAGCAAGGACGCCCCCTGCGCCTTGAGTGCAGCGCACATCTGCGCGGCGATGTCCGCATCCAGCCAGCGCATGCCGTAGACGGGCTTGCCGAGGTAGAGGCGCAAGCCCCACGGCGTCTGCTCCTCGATCGCGTAGCGGTCGGTGGCCCGCTCCACGAATATGAGGGCGTGGACATCGACGCCGGCCGCGGCAGCGGCGACCTGCCTCGCGCTGAGGCTGTCGTCGATGTCCGCATGCACGGCATACGCCGGCAATGCCTTGGCCACGATCAGCACCACCACCCAGGCCGCCAGCAGCAGCGCCTGGCGTCGACGCGCAAGCTCGAACGTCGCCGCCATGCGCGATGCCACGAGCAGGGCCAGCGGCAGGAACAGCGGCAGCAAGTACAGCGGGAGGCGGGATTTCGCCAGGCAGAAGACCGCGAACGGCAGGACGAACCACAGCAGCAGGAACAGCTGGATGGAACGCGCGGCGCGCCATGTCTTCCATGCCGATGGGCTCGCGGCCGATCCGGCCGTGCGCACCAGGCCCGGCCACCACGGCAAGGTGCCGAACAGCAGCACCGGAGCGTAGACGACCAACCAACCGAAAGGCCCCGAGTGGCGCACGTACATCTTGGTGAAGATCCGCCCGTAGACCTCGTCGTGGATGAAGTAATGCAGCAGCCCCGGATGGCTGGCGATCGCCGCGGCGTACCAGCTGAATCCGACGACCACGAACACCAGCAGCCCGATGGGGGCGAACAGGCGGCCGACGGCGCGCCAGCCGTCGCACAACGCGGTGAACGCGACGATCGCGAGCAGGGGCAGCAGGCCGGGCGGCCCCTTGATGAGAAAGGCGAGACCGAAACCGAACCACATCAGCCCGCGGCCATGGCGCGCCTGCGCCGGCATATCCGGCCATGCGAACCACAGGAAGCCGAGCACCGCGATTCCCTCGGCCAGGGTCAGCAGTACGTCGGTGCTGATGATGTTCGCGGTGAGGCAACTGAAGAGCGAGGTGGCGTAGATCAGCGGCGCCAGCCACGGCTTGTCCGGACTCGTCTTGCGGCCCATCGCGAAGAGCACCAGCAGCGTCGCGAGATAGGCCAGCGCGTAAGGCAACCGGGCTGCCCAGGTAGTGCGGCCGAACACCTGCATGGAACCGGCGATGACCCAGTAGGTCAACGGCGGCTTGGAGAAATTGGGCTCCGCCGGGCTGTACGCCGGCGCCATGTAGTTGCCGGTGTCCATCATCTGCAGCGCGGCATCCACGTAGCGACCTTCGTCCGGTGCCCACAATCCGCGCGAGCCCTGGAAGGCGAAGCCGAGCAGCAGGCCGAGAGCCACGATCCAGAGCAGCGGGCGCGATGATCGCCGCGACACCGCGCCGGCGTGCCTGTCTGCGCGGCCGCTCATGGCGCCTCTCCGCGGATCGCCGGATCGACTGCCGCGGCATCGGCCGACGGCTTGCGGCTGACCAGTTGCAGGTTGCGGCAGAAAATCACCAATGTCATCGCCTCCCCGGAAATGAACACCGGATCGCGCCGGTGGATGGCGTAGGCCAGGATGAGCACGCCGGCGGCGACGCTGATCTGCCAGAACAGCCGTGGGAAGCGGCTCTTGCCGAGCCGCTCGCTGTGCAGCCATTGCACGAAGAAACGCGCGCCGAACAGCGCCTGCCCGAGCAGGCCGACGGCGAGCCAGACGGATGTCGCGTCGACGCGGATCATCGCGCCACTCCGGCAACGTCCGCGCGCGCCTCGCGCCAGCGCAACTGGATGTTGCGGCCATACACGAACAGGCCCGAGGCCTGTCCGACGATGAACACCGGGTCGCGCCGTTCGATGGCATAGGCAAGCAGGCCCACACTGCCGACGATGCTCGCGTACCAGAACGACATCGGGATACTGCTTTCGCGCCGCCATTCGCTGTAGACCCATTGCACGAGAAAGCGCGCGGAGAAAACCAGCTGGCTGCCCAGGCCGACGGCCATCCACACGATGCCCGTATTCATCACAGGTCCTCCTGCGGCAAGGCTTTCGCCAGGGCGCGCGCCGGCCACACGGCCAGCGACACGCCGCGGAACGGCTGGGTGTAAATGGCCTGCGCGCGGTCGGCGCGACTGAGCCGCTTCGGGTAGACGATGACCAGTCCGTCGGCATGCCGGCTCGACCATTCCTGCAGCGCCTGCGCGCTGTTCAACTGCTTGATCGGCCGGGTCAGCCGGCCGAGGAAGGTGTATTGGCCGTCGTTCGAATCGAGGCAGGCCACCGGGCGGTTTTCGCGTTGCGCCTTGGCCACCAGCTGACTGACCGGCGTGAAGTCGTAGGCCGGCCACAACGTCAGGCTGAAGAGGCCGTTCGCCGCCACGACCGCCACGAGGCCCACGCCTGCCACGCCATAGAGTTCACCTCTGCGCAGTATCGCCAGCGCCAATCCCAGCAACAGGTACAGCACGCCGAACGGCAGCCCGTGGGACGCCAGCGCGGTGTACACCGGATCGGACAGCACGTGCCGGCCGACCAGCGTCGGCAATGCGATCAGGGCGATTCCGGCGGCCATGAGCAACACGGCGAGCGGCCAGGGCGACAGCCAGCGGCTGCCGGCTTTTGCCGATGCGCTGGCACGGATCAACGAGGCGGCCAGCAGCATGGCCATGCCGGCGAACTCCGGCAGCAGGTAATACGCCTGCTTGCCGCTGATCGCCGAAAAGCCGAGCAGCACCGGCAGCAGCCACGCGAGAAGAAAGCGCATGCCGGGATCCAGCGGCCGGCGCCAGTGCAGCAGCGCAACCCAGACGCGGGGCCAGAGCGTGAACGGAAAAATCAGCAAGGGCAGCAGCGGCAGGTACCACCAAAGCGGGTGCGCATGGGCAAAGGCATCGACCACGCGACCGGCGGTCTGGTGCAGCAGGAGCATGCGCTGGTAGTTCGCGCCGCCCATCCATGCCGCCGGCAACGCCCACGCCAACAGCACCGCGCAGGCGATCAGGCAGGAAAGCCCGCCACGCCAATACCACCGCCGGCGTTCCCGCCGCGCCGTAGCGCTCCACAGCGGACCCAGCAACCACGGCACGCCGGCATGCAACAGCACCACCGGTCCCTTGGTCAGCAGTCCCAGGCTGAGCGCAAACGCCAACCAGCCGAAGCGTGGAGACTGTCCATGCACTGCGGGCGCCAGACACAGCAGGGCGGCCAGCACGCAATCGGCCAGCAACACTTCGTACATCACCTGCAGGCCGAACAGGAAACCGTAGGTAAAGGCGAGCAGGACCCATGCCGTGGCATGCGCGATGCGCTTGTCCTGCGGGAACAGGGTGCGGGCCAGGCGCCACGCCAACACCAGTTGGATGGCGCCCAGCAGAACCTCCAGCACGCGCGGCCACACGTCGTTGACGCCGGCCACGGCCCAGCCCGACTGGATCAGCCACAGCAACAGCGGCGGCTTGTCGCTGTAGGGCAGGCCGTTGAGGTACGGCACGAGGAGGCTGTGATGCAGCCACATCTCCCACGCCACGGACAGGGTGCGCGTCGAATACATGGGCATGGGCCCATGCTGGAAGATGGCGATCAGCGCGGCGATCGACCACAGCGGCAGCCACAGCCATGGCAGCGACTGCGCGAGCGCGTCGCGCGAAAGGAGCGGGACGGCCGAACGCGAAGGGCTCATGGCACCAACGCTTGCTGCAGCGACGTGTCCTCATGGCGCGCGGGGGCGGCATGCGCGGCGGTGGATGCGTCCGCCGCGCCGTCCAGCAACATCGGGTAGCCCGCCAGCACCTGGCAGGCCGCCTGCTGCGCGGTCAGTCCGGATGTCCGCAGCGACTGGTTGTCCTTGCCGTAGGGCGTGTACACCGAGGCGTCGGTGACGCAGAACATGCCGACGGTAGTCGCACGGGATGCCACGGCAAGATGCATGACCCCGCAATCGGCCGTGATCACGAGGTCCATGTTCGCCATGACCGCGCCCATGCGGCGGATGTCGGACGAGTAATAGGCGGGCCATTCCGCGCCCAGCATCGACTGGCCGTGCATCGGAACCAGTTCGAGCAGGTTCGCCTGCGGACAACGCGCCTTGAGCGTGTCGATGAACTCCCGCCACCACGACGCGGGATAGCGCTTGGCACCCGTGGCATTGGCGAATACGCCGATCAGCGGAGGGCTGGCGTCGGCCAGCACGTTCTCGATGGCCTGGCGGCCGTTGCGCAGTTCCGCATCGGTCAATCGGATATCCAGCGGCGGGACGCCTGCGTCGCCTTCCGTTGCCAGCGCCCAGCGCAGCAGGTTCACCGGTCGCAAGGCCATGTGCTGTCCCGCGGCATCTGCCGGTGCCGCATGGGTCAGGCCGCTGCGCTCGGCGGGATGCTTGCTGAAACCGAGCTTGTAGGTGCCGCGCAACAGGCGCGTCAGTGTCCTGCTGAAGCCCGAGCCGACACAGGGGTCGACGATCAGGTCGTAGTGCGTGGCACGCACGCGGCGGATCAGGCGCAGGAAAGGCAACGGGTGTTTGAATCCCCGCTTGGGCAGGCAATACACGTTGCGCACGCTGAAGAAGCTGGCGAACACCTCGCGGGCGATGTCGCCTTCGGAAAGGATGTCGATTTCCGCTCCCTTGAAGTGCCGCTCAAGCTCGCTGATCAGCGGCGTCAGCAGCAACGTGTTGCCGAGGCGGTGGTTGGGGCGGCAGATCAGGATGCGGAAGATGCCTCTGCGTGGCAGCGGGTCGGCGCAGCGAGGTGTCGAAATCGAATTCAAGCGTCACCAGCACGGAAGTGGAGGGAACATGGATTGCAGTCGTGCTCTGCGAATCCCGTGCCACCTCGGCAACACTATGATTTGTATGGAATGGCAGCCTGACCGTGGGAGCAGGAAGGCCTGCAGACTGCAATTTTTGTCTGCAAGATCTGGCGTGCCTCTCAGGGCGATGCGCGGTGTGCCGGGCAAGCCGGCGGCGCGTCCCCCGGGCTGGATGGCATGGCGACGGTCATCACCACGCGTACCGATGCGTCCACCTGGCAGGCCGGCACGTAGCCGATGGCGCCCGGCGTCTTGGCCACGAACTGGAGCACCGCATCCGCCGACGCAAGCACGTAGGGCGGACTCACGCCCTGGAAGTACTGCCTGTTCCAGTAGTCCTGCAACTGGCCCTCGCTCATGCGCAGGATGGTGCGCGCGAACGCTTCGCGCAACGGCGCGCGACTGGATAGATTGACCGGCGTGAGCCGCTGTCCGCGGCCGTCCACGAAGATCTTTTTGAGGTAGACGTCGCGCAGCGTGCTCTGGTCGAATGTGAGCCGCGGCGCGTCCGGTGCCGTGATGATGGCCACTTGCACCTGCACCGGCGAAGCCTGGGCGAAGCCGAGCATCCCCAGCGAGGCCAGGCATCCCAACCATGGAAGAAGGTGTCTGCGCATAGCCCGTCAGAACAGGATCGCGGCCGAGGCCAGCCACCCGTCGGGGGCAAGCGACAGGTTGTCCGTTCCGTCGCGGTATTCGAGCTTGAGGACGATGCCTTCGACCGGTTTGAAATTGATGGCCGTGGTGCGGATGGTGCTTGTCTGTTCCGGCGTCGAGGATCGGTAGCGCTCGTAGCGCTCGATGAAGTAGAAGCCCCGCCACAGCGGTATTTGCGTCTGCACGAATCCGCCGAGCTCGTCGGGTCGGTTGTCCGTGCCGCTGCGGTAGATCGCTTCGCCGGTGAACCCGATGTAGCGCGTGTTCCAGCTGACATCGAGGCCGCTCAGGAAATATTTGTCGCGCGGCGACTCCAGCTCGTAGTCGACGGCGGAGGCGCCGATGCTCAGCGAATCGCCGAACAGGTGGTACAGGACCCGCCCGCCCAGAGCCTGGCGGAAATTGTTGTGCAATGCCTCGGTCGCGCCGAAGTTGGTGTAGACATTGTTCTGGTCGTCGCCGATGTCGAGGTTCTTCGTGTCGTCGGCGAACACCCAGTAATCGAGATCGTTGCCGTGCACCGGAAACGTGCCGAACATCATCGCGCCGTTGGCGTGGAGCGCGAAGGCTGCCGAGGTCGAAAGCGGGCGCGATATCGTCCAGGTCAGCGGATCGGCATGCACCAGATTCCAGCTGCCGACCGGCGTGAGGAATTTGCCGAAGCGGAAATTGACGTACTGGTTGGCGTGATAGTCGACGTACAGGCGTTCGATATCCAGCTCGGCATTGTCGACGTCGGTGTTGCCGCGGTTGTTCACCGGGTTGGCGGCCTCCACCTCGGCGAACAGCTGCCACTGCGTGCCGATGTCCTGGGTCAGGAACAGGCTGAAATCGTGGACGTCGTAACTGGATTTGTTGCCTTGGACGTCATAGAAATTGAAGTCGGTGTAGCCGCCCAGGCGCAGGCCGATCGCAGGGTAGTACAGGCCTTGCCCGAGCGAGTACGGAGCCGGTTGCCAGCGGCTGTTCGCGCCGTCGCCGCCGTCGCCGCCATCGGCGGCCATGGCGGCTGGCGCGCACGCCATGCCGAGGAGCAGGGCGGCCGCGCCATGGCGGAAAAGGCGGCATAGGAACCGGTTCATGAGGCTTTGCGTCGGCATGGGCATGGAATGGGCGCGGCATGGACAGCCATGCCGACGGAGAGTCGCAACCACGGGGCGCCGCCATGCTGCGATGACCGGCGCCGCCCCGAATTCTGCGACACTGGAACGTAAAACCGCAAAGCGGCAATCCCCACACGCGCTACGGCATCCACTTGACCATACGAGCGGCCCTCTATCGACTGTTGTTCTGGACCCTGCTCGGAACGGTGCTGGTCGTCGGCGCCTTGTCGTTCTACCAGTTCCGCTCCGCGCTCAGGACCGAGATCGCGGCAAACCTCCGGTTCGGCGCCAGCACGGTCATGCAGCGCATCGACACGCTCCTGTTTTCGCACATCGAGAACATGCGCGTGTGGAGCGGGCTGGAGGTCATGCAGGACATCCGCGTCGACGACGTGGACAAACGCGTATCCCACTTCCTTTCGGACCTGCATGCCGGCCAGGGCAATGCCTACACGGCCTTGTTGTGCACGGATATGCACGGCCGCGTGATCGCGGCGAGCCAGACTTCGTACATCGGTACGATGGCGCCCACCGCAGGAGCATGGCGCACCATTCCCGGCCGCGGGCTTGGCAACGTGAGCCTGGCGCGGCTCGATGATGCCGATGGCACGACGACCATGTTGCGCACCCCCGTTCCCAATGCCTTCGGCAAGGGCGATATCGGTTACCTCTACGCCATACTCGATCCGCATGTCGTGCAGATGGTGCTGGACGATGCGGTCGGCTCCGGGCCACGCAGCCTGTTGCTGCTGGACCAAGACGGCCGCGTGATCGCGGCGTCGGCAACGCTGCGTGCGCGAGTCGGCATGTCCCGTCAAATCCTCGATTGGAGCCTGCCCGACCAACAGGCGGTGTCCTATGTGCGCGACGGCCGGGCGTTGGGCTATGGCACGATCCTGGTGGGCGTCGCCCGGTCGGAGGGGTACCAGCAGTTTCAGGGGCTGGGCTGGCACATCGTGATGATGGAACCCACGGCCGTTTCCTTCAGGCCGATCTGGCACCTGTTGTGGGCATTCCTCGCCGTGCTCGTGCTGACCCTGGCGGCGGGCCTGTGGATTTCCTCGCGTCTGGCGCAGCGCATCGCGCTGCCGATCATGACGTTGACGGATTTCACGCGCAGCTTCCGCCAGCGCGACGCCACGCTCGAGCCGTTGCCGCCCACCCACATCCTCGAAACGCAGGAGCTGTACCACGCCTATGCGGAAATGCTCGATGCCCTGGCGAAATCCCGCGAGCAGGTCGTGCGCGCGGGCAAGCTCGCCGTCGTGGGCGAAATGGCCGCGATCATGGCGCACGAAGTGCGCACGCCGCTGGGCATCCTGCGCAACTCCGCGCAACTGTTGCAACGGCAGCCCGAGCTGGGCGAACGGGAGAACGAGCTCATCGGCTTCATCTTCAGCGAGACCGAGCGGCTCAACCGGCTGGTGACCTTGTTGCTCGAATGCGCACGTCCCACGCAACCGGATTTCAAGCGGCACGACCTGCACGCGATCATCGACGGCGTGCTGAACCTGCTCGCATCGCGCGCCGAAAAGGCCGGCGTCTCGCTTTCGTGCAGCTTCGCCGAACCCGAACTGGTCTTCCGCTGCGACCGCGAGCAGATCATGCAGGTGCTGCTGAATCTGGTGCTCAACGCCCTTGCGTTCGTCGGCGAACACGGGCGCATCCGGATCGCCACGCGGCTCGATGGCCCGTTGCTGCATATCTCCGTGATGGACGACGGCCCCGGCGTGCCGCCGGCGCTGCGGCAGGCCATCTTCGATCCCTTCTTCAGCCGCCGCGAGGGCGGCATCGGGCTAGGCCTCACGATCGTGCAGCAGGTCGTGCACGTGCACGGCGGCGAGATCGCCGTGGACGTGAGCGAGTGGGGCGGGGCATCCTTCAATCTTACTTTCATGGTGGACAGGTCCGACCGATGAGCGCCAAACGCATCCTCATAGTGGATGACGAAGCCAAGATGCGGCGCATCCTCGAACTGTCGCTCAAGGCGATGGGGCATGCCGTGGTCGAGGCCAACGACGGCGTCGAGGCTCTGTCGGCGGTCGAGCAGCAGCCCATCGACCTTGTGCTGACCGATCTTCGCATGCCGCGCCTGGACGGCATCGGATTGCTCGCCGCGCTGCGCGAACGGAACATCGACGTGCCGGTCATCGTGATGACCGCATACGGCACCATCGATACCGCCGTGGCCGCGATGAAGCTCGGCGCCGTCGACTACATCATCCGGCCGTTCGAGATGGAGACGGTCGAGATGGCGGTCGCCAGGGCGCTGGCGATGCAGGCCGTGCAACGCGAGAACCTTTTTCTGCGCGAAGAGATTTCGCGCGGCTGGGGCGAGTTCGTCGGCACCAGCGCCACGATGCAATCGCTTTACGCGCTGGTGCGCCAGCTGGCACCGACGCGAAGCAACGCCTTCATCGTCGGAGATACCGGCACGGGCAAGGAGCTGGTGGCGCGTGCCATCCACGCAGCGTCCGGGCGCAAGGGCCTGTTCGTGCCGATCAACTGCGCGGCCATCCCCGCCGAGTTGCTGGAGAGCGAGCTTTTCGGCCACGTCAAAGGTGCGTTCACCGGCGCCATCCGCGACCGCGTCGGCAAATGCGAACTGGCCAGCGGCGGGACGATCTTTTTCGACGAGATCACCGAGATGCCTGCCAACCTGCAAGTCAAGCTGCTGCGCGTGCTGCAGGAGGGCAGCATCGAGAAAGTCGGTGCCAACGGCACGATCCCGGTGGATCTGCGGGTCGTGTCGGCGACCAATCGCGATCCGCGCCAGGCGGTCGAAAGCGGCGCGCTCAGGCAGGACCTGTATTTCCGGCTCAACGTCGTGCGCATCGACGTTCCCAGGTTGCGGGATCGCCGGGGCGACATCGCCTTGCTGGCCGGGCACTTCCTGCAAAAGCATGCGTTGGAGCTTGGGCGCGCCGTGCCTCGTCTCGAACCGCAGGCGCTGCAGTGCCTCGAAGCTTACGAATGGCCCGGCAACGTGCGCGAACTCGAGAACATCATGGAACGCGCCGTCGTTCTGTGTCGCGGCGAACAGATCACGTGCGACCACCTGCCGGCCGAGCTGGTCAAGCCCTCAGCCGCGCCGCTGGCCGCATCGAGCACGGATGAATCGCCCGGCGATGGCTCGCTCGCACTCGACCTGAAGGCACAAGTCGAAAAGCTCGAGTGCAAACTCATCGAAGAGGCGCTCCAACGCAGTGCCAGCAACAAGGCGGCAGCGGCCCGTCTGCTGGGTATCAGCGAACGGACGCTTTGGTACAAACTCAAGGCCTACAGGGTAGGGGGCTAGACCGGATCGTCCATCCGCCGCAGGTTCGTCGCTTATCCGGCATGCCTTTGCATTGATGCGCCGTACCGCGTCCCCATATACTTGATCGGCCAATTCGTTTTCCCCGGGGGTGTACTGGCTTCGACGGGGGTAGTGAGATGGCTTGGTGCATGCCGAGGGGGCAGCTTTCCTCGTTAATCCAGCCGCAAACTCATAGTTGCCAACGACGACAACTACGCTCTGGCCGCTTAAGGCCTAGCCCCGAACCCGCTTGTGCTCGTGCTCGCCGGTGTAGGGTCATTATCACGGGATCGCCCGAAGCCGCCGCCTGTCGGCCAGGGTCAAATCAAGCAGGCTGGTCCTTCGATGCGCCTCGCACATCGTGCTGTCGCGGGACGAGATCCAACGGTGAGCTAAGCATGTAGTACTGGGCGTCAAGCGCCTTCGGACGCGGGTTCGACTCCCGCCACCTCCACCATACAACTCGGCCTCTTTGATTTTAAAGAGAAAATTTGGTGTCTCGCCTAGCCCTTCGGGGTACTACGCGAGGTACCATGCCTAAACCGTTGATGCTCCAACGACCAAGCGGACTTCATGTCCGCTTTTTCGTGCCCAAAGACCTCGTTACACCGATTGACACGGTTAACTGAGTGACGACATTTGGTCACGAACCCAAAAGCCTGACTCCGAGCACATGAAGCATTTTTTGCGAATTTACATAATATACATTATGCGAAATGCCGCCTTGTTCCTTATCCTGCTCTGTTGTCGTTGCCCCCTTAACCATGTCGTTTGATCCTTAACCCTGTCATCCCGTTATACCTTGTCACTTTCTAGCAAAAAAGGCGCCTTTCGCTGACCAGCCAGTCAATGAGACGCAGGGTTTCCGTCACCCGAAGCGTCTCCTGAAGGCAGCGGAACTGCGCCATTCGGTTTGCTCGTGGCGGCGTACCTTGGTTGTTGGCGTCAAACGACCTAGCTTTTCTTTCGTGCTAGATAGCGGCAAAGCACCGCACTGAGCCCCGTCATCAGCTCAGCCTCATCAAAGTTTGGCGGGCGGCCTTCCACAAGATGCCGGCCGAAGTTCGATGTGTAGCCCCAGGCCTTCGATACCACACTGTCGAGCGGGGGTGGAAACATCTGTGGATTGCGTTGGATCAATTGCCCCAGAGTATCGCTAGAACATGCGTGAGCACGGGCTGCGCACTCCAACGCTGCCATGGCATGTTGAATGGCGCCTGTGACGTCAGGCTCTGGTCTGCGCCCTAAATCAGTTATGGCCTGATGCAGTTCAGTAGCGGCCGTTGCTCGACCTGTATCTCGCACAAGCTCGTAGACCCCGTGGAGCGCCATCTCGACGCCCTCTGTACCGCGATATTCGAGTCGACGATTGATCAACTGCCAGCCTATGCCTTTTTTTCGAAACAAGCGGTTTATTCGCTCTTCGAAGTGCACATATCCAGAGCAACGCGGCTCCCCGCCTGGAAACAAAGGTGGAAACATCGCTGTCGCGGGCAACTCGTTGGAAACTGCTTCGATAACGTTGTAGACCTCGTACCACGGTGCATCACTAAGAGTACGGCGCACTTCTTCGTCGATGTTTGGATACTCGGACCAATTGCTCGGATCAGGGGCTTCAAAGAGTACTCGACAAATGAGGGTGCGCAACGGGCGCGGCGAGAGTCCTGCTTCGTAAGCAATGTCCACAACGCTGGAGCGTAGCTCCGCAGGTGCGTCGCGAGTGCTGATCTCAGCATCTCGCGGCTCGAAACCGAAGCGTTCAGAAAAAGTCGACATCCTGGATGGCCTGATTGCCGGCAAACCTGTGGATCCTCTCAAACCGTTGTAGCTCCGTTTCCGGTGGCGCTGCCAAATACGGCTCGGAACCGCTCATACATTTCATCCGCATTTGGCGATGGCTGCGCATCCTTCTCGCTCGCAAAGATCATGTAGTAGCGCAGGTACTTGGGCTTGTCGCGACCTTTCTTCCATGTCCAGTTGGGGCCGACACTCACCTGCCCCCTCGTCGAAGATGTTGCTGTACGTGTCAAAACGCGTTTGAACATCACATTGTTGATGACGCGCACCAGCGTGAGTAGTAGGTCTGCGATCTTGGTGATATCTGCTACCCCAAGTTTGAGCGGCTTCTCCAGAAACTGCTTGTGCCCTTGTAAGCCAAGGGAGACTGCGTTCTTCGTTCCGAGCTTTCCAAATCGGTGGACACAACAATGTCGAAGTTCACAAACGTTGTTGTACTGGTCCAACAAGTCAGTGACCTCGCGGTCTTGATTGAGGTCAAGGCCAACGAATTTATTGATTGCCGTAAGGATGCCCTTTTTCCCTGAAAAGACGCTCTCCTCAAGAAGTGCCTCTGGCAGCATAGCGTCCTTGTGGTGCAAAGCTGCGGCGAATGAAAGCATCTGATTTTCGCAGCACGTCTGGGCATGTGCGTCGACGTGGACGATGCGACGGATTAGCGCACGCATGTAGCTCTCGACAGCGGACACATAGCCAAGCAAGAGCAATATTCCGAGCTCGGGCTCCAGAATGAAACCAGGCCCTTGCGTAGCCCAAAGTTTGTTCAGGCGCAATGTGTTTTCGAAGAATTGATCAATTGGCGAGATCGATGAATCATCGTGCTGCTCATCGAAAAGCATGGCTGTTTGAAGATTAAACGTCGAAGCTCGCACCGCTACAACAGCGGCGAAGTCCGTAGAGATGGCAGTAGGCGTTGCCATTTTTCAGGACAGAAAATCGTCGACGAAGCTGTTGAGAACATCGACAATTTTGGCAGTTCGACGCGTGCCGAATCCCCGAACGGTCAACAAGTCCGCAGCGGGGTCTTGCTTCGCTAGAAAATCGCGTATGGTACGAAGCAGCGGCAAATGCGTTGCGATCTGCTCTCGCTGCCATTGAGTCAGCCCCGGGACCGAATCGATAGTAGCATCCAGGCATTGCGTGAACGTTGAGGCGTCAACAAGCTGATAGCCGCAGTTGTGGCAGAACTTTTGCGTGTCGTTAAGACGTCTTGTCTCGCAGTGGGCGCACTTTGGTAACGATAGTGTGAGATGCGGCAAGTCAACGTCAGGTGCGACCTTCGCTAGGGCCTTGCGCACTGGGTGCTTTGTTGACTTTAGCGCAATACCATCTAGGGTCTGACGAATACTTCCGCCTGAGCCGCTAGCACCAAAGGCGCGGATAGCTAGTAGACCTGCAGTGTGAGGGATAAAGCGGCGATAGATCCTCTCTGGAGTGCCGTGTTTCACTGTGCCGTTATCGAACACCAGGCCGGCCTCTACCAGCAAGCGAAACATGCGGTCGACCATGGGCGTTAGCTCATCCTCGAGCACGCCACAAGTGAGCTGCTTGGCATCACGGGCTGCAAGTATTTCGTTTTGGGCTTTGATCTCGCGGGTCATTCCATCTAGTACGTGCTCACCAGCTTCCACAAGCGCATCTAGCTTAGGTACCTTTTTGCCAAGCGAACGAAACTCCGCCCTGCGTGCCTCAAAATGGGAACGGATTATCTGATTCGTTCCTTGTTGAGCGGTCCGGAAGTTCTCACGGCCGAACTCATCTAGCATAGTGAGGTACGCACGCGGAATACCAAAAGCCGCGAACCGCAACATCGACTGGACCTCCTTCGAGATTGCAGCGAAGCCCGGTACGCGTGTCTGGGCAATGTTGTCCATGACTACTTCGTACGAAGGATCCTCTACGCAGAGCCAGACTTGTATGGCGATTGAGTCTTGCCCCTGATGGAAGCGAGGGCTGACTTCGGTGGTGCCCGGATAGACCGAAGCTTTTGGTGCAATGCTGATTGACTTCAGTGACCTGACAATATCGAGGAACTCGATCAAGTAGTCCGGGGTGAGCGTCAGTGCGGCATCGTCCATCAAGAGGGTCGTGTAACGCCGGCCGGCGGATTCGCGGATCTCATCAATCACACCTTGAACACGTTCAATGGTAAGGAGATCTGCAATTTCCTGGCCGCGGGTGTCTAAGGGCTGGTTTCGTTCGATCTTCGCAACGAAGTCGCGCAACGGTTCTACCGACAGGCCTCTCGCGACAAACAGTGATTCGATTCGGGCCATATCGAGGCCCCACTCGCGAGCACCGTCCCATAGTGCTAGCACGATCCTAGCTAATACCCAGGAATGAAACTGATGGAGCGCAGTGGCACGACTCGATAGGAGAGGCTCGAGTCGGAAGTACCGATTAAAAGACACGTAGATTGCGAACGGATAGGTCTCCTTGTTCCGGCACGTGAGCCACGTGAAACGCATCATGTGTGTCTTGCCACACCCGCGAGGTCCGACAATCGTTCGTAACGCCTTGTTCAGCAGTTCCTTGTGGATCTTGTTGAACAAATCGCCAGACTGTGAGGTTTCCTCGATCAACTTGTCAAACGGAATGTAGTCTGCTCGTTGCTGAAGCGCTAGTTCGAGCTGAACGTCTTCCTGGAGCACAGTATTCATCGGGTCGTTATCAGCAGATTTTTCAAAGCACGGACCGAAATGAAACGTGCGCCGACACCGTGAGATGTAGCTTCTAGCGCAGATTTGCCGTCTTCGCTACAGAAAAACTTTAGTAGCTGAGAAGCCTTGCCAGGCTTCGGGCGAATGACGAAAAGGCAGTCAGTAATGGCGTAAGTGCCTTGTCGAACGATGGCAATTTTCTCCGCGTGATTACGTCCCACTCGTGCGATCACGATGTCCCCAGGCTCTGCGAACGGTGGCTTCATGTCCTGAGTTTCCGTACGCTTGAGTGCTCGCTCGCTTGGTGGCGTAGTGTGTTCGGACGTAAGGTCACTCGTATGAAGGATCGGTCGCGTCGACGCGGCCCTCTCCGAGGAACTGTAGTTACCTCGTTTCACCGATTCCACCAGTTGCTCCAGACGGCGACCTCTCTTAGCTGAGCTGGCACCCGGCACCCCAATGGCGGAAGCTAAAAAACTGAAGTCTAGTCGCTTAGCCGCCAAATCCTGTGGCACCACCAGTTTCGGTGACAGACGCCCATCGTTGCTGAGCTTCCGCACAGCGATCGTCTCTGTAGGTACAGGTCCCTTTGAGACGACGACGATGTGTGCCTTCGCCTCCGTCCCGCGAAAGATCATTCGAGGAAGCTCGATGACGGCGTGCACACGGTGACGCGCTAACAGATGCTGCCGAAACATTTCGTACCGGTCGCCGGCAATTATTCCATCCGGCAAAATGAGGCCGAGGCGCCCACCCGTACGCAAAAAACGCAAATTTTGGGCGATGAACAGCATATCGGCAGGCACGTCGCTCATCCGCGGCACCACACCGCTTAGCCCGACCTCTTCCAGTAGTTCCCCGAAATGCGCCTGCCACCTTGGCTTGATGTACGGCGGATTGCAGACCGCAGCGCAAGCCTCCCCCGGTCTCAGACCAAGTCGATAGGGGAGTTCAGGATCCAAGGCATCAGCGGTCACATGACGAAACGAAGGGCCATGCACAGCTGGCAGACGTGCACATCCTGCCTGCTCGTCGATGTCCACTGTGAGGAAATTCGCTCGCGTCCAAACCTTTAAAGCTGCTCCGACCAATGCACCGTTGCCCGCGCCAAGGTCAAGTACGGTTGTTGGCGCCCGCACTGCCATAGATCGCACTAGCAGTGATCCCACCAGCGGGTTGGTGTAATACCGACCGAGTTGATCCGACCCTTTGATTGGTTCTGTGGTCGCCATTCTTCTTCGCCCCTGCGCTTGCTGAAAATATCACGAATGTTGCACGTTGGTCTCAACGGCTCAGGTCGCCGGCTTGCTCGTTGGCTGTCTTCGAGCGGTCGCGCTTCGGGAGACTGCGGCGCCCTTCTTGGGGTTCCTGGTTTTTCGAGGTTGGCTTCCCTGCGGAAGCTGCATCTGCTTCATGGTCGTCTCAAGTGCAGCGGCGCGTCCCGCGTGGTGCGCCGCACTCGTTTCCGCTTTTTTCAACTCTGTCTGAAGCGCCATCTGATGCGCCTCCAACTGTGTGATTCGCTTGCTTTGGTCGCGATGATCGCGATCCAGACGTTGCTGCAGTGCCTTGAGCTCTTGCCTCGCATGGTCGACCTGTTTATGGGCACGTTCCTCGATCGTACGAATGTGTTGCTCGGATTCGGTGCGCTCGAACCGCAATGTGCTGAGATCACGTTGCTGTTCATCCAGTTGCAATTGCAGACGGTCACGCTGCTGCGTCAGGTCGGCGACCTGGGCAGCCAACTGGTCGACCAAAATCTGGCGCTCGGCGAGCTGGCGCTCCGCCAAGGCTCGCTGTGCTGCGTGTTCGGCGACACTTGCCTGGGATTCGGCAAGGGCGATGTCCCACACCTTGCGTTCCTGGGCCAGTGTCGTTTGTTCGGCAAACAGTGCGTTCTGCTCAGCCGCCAAGGCTGCCTTCGCGGTGCACTCCCCATGGGCAAGCGCCAAACGCCACGCTTCGGTAAAGGCCTGGGCCACATCGCCGGGTAGTTCCGGCAGCAGCGCATGTCCCTTCAAGCGTTGCGCCAACTGCCCCCACCATTGCTCCAGCAATTGGCCGACGCGGGCCGGACTGCCGCGGCCGAGCTCGGTCCGCACGCGTTCGACGGTAGGCCGTTCGCCACGCGCCAGCACCGTATCCGCCGCCTCAAAAACGTCCGTTTCCGGTACCCCGAGCGCCATGCCCTGCCCCTCTACTTTTAGGTATGATAAAGATAAGTTATCCGATCTGTTCACCCTAAAAACGCGCTTCTCATACGGTGGACGTAATGAATCATACGCTGATCCAGATAGATGTCACCGCCTCCACACTGGACCTGGCGGCGCTGGATGCGTCGAGCCAGGCCGCCGCCGCGGCGTTCGTCGCCGCCGGCACCGCGCCGAATACCGTGCGCAGCTACCGCAGCGCCCTCACCTACTGGGCGGCGTGGCTGCAGGGCCGCTACGGCGCGGCGTTCGGCGCGGCGCCGCTGCCGCCGGCGGTCGCGGTGCAGTTCGTGCTGGACCACCTGGCGTGCCCGCGCGACGACGGCACCTGGGAACACCTGCTGCCGCCCACGCTGGACACTGCGCTGGTCGGCGCCGGCATCAAGGGTCATCCGGGCCCCCTGGCCTACAACACGGTCAGCCACCGGTTGGCGGTGCTGGCCAGCTGGCATCGGGCCCACGGCTGGGACAGCCCGAACGAAGCGCCGGCCGTGAAGACCTTGCTGCGCCAAGCCCGTAAAGCGCAGGCCCGTCAGGGCGTCAGCGTGCGCAAGAAGACCGCCGTGGTCGCCGAACCACTCCAGGCGATGCTCGCCACCTGCACCGACGGCCTGCGCGGCGTGCGCGATCGCGCCCTGCTGCTGCTCGCCTGGAGCGGTGGCGGCCGCCGCCGCTCGGAGGTCGTGGGCTTGCAGGTCACCGACGTGCGGAGGCTCGATGCCGACACCTGGGTGTACGCGCTCGGCGCCACCAAGACGCATACGGATGGCGTACGCCGCGAAAAGCCGCTGCGGGGTGAGGCCGCCCACGCCCTGGCGGCGTGGCTCGCCGCGGCGCCGGCGACCACCGGTCCCCTCTTCCGCCGCCTGCACCGCGGCGGCGCCGTCGGGACCACCGCGCTCACCGCCGACCACGTGGCACGGCTGGTCCAACGGCGCGCAAAGCTGGCCGGGCTCGCCGGCGACTGGGCCGCCCACAGCCTGCGCTCGGGCTTCGTCACCGAAGCCGGACGCCAGGGCGTGCCCCTCGGCGAGGTGATGGCGATGACCGAACACCGCGGCGTCGGCACCGTGATGGGGTATTTCCAGGCGGGCAGTCTACTCAACAGTCGCGCGGCGGACCTATTAGAAACGGGAAAAGCTGTGAAACTCAGCTAACGCCGCCGAGAACTCACAAGGCGTGACCGGAACCCAAGCGAGCTCAAGCGATCATCAGGGATGACGCCCGTGGTCCGACTCGTCGCCTTGCTGCGACTCTCACGCGGCGGTCGCGGTTTCACTCATTCGCGCCGAATGTGTGCGACTAGCTGAGGCACTCCGGGCGCGACGTGTTACGGATCCGATTCTCGCCACGTGGCTCCGAGCGACCACGGAGGATCCACTGCCGAGGTTCGCTTTAGCTTGCAACAAGGTGGAAATGGATAGAGCGCAAGAAGTGAGCTCGGTCTTCAACGTGGCTTTGCTTTCTAGCCGACGAATTGGCGGAGTGATCGGCGCTTCTTGAGAGTCCTCCCCCGCCTTAACAGACGCACGGCAGCGCGCCGACCCTACTGACCGGGATCCGCTCCACCATCCAGGCGGCTGCGTACCAGTGCGTTGAGCTTGCCCAGCCGAACGAACTGCGTCAGCACCGGACGCGGCACGTGGCGCATGAACGGGAAGATGCGCGGGCATACGTACAAGTCCTCGATCCGCTGCTCGACGGCGGGCCCCGCGGGCCACTTCAATAGCTCGAGCAGTCGCGCAGCATGGGTCTCCAGGAACGCGTGTCGACGTGCGATCTTCGCTAATTGGCCCGTCGTCGGCGTCTTCCCGAAGACCTCTTCGCGAAGACGTCGCATGTCCTTGATGCAAAACGCTGGCTTGTTGTACTTGCACTCGACCATAAACCACCGGTTGTCCTCCGGACGGTAGGCCAATACGTCGAAATCGCCGACATCCTCGAAGCCTTCTAGCGGGAACCGCCGGTGGAAATCAACGCCGTGCTCGAAGTACGTCAGATGCCGGCCAAGCACCTCCACGGTGCGCACTTCCAGATCATCTTCAATATGCTTCTTGATCGAGGCGGCGACCTCTTCGATCTGTGGGTACCCAAAGTCGGCCGGCGGGTAGCCGTCCGAAAACGTGCCATTCCAGATGCCGAAGGCCCGATGCGCTGCCGCCGCACCCCACAACAGTCTGTCCTGCCCGATGCGCAGCACCGGACGAATGCCGTAGCGGTGCACGCGCTTGCGGTGCTCCCAGATAGGCACATCACCTTCCTCGAGCTCGCGAGCGGCCAGCACGCATACCCTGCCCGCGTCCAAGGTCAGAAAGTCCAATGCTGCCTCTACTTCAGCCTGCGGCATGGGTGGCGACATGTGCGCGACAAGCGTGGCCAGCACGTCGGCCTTTGAGCCTTCGTACGACCACGCCAGCGGCACCGCCCCTTCCCTGGCACTCACCCACCGACCCAGAACCGCCAACACGGGCAACAGGGTGGTCAGGGGAAAACCGACACTGTTCACGAAGGCCGTGTTGAGCCGTTGCCGCTCCGCCTCGTCCATCGACGCGACGCGGTCTTCGTCATCGTCACGCTCCAGCAGCTCGTTCGCGGCTTCGTGCTGGTAGGCGTGGTCATCGCCGCCTTCATAGAAGACTTCGGGGATGAACTCGCTATCCACGTCGACGCCGCCGACTTCCAGTTCGTTGTGCAGGGTGTCGCTCGCCCCATACAGGACCAGCAGCCAATCCACTTGGGCAAGCAATCTTTGCCACTCCTCCACCGAGGGCACCCTGCCCCCCGATAGGCCACGGCTATACCCGAGCTCCAGCAGGTAGCGCACGTTCCGCGTCGCCCGAATGAACTCCTCGTGCGCCTTGGCCTGCTCCTCGATGCGATCGAAGTCGACTTCGTGCGTAAGACTCATGCGAAGCCTCGTGCTCTCGCTATCGTACTCGGCCACCAAATGATCGAACTGCTGAACCGCAAGTCGAACGAGGGCTTGCCGATCAAGCTGGCGGACGTGTTCGTGCACCAACGACCGATAGCGATCTCGAATCTTGTCGATTACCGCCTTGGCCGGCTTGAGTTCGTAGCGACCGGGTGCGATGCCCTCGGCACGGAACTCCATTGCCAGATCGCGCCGGGCCAGTTTGAAGTGCTCAAGATCAGCCGAAATCGGATCGGCATGATCAGGCACGTCTACCGTTCGCTCCCGGTGCGAAAGGGTGAAGCGAGGCGTTCGGTCCGCCGTGGCCGCCAACGCCCGCAGCACCTGCTCATCGAGTGAAATTTCCAACAGTGCACACACGCCGCGGAGCCACTCGCTGGCGCAGAAGGCCTCGAACCGGGCATTGGAGGCATCTTCCAAGTCCACGGCGACCTGAGACAGGTTGACCTCGACTTCAAGGACCAGCGAATCGGCGTTGCGTTCGCAGATCTTCCACGAGGGTTCTACCCCGAAATCACGGACGGTTGTGAAAGGGTGGAAAACTTCAGATCCTGCTTTGCCTGCCTGCGCCGCATTCTCGGATTGTGGAACCGCTCGATGTATTCGAACACATCGGCTCTTGCTGCATCGAGCGTCGGATATTTCATGCGGTAGACACGCTCGCGCTTGAGCTGGCCGAAGAAGCCCTCGCAAGCCGCGTTGTCCCCGCAATGGCCGACCGCGCTCATCGAGCACACCAACGCATTGGCCACCAGATAGTCCTGGTAGTCGCCGCTGCGGAACTGGCTGCCACGATCCGAATGCAGGATCACCGGCTCGCCTCCCTGGCGCTGCCACACGGCCATCTGCACGGCCCGGATCACCATCTGCCGGTCTTGCCGATGATGCATCGACCAACCCACGACCCGGTGGTCGAACAGGTCCAGCACGATGCATAGGTACAGCTTGCCTTCGTCGGTCTTGATCTCGGTGATGTCGGTGACCCACTTGGTCTCCGGCTCCTGTGCGGTGAAGTCCCGTTCCAGCCAGTTGCGCACGCCCGGTGGGGCCAGTCCCGGTTGAGCCCGCTGGCCGCGCCGCTTCTTGCGTGGCCAGCCCTGCAGGCCATCGGCCGCCATCAGACGCGCCACCCGGTTCAGGCTGGCCGACTCGCCTTCCGCGGCGAGGTCCTCATGCATCCGTCCCGCCCCCAACACGCCACGGCTGTCCTCGTGCAGTGCACGGATGCGGCCGAGCAGGCGATCGTTGTCGGCTTGGCGGGCACTGGGCATGCGCTTGCTCCAATCGTAGTAGCCACTGGTCGACACCCGCAGACAGCGGCACATCAGCCGAACCGGAAACTCGTTGCGGCAACGTTCGATCACCTGATACCTCAGGATGATCCCTTGGCAAAGAACGTCGCCGCTTCGCGCAAAAAATCCCGCTCCTTCTTCACCCGGGCCAGCTCGCGCTTGAGCCTCGCCAGCTCCTCATCCCGCGGCGTTCCGCTACCGCCAAACGCGACCGACCCCTGGCTGTTGGACTCCCGTTTCCAGCGGGTCAACAGGTTCTCCCGGACCCCCAGCTCGCGGGCCACTTGGGCGCAAGTGACACCCGGCTGCCTGGCCTGTTCAACCGCACCGCGCTTGAACTCCGCACTGAACTTTCTTCGCTTCGACATGAACACTCCTCTGGGCCTCGAGCGGCCCTTTTGTAAGTGTCCGTGAAATCGGGGGTGAACCCCGACGAGCAACATCAGGACAGCGCACGCACGAAGTGGGAGGGGCGCCTGCAAGTGAGGGCTCGGCCCCGGACTGCGCAAATCGCGCATGAAGTTCGTGTCGAGCGTCGCATAAACTAGTTTATGCTGACCCGATTGTAGTCCTTCGCCTACAGACACTCGTTATGGCTTTGATGTAGCGTCAAAGAAGATGAAATCATAGGGGAACGCATTATGATTATCATGCCGCCTCGTTCGAGGCTGAAAGTGGGCATGCAATATGTCCATTGTCGTCCCTGTCGCCTGCTGGCGTGGCGCAACATGCCGCACAACGTATGCGCGGCGACACCGCCGCTGTATCTATTCAGTGATAGTCGACCTTGCAGCGTTCATACATTCGCGGATGCCGATTACCATTATAGATTTATGCGATAACTCTATGGGTGCTTCGAGATAACTCATAGGCGATTTAACCCTATTTGACGTTTTCTCTGATCACACTTAAAAGTGCTTGGGGGCAATTTGTGTTGCACCGGAGTCTATCAAAGGTTCGGAGCCAAGGTGGCATTGCAGGCAAAGGTCTGCATATCATTGAGGACAACTTAAGACGCTTCAACGTGTTTTGCAGGCGTGATGTATATTAGGATTGAGCTCGACACTTGACACGGTTCACGACATTCATTTTAAATACGCTTAGCAAGCCCAGAAGGGTTTGCACGTCGGCTTGGAAGCCGCTATACGGCAACAGGCCTCACTCGTAAGTTGAACTAAGGAGAGAATCAATGACAAACGTAATGCATTTGCAGACCCTTGATCTCGATTCGAATGCTCCGGAAGTGGCTTCCTGCGTTTCGTGGCAGAGCTGTACGTCCAGCGTCAGCAGTAAGACGAAGGGCGAAGGTCAAGGCGGCTAAGCAAATAGAAGGGGTGGGCACAGCCCACCCCTTCTTTATTGTTGAAATAGGAAGTTGACCACGGTCTCAAAAATTCCTTGACTAGGTGGTAGCGATTGGAGAGATCATGAAAGATCACCCGTACATGATGTACACACTTCTGAGCAAGGTATTCTACGAGTCCCTAAGTCAGCGTAAACCATCAGACGAATATCTAAATGTCGTCAGGCCCCTTCTGCCAGCTGGTTGGCATACCAGTAATCACGGCGTGTGGACCGAGGTCACACCTCCTGATGCCGTGGGTCTAGGGCATGGATGGAAGATCCATCTCTCCGTTATACCTATGCATGCGAAAGACATGCTTACCTTCGTTGTTCCTGAACTGGTCAGAGCAAATGTGTCATTTAAATTTTGCGCCGACCTGCAGATGCTTGAGCTTACACTAAATAAGAATTGGCCTCGCACACAAGTTGGAAAGTTCATCACTATCTATCCATCCTCAGCAGAGAATTTTAAATCTGTAATTGAGGCGTTGCACCCACTCACGGATAAGTTCGTTGGACCGCATATCCTCACGGATAATATCTATAAAAACAGCATGGTCCTACACTACCGTTACGGAGCGCATATTGAAGACTACCGGCTCGACGCATATGGATATCGAATTCCAGGATATCGATTGGGCGATGGATCATGGGTCGACGATATACGTAAGCCTGGCCTATTTAACCCTTTGAATCTCGATGTTGACTTGGGCGATAAGATCTCGTCGAGCGGCATTGAGAATTCGCGTTCAAGCGTGCTACTCAACGGTCACTACCGAGTCGAAAAGGCGATCAAGTTCAGTGGCGAGGGTGGCATGTACTATGGTGTAGACGAGCGAGACGGCCTACAAGTTGTGGTACGGGAGCAACGCCGATTGCTTGGTGCGATCTTAGGGGTTGACGGTCTCGAACCAGGCTACACGCTAAAGAAGGAAGCGGCAATCCTTCAGAAGCTGGATGGTTGCGGTTTTACGCCACGTTACGTGGATCATTTTGAAGAGGAAGGACACTGGTTTCTCGTGCAGGAGCGGCTGAATGGTGCTGATACGCTCTGGGGTTACTCCATGGCGTTTTACTTCAATAGCGAAAACCAAACTCCGAGCCAAACTTTCGAATCTTTGAGAACGGTCGTGCGTAACATCGCCACGGCCCTTAAGGCTATACATTCGTTTGGCGTAGTACTGCGCGATCTCACGCGGACTAATGTGCTTATTACTACTGATAACGAGGTGCGCTTTGTCGATTTTGAGTTCTCCCATGACCTCACAATCGATTCGCACTGGGTCGCCGGATGGACGGCTGGTTATGCCTCAGCAGATCAACGAGCCGACAGACGACCGTCATTAGCTGATGACTATTATGCATTCGGCGCCTTGATCCTTGACCTTATCACCTATAGCGCGTCGGGATTCGACTTAAACAGGGCTGGCCTATTTCGGAAGCTCGATATGAACTTGGCTGATTTGGGGTTGCCCGCACACCTGGCTGACATGGTTCGCGGCCTAACACAGCAGGACCCTGCGGAACGGTGGGACATTGATAGCGCTATAGCACACCTAGACGGCATCGAGCCTCCCGATGACAAAAGGCCGCTTTTCCCCACGCTGTCGAGAAATCTATCGACGTATGATCGAAAAGCCTATTCACCAATCTTGGCCGAGATTGATCTATTTTTCGACAGTTCGATCACTCTCACTCGATCGGACCGCCTATGGCCCGGATCAGCCGAGATATGGGCTACAAACCCAGTAAACCTAATGTATGGTGCAACCGGGTGTGCATATTTTCTTCTTCGTCACCGTGGATACGTGGAAGATGCAATCCTAGACTGGATTGCTGCCCGGGCCACTATATTGAATTGTCCGCCAGGATTATTCTCCGGCTTGGCCGGCGTAGCGAGTTTGCTGCTCGACAGTGGGCGTGTCGAGCAGGCCGTCAAAATGCTTGACGGGGCTATGAATGGCATGACCTCCGATTTGCCGCACGGGTTGCTGACCGGCTTCGCGGGTGTGGGCCTCGCCTACATCCGCTTCTACCTTGCGACTGGAGAATCGCGCCATCTTGAACGTGCGATTGAACTAGCTGAGCGGATCCTCGGCCAAGCGGAGGTGGACGCCAAAGGCATTCACTGGAAAGTTGGTGGGCGGACACCGCTTGGCTTTGCCACGGGCCAAAGCGGCGTGGCTCTTTTTCTCATATATTTGGCTGTCGCTGCGAAGCGTGATGATCTGCTTCGATATGGCACCGAAGCACTAGATTTTGATCTCTCGCACCGGGTGGATCGTGCGGGTCAGATACTCTGGCAGCAGTTCGCGGAATCCGCATCGAACGAGCCACATACCCCACACGTAATGGCAGGTACGGCTGGCATAGGTGCGGTTGCATTACGGGCCTGGCTTGCGACTGGCAATGAAGATTACTTACGCGTGGCGCAGGAGTGCGCTCGATCAGTGAGCGAGCGGTTCTCCAACAAGATATGGCAGATGGAAGGACTATCAGGCATGGGCGAACTACTTATCGACATGGCACAGTTGGCGCCAACTCCTACCGACGATTTCATCAGGAGTGCATGTTACCTCGCCGATGGTATCTTGCCCTATGGCATTAACCGGACAGAACAAGGGGAGTTCCAGGGTACCGCCTTCGGTGGTTTCGATCACTTTCGAGTCTGCTCCGACTATGGATATGGGACTGCAGGCATCGGTATCTTTCTCGACAGACTCGTCAACGATCGACAGAGGTTGTTCATGCCAGATGAACTATTCAATATCTCAAGCAGGTGTTCTCGATGATTATGTGCAAGGGCTCTGCGACCTATGGTTACTGAACACTTCAAGTTGAGCGAAGCGAAAAAGCTCTTCGCGTTAATGAAGGGGCTTCGTTTAAGGATAGCTGCGGGCGTCCTATTCGTGCTCGCCTCGACTGGCCTCTCGCTTACATTTCCGCTTATCATTGGGAAGGTAGTAGATGCGGCCGTGAATAACGCAGGATTCCTAGCCATTAATTCGTTTGCGTTTATTTTGTTCGCCATCTTCATAGCCCGGGCGGCTATTGGATTCGCTGGTGGCTATCTATTGGATACCTCAGGCGAGATCATCATTAACGGACTTCGCAAAGGTCTGCTTTCACGGATTATCGCATTAGATTTGCGTTTCTTCCACAGCCAAAGACTTGGTGAACTGGCATCGCGACTCCACTCTGATACGGCGACTATTCGCAACGCCGTGACGGAAACGATCGTTAGCTCGCTTAACCAATTACTCACTTTCTGCGGCGCACTCATTGTCATGTTAGCGATGAATTGGCGATTGACCTTGCTGATTCTCTTTCTTGCACCAGTCTCGGCAATACTATCAGCCCGCTTTGGGCCGCGGATTAGCAGTGCAGCACGGCGTGTCAGGGATCACTCTGGCGACGCACTCGCGGTTGCTAGCGAAGGCATTTCTGGTATCCATACGGTGAAATTATTCAGCCGGGAACCCGTGCTACACGAAATGTATTCTGAATCTATTGATCGTGCACTCACTGCTTCCATCCTTTCTGTGCGACTAAGCTCACTGTTCGGTGGCGCATTGAATTTCTTTTCCTCGATCGTAACAGTGGGGGTGTTTTGGTACGGCGGCACACAAGTATCAGCAGGACACCTGTCGGCTGGTCAACTAATCGCGTTTCTGTTCTACTCAGAAAACATCACGCAGAGCATCTCAGTGTTTTCAGTGATCTACGGAAATATTGCAACCGCGCTCGGATCCTCCGCACGCATATTTGAATTGATGGAGCTCTCGCCTACCGTCGTTGATCCCTCGGAAAACGAGGCAAGTCTGCGGATGCCCACGAGTAGTTCATGCCAAATAGAGGGAGTTTCGTTCGGCTACGATCCAAATCACTGCATCCTTCATGATATCGACTTTCGCGTCGATCCAGGCGAGGTGGTGGGTCTGGTGGGCACGAGTGGCTCCGGAAAGACGACACTGGCAAATCTCATTTGCCGCCTGTTCGACCCCGACAGCGGTCGAATTTTGCTGGATGGCATTGACATCAAGAGGTTGCCAATCGGTGTAGTGCGCGAGCATGTTGCAATGGTTTCTCAAGATGTCTTCCTCTTCAATACGTCGATCCGCGAAAATATTCGGATGGCCCGTGTGGATGCCAGTGATGAGGATGTAGAGAACGCCGCGCGGGATGCTTGCGTGGATGAGTTCATCGTGGGACTCGATGAAGGCCTCAACACAATTGTCGGCGAACGCGGTGTCAAGCTAAGCGGTGGCCAGCGTCAACGCATTTCGTTGGCACGAGCCTTTCTACGCAAATCGCGGCTCCTTGTTCTCGATGAGGCGACATCTGCTGTAGATAGCCTTACGGAGCAGCGCATCCAGGACGCCATGATTGAGAAAGCTAGAAAGAATAGCCTCTCATTAATTGTTATCGCACACAATTTAAATACGATGCGCAAGACGGACCGGCTCGTGGTCATTCATGGCGGGCAAGTAGTAGAGACGGGGACCTTCAGTACACTCGCTTCGAACAATGGTATGTTCGAGAAGCTACTTACAGCCGGTCAACGTGTAGATGAAGAGTTCATGCTTAACGCGTAATACGCAGAGTTTCTGTGGCGTCGTTGAATCTCGACATTCGTATCAGCTCTCGCGTAAGTGAGATAAAGACGAAAATGAATATGCTGTTATATTATTTAGATCTTGCGCTCCGCGCCATATGGCGTAACCGTGCCCTAAGTGCCCTGATGGTACTGGCACTGAGCGTTGGAATTGGTGCATGCATGACGACCATCACCGTATATCACCTCTTATCGGGTGATCCGCTACCAGGCCGTAGTAAAACTATATTTTATCCTCAATTGGACGGCGATCCAAAGCATTCTAATGCTAAGGCACCATGGGATCTTCTGGACTATCGTACTGCTGTTGACTTAGCCCAAAATGGGCCTGCAACACGAAGTGCCATTGTAGTTTCAAGTTCTGAAAAAATTGATGCCATGACAGATGCCGTCCCGCCTTTCATTGGGCAGCTTCTGTCGACCAATTCAGATTTCTTCTCAATGTTTGATGTGCCCTTCGCATTTGGCGGATCATGGTCAAAAGACGACGAGATACATCATGCACGAGTTGTCGTTATTTCCAATTCTCTGAACAAACACTTGTTCCATGGTGCAAACAGTGTAGGTCGACGTATCAGCGTAAATAACAATTCGTTCGAGATTATCGGAGTACTAGCACCGTGGCGTCCGCGGCCAAAATTTTATGAGGTGGCAGGCGGCGCAATCATGCGCGACTCTGCTTCAACCTTTTACGGCAGGGTCGAAGATGTCGTCATGCCATTTGCAACGAGCATCGAACTTAATCGCGATGATTTTAATGCTTGGTACTGCTGGCGTGAGCCGACGGCAGGCGTGGACCTGACTCACGCGTCATCGTGCTTGTGGGTGCAGTTATGGGTTCAATTAGGTAATTCAGAGGCCGTAGCAAACTATAAAAGATTTTTGGAAGGCTATGCTGCACAACAACACGACCTTGGCCGATTCGACATCAAACCAAAAGTACGCCTGACATCGCTTCTTGAATGGCTTTCCTACAACGGCGTTGTGCCAGACGCAGTAAAGTTGCAGGTGGCTATGGCTTTTGCATTCCTTCTCGTATGTCTTTGCAATACCGTTGGGCTGCTATTTGCGAAGTTCTCTGGTAGAAGTGTCGAGTTTGGCTTGCGGCGTGCTCTTGGCGCAACGCAAGCCGGCTTGTTTTGGCAGTGTCTCGTCGAGGCTGCAGTCATCGGCCTCTTAGGTGGCATCGGCGGACTTATCGTGACGCTATGTGGCTTGATGGTGATTAGAAGGCAGCCGTTTAGCTACGCCGACCTTGCTCATCTTGATCTTTCGATGTTTATGTCAATTTTTATTCTATCGATTTTCTGCGGCATGCTCGTTGCCATCGTGCCCGCACTGCGTTCGGCAAAGACAGCGCCAGCGCTTCAGATTCGGAGTGAATGAAATTCATGCATATGTCACCCATTTTTTCGGCTCTTCGAAGGCACAAGATACCTGTAGTGCTAATCGCTGCGCAGATTGGACTCACACTAGCGGTATTTTGTAACGCGACATATCTGCTAAGCGATGCCGTAGCAACAGTGTCTATCCATAGTGGTGTGGACGACGGTAAACTCGGTCTTGTTAAAATCATTGCGTGTGATGCATGCCAAGTAAATGATATCAATGTGCGCGCGCTGAACTTTCTTAGGCAAATCGACGGCATATCTGCCGTTGCCGTGGTTAACACCGTCCCATTTTCTTCACGTCAAGCTGACTTTGGCATACGCCTCGATCAATCATCCACTCACGAAACTGCCTCCGCACATTTTTACGCAGTGGGTCCGGATGCGCCAAAAGTACTCGGCTTAGAGCTGACTACGGGGCGTCAGTTCACAGCCGACGATTTCCAGCCGGCCACGGGGGCATTACCTAACAACGCGAATGTATGGGTGACGCAAGCACTTGCTTCCACGTTGTGGCCTGGACAGACCGCCTTGGGAAAGGACTTTTGGGTTAACAAATGGCATTTCACAGTTATTGGGACGTTGCGCTATCTCGTGCGCCCTGAGTTCGAACTACAGCCAAGATTTAAGGCTGATTGGTCAGTCGTCGTGCCTATGCAGCCAGGGGGGAGCTTATATGGTACTTATGTATTTCGCGCCGCGCCTAAAAAACTTCCGACAATTATCAACATGGCGCGTAACAACCTAAGCCGCATAATTCCCGGTATAATTGTCGACGACGACGAAACACGGACGATATCAACGCTACGAACTGAGTACTTTAAAGGGGACATGTCAATGATCTCCATTCTCGCCGCCATTGTTGGTGCCACGCTTTTAACCACAGTGCTGGGAATCGTCGGTCTGACGAGCTTTTGGGTGTCGCGGCGGCGCAGACAAATTGGAGTAAGGCGTGCCCTTGGTGCAACTCGCTTCGAGATATTGAAATACTTCTTGATCGAAAATGCATTCATCGTAAGCCTTGGCAGCTTAGTTGGTGTGGCAAGCGCCTATGCACTGAACTTAGGGCTCATGCAGATATATGAACTTCCGCGACTACCGTTCCTCTACATACCGCTGGGCGTTCTGTTGATGCTATTCGTTGGGCAGACTGCTGCACTTGGTCCTGCGATTCGAGCTTCCTCTATTGCGCCAGCGGAGGCAATACGGGTCATATAAAGCCCGCTGCGGATAGCCTTGTTTACTTGGTTTGGGACTATAGGTTTACTGCGGTTGCTTGACAAAGGCTGCTGGGAGGCATTGGAAATGAAGTCGATCGGCCAGGTGGGTTGGCCTGGCTGGGAATCATCGTTAAGGGTTCGCGGATCCGGCAGGTGTGGCTTACCCGGCTTAGCAGGCGGGGCTTCATGGCCATGTAAATCCGCAAACTGCGGGTCTTGCCGAATTCCATCCATCAACTGCGGCTCGGTGGTGGAGGGGTAGGTCAGCAGGACATCAGGTGTTTCATACTGGTCAGCGGGCACCTACTTGCTAAGCCCCCCCTAACATCGGATAAGTTCCCATTATCCGGTGTTAGATTTCTCGCCTAGGTCGCCGCTTCGCTCACTTGAAATATTACGTGATTACATGGTATGTAATGTGTTACGAAATATCAAGGAGGCGTCGTGATGGCCCGTGGCGGCGTGTACAAGACCGAGATCGAGAAGGCCCGTAACGCCTTGCTGGCCGAGGGAAAACACCCCTCGGTCGACGCGGTGCGGGTGGCGTTGGGCAACACCGGCTCGAAAACAACCATCCATCGCTACCTCAAGGAGCTGGAGGCCGAGGACACCGCCGGTGTGGGCGGCAAATTCCCGATCAGCGACGCCTTGACCGATCTGGTCAGCCGTTTGGCGGGGCGGCTCCAAGAGGAGGCGGACGCCAAGATCGCTGAGGCCGCCGCCCGTTTCGAGGCCCCGCGGAAAGAGCTCACCGCCCAGTTGGAGCAGGCACGGCACGAGGCGGCATCCATCCGTGCCGACCAGGAACGCACGGCGACGGCGCTGCGCGAGGAACAGGCGCAACACGAGAGCACGCGCCAGGCGCGGCTCGATGCGACCCTTCAAGTGCGGCAACTGGATGAGCGCGTCACGGGCTTGATCGCCCGCGTGGCCGAGCACGAAGCGCACGCGCAGTCGCTAGAAGAGAAACACGCGCATGCCCGCGAGGCACTGGAGCACTACCGAACGTCCGTGAAGGAGCAGCGGGAGCAGGAACAACGCCGGCATGAACACCAGATCCAAGAACTACAGGTAGCCCTGCGTCAGGCCAACGAAGCCCTCACGGGCAAGAATCACGAACTCTTGCAGCTCAATCGCGACAACGGGCGCCTGACGGAACACAACGCGCGCCTGGACAAGGAAGTGCAGCAGGCACGCAACGCTGTGCGCGCAGCGCAAGACGAGGTAGCCACGCTTAAGCCTGTGGTGGCGGAACTGACCAG
This sequence comes from Rhodanobacter sp., assembly GCA_040371205.1. Taxonomy (NCBI): domain Bacteria; kingdom Pseudomonadati; phylum Pseudomonadota; class Gammaproteobacteria; order Lysobacterales; family Rhodanobacteraceae; genus Rhodanobacter; species Rhodanobacter sp. The sequence goes on from AP031382.1 coordinate 1,797,547, forward strand.
CTTGCGCACGACGTGGAGTCGCGATGTCCAGGCGCTCGAACGCGCACGCCTTGACCTCGAAGCTGCCGCGCAGGCACTCGACCAGGAGAGGGCGGCGAGGCAGGATGCCGAGGGTCGAGCCATATCGATGCAGGCCAGGCTGGAGACGCTAGAACAGGTTTTGTCCACGCTGCAGCCTGCATCCACGCCAACGCCAACTGCCACCACCGCATCACCAGACTGATCGGACTGACGTAGGGTGGACGGTTTCAGCGTGCAGTCGTGATTTGCAGGGATCTTCGATCTTAGCTATTTTTAGCTCGATTCATATAATTCAATGAAAACAGCATCTTAGACGCTATATGAGCGTTTTCACACGAATCTCGGCCATCCCTCGGAAAGGGTGGCGCGCCAAGAGGCCCAAAGCCGCGCCGCCGCCACGCAAGCCCGACTGGAGACGCTGGAGGAGGTCCTGCCGAGACTGCAGCCGACCGCTTCGACAGTAACCTCGTAACGACAAGTACAGCCGCGATTAGCACGAATTCTTTGACTTAGCTAATTTTAGCCGTCCTCAGCTAATCCTTTATAAACAGCACGTTAGACAAATTTCCGGAAATTTCTAGGGTTCCGGCTTACACCCCCAAACAAGAAAAAACCCGCCTAAGTGGCGGGTTTATCTAGTCTTTTTGGTCCATATTGGACGTTGTCGGACTATACATTGGTGCCAAGAGGGTACCCGGCATAGGGACTCAAACCCAATTGCCATGCGGCTTCGCCGTCGCCCTCATTTTGCCGTGTCCGAACCCGTGTCCGAAAACGGGCGCGACAGCGCCAGCAGGTACAAGGGTGCGGCGCCCTGGGGCATGGCCAGCAGCAAAGCCCGCCCACGCACGCCGTACGCCCTTCCGCACCCTTGGGGACGCCCCGTCGCCACAAGGCCCGTGCTGAGCGCCGTGGACGTCCTGCGCGACGACGGTGGGTAGCAGTAGCGGCAGCAGGTCGGCAGTGGGGCTATGACAACGGCGCGCGCCAGCCGTCGCAGCCGGACAACGCAATAAAGCGTGCACCGGGGAACCGATGCACCGCATGCACGCAGTCACCTGGGATCGCGCACGTTGCGTGTGCCTCAAACCGAACAGGCTCGGTGACGGATTCGCCGTGATGGATCAGATCGCGCCTGGCGACGGACATGGCCACTGAGTATGTGTCTGACAGCCACGCCACCGGCACGTCAGCCTCGACGATGCAGGGCATGCCAAGCTGACGCAGCACGGGAGCAACCGTCGCGTCCGATTCATGCGCCCAGTACATCGCTTCGCCGCCCCAGTGACGCAGTAGGCGATGGATGCCACCCTCGCCAGCCTCGTAAGGTGGGAAGAAACAAAACCAAATCATGCCAGCACGATTGCTCGCAGCACCTTGGTGCGCAGCGCGCAAAATGTCGCCTACCGCCACCGGCAGTGTCCCGCGCCGCACTTGAGTAGTAATGCGGCGCTCGATCAGGTCAGCGCTCAAAGGTGCCAAGCCGACCGCCTCAATGTTGGCTGCTTCGTCGTCGGTCAGGCGCGTGCAGTGCCACCCACGAACGGAGTACGAGAGCAAGGCATTGCCAAGCGTGACAACCCCACGGTCAAAGTCGGCACCGTTCTTCGCCGGTAAGCCCAGCTCCCACGCCCGCATAATTGGGCGCACGTTGTCGAGCGTAGCTTTTAAGGCGTCGGGCCACTCGATTGGTCGGTCAAGATTGAGAAGCACGGACATGGACGACAGGCTAGCACTCGAAGCATCGGTGGCACCAAGCTAACAATCGTCCGATACTCTCGGATAGCCATCAAAGCGCAGGGGGCGCACCATAAGATGACGAACATCGTTCCGAAGGTATCTCAAGGAGTGACTGAGACCGAACGCATGCTTGCGGATTTTGGTGAGCGCACATTTCTCAAGTTATGGAGTCATGCTAACCCGTACAAGGATGATGGACACGAGATGTGTGACCTAATCGCCGTATTTGGCGATGAAATATTCGTTTTTTTCGATAGAGAGATTGTCATCGCAGGTGATGATGACATGGATCTCGACATTGCCTGGGGACGATGGAAGCGCAAGGCAATAGACAAGCAAATCAATACTGCTCACGGCGCTGAACGTTACATTCGGATGGGTCGTCCAAGCTACTTAGATGCAAAGAAAGAGCATCCCCTACCCTTCGAGATTGATGTTAACAACGCCAAGATACATAAAATCATTGTGGCTCACGGAGCCAAGGAGGCATGCAAAAAAGCCTCCAGTGACAACGTTTATGGAAGCCTGGCAATAACGTACGAGGATTGTGACAACAATGATCCTGACCCGTTTCCGTTTCACGTCAGGCTCGACAGGAATAATCCTGTACACATCCTAGACAGCCACAATCTAGCAATCATTCTGTCCGAACTAGACACTATCACTGACCTTTCCAGGTTCCTGAATGAGAAGGTTCGAGCCATAACGCAGTACGACATGCTGAGCTACTGCGGAGAGGAGGATCTTCTTGGCCACTACCTTGCCAATTTCGATAGCTCGCTAAATCGACACGTCATAGGCCCCCAAGACAGATCGGACATTAACTGTGTAATGATCGGCGAAGGCGAGTGGCGAGACTTCATCGACACTGACGTATACAAGAACACCAAGGCAGCGAATAAAGTTTCATATGGCTGGGATGAGCTTATTCAGAGAACCTGCCAAAATGCCATTGACGGAACTCTCTTAGGAAACGGAAATCTCTGGACCAAACAGAGTGCCATTTTCGACATGGTGAAAGAGCCACGATTCATGCGGCGTGGCCTTTTTGAAAGGATGCTAGAGGTTATCAGTAAATTCCCTGATCGACCCATTGGATTGATGCGCCAAGTCACACTTTTACCATCATATACAAAGAACATTGCCTACGTATTCTTGCAGCTTTGTGCGCCTACTGACCTAAAGGCCAGACCTGATTATCGAGAGAAGCGACAAGCGATGCTCGAGATCGCATGTGGTTCAGCTAAGAACAAGTTCCAAGAACTGACTAGGATCATAGGTATAGGGATTGACGCACCCAAGCATTCCGATGGAAATGATGGCGAGGATTTCGTCCTAATGCCATGTGAAACATGGACCGACGAAATGCGTGTCCATTACGAGGTGGCCAACAAAGATTTGAAGTTCTTTGAGACCCCCCAGATGCGCGAGCATCGGCAAGTGGTGCACGAATTTGTAAACCCTGAACCCACCACCGCAATCCAACCACCAACTAAAAAAGTGGGGCGAAATGAGCCGTGCCCATGCGGTTCTGGCGTTAAGTTCAAGAAATGTCATGGAGCACCTACCCCCCGCATGGAGGAATAGCTCTGGGTCGAGCGCCACGTGCACCGACACTCACTCGGCGCACGTGGTTGGTTCACTCGGTAGTGCCGCCCACGTTAGAAACATCGCGCTGCGCTTATCCTCCGATCTCTGAGAAAAAGTCAGCGCGCGTAGTTCGGGAGCGAACGAACAAATCTTCGTTGCTCCCCCCGGCGGGCTTGGGTCAGGATTGAGTGAGTTTGGCGTGGAAGGTCATGCGAGCGAACGAGTCCTCGCCGCCTTCGACAACGCGAATGTCGCTCACCGCAACAACCTCAAGCACCTGCTCACCGTCAACGACAATTACCTCGGCCGTGATGGGCGTGAGGGTGGCGTCGTAACCACATGCCTCGCGCTCCATTTCGTCCGCGATACATTGCCAGGCATGCGGGAACTGCTGCTGCGCTTGGGTGAGATGTAGCATGCTCATGGCCTACCTCGCTTCTCTCGCTCCAGTTGTTCGACGCGGTTGCGCAGTGCCGATACCTCGCGGCGCAAGGCGTTTAGCTCCACCGACACACGCTTCACCAGGTCAACGAACTGATCGCGGGTCACCGCTGCGTCAGGATGGTGGCGCTCGGCATGCCGGCGTGTGGCTGCCAGTTCATCCATGGCCATCACCTCCCTTGCCGCGCACCTGCTGCTCCAGGCGCTCAATGCGAGCCTGGTTCGTCGCCAGGCGCACCCGGTACTTGCGCAGTTCCTTGTGCATGTCGTTGAGCAAGTCCACTACCTCGCCCATCGTGGCCGGCTGTGCACGCTGCGCAGGCGTGCGTTGTATGCGGTGGTCAGGCATGGCCACCTCCCTTGGCATTGGCCTGCCGCTCAAGCTGGGCAACGCGCTGCTTGAGCGACACGTTGGCCTTCACCAGCAGCGACATGAAGGAGAGGAACTGACCCATGGTGAGGGGTTGGCTGCGCATGCTGTCCGGAACGCTGGCCAGCAATTCCTCGAATGACCCCGGCGTGTTGTTGTTCGGCGTCGTCATGGCGCACCTCACCAAGCCACGTCTTCGATCACGACCACGCCGGAGGCCCGCGTCACGTCAAAACCCAGCCAACGGGTCACGAGCAGTGCAGCGGAATCGGTCTGGAAGAGCGAGACCAGGTTCTGCGCGCCGTTGGCCGGGTCAGTCGCCAGTTGCAACGTCGCCTGGTCGCTGGCGTCCAGCATCGGGTCTTCCGCGTCGCCGGCAATGGCCGTGGCGTCCAGCAGTACCGCCTTGCGGCCGTTGCTGTCGGCGGCCGGCACCTGGTCACTGACCAGCACTGGCACGCCCGCCAGTTCGCCGCCGTTCGGCGTCATGGACGGGAACGCCTGCTCGCCGGTCGTGGTGGCCTTCGTCGCCAGGCGATTGGCGGTGTGCACATCAACCACCAGGTACGGTTTCCCGGTTGCCGAGATGTTCACCGTCTCAAGCGCCGCGCCAAGGTCGGCCAGGGGCGATGCCGAACCCGTCACCGACGATGCACCTGTGGCCACACGAGCCAGGAAGGCAGCGTTGGTGCCAGCCGCGACACCGTTGCGCAGTTCCGTCGCCAGCAGGATGTTGCCGGCGGCCGTGGTGCCGTTAATCAGTTCGGACGTAAGGGCCACCAGGGCCTGCACCTTGAAGGGGTCAAGGTCTTGCCCGTTGAACGCCAGGCTGCTGACGGGCGTGGGCGCACCTTCGCCAACAACATGGCCTGACGCCACCACCGTGGAAATGGCCAGGCGCTTCCGCAGCGGCACGCGGCGCAGCACGTTGTCAGCGAGCAGGCGATCCAGCACGGACACGGCAGGAAGGGTTTCAACAAAGCCTGCGGCCACCAGGGCATGACCGACCAGGTTGCCTGCCCAGCCCGCATCCGCGACGCTGCCGGCTGACATGGCCGAGCGCAGCACGGTGGCTACGCGAAACCCGTTCGAGCTCTGGTCGGCGTACTGCGCAGCGAGGGACAGCCTGCCGCCCGCCTTGGCGAGGCACTTCGCCATCAACACATAGTCGGCCACTTGGGCACTTTGGATCATCGACATGGGAAACCTCCTTGGGCATGGCCACCGCACAACGCGATGGCGCAGCCCAAGGGTGTTGTCCCGGCCGGCGTGGGCCTAGGCGCAAAGATGACGGTTGATGACGCTGCCGCTACTGCTCACCGGAGTTTTCAAGCACAGCCGCCAGGTCTTCCAGCGCGTACATCCAATCGCCCATGACACGCCTGCACGGGATCGGTCGCCCACCGCAGCGAAGATTGCGCAAATGCCCTTTTGATTTGCCGAGCAATTCAGCGGCGATCGTTTCGGATACAAGATTTCCGGCGACGATGCGCCACCCTCTGTTGACGCAAAGACTGCGCAGGATTTCGACTCGGGCCTCGACAACTTCCGTGTGGGACATCTCCACCAGCGTGCCGCAGCATGGACATGCCTTGGTCAACGTGTTCATGACTGGGGCTTCCACCAAGGACACCACCGAAGATGATTCGGCAGGCGCGGCAGCGCCCGCACCGTGCACCAGCCTTTGCCGTCGCGCTCAGGCTCGGCCCGGTAGTGCTGACAGGAACCGCAATCAACTCGTGGCCGCGTCGTTTTCTTGATGGGTCGAACGCCACACCACGGACAGCTTGGCACCCGCCAGTCGTCGCCTGGCCAGGTTGCCGGCAGCCAGACTACCGAGGCACATCCAGCGCAGTAAGCCGGCACCACCGCGTCCCAGGGCTGAAAACCGTGGCTGATCAGGAATGCCCGAGCGCGGGGCAGCAGCTCCATCACCTTACGAGGCCGGCCTCTCATGGCAGCGTCTCCAGGGGCCTCGTGGTGCGGGACTGGCGGCTTTCGGCTACCCGTGCAGCGCCCAGGGCCTTGGCGGCGGCTGTGGAGCCGGCGGGACGGGATGGCGGACAGGCAACAGGCTGCGCCCGCGCCTGCCATCCGGCGCATTTGGGCAAACGGCCTGCCTGTGTACTGCCAAAACTGCCATTACTGGGTTTTGGCAGTTTTGGCGGTATGCAACCCGGCCCCTTTTGTGCGCCGCGTGTAGCAAGCTGTTTGCACCGGGTCATAGAGCTGTCCTCCACGTGTAGATGGTGGATGGACGGCCACCTGCATTGCCTGGCGGTGTCGTGGCTGCATCAAGGTGCCCATAATCCACCAGCACATCCAGCCCCTCCTTCACGGCATCAAGGTTGGCCAAGCCCGACCATTGGTGCCGCGACAGATCACGCGCGGTGAAGCCGTCGCCCAACTCACCACGATGCTTAAGGATCAAATGTGCGGCGGACACTCCGTTGTCCAGCGCTGGGGCGTAGATGCGGCGGGCGTGTGCCTCAAGGTATTCGCACCACTTCAAAGCGATGGTCAAAGTTGAAGCGGGAACAGGGCCGCCATGCTCGTTGTCTGCGAGGTGCAGCACTAGCGCCAGTCGGCCGACCAGGGAGCGATACTTGGACAAATGCGATTCCATCCACGCCGGCTCCTTCCCCTCGCGTAGCCGGTTCATTAGTCGGGTCTGCCACGCAATTAAAAGCACCTGTGCTTCGTTATCGAAACGAAGGAATGGCAGCCCTGCGTCGTCAAACTCGGCACCGATACTGTCGGGATTCAGATCGCGCAGCCGCTTAAATGTCTCCCACGCTCTGCGTTCACTGTCTCCATGCAAGGGGCGATCAACATAGCGCCAGCTATCTGGCAAATCAGGGTAGACGGCCAATTGAAAACGTTGAACCAGTCCGTCATCACTGAAACCACCACGTAATGCACCACGCACATATTCGGCGAGCTTGCCCGGCTGCATGCCGCCGAGAATGGACATGGCGCAGGCTTCGATATGCACGGTGCCACGCCCGATTCGATCCACGGTAAACGACCCGCTGCCGTTCCAGCACTCCAAATAGAATGCGCGATCGCTCTCGTGCCCCTCGCGATCACAACTCGCCAGCCAGCCAGCCAACTCATCCCGGAATTGGATAACCCCACGCGGGTTGTCGTTTTGTATTTCACCGAGCTTCTCCACGGTGGCATCGTTCACCAGTAGACGGCGCTCGGCAGGCTTTTCCTCGTCTGAGGACACTACGTCAAGGGCAATCTTCATCGCGTCAGTTTCCGTTTTTGCCTTCGAAACTGACTTCTTCTTAGCCTCATTCACCATTTTGCGAGCTTTGTACTCGCGCATGGCTTCTTGGTGGGCTTTGCGCTCATCAGCCGCAATTTTTTCCAGGAAGCGTCGCGTGGGCATGAGTGCTGGGCTCTTGCCGCTGCTCGGCCGACCCACTACGTAGCCCCAAAGCAACGGAAATTCCGTCCATGTCTCGTGGCGCTTCATACGGATGCCAACATGGCGCCCGATGATTCCTCCCAATCCGACCATGGCTGGGATGGCGGTAAAGTCCAATGGAACCTGTAGACCATCTGCTGCATCCTCGCACCACGCCCGCAAGGACTTAGGGAGCCATGCCGGGTCGAAGGGAGGCACCGGCGGCAGTGCTGGCGGCAATGGCATCGGTGGCTGCGACGTGCAGGGGGAATCGCCCATCGCTGTTATCCTTGGAAGTGCGAGCACAGCCGTTGCCGACTGTGTTGCTTGCGAACGCAGCCAGTCTGAGCAATCGGCCTTTTCAGGCAGCCCGAACGTGGCAATGTCGACAAGCTCCACAGCGCAACCAAGTGCCCGGAGCTTTGCTGTGACAGCTTGGGCATACTTCCGACCGGCCTCGTCATTGTCCGGCCAGATAACGCAGTGCCGCCCACTTAGCGGTGCCCAGTCCGCCCCATCGGCACTACCAGAACTGCCAGAAGTGGTAGCAACCAGGCCGAGGTATACAAGGCTCTCCACATCCTTCTCGCCCTCAACGATCCAAACAGGTTGTGAAGGGTGAGCAGCAAGTAACTCTGGCAGCCGATACAGCGGCTTCCCGGTCGATGGCGCAACCGGCTCCTTGCCGACAAACTTGGCTCCATCGAAATACATGGGCCGAAACTCTTTCCCGCCATCTGCCAAGCGCGCTCGCCAACGCCAGCACCAGACCTTGCCGTCAGCGAGCCGATACGAATACACATCCGTAATTTCGACATCACGCTTCAGGGCCTGCCGGGCAAGGCGCTTCGCTGCCTGTTCGATGGTTTCGACCGGCATCGAACTCATGCGCGCAGCCCAATCAGGTCGCGCACGGCAGCTTTGAAATCCATACCGTGCAAGCGCATGTGAAAGTTCACTAGGTCGCCGCCACCGCAGCCGGCGAAGCAGCGCCAATGCCCGCGATCACCTTCGACGTGCACGGACAGGCTGGCATTGCTGTCATCGTGAAACGGACAGCGGCCCTGCGCCCAGCCACTGGTGTTCGCATGGCTAAGTCCGTGGATGCGCTGCGCGTAGTAGCCAGCAGGGTCGGGCAGGCGTTCGCGCCAGTTTTCAGGCAGGTGCACATTGCCTGTACTGTCCGAACGCCGGGGGCGAGGTTGCGGAGGGATCTTCATACTTCGGCCCCGCCATTCTGCTCGCGCGATACCGCGACGCGACGCTCAATCCAGGCGTCAACCTCTTCCTCAACCCAACCACTAGCACGCTTGCCGAGCTTGACCGGCTGGGGAAAATCCCCCTCCTTCGCCAGCCTGTAGATTGAGGCAATTGAATAGCCCGTCTTGCGCTCTACATCCGCACGACGGAGGAACCGCTTTTGCGGCGTGACCGATTGATTGCGTACCATGTCGTTGCACCTTGTTGAATGCCGCATTGCGCGGCGGTGCAAGACAAAATAAGCACATCGCGCTGCACGCGCGCCCGGCGTGCGCAGCTATTTTTTAGGCTTGAGAATGTTGTTCCGGATAGTGCCCGCGCTAACGGGCACACCACGCGTGGCTTCTTTCTCAGCGATCAACTCACCGACACGCGCCTTGGATAGACGTGGATTTTGCGCCCACAGAACATCGGCCTGCTTCTGCCACTCAGCACGCTTCTTGTCCGCCTCGCGCTTTTGCTCATCGTTCCGATTCTCGAACGGCTTGCGCACCTTGTTGCCCGTGCGCGCGAGCGGCAGCAAAAAATCCTCACGTCTAATTTCGCGGCGACGCATTACCATCCATTCGAGATGCCGAAGCATTTCAGCGCTGCTGCTTGCCCGCTTCGCTCTCTCGCGGCGTTCGGCAAGCTCCTCCTTCGCTCCACACGAATCTAACTGCGAAACCCAGGCGTCCCATGCCTGCAAATCGAAGCCGTGCATAGCCGCCACCGTTCGCAATAAATTTTCAGCGGCATCATCACTGTCTAGGGCAGCTCGAAAAAGTTTCATTCGCGCACCCTCCGGAGCGGCGTGACGCTCTCACTAGTCGCGCCGTCCAAATAGTCAGCCCACACCTGCATCACCCGCTTGCGTTCTTCCACAAACCCCGTGCGGTCATAAGCGGCCTGCACCTCGCCCTTCTTCGCGTGCGCAAGCTGGGCTTCCAGCACGTCCGCCGACACGCCTAGCCGTTCGCGCGCCAGCGTGCGCAGCGTCGCGCGCAAACCGTGTGGCGTCTGTTTGCCCTGTAGACCGGCATCACGAAGGGCTTTGGAAAGCGTGTCGCGGTGCAGGTGCGGCGTGTTCTGCCTGGCCAACGGCGGAAACACATATTCGCGCCCGGCGGTGTACTGCTTCATGCTTTCCACAAGTGCCAGCACCTGCCGCGACAGGGGGACGATATGCGACTGCCCGGTTTTGGTCTTGGGGATGATCCATTCGGCGTTATCGGTGTCAACGTCCACCCAGCGCATCGCGGCGACGTCGCCAGGCCGCTGTGCCGTGTAGGCGCACACAAGCAGCGCCGCGCGCGTTACGTCGTACGGTAGGGCATGAATGGTGCGCAACACGGCGGCAACGTCCGTGCCCGTGGTCGCAGCGGCATAGTGGTTGACCTGCCGCTTGGGCAGCGTGTCGCGCAGGTTTAGGTCAAGCAGCCGCCCGTCTTCCCGCGCCCCCGCCGTGATGGCCACACGGATAATGGCCTGCACGGCTTGGGATGCCTTGCGCGTCAGCGCCGGCACATGGCCCATGCCCTGCAACACCTTCACCACGTCCGCGCTTGTAATGTCGCGCACATCACGCTTGCCGAGCGCTGGGATCAAGTATCCGTTTACGACCAGTTCCTGCTTGCGCCGGGTTGAGTCCGCCCACCCCGGCGACTTGGCTGCCAGCCACGCCTTGGCATGCTGCTCGAATGTTGCGGACACCACACGCTTGGCCTCCGCTTTCTCCGCCTTGCGTGCCGCGCCAGGATCAACCCCATCACGTAACTGGCGGCGCAAGTCCAGCACGCGGTCGCGTGCCTCCGCCAGCGAAACCTCCGGGAACTGTCCCAGCGCCAGCCGGTTTTCACGCCCGTCCGGCCGCACGTACCGGAACCGCCAGTGGAAACGCTCGGCGCGGTGCTCAAGGTACAGCCCCTTGCCGTCCACCAGGGGGAAGTCTCTGCCGCCCTGCTGGCCGCCTTGGGCCTTACGGACAGCGTGCTGGATGACGGCGGCGGTTAACGGCTCAACTTGTTTAGGCATGGCACGGCCCTACACGTGTTTTTCGGATACGGACACCGTGGTCTCGCGTGTCCGGACACCGGATACGGGCCTGTGTACGTACCCGTGTCCGTATGGGGCGCAGTATGCTGTAACACGCCATAAGACGCTAGAAAACAAAAAACCCCGCAGTTACGCGGGGTTATCTGTGTCAAATGCGACTTGCCGGTACGGTGCAAATCGCTGTGTTGGTGCCCAAGAGGGGACTCGAACCCCTACGCCTTTCAGCGCTACCACCTCAAGGTAGTGCGTCTACCAATTCCGCCACCTGGGCCGGTGTCTTGCTTCTTACTTCTGCTTTTGCGGCGCCGGCACTGCCGGCACTTCGCTTTGCTGCTTGCTCGTAGCCGGAGCGGCGGGCACTGCCGTGTTAGTGGCGGCGGGCACTTCCGGGTTGGCTGCGGCATTGGTCGCCGGAGTCGGCTTGGCAGGCACGGGCTGTTTGCTCATGCCGGCCATGACGCCGAGATCCGCGCCATTGCTTTGCGCATTGCCGTGGCTGTGCAGGTAGATGCCCATGCCGAGGCTGAGCAGGAAGAACAGCGCAGCCAGCACGGCCGTGGCGCGGGTCAGGAAGTTGGCCGAACCACGCGCGCCGAACACCGTGGCCGAAGCGCCGCCGCCAAAACCGGATCCGGCACTTGCGCCCTCGCCGTTCTGCAACAGGATCAGCACGGTCATCGCCGCACCGATCAGGATGTAAAACACACTGAAAATGACAAACATCGCAATCGAGCCTGTGGCGACTAACGCGCCGCTGCGCAGATTCCAAGGAAGTCGGAAGCGGTCAGCGAGGCTCCACCGATCAGGCCTCCGTCCACATCCGACTGCGCGAACAACTCGGCGGCATTGGCCGCCTTGACGCTGCCGCCGTAAAGCAGCCGAGTCAGACGGGCAATCATAGCATCTTCCTTTTGGAGTTGGCTACGGATGAACGCGTGCACTTGTTGCGCCTGTTCCGGCGTGGCGGTGCGGCCGGTGCCGATGGCCCACACCGGCTCGTAGGAGATCACGGCCGTGTCGAAGGGAGCGATGCCGCAGGCATCGAGTACGGCCTGCAATTGGCGGGCAACCACGGTTTCGGTTTCGCCGGCTTCGCGTTGGGCCAGGGTCTCGCCGACGCAGAGAATGGGCGTGAGGCCGGCGGCACGCGCGGCAGCGAACTTGCGCGCCACCAGGGCATCGCCCTCGCCGTGGTATTGGCGACGCTCGGAATGCCCGACCAGCACCCACTGCGCGCCGCAGTCGGCCAGCATGGCGCCAGAAACCTCGCCCGTGTACGCGCCCTGCCCTTCGTGTTCGCTGAGATCCTGCGCGCCCACCCCGACACCCGCCCCGGCACAGGCCGCGGCTACATCGGCCAGATAGGGAAACGGCGGGCAGATCACCACGTCGATGCCAGCGGTATCGGTCGAGGCTATCTCGCCGCACAGGGCGCCGGCCATCGAACGGCTACCGTGCATCTTCCAGTTGGCGGCAACGAGCTTCTTGCGCATGTGAGGGGCAATTCCGTTGGACAAACCCGAGATTTTACAGATTGATACAGGACTGGTATTGCTGCGGCGCAACGGCCAAGATGCCAGCACATCATCCAGGAGAAGTGCATGACGCCGGTTCGTCCACTCAGCCTCGTCACCGGCGCCTCGGCCGGGATCGGCGTCGCTTTCGCCCGCGCACTCGCCGTGCGTGGCCACGACCTCGTACTCACCGCGCGGCGGGTCGACCGGCTCGAATCGCTGGCGACGGAACTGCGCCAGCGGCATGGTTGCACGATAACCGTGTTGGCAGCCGACCTGGCCGATCCCGCTGCGCCGCGCATGCTTTGCGAAGAGCTGGCGCAACGCGACCTGGCGGTGGACTGGCTGGTCAACAACGCCGGCTACGGCGTACCCGGCACGTTCGTGGCGAACGACTGGGACACGCACGCCGACTTCCTGCAGGTGCTGTTGACCGCACCGCTGGAGCTGGCATGGCGCCTGCTGCCGGGCATGCGCGAACGCAACTACGGCCGCATCGTCAACGTGGCGTCGCTGGCCGGGCACGTGCCCGGCACGGCGGGACACACGCTGTACGCGCCGGACAAGGCCTTCCTGATCAAGTTTTCGCAAGGGCTGGCGCTGGAAAACCGCGACCGCGGCGTGCACGTCTGCGCGCTCTGCCCCGGCTTCACCTATTCGGAATTCCATGACGTCACCGGCACGCGCGCGCTGATGAACAAGATGCCCGGCTTCATGTGGCAAAGCGCCGACGAAGTGGCGGCCGCGGGTATCGCCGCGGTGGAGCGCGGCGATACGGTGCACGTCACCGGCCGCGTCAACCGCTTCATCAAGGGCGTCTTCAAGCTGATGCCGGACAAGCTGGCGCTGCGCCTTTCGGCACGGCAGTCCCGGCGCTATCGCCAGTCCGGCGATGAAGCCGCATGAGCCTGCTCCCTGCCCAGATGCGCCCCTTGCCGTACCGCAAGCCCACTCCAGGCCGCGACTACTGGGTGCTGGACGACATCCTGCCCGATCCGCTGGCGGTACGCGAACGCTGCCTCGCCGGAACCGACTGGGAATACGGCTTCCCGACCACGGGCGAAGCCTGGCCCGGCATGCGTGCGATGCCGGCGCTGTCGGAATCCGAACTGGCGATCGTCGAAGCCAAGGTACGCGACGCCACCGGCGCGAAGAGGCTCTGGGTGGAAAGCACCGAGGCCGGGCAGAAGCTCAACCACAACTGCGTGCAGGTGGTGGGCGCGGTCGAGGGCGCGGTGAAGCCGCACACCGACTCCCTGCACCTGTGCCGCTACGCCGCCGTGCTCTACCTGAACCCGCAGGTGCCGGAGAACTGCGGCACCAGCTTCTTCCGCCAGCGCATGCCCGGCGGACAACTGGGCGGCAACATCGTGCAGCCGCCGCACCGCAACCTGGTCGACGCGCTGGGCAGCCGGTTCGTACGACCCGATGCCTTCGCCGAAGACGTGCGCGTCGCGCACCGCTTCAACCGCCTGCTGCTGTACAAGGCCAACATCGTCCACAGCGCCAGCGCCTACTGGGGGCTGGAAGATGCCGCCAGCAAGCGCATGACGGCAGTGTTCTTCTGGATGGCCTGACCAGGCCGCTCAGATCAACTTGATCTCGCGCAGCCGCTGCAGCAGGTATTCGTGCGAGGTGATGCTGGTGTCGTAGCGCCTCGGGTTGTCCGGCGTCACGCACTGCGGCAGCGGGGCTAGCACCACGTCGGGATTGGGGTGCAGGAAGTACGGCACCGAGTAACGCGGCTTGCGCGCGTTGGCGTTCTGCGGGTTCACCACGCGGTGCGTGGTGGACGGGTACACGTGGTTGCTCAGGCGCTGCAGCATGTCGCCGATGTTCACCACGATGGCGTCGCCCTCGGTGGTGATCGGCAGCCACTCGCCTTCGCGGGTGAGCACTTCCAGCCCTTCCGCGCTGGCGCCGACCAGCAGGGTGATGAAGTTGATGTCCTCGTGCGCGCCGGCGCGCACGTTGGGCACGTTGTCGTCGACGATCGGCGGATAGTGGATCGGCCGCAGGATGGAGTTGCCCTGGTCGGTCTTGTCCTCGAAGTAGTTTTCCGGCAGGTCGATGTGCAGGGCCAGCGCGCGCAGCACGCGGGTGCCGAGCTGGTCCAGCGCCTCGAACAGTCCGTAGCCGTACTCGCGGAACTCCGGCACCTCGGCCGGCCACAGGTTGGGCGCCATCACGTCGGCGAACTTCGAGTCGCGCGGAATCTCGCGGCCGACGTGCCAGAACTCCTTGAGATCGGCGTGCTTGCTGTCCTTGGCGGTCTCCACCTTGAACGGCGTGTAGCCGCGCGCGCCGCCGCTGCCCGGCACGTGGTACTTCATCTTGGTTTCGGTAGGCAGCGCGAAGAAGCGCTGGAAAACATCGTAGGCGCCGTCGATCAGCTCGCGCGGAATGCCGTGGCCGCGGATGCAGCAGAAGCCGAATTCGCGGTAGGCCGCGCCAAGCTCGGCGACGAAAGCATCGCGGTCGGTGTCGTAGCGGCGGATGTCGAGGGTGGGAACGTTTTTCATGGTCGTGTCCAGTCAAGGCTGCGGTCGATTGAGTGATACGCCACCGCAGGGACGTTCACGTCGGGCCATTCCTTGGCGACCGGTTCCTTGAGCGACCTGGTCAGGCGCGCTGCGCCTGCTGGTTCACGAGCGTTCTGCGGCCGATTTTACGACGTCGGCCAGGCTTTGCGCCAACTGCCGCACCTCGGCGTCGTCGCCGCCTTCCACGGTGACGCGCACCAGCGGCTCGGTGCCGGAGGCGCGCAGCACCACGCGGCCGCGGCCCTGCAGGGTGCGCTCGGTGGCGGCCAGCGCCTGCTGCACGGCAGCGCCTGACAGTGCTTCGCGCGCCCCCTCCGCACGCACGTTGATCATCACCTGCGGCAGCTTGTGCAGCCCCTGGCGCGCCACGGCGAAATCCTCGCCGGCCAGGGCCTCCAGCACGGCTAGCGCGGAAACGATGCCGTCGCCGGTGGTGGCGCGGTCCAGGCACAGCACGTGGCCGGAAGTCTCTCCGCCGAGCACGCCGCCGTGCTCCTTGAGCTGCTGCAGCACGTAGCGGTCGCCTACCTGGGCGCGCAGCAACGGCACGCCGAGCTTGTCCAACGCCAGTTGCAGGCCGTAGTTGCTCATCAGCGTGCCGACCACCGGGCCGTGCAGTTCGCCGCGCGCATGCCAGGCGCGTGCGATCACGTAGAGCAGGTCGTCGCCGTCGGCCAGCACGCCGTGGCGATCCACCATCTGCACGCGGTCGCCGTCGCCGTCGAAGGCGATGCCGATGTCCGCACCCAGCTCCTGCACCGCGCGCTGCAGCGCCTGCGGATGGGTCGAGCCGACATCGCGGTTGATGTTGAAGCCGTCCGGCTTGTCGCCGAACGACGTGACTTCGGCGCCCAGCTCCGTGAACACCTTGGGGGCCACCTGGTAGGTGGCGCCGTTGGCGCAGTCCAGCACGAGCTTCAAGCCCTTGAGGTTGAAGTCCTCGGCCACCGTGCTCTTGCAGAACTCCACGTAGCGCGTGGCTGCGTCGTCGATGCGGCGCGCCTTGCCCAACTGCTCGGAGGGCACGGTCGCGAAAGGCGCGTCGATCTCCGCCTCGATGGCCTCCTCCATGGCGTCGCTGAGTTTCTCGCCATGGGCCGAGAAGAACTTGATGCCGTTGTCGTGATGCGGATTGTGCGATGCGCTGATCACGATGCCGGCCTCGGCGCGCAGCGAGCGCGTGAGGTAGGCCACCGCCGGCGTCGGCATCGGCCCCAGCATGCGCACGTCCACGCCGGCGGAGACCAGGCCGGCCTCCAGCGCGGCCTCGAACATGTAGCCGGACACGCGGGTGTCCTTGCCGATCAGCACGGTGCGCCGGGGGCCAGCCTGGCGGTTCAGCACCGCGCCCAGCGCGCGGCCGAGGCGCAGCATGAATTCGGCGTTGATCGGCCACTCGCCGACCCGGCCGCGGATGCCGTCGGTGCCGAAATACTTGCGTTGGCTCATGCCCGTCTCCCGAAAGCTCGTGCCTGTGCTGCCGGCCGCTCGTGCGGCCTTGTCGTTGTCATTCGTCGTCCGGCCAACGTGGCGCGGCGGGTCTGGGATCGCGACGCTGGGCAACATCGCCCGCGCTGACGCCCCGCCATACCGCCAGCGCGTCCACCGTGGCGGCCACGTCGTGCACGCGGACCAGCCGTGCGCGGCGTTGCACCGCGATCAGCGCCGCGGCGGCGGAACCGGCGGCGCGCTCGTCCGGCGACGGGCGGCCGGTCAACTCGCCGATCATCGACTTGCGCGACAGGCCCACGTAGACGCCGCTGCCCAGGTCCGCGAAGCGCTCCAGCGCGCGCAGCAGGGCGAGGTTGTGTTCGAGGTTCTTGCCGAACCCGAAGCCAGGGTCGACCATCACCCTGCGCTTGTCGATGCCGGCCAGTTCGCAGGCGAACAGGCGGTCGGTGAGGAAGCGATGCACCTCGCCCACCACGTCGTCGTAGTGCGGCGCGTCCTGCATGCTGCGCGGCTCGCCCTGCATGTGCATCAGGCAGACCGGCACACCGAGTTCGGCCGCCGCGTCCAGCGCACCCTCGCGGCGCAAGGCATAGACGTCGTTGACCATGCCCGCGCCCGCCGCCACCGCGGCGCGTATCACTTCCGGCTTGGAGGTGTCGATGGCGATGGGCAGCGAAGTGCGCTTCGCCAGTTGCTCGATCACCGGAACCACCCGGCGGATTTCCTCCTCGGCCGACACGTCGCCCGCGCCGGGACGCGTGGATTCGCCGCCGACGTCGAGCAGGTCGGCGCCCTGCTCCGCCAGCGCCAGTCCATGCGCCACTGCGGCATCCACATGGGCGAAGCGGCCGCCGTCGGAAAAGGAATCGGGCGTGATGTTGAGGATGCCGGCCACGCGCGGGCGATCCAGCACCAGCTTGCGGCCGGCGCAATCCAGCACGGGCGCGAACAGCGAGTCCAATGCGCTCATGCCTCGCGCTGCCCGCCCAGCGCGCCCATGTGCAGACGGTAGTAACGCAGTTCGTCGATGGAGTCGCGGATATCCGACAGCGCGGTGTGCGCGGACTCCTTGCTCAAGCCTTTGCCGATCGCCGGCGCCCAACGCCGCGCCAGTTCCTTCAACGTGGACACGTCGAGGTTGCGGTAGTGGAAGTAGCGCTCCAGCCGCGGCATCTGCCGGTGCAGGAAACGGCGATCCTGGCAGATCGAGTTGCCGCACATCGGCGACTTGCCCGCCGGCACCCAGTCGCGCAGGAAATCCAGCGTGGCCTGTTCGGCCGCGGCGTGGTCGGCGGTGGAGTCCAGCACCTGCTGCCATAGCCCCGAGCGTCCATGCTGGTTACGGTTCCAGGCGTCCATCGCCTCCAGCCGGTCCAGCTCGTGGCGTATCGCAAATACCGGCCCCTCGGCCAGCACGTTCAGTTCCTTGTCGGTGACGATGGTCGCGATTTCCAGGATCGAATCGGCGTCGGTATCGAGGCCGGTCATTTCCAGGTCGATCCAGATCAAGTTGTCGTCGTGGGCTTGGCTCATGGGGCCTCCTTCGCGGCAAGTCTATCAGTCGCCATCGCATGCGATGATCCGGGCATGCAGACCTTCTTCTGGCACGACTACGAGACCTTCGGCGCCGACCCGCGGCGCGACCGCCCGGTGCAGTTCGCCGGCATCCGCACCACCACGGAACTGGAGATCGTCGGCGAGCCCGTGATGTTCTTCTGCCGGCCGCCGCGCGACAGCCTGCCCCAGCCCGAGGCCTGCCTGATCACCGGCATCACGCCGCAGCAGGCCGAGCGCGAGGGCGTGACCGAAGCCGAGTTCGCCACCCGCGTGCACGAGCAGCTTGCTGCGCCCGGCACCTGCGGTGTGGGCTACAACTCGCTGCGCTTCGACGACGAGGTGACGCGGCAATTGCTCTACCGGAACTTCTTCGAGCCCTACGGCCGCGAGTGGGAGAACGGCAATTCGCGCTGGGACCTGATCGACCTCGCGCGCCTGTGCGAAGCGCTGCGCCCCGAGGGCATCGCGTGGCCGACGCGCGAGGACGGCACGCCCAGCTTCAAGCTGGAACAGCTCGCCGCTGCCAACCATCTGCAGCAGGAACGCGCGCACGACGCGCTCTCCGACGTGCACGCGCTGATCGACCTCGCACGCCTGATCCGCGTGCGCCAGCCCAGGCTGTGGGACTGGTTCTACGCGCTGCGCCGCAAGCAGCGCGTGTTCGAGCTGCTCGACGTGGCGGCCATGACGCCGCTGGTGCACGTGTCGTCGCGCTATCCGTCCAGCCGCCATTGCCTTGCGCTGATCGCGCCACTGGCGCTGCATCCCTCGCGGCCCGGCGAGGTCATCGTCTACGACCTTGCCACCGACCCCGCCGAACTGCTGGCACTGGACGAGGACGCCATCGCCGACCGCGTGTTCACCGCACGCGCCGACCTGCCGGAAGACGTCGAGCGCATTCCGCTGCGCACCGTGCGCGCTAACCGCGCGCCGGCGCTGGCGCCACTCTCCGTGCTCAAGGGTGCGGACCTGGCGCGCCTGCAGCTCGATCCCGAACGCTGCCTTGCGCACCGCGACGCATTGGCCGCCGCCGACGGCCTCGCCGCCAAGGTGGCCCGCGTGTTCGCGCGCGCCGCCGAACTGCCGCCGGCGGAGGACCCCGAACTCGCGCTGTACGCCGGCTTCCTGCCCGATGCCGACAAACGCCTGCTGCGCGAAGTGCGCGCCACGCCGCCGGAACAACTCGGTACACGTGCCTTCGCGTTCCGCGATCCGCGCTATGCGGAGCTGCTGTTCCGCTACCGTGCGCGCAACTGGCCGGAAACGCTGGACGCCGGCGAACGCGAACGCTGGGAAGCTTTCCGTCGCCAACGGCTCACCCGCCCGACACCGCTCACCACGCTCACGCTGGACGACTACTTCGCCACCCTCGCCGCCCTGCGCACCGATCCGGCACGGCAGGACAAACTGCCGCTGCTGGACCAGTTGCAAGCCTGGGGCGAGACGCTCGCCGCCGAACTGGCCTGACCGAATCGACCCGACCTGGACACCCATGCCACACGCCTACTTCAGCCCCGCCACCTTCAAGTTCCTGCGCGCGCTCGACCGCAACAACAGCCGCGAGTGGTTCACCGCGCACAAGGCCGACTACGAGCGCCACGTGCGCGAACCCTTCCTGCAGCTCATCACCGACATGCAGGCGCCGCTGGCGAAGATCAGTCCGCACTACCGCGCCGACCCGCGCAAGAACGGCGGCTCGCTGTACCGCATCTTTCGCGACACGCGCTTCTCCAACGACAAGCTGCCGTACAAGCCGTGGCAGGGTTCGCGCTTCTTCCACGAGCGGCGCCACGAAATCCCCGCGCCCGCGTTCTACCTGCATATCCAGCCCGGCGACTGCTTTGCCGGCGGCGGCATGTGGCACCCGGAATCCGATGCGTTGAAAAAGATCCGCGCCTTCCTCGCCGACAACCCTTCTGCGTGGAAGAAGGCCACGCAGGGCAAGGATTTCCGCGACCACCTGACATTCTGGGGCGAATCGCTGAAGCGCCCGCCGCACGGCTACGACCCCAACCACGAGCTGATCGAGGACCTGAAGCGCAAGGACTTCGCCGCCGGCGAAGGCTTCGATGAAACCCTCGCCTGCTCCAGCGAACTGCTGCCGTGGACGGTGGCCTGCTTCAAGCGCGTGGCGCCGATGGTGGACTACCTCTGCGCCACGCAGGAGCTGGAGTTCTAGTCGCCACCTGCGCGCGGCAACAGCCACGCGCTCACGGCAACGCTCACCACCGCGGTGATCGCCACGTACCACGCCGGCGCCATGCGCCCCGCATGCACGGCGAGCCAGCCGATCATCGCGGCGGTGCCGGCGCCGAACACGGCGTAGGCCACGTTGTACGAGAACGACAGGCCGGAGAAGCGCACGGCGGGCGGGAACGCCTGCACCATCACCACCGGCACCACGCCGACCACGCCCACCAGCAGGCCGGCCAGCGCGTACAACGACAGGAAATGCGCGCCGCCCGCGGCCAGGTCGGCGAACAGCGCCCAGGTGCCGGCGATCAGCAGCAGCGAACCGAGCAGCAATATCCGCGAAGCGCCGAACCGGTCGGCCAGCCAGCCGAAGGCGATACATCCGACGGTGAGCGTGCAGGCCGCCAGCGCATTGCCGAAGAAGGCCAGCTTCGGCGCAATGCCGAAGCCTTTCGGCGCCAGCGTCGGCAGCATCAGGATCAGCACCACGATGGCGGCGGTGAGCATCCAGGTCACCAGCATCGACACCGCCACGCCGCGCCGGTGCCCGGCCAGCACCACACGCAGCGGCAACTCGCGGCTAAGTTGTTTACGCTCGCGCATCGCGGCGAATACCGGCGTCTCGCTGAGCCACCGGCGCAGCCACACCGCGGCGAAACCGAACACGCCGCCGAGCAGGAACGGCACGCGCCAACCCCAGTCCAGCATCTGCGCCGCATCCAGTCGCGCGTTGAGCCAGGCCGCCAGCAGCGAGCCGATCAGGATGCCCGCGGTCAGTCCGGCGGTGAGACTGCCGCAGGCGAAACCCGTGCGCGTGGGCGGCGCATGCTCGGCCACGAACACCCAGGCGCCCGGCACCTCGCCGCCCACCGCGATGCCCTGCACGATGCGCAGCAGCAGCAACAGCAATGGCGCCAGCATGCCGATGTGCGCGTAGGTGGGCAGCAGGCCGATCGCCAGCGTGGGCAGCGCCATCAGGAACACGCTCAGCGTGAACATGCGCTTGCGCCCGGAACGGTCGCCGAAGTGCGCCATCACGATGCCGCCCAGCGGCCGCGCCAGGTAGCCCGCCGCGAAGATGCCGTAGACCTTGATCTGCGCCAGCCAGGGCGCCGTGCCCTGCGGGAAGAACAGCGCGCCGAGCTGCTGGGTGAGGAACACGAACACCACGAAGTCGTAGAACTCCAGCGCGCCGCCCAGCGCGGAGAGCAGCAAGGTGCGCGCGTCGCGACGATCCAGCGGTCGTGCTTCGGTACCGGTTGCCGGCAGGGGGATGGCATCACTCATGGAGGAATCGCGGCCAGTTCGGGAAAGCCGCAACATAGCGCAGCGCAAGGCGCCGCGCGAAGCCGTCGCCATCCGACACGGACGCTGGCCACGGACCGTTCCGGGCCAACCGACGGCCGCTCCGCGGTCGCATCGGCACTCACGCCTCGTAAAGCTCGATCGGCAAGCCGTCCGGATCGGCGAAAAACACGAATCGCTTGCCGGTGTGTTCGTCCAAGCGCACCGCCTCGCAGTCCACGCCGCGCGCGGCCAACCCCGCCACCGCGGCATCGACATCCGCCACCACGAAGGCGAGATGACGGAGCCCCTGCGCCTCGGGCCAGGACGGGCGCGGCGGCGCATCGGGAAAGGAGAACAGTTCGAGCTGCGCGCCTGGGCCGACTTCGAGATCGCACTTCCACGAGTCGCGCGCCTCGCGGTAGACCTCGCGCACGATGCGCAGCCCCAGCACGTCGCTGTAGAACGCCCGCGAGCGCGGATAGTCCGAGCAGATCAGGGCGACGTGGTGAATGCCCTGCAGCAGGCGCCCTGACATGCTCAGGCTTCCGAAAACGGAAACGCCAGCACGTCGGCGATGGCGTCGGTACCGGCGAGGCACATCAGCAGGCGCTCCACGCCAAGGGCCACGCCGGCGCAGTCGGGCATGGCGTCGAGCACGGCGAGCAAGCGTTCGTCCAGCGGCAGCTCGCGCTGGCCGCGTTCGCGGCGACGTGCGTTGTCGCGTTCGAAACGCGCGCGCTGCTCCTTGGCGTCGTTCAGCTCGTGGTAGCCGTTGGCCAGTTCGTAACGGCCGAGATAAAGCTCGAAGCGCTCGGCCAGCGGCGGGTCGCCCGGACGCACCCTGGCCAGCGCGCACTGGCTGGCCGGGTAGTCGTGGATCACCGTGATGCGGTTGGTCGGAAACGATGGCTGCAACCGGTGGGTAAGCAGCAGGTCGAGCCAGTCGTCGCGGGTGAGGCCCTCGGGATCGATGCCCTGCCCGGCCAGCGGCGCGCGCAGGTCGTCGATCGGCGCATGTGCCGGGTCCAGCCCCAGCTCATCGATGAAAAGCTGGCGATAGCCCACGATCAGCACCTCGGCGCGCGCGCCCTGCAACGCCAGCGCCGCTTCCACCAATTCGATGGCCTCGTGCATCAGTCGGCGGTGATCCCAGCCGATGCGATACCACTCCAGCATGCTGAACTCGGGATTGTGCCGCCCGCCGGCTTCGCCATTGCGGAACACCCGGCCCAGTTCGTAGCAGTCGCCGATACCCGCGGCCAGCAGCCGCTTCAAGGGAAATTCCGGCGAGGTGCGCAGCCAGCGTTCGCGCGCGCCCGCATCCACGTGGCCGTTGAACTGCACGCTGAAGCTTTCGATGTTCGGTTCAGTATTGCCGGCGGCGGAGAGCATGGGCGTCTCCACCTCAAGCACCTTGCGCTCGGTAAAGAAGCCGCGGATCAGGGCGTACACGCTTGCGCGCAGGCGCAGTGCCGGCAAGCGCGGAAAGGTCTCGACCGTCATGCCCCATGCTCCGCCAGCAAGGCCAGCAACTGCGCCTCGTCCCACACCGGCACGCCCAGCTCGTTGGCCTTGTCCAGCTTGGAACCGGCCTCCGCACCGGCCACAACGAAGCGGGTCTTCTTGGACACGCTGCCGGCGACCTTCGCGCCCAACGCCTCCAGCTTTTCCTTGGCCTGGTCGCGACTCATCGTCGGCAAGCTGCCGGTGAGCACCACGGTCTGCCCCTCCAGCGGCAGGCTGGCCGCCGCCGATGACGGGATGGCGTCGAGCAGGCGCCGCATCGCGGCCTCGGCCTCGCCCAGCGCCGCCGATTGCGCGGCGTCGGCCAGGTAGGCGTCGAGGTTGATCGCCGCCGCCTGCGGCAGGCCGGCGGTGATCCACTGCGGCTGCCCCGCGTCGAGCAGCCGCTGCAACGTCGGGTACTGCGCGGCCAGCAGCATCGTGCTCTTCGGGCCGAGCTTGTTGACGTTGGCCATGTCCAGCAGCACGGCCAGGTTCAGGCGTTCGCGCAACTTGGGCGACGGCGCCCCCTCGTCGCCGAAACGGATGCCAGCGTCCAGCAGCGCGTCGACCACCTGCTGGTTGCCTTGCTGCGCGAAGAAGCCGGCGATGGAACCGGCTACCTCGGCGCCGATGTCCGGCAGCACGCGCAGCACCGGAGCCGGCATGCTGCGCACGAACTCCAACCGCCCCAGCCACGCGGCCAGCGTCTTCGCCGTGCTCTCGCCGATGTGCATGATGCCCAGCGCGAACAGGAAGCGCGCCAGCGTGGTGGCCTTGCTGGCCGCGATGCCGTCGAGCAGGTTTTCTGCCCACTTCGTCGCCACCTTGCCGGCTTTTACCGTCTCCGGCGTGGTGCCGTCGCGCTCGTCGGCACGGCGCTTCATCTCCAGGAAATCGTCCAGCGTGAGCCGGTAGAGATCGGCCGGCGTGTGCACGTAGCCGAAGTCCACCAGCGCATCGACATAACGTTCGCCGAGGCCGTCGATGTCCATCGCGCGGCGCGATGCGAAGTGGATCAGCGCCTCCTTGCGCTGCGCCGCGCAGACCAGGCCGCCGGAGCAGCGGTACGCCGCCTCGCCTTCCTCGCGCAGCAGCGCCGAACCGCATACCGGGCAGTGCGCGGGCATCGCCCACGGCTGCGCGTGCGGCGGCCGATGCTCGGGCATCACGCGCACCACCTCGGGAATGACGTCACCGGCGCGGCGCACGATCACCGTGTCGCCCACGCGCACGTCCAGCCGCGCCACCTGGTCGGCGTTGTGCAGGGTGGCGTTGGTGACGGTGACGCCGGCCACCTGCACCGGCGCCAGCCGCGCCACCGGCGTGGCGGCGCCGGTGCGTCCGATCTGGATCTCGATGGCCTCGACCGTGGTGGTCTGTTCCTGCGCGGGAAACTTGTGCGCGATGGCCCAGCGCGGTGCGCGCGCCACGAAACCCATCGCGCGCTGCCCTTCGTAATCGTCCAGCTTGTAGACCACGCCGTCGATGTCGTAGGGCAAGCCGTCGCGCTTCGCGCCGATGCGCCTGAAGTAGGCGATCAGGCCGTCGAAGCCGCGCGCGGTGTCGACTTCCGGCGACACCGGAAGGCCCCAGTCGCGCAACTGCTGCAAGGTCTGCGAGTGCGTGGGCGGCAACGCGCCGCCTTCGACCACGCCCACCGCGTAGGCGAAGAAGCTGAGCTTGCGCTTGGCGGTGATCGCCGGATCGAGCTGGCGCAGCGAGCCGGCCGCGCCGTTGCGCGGGTTCGCCAACGTCTTCTCGCCGTGCGCGCGGGCATGCGCGTTGAAGCCCTCGAAATCCTTGCGCAGCATGATGACCTCGCCGCGCACTTCCAGCACATCCGGCCAGCCCTCGCCGCGCAACCGCAACGGGATGGCGCGCACCATGCGCAGGTTGGCGGTGACGTCCTCGCCGGTTTCGCCGTCGCCGCGGGTGGCACCCTGCACGAACACGCCGTGTTCGTAGCGCAGGCTGATCGCCAGGCCGTCCAGCTTGGGCTCCACCGAGAACACCGGTTCGCTGCGGTCCAGCGCCTGCTCGATGCGCCGCTCGAACTCGGCCACGTCGTGGAAGCGGGCGCGGTCGTCGTCGCCGTCCTGCTCGAAGGCATTGCCCAGCGACAGCATGGGCAGCGCATGCCGCACCTCGGCGAAGCCGCCCTGCGCGCGCGCGCCCACCTTGCGCGTGGGCGAGTCGGGCGTGGCCAGCTCGGGATGCGCGGCTTCCAGCGCCTCCAGCTCGCGCATCAGGCGGTCGTATTCGGCGTCGGTGATCGCCGGATCGTCGAGCACGTGGTAGCGGTAATTGGCTTGTTCGATGCGCTCGCGCAGGTCGGCGGCGAGGGCTTTGCTGTCGGCGGAAACGGGAGAGGCGCTCATGCGGCCAGTTTAACGATCCGCCGGTCGCGGCGTGACGGCCGGAGTAAGCGAATCGAAAGCAGACGGGACTAGGCTGAATCGCGGCAATCACTGCCCCGCCGCAGGGGAGGCACACCATGCGCATGGCACGCTTCGCGTCACTGCTGCTCTTCAGCATGCTTTCCGCACCAGCCATCGCCGGCGGCGGCCCGCTCGGCATCGACCACCGCCTGCATTACGACAACAGCGGCATCTGGAAGCGCAGCACCCAGACCAAGCTGATGTACGGCACCATCCTCGGCATCGGCGGCGGTGCGTTGGCCTTCGGCGACCAGGACAAACTCGGCGACACGTTCTGGCGTTCGGTCGATGCGATGGCGGTTTCCGGCCTCGGCGCACTGGCCTTGAAACACACGTTCCAGCGCGAGCGTCCCTCGCAGACGTCCGACCCGAACCGCTTCTTCGAAGGTTCCCACGCGCAGAGCTTCCCCAGCGGCGAGGTCACCGCGATCACGGCGGCGGTGACGCCGTTCATCGTGAACTACGGACAGGATCATCCGGCGGTGTATGCGCTGGCCCTGCTGCCGGCCTACGACGCCGTGGCGCGGATGAAGACGCGCGGCCACTGGCAGACCGACGTGCTGGCCGGTGCCGCACTGGGCGCCGGCGTGGGCATCTGGGCCACGCACCGGTCTTCGCCGCTGATCATCGGCTGGCTGCCGGGCGGGTTCCAGGTCGGCTTCGTGCACCGTTTCCGGCCCCATCCGTAAGCCGACAATGAAACGCGGCTGACTCCGAGCAGGGGCGTGGCGGAATGAAAGCTGCCGCAGCAGCTATCATGCGCGCCATGTCCCCGCCAGTCGCCGCGCCCGCATCTCAAGCCGAAGTCGCGGCAACAGTCATACCCGCCGGCACGGCAACGGCGATCTCGTCGCGTGACCGCTACCGCGGCCTGCTGTGGCTGGTGGCCGCGGCGTTCTTCATGCAGGCGCTGGATTCCACCGTGGTCAACACCGCGGTGCCCGCGATGGCCGATGCGCTGAGGGAGACGCCGCTGGGCATGCGCAGCGCGCTGACCAGCTATGTACTGACGCTCGCGATCCTGATTCCGGCCACCCCCTGGCTGTGCGACCGCTTCGGCACGCGCCGGGTATTCGGCACGGCCATCGTGCTGTTCGGTGTGGGCTCGCTGTTGTGCGGCGTTTCGCAGACGCTGACGCAACTGGTGGCGGCACGTGTGTTGCAGGGCGTGGGCGGCGCGGCGCTGATGCCGGTGGGGCGCTACGTGCTGGTGCGCAGCATCGACAAGAGCGAGTTCGTGAGCGCGATGAGCACGGTCGCCACCTTCGGCTTGCTCGGCTCGGTGCTTGGCCCCCTGCTCGGCGGCGCGCTGGTCGAATACACCTCGTGGCGATTGATCTTCCTGATCAACGTGCCGGTGGCGATCGCCGGCGTGTGGATGAACCGGCGCGACATGCCCGAATACCGGCTGGACCGCGCCAACCGCTTCGACCTCGCGGGCTTCCTGCTGTTCGCGACGGCGTCAGCGTTACTGCTCGCGGCCTCGGAGCTGGCCGGCGCCGATCCTGTGCCATGGGCCGCCATGGCGGCGTGCGGCGGTCTCGCCATCCTGCTCGGCGCAACCTATGTGTGGCACAGCCGGCGCACCGCACACCCGGTGGCGGATCTTGGCCTGCTGCGCATACGCAGCGTGTGGGTGGCGCTGGCCGGCGGCCTGTCCACGCGGTTGGGCATCTCCGGCATGTTCCTGCTGCTGGTGCTGTTTTTGCAGGTGGGTTGCGGCTGGTCGCCGCTGGCGGCGGGCCTGATGATGGTGCCGCAGGCACTGGGATCGATCACTGCGAAGTGGGCGGTCAACCGGGCGCTGGCGCACCTGGGCTATCGCCGCCTGCTGCTGGGCAATACCTCGCTGCTGGCCCTGATGCTGGCGGCGTTCGCGTTGTTCGGGCCGACCACGCCGGCCTGGCTGATCGCCGCCTTCACCTTCGTCTACGGCTGCTGCGCCGGCCTGCAATACACCGTGATGAACACGCTGATCTACAGCGATCTGGACATCCGGCACGCGTCGATGGCCTCGTCGATGGCGTCCACGGCGCAGTACCTCGCGATGAGCTTCGGCATCGCGCTCTCCACCTTGCTGATGCAGGCGTTGCTGCGCGGACATGCGCCCGAGGATTTCGTGGTGGCGTTCCGCTGGACGGTGATCCTGCTCGCCGCGATCACCGCCGCCGCCAGCCGGCTGTTCGGCCGGTTGCATGCCGACCGCGCTGCCGGGGCACTGCACGCCGCACGCTGAGCGTTCGCCGTGTAGCATGCACGGCATGCATCATGCCAACGACATCCTGCTGACCCTGTTCATCGTGTTCGTCGCCGCCCAGGTCGGCGGCGAGATCGCGCAACGCCTGAAACTGCCCGGCGTGGTCGGCGAAATCGCCGCCGGCTGCGTGGTCGGCCCTTCGCTGCTGGGCTGGATCGCGCCCGACCAGATCGCCACCGGCACGCCGCTGGACGTGCTGGCCGAGATCGGCGTGGTGCTGCTGCTGTTTTCGGTGGGACTGGAGACACGGCTGGAGGATCTGAAGAAGGTCGGCAAGATCGCCCTGCTGGTCGGCGTGATCGGCGTGCTCGTGCCGTTCGGCATGGGCACGCTGTGGGCGCACGGCAGCGGCTTCAACTGGGACAAGTCGATGTTCGTGGCGGCCGCCTTCGTGGCCACCTCAGCCGGCATCACCGCTCGCGTGCTGCAGGAGCTGGGCGCGCTGCAGCGGGTGGAAAGCCGCGTGATCCTCGGCGCCGCGGTGATCGACGACATCCTCGCCATGCTGCTGCTCGGCGTGGTGGTGTCGCTGCAGGGCGGCGAAGGCATCCACCCCGGCAACCTGCTGCTGGTACTGTGCGAGGCGGCCGGTTTCATTGCCGTGGTCGGCTGGGGCGGCGCGCGGGTGATGCGCTGGAATTCCGGTTGGCTCGACAAGCCGCGCCACGCGCAGTCGCCGCTGCTGATCGCGCTGGCGCTGTGCCTAGGCCTCGCCTACATCTCCACCCTGTTCGGCCTTGCCGCCATCATCGGCGCCTTCCTCGCCGGCATGGTCGCCTCCGAAACGCGCCAGCAACACCTGCTGGAACAGCAGACCCAGCCGCTGCTGGCCCTGCTCACGCCGTTCTTCTTCGTCGTCACCGGCAGCAAGATCGACCTGCACCAGTTGGCCAACGCCGATGCGCTGTGGACGCTGCTGATCGTCACCGCCATCGCCATCGTCTCGAAGCTGGTCGGCGGCGGCCTGGGCGCACTGTCGCTGGGGCGGCGCGGCGCGGCCATCGTGGGCTTCGGCATGGTGCCGCGCGGCGAAGTGGGCGTGGTGATCGCCAGCCTTGGCCTGGCCGCCGGCGTGTTCGACAACCGCGTCTACGCGATCATCGTGGCGATGTCCCTGCTCACCGCGATCGTCACCCCGCCGGTACTGGCATGGCTGCTGCGCCGCATGGAGCCGGGCTAGCCGCCCCGAACCGGACGCTGCCGGGACACGGGGCAATCAGTCGCCGCGTGATTCCCTCCGGCGGTGCTTGACCTTGTACATCTCGGCATCGGCCCGCGCCAGCAAGGCTTCCGCGTCGGTCTCGCCGGGCACCGACATCGCCACGCCGATGCTTGGTCCGGGGTAATCGAACACCAGATCGTCGAGCGCGAAATGCCCGCTGCACGCCGACTGCAGACGCTCGGCCACGGCGGCGACCACCTGGGCGGTCGCATCCTGGCGCGTGCCGGAAAGCACCACGAATTCATCGCCGCTCAGCCGCGCCACGAAGTCGCCGTCGCGCAACGCGCCCTGCAGGCGCCCGCCGATGGCGATCAGGAAACGGTCGCCAACGTCGTGCCCGTGGCGGTCGTTGATGCCCTTGAAGCCGTCGAGGTCGACGAAAGCCACCAACAACGCCTTGCCGCCGTTGGCCATCGCCTGGATGCGCCGGCGCATCTCCTCGATCAACGCCCGCCGGTTTGGCAGCCGCGTGACGTCGTCGGTGTTCGCACTGACCGCGAGCGCCACGTTGGCCTTGCGCAGCGCATCCAGCAGCCCTTCGCGTTCGACCTGGCGCGCGATGATCTGCGAGAACATGCGCATCACCGTGATCGCGTCGGCGCGCTCCTGTTTCCTCTCGTCGCTGGCGGCGCAGAGGGTGCCGAACAGCTTGCCGCCCGCGGTGCGCACCGGCACGCTCACATAGGTGGCGATGCCGAGTTCGCGCGCGGCGGCGGAATCGCCCCAACGGCCGGCGACATCGTCGGTGTAGCTGACCTTTTCATCCAGCGCGCGCCGGCACAGCGTATCTTCCCACGGCACCGTCAGGCCCTCGGGAATGCCAAGGCGGGAAGTGTTGCGCGCGTACATCACGCTCTGCAGGCCGGCCTCCTGGTCGACCGTGGTGAGGTAGGTCGACTCCAGCCCGGTCACCGCTTCCAGGAGTTCGAGCAATGGGCGTACCAACGCTTCCAGCGTGTCGCCATGTTCCATCGAATCGACCAGCCTGCCGATCAGTTCTTCCAAAGCCATCGGAGAAACGGCAGTTTGCATGTTGGCTCGCTTGCGGCACGCTGACGCCATGGCCAAGCAATGGCGTGAAGTGGCCCATTCAAGCAGTACCGGCAGGCCCGCGCAAGCGCTGACCGGCGGCGCACGGCCACATGCGGCGAGGCCGCCGGCCGGCTGCGGAATGCTGCCCAGGACATCATCCATGCGCCTCTCCCCGGCCATGGCATAAACTTACGATCGGCCGCATCGATTCCGCGCCGCTACCCTAAGGAGATCCCCATGAAAGCCAAACTCCTGCTCGCCCTTTCCCTCGCCGTCTGCGGCACCGCCAGCGCGCAAAGCAACGGCGTGCTTGTGCGCAGCGACGGCATTTACCTGCGCTGCGACCAATGCGGCACCGTGCAGCGTGTGGAACAGGACATCACCCAGGGTGGCGGTCACGGCACGGCCGGCGCGATCATCGGTGCCATTGCCGGTGGCGTACTCGGCAACCAGGTCGGCAAAGGCAATGGCCGCAAGCTCGCCACCGTGGGCGGCGCGGTAGGCGGCGGCTTCGCCGGCCACGCGATCGGCAACAACGCGGGCAGCAGCACCCGTTGGACCGTGAGCATCAAGATGGGCAACGGCACCTACCAGAATGTCCAGGTCAAGGACGCCAGCGGCATCCGCCAGGGCGATCTGGTGCAGGTGGATGGCAACGGAAATATCGCGCGTATCCAGTAACGGTCGCTCGGCCGCCGAGAACGCAACGCCCCCACCCGACGTTGCGTGCCCAGGCGGCTACCGGCGTCTGGTTCCCTGCCATTTCTGCCTCTAAACTGACCGGATCCATCTCTTAACGACGACATCGTGGCGCCGCTGTGCCGCCATCGACCAGAGGAGCGATGCGCAAGCCGATGGAAGTGGGATCAGCCACACGCTCCTGGCGCAGCCAGCTTGCCGCTGCCGTTTTGTACGGCATCGGCGCCACGCTGTTCCGTCAGCTTTCGATCTCGCATTGGCTGGTATTGAGCGGTTTCCACCTCACCGCCTTGCTCCTGGTCGACCGTCGCTACTGGCTAGCCCTGGTTGCCGGCGAAGCGGTTTCGCTCGCGCACCTGAGCCTGGCCTTCGCGGACCAGTTGGGCACGACCTGGGCCGTGCTGAACGTGGTGCCTTCCATCGTGTTCATGATGCCCATCGTGCATCTGTTCCGCGAGCACTGGCCCGTCGTCACCGAAGACACCGAGAACATGGGGCCGCTGCTCGCGTGTGCCGTGCTGATCGCATTCCTCGTGTCCGGCTACGACACCATGATGCTGGCCCTCACCCGGTTGCCGCCGGGCTACGTGGTGCACTATGCCGAGCTGGCGGCGCGGTGGTGGCTGGGCAATTTCCTGGGCGTGCTGACCGTGACGCCGATGGCGCTGTGCATCCGCTCGATCTGCCGGGGGCATTCATGGAGGGCCTCCGTGGGCCGGCTGGCCAGGAACGGGATGCTGATCGAGAGCGGCTTGCTCCTTGTCCCTGTGCTGTTGCTGTTGGCGTGGGTCGTGTTCATCGTGCCGTCGGACGAATCCGTGCGGCAGTTCGCGCAGATCGGCCTGTTCGTGCCGGTGGCGTGGCTCACCCTCCGGCACGGCTGGCAGGGTGCGGCGATCGGCGGCACGCTGGCAAGCACGGCGATCACGCTGCTGATGCCGGGGCGCTACGACCTGCATACGCTGCAGGCGCAAGTGTTCATCGCATTCGCCATCAGCACGATGCTGTTGCTGGGGGAACGCATCGCCGTGCTGCGCCAGCACAATGAAACCGAGCGCCAGGACCTTCGCATGGCGCTGGCGCTGGCCCAGCGCAACATGCAATCCGGCGAGGCGCAGTTGATGATGGCTTCGCGCGCCATCGAACAAGCGCGGGAAACGGTGAAGGCGAGCTTCGCGGCCTTGTGCGAACGGCTCCGCCAGCCTCAACCAGAACCCTACGAGGTCAAGTACCAGCGCCATGCGCTGTTCGCCCAGGAACAGCTCTACCAACTGGCCGACGGCCTCTATCCCGTCGCATGGAGAGATCGCGACCTGGCTGCGATGATCCGCGAAGGCGCGACCGCCAGGATGCTCGACATGGCCGGCATCAGCTACTGGAGCGAGCTGCACGGCCCGTTCGATGAGCTGTCTCCCGACCTGCGGCTGGCCGTCTATCGCATCGTGTGCGAATCCGTTGCCGTACTCTGCGAAGCCGAGGATGTGGACCGGGTCATCCTGCGGCTCCGCTGCCGGACGCACGGCCGCCGGAGGGTGGTGCTGCGCGCCGAAGGGTTCGTCGACCGCATGCGGGCCGACAAGGTGCGCTGGGAGGCGCTTACCCCGCAGATGCATCAAATCGCCAACGACCCGGAATTACAGGCGATCCACGACCGCGCGCTGACCTACGAAGGCAGCTTCCGCGAGAAACGGTTGCCGGGTAGCCGCCGGATCAGCGTGCTACTGCACGAGCCCGAGACTGTCGTGCAACGACAAGCCCTTTTTCCTACATCCCTCGATCACGGATGACCTCGTCGATCACGATCCGAGCAATGGAGTTCATGTCCCCAGCCTGCCCGCCGTAGCCGCGGCGGTGTTGACCTGCATCAGTGGGCAAACGCTGCGTCAGGCCGCTTGCGCGGCAACGCGCCGCAACCCCTCAGGCATCGGCTTCCTGCACAACCGGTGCCGACGCGTAGCGGCCGGGCGGCGGCAAGCCGGCGATGCGGCCTCCGCGCATCGTCACCACCTCGTCCACCAGGGTGGAGAGGCCGCCGAGCCGGTGCGTAATCAGCAGCACGCTGCGACCGGCCATGGCGCGGTCCAGTGCCTGGTAGAGCTGCGCGGCCGTGCCGGCGTCCAGGCTTTCGGTGGGTTCGTCGAGGATCAGGATCGGCGCGTCCGCCAGCAGCGCGCGGGCGATGGCGATGCGGCGTGCCTCGCCGCCGGACACGCGCACGCCGTTCTCGCCGACCCAGGTGTCGAGGCCTTTCGGCAGGCCGGCCACGTAGTCGTCCAGCTGTGCCAGCCCGATCGCATGCGCGAGCTGCGCGTCGCTGGCGTCGGGGCGCGCCAGCCGCAGGTTGTCGCGCAGGCTGGCATCGAACAGATACGGCTGCTGGTCGACCAGCGCGATGCGTGCGCGCCAATCGTCACCGCGCCAGGCATCGAGCGGCACACCGCCCAGCGTGACCGCACCTTCGCTGGGATACAGCCGCAACAAGGCCGCGGCAAGGCTGCTCTTGCCCGAACCGGAGGCGCCGACCAGCGCCAGCCGGCGTCCTTCGGGCAGGTCCAGATCCACGCCGTCCAGCACCCACGGGCCGGCCTCGCCGTAGCGCATCCGCAGGTGGCGTATCGACAGCGCATGGCCGTGCGCGGGCGGCGTCGGCGTCGCCGGTTCGCTTACCGCGGGCGGCGTGTCGGCCAGCGTGAACACGCGGCGCGCGGAGGCCAGCGTGGCGCCGAGCTGTGCCCACGCCGCCGGCAACGGCGCGAGCGCCTCGAACGCCGCTATCGACAGCAGCACGAGCAGGGTGAGGTCGGACGGTGCGAGCGCGAGCCGCTGCATCGCCGGCAATCCCAAGGCCAACGCCGCCACGACGGCGAGCTGCGCTGCCAGCGCCACGCCGGCGCCGCCAGTGGCCTGCAGGCCGTCGATGCGTCGGCGCGCCTGCCGCAGACGCGTCGCAGCCGCCGCCACCTTGGCGTCGTGCGCCGCCTCGGCGCCGTACAGCGCCAGCTCGGCGCGACCGCGCACGCCGTCGGCGGCCAGCAGGCGCAGCTCCTCCATGCAGGCCACTGCCTCGGCGCCGGGCTGGCGACCACGGCGCAAGGCCCAACGCGGCAACAGCACGCCGCCGATCCCGCACAACAGCAGAAGCACCAGCGCCAGGGTCGGCAGGTAGAACATCACGACCAGCAACACCGCCAGCGTCGTCGCCGCCGCGACCGCCAGCGGGATCAGCACGCCGAGATAGGCATGCTCCAGCGCGTCCACGTCGGCGCGCAGGCGCGAGAGCAGTTCGGCGCCGCGCAGGCCACCCAGCCGTGCCGGCGCCAGCGGCACCAACCGGCCGAACAGCCACGTACGCAGCCGTGCCAGCAGGCGCAACGTGGCCTCGTGGGTGACCAGCCGCTCGACGTAGCGTCCGCCGGTGCGCAGGATGGCGAACAGGCGGATCAGCGCCGCCGGCGTGTAGTAGTTGATCGCCGCGCCGCCGGCACCGACCAGCGCCATGCTGGTGATGAAGTGTCCCGACACCGCGAGCAGCCCGATGCCGGACAGCGTGCTCACCAGCGCCGTGACGGCCCCCGCGAGCAGCCAGCGGCGGTCATCGCGGCGCGGCAGCGCGAGCAGCCGGCGCAGCGTGCCGATGGCGCGATCGCTGGCGGCGCCCTGCCCGCTCATGCGGCGCGATCCGCCGCCAGCAGTGCGGCGAATGCGCCGCCCGACGCCCGCAGCACCGCGGCCGTGCCCTGCTCGACGATGCGACCGTCCGCCATCACCGCCACGCGCTCGTCATCGGCGATCGCACCCAGCCGGTGCGCGACGCGCACGACCGTGCGGCCTTCGCCGAGCCGGGCCAGGCTGGCGTCGATCGCCGCGGCGGTGGCCTCGTCCAGATGCTGCGTCGGCTCGTCTAGCAACAGCAGCGGCGCGTTGCGCAGCCATGCACGGGCCAGCGCCAGGCGCTGGCACTCGCCGCCGGACAGGCCGTGGCCGCGCTCGCCCAGCGGCGTATCGAGCCCCTGCGGCAGGCGCTCGACGACCGGCGCGAGCGCGGCGGCATGGATCGCACGGCGCAGCGAAAGCGGATCCGCATCCGGCGCGGCGATCAACAGGTTATCGCGCAGCGTGCCGTGGAACACATGCGCACGCTGCGGTACCCAGGCGATCTGCCGGCGCCAAGCGGCGAGGTCGATACCGGCTAGATCGTGGCCATTGGCCAACACCCGCCCCGCTTGCGGCGCGACGAAACCCATCAACAGCATCAGCAGCGTGCTCTTGCCGCTGCCGCTGGCGCCGACCACGGTCAACCGGGTGCCGGCGGCAAGGGCAAGATCGAGCCCGCGCAATACCCGCCGCCCTTCGTCGTAGCCGAAGCCGACCTGCTCGCATGCCACCGACACGCCCGTGGCGGCTGCGATGACTGCAGGCGAACCATGGCTGGCCACGGGTTCCGCGCCAGGTGCCACCGGCGCCGTAGCCAGCAGCCCGACCAGGTCTTCCGCCGCGGCCACCGCCTCCATCCGCCGGTGCCGCTGCGTGCCGAGCGCGCGCAACGGCAGAAAGAACTCCGGCGCCAGCAGCAGCACGAACAATCCTGGCTCGAAGGCCAACCTGCCCCACATCAGCCGGAAACCGATCAGCACCGCCAGCACCGCGATGCTCACCGTGGCGAAAAACTCCAGCACCAGCGCCGACAGGAAGGCGATGCGCAGCACCGCCATGGTCTCGCGCCGGTAGGCGTCGCCGGTGGCGGCCAGCAGGGCCTGCTCGCGGGCGGCGGCGCGGTACATGCGCAGCGTAGTCAGCCCGTTCAGCGCATCCATGAAACGTGCGCCCATCCGCCGCAGACGCATCCAGCGGCGCTGGCTGGCCTGCTCGGCGGAGCGTCCCACCAGCACCATGAACACCGGGATCAGCGGCGCGGTCGCCACCAGCACCAGGGCAGACCAGGGATCGGCCGGCACGACCGCCAGCAGCATGATCGCGGGTATCGCCACGGCGAACGCCACCTGCGGCAGGTAGCCGGCGTAATACGGCACCAGCGCATCGACGCCGTCGACCAGCCGGGTGGCCAGGTCGCCGCTGGCCTGTTGCGCGGCCCAGCGCGGTCCCAGCTCGCGCAGCCGGCGCTGCAAGGCGCTGCGCACCGCGTCGCTGACCCGCGCGCCCGCCTCGAAGGTGGTGCGTCGTTGCCACAGCACGAGCGCGAAACGCGCCGCCGCGAGCAGCACCAGCAGCGGCCACGCGAACCACAGCTGCCGCCATCCTTGGCCCGCGAAGACCGCGCGGGCCAGCACGTGCGCCACCAGCCAGGCCCCCAGGCACATCAGCGCGGCCTGCATGGCGCCGGCGCCGACACCGGCCACGAGCAGGCGGCGCACCGGGCGTGCCTGTTCGCGCAGCCAGTCGGCGGAAGCGGAGGAAATCATGCGGAAACCGGGCGCGGCACGGCGCGCCGTCAGGCGCGCGGTCCGTCCGCCGCTTGCACTTTGCGCATGGCGGCATGCTCGTCCTGGGTGTCGAGCAGCACGCCGCCCGCGGCGGCGATCAGCACGATCATCGCCGTGCCGACCAGCCAGGCGAAATACCACGCGCCAAGATCGCCGAGCAGGATCGCCAGCACGATCACCGCGAACGCCATCAGCAGGAACACGAGAAATTGCAGGGTGGTTTTCATGGCATGTCCTCAGTAGGCATGTTCATCGGCGACGACGTCGGCGGCATGGACCTTGCCGCGCATCACGTAGAAAGCCCAGCTCGTGTACCACAGCACCAGCGGCACGAATACCGCGGCGAAGCCGGTCATCCACAACAGGGTGTGCTGGCTGGAACTGGCGTTCCACACGGTGAGGCTCTGCGCCGGATCGCTGCTCGACGGCAGCAAGAACGGGAACAGCGCCGCACCGGCGGTGCCGATCACGCCCACCCAGGCCAGCGCGCCAAGCCACCAGGCCAGGTGCGAACGGCGCGCGCCGGCTGCGAGCAGGCCCAGCAGCATGCCGGCGAAGCCCAGCGCGGGCACTGCCCACAGCAACGGGTGCGTGTGGAAATTGGCCAGCCAGGCGCCGCTCGTCAGTGCAACGTGCTGCTGCAGCGGCGTCTGCGGCACGCCGGCATCCGGGCCCGCGACACGCACGTAGCCGTCCATGCCGTGCACCCAGAAACCGCCGACCGCGAACAACACGATGGCGAGCACTGCGCCGATGCGCGCCAGCATGCGGGCGCGTTCGTAGATCGCGTCGGTGGCGCCGTTCATCACCGTCACCGCGCCCATGTACACCGACAGCGCCGCCGAGAGCAGTCCGCACAGGATCGCGAACGGATTCAGCAGGCCCAGGAACGAACCGGTGTAGGTCGAGGTGAGGTTCCAGCTGAAATGGAACGGCACGCCATGGAACAGGTTGCCGAAAGCCGCGCCGAACACCACCATCGGCACCAGGCCGCTGACGAACAGTGCCCAGTCCCATGCGTTGCGCCACGACGTCGACGGCAGCTTGCTGCGGTATTCGAAACCCAGCGGACGCAGGATCATGCTCCACAGCAGGAGCAGCATCACCACGTAGAAGCCGGAGAACGCGGTGGCGTAGATCAACGGGAACGCAGCGAACACCGCGCCGCCGCCCAGGATGAACCACACCTGGTTGCCGTCCCAGTGCGGGCCGATGATGTTGAGCGCGACGCGGCGCTCGGCGTCGTTGCGGCCCACGTAGCGCAGGATGGTGCCCACGCCCATGTCCATGCCCACCATCGTGGCCAGCCCGATCAGCAGCACGCCGAGCAGCAGCCACCAGATGCCTTGAAGTGCAGCGTACATTTCCATGGATCAGCCCTCCGCATAGCCGGCGGGAAGCGCGGCTTGCCGTGAATCGTCAGGGGACGTGGCGCCGTGGCCCTCGTCGGGGCCGCGACGGATGGTGCGCACCATCAGGTACATCTCGACCGCGATGAACACCGTGTACAGCGTCACGAAGCCGACCAGCGAGAAGACCATGTAGCCCACGCTGTGCGTGGAGGCGGACATCCAGGTCGGCAGCACGCCGTACACCGTCCACGGCTGGCGACCCAGCTCGGCGACCAGCCAGCCGGCCTCGTTGGCGAGGAACGGCACCGGGATCATCCACACCGCGAGCCTGAGGAACCAGCGCTTGCGCTCCACCCGGTTGCGCATCGTGTAGATCACCGCGAGCACGAAGTAGGCCAGCATCGCGAGCCCCAACACCACCATCACGCGGAACGACCAGAACACCGGCGCCACCTGCGGGATCGCATCGCGCGCGGCCTCGGCGACCTGCGCGTCGGTGGCCGTGGCGACATCCGGCGCGTAGCGCTGCAACAGGAAGCCATAGCCGAGATCCTTCTCGTGCGCATCGAACTGTGCCAGCGCGTCGGCATCGTTCGGCTTGGCGGAGAGGGTCTGAAGCGCGGTCACGGCGGGAATGCCGTCGCGGATGCGCGTGGCGGCCTGCTGCTCCAGTTGATCGACGCCGGGCACGCTGCCCGTCAGCGAGTGCGTGACCAGCAGCGAAAGCACATAGGGCACCTGGATCGCGCCGTGGTTGGCCTGCTCCTGCTGCGAGGGGAACGCCACCAGGTTGAACGGCATCGGCGCCGGCTCGGTCTTCCACAGGCCCTCCATCGCCGCCAGCTTGGTCGGCTGCGCCTGCGCGCCGACGAAGCCGAGCGCGTCGCCCAGCGTGATCACGCCCACGGTGGCCAGCGCGCCGAACAGCACAGCCATGCGGAACGAGCGCCGCGCCAGGTCGGTGTGGCGGTTCTTCAGCAGGTACCAGGCGCTCACTCCCGCCACGAACACCGCCGCGGTGACGTAGCCGGCGATGCTGGTATGCACGAACTTGGCCTGCGCATCGTGGCTGAAGATCAGGTCCGACAGGCTGGTCAGCTCCATGCGCATGGTGGCCGGATTGAAATGCGCGCCGCCCGGCGCCTGCATGAAGCTGTTGGCGATCAGGATCCACAGTGCCGAGAGGTTGGAACCCAGCGCCACCAGGTAGGTCACCGCCAGATGCTGGCCGGGCTTGAGCCGATCCCAACCGAACGCCATCAAGCCCACGAAAGTGGATTCCATGAAGAAGGCCATCAGCCCTTCGATCGCCAGCGGCGCGCCAAAGATGTCGCCGACGAAGCTGGAGTAGAACGACCAGTTCGTGCCGAACTCGAACTCCATGGTGAGGCCGGTGGCCACGCCCAGCGCAAAGTTGATGAGAAAGAGCTTGCCCCAGAACTGCACGATCTTCTTGTAGATCGGCTTGCCGGTGGTGACGTAGACCGTCTCCATCGCCGCCAACAGGAACGAGAGCCCCAGTGTCAGTGGGACGAACAGATAGTGGTAGAGCGCGGTGAGCGCGAACTGCAGGCGGGACAGGTCGACAACGTGGAGGTCATGCATGATGTGGCGTCCTTACGGAGGATGGGCGCAGGCCCAACGCCCGCTCATTGTTGGCAACTTGCGCAGACGTCACTTGACGACGATCAAGTGGCCGGCCGATTTCCGGCCGCCGCAGGCACGCTGCGCGCTTTTGCCGCAGCGCGCGCTGCGGCAGGGCGTCGCACCTCGCGCCATCGGGTGTCGCAAGTGATCCAGGTCAACTGGCCACACGCGACGAGGCCAAAAACTGCAGCGGCTTCCCACCCTCCCCGAGGACAAACCGCATGAAAGCCGCTCTCCCGCTGCTGGCAGCCGCCGTGCTTGCCGCTACCGTATCCACCGCCCATGCCGACGACACCCGCTGGGTTGTCCGCTTCGGCGTGCACACGGTCGCCCCTGAATCCGACAACGGCCAACTCGCCGGCATGAAGGCCGACGTCGGCGACAGCACCCGCCCCACCGGCAGCATCGAATACCTGTTCACGCCGAACTGGGGCGTGGAGGCGTTGGCCGCCTTGCCGTTCCAGCACGAAGTGAGGCTCGACGGCATCGGGGCCGCGCGCACCAAGCAGTTGCCGCCAGTGATCGGCGTGAACTACCACTTCCTGCCCGGCGCCGCAGTCTCGCCCTTCATCGGCGCCGGCCTCAACTACACCTACTTCTTCGACACCAAGGGCCAGGGTCCGCTGCAAGGCGCGCACGTGAAGGCCGACGACAGCTGGGGCGCCGCCGCGCACGCCGGCCTCGACATCGCCCTGTCGCCGCGCTGGCTGCTTACCGCGGACGTGCGCTGGATCGACATCAAGAGCGACATCCGCGTCAACGGCGCCAAGGTGGGCACCGCCAAGATCGACCCATGGGTGTACGGCCTCAGCTTCGGCTACCGCTTCTGAGACAGCGGTAGAAATCTGTTCCGCACGGCCTGACGGTCATGCCTTGTGGAAACGATGGCGGACACGCTACGACATCGCGGGGACAGGATCCGTGCCTGAGCGCGATATCGCCAGGCCAACAATACGAAGCGCGCCTGCGGCAGGCACAGGCGCGCCTCGCCGGATGCAGACCGGCGACGCTCCGTCGTATTCTTGGAGGCTAGCGGCCACGCACCGGACCCACGCTCCATGCCACCGAACACGCCTGCCTCGCCGGACGCCGCCACCCGGACCCCGCACCTGCTGGTGGTGGACGACGACGAGGAAATCGCGCGCCTGCTCGCCCGCTATTTCACTGCGCACGGCTTCCGTGTCAGCAGCGTCGGCGACGGCATCGAAATGCGCCGCCTGCTCGCAGCGGAATCCGTCGACATCGTGATGCTCGACCTCGGGCTGCCTGGCGAGGACGGCCTCGCGCTCACCCGTTACCTTCGCGAGCACTGGCACGGCCCGGTGATCATCGTCACCGGGCGCGGGGACACCGTGGACCGGGTAGTCGGCCTGGAACTGGGTGCCGACGACTACGTGGCGAAACCGTTCGACCTGCGCGAACTGCTCGCCCGTGTGCGCAGCGTGCTGCGGCGTGCCGGCGACCGTGCGCCGCCGCCGAACGCGCTGGCGGCGGCACACCCGCCCCGCCATGCGTTCGACGGCTACCTGCTGGACACGCGCTCGCATACGCTTTCCCGGTCGGACGGCAGCGACGTGCCGCTCACCACCGGCGAGTTCGCCCTGCTGCGCGTCTTCGTCGAGCATGCCGGCCGCGTGCTCTCGCGCGACCAGCTGATGACCCACCTGCACGGCCGCGACGCGGGACCGTTCGACCGTTCCGTCGACGTGCAGATCGGCCGCCTGCGCCGGAAAATCGAGGCGGACCCCGCACGGCCCAAGATCATCAAGTCGATCCGCGGCAGCGGTTACCTGTTCGTTCCGCGGGTGCTGCCGGCATGAGCGGCGACACCGTTCCGCCGCATGCCGACGCCGGCCTGTTCCGCGCGCTGTTCGAGACCGCGCCCGACGCCATGATCGTGATCGACGGCCGCGGCGACATCGTGCTGGCCAATCCCCAAGCGGAAGCGCTATTCGGCTACGCGGCCGGCGCGCTGCCCGGTCTGCCGATCGAGACCCTGGTGCCGGCCGCGGTGCGCCAGGCGCACGTCGCGCACCGCACGCGCTACATGGACGATCCGCGTGTGCGCCCGATGGGCGCGGGCTATGAGTTGACCGGCCTGCGCGCCGACAGCCAGACCTTTCCCGTGGAGATCGGCCTGAGTCCCATCGCTGCGGCCGGCGGCATGCTGTACGTCGCCTCGATCCGGGACATTTCCGAAACGCAACGGGCACGCCAGGCACTGGTTCGCGCCCGCTACGACGCCTGCGTGGCGCAGGTCGGCCGGCGCGTGCTCGAGGCCACCCACGGCGAGAAGGTCTTCGACGACGTCCCGGCGTTGATCGCCGCAACGCTGGAGATCCCGGCGGTTGCCGTGTTGCTCGTCGATCCCCACCGCACCGGGCTGCACGTGCAGTCGTCCACGGGCATGCCTGCCGCGCTGCTGGATGCGCTGTGCGCGGAACCGGTCGCGGTCGCGATGTCCGGCAACGCACCCACCGAGGCCGAAGCGGACACGCAGACGCGTGCAGCCATCGGCTGGCTCGGCAACTGCTGCCCGCCGCTCGTGGACGCCGGCTTCGTCGACGCCGCAGTCGCGCCCCTGCTCGACCGCCGCGCGCCGACCGGCTACCTGTTGGCGCTGGCGCCCGAGCGCGATCGCTTCGACCGCGACCGGCTGCATTTCCTGCAGTCGCTGGCGAACATCCTCTCGGCGGCGATCCAGCGCAGCCGCAGCGAGGAACGGCTCGCCCATGCGCAGCGCCTGGACGCACTGGGCCAGCTCACCGGCGGCATCGCGCACGACTTCAACAACCTGCTCACCGTGATCTCGGGCAACCTGCAGTTGCTCGAACTCGAGTCCCCGCCGGATCCCGCCGCGCGCGAGACCATCGAGAGCGCCGCCCGTGCGGTCGAGCGCGGCGCGGCGCTCACGCGCAAGCTGCTGGCGTTCTCGCGGCGCCAGCATCTGCTG
This sequence comes from Rhodanobacter sp., assembly GCA_040371205.1. Taxonomy (NCBI): domain Bacteria; kingdom Pseudomonadati; phylum Pseudomonadota; class Gammaproteobacteria; order Lysobacterales; family Rhodanobacteraceae; genus Rhodanobacter; species Rhodanobacter sp. Next base: position 1,839,511 of record AP031382.1, read on the forward strand.
CCGCGCGTGATCCACCCGGCGCAACTGTTGTTCGACCTCGATGCCATGCTGCAGCGCACGCTGGGCGAACGCATTGCGGTGACCATCGAATGCCCGCGCGACGTGGCTGCGGTGTATGCCGATCCCGGCGAACTGGAAGCGGCACTGATCAACCTGGCGCTGAACGCGCGCGACGCCATGCCGCACGGCGGCCAGCTTTCGATCGTAGCGAACATGCGGCACGGCATGGACGGCGACGGCACGATGCGGCGGCCTTCCGGCGACTACGTGGTCTTCACCGTCACGGACACCGGCATGGGCATGTCGCCCGAGGTACAGGCGCGTGCGTTGGAGCCCTTTTTCACCACCAAGGACGTCGGCAAGGGCAGCGGCCTGGGGCTGAGCATGGTGTACGGTTTCGTCGAGCAGTCCGGCGGACACCTGCAGATCCACAGCCAGCTTGGCCACGGCACCCGGATCGAGCTCTACCTGCCCTGCGCGACCGCCGAGGCGGTTGCCGACGGCACGGCGAAGTCGACGGCCGCGCCGGCGCCGCGGCACGCCCGCGGAACCGTGCTGGTGGTGGAGGACGAAGCGGAAGTACGGCGCATCGCGGTGGCCTTCCTGCATTCCTTGGGCTACGTCACCCACGAAGCGGCCGATGCAGCCGGCGCGCTGGGCTTGCTCGCCGCGCAGGCGGACATCGACCTGCTGTTCTCCGACATCGTGCTGGGCGACGGCATGACCGGCTTCGAACTGGCCGCCAGGGCGCGCGAACAACGCCCGCGCCTGCCCGTACTGCTCACCTCGGGCTACGAATACGCTTCGATGGATGCCGCCGCCGGCACGTTCGAGCTGCTGCGCAAGCCCTACCGGCGCGAACAACTGGCAATGGCGCTGAAGCGCGTGCTCGACCGCGAGTGAACCTTGCTCAGCAATGGCCCTCCGCGCCTGCGCCCGCCAGCGCGCGCAGGCCGTCCACGTCCAGCACGCGCACTTCGCGCCGCTGTACGTCGATGTATTTCAGGTCGTGCAGGCGCGACAGGGCGCGGCTGACCGTCTCGTGTTTCAGCGCGAGGAAACTGGCGATGTCGATGCGGCTCATGCGCAGGATGAAGTGCCGCGCGCTGTAACCCAGGCGTGCATGGCGCGCCGCCATGTCGAGCAGGAAGGCGGCGACGCGCCGCTCGGCGGCCAGTGTGCCCAGCATCAGCATCCAGGACCGGTCGCAACGGATTTCCGCGGCCAGCGCCGTGGTCAGGCTGGCGTGGAGTTCGGGCAGATGCAGGCACGCGCGCAGCATGGCCGGATAAGGCAACTCCCACGCCTCGCTGTCCTCCAGTGCGACGACGTCGCAGGAATGCGCCCTCAGGCCGATCGACTCGACGCCGACCAGGTCGCCGCGCATCCGGAAGCCGGTTACCTGCTCGCGGCCGTCATCGGCCAGTTCGCAGGTCTTGTACGAGCCGGCATGCACCAGATGAATCGCCTGGAAAGGCTGCCCGGCGCGATAAAGGTACTGGCCTGCGGCATGCTTGCAGCGCCGCACAGGCACATGGCGCCGCAGCTCCTCGATATCGAAACCCGTCGCCTCCGGCATGTTCGCAGCGAACGGCGGTAACGATTCCGCTCTATGCGAAGAGGCGACGATTGCAGAAGTTGCCAGCGATGTCATGACGGGATTCCCTGAGCATGCAGTCCCAGCGGACTGCGAGGCCAAGGCTAAGCCCGCGCGGTAACCGCAGGAGTTCTCACGGGCAACCGTCTGCAAGGGTTTGTAACGCTCGGTAACGGCAGCGGGGGCTTCCGGCTCGATCCGGTGGCGGACGGCCCACGACCGCCAGCGCGCTTGATCCTGGTCAAGTCCGGCATCGATATCCCGCGCTACAAATTCGGCGAGTGTCCTTTCCGCCATCGCCGATGGCTTGCCGCCGAGGTGCCCGCCATGACCCATTCATCGAAGCTGACGTCCGCCATCGAGACGCGCGCGTCGAGACCGTTGCTTGCGTTGGCAGGCGATCATTGGATCGAACCCCTGAGCGACGGCACGCGCGTATTCGTCCGTCCGCTGCAGCCTAGAGATCGCGAATTCGAGGCGGAATTCATCGAGCGGCTTTCGCCGGAGGCACGCCGCTTTCGCTTCCTGTGCGACATCAAGGGTCCGAGCAAGTCGCTGCTCGACGCGCTGATGAAGGTGGACTACATCCACGAGATGGCCTTCGTGGCGCTGGTGCACGACGAAGGCCGCCTGCGCGAGATCGGCGTGAGCCGCTATGCGACGAGCGTCGACGGCGAGCAATGCGAATGCGCCATCACGGTCGCCGACGAGTGGCGCCATCGCGGCCTCGCCTTGCTGCTGATGCGCCACCTGATCGAAACCGCACGCAGGAACGGGCTGCGCAAGATGTTCGCCATCGAGGATCCCGCCAACGAGGCCATGCGCGAACTGGCCGGCCACCTGGGCTTCCGTTGCGGCGCCGAGCCGGACGATGCCCGGCTGGTGCGCTATACGCTGGACCTGTGAAAACCGCTTGCACCCGGATTGCGCGGACATTCGCCCGTTGAACGGCTAACGCGAAGCCTGCGCCGCGGTTAACCGGCGGCTGCGGTTCGCCGATGTGCTGGCGATCGCACGCAGTTGACGGCGATCAACTGGCGGCGCCCGCCGCTACCGATACTGGCCGAGCCGGCACGGCGAAACGCCGATGCTGCCGGCACGGACCTCCCGGAGAGACCACCATGCACGCTGCCACGTCCCATCCAGAACGCACGACCCGACAGGAAGCGGCCCTGTTCCGCAACATCCTTCTGCCGATCGACGGCTCCGAGCTGTCCCTGCGCGCCTTCGCCATCGGCCTGGACTTGGCCACGCTCTGCGGCGCGAAGGTATCCGCCATCCACGTCGTACCACCCTTCCACTCGCTCGCCTTCATCACCGAAGTGATCGCCGCCTCGGAATTCGACTACAACCAGCAGGCCGTCAAGAGCGCCGCCGGCTATCTTGCTCGCGCGAAGAAGCTCGCCGACGACAAGCATGTCGCATGCGAGTGCCATTACGTCTTCGGCGAGCAGCCTTACGAGGCCATCCTCGATGCAGTGGACGAGCACCATTGCGACCTGATCGTCATGGCGTCGCACGGCTGGCACGGACTGGACAAGCTGATCCTGGGCAGCCAGACGCAGAAGGTGCTGGCAAAAGCCGCGATACCGGTACTCGTCTGCCGTTGAGGACGACGGAAATTCACGCTTCGCCTTGAATGCGCCGTTGGCGCACCACGGCACTGCCGATGCCCATGGCGACTTGATGCAGTCGCGCAAACAAGGGCGTAGCCGCCCGACGCCTGGCGCTCACAGCTGGCTGAACACCACGCCGTGAGGCATGGCGCTGCCGTGCCAGCCGCCCGGCGGCGCATGCGAGAGGTCGATCGTCATGGCCGGTTCGAGCTGCAGTGCGCCGGTGCGACGGTCGACGCGGGCGAAGCGCACCCGGGTGGCGAGCGCGCCGTAGCCGGTGATGGCCAAGCGGTCGCCGTCCGGCTCGAGCGCCAGCCAGTGCGGGTACTCGTCCGGCGGCAGCAGGATGCGGCTGACTTCGCGGGGATGCTCCGGACCGCGCACGTCCAGGCTCACAATGGCGTGGCCGCTCTGCATCGCTTCCACCAGGAAGCCGCCCGCCACCACCGGCACCTCGCACATGCGACAACCGAAGTCGTAGACATGCTGCAGCGTCGGCTGCGCGCCGGCGAGATGCTTGAGCAGGAACAGCCCGCAGTTGAAGGTCGGCACCAGCACGGTCTTGCCGTCGGCGAGCACGCGCGGCTCGGAGGAATCGGCGGCCGTGTCGTAGATCCAGTCCGGCTCGTGCGGCAACGACAGCGTCTGCAGCAGCTTCAGGCGGACAGCCGCCAGATCTGCACCACGTGGCTGACCTGCGCGCCCATCATGTCCGCATCGCCCACACGAACAGGTAGCGACTCGGCGACGAGGCCGCCTGCGCCGCCAGCGGCAATCCAAGGAACGCGCAGAGCAAGCTGCGACATATCGTCTTCATCAGGATCCGCCCCCCTCGCGAATGTGCGGCGAGACTACTCCAGTGAAAGGAGCGCCGCCAAACTCACCGGGGCAGGCTCGTTTTCCGACGCGCCGCCGCATCTTTTTTCCGTCGGCAAGACAGGGCGGGACATCTGGCACATGCGAAGGCTTTCTTGCCGCCCCAGGCTGATTCAACCTGCCGCTCACGAACGTTGTCCACGGGTGACCAGCTCGCCGACACAGGCGGCCGCGGTTCCAGTGCAAGCCATGCAGCAGGACCCGCGAAGCCCCTTCTGTTCCACGGAGACCATCGCATGCGCCGTGTCGTCGCCCCTACCCTTCTGTGCCTCGCCGCGATCGGCATTTCCGCCTCGTCGCACGCAAGCTCGCCAGCCGTCGGCACCATCACGCAAGCGGAGCTGCTGCGGCGCACGCAGCAGCTCTACGCGGCCTCCGATGCCGGCAACCCGAAACCGTGGGACGCCTGGTTTGCCGACGACGCGATGGTGTACGACGAAAAAGGCCGCACCATGGACAAGCAGGCGCTGCTGGCCGATATCGGCCCGATGCCCGCGGGGTACAGCGTGCATATGCGGGTTGTCGATCCGCACATCATCCTGACGCCCGGGGCGGCGGCGGTGGCCTATACCTGCGATGAGTCCGAAACCGCCTTTGGCCAGACCATGCATGCCCGCTACCACACCGTGGACACCTGGTTGTTTCGCCACGGCACCTGGCAGATCGCCGCCAGCCAGACCATGCGCTACTACGAAGACCCGAAAATCGGGACCACCGACCTCGCCCGCCTGGACGACTTCACAGGTAGCTACCAGCTGGCACCCGGTATCCGCCGCACCGTCACGCGCGAGGGCAACGCCCTGTTCGTGCAGAAGGGCGACGGCCCGAGGATTGAACTGTGGCCCGAATCCGGCGACCTGTTCTTCCGCAAGGGCGTGGAAGGACGGGTGCTGTTCCAGCGCGACGCTCACGGAAACGTCGACGCGTTGGACGAACGGCGCAACAACGAAGACATCGTGTGGAAGCGCGTGCGATAGCTCATGGCGGCCAGACGCCAAAACCCCACGGAGCCGGCTCGCCGCGGGCCAAGTCCCAGCCATGGAATACTTCATCCGTATGCCACGCTATGCCGCCATCCGCATGAGTAGCCGTTTGTGACCAGAGAAGTCGCTCCCCAGACTGGTTTTATCGGCCTGGGCGCCATGGGCGAAGCCATGGCCCATCACCTGCTCAAGCACCTCGGGCATCTCACGGTGTGGAACCGTTCCCCGGCGCGCTGCGTATCGCTAGCCGACGCCGGCGCGAGGGTCGCGGGCTCGGCGGCGGCGCTGTTTGCGGCCAGCCGGGTCGTGTTCCTGATGCTGAGCGACGGACGCGCCATGGACGAAGTGCTTGAGCGCGGCACCGGACGATTCGCCGGGCATGTGGCGGAGCGCACCATCGTCAACACGGCCACGGTGTCTCCGCATTATTCGAAGGCGTTGGAGGCCGACATCCGGGCGGCCGGCGGCGCGTATGTCGAGGCCCCCGTGTCGGGTTCGCGCAAGCCCGCCGAACAGGGGCAACTGGTGGCGATGCTGGCGGGCGAGCCGTCCGCCGTGGCCACGGCGGAGCCCCTGCTCGCAACGATGTGCCGCACCACCGTACCCTGCGGTGCGGTGCCCCGCGCGTTGACCATGAAGTTCGCGGTCAACATCTTCCTGATCGCCTCGATCACCGGGCTGGCGGAGGCGGCGCACTTTGCACAGGCCGAAGGCCTGGACATGCAGGCCTGGGCGAGCATCGTCAACGCCAGTCAGATGGCCAGCGACATTTCCCGGGTGAAGGTGGACAAGCTGCTGAGCGGCGATCTCGACGCGCAAGCGGCCATCGTCAACGTACTGGAAACCACCCGCCTGATCGCCGAAGCGGCCCATGCCGATGGCATCCGCGCCCCGCTGATGGACGCCAGCCTCGCGCTGTACCGCCATGCCGAGGCGCTGGGCCTGGGCGAAGCGGACATGATCTCGGTGGTACGGGCGTTTTCGGACAACGGTCCTGAAGCCGGTTCGGCCCTGTGAATTGAGTGAAATCGCAGCGAACCGCTTGACCGCGTCCTTGGCGATTTGGGGCTTCAGGAAAATCGGGGCCGAGCCGAAGCATGGCCGGCTCCTTGGAATGACGAAGCGATGCCGGTGGTGCGAGCGAACCCGGCGAAGGTTCGCCCGCACCACGGCACCGGTGTCGCAACGCGCTGTCAGCGCATGGGCGGGGGCGGCGGAGTACCGGGGCCGTGCGGCGGCGGCGGCGGCGGCGGCGGTGCCAGGCTCATCCAGTGGGCAAGACCCTGGTCGCCGACAATCGCGTGCAGCTTGCGGCAGGTACTGGCATCGAGATCGCGGCGCTGCTGATCGATGCGCTGCGCCTGTTCGTCCTGGTCACGGAATACGGCCTGTATCTGTGCAGCCTTTTGCGTGTCGATGCCGAGGGCGTTCGCCAACGTGGCCTGCGCATACAGCGGTGGCGCCGGCGGTGCAGGCGGCGGCGGGGCCGCCGTGACACAACCCGGCAGCAACGGCGGCACCGTACCCGGACGAACGATAGCCACGCCGCCTGGAGGTGGAACGATCGGTGGCTGCGCGGACGCCATCGGTGCTTGGACTGGAATCGGTGACGGGGTGGGTAGCGTCTGTGCGCAGGCGGCACCCGCGCAGGCAGCCAGCATCAGGGCGGCAAGAAGAGCTTGTTTCATGGAAACCTCGGGCATGTCCTGCCGGCGATTCCGGCATGCCCATCCTGGCCTCCCAATTGGCAGGAAGAATGGAGGGAATGTGGAGGCGAAGATGTGCGCCTTCGCCGTATCCTGCGATCCATGCGATCCACATCGAACGCCTCCCGTCCGCGCTTGCGCGTACTGCACAAGTTGTTCCTGTTGCTGGCGCTGGTCGTTGCGCTGGCGCTGGTGGCCTTCGGCGGCCTGGCGTTGTCGAACCTCAGGCGCGGATTTGTCGCCTACATCAACCAACTCGACGCGCAACGCTTGCAACCGCTCGCCTCGGAACTCGGTGCACGTCCCGATGCCGTCGACGGATTTTCCGGGCTGCGCGCACCCGGGAAGTGGCCCGAATGGCTGCAAATACGGCTCGGCCCGCCGCCGCCCCATCCTGCGATGCCGATTCCAGCCGCGCCTCCCCCACCACCCTTTCCGCCGGGCGATGGCGACACGGCGCCAGCACCGGTCGCGTTGCCGCCACGCGTGTCACTGCTCGATGCGCAACGCCAACGGCTGGCCGGCCCACCCGTCCACGCCGACGACATCTTCATACCGATCCGCCACGCCGGGGTAGTGCTTGGCTGGATCGCGCTGCGGCCCTTGACGCACCCCGTCGACAACCGCGACGTGGACTTTTTGGCGGCCCAGACGCGCGAAGGGGCGATCATCGCGGCGGCCTTGCTGATGATGGCGCTGCTGGTGGCGTGGCTGTTTGCGCGCCATTTGCTGGCGCCGCTCAAGTCGGTCGAGCGTGCCGCCGCAAGACTCGCGGAAGGCGACTACCAGGTGCGCGTCCGATCCGACCGGAACGATGAATTGGGCGACCTGGTGCGCCACGTGGATCGGCTGGCGCAGGCACTGGCCGCGCACGATGCCTCGCGCAAACGCTGGATCGCGGACATCTCGCACGAGCTGCGCACACCGTTGACGATACTCCGCGGCGAGATCGAAGCCATGCGCGACGGCATGCGCGACACGAACCCGGCAGCCCTGTCCTCGCTGCACGAGGAAGCGCTGCGCCTGAGCCATCTCGTCGAGGATCTTCACCAGTTGTCCCTGGCGGACATCCAGGCGCTGAGCCTTCATCCGCGCGCCACCTCGCTGGATGCGCTTGCCCGCGACGCCTGCGCACGCTTCCGCCCCCGTGCCGAAGCGGCAGGCCTGGCATTGCACTGCCAGGACATGGCCCAACCGCTGACAGTGTTCGTAGATCCCGAGCGCATTGGCCAGTTGCTCGACAACCTCCTGTCCAACAGCGTGCGCTATACCCGGCGTGACGGTCGCATCGAGGTATCGCTGACCAACCTCGACGAGCGCATGGCCTGCCTGCGGATCGACGATACGCCGCCCGGCGTCGACGCGGCGACCTGCGAGCGCTTGTTCGAACCCCTGTTCCGTGCGGAAGCGTCGCGCGACCGCCGACAGGGCGGCAGCGGGCTGGGGTTGGCGATCGCGCGGCGTATCGCCGAGGCCCATGGAGGTTCGCTCACGGCCCTGCCATCGCCACTGGGCGGATTGCGGCTCGAACTCCGCTTGCCGCGCAGGCCTGGAGCGCACGCATGAGCACGATGACCTCACGCATCCTGATCGCCGAGGACGAAAGCAAGATCGCCGCCTTGCTGCGCGACTACCTCGAGGCGGCGGGTTTTACTTGCCGATGCGTGGCCGAAGGCGATGCCGTGGAGCCGCTACTGCACGAAGGTTTCGATCTCGTGGTGCTGGACATCATGCTGCCAGGCAAGGACGGCATTGCGATCCTGCGCGACATCCGCAAGACCAGTGCGCTACCCGTCATCATGGTTACGGCACGGGTGGAGGAGATCGACCGTCTGCTCGGGCTGGAACTCGGCGCCGACGATTACATATGCAAGCCCTTCAGTCCACGCGAAGTGGTGGCGCGCATCAAGGCGGTATTGCGCCGCACTCGGCCCGCCGCCATGCAGGCCACGATCACTCTCGACGAACAAACGCTGCAGGTCGACGTCGCCGGACGCACGTTCGCGCTCACCGCCACCGAGTTCCGGCTGTTGCACGCGCTGGTGTCGCATCCAGGCCGCGTCTATTCGCGGGCGCAACTGCTCGACCTGCTGCACGACGACTTGCGCGACGTGAGCGACCGCGCGATCGACAGCCACATCAAGAATCTCCGCCGCAAGCTGGAGGACTATCTACCGGGGGTGCAATGCATCCAGTCCGTCTATGGCGTCGGCTACCGTTTCGAGCAACCGGAAGCCATGGCGTAGCCACTGTCCGTACGTTGGATCAGTAACTGGCGATGCCGCGCTCACGCCCCCATACCACCGCGGCGCTGCGTCGCTTGACGTTGATCTTGCTGTACAGGTTCGCCACGTGGTTCCGGATGGTGTTGCGTGAAAGTTTCAGCGCGTCCGCGATGTCGGCGTCGCCATGCCCTTTGCAGATGAGTTCGAGGATTTCCAGTTCACGGGGTGTCAGCGCCGCCAGTTCACTGCCCGCACGCCCTGGCTGGCGTATCTGAGCCAGCTTTTCCATCACCGTGTGACTGAACCACGAGGTGTCCTTCATCACCGTTTCGATGGCAAGGATCACATCGGCTTCCGCGCGCTTGCGTTCGGTGACGTCCTGGATCACGCACAGCACACAGGCTTCGTCCTGAATCGTCACCGGGCTGGCTGAAAGCAGGCAATCGATGGCAGCGCCCTCACGCGTTACCAGCGGGACTTCAAGGTTGCGCGTCTCGTGTCCGGCATCGAGGCTGACTCGCAGTTCATCAAGCATCCTGGCGTTTTTCCAGAACCCGATTTCCCGAATGGCTTGGCCCTGGATATCCGGGTGGCGATATCCGGTCGCATCGCCAAAAGCGTCATTCGCGGCCAAAATGCGCCAATTCGATCGCGCGCAGATCATCATCGGCACGGGCGCCAACCGAAACGCCTTGGCGAATTGCTCCTCGCTGCGTTGCAGGGACAACTCGGCCCGCTTGCGTGCATCGAGATCGGCGAAGGTGAACAGCATGCATGCCTCCTCGTCCATCTCGATCGGCTGGGCTGCGACGATGACGAACTTGTCGCCTCCGCCGCTGACCCGTGCCAGCGCCTCCTGCTGCGGGATCGAGCGATGCTCGCGCATGGCATCGATCGCCGCCTCCCGATGCTCGGCTTCGCGGAGCACGTCGAGTTCGTGGAAGGGACGGTCGATCACCTCGTCCTGCGCGAAGCCCGTCATTTCGAGGAAGCCGCGGTTCACCCTCACGTAGCGCGAGTCCGCAAGCCGCAGGATCACGGCAGGAGCCGGATTGGCCGCAAATGCACGTTCGAAACGGTCGGAAGCGCTTTTGAGTTCGGTCACGTCCTTGATGATGAGCACCAACGACTCGACGATGTTCAGCGTACTGACGACCGGGAATCCCCGCAGCGCCAATACGCGACGGAATCCGGCCCGCGACCGATGGGTCACCTCCACCGTCACGTCGTCGAAGCGCTCCCCGGCAGCAAGCCGGTCCAACGGGTACTGCTTGGCTGTGAGCCGATGGTTGTTGAGATAGCGCAGCACGAAGTGCTTGCGATAACCGACCCTGCCCGCGCCCAACTCCATCAGCTCCGTGCAGCCATGCATTTCCAGAGCGGCGGCGTTGGCCCACACGATCGATCCGTCCAGGCCGGCAACCAGCACGCCCTGGATCAGGCTCGCGAGGATCTGCTGAAGCTCGCTGCGGTCCCGCGGTGCTTTCGATGCTTTGGCGCTCATCGGCAATCCTGCAAGTTTCGGTGGCGATCATTTCGGAAGCGAATGCTGCGGATTACAACCGGTAGAAACCTACCAGGGTTACTAGTAGCAACTTCTCTATCACAAAGCGTCCCCGGGCCCTAGGTTTTATTCCGGCCCCGATTGGGCCCTTTGAAAAAGGAGTTCCCCATGCAAGCCACACGTCCCCCGCACCAGGCTGGCACGCCCGACAAGCAACGCGGGCCGTCGCCGCAACGCCGCCCGGAACAGCCGTCCCCCGGCCACACGGATCAGGGCAAGGATCGCCAGCCCGGAGCCCCCCGTCGCCCGAGTGATGGCAAGGCGAACGAGGGTCGCAAGCCAACGGATCGCCGCTGAAGCGGCATCACCGAATGAGCAAAGGAGGCAAGCCGCATGAAAGTATTTCCCACGATGCCGATACTCGCACTCGCCGCAGTGCTTGGGTCTGGAATGACAGCCGGCCCGGTACACGCGACCCCGCGAACGTCGCCTGGAAGTGACCACTCGGCTGACGCAGGCCAAGCCGTCAACGACGCATGGATCACGACCAAGGTGAAGAGCGAACTCGCAACCACCAAGGGCGTGAAGAGCATGGACGTTTCCGTAACGACCAAGAACCGCGTGGTGACGCTGACCGGGGTACTGGCTACCCGGACGGACATCAAGAAGGCCATCGCCGTTGCCCAAAGCGTGAAGGGTGTCCGTGATGTCGACGCATCCGGGCTGAAGGCCAAAGACTGACATGACGCGGCAAATCCCGGCCAAGGGTTTGGTCGGGCAAAACGAATCCAGACCTAGCGGAGAATCAGCGATGAATGAAGACAAGATCAAGGGCCAATGGAAGCAGCTCCACGGCAAGCTCAAGGCGCGCTGGGGCAAGCTGACAGACGATGACCTCATGGTCGCCGACGGCAGCACCGAGTACCTGGCAGGCAAACTGCAGGAACGCTACGGCATTGCCAGGGACGAGGCGAAAAAGCAGATCAAGGATTTCGACCTGGATCAGAACCTGGATGTGTAAGCGCCTGGGCGCGGATGCTCCATGCAGTGGATGTCCGCGCCCAGGTCATTGAACGCCGGGGACAGCACCCGAAGCATCGCGCATGAACCGGCGGCTGGCGTCATGACCCGCGTTACGGGGACCTGCCCTGCGGCATACGCCAAGAACTCAATTCAACGCACAACCTCGAAATCACCCTTGCCATTGAGGAGATCACCATGCTCTGGTACGCCGTCGTATTCCTGATCATTGCAATCATCGCCGGGTTCCTCGGCTTCTTTGGCGTTGCGGGCATTGCCACGATGATCGCCAAGGTGCTGTTCGTGGTTTTCCTCATTTTGTTCGTCGTCTCGCTCATTTCGGGGCGCCGGCGCCGCTAGACACAGCCACATCCGCGCGCCGTCCGCGATACCGCCCTCAAGCGCTTTCCGGTCTCGCGGCAGCTCCGGCCAATGCGGCTATTTCCGCATCGTCGAACAACCGGGAGCGGGTGAGAAAGCGCACGCCCTCGCCATTCTCCAGCGAAAACATGCCCCCCATGCCGGGCACCACGTCGATGATGAGCTGGGTGTGCTTCCAGTATGCGTACTGCTCTGGGCTCATGTAGAACGGCGCGGCGCCGATCTCGCCGAGCCGCACATCCCGGTCCCCCACCATGAACTCGCCTTGCATGTAACACATCGGTGAGGAGCCGTCGCAGCAGCCGCCGGATTGATGGAAAAGCAACGGGCCGTGCTTTTCGCGCAGCCGTAGGATCAATGCCTCGGCCGCCGGCGTGGCCAGGACTCGTGCAGGGACAAGGGTGTGAGGCGACATGGCAATCCTCCTGCGTCTGAGATCAGAAACTGAGCTGTGCGCCGAGCATGTAGGTGCGATCCGGGCCCGGCTCGTAGTAGCGTCCGTTGCTGTCGTTGACGACGACCGAGCCCACATAGCGGCGGTTTGCCAGGTTGTCGATTCGCCCGCTCAGCCGAAGCCGTTGCCCAGGCCCGAACGCGAATACATAAGCCATGTCCACGCCGATCAGGCCATAACCCGCAGCGTGCGCGGTCTGGATGTCATTGGCCACCACGTTGCCGGCAGCCGCAAGCGTGAGTCCTTCCTGCCAACCGCGATCCATGCCGTGTTGCAGCCGCAGCGAACCATAGTTGCCGGGCACGCCGGGAATGCGCGCACCCGGCCGCACCTGCATGGTCGGGGTCGAGCATGGGGTGCCGGTGCAGGCGAGGAATCCGCTGCGGAACACCGCCTGCAGATGGGTGAAGCCGGCCTGGATGCGCCATGCTGGCGCTATCGTACCGGCCACCGACAGCTCGATGCCCTGTCGACGCGCGGCACCGACGTTCCGGTAGGTGGCGCGCCCGGATTCGTTCGTGGCTACGGCCAGTTCGTCGCGCGTGTCGGCGCGGAACACCGCCAGATCGGCCTCCAGTGCGGCAGCAGGCTGCCACTTCACACCCATCTCGCGGTTGTCGCTGTGCGTGGCACGGAGGTTGAAGGCCAGCCCGGGTTGCCCGTCGCTGCGATATCCAAGCTCGTTGTAGCTTGGCGTTTCAAAACCGCGGCCAAAGCTTGCGTAAAACTGCAAGTCATCGAGCGGATGGAAAAGCACCCCCGCCACCGGATCCGTGGCCGCATAGTCGACATGACCGCTGTCGTCAGGATTGGACGCCGTGATGTAGTGGTCGTGTTCGTCGAACTGCACCCGGTCGTGCCGCACGCCCAACAGCAGCGACCAGTGCTCGGCGAAATACCAATACCACTGCGCATAAGCGTCGCGTGTGTCGACGTCGTCGTCCTCGTCGCGACGCAACGCACCGATCACGCCCAGCTTGCCGCCGACGAAGTTCTGGTAACCGAGCCGGCGTTGCCATTGCGCGTCGCCGCCGCCGCCCAGCACGAATTCGGTATCGCGACCAAGCAGTTGGCCGTCATGCGTCCACCGCAGATCCAGGCCGCCGTAATTGGTATCGGGTGCCACCACGCCACCCGCTGACAACGGGCTTCGCTGGGCGGCCACCGGGATCGACTGGTACTGCAGGATGTCGCGTCGACCGAAGTAACCGGCGACGTGCAGGCGGTTGTCGCGGTCAAACGACTGGTCGTACACCAGCCCCAACTGGTCCTGCTGGATGCGTTTGCGCGTGTCGTACTGGACGGCCGACGGCGAAGCCTGTCGCGGGTTGGCAGCAAGTTGGGCACGCGTGAGTCCCATCGGATCTTCCGCGCGCGGCTGCTCGAAGTGGTCGAGTATCACGGTGAGCCTGCGTTGTCCGCCGAGCGGTATGCCGAAACGCGCATGTGCCGACTGGCGATTGACGCGGCTGTGCTTGCGATAGCCTCCGGAGAGGAACTGCGCGGCCGCCATGTTGTAGTCCACGCCGCCGAGCATGCCGCGCGTGTCGGCGCTGTAGCGGAAGCTGTCGCGGCTGCCGGCGTACATACCCAGCGTGGTCTGCGGCACCGCCGTGCCCGGCGCGGTCCATAGTTGCACCACTCCGCCGGCCGCGTTGCCGTAGAGCACGGAGAACGGCCCGCGCAGCACCTCCAAGTGCCCGCCCATGTCGAGGTCGAAGCCGGAGACCTGGCCCTGCCCGTCCGGCAGAGTCGCGGGGATGCCGTCGACGAACAGGCGGACGCTGCGCACGCCGAACGTGGAGCGCGCGCCGAACCCGCGTATCGAAAACTGTTCGTCCTGCGCATAGTTCTGGCGGTCGCGCGCAAGCACGCCAGGTACGCCGACCAGCGCCTCCGACAGGTTGATGCCCGGCTGCCCCGCCTGTGCCGGATCCACACCGACCACGCTGAGCGCGGCCGGTATGTCACGCGGATCGATCCGCAGCCGGCTGGCGTTGACCTGCACGGCCGGCAGCACCTTGGCGGCGGCATCATGAGGGGCGACCGGTGTCGCATCCACGCTCGCAGCCGCCCAACACAACGGAGCACCGGCCATCCACACCGCCGATGCTGCAGCCTGGACCGCGAACCGTGCCATGACAGCGCTGCTCCTCATGGCCCGTGGTAGATGAAGTCCACCTTCGACTGCATGGCCTCGTCGAAGCTGAGCGCTTTGCCGCCTGCAGGATAGCCATTCTGTTGCAACAGGAACGCCATGATCTCCACATAGTCCTGCTGCGGCAGGCTGCCGGGCTGGGTCGCGGGCATGTTGTGCGAAACAATCGTGAAGATGTCGCCAACATGAAAGTGCGAAGCAGGCGAGGCAAAATTCGCCCCCTTCAAAGCCGGCCCTGCCAGACCGCCAAGTTCCCGTCCATGGCAGCGCGAGCAGTTTTCCAGAAACTTCTGCTTGCCACTGTCAGCCTGAGCTTGCGTGTACAAGGCTGGCAACGCGCCGGCCCCGCCGGCGTGCTTGCTCGTCCCGCATCGGTGGTCGGCGGCGCGCTGCCTGCGCACGCTGCTGAAGTCCCGGCGTCGGGCCGGCATCGTGGCCACGTCCGCGACGGCGCCAGGCTTTGCGTACGGCGCCAGGGTTCGCGCCAATTCGCCGCTGGCCAGCATGTCGCCCACTGCCCGCTCGAAAGCCGCGGCCGCTGCGACATGGGCGCTGTCGTACAACGCAACCAGGTCGAAGCGCGCATGGCTTTCGTCCAGTTCGTGGATGTCATAGCGCTGTCCTAGCCCTGCATCGGCGAGATGGCCGATCACCGTCGGTTGCCACAGCATCGCCGCGGCGTCCTTGCCGGATTGCAATGCATGCAGCGCCGCCGTATCGCTCAACTGCACGTCCGCCTGCAACTTCGGATGGTCGACGAAGTAGAGGTTGGGCGTGGTCTGGTAGGTAACCGCTACACGGGTGCCGGCTGGCAGATCCGTCAGTGCATCCCACGATTTTCCGTGTGGCGTGACCAGCACGAAGCCGGTGTGGCCGTAGGCGTGCGTCGTGCGCAGGCCGGGGAATGGCTCGCCGCGTGCATCGGCATCGACCGGAAAGCCGAGCACGAGATCGCAACGCGCGGCAAGCTTGCTGAAATCCTGCCGACCGAAGCCATCGTCGCCATCACCGGCACCGTCGAAGTAATGCAAGGCCAGCGTGGCGCCTTCGTGCCGCGCGACCGATTGCGCCAAGCGCGCTTCCATCGGCGCGGCTGGACTGCTTCCATCCACGCACAGGGTGACTGTTCCGGCTCGTGCGCGGCCGCCGTACGCAAGTACGGCGGCCAACACGACGAACCATGCGAACAGGGCGTGGCGTGAGGTATCCCGTTTCATGGCCTGCTTCATGGTCCGTCTCCCGTCAAAGTGCAAACACGTACAGATGCCCGCCGAGCGGGATGTTGGCGACGGCCGGATCCTTGGCCATGTCACCGCCCCAGATCGGCGTAGCGCCGCCCCAGCCGGCATACACGCCGACGTACTGCTTGCCGTCGACCATCCAGGTGCTCGGCGGCGCCTCGATGCCCGAGGAGAGTTGCGGGCTCTTCCACAGCACCCTGCCGGTCCTGGCGTCGAACGCGTACAGGTGGCCGTCTGCGCTGCCGGAGAACACCAGGCCGCCGGCCGTGGTCAGCATGCCGCTGTTCCACGGCAGTTTGGACGGGAAGTTCCATGCCTGGTCGCCGGTATTGACGTCGATCGCCTGCACCGCGCCCCACGTGCCCTTGAACGCGGGATCGGCCTCCACATTGAAAGTCTCGCCGAGGAACGGCAGGCCGGCCTTGTAGCCGACGGTGCTCCCCTTCATCGTCATGCAGCTGTGCAGGGTCGGCACATAGGCCATGTGCGTCTGCGGATCGACCGAGATGGGCCACCAGTTCTTGCCGCCGAGGAAGCTCGGGCAGGTGAAAATCTGCTTGTCCACGTCGGGATACAACGACGCGTCGGTGACCATCTGGCCATCCTTGACGCCGGAGACCGAGGTGGCCGTGACGAATTTCTTCGCGTAGATGAGCTTGCCGTTCGTACGGTCGATGGCATAGAACCAGCCGTTGCGGCTGGCCGAGACCAGTGCCTTGTACGGTTTGCCCTGATACGTGAGGTCGGTCAGCACGGTTTCGTTGGTGCCGTCGTAGTCCCAGGTATCGTGCGGCGTGTACTGGAAATACCACTTGATCTTGCCCGTAGCCGGATCGAGCGCGAGCACCGAGTCCGTGTAAAGATTTTTGCCGGGACGCAACTTGGCCAGCCACGGGCCAGGATTGCCCACGCCCCAGAACAACGTGTTGGTGGCTTCGTCGTAGCTGCCGGTGAGCCAGGTCGCTCCGCCACCGGTCTTGTAGGCACCCTTCGGCCAGGTTTCGCCGCCGGGTTGCTCCGGTGCAGGAACGGTGTAGCGCCGCCACACCTGCTTGCCGGTCTTCGCATCCAGCGCTTCGATGAAGCCGCGCGCGCCATATTCGCCGCCGGATACGCCGACAATGACCTTGCCTTGCAATGCCAGGGGCGCCAACGTCATCGCGTAGCCGACGTCCGGCGCTTCCAGCTGCTTGCTCCAGCGCAATTTGCCGGTCTTCGCATCCAACGCGACCACATGGTTGTCCAGCGTGGCCATGTAGACGTCGTTGCCGTACAGCGCGACGCCGCGGTTGACCACGTCGCAGCAGACGGTCCTCAGCCCCACGTGCGAGAGATCCTGCTGGTACTTCCACAGCAGCTTGCCGGTGCTGGCCTGGAACGCCAGAAGTTCGTCCTTGGGCGTCGTGACGTAGAGATAGTCGCCGTTGACGATCGGCGGCGCTTCGTGGCCTTGCTCGAAGCCCGTCTTGTAGTCCCATACCTGCTTGAGGCCGGTCACGTTGGAGGCGTTGATTCCCTCGAACGGCGCGTAGCCGGAACTGGTGTAGTCGCGCCGGTACATCAGCCAGCCTTGATCGCTGGCGGCGTGCATGAGGCGTGCGTTGGTCACCGGTTCGTACTGATCAGCGGCAAACGCACTGCCGGTGACAGCAAGCAGTACGGCGAACAATGCGGTGTATCGATTCCATGGGCGTGGTTTCATGTCGATTCCTCTCTGGTGAGCTGGGGCGGGTTAGAAGAACAAGATGCCGCCGGCCGAGATGCCGTTCTGCCGCGCGGTCTCGCCGGTGAAATACCTGGAGCGGGTCTGCGAAAGCTCGACGCTGAGCGTCACGCTCTTGGTCAGTGCGTAATAGGCGCCGCCGGTGACGTTGCTGTTGGATTTGAAATCCGCGTCATTGACGAGGTCGTCGCGGTTGCGGCTGACGCCGCCGCTCAGGCCAAGCTTGAGCTTGCTGGTCACGGCGAAGGTGCCTTGCAGCAAATAGTTGATGCCGCGCACGTTCCCTTGGTCGCCATCGGTGAGGATGCCGATGCCGCGCCCGGCCTGCACGTTGGCCAGCAGACTGAAGCGGCCGAAGGTGCCCGAGGCGCCAAGCTCGCCAGCGGCCATCGTGAAGTTGCCGGGCTGCGCGCTAGCGGCACTGGCATAGAAGCGCTGGGCTTTGGCGCCGATCCACACCTTGAAACCACTGTCGCTGTAGGACAAGGCCGCCTGCACCTGCGGCGCGGTGCGCGAGTCGTAGGTGCCCGTGTTGTCGACCGGGCTGAACACGCCGCCGCTGAAACTCAGACCGCTGCTGCCCGGCGTGGTGTAGGTGATCTGGGCGTAATTGCCGAGATAGGTATAGCCCGCGCCGATATGGCCCAACGAGACTCGCCCGCGCTGGGTAGCCTGGGTCGGCATGCCTACGCCCATCAGGGTCATGTCGCCGAGGGTCGCGTGGTAACCGAACAAGCCGTAGTCGCGACCCAACTTGACGGTGCCGAAGTCGGGCGTACCGAGGGTGAAGAAGGCCTGGCGCACGTCGATCTCGTTGTTGGCACCCAGTGCGTTGGAAGTTGCGATGCTCGGCATCAACGAAATCTGTGCATCGATGTCGATGCCTTCCTGCTGGGTCGTGATCTTGGTGATCAGGGCATCGGGCAGCAGTCCGTTGCCGATGGTCGTGCGGTCCTTCTGGCCGCCGCAGCCCAGCGCCGTCCCCGCCAGGGCGGTGCCCCCGAGGTTGGCGCCGGATCCGGAGCAGCTCGTGGTGGTGTAGTACGCGTTGACGAAACCGCTGATGTCGACCGTCCAGTTGTTGCCGCTGAAGCTGGTGGCCTGGGCGGCGAGTGGGCAGCTTGCGATCAGGCCGAGTGCTGCGACGCGATATCGCCGCATGCTGCGCTGTCGTTGCTTTGGCGTCGTGGTGTGGCTCATCGATGTTCTCTCCCCATGCAAGGTTGCGGTGTTGCCGTGGTTGCACCGCTGGTGATGCGGATGCCGCCGCTCCCTGCGGAAAGGCGGACCGCGCCGTGTCGCAACCACGTGGCCCGGCGTATCGCGGCACGCGCGTGCGCGACCGTCGGCATGGCGGCGATGTGGAACAGGCCTGGCATCAATCGCGATCCGGGCCGAAGTCGTACTGGAGTCCGGCGAACAAGGCGCGCGGCGCACCCGGCGCCACGAACAGGGTCGAGGTGCCCGGCCCGCTGATGTCGATCAACCGGCCAGGCGTATCGAACACGTTGTCGCCGAGCTGGCCGCTGATGAGGTAGCGCCGGTCGAACACGTTCTGCAGTTGCGTGAACAACGTCAGCCGCGGCAGCGGCTGCCAGTGCACGTCGAGATCGAGCAATGCATAGCCGGGCAGCGGTCCGTGCGCGTCCTGGTTGTTCTCGTCGCCCACCGCGTACTGGTTCGAATAAGCGCGAAGGTTGCCGCCGAACGACCACTGCGAGGCGAAGTGGTATTCGCCCGCCAGCGTGGCCATTTGCCGCGGAACGCCCGGCACGCGGTTGCCGCGGCGCACATGGATCGCGCCATCGTCGCTGCCGCGGGAGTTGTCGCCACTCTGTTCCTCGAAGGACGCGCCGTAGGTGGCGCTGACCAAGCTGTAGTTGGCCTGCCATTCGAAGCGGCCAAGCCGGCCGCCGAGACCGAGATCGGCACCCTTGCGCACCGTCTTCGGCACGTTGGCGAAATAGCCCTGCGAACTCCCGCCGCTGTAAATGGTGAGGATGTCTTGGGTGACGCGGCTGTAGTACGGCGAGATGTTCCAATGCAGCCGGCCATGCTCGAAGCTGCCGCGCAGGCCGCCGCTCAGCGTGTGCGCCACCACCGGCTTGAGCGGCGGATCGCCCGTGAAGTCATTCGGCAGCGCGCATGGCGCGCTCGGATTCGCGCATTCCAGCTCGATGGGCGTCGGTGTGCGCATGCCCTCGTCGTAGTTGAGATAGACACTGATATGGCGCGACACGTCCCAGGTCAGGCCCAGGCTGGGATTGAAGCGGCGAAAGCCGTTGCTCCCATCGATCGCCGGATTGGTGCCGGAAAGATCGTTCACGACGATGCGGCTGTGGTCGTAGCGGCCGCCGGCGGTGACGTGCACGCCGTCGCCCAACGCCAACGCGTCGAGAAAGTACACGCCATAACTGCGCGTGGCGGTCTCCGCTGCGGTCATGGGGTCCAGCACGAAGGGCTGCAGGCCGATGGTGTCGCCGCGCTGCGCGGTGTCATGCGGGAAATAGGCCGGCTGGCCGTACTGGGTGAAACGGCTGGTTCCAGCGTCCAGGCTCAGACCGACCGTGAAACGGTTGGCGTGACTGCCCCATTCGCCTTCGTTGACCGCTTGCATCGAACCGCCATGGCCGCGGGTATGCACGTTGCCCAGCACGTTCGACGCCGGCACGTTGTTGATCGTCGCGGCGGGATGCTGCGGGTCGTAGGCCGGCGCCAGCCCGGCGTAGTGGTACTGCCCGACGGAACCCGCATCGAACGGCCCGTTGGCGGCATAACCGAGCGGATCGTCATTGCTCGGGTCGTAGCTGCCGTAATCGTTGGTATTGCTGTTGAAGCTCAGGCTTTGCGATATGCGCAGGTAGGCGGATGCCTGCAGCGACCAGCCCGCGCCCAGGTTGCGCGTGCCGCGCAAGGCGAACTGGCCGAGGTTGTCGATGAAGTAGTCCGGCCAGGTAAACGCGGCCGCGGGCGTCTCCGCCCATTCGACTGGAATGGTCTGGGTGCCGAACAGCGTGCTGTGCGAACCGGTGTAGGTGAGCGTGAGCGAGGTTGCCTGATCGGGACGCCAGTCCAGCCGCACGAAACCCTGCTGCACGCGACTGGAGGTGTGATCGCGCCAGCCGCTCTCGTAATCGCTGCCAACGCCGACATAGAAACCGAAGTTGCCCGTGTGTGCGCCGAAATCGGCGTCGGCCTGGATGCGCCCCCAGGAGCCGCCCGACACATCGAACGAGCCACCCGGGTCGGTGAACCCGCTCTTGGTGGTCATCACCAACGCACCGCCGAGCGTATTGAGGCCATACAGCGGATTGGAGCTGGGGATCAGTGCGACGTTGCGGATCGCAAAGTCCGGAACCGCGTCCCAGTTCATCGTTTCGGCGAACGGCTCGTTTTGCCGCACGCCGTCCAAATAGATCGACATGCCCGAAGGCGAGCCCAGCAGAGGCGACAGCGTGAAGCCGTGGAAATACAGGTTGCCCTGCCACGGATTGCCTTGCGACTGGGTGATGTTGATGCCCTGGAAATCCCGCTGCAGCAGCTCGGTCAACGATTGGCCATGCACCTGCCCAATGTCGCCGGCCTGTGCGACCTGCACATTCCACGGCACCTGCGACAACGGCATGTTCAACGCCGGCAGCGGCGTCACGCCAACCACCACGATTTCGCCGAGCTGTTGTACCGGCTGGTCGGCCTGCGCCAGCCCGGGCAACGGCATCGCCAGCAAGGCGATGCCGCACCTCGCAGCAGCGGCGCATATCGATCCCGGTCTGGACAAGGCGTTTTCTCCCCAAGCATTTTCGAATCTCGGCAATGCGCCGATGTCGATACGCCCCTGGCTGGGCGAATGCGCAAGCTGCGCGACGGTTCCTCGAATGAAGGGCGGCCAGCCGCATCCGTCGGCTGGCCGCGCGACAATCAGAAAAAGCCGAGCGCCTTGGGTGAGTAGCTGACCAACAGGTTCTTGGTCTGCTGGTAGTGGTCCAGCATCATCCGGTGCGTCTCGCGGCCGATGCCGGACTGCTTGTAGCCACCGAACGCGGCATGCGCCGGGTAGGCGTGGTAGCAGTTGGTCCACACGCGGCCGGCCTGGATACCGCGGCCCATGCGGTAGCAGATGTTGGCATCGCGGCTCCACACGCCGGCCCCAAGGCCGTACAGCGTGTCGTTGGCGATCGCCAGGGCTTCGTCCTCGTCCTTGAACGTGGTCACCGATACCACCGGGCCGAAGATCTCTTCCTGGAAGATGCGCATCGTGTTGTTGCCAGCGAACACGGTGGGCTGAACGTAATAGCCCTCCTTCAATTCGCCCGTTAGCACTGCGCGCCCGCCGCCGGTCAGCACCTTGGCGCCCTCCTGCCGGCCGATGTCGATGTAGGAGAGAATCTTCTCCAGCTGTTCGCTGGATGCCTGTGCTCCGATCATGGTCGAAGGATCGAGCGGATTCCCCTGCTTGATCGCCTGCACGCGCTTGACCGCTCGCTCGATGAACTTCTCGTAGATCGACTCCTGCACCAGCGCACGGCTCGGGCAGGTGCACACCTCGCCCTGGTTCAGCGCGAACAGCGCGAAGCCTTCCAGCGCCTTGTCGAAAAAGTCATCGTCCTTTTCCATCACGTCGGCGAAGAAGATGTTCGGCGACTTGCCGCCCAGCTCCAGCGTCACCGGAATCAGGTTCTGGCTGGCGTATTGCATGATCAGCCGGCCAGTGGTGGTCTCGCCGGTGAAGGCGATCTTGGCGATGCGATTGCTGGAAGCGAGCGGCTTGCCGGCTTCCAGTCCGAAGCCGTTGACGATGTTGAGCACGCCGGGCGGCAGCAGGTCGCCGACGAGTTCAGCCCACACCAGGATCGAGGCCGGTGTCTGTTCCGCCGGCTTCAGCACCACGCAGTTGCCGGCGGCCAATGCCGGAGCCAGCTTCCACGCAGCCATCAACAACGGGAAGTTCCACGGAATGATCTGTCCGACCACACCCAGCGGTTCGTGGAACTGGTAGGCCACGGTGTCGTGGTCGATCTCGCCGATCGATCCTTCCTGCGCGCGGATGCAACCGGCGAAGTAACGGAAGTGGTCAATCGCCAGCGGGATATCGGCCGCGCGGGTTTCGCGGATCGGCTTGCCGTTGTCCCAGGTCTCGGCGTGTGCGAGCAGGTCGAGGTTCTGCTCCATGCGATCGGCGATGCGGTTGAGGATGTTCGCGCGCTCGGCGACCGCCGTCTTGCCCCAGGCCTCCTTGGCGGCATGTGCGGCATCGAGCGCCGCCTCGACGTCGTCCTTGTCCGAACGCGGGATTTCACAGAACGGGTGGCCGGTGATGGGGGTGATGTTCTCGAAATACCTGCCACCGGCCGGCGCTACCCAGCGGCCGCCGATGTAATTGCCGTAACGCTGCTTGAAGGGAACTTGCACCGGAAGATGCTGCTGCTCGAGTCGGGTCATGGTCGTACTCCGTGGTGGTCTGAACCGCAGTCCCTATCGCGAAGACCATGCCAACCCGCCGCATTCACCGGCAGCTACTGCACTGCCGCATGCCATGCATCACCGTCTAAAAACCAAATCGATCCCGCTTGTTGCGCAGCGCACCAAGCACGGATCGGGCCAAAGCTTGCATGAGGACTCCGAATCGTTGTTACGTAAGGAAACAACCCACGGATCACTGTCGCAAATTGCGACACTTGTCCGGAGACCGCCATGCCACTCTCTTCTCGTCAGGCCATCAGCACCGCCCGCCAGCGTTTCTTCGAGACGGGAGCAAGCCCGCGCGGTTTGGTGGGCGAGACCATCCTCGCTTCGTGGCGACGCTGCCGTGCCATCGGCCTTGCGCCCGAACAGCGCCTGCATATCGAACCGCCCGAGCAGCCTTCGCTGCGCGAGTTGCGCGATCGCAACGAGTTGCTGCTCCGCTCGTGCCGTCCGGAATTGGAACTGCTCTATTCGGACGCCCGTACCAGCAACAGCATCGTCATCCTCGCCGCACCTGACAGCACCATCGTCGAAGCCAGCGGCAGCACCCACTTTCTCGACAAGGCCGCGCGCGTGGCCTTGCGCCCTGGCGTGAGTTGGCGTGAAGAACTCATCGGCACCAATGCCATCGGCACCGCCCTGCACGAGCGGCGACCAGTCGAAGTGCGCGGCGGCGAACATTATTTCGGCGACCATCGCGTGCTCAGCTGTTCGGCATCGCCGATCCTGGACGGCCGCGGCAATCCGGTGGGACTGCTCGACATTTCCGGCGAATCGAGCGTGCATCAGGCACACGCGATGGGCATCGTGCAGCTCGCAGTCGACCAGATCGAACGGCGCTTGCTGGAACGCGAGGCCATCGGTCGCGACGTCATCCGCCTGCACCATGACGGCGCCCTGCTCGATACGTCGCGCGAAGGTATCCTTGTATTCGAGGATCAGCGGCTGGTAGCGGCGAACCGCCATGCCATCCAGATGCTCGGGTTGGATTGGAGCGAGTTGGGCCGGCGCCGGTACCACGACCTGTTCGAGTCCGCACGACCCCCGAGCCACCTTGTCGTTCCGCTGCGCGGTCGCGGTGGCGAGATTTTCCAGGCGAAGCGCCAAGCCAGCGAAAGTCCGCGCATCGTGGTGCCTGGGACACTGCCGCCGCACAAGCCGGCACCGCCCTCAAGTCCGGCAATCTTCTTCAGTGCCGCGCAGGAAACGCAGCTGGTCCGCGGCGCGCGACTGCTTGATGCCGACATCCCGGTACTGCTGCAGGGCGAAACCGGTACCGGCAAGGAGGTGTGGGCACGCGAACTGCACCGGCGCAGCAACCGTGCAGACCGTGCATTCGTCACCATCAACTGCGCCGCGCTGCCCGAAAGCCTGATCGAAGCCGAACTGTTCGGCTATCAGAGTGGCGCATTCACGGGCGCCCGCCGCAACGGTGCGCCGGGCCTGCTGCGCGAAGCCGACGGCGGCGTACTGTTCCTCGACGAAATCGGCGACATGCCGGTGACATTGCAGAGCCGGCTTCTGCGCGTGCTGCAGGAGCGCGAGGTGTTGCCCCTTGGGAGCAGCCGGCCGGTGAAGGTGGATTTCGCGGTAATCGCAGCGACATTGCGTCCGCTTGATGCGGAAGTCGCTGCCGGACGTTTCCGCGCCGACCTTTACTACCGCATCGCCCAATCCAGCATTACCTTGCCCCCGCTGCGCGAGCGCGACGATTGCCTCGCACTGATCACCTGGGCCTGGCAGCGATTGGGTGCCGAAACCTTGGGCGTCACGCTTGCACCCGAGGCTATCGAACTACTATCGGGCTACCATTGGCCGGGCAACATCCGGCAGCTGTCTGGCACGTTGAAATCGCTGCTGACGCTGGCCGAACCGGGTACCGAAGTGAGGCCCGACGAGCTGCCGGAATTCCTGCGCCAACCGCGCCTTGCCGACTTCGCGCGCCATCCGGGCCATCCGCCGCAAGTTCCGCAACTCCAAGCCGTTGCACGCGAAACCATGCAGACCGCGCTCGATGCGTGTAGCGGCAATGTATCGGAAGCGGCCAGGCGCCTCGGTGTCAGCCGCAGCACGTTGTACAGGCACCTGCGGTGAAAGGAGATGCATCCCTGGAACCGACGGTCGCGGCAGTGGTGTTCTGAACAGAGAAACGTCGACGTTGTCCACGAACGGCGAACCGCTCCGGCCGAGCCAAGGAAACTCGAGTCTCCGAGTATGCACGCCGCGATTGCCGCGATGCGGCTGCAACCGCGATGATTGCCGGACCCGCCATCGCCGCCGCGTAAGTTGCCATTCACCATGTCCGACACCGCCCTCGTCCTGTTCCGGCGCGACCTCCGCCTGGCCGACCAGCCGGCGCTCAGCGCAGCCTGCGCCGCGCACGACCGCGTGCTGCCGGTCTATCTGCACAGTCCGCACGAAGACGAACCATGGCCAGCCGGTGCGGCCAGCCGCTGGTGGTTGCACCACGCCCTCGAAACCTTGCAGCGCGGTCTCTCGGCACAAGGCGCTGCGCTGTACCTTGCGCGCGGCGAGAGCCTGCCCACGCTGCGCGCGCTGATCGCCGCCAGTGGCGCCGGCACGGTGTACTGGAGTCGCCGCTACGAGCCCGCGGC
Organism: Rhodanobacter sp.; assembly: GCA_040371205.1. Lineage (NCBI taxonomy): Bacteria > Pseudomonadati > Pseudomonadota > Gammaproteobacteria > Lysobacterales > Rhodanobacteraceae > Rhodanobacter > Rhodanobacter sp. The sequence goes on from AP031382.1 coordinate 1,865,073, forward strand.
CATCGCGCACGACACCGCGCTCAAGCAGGCTTTGCGTGCCGACGGCATCGCCGTGCACAGCGCGCCGGGCAACCTGTGGTGCGAACCGTGGCAGTTGGCCACCGCGGAAAGCCAGCCCTACCGTGTGTTCACGCCCTTCTGGCGCAAGCTGCGCGCGCAGCTGACGGCCGGGACGCCCTTGCCCGTGGCGCATGCCCGCCAGTGGCTGTGCCTGCCCGGCAGCCTGCCGCTGGACGCGTTGCGCCTGCTGCCGCGCATTCCCTGGGCCGACGGGTTCGCCGAAAGCTGGCATCCCGGCGAAGCCGGCGCACAGGAACTGCTGGAGGTATTCGCCGACGATGCGCTGTCCGGTTATGCGGAAGGCCGCGACCTGCCCGCGCGGCACGGCACCTCGCGTCTTTCGCCGCACCTGCATTTCGGCGAGATCACGCCGCAGCAGATCCTGCATGCCTTGCAGGAACGCGGCGAACGCGTGGATGCACGACGGCGGCCCGACCTCGAACCCTATCTGCGCGAGCTGGGCTGGCGCGAGTTCGCTCACCACCTGCTCTACCACTTTCCGCAAACCCCCACGGAAAACTTCAATCCGCGGTTCGATGGCTTCCGTTGGGCCAACGACGATCCCGCTGCCCTGCAGCGCTGGCAGCGCGGACGCACCGGCATTCCACTGGTGGATGCCGGCATGCGCGAGCTGTGGCATACCGGCTGGATGCACAACCGCGTGCGCATGGTCGCGGCGAGCTTCCTCACCAAGAACCTGCGCCAGCACTGGCACCATGGCGCACGCTGGTTCTGGGACACGCTGGTAGACGCCGACCTCGCGAACAACACGCTGGGCTGGCAATGGGTGGCCGGTTGCGGGGCCGACGCCGCACCGTATTTCCGCGTGTTCAATCCGTACACGCAGGCGGCGAAATTCGACCCCGAGGCGGTCTACCTCAAGCGCTGGCTGCCCGAACTCGCCGCGCTGCCGGCGAAGCTGCTGCATGAACCGTGGCGCGATCCGGCGGCACTCGCCGCATGCGGCTACCCCGCGCCCATCGTGGACGTCGGCGCCACGCGCGAGGCGGCGCTGGCTACATGGCAGGCGCTGCCGCCCCGCTGATCGGGCGCTGGCGAAGCGCATCCAATCGTGCCGCTGCGTCGTATAGAGGGAGCGGCAACCGGTGCCGCCTACCTGCCGGATATTCACGTGAAGCGCCTGCGCATCGCCCTCGCTTTGACCCTGCTGACCATGTTGTCGTTGGCGGCATGTGCAAAAACAGCCGATCCGATACCGCCGGTGCACGGCGTGGACCTGTCGCGCTACATGGGCCGCTGGTACGTGATCGCCTCCATCCCCACCCGCTTCGAGCGCGGCGGCCACAATCCCGTGGAGACCTATCGCCTCAACGCGGACGGTACGATCTGCACCTGGTTCCGCCAGCGCCCAGACAGTTTCGACGCGCCGGTGAAGCTGCTCCACTCGACGGCCAGCGTGGTACCCGGCAGCGGCCAAGGCGAGTGGCGCGTGCGCTTCTTCATGTTCCTGCGCGCCCAGTACCTGGTGGGCTGGCTGAAGCCGGACTACAGCCAGGTGCTGGTGGTGCGCGACGCGCGCGACTACCTCTGGTACATGGCGCGCACGCCGCAGGTTTCGGACGCCGATTACCAAGCCATGCTGGATCGCGCCAGGAGCATGGGCTACGACGTCGCCAGCATCGTGAAAGCGCCGCAGCGCTGGCCGGAGCACGGCGCGGACAGCGGCCGCTTCGTCGGCGCCTGCCCGTGAAATATCTGGTCGCACTGTTGGCGTGGGCGATGCCGTTGGTGGCGTGGCTCTCGAATAGCGGCCTGCTCGGGCCTACCAACGGCGCGATTTCCGACCGCTTCCCCACGCTGATCGTGGCCGCAGGTTATGCCTTCGCGATCTGGGGGCCGATCTTCGCGCTGGACGTGATCTACGGCACCCGGCAATGCCTGGAGCAACGGGCGGATGCGGCCTTGCGACGCATCCGCCCATGGACGGCAGCCGCTTTCGCGCTGACCTCGCTGTGGATGGTGGTGTTTTCGCTGCAGTGGTTCTGGCTGGCGTTGTGCATCATCTGGGCCAGCCTGGTTTGCTTGCTCATCGCCGCATGGCAGGTGTCCCGCACGGCACGGCATCCGCGCAGCCGCTGGTGGCAGTGGGTGCCGCTGTCGCTGCACGCCGGCTGGGTATCGCTGGCGGTGTTTCTGAATGTGGCGCAGGTGATCGTGGCCTTTCACCTGCTGTCGGTCACGCACATGCTGCCGTGGACACTGGTGCTGTTCGCGCTGGCGGCCGTGCTGGCGCTTACCGCCATCGCCCGCATGTCCGGCAACCCATGGTACGCGGCGGCGGTGGTCTGGGGGCTGCTCGGCGTGTACGCCAAGCAGCGTCTGTCCGATCTGGCCGGCGCCGGTACCGCGGCATGGGTGGCTCTGGTCCTGGCCGTGGTCGTGGCAGCGATGTCGCTTTGGCATGGCGTGCTCAAGCGACGTCAGGCATCGTCGCAGTTCGAGAGCTGACCGGGCGCAGTTGCCCACGATTATCTTTGACTGCCGCTGCGGTCATTTCCTCCGCCTCCGTCTGTACGAGCGGAACTCCGTTGGATACAGGAGGCTTCTCAGGCGTATCAGCGCCCGACATCGACTGCAGGCAGGCCGCCAAGGGTCACAAGCCGACCAGCGGTTGCAGCTTGCGCGCCAGCCAGCCCGGAAAACGCAGCGGCGCATCGAGCGCAGCCACGCACACGCAGGGTACGCCCGGCGCGGTGATCGGCTGGTGCTCGATCTCGTTGTCCAGATCGGCCACGTCGCCGGGCGCATAGTGGCCGAGCGTGTCGTCGTAGGCGCCCTGCAGGATCTGGGTGAGTTCGGTGCCCTGGTGGCTGTGCATCGGCATGCTCTTGCCGGGGGCGATCTTGAGCAGGATCAAGGTATCGCCGCTGCCGCGCGCGGCGCGGATCATGTGCACGCCCGGTGCCATCCAACGCCAGCGCAGCGCGCGCCACGAACGGCCGAAATACGGTTGCAGCGGCCGCGGCAGGCGGTCCGCGGCATCGCTCGGCGCCACCGGCGCATCGGCTTGGCGCGCTTCGATCACAGGCTCCTCGTCGAGCAGGTCCAGCATCGCCTCGCGCAGGCGGGCGCCACGCGCGGCATCCGCCGCAACGGGTTGTTGCTGACCCAGCAGGGCGCCGCCGATGCGCTCGGCCTCGGACAGGCGGTCGCGGCACAACTCGCAGACTTCCATGTGCGTCGCGGTCACCGCGGCCATTTCCGGGGACAACGCGCCGGCGGCGAAACTCAGCACGGTGGCTTCGTCGAGATGGTGGCGCGGGTTCATGCCTGCCCCCTCACGCCGAGCTGCAGGCGCTGAAAGGCGCGGCGCAGGCTGGATTTCACGGTACCCAGCGGCATGCCGAGTTCGTCGGCGATTTCCTGGTGCGATTTGGCTTCGAAGTAGGACATGCGGATCAGGCGGGCCTGGATGGCCGGAAGGCGTTCGATGCGATGTTGGAGGTCGACCTGCTCGGCGTGGCTTTCGGCCGAGGAAAAGCCGCCGGCGTCGTCGTTGTCCGGCCAGCCCGGCTCGTCGTCCACCGTTACCCAGCACGGCTCGCGGCGCACGCGGTCGATGTGCAGGTTGCGCGCGATGCGGAACAGCCAGGTCGACAAGCTGCTGCGCGCGGCGTCATAGAGCGTGGCGCGCTGCCAGAGCCTCAGCAGGGCTTCCTGCGCCAGCTCCTCGGCCACCGCGTCGGGCGAGCCGATGCCCCTCAGGTAGAGCCGCACGCGCGGCGCGAAATGATCGTAGATGCGCATGAAGCAGTCGCGGTCGCGACGTCGGGACACCGACTCCATCTGGGCAGCCCAGTAGTCCGCGTCACGTGCCTGGATCTCGCCGCTTGACATGGCTCGCGCCACCTCGAATGGCGACAGGCTTGCTTGTAGGGAATCGGCTTTCATCTTAGGGCAAGGCAAGGATGGATGCTCTTGCCGACACATACGGGGCTGGCCGCCAATCGGATGCAGCAGAAATCGACACCGGCATGCATCCATTTGCCGGCCCGGCACGTATCGTCTGATGACACGCCACCGGATCGCCGCCATGCCCACCCGCCCCACCGCTACCGCAAGCATGGCTGACCTGCCTGCCCGCCGTCGCCGCAGCCTGCGCCAGTGGTTCGACACCGCGGAGACAGCGGTGCCGCTGGACGACCCGCGGGCCGGACGCATCGACTGGCTGCGTGCCGCACCGTTCGTCGCCCTGCATCTTGCGTGCCTGGGCGTGATCTGGGTCGGCGTGTCGCCGACGGCACTGGCCGTGGCGGCGGCGCTATACGCGGTGCGCATGTTCGCGCTCACCGGTTTCTATCACCGCTACTTTTCGCACAGGACCTTCCGTACCTCGCGCACGGTGCAGTTCGTGTTCGCGGCGATCGGTGCCGCCTGCGTGCAGCGCGGCCCGCTATGGTGGGCCGCGCACCACCGCCACCATCACCGCCATGCCGACACCGCGCTCGATCCGCATTCGCCCGGCGTGCACGGTTTCCTGTGGAGCCACATGGGTTGGTTCCTGACGCCGCGCGCGTTCCGCACCGAGCTGGAGCGCGTGCCGGACCTCGCGGCGTATCCGGAGCTGCGCTGGCTGGATCGCTACGACATTGCCGTGCCGGTGCTGCTGGCAGTGGCGCTGTACGCGTTGGGCGCGTTGTTGCAGCACCTGGCGCCGCAACTGCACACCAGCGGCGGGCAGTTGCTGATGTGGGGCTTCTTCGTTTCCACCGTGGTGCTGTTCCACGCCACGGTGACGATCAACTCGCTGGCGCACCGCCTCGGCTCGCGCCGCTTCGCCACCCGCGACGACAGCCGCAACAACGTGTGGCTGGCCCTGCTGACTTTCGGCGAGGGCTGGCACAACAACCACCACTACTTTCCCGGCAGCGCGCGGCAGGGTTTCCGCTGGTGGGAGATCGACCTGACCTGGTACGGCCTCAAGCTGATGGCCCTGCTCGGATTGGTACGCGACCTCAAGCCAGTGCCCGCCTGGGTGCTCGCCAAGGCGGAGCGCTGAGATGCGCGTCGCGGTGATCGGGTCGGGCATCGCGGGCCTCGCCTCGGCGTGGCTTCTGTCGCGCCAACATGAAGTGACCCTGTTCGAGGGAAACGACTACCTCGGCGGCCACACGCACACGCACGACATCGAACTCGACGGCCGGCACTACGCGGTGGACTCGGGCTTCATCGTGCACAACCCGGCGCACTATCCGCTGCTGACGCAACTGTTCGACGAACTCGGCGTGGCCTCGCAGCCCACCACGATGAGCTTCGCGGTACACAACGAAGCCAGCGGACTGGAATACAACGCCACCTCGCTGGACGCGCTGTTCTGCCAGCGCCGCAACCTGCTGTCGCCCCGCTTCATCGGCATGGTGCGCGACCTGTTCCGCTTCTACCGCGAAGCGCCCGCCCTGCTCGACGGCAAGGGCCACGGCCCCGCGCTGGGCGACTGGCTGGCCGAAAACCGTTACGGCGCGGCCTTCCGCGACGAGCACCTGGTGCCGATGGCCTCGGCGCTGTGGTCGTCGCCGCCCGAGCAGATCCTCGCCTTCCCGGCACGCTACCTGGTGCAGTTCATGGCCAACCACCAGATGCTGCAAGTCGCAGGACGACCCGAATGGCGCGTGGTGCGCGGCGGATCGGCCAGCTACGTGCGGGCCATGCGCCGCCGCTGGCAGGTGCGCGAACGGCTGGGCACCCCGGTACGCCACATCCGGCGCGACATGCTCGGCGTGACGGTGACGAGCGAGGCCGGTTCCGAACGCTTCGACCAGGTCGTGCTGGCCTGCCACAGCGACCAGGCGCTGGCCTTGCTGGCCGATGCCAGCGAGCGCGAACGCACGATCCTCGGTGCGATCCCCTACCAGGCCAACGACGTGGTGCTGCACACCGACGCCACGCTGCTGCCGCGCCGGCGCAAGGCCTGGGCCGCCTGGAACGCCTTCATCCCGCGCGAGCCGGATGCGCCCTGCACGGTGAGCTACTGCATGAACCTGCTGCAGTCGCTCGACGCGCCGCAGCCCTTCGTCGTCACGCTCAACCGCAGCGAGGCGATCGACCCGGCCAAGGTGCTGCGGCGCATGCGCTACCACCATCCGGTGTACACGCACCTCTCGGTGGCGGCGCAGCGGCGCAAGGCGGAGATCCAGGGCATCAACCGCACCTGGTTCGCCGGCGCGTATTGGGGCTGGGGTTTCCACGAGGACGGCATGCGCAGCGCGGTGGAAGTGGCGACCGCGTTCGGCGTGCGCTGGAACACCCCGAATACCGCGTCGCCATTGCGCCATGCCGGAAACGCCGCATGAGCGACACGCTGCGCAGCGCGGTCTACGAGGGCACGGTGTGGCATCGCCGGATGGCGCCGCGCCCGCACGCCTTCTCCTATCGCATGGCGCAGTTGTACCTCGACCTCGACGAGCTGAACCGTGTGTTCGCGAACCGCTGGCTGTGGTCGAACGGGCGCCGCAACCTGGCCGAGTTCCGCCGCGGCGACTACCTCGGGCCGGCCGAGATGCCGCTGGCCGATGCGGTCCGCCAGCGCGTGCAGCAGGCGACCGGCCGTCGTCCCGCCGGCCCGGTCCGCCTGCTCACGCACTTGCGCTACGGCGGCATCGTGTTCAACCCGGTGAGCTTCTACTACTGCTACGGCGAGGACGGCGACACGCTGGAATGCATCGTCGCCGAGATCACCAACACGCCGTGGCGCGAACGCCACGCCTACGTGCTGCCGCGCGAGACCGCGCAGGACTGCGGCCGCCTGCTGCACTGGGATTTTGCCAAGGCCTTCCACGTCTCGCCCTTCCTGCCGATGGAGCGCGACTACGACTGGCGCTTCAGCGTGCCCGGCGACGACCTGCAGGTGCACATGAACGTGTTGCACGACGGCGAACGCCAGTTCGACGCGCACCTGCGCCTGCAACGCCTGCCGCTCACCGGCGCCTCGCTGGCACGCGTGCTGTGGCGCTATCCGCTGATGACGGCGCAGGTGGTGGGCGCGATCTACTGGAACGCGCTGCGCCTGTGGCTGAAACGCACCCCCTTCCACGACCACCCGAAACTTTCCCGAGGCACGCCATGAATGCCATCGTCCAGCACGACACCGACGTCCCCATCGGCGGCCTCGACCGGTTCCTGCGCGGCCGCCTGCTGACGCAACTGGCGGGCTTCGGCCATGGCCGGCTGACCCTCCGCGATGCGCTGGGCACGCTGGTCCTCGGCACGCCGACAAGCGAACCCGCCGACCTGAACGTACAGATCGACGTGCCCGACCCGGCCTTCTACCGCGCCGTCGCGGCCAACGGCAGCGTCGGCGCGGGCGAGTCGTACATGGACGGCCAATGGCAGTGCAGCGACCTGGTCGGCCTGATCCGCCTGCTGCTGCGCAACCGCGACCTGCTCGACGGCATGGAGACCGGGCTGGCGCGCTTCGGCGGCATGGCGATGCGCACCGTGCACGCGCTCCGCCGCAACACGCGCCAGGGCAGCCGGCGCAACATCGCCGCGCACTACGACCTGGGCAATGATTTCTTCAAGCTGTTCCTGTCCGGCGACCTGATGTATTCCTCCGCCTACTGGGCCGGGGCGGACGACACGCTGGAAGCCGCGTCCACCCGCAAACTGGACGTGATCTGCCGCAAGCTCGATCTCAAGCCCGGCGACCGCGTGGTGGAGATCGGCACCGGCTGGGGCGGCTTCGCACTGCATGCAGCGAAACACTACGGCTGCCACGTCACCACCACCACGATCTCGCAGGAACAGCACGCGCTGGCGCGCGAACGCGTGGCGGCAGCCGGTGTAGCCGACCGCGTCCATGTGTTGCTGCAGGATTACCGCGACCTCGACGGCCAGTTCGACAAGCTGGTGTCGATCGAGATGATCGAGGCCATCGGCGCCGAGTACCTGGACACGTATTTCCACCAGCTTGGCCGCCTGCTCAAGCCCGAGGGGCTGGCCCTGCTGCAGGCGATCACCATCGAGGACCACCGCTACGCGCAGGCGCTGAAGTCGGTGGACTTCATCAAGCGCCACGTGTTTCCGGGCAGTTTCATTCCATCGCTCAATGCGATGCTGGCGGCCAAGGCGCGCAGCAGCGACCTGGCCCTGGTCGCGCAGGAGGATTTCGGCGACTCCTACGCGCGCACCCTGCACGCCTGGCGCGAGCGCTTCATGGCGAAGCTGCCCGAGGTGCGCGCACAGGGCTTCGACGAACGCTTCATCCGGATGTGGGAGTTCTACCTCGCGTACTGCGAGGGCGGTTTCCGCGAGCGCTCGATCGGCGTGTCGCACCTGCTGATGGCACGGCCGGGCTGGCGGCACGACGGCGCGAATGCGGAGCGCGGCGCGCCATGAAGTTCTGGCTCACCCTGCTCGCCTACGAAGCGGTGTGGTTTGCCGCCGTGATCGGCGCGGGCCACGGGCAATGGTGGCCGGGCGTGTTCGCCACGCTCGCGTTTGCGGCATGGCGCCTGGCGGTGTCGACGCATCGAACCGTCGAATGGCGACTGCTCGCCGTGGCGCTGTTCATCGGCCTGGTGCTGGAGAACCTGTGGGTGCGCAGCGGCCTGTTGCGCTATGCCGCGCCGTGGCCATCGGCCGAGTCGCCGGCGTGGCTGATGTCGCTGTGGCTGGCGTTTGCGCTGACCATCGTGCCGCTGTTCCGCTACCTGCATGCGCGGCCCGTGCTGGCCGCAGTGTTCGGCGCATGCGGCGGGCCCTTGGCCTACCTGGGCGCCGCCCGTGGCTGGCATGCGGTCCTGCTGCCCACGTCGATGTGGCCCAGCCTGCTGGCGCTGGCTGCGGGCTGGGCCATCGCCCTGCCCTTGCTCACCACGCTGGCACGGCGCTGGCTGTGGACCGAGACCGCCGGGAGCACGGCATGAACGCGTGGCTGATCCTGTTGCTGGTGTGGGGACTGGCCGTGCTGATGATGGCGCTGGGTTGGCGCTGGCAGCGGCGGCACACGAACACCGGCATCGTCGATGCGCTGTGGGCTGCGGGGCTGGGCGGCGCGGCAGTGTTGTTGGCCTTGCTCGGCACGGGTGCAGCCGCGCCGCGCTTGGCGCTCGGCGTGCTGGGCGGACTGTGGGGCTTGCGCCTAGCGCTGCATCTGTGGCGACGCGTGGGACACGAGCCGGAGGACGGCCGCTACCGCGCGTTGCGCGAGCATTGGCAAGGCGACCAGCGCAGGTTGTTCGGGTTCTTCCAGTTCCAGGCGTTACTGATCCCCTTGTTCGCCCTGCCCTTCGTGGCGGTGGCGACGAACGCCGTGGCTTCGCCGCCATGGCTGGCGGCTGGCGTGGCGATCTGGATCGTCGGCGTGCTCGGCGAAGCCGTGGCCGATACGCAACTCGCGCGCTTCCGCGCCGACCCGCGGCATCGCGGCCGCAGCTGTCGACACGGTCTCTGGCGCTACTCGCGCCACCCGAACTATTTCTTCGAATGGCTGCACTGGTTCGCCTACGTCGCGCTGGCCGTGGGATCGCCGCTGGTCTGGCTGGCCTGGAGCGGGCCGGTGCTGATGTGGCTCTTCCTGCGCTTCATCAGCGGCATCCCGTTCACCGAGGCGCAGGCGCTGCGCACGCGCGGCGAGGATTACCGCGCCTACCAGCGCAGCACCCCGATGCTTTTTCCGTGGTTCCCGAAACGCTCCCTCGACCTGAGGAACGAACAATGAATACCGCTGCGCTGGACTCTCTCGAACTTCCCGCCCACCGCGCCGCGCCAGGCCTGCTCGGCCTCGCCGAGCGCGGCCTGCTGCCCGATGCGCTGCTGCGTCTGGGCATCCGCCGGATGTGCGCCGACCGCCTGCGCGAGGAGCGCTTCGGCGGCCTTTCCGCGCAAGGCGAGCGGCAGGCCCGGCTGATCGGCATGCTCAGGCACAGCCCGTTGGCCATCGAGACCGCGGCGGCCAATGCGCAGCACTACGAATTGCCGCCGGCGTTCTTCGAGCATTGCCTCGGCCCGCATCTGAAATATTCGTGCTGCTACTACCCGCGCGGCGACGAGACGCTGGCCGAGGCGGAGGCCGCGATGCTTGCGCTGTACGGCGAACGCGCCGAACTGTGCGACGGACAGCGCATCCTGGAGCTGGGCTGCGGTTGGGGCTCGCTCACCCTGTGGATGGCCGAGCGCTTCCCGAACGCGCGCATCACCGCGGTCTCCAACTCGCACGGCCAGCGGCAGCACATCGAGGCGCGCTGCCGCGAGCGCGGCCTGTCCAACGTGCAGGTGCTGACCCGCGACGTGAATTCGCTGACGCTGGATCCGGACCAGTTCGACCGCTGCGTGTCGGTCGAGATGTTCGAGCACGTGCGCAACTATGCGCTGCTGATGCAGCGCATCGCCAGCTGGTTGCGGCCGGGCGGCAAGTTGTTCGTGCACATCTTCGCGCATCGCGAACTCGCTTATCCGTTCGAGACGGCGGGCGCGGACAACTGGATGGGCCGGCACTTCTTTACCGGCGGCCTGATGCCCGCCGCCGACACCCTGCTGCATTTCCAGCAGGCGCTCTGCATCGACAAGCGCTGGCTGGTGGACGGCACGCATTACGAGAAGACCGCCAACCACTGGCTGCAACGGCAGGACAGCCAACGCAACGCGGTGATGGCCGTGCTGCACCAGGCCTATGGCGAGCACGCCGGCTTGTGGTTCCAGCGCTGGCGCATGTTCTGGATGGCCTGCGCCGAACTGTTCGGCTACGCCGGCGGCCAGGAATGGCTGGTGGCGCATTACCGCTTCGTGCGTCCGTGAAGCCGGGCCGGCGACCCGCCATGCGCCGCGCCTGCGCGCTGCTTTGCGCCCTGCTGTGCTGCTCCACAACGGGTCGTGCCAGCACGCTGCCGCCGATCCAGCCGGTGCCGCACGTCGACTTGCCGCGGTTCATGGGCCAGTGGCACCTGATCGCCGCCATCCCCACCGCGTTCGAGCGCGATGCATGGCATCCCGTGGAAACCTATGCGTTGCAGCCGGACGGCCGCATCGGCATCACGTTCCGCTTCAACAAAGGCGCCGCCGACGGGCCGCTGAAGCAGATCCATACCACCGCATCCGTCCACCCCGACAGCGGCGGCGCGGTGTGGAGCGTGCAGGTTTTCTGGCCGCTGAAGGCGCAGTATGTCGTGGCCTGGCTCAAGCCCGACTACTCGGAGATGATCGTGGCGCGCGACGCCCGCGACTACGCCTGGGTCTTCACGCGCAGCCCGTCCGTCTCGGACGCAGAGTGGGCGGCGCTGCAGGCCAAGGTCGCGGCGCTGGGCTACGACATGTCGAAACTACGCCGCTTCCAGCAGTGAGCACCGTACCGCGGCGCACCCGGTGATCGGCTGGCCGGCATCGGGCCGTGCATTGCCTGCCCGGGCCGCGCGAGGATTGCCGCGCTCAGCGCCGCAGGTGGACTTCCCCGCCCTCGTGGTCGCGGTCCCAGCCGCGCAGTTCGTCGCGGATGTGCGCGATGCGTTGGCGGCCGAGCGCGTTGCGTTCCTCGTCGAGCACCTGGCCGTCCAGCAGTTCGGCCAGCCGCTGCGCGGTAGGCAGCATGGTGTCCCAGGCATCCAGCGCGGGCAACGGCGCGGGCAGCGTCATGAAGAAGCTGAGGCCGGGCGTGCGCAGCGCCTCCAGCCGGGCGAGGTCGAAGCTGCCGGGCTTGAGCATGTTGGCGACGCTGAAGATCGGGCCCAGCTCGCGCTTGCCGTCGACGAGGCGGTGGTAGATGCCCATGTCGCCGAATTCGAGGCCGGCTTTTTCGGCAGCCACGATCAGGTCGGAGCCATGGAAACTGCTGCCTTCGCGCGCCACCACGAACAAGGTGACGATGCGCTCCACCGGCATTTGTGCAGGACGGCGACCGAGGTCGGAACGCGGCGACGGCGTGCGGTTCGGCGCAGCCGCGGGAGCGGCCGCGGCGTGAGCCGGCGGCGCCGGTGCCGGCGGCGCGGCCTCGGATGCAGCGGAAGCGTCGGCCGGCGACGAGGGCGCGCGCAGGGCGTCGACGATCGCGGCGGCCTGCCCGGCCAGCTTGCTGCGCGACAGGCTGCCGCCGCGCTCGCCGGACAAGGTGGCGCCCAGGCGTTCGAGTTCCTCGCGCAGGCCGACGTCGAGTTCGCCCTGTTGCGGCGACACGCGGTCATCGTCCAGGTGCAGTCCATCGGTGGCGCCGAAGGAGAGTCCGTCCGCGTCGTCGCTGCCGCCGCTGCCGCCTAGCGTGGGTTCGCGCCGTTCGGCAGCACCACCGGCGGCCGGCCCGGTCGGCATGCGCCGCCTGCCCTGTTGCTCTTTCTTCGGCTGGCCGAACAGCCAGACCAGGGCGAGCACGACCACGCCGACAAACGCGAGCGGTATGCCGACCGCCGGATTCCAGGCAAGGGCAAGCACGGGTTGCAGCGTCATCATCGGTTCCTCGAAGTTCGTTCGCCGCCGGCTCGGCCGTCGTCGGCGCGAGCGGCGGTGACGGGCATGTTCACGCGGTACCCGCCAGTTTAGCCGCTTCGGCGAGATCCACCTGCACCAGGCGCGACACGCCGGGCTCGCGCATGGTCACGCCGCAGAGCTGGCTGGCTGCTTCCATGGTGGCCTTGTTGTGGCTGATGAAGATGAACTGCACGCGCTCGCTCATCTCGCGCACCATCGCCGAGAAGCGGCCCACGTTGGCCTCGTCCAGCGGCGCATCCACCTCGTCGAGCAGGCAGAACGGCGCAGGGTTGAGGTTGAAGATGGCGAACACCAGCGCCACCGCGGTGAGCGCCTTCTCGCCGCCGGACAGCAGCGAAATGTTGGACGGGCGCTTGCCGGGCGGACGCGCCATGATCGCCACGCCGGTGTCGAGCAGGTCGTCGCCGGTCAGTTCGAGGTAGGCGTGGCCGCCGCCGAACAGGCGCGGGAACAATTCCTGCACACCGGCATTGACCTTGTCGAAGGTCTCCTTGAAGCGCGCGCGTGTTTCGCGGTCGATCTTCTTGATCGCGCCCTCCAGCGTCTCCATCGCGCTGGTGAGGTCGGCGAGCTGGTTGTCGAGGTAGGTCTTGCGCTCGCTCTGCTCGGCGTGTTCCTGGATCGCGGCGAGGTTGACCGGTTCCAGCCGCACGATCTTCTGCGCCAGCTCGGCCAGTTGCTGCTTCCATTGCGCGGCGTCGACGTCCTCGGCCAGTTCGGCGAGCAGGGTTTCCAGTTCGAGGCCGGAAGCGGCGATCGCCTCGGCCAGCTGCTCGGCGCGCAGCTGCAGCGCCTGCGCGGCGAGGCGCTTTTCGGAGAGGCTTTCGCGCAAGGTGGCCAGGCCCTGTTCGGCAAGGTGGCGGCGCTGCTCCAGCTGGCGGAAGGCGATGTCGCATTCCTCCAGCGCGCGGCGCGCTTCCACCAGTTGCTTGTCCACCAGCAGGCGCTGGTCGAGGTAGGTCTGGCGCTCGGCTTCCAGCTCGGCGATGGGATCGGAACCGGCGGCGAGCTGTTCGGCGATCTCGCCGCGGCGCGCCTCGATCTGCCGCAACTGGTTCTCCATGCGCGCCAGCGACTGCTCCAGCGAGGCGAGCGAGGAGCGCTTGGATTCCATCGACAGCGCCAGCGCATGCGCCTGGTCGGCCGCCTCGCGCGCGTTCATGCGCGCTTCCTCGCGCGCTTCCAGCAGGGCGCGGCGTTCGTTCTCCAGTTCGCGGCGCTGGTCTTCGAGGTCACCCATGTGGCCGACCGATTCGTCCAGCCGCGCGCGCGCCTCGCGGATCTGGGTCTGCAGTTCGTCCAACTGCTCGACCAGCACGGAAAGCTCGCCGGCCACCTTCTCGCCGCGTGCGCGCGCGGTTTCCAGCTTGCCGCGGTGGCTCTGCAACTGGCCGGCGAGTTCGCTCTGGCGTCGGTGCGCGTTGTACAGCTCGCGCTGGGTATCGTCGCGGGCGCGCTCGGCCTCGAACTTGCGCGTGCGCAGGTCGTCGAGCTGGGCGGTGCATTCCTCGATGCGCGCTTCCAGCGTGACGACCTGTTCGGCCAGCGTGCGGATCTCGCGCTCGCGCGCCAGCACGCCGACCTGGTTGCCCTGCGCGCGGCGCACGCGCGCCCAGCCCGAACCCAGCCATTCGCCGTCGCGGGTGATGACGGATTGCGTCGCGGACAGGCCGCCCGTGCGTTGGCGCGCCGCATCCAGCGAATCGGCGACGAACACGCTGCCCAGGATGGCGATGGCCGCCGCCGGGCCGCGCACGTGCGCCGCCAGCGTGCCGGCAGTTCCCGCGCCGCCTGCGGCGGCATCGAGCAGCGCGACATCGGCGTTTTCCAGCATGGCGAAGTCAGCGGCCAGCGCATGCACGCCGTCCACCAGCACGCTGTCGATGAAACCGGCGAGCACGGTTTCCACCGCGGCCTCCCAGCCGGCGTCCACCTGCAGCGCTTCGCCGAGGCGCTGCGCCTTGTCCAGGCCGAGGCGTGCCAGCCACTGGCTGGCCGCGTTTTCCTCCTGGCCCAGCGCGGCGTGCTGCAGGGCTTCCAGCGAGGACTGCCGGCCGCGCGCGGTCTGCAGTTGCGAGCGTGCCTCGTTGAGTGCGGACTGCAGTTGGCGCTCCTCGTCCAGCACCTTCTCGTGGGTGGCCTTGTGCTGGTCGAGCAGGCTGCCCAGCGCTTCCACCTTCTCGCGCTGGGTGTCGTGCTCCAGGTGCATCTGCTCGGCGGCGGCGTCCAGCGCGGCGAGGTCGGTGGCTTTCTGTTCGGCTTCCAGCACTTCGCGGCGCTTGGCAAGGTCGATGGATTGGCGGTCGAGGTAGTTGAGCTTGGTGCGCTCCACCTCGGCCGCGCGATTGGATTCGCCCGCGGTACGGGTGTGCGTGTCCCAGCGCTGCTGCCAGTCGGCGAGTTTCGTCTCGGCGCTGCGCTGGGCCTCGGCGGTGTCGTCCTGCATCTGCTGCAGGGCTTCGAGCTTGGGCTCGCCCTCGGCCAGCGCCATGCGCAGCGTTTCGACCTGCGTGCGGTCGCCGGCGATGTGCTCGGCCAGTTCGCGGTGTTCGCGCTCGGCCTCGCCCTGGGCGCGCTGCAGGCGCTCGGCGGTTTCGCGGTTGTGGCGCACCTGTTGTTCGACGCGGGCGATTTCGGCGCCGACCTTGTAGACCTCGGCCTGCACCGAACTCAGGTGTTCGCCGGCCTCGGTGTGGCGTTCGCGCATGGCCTCGATCTGCGCCTCGATCTCGCGCTGGCCGGCCAGTTGCTTCTCGATCTCGATCTCGGCGGCGGAGAGCCCCTCCCCTTCGCCGTCGTGCTGGCCCTTCAGCGCGCGGTATTCCAGTGCGCGCAGTTCGGCCTGCTTGCGGGTTTCCTCTTCCTTGTAGGCCTTCCAGCGTTCGGCCGCGCGTGCCTGGCGATTCAAGTGTTCGAGCTGCTTGTCCACCTCGTCGCGCACGTCCTTGACGCGGTCGAGGTTCTCGCGGGTGGACTTGATGCGGCTCTCGGTTTCCTTGCGGCGCTCCTTGTACTTGGAGATGCCGGCGGCTTCCTCCAGGTGCGTGCGCAATTCCTCGGGATGCGCCTCGATGATCTGCGAGATCATGCCCTGCTCGATGATCGAGTAGCTGCGCGGGCCAAGGCCGGTGCCTAGGAACAGGTCGGTGATGTCGCGGCGGCGGCAGCGCGCGCCGTTGAGGAAGTACGCGGACTGCCCGTCGCGCGTCACCTGGCGCTTCACCGAGATCTCGGCGTACTGGCCGTATTCGCCCTGCACCGTGCCGTCGGCGTTGTCGAAGATCAGCTCGACGGTGGCCTGCCCCACCGGCTTGCGCGAGGTGGAGCCGGAGAAGATCACATCGGTAAGCGAGTCGCCGCGCAGGCGGCTGGCCGCGCTCTCGCCCATCACCCAGCGGATCGCGTCGATGATGTTGGACTTGCCGCAGCCGTTCGGCCCCACCACGCCGGTCATGTTGGCCGGCAGATGCAAGGTGGTCGGGTCCACGAAGGACTTGAAACCGGCGAGTTTGATCGTGGTCAGGCGCATGCGTTCATCGCTGGAAAATCGGGAGGCGCCTGGGTGTGCAGGCGATCAGGCACTGTGCCAAACACGGGACAGTGCCGCAATGCGTCTTGCATGATGTTTCACTGCAAGTATGTCGCTTATCTATTTGTTCTAACTTGCATCTATCGACAATGCATGGATGCCGTTGCCGATCAGGTCGTCGAGCGCGGCGTAGATCATGCGGTGCCGCTTGATCGGCAGCACGCCGGCAAAGGCGTGGCTGACGATGCGCACGTGAAAATGCCCCTTGCCCTCGCCCGCGTGGCCGGCGTGCTTGTGGCCTTCGTCCAGCACCTCCAGTTCGCCGGGCGAGAACGCCGCCGCGAGGCGCGTGCGGATCTGCGCCACCATCGCCTCGCTCATGGCAGAACCTTGCGGAACGGCTTGACGCTGACCTCGGCATAGACGCCCGCGGCCACGTAGGGATCGGCATCGGCCCAGGCCCTGGCGTCCGCCAGCGAAGTGAACTCCGCCACGATCATGCTGCCGGTAAAGCCCGCCGCTCCGGGGTTCTCCGACTCGATCGCAGGGAACGGGCCGGCCAGCAGCATGCGCCCCTCGTCCTGCAGCTTGTTCAGACGCTCCAGGTGCGCGGGGCGGGCCGCCAGGCGCTGCTCCAGCGAGCCGGGGTGATCCTGGGCGATGATCGCAAACCACATGGGCAAGGTTCCGTTGCAGGTCGAAACCGCAATTTTACCCGACTGCGCCGCCGATCATGCGCCCGCCACTTGAAGTGGCCCCGGCGCTGCCACGTTGCGTGGCGTCATCCACGATACGGCGACGCGTGCGGCACCTGGCCGCCTGAAACGCGCAAGGCCCGCGGTTGGCGGGCCTTGCCGTGTCGGATGCCGGCGGAAAGGTCAGGCCTCGGGCCGCATGTACGGGAACAGCAGCACGTCGCGGATGGAAGCCGAATTGGTGAGCAGCATCACCAGCCGGTCGATGCCGATGCCGAGGCCGCCGGTGGGCGGCAGGCCGACTTCCAGCGCGCGGATGTAGTCGGCGTCGAAGTGCATGGCCTCGTCGTCGCCGGCGTCCTTGGCGTCGACCTGGGCCTGGAAGCGCGCGGCCTGGTCTTCCGGATCGTTCAACTCGGAAAAACCGTTCGCGATTTCCTTGCCGTTGACGAACAGCTCGAAGCGGTCGGTGATGCCCTTGTCGTTGTCGTTCTCGCGCGCCAACGGCGAGACCTCGACCGGATGCTGGGTGATGAAGGTGGGCTGGATCAGGGTGTGCTCCACCGTCTTCTCGAAGATCTCCAGCAGCAGTTTGCCCCAGCCGTAGCCGTCCTTGACCTGCACGCCGAGGCGCTTCGCGTGTGCCGCCATCGCGGCGCGGTCGCGCAACTGCTCGCGCTTGATATCGGGGTTGTGCTCCAGCACCGCGTCTTCCATCGTCCAGCGGCGGAACGCCGGCCCGACGTCGATCTGCGCGCCGTCCCATTCCAGCTGCGTGGTACCCAGTACGTGCTGCGCGGTATCGCGGATCACCGACTCGGTGAGGTCCATGATCTCGTTGTACGTGGCGTAGGCCTGGTACAGCTCGAGCATGGTGAACTCGGGGTTGTGCCGGGTCGACACGCCCTCGTTGCGGAAGTTGCGGTTGATCTCGTAGACGCGGTCGAAGCCGCCGACCACCAGGCGCTTCAGGTACAGCTCCGGGGCCACGCGCAGGTAGAGGTCCATGTCCAGCGCGTTGTGATGGGTGACGAACGGGCGCGCGGTGGCGCCGCCGGGGATGACGTGCATCATCGGCGTCTCCACTTCCATGAAACGGCGCGGCGCGGCTTCCAGCCACTGGCGGATGAAGCCGATGATGCGCGAGCGCTTCTGGAAGGTGTCGCGCGCCTCCTGCGTGACGATGAGGTCCACGTAGCGCTGGCGGTAACGCTGCTCCACGTCGGCCATGCCGTGGTGCTTGTCGGGCAGCGGGCGCAGGCTCTTGGTGAGCAGGCGCAGCGCATCGACCTTCACCGACAGCTCGCCGGTCTTGGTGCGCATCAGCACGCCCTCGGCGCCCACGATGTCTCCCATGTCCCAGCCCTTGAACGCCTCGTAGGCGTCGCCCACGGTGCCGGCGTGGATGAACAGCTGGATGCGGCCGGTCATGTCCTGGATCTGCGCGAAGCTGACCTTGCCCTGCACGCGCTTGAGCACGATGCGGCCAGCGACCTTCACACGGCGCTGCGCGGCTTCGATCGCCTCGGCGGTATGCGCGTCCTTGTCGGCGTACTCGTCCTGCAGGTCGCCGACGAAGCTGTCCACCGCGAAGTCGTTGGGAAACGCGATGCCCTGCCCGCGCAACGCCGTGAGTTTCTCGCGGCGTTCGGCGACAAGTCGATTGACGTCCTGCTTGTTCTCGTCAACGGGCTGGGTATCGATGGTTTCGCTCATGGGGCTTCCGTGGTGGCCGGCTCGTTCGCGCCGGCTGGCGCATGTGTCGTGATGGGATGGAAGGGTAACGGCGGTCAATCGCCCTTGCCGAACACTTTCTTCGTGGCGTCCTTGGTGGCATCCCAGCCTTCCTTCGCACCGTGGCCTATCGCGGTGCCGACATCCTTGGCGCCATGGCCGATGGCGATACCGGCCTTCTTCGCACCGTGGCCGATACCGGTACCGGCTTCCTTGGCGCCGTGACCGACCTTCTTGGCCACATGCCGGGTGGCGTGCCCCACGTCGCGGGCGCCGGTGGCGACGCCGTGGCCGACGTCCTTCGCGCCCTGCTTGATGTCCTGGCCCGCGCTCTGCGCGCTGGCGCCGAACGCCGCCAGGGCGGCACAGGCAAACAGGATGCTGCAGGTCTTCTTGGCATTCATGCTGGCTACCTCTTCTGGGTTGGAAACCGGAGATGGTCTATACAGGCGACCCTCCATACCGCGGCTGAAGCCGCGGCACGGATGCCTCAGGCATCGATGCGCTTGGCGCCGGCGTCCAGGCCGGACTTCAGGCTGGCTTCGATGAATTCGTCGAGGTCGCCGTCCAGCACCTTCTGCGTGTCGGAACGCTCCACGCCGGTGCGCAGGTCCTTGATGCGGCTCTGGTCGAGCACGTAGTTGCGGATCTGGCTGCCCCAGCCGATGTCGGACTTGGTCGCTTCCAGCGCGTCCTTCTCGGCGTTGCGCTTCTGCACCTCGAGTTCGTACAGCTTCGCGGCCAGCATCTTCATCGCACGGTCGCGGTTGGCGTGCTGGCTGCGCTCGGTCTGGCAGGCCACCACCACGCCGCTGGGCACGTGGGTGATGCGCACCGCGGACTCGGTCTTGTTGACGTGCTGGCCGCCGGCACCGGACGAACGGTAGACGTCGGTCTTGAGGTCGGCCGGGTTGATATCGATGTCGATGTCGTCGTCGACTTCCGGCGAAACGAACACGCTGGTGAAGCTGGTGTGGCGGCGGTTGTCCGAGTCGAAGGGCGACTTGCGCACCAGCCGGTGCACGCCGATCTCGGTCTTCAGCCAGCCGTAGGCGTAGTCGCCCTCGACGCGGAAGGTGGCCGACTTGATGCCCGCCACTTCGCCGCCGGAGGCTTCCAGCAGCTCGGTCTTCCAGCCGCGCGATTCGGCCCAGCGCAGGTACATGCGCAGCAGCATCTCGGCCCAGTCCTGCGCCTCGGTGCCGCCGGCGCCGGCCTGGATGTCGACGAAGGCGTTCGCCGAATCCATCTTGCCGGAGAACATGCGCTGGAATTCCAGCTTGCCCACGCGGGCTTCGAGCTTGGCCACGTCGTCGGCGACCGAGGCAACGGTGTCCTCGTCGCCGTCGGCCGCGGCCATCTCCACCAGTTCCTTCGCATCGGACAGGCCCGTGCCGAGTTCGTCGATGCCGGTGACCACGGTGTCAAGGCGCGCGCGTTCGCGGCCCAATTCCTGCGCACGCGGCGGATCGTCCCACACGGTGGGGCTTTCCAGTTCGCGGCTTACTTCTTCGAGGCGTTCGCGCTTGCTGGCGTAGTCAAAGATACCCCCTAAGCGACTCGACGCGGGCCGTGAGGTCCGCGATCTGCGCGAGGATCGGATTGGTCTCGATCATGGTTGAACCGGATGTCTAAAGTTGGCCGTCCATGTTACCAGAGGCACCCACAGGCGCGCGGATCCGGCAGCGCGCTAGGCCAGCGCCTGCTCGTGCACCCCGCGCACGGCGCGTCCCGACGGATCGGCCATCGCCGCGAACGCCGGATCCCACGCCAACGCCGCGGGCGAGGAACAGGCGATGGACTTGCCGCCCGGCACGGTGGCCGCGCAGGCCTCGCCTGGGTAGTGCTGCTCGAAGATGCGCCGGTAGAAATACGCCTCCTTGGTAGCCGGCGTGTTGAACGGGAAGCGGGCGGCGGCCGCGGCGAATTCGCGGTCGCTGACCATCTGCTCGGCATGCGCCTTCAGGCCATCGATCCAGCCGTAGCCGACGCCGTCGCTGAACTGCTCCTTCTGGCGCCAGAGGATCTCCTTCGGCAAGGCGCCGTCGAAGGCCGCGCGCAGCACGTGCTTTTCGATTTTCCCGCCGCCGGCCATCTTGTGCGCGGCGTCCATGCCCATCGCCACGTCGATGAATTCGAGGTCGAGGAAGGGCACGCGCGCCTCCACGCCCCAGGCCATCATCGCCTTGTTCGCGCGCAGGCAGTCGTAACTGTGCAACGCGTCGAGCTTGCGCACGGTTTCCTCGTGGAAGGCTTCCGCCGAAGGCGCCTTGTGGAAGTACAGGTAGCCGCCGAACAGTTCGTCGGAACCCTCGCCGGAGAGCACCATCTTCACGCCCATCGCCTTGATGCGACGGGCCAGCAGGTACATCGGCGTAGCCGCGCGGATAGTGGTGACGTCGTAGGTTTCCAGATGGCGGATCACTTCCGGCACGGCATCCAGCCCCTCCCAGAAGGTATAGACGAAGCCGTGATGCACCGTACCCAGCGCATCGGCGGCGACCTGTGCGGCGGCGAGGTCGGGCGAACCTTCCAGGCCGATGGCGAAGGAGTGCAAGCGCGGCCACCACGCCTCGCTGCGGTCGTTGTCCTCGATGCGCTCGCGGGCGAACTTGGCGGCGCAGGCGGCGACCAGCGAGGAATCCAGGCCGCCTGAAAGCAGCACGCCGTAAGGCACGTCGGTCATCAGCTGGCGGTGCACGGCCCGTTCGAAGGCCGTGCGCAATTCGGCCGGCGGCACGTCGTGGCCACGCGTGGCGGCATGCTCGCGCCACTCCTTGCGGTAATAGCGGCGCAGCTCGCCGCTGGCGCTGTCGTACACATGGCCGGGCGGGAACGTGGCCACGTCGGCGCACACACCGGCCAGTGCCTTCATTTCCGAGGCCACGCACAGGCGGCCCTGTTCGTCGTGCCCCCAGTACAGTGGGCACACGCCAATGGGGTCGCGCGCGATCAGGTAGCGCTGCGCCGCGCCGTCCCACAACGCAAAGGCGAAAATGCCGTTGAGCCTGGGCAGGAAATCGGCGCCGTATTCGCGGTAGAGCGCGTTGACGACTTCGCAATCCGACCCCGTGGTGAAGTCGTAGTCGCTGGCTGCACGCAGTTCGCGGTGGTTGTAGATCTCGCCGTTCACCGCCAGCGCCAGTGCGCCGTCGCGCGAGCGCAGCGGCTGTGCGCCCGAGGCCGGGTCGACGATGGCCAGGCGCTCGTGCACCAGGATCACGCCGGCGTCCACGAACACGCCGCTCCAGTCCGGACCGCGATGGCGCTGGCGCTGCGACAGTTCCAGCGCCATCCGGCGCAGGGCGGCGAGATCGTCGCCGGGTTGCAGGTCGAACATGCCGAAAATCGAACACATGGGCGTGGCTCCTCGGTTGTCTTGGCTCTTGTTGGGAATCGGCCACGGACGGCCGGTTTTGCTTTGCGCGGATGTGCCGCGCACAAATTCAAACCCGCAAAAAAGCCAAGGCCCGCACTGGGCGGGCCTTGGTCGCGTGTCTGCTTGTGTCGCTTTCAGCTACGCGCGGGCCCGCCGACGATGGGCGTTATTGTTCGCGCGATTATTGTTGACGGCCGCCACAAACCCCTGCAGCGCAGGTGCGGCGGCATTGGCAAGGATGGCGGTCGAGAGGATCATGTGCCGACTAGAACAGAAGGCGGACGTCGGCGCAAGTGACCATCCGGCATGAAGCCATCTGGCCGTCCATCCGCTCAATCCTCGACCGGCTCGGCGATCCAGCGCGCGGCCTGTTCCCGCTCGGCCAAAGCGAACAGGCGGAAGTCGGCCGGCACCAGGAACTTGGTCGCCTTGGCCGCCGTGCGCAGCCATGGCACGTCGGTCACCAGCGCCACCCGGTCCCAACCGCTGATGTGGCGCATGCCGAGCATGAAGTCGTCCCACATCGCACCGGCATCGAAACCGGTGAAGTCGGGCTCCACCACGAACAGCACGCGCAGCTTGCGGTTGAGCGCGAAGACCGCTTCCACGTCCGGCACCAGTATCGACTCGTAGTCGGCAGCGGTCACCTGGCCGTGCGCGCGGAAGCCCAGCGTGCCGGGCGGCAGTCCATCGATCTGTACGAGCATGACGATCTCCGTGGCGGACGGAAGACCAGTCTGGCGCCCGGACCGTGAACATCGCGCAACGTCAGGCAGGCTCGACGTGGCGCAACAGCAGGCGCGGCGACTCGCGGCCCTGCCAGTCGTTAATGGCGAGTTCGTAGACCGCGCGCAAGCGCGGAGGCGGCGCAGCGGTGCCGACGTTGAACATCACCGCGTCGTGCTGGCTGCCGTCGCGCGGATCGCGCAGGCCCAATCGCCAGTGGCCCTCACCCATCGGTTTCCAATGCGCGCATTCGAACACGTTGTCGAACAAGGGCTCGGGAAAAGCCTGTCCCCAGGGGCCGGCGTTGCGCAGTTGCAAGGCCAGCTCCAGCGACAGGCTGCCGGCCGGAAGCTCGCCGTCGGTGTAGAGCGCGGCCTGCAAACGCTCCGGAGCGATCAGTTCGCGCGCGACGGCGTCGAAGGCGGCGGCGAAGCGCGGCAGATCGGCGGCACGCAGGCTAAGGCCAGCCGCCATCGCATGGCCGCCGAAGCGTTCGATCAGGCCGGGCTGGCGCGCGTCTATCGTCGCCAACGCATCGCGCAGGTGGAAGCCCGCAATCGAACGGCCCGAGCCGCGCAGGTTGCTGGCATCGTCCTCACTGGCCTGGGCGAACGCGATCACGGGGCGATGCAGCCGCTCTTTCAGCTTGGAGGCCACCAGCCCCACCACGCCCGCATGCCAGGACGGCTCGTACAGCGCCACGCCCACCGCGTCGATGTCGCGCAGACCGGCGGTCATCACCTCGGCCTCGGCCACCATCGAGGCCTGCAGGTCGCGGCGCTCGCGGTTGATCTGGTCGAGTTGCGCGGCGTAGCGGCGCGCCTGCGCCGCGTCGTCGGTAAGCAGGCATTCCACGCCTAGCCGCATGTCCTCCAGCCGCCCCGCCGCATTGATGCGCGGCCCCACGGCGAAGCCGAGGTCGCTGGCGCACAGCGTGGCCACACTGCGCTTGCCGTATTCGATCAGCGCGGCGATGCCGGCGCAGGCGCGGCCGCTGCGGATGCGCCGCAAGCCCGCGTCCACCAGCACGCGGTTGTTGAAATCCAGCGGCACCAGGTCGGCCACCGTGCCCAGCGCCACCAGGTCGAGCAAGGTGGAAAGGTCGGGCTCGCTTTGTTGAGAAGTGCGGCCATGGATGGCCGCTTTTTGATTTTCGCGGTCAGGAAGACCGCCCGAGAACACGCCCTGCCCGCGCAACGTCGCACGCAAGGCCAGCAACAGGTAGAACATCACGCCCACGCCCGCCAGCGCCTTGCTCGGGAAGCCGTCGCCGTCGAGGTTCGGGTTCACCATCGCATCGCAGGCCGGCAGTTGCTCGCCGGGCAGATGGTGGTCGGTGACGATCACGCGCATGCCGAGTTCGCGCGCCCGCGCCACGCCGGCCACGCTGGCCACGCCGTTGTCGACAGTGACGATCAGTTGTGGGCGCGGCTGCAGCGAATCGACCAGCGCCGGTGTGAGGCCGTAGCCGTGCACGAAGCGGTTGGGCACAGCGTAGTCCACGCGTCTGGCGCCCAGCATGCGCAGGCCGCGCACGGCCACGGCGGTGCCGGTGGCGCCGTCGGCGTCGTAATCACCGGCGATGAGGATGGACCAGTCGTCGCGGATCGCTTCGGCCAACAGCTCGGTGGCGGCATCCAGGCCGCCCAGCGACTGCGGCGGCAACAGGTGCTGAAGACGGTGCGCCACGCCTTCCGGCTGCAACACGCCGCGCGCGGCATAGACGCGCCGCAGCACCGGATGCACGGCAGCATCCCAGCCGGACGGCTCGCCCTGCGGCTCGCGCCGCCGCAACTCCGGCGTGCTCAACGCTTCGCTCCGCGCCAGAAGCGCCAGCGATGCCACGGCCGCCACGACCATCGTTCGCCGCTGGCGAAGACGACATGCACCGATTGCCTTCGCGTCAGCGCCTGCAGCGCCAAACACCACGCGTCGTCGAACTCCGCCGCAGGCAGATGCTGCAGATCAATCAGCCAGCCGGCTTGCGCCGCCGCCACCGCTTCCGGCGTCAGGGTCTGCGACGGCATGCCCGCATGCAATGCCATCGCCTGCAGCAGCGCGTCGTTGCCGATCACGCCCACAGACACGCTTTGCAAGGACGCGGGCAACCGCCCTGCTCCCCACGGCCACAGGCTGTTGACCGGCGGCAAGCCGCGCGATTGGCGCGCCGCATTCAGGGGATGCTGGTGCAGCAGCACCTGCACTTCATTGAGCAGTACGCGCCAGAGACGGCCTGCGGCACCTTGCGGCAGGTGCGGGTACAGGTCTTCGCCCAGCGCTTGTTCCGGCGCGGCGAATTCCGGCAGCGGCGTGTCGGAGGCGAGGCGCAGCTGCCAATGGTCCGGCGCGCTGATTTCCAGTTGCAGGCCGGCCTCGGCGAACGCCGGCTGCAATACCTCGGCGAAGGCGCGTGCTTCATCCATGTCCAGCAACATCGAGCCGCAGGCCAGCAGGCGCACGCCGGTCATGTCCGGCTGCACCCAGGCGGGGTCGGCATTGAGCCAGCTGTCCTCGCCGGCGTCGCCAGCCAGGTGCTGGCGGATCAGCGCAGCGGCTGGCAATCCACTCGCGTCGGTGCGGAAGGCGTGGGAGAGGCTTTCGAGCCGGCTGCGTTTTTCGTCGGGCAACCGATCGGCCCGCGCCAACAGGCGACGCAGCGGGTGCGCGCTGCCGAAACGCTCCAGCGCCGGCAACCACAGCTGCGTCGGTTGCGTACCCATCAGGCTTCCAATGACTCATACAGCGCCATCCATTCCGCCTCCAGCGTCTCCTTCTCGCGGCGCAGCTCGGACTGCTGCTGGCCCAGCTTCATCAGGGCCGCGGTGGAACCGTTGTAGGTGTCCGGGTCGGCCAGCTGCGCTTCCAGCGCCTTCAATTCGGCATCGATGGTGGCCACGCGCGCCTCGACCTTCTTCACGCGCTGTCGCGCGGCTTTCTCGTTCTCGCGCTGTTGGGCGGCGTTGCGGCGCCGCTCATCCGGCGATTCGACCGGCGCCGCCGGCTTCGCTTCGGCCTTGGCGGCCTTCTTGTTCGCCGAGCCGCGCGCGCGCAGCCAGCGCGCGTAGTCGTCGAGGTCGCCGTCGAACGGCTCGACCACGCCGTCGGCCACACGCCAGAAGCTGTCGCTGACCATGCCGAGCAGATGGCGGTCGTGCGACACCAGCACCAGCGCGCCGTCGAAGTCGGCCAACGCATCGGCCAGCGCTTCGCGCATGTCGAGGTCGAGGTGGTTGGTGGGTTCGTCGAGCAGCAGCAGGTTGGGCTTGTCCCAGGCGATCAGGGCCAGTGCGAGGCGCGCGCGCTCGCCGCCGGAGAAGCCGTCCACCGACTCGAAGGCGCGGTCGCCGGCGAAGTTCCAGGTGCCGAGGAAGTCGCGCAATGCCTGCGCGGCGGCTCCGGGCGCCTTGTCCTGCAGGTGGTCGAACGGGCTGGCGCCTTCGCGCAGGCTTTCCACCGTGTGCTGGGCGAAGTAGCCGATCTTCAGATCCTTGTGCGCCTTGCGCTCGCCGGCCAGCGGTGCGAGTTCGCCCACCAGGGTCTTCACCAGGGTGGACTTGCCCGCGCCATTGGGGCCGAGCAGGCCGATGCGCTCGCCGGCTTCGAGACGGAAACGCACGTCGCGCAGGATCACCGTGGCCTCGCGGCTGGGCGCGTCGTGGCCGGGCAGATGGTCGTTGCCTTCCTCGCGCGAACCGGCCGGATAGCCGGCGGTCACTTCTTCCAGCTGCAGCATGGAATCGGGCACGCGATCGGGCCTGGCGAACTGGAAGTGGAACGCGCGTTCGGCGCGCACCGCCTCGGTGCCGGCCATTTTTTCCAGCCGCTTCATGCGCGACTGCGCCTGCTTGGCCTTGCTGGCCTTGGCCTTGAAGCGGTCGATGAAGCTCTGCAGATGCGCGCGCTCGGCCTGCTCGCGCTCGTGCGCGATCTGCTGCTGGCGCAGCTGCTCCGCGCGCAGGCGCTCGAACGCGCTGTAGTTGCCGGTGTAGAGCCGCGCACCGCCGTCGACCAGGTGCAGGGTGTGGTCGATCACGCCGTCGAGGAACTCGCGGTCGTGCGAGATGATCAACAAGGTGCCCTGGTAGCGGCGCAGCCATTCCTCCAGCCACAGCACGGCGTCGAGGTCGAGATGGTTGGTGGGTTCGTCGAGCAGCAGCAGTTCGGACGGCGCCATCAGCGCACGCGCCAGGTTCAGGCGCACACGCCAGCCGCCGGAGAACTCCTTCACCGCGCGCTCGTGCGTTTCCGGCGCGAAGCCCAAGCCGTGCAGCAGACGACCGGCGCGGGCGCGTGCGTCGTAGCCGTGCAGTTCCTCGATGCGGTGATGGGCGCGCGCCATCGCCTCGGCGTCGCCGCTGGCCTGAGCTTCGGCTTCGTCGCGCAGGGCCGTGGACAGTTCGATGTCGCCGCCCAGCACGTAGTCGATGGCCGGATCGGGCAACGCAGGCGTCTCCTGCGCGACCGAGGCCAGGCGAAGTTTCGCCGGAAGGTCGATGTCGCCGGCGTCGGCCTCCACCTGCCCCTGCAACGCCGCAAACAGGCTGGACTTGCCGCAGCCGTTGCGGCCGATCACGCCCAGCCGCCAGCCGCTCTGGATCACCAGGTCGATGTCGGACAACAGCAGGCGGCTGCCGCGGCGAAGGGCGAAATGGCGGAACGCGATCATCGGGTGGCTTCAAAACGGCATCGGTCGGCCGCACATGATAACGGTTGCCGGGATCACAACCGGCATAACCGACCATGGATACTCGCGGGCAGTTCTGCTACAACGGCGCGGCAACGCCACGCGCGGAGAGGGGACCATGATCAAGCACCGTTACAGCCTGCCTTTGCTGGCCATCATTGCCATCGGTTTCGGAGGCCTTGCCGCGCCGCAAGCGGTGCGCGCCGACAATCTGCTGATCCACCGCGTGCAGCAGGAAAAGAGCATGAACCTGCCTGCGCGCGGCCTGAGCATGGCGCAGGTCGAGCAGCGCTACGGCGCTCCCCTGCGCAAGCTGGCGCCGCGCGGCGGCGACACGCGCCTGCATCCGGTGATCAACCGCTGGGAATACTCGGATTTCATCGTGTACTTTCAGGGCAACCGCGTGATCCATTCGGTGCTCAACACGCCGGCCGGCAACAACACCCACCCCGCCTCCGCGAACTGATAGCCCTTCCGCCCACGCGGCCTGCGGCGGCGGGCCGCGTTTCCCGTGCGCGTATCGCTTAAAATGTCCGGCTCCGCGCCATCCCCGGCGCCACCGGACACGCACGAGATCCCGCCATGACCGAACCACGCTGGCGTCTGCCCGCCGAATGGGAACCGCAAGCCGCCGTGCTGATCGCCTGGCCGCACGCCGGCACGGACTGGGCCGAACGCCTCGCCGAAGTGGAAACCACCTACGTGGCGCTGGCTGCGGCGATCACCCGCTTCCAGAAGCTGATCGTGGTGGCGGCGGACGACGCCGTGCGCGAGCATGCCGAATCGCTGCTGCGCACGGCAGGCGTCGACCTCGCCCGCGTCCGCTTCGTGCAACTGCCTTACGACGACACCTGGCTGCGCGATTCCGGCCCGGTCACGCTGACGGCGGGCGACGGCGCCTTCCAGCTTGCCGATTTCCGCTTCACCGGTTGGGGCGGAAAGTTCGGCGCGGAACGCGACGACGCGCTGATCGCCGGGCTGGTACGCGAAGGCGTGTTCGGCCAGGCCGGCCATCGCCGCATCGACTGGGCCCTGGAAGGCGGCGGCATCGAGAGCGACGGCGACGGCAGCGTGCTCACCACCTGGAAGTGCCTGCACCAGCGCCACCCGGAACAGAGCCGCGCGGCGATGGACGCGATCCTGATGGACGGCCTGCACGCCAACCGCATCCTGTGGCTGGACCACGGCTACCTGGAAGGCGACGACACCGACGCACACATCGACACCCTCGCCCGCTTCGCGCCCGGCGAACGCATCGTGTACCAGGCCTGCGACGACGCAAGCGACAAACATCACGCGGAGCTGGCGCGCATGGGCGATGAACTCGCCGCGTTGCGCACCGCCGACGGCCGTCCATACGCCCTGCATCCGCTGCCGTGGGCGCAGCCCATCATCGACGATGGCCGCCGCCTCGCCGCCTCGTATGCGAACTACCTGATCGTCAACGGCGCAGTGCTGGTGCCCGCCTACGGCGATGCGGCCGACGACGAGGCGGCGCGCGTCATCGCCGCCGCGCATCCGGGCCGCGAGGTGGTGCAGGTGCCTTGCCGCCCGCTGATCTGGCAGAACGGCAGCCTGCACTGCATCACCATGCAGCTGCCGGCCGGACTGGTATGAACCGGAGTATCGCCACGATGACCCGCAAGACACTCAAAGTCGCGCTGCTGCAGGAAACCGACCGCGGCAGCCGCGAGGCCAACCTCGACGCCATCGAAGCCGGCCTGCGCGAAGCGGCCAGGGCCGGCGCCGAGCTGGTGCTGCTGCAGGAGCTGCACAACGGCCCGTATTTCTGCCAGCACGAGTCGGTGGACTTGTTCGACCTCGCCGAGAGCATCCCCGGCCCCAGCACCGCGCGCATCGGCAAGCTGGCCGAGGAGCTGAAGCTGGTGGTGGTGGCCTCGCTGTTCGAGAAGCGCGCGGCCGGCCTGTACCACAACACCGCCGTGGTGTTCGACCGCTCGGCGGCGATCGCGGGCAAGTACCGCAAGATGCACATCCCCGACGACCCGGCGTTCTACGAGAAGTTCTACTTCACGCCGGGCGACCTCGGCTTCGAGCCGGTCCAGACCTCGGTGGGCAAGCTCGGCGTGCTGGTGTGCTGGGACCAGTGGTACCCCGAGGCCGCGCGCCTGATGGCCCTGGCTGGCGCGGAACTGCTGCTCTACCCGACGGCCATCGGCTGGGACCCGAACGACGCGGAGGCCGAGCAAGATCGCCAGCGCGAAGCCTGGGTCACCGTGCAGCGCGGCCATGCCGTGGCCAACGGCCTGCCGCTGCTGTCCTGCAATCGCACCGGGTACGAGGCCGACCCGACGGGCGTCGGCGCCGGCATCCGGTTCTGGGGCACCAGCTTCGTGGCCGGGCCGCAGGGCGAGTTCCTCGCGCAGGCCGGCACCGAACAACGCGAACTGCTGATCGCCGAGATCGACATGCAGCGCAGCGAGCAGGTGCGCCGCATCTGGCCGTTCCTGCGCGACCGCCGCATCGACGCCTACGGCGACCTGCTCAAGCGCTTCAGGGACTAGCGCCATCGCCCGTTGATCGCAAAGATCCAACGGGAGCCCTCCGTGAGCGCAGGGCTCCCTTGCTTCGCGCCGGGTACGTCCCCATGCTTGGACTCTCCCCGCGACCGGCACGCCCCACGCATGAGCGACACCGAATCCGTCCAGCCCCTGCCCGTCGTGCTGCAAGACCAGCCTATCGAGCACGTGACCCGCGATGGCGTGGAATACGTGGTGCTGGGCACGGCCCACGTCTCGCGCACCAGCATGGAGGCGGTGGACGCGCTGCTGGAGCACGAACATTTCGACGCAGTCGCGGTGGAACTCTGCGAGAGCCGCGCGCAAGGCATGCGCGATCCCGATGCGTTCAAGCGCATGGACCTGTTCCAGGTGATACGCCAGGGCAAGGCCGGCATGGTCGCGGCCAGCCTGGTGCTGTCCACCTTCCAGAAACGCCTCGCCGAGCAGTCCGGCATCCAGCCCGGCGCCGAGATGAAGGCCGCGATGGACGGCGCCGCCGCACGCCAGCTGCCGCTTTGGCTGATCGACCGCGAGGTCGGCACCACGCTCAAGCGCGCCTGGCACAGCGTGGGTTTCTGGCAGCGCTTCGGCCTGCTCGGCGGCCTGCTCGCCAGCGTGTTCGAGCGCGAGCAGATCGAAGCGGACGAAATCGAGAAGCTCAAGCAGGGCGACATGCTGGAGAGCGCCTTCAGCGAATTCGCCAGCGAGTCCAAGCCGCTGTACCAGAGCCTGATCGCCGAACGCGATGCCTACATGGCCGCTCGCCTGCGCGAGGAGGCCGCGCGCTCGCCTTCCGGCGCGCCGCGCCGCGTGCTGGTGGTGATCGGCGCCGGGCACCTGAAAGGCATGTGCGAGTGGCTGCGCGAACAGCAAGGCGACCCGGCAACGACCACGGCCGACCTAGCGCAATCGCCGCCCAAGGCCCGCTGGCCGAAATGGCTGGCGGTCGGCCTGGTGCTGGCCGTGTTCGGCGCCATCGCCTGGGCCTTCCACCAGAACGCGACGCTGGGCACGCAGGCGCTCGCTGCATGGGTGCTGTTCACCGGAGGCTTCGCCGCACTGGGCGCGATTGCCGCCGGCGCGCACCCGCTCAGCATCCTCGCCGCGTTCGTCTCCGCACCGCTCAAGCCGTTCCGCCCCGGCATACCGTCCGGCGGCATCAGCGCCATGGCCGAGGCCTGGGTGCGCCGCCCGCGCGTGGCCGATTTCGACAGCCTA
This sequence comes from Rhodanobacter sp., assembly GCA_040371205.1. Taxonomy (NCBI): domain Bacteria; kingdom Pseudomonadati; phylum Pseudomonadota; class Gammaproteobacteria; order Lysobacterales; family Rhodanobacteraceae; genus Rhodanobacter; species Rhodanobacter sp. Next base: position 1,896,052 of record AP031382.1, read on the forward strand.
CGCGACGATATCGTGCACTGGAGCGGCTGGTGGAAGAACCGCGTGGCGCGCACCCTGCTGAACTTCTTCCTGGTCTGCCTCGGCACCATCGTGGGCGAATACAGCGCAGGCATCCACATCTTCCGCAGCCTGGTCTGAGCTGCGGCGTTCCGGCCGGTTGTCCGTGCCCGGAACTGCTGTCTATACTGCGGCGGTTGCTGACTCAATCGCATCTGTCGCCGCACCTGGGGAACGTTCTCGATGACTCGACTGCACTTGCTTGGTCTGGCAGCCGCTGCCGCCCTGCTGGCCACCGCCAGCGCGCATGCCGCCGACGGCGGCGACAAGGCGGCTGGCCGCACCCTGGTCTACACCTGCGCCGGCTGCCACGGCGTACCGGGCTATACCAACGCCTACCCGGACTATCCCGTGCCGAAGATCGCCGGGCAAAACGAGCAGTACATCATCAACGCGCTGAACGAGTATAAGAACGGCGACCGCACCTATCCGACGATGGTGGCGCAGGCGCAGAGCCTGTCCGAGCAGAACATCAAGGACATCGCCGCCTACCTGTCCAGCGTCACGCCGATCAAGTAACCAAGGACCCCGCATGCGACGCGCACTCACCCTGCTTTCGTTCGGCGCCGTCCTGGCGCTCGCCTCGGCCCCGTTGCTGGCCAGCGGCGATCCTGCCGCCGGCAAGACCAAGGCCACGGCCTGCTTCGCCTGTCACGGCGCCGACGGCAACGCGGTCGACCCGCAGTACCCGCGCCTCGCCGGCCAGTACAACGAGTACCTCCAGCAGGTGCTGCACGAGTACAAGGACGGCGAGCGCAACAACCCGATCATGAAGGGCATGGTGGCCACGTTGTCCGACCAGGACATCGAGGACATCTCCGCCTACTTCTCCAGCCTGCCGACCAAGCTGGACACGCTGAAGGGGCACGTGCAGGGCGATTGATCCGAGCGGCCGCGCATCGCAACACGAGAAGCCCGCCTCACGGCGGGCTTTCTCGTTGCATTCGAGGGACGCAGCCAGAGAGGCCTCCCGTGCAATCCTCGCGATCGGGGGCAATCGCCTGGATGTCTCTCAACCCAGCGCCGACTTGCCTTCGTGCTTGCTGTAGTACGGCTGCTTGCCATCGCTGTGGTCGGTGGCGTCGCGCACCGCGGTCACCTCGGGCACGCGCTCGCGCAGGGTCTTTTCCACACCTTGCTTCAACGTGACGTCCACCATGCCGCAGCCGTGGCAGCCGCCGCCGAACTGCAGCAGCACCACGCCTTCGGCATCCACCTCCAGCAGGGTCACGCGGCCGCCGTGCGAAGCCAGCTGCGGATTGATCTCGGCATCGAGCACGTAGCGCACGCGCTCGATCACGCCAGCCTCCAGTCCCGGCACGTCGCCCTTGATCTTCGGCGCGCGGATGTTGAGCAGGCCGCCGGTGGCATTCGGCTCGAAGTCGATGCTGGCACCGTCCAGCCACCGGGCGCTGTCGCCCGCGACGTGGAAGTCGAAGCCGGCGCATTCGATCGTCCATTCGTTGCCGGCCAACTCCGCCGGCTCGCAGAACTCCAGCTCGCAATTGGCCGCCGCCGTACCCGGCGCGGTCACGCAGAGGCGGATGCCCATGCCTTCGTTGCCCTGCTGCGCCAGCAGGCGGCGGAAGTGCTGCTGCGCGCGTTCGGAAATCTCGATCATGTTTCACCTGTAGCGGCGCGCGAAGCCGCGCCCGACTGAATCAGAACCATTTTAGTACGGTTTAACCGGCGGCCGCAGGTTTTGACTTTTGCACGCACAACTTCGACCCTGCGCAGCTTGGTCCAGCCACGGAGCACGCATGAACATCCACGACTACGCCAACCAGCATTGCCAGCCGCGCAAGGGCAAGGAACACGCGCTGGGTGCGGACGAGATCGCCCGCCTGCTGCCGCTGTTGCCGGGCTGGCAGTTGAACGCGGACGGCAACGCCATCGTCAAGGATTTCCGTTTCCCCGACTTCCACCGCACGCTGGGTTTCATCAATGCCGTGGGCTTCATGGCCAACCACGAGGATCACCACCCGGACATCGAGGCCGGCTACGGCCATTGCCAACTGCTGTGGTCCACGCATGACGTGGGCGGCCTGTCGCTCAACGACATCGTCTGCGCCGCCAAGGTCGAGGCACTGCTGGCGCATTGAACGTGCGTGCCGCTGCGCATCGCTGGCTCGTCGGCGCCGGTTTCGCGCTGCTGGCGACCTTGTTGCTGTTCGGCCTGCGCACGCTGGCCGCGGGCATCGTCGCGATGCAACTGCACGATGCGGCGAACCGGCAATCCGCATTGATCGCGCGCGGCCAGCCGCTGTGGCGTTGGCGCCTGCGCCAGCCGCACGACCTCGTCGCCGGCCGTGCCTTCGGCGCCGCGGATGTGCGGCCGGTCGACGGCGGCCTGCGCATCACCAGCCGCGACGGCACGCCCTTCGAACTCGGCCTGCCGGTGCGCGGCATGCTCGATCCGGGGCATTGGCCGCTGCTGTCGCTGCAGGGCGCGGCAACCGCCCCGTTCCGCCTGGGCGTGGCATGGCAGCCTCGCTTGGACCAACCCGGCTGCGACGGTTGGAAGAGCGGATCGGAGGCCGCCGGCCCCATGCACCTTGTGCTGGATCTGCGCCAGTTGCACTGGCGAACCGTCGGTGGCGGAGACTGTGCCGCGCCGCAACGGATCGCGATGCTGCGTTTGCGGTTCGTGATGCCTGCCCATGCTTCGCTGCGTCTCGATGAAGTGGCGCTCCGCAGCGATGCGCCCCTGAACGTTCCCGCGCAACCGGCGCTGCAGCTGTCATCCGATCCATCCGTGGCGGCGCGGCAACTCACCGCTGCATCGCTGCCAGCGGCACCGTGGATCGCCCTGCCCGCGAACGCCTCGGCGGAGGACCAACTGGCACTACGCAGCTTGATCTGGCGGCAACGGCCTGGCGCGTTGATCGTGCCGCAAGGCGATGCGCCCATCCCCGCCGGCAACAGCAGCGACCGCGGCGGGCTACCGTGGATGGGCGCCACCGCTTATCTGCTGGTGTTGCTCGCACTGGGCCGGTACCTGCCGCGCCTGCCAGGCCGCCACTGGCTGGAACTGGCCGCCTGCCTCGCCGGCCCGCTCTGGCTGGTCGCAGGCCTGCAGCTCGGCTTGCGCCTGAGCCTGCCGGACATTCTGGTGTTTTGCGGCGCGGTGCTGTTCGCAGTGCACGCCGAGCGACGGCAGCCGGCAGCCAACTGGCGCTGGTTCGGCGACTGGCGCACCTGGCTGTGGCCGTTCGCCCTGCTGCCGGTGGCCTTGCTGCTGGTCGCCCGCTTCGGCCATCCGCTGGCCGAGCCGACGCCGGGACATGCACTGACGTACCTGGCGTGGGCACTGCTGCAGCAGTGGCTGATGCTGGCCGTGGTGCTGCGCCGCCTCGAATGCAGCCGGCTGCCCCCTGCCCTCGCCGTGCTGTTCACCGCGCTCGCGTTCGCACTGATGCACACGCCCAATGGCGCACTGATGCAGCTTTGCCTGCTGGCCGAACTGTGGTGGGCATGGTGCTTCCGGCGCTCGCGCGCGCTGTTGCCGGCGGCGATGGCGCATGCCGCCTGCGCCTTGTTGGCGGAGGCCGGCCTGGCAGGCGGCCTGCTGCGCTCGCTGGAAGTCAGCGCCCGTTTCTTTCTTTGAAGAGTGCGGCCATGCGTGGCCGCCCGTTTGATTCACGCGATCTAAGGATGATCGCCACGGGACTTCCGGGCCGCCTGGATGTAAGGCAGGTGCTTGCCTTTCACCGCCAGCACGTCGAGGAAGGCCTTCAGCTCGTCCGGCAAGGGCGCGGAAAAGCTGTACAGGCGCCCATCCAGCTCGAAGCTGAGGTGCGAGGCGTGTAGGAACAGGCGCTGCAACCCCATCTCGCGGAGTCGCTTGTTCATCTCGCGGTCGCCGTACTTCGGGTCGCCCGCCAGCGGATGGCCGACATGGGCGGCATGCACGCGGATCTGGTGGGTGCGACCGGTACCCAGCGTGGCCTGCATCAGGCGGGCACCGGGGTACTGCTCCATCTCGCGGAAGAAGGTCAGCGCGGGCTTGCCGTCGTCGCTGACCCGCACCATGCGCTCGCCGCCCTGCAGGGCGAACTTGCGCAGCGGCGCGTTGACGTCGAACTTCGCCTTGGGCGGATGGCCGACCATCAGGCAGAGATACTGCTTGGTGACCTCGCCGCCGCGGATCGCCGCCTGCAAGCCGGTCAGGCCGGCGCGGGACTTGGCCAGCACCAGCACGCCGCTGGTGTCGCGATCCAACCGGTGCACCAGTTCCAGCGATTCGTTCGGGCGCGCCGCACGCAGCAGCTCGATGGCGCCATGGCTGACCCCGCTGCCACCGTGGCTGGCGATGCCGGACGGCTTGTCGATCACCAGGAAGTGCTTGTCCTCGAAGATCACCGACTCGGCCACCGAGGCCACCATGGTCTCCGGCGCAGCCCGCTGCTCGACGCTCTCTCCCTGCCTGATCGGCGGAATTCGAAGCATATCGCCGTCAGTTAGCCGCGTATCCGGCTTGGCGCGCTTGCCATTCACCCGCACCTGGCCGGTACGAAGCAGGCGGTAGATCATGCTTTTCGGCACCCCCTTGAGCAGGGTCGCCAGAGCATTGTCGATACGCTGGCCGTCCCGCTCGGGGCCAATCGCGACTTGACGCACACCGTGAGGTACGTCGCGGGAAGTTGCCGTCTGCATTGAAAAAAACCTGTCGAAATAGGATACTCGGCGAGCGCCATTCCCTGCCCGCCGACACCGGTTTGGGCCGGGGCCCCGCCCGTCACGCCGGCGAGGATTGCGCCGACTGCCTGACGGCAGCGGTCGCGACTCCCTTTCATCGTAACGGTTCGGGCCGCCGTTTGCCCGAAGCGGTTTGCTTGGGCGCGGCTGGTGCAGCAACCCGAACATCCGGGCGCCGGGAACGGCGCCGTCACATGAGCCGCTCCCCCCAGCGGCGCGATCCTCGGCAGGCCGCCATTCCGGCGCCACCGCGGCACGCGACGCGCGGGCGAGCTGAGGAAAACTACAATGAAGCGCATGTTGATCAACGCAACTCAGCGTGAAGAGTTGCGCGTGGCCATCGTCGATGGCCAGAACCTCTACGATCTCGACATCGAAATCCCCTCCCGCGAACAGAAAAAGGCCAACATCTACAAGGGCCGCATCACCCGCGTGGAGCAATCCCTGGAAGCCTGCTTCGTCGACTACGGCGCCGAACGCCACGGCTTCCTGCCGCTGAAGGAAATCGCCGACCAGTACTTCACGCCCGGCCTGAACCCGCACAAGTCGGGCATCCGCGAGCTGCTGAAGGAAGGCCAGGAAGTCGTCGTCCAGGTCGAGAAGGAGGAGCGCGGCAACAAGGGCGCGGCACTGACCACCTTCATCTCGCTGGCCGGCCGCTACATGGTGCTGATGCCGAACAACCCGAAGGCCGGCGGCGTCTCGCGCCGGATCGAGGGCGAGGACCGACAGGCCCTGAAGGAAGCGCTGGAGCACGTCACCGTGCCCGACGACGTCGGCCTGATCGTGCGCACCGCCGGCCTCGGCCGCGACGCCGAAGAGCTGCAATGGGACCTGGACTACCTGCTGACCCTGTGGCGCTCGATCTCCAAGGCCGCCAGCGAACGCAAGGCGCCGTTCCTGATCTATCAGGAATCCAAGCTGTTCATCCGCGCCCTGCGTGACTACCTGCGCAGCGACATCGGCGAGATCCTGATCGACGAGGAGTCGCTGTACGAGGACGCCCGCGAGTTCATGCAGCAGGTGATGCCCACCTCGCTGCGCAAGCTCAAGCTGTACAAGGACGACACCCCGCTGTTCAGCCGCTACCAGATCGAGACGCAGATCGAGAGCGCGTTCGACCGCCAGGTGCGCCTGCCGTCCGGCGGCTCGATCGTGATCGACCAGACCGAGGCGCTCACCGCGATCGACATCAACTCGGCCAAGGCCACCAAGGGCTCGGACATCGAGGAGACGGCGTTCAACACCAACCTCGAGGCCGCGGTGGAGATCGCCCGCCAGTGCCGCATCCGCGACGCCGGCGGCCTGATCGTGATCGACTTCATCGACATGGACAGCCCGCGCCACCAGCGCGAGGTGGAGGAAAAGCTCAAGGACGCGCTCAAGCTCGACCGCGCCCGCGTGCAGGTCGGCCGCATCTCGCGCTTCGGCCTGCTGGAGCTGTCGCGCCAGCGCCTGCGCCCCAGCCTCGGCGAAGCCACCCAGATCGTCTGCCCGCGCTGCGAGGGCCATGGCCACATCCGCGGCGTCGAATCGCTCGGCCTGTCCACCCTGCGCCTGATCGAAGAGCACGCGATGAAGGACAACACCGGCCAGGTGCTGGTGCAGGCCCCGCCGACGGTGGCCAACTTCCTGCTCAACGAAAAGCGCGCCAGCGTGGTCGAGATCGAGCTGCGCCACAAGGCGCATGTCGTGATCGTCGCCGACGACAGGCTGCAGACTCCGCACATCCAGATCCAGCGGATCAAGGAAGCGGACATGGGCGAGCACAGCAAGCCCAGCTACGAGCGACTCACCGCCGTCGAAGAGGCGCCGCTGCCGAAGATGGGCCAGACGCTGGGCAGCAACGAGCAGCCCGCCGTCAGCGGCATCGTGCCCGCCACGCCAGCCCCGGTGCGCGACGAGGCTCCTGCCGCGTCCGTGCAGCAGGCACCGGCGCCGCGCCGCGCGGTGGCTCCCGCACCGGTGGCCGCCGCCCCCAGCGGCGGCATCATCTCCCGCCTGTTCGGCTGGTTCCGCAACAGCGCGGCAGCGGCCGAGACCAGCACGCCGGCTGCCAAACCCTCGAACGGCAACGAGAAGAACAGCCCCCGCGGCAACGGCCGCCAGCAACAGCCGCGCCGCGACGAGCGCAACCGCAACGCGCAAGGCAACAGCGGCAACCGCCAGCAGCAGCCGCGTCGCGACGAACGCCGCGACGGCAACGCACAGCAGGCCAAGTCGAACCCGCCGCAGGACGCCCAACAGCAGGGCGGTCGCAACAAGGGCAACGACGGCGCGCCGCGCCAGCCGCAGGCCAGCCAGACGCCGAAGCAGGAACGCCAGCAGCCGCGCAACAACGGCGGCGACAACGGCAAGGCCAACCCGCCCGAACGCAAGCCGGCGGCCGCAACGGCCAACGCCGCCGCCAATGCCGTGCCCAGGCAGGAGAAGCCGGCACCGCGTCCGGCCGAAGCACCCGCCGAGGCCGTCGATGAAACCAAGCTGATGGCCGCTGCCGTGGCCGAAGGCCAGGAAGCGGCTGCCGACGCCGCCAACAACGAGAGCGAGAGCCCTGCACGCCGTCGTCGTGGTCGCCGTGGCGGTCGCCGCCGCCGTCGTCACGATGAAGCGGCCGCCGGCAGCACGCCGAACGCCGAGCAGATCGGCGAACTGGACGACGAGGACCGCGACGAAGCCGATGCTGCAGGCGAAACGGTTGCGCCGTCGCCGGCAGCAAGCGCAGCCACTGCCGTGACTGCCGCTCCGGCGAGCGACGAGGCCGCCGCACCCGCACCGCGCCCGTCACCGGCTCCGCGCACGACGCCGCCGCAGGCCGAGCGCACCGAGCCGGCGCGCATGGTGTTGACGGAGGCTCCGCTGGCGGCAGCGGTCGCCACGGCCTTCAGCCTGCCGGTGTTGCCGCCGATCCCGGAGAAGTCCACGGCACCCGCTGCACCGGTCACGGAAACGGGCCATCCAGCCGCAGCCGAGGCCAGCGCCGTCGAAGCAAAGCCTTCGGACGAACCTGCACCCAGCGCGGTCACCGCAGAGCAGCAGGCGGTGGAGCCGAGCTCGCCGGCCCCGGCCGCCGAACAGGCCATCGCGGTCGAAACAGCTCCGGCACCTGCGCCAGCCATCGTGCAACCACGACAGGGCGACCTGCTGGGCCATGTCGTCGAAGCCGTACACGCTCCGACCGTGCCTGCTGAACCTTCAAGCCAGCCTGTGGACGACGAAACCGTCGAGACCGCGGAAGCGCCGCGTCGCGACACGGCATCCTGAGGCCCGGGTCCATGCCAACAAAAAGGCCGAACCATTTGGTTCGGCCTTTTTGTTGATGACGTCAGGGCCGATGCTTCAGGTGCCAACCTGATGGTTGGGCGCATCGATGAGGCCGTGCGCCGTCATCAGATGCGCCAAGCCCAGCACATGATCCACCTGCAGCTTTTCCAGCAGCCGCTGCTTGTAGGTCGACACCGTCTTGGGGCTGAGGTTGAGCTGTTCGCCGATGATCGTGAGAGGCTTGCCGCGCACCAGCATCATCGCCACCTCCAACTCGCGGCTGGACAGCGAGTCGAATGGCGAACCGTCGCCATCGAGTGCGGCCAACGCCAGCTGCTGCGCCACCGCCGGCGCCAGGTAACGGCGCCCTCCCGCCACCTGCCGCACCGCATCCACCAGTTCCTCGGCGTTGCAACCCTTGGTCAGGTAGCCCGAGGCGCCGGCATCGAGCAGGCGCCTGGGAAAGCGGCCGTCATCCACAACGGTGACCACCACGATACGCGTGGGCATCTCGGCGCGACTGACCCGCTCCGTCAGCTCGATGCCGCTCATGCCCGGCATGTGCACATCCACCAGCGCGATGTCCGGCTTCAGGCTGCGGATCAGGCGCAAGCCCTCCTCCGCGCTCGCCGCCTCGCCGCAGACCTGCATGTCCGGCTGCTGCTGCAGGATCATCCTGAATCCCGTGCGCACGAGTTCGTGGTCGTCGATCAAAACGATCTGGATCATGCCCTCCCCTCCATAGATGAATGCTTCCCGCCCATGAAAACCGCCCGGCTCCCGAAGAATACAGGCCTCGGGCAGATATCGAGCCGCCGCCGGCCCAGCCACGCATCCACAAATGCGATGCCAGTCGCATGCACGACGAACAACGTGCGGTCCGCGCGATCCCACCACTTTGCCACGACGCGCGCCCGGCGCACTGTCGGCCCGCGCCTACGCGTAGTGCAAGCATTCCCCTGAATCGCCAAGTGCACACCGGCCGGCCTGCTTCGGCGCCGCCTGGCCAGGATCCGCCGGACCCGCGGCACGCCCACGCCGAGGCCGCAGTCGAAAGCAAGGCTGGCCAAAACTAGCGTTTGGGCTCCCACAGCTCAACCTTGTTGCCTTCGGGATCCAGTATCCAGGCAAAGCGGCCGTTGGGATCCTTGTCGTCGCGCTTGAGAACCTGGACGCCCCTGGATTTCAGCCGTGCGAGCATGGCATCCATGTCATCCACGGTGTAGTCGATCATCCAGCCGCCCGTCGACGGCGCGAAGTATTTCGTGGATGCCGGAAACGCATTCCATGCCACCGCGGGAGGATGCCTTGGCGCGTCGTAGCGAAGAGCCACACCACCCCAGGCTTCCACCGGCATGCCGAGAACATCGCGATACCACGCCGCAAGCGCCTTGGGGTCCCTGGCCTTGAAAAAGACCCCGCCGACGCCGGTGATGTGACCGGCCGGAAGCGCGGCCGCGGCCAGCGTCACGCCAGCCGTCGAAAGCAGGGCCAGACCCAGCAGAACGATCGACAGGTGTTTCATTCACGCCCTCCTCGCTCAAGTGGCTTGCCTCGTCCTGACCGCGGAGGCTGCCCAGGGGCGGCATGCCTGCTGCGGTCGGATGCAACCGCTTCCATTGCGCAGCTGGAAAGCTTTCGAGTATCCGCTGCAAACTCCTCCGGGACATTGTCGATTTCAGTGCGCCTGCTTCGTCGCCAGCACATCCCACCGAAAGGAGATCCCATGAAATACCTCGGCCTAGCCTACTTCACCCCCGAAAAGTTCGCCGCGATGCCGCCAGCCGAGGTCAAGGCCTTGGTAAGCCAGTGCCCGGCGCTGGACGAAAAAATGCGCGCGACCGGCAAGGTCCTGGTTTCCGCGTCACTCGGCGATCTCGACGGCTGGAAGACGCTTCGCCCACGCGGCGGCAAGACCCATGTCACCGATGGGCCATACATCGAGTCGAAGGAAGTGGTCGGCGGCCTGTTCATCATCGAGGCGGACACCCAGGACGAGGCGCTGCGGATCGCCTCGATGCACCCGGCCGCCATGCTGGGCGAAGAAGGCGAATGGGCCGTCGAACTCATCCCCATGGACTTCTACCTGGCCCAGTGAAAACCAGGCGCGTCTTCAAACGGGGGCATGCCGTGCTCCGCAAGATGCGCGCCGGTGTAGCGCGGATCGTCCGTCACCTCGCGGGCGACGAACTCCGGGGCGGCGAACTGGTCCAGGTGTTCCGGGTTCTTGAATTCCGCCTCGGCAAGCAGGAGGCCGGCCAGGTCGCCCTGGAATTCGTCCACGGAGATGACCACGCCGTCGATCTCCTCAAGGCGATGCCTCAGTTTGCGGATACGGTTTCCGCTCAGCGCAACGGCCAGCATGGCGAATTCGGTTTCGGGCAGGTAGATGGAGGTGATCAGGCGGGTGTGGACGTCCACGTCCGCCTTGCGCGTGAGCCGCAGCCTGGGCGCGCCGCCGTCGAGTGGGCGGGCTTCGCGCAAGCGCAGCCGTGAACCGGTGACGTAAAGATCGGTGATCGCATCGGTGCTGACGATCCGCTCGCGCGGAAGCTGGCGACACAGCCAGCGGCGCTCCCGCTCGATGGCCATGTATTGCGGGCGCGGAAAACCCAGGCGGTGCGCGATGTGCGGATCCATCAGTGTCCTCGGGGTGATGTAGAGCTGGCGACAGAGCCGGCCGGCCTGCCGGGGGCCGGGCGGCTTGCACGCGAACGCCGGGCGGCATACGGCAGCAAGCGCCGGTCGTCGTGCGGCGATGGCCGCGGCATCGCGTGTACGGTCTCAGGTCTGGTCGGCATGCAACTGCTCCTCGCGTCGGATCTGCTCGATCAGCAGATCCAGGAAGCGCGCCCGGTGCTGGCGGTATGGCGCGTCGTGCGGGCCGGACAAGGCGGCGGCATGCATCGCCGCGTGGACCGCATGCAACTCGTGCAGGCTGGCGTCGCCCCGCAAGGCGAGGTCGAGATAACGGCCTGCGGCACAGGTGCATTCGGCGTGGTGACGCCAGAACTCCGGTTCCGACGGCACGGCCAAGAGTTGCTCCTCCCACAACAGCGCGCTGGCAAGTGCACCCAGTGCCGTTGCCGGACGGGCGGCATCCCGCTCCCAGCGGAAGCGCTGCAGCCAACCCGGCAGCGCGGCGGGCGGCATCGGCCGTGCCAGTGCATAGCCCTGCCCCATGTCGGCGCCCAGCCACAACGCGGCCTCGATCAGGCCCGGGGTCTCCAGGCCCTCGACCACCACCTCCAGCGCCAGGTCGTGGCCGAGGCGAACGAGCTGGCGAATGAAGCGCAGCGTGCGCAGCGGATCGTCCGCCACCTGTTTCACGATCGCCTGGTCGATCTTGACCCGGTCGAACGGCCAGTGACGCAAGCGGATCAGCGAGCTGTAGCCTGCGCCGAGGTCGTCTTCCACCAAGCGCACGCCCAGCGCCTTGAGTGCCTGCATACCGGCCAGCCCCGGTGCGGCGCTATGGTCGGTGCCCATGGGCGACTCGAGGATCTCCAGCAGCAGCGCCTCGACCGGGCAATGCCCTTCGGCGATCGCCACGGCGGCGGCCTCGGCGTAGCGCCTGTCCTCCAGCGCTGCGGCCGGCGTGTTGACCGACACGTCGAGCGCATGCCCCAGTTGCGACAACGCGGCGCGCTGCCGTGTCGCCTGCGAGAGCACTTGCCGGAACAATGCCACGAGGTCGGCGTCGTTCAGCGCCGGCAGAAAACGCCCGGGCGCCAGCAGGCTGCCATCCTGTTCCTGCAGGCGCGCCAGCGCCTCCAGCTCCACCACGCGGCCGTCGCCCAGCCGCACCACCGGCTGGTAATGCACCTGCAGGGCGTCGGTTGCGATCGAGGCCCGCCAGCGCTCGCGCACGAAGAACGGCAACAGCTCCGTGCCCGGCCGCGGTGGCGCAAGGCGCGCAAGGGCGAGGTCGAGCAAGGTCTTCAACTGGTCGATGAAAGCCTGCTGATCCTCGCTCTGGAACCCGCCCGCATAGGCGCTGTAGAGGGTGAGCACCGCCGACGGCGTGGGCGGCACGGGACACAGCGGCAGCGCCACGTTGGAGACGATGCCGAGCGAAAGCGCGCGGTCGCGCCAGCTCGCCATCGTCGGGTCGGTGCCGTAATGCGGGCAGCGCTGCACCAGGCCGCTGCGCCAGGCGCGTCCGCTGGTTCCGCCGCCTTGCGGGCTGTCGGCATTGACCAGGATCGGTAGCGTCTGGCCTAGCGCCAGTTCCCTCAGGTACTGCGCGAACGCTTCGCCGCCGACCGCTTCGTAGGTGAGCTGCCCGCGTTGGTCGGGCCGACCCACAGCGCAGGAGCTGATTTCGCAGTGGGTGACCAGGGTGTCCACGATGTCCTGGATGAGTTCCAGGTAGCCGTCGGCCGCCCATGCCAGCGCGTTCAACTGCGCCAGCAAAGCCACCCGCTCGCGCTGCAACCTGCGCATGCTTTCCAGCTGCCACTGGCGCTCGAGGCCCAACCGCTGCAGCACGATGCCGAGTGGGCGGTGGTCGGTACCGGGCAGCCGGCCCAGGCACTGCGCCATCAGGTCGCGCAGGCGATCGACGCTCTCCAGCAGCCACACCTCCTCCAGCCCTGTGGCCGCGTGGAAGCGGCCGGCGCGGGCCGCCTGCCGCCGATGCGTTTCGTTGTCCAGGCCCGGCTGGATCAGCAGTTGGAGATGCTCGGCGAAACGCCCGGCCAGGAAGGCCCGGTCGCGCTCCGGCAGCACCGTGAACAGCCGTCCGATGCTCTCGTGCGCGCACAGTTCGGCGATGAAGGCTTCCACCACCTGGGGCAGCAGCGGCTCGGCCAGCGGCGACCAAGGGGTCAGCAACGCCTCCGCCAGATTTCCGTATGGCGCCTGGACGTGTCCTTCGAACTCGCGCGCCTCCGAGGATTCGGCGGCAGCCGCGAGCGGTGTCGACCACCAACGTTCGCGCTGCCGCTTGCGCGCCTTCACCTGGTACATCGCCTGGTCGGCGCGGCGCAGCAGTTGCTGGCTGTCGCCGGTGGCATGGTCCGGGAACAGCGCGATACCGAGGCTGGCTGCCAGCTCGAACACCGCACCCTCGACCCGCATGGGCTCGCTCAGCGACATCCACAGATGGTCGAGCAGGGGCTCGATCTCGGCGGCGCTCTGCAGGCCTTCGTAGACAATCACGAACTCGTCGCCGCCCAGCCGTGCGATGTAATCGTCCGGCCGCAGCGCGCCGCGCAAACGGCGCGCCACTTCCATCAGCAGCAGATCGCCGGTGGCGTGCCCGAAACGGTCGTTGATCGGCTTGAGGTCGTCCAGGTCTAGCATGCCCGCGGCGACCAGCCGCCCGCTGCTTTCGGCGCGTTCGAGGGCTGCCTCCAGGTGCATGTCCAGCGCGCGGCGGTTCGGCAATCCGGTCAACGCGTCGTGCAGGGCCAGGTAGGTTTGCCGCTGCTGCTCTTCCATCTGTGCGTGACGATGCTCGTGCTGGCGCAGTGCGAGGCCGGCGACCTCGGCCAGCTCGTCAAGCACGCTGCACATTTCTTCGTCGAACGCGTCCGGCTCAACGGTGATCACGGCAAACACGCCGAGCGGTTTGGCGCCGCGGCCAGCCGCGGGTTCCGGCGGAATGATCGGCCAGCAACCGCTGGCGCCCATGCCGGAAAGCACGCCGTGTTGCCACATCGGCGACATGTCGTCGCGTTCGGAGGGACGGATGCGGATCTGCGGCTTGCGCTCACGCAGCGCGAGGATCGGCAACGGCACCCGCCCGCCCGGAAGCGGCGATACCGGCGTCAGGCGTGCGACCTCGTCGGCAATCGGGCCGGCCAGAGCCACGCGGCGCAGCGCCCGGTCCTCGCCGTCGAGCACGTGCACGTCCACGGCCGCTGCGCCGGCGATTTCCACCAGCGACTGGGCCAGGGTGCGATACACCGCATCCGGGTCCGGCTGTTCGAGCAGGGCACGCTGGACCGTGCGCTGGGCATCGCGGTAGCGGCGGATGCGGCGATCCCGCTTGACCAGGGTCTGGTGGTTCCAGTAACGCGCCAGTTCGTCGGCCAGGCGCGGAAGCCACATGGCAAGGTCGTCGCGGAAAGCTTCCGGCAGGTCGCCGATGCAGGCAGCCAACACCAATTGGCCGCCATCGCGCGTGGCCACCGCCACCGAAATGCCGGGCAGCAGGCCCTCGTACCACGTGCCGGTGGCAGGCGAGTCGGTGCTGTGCACGATGTGCGCCTGCCCTGGCGATTGCAGCGGGCCCACCGGGTCATCCAGCGTGAGGCCGATGGCATATTTGCCGGCCATCAGGCGCTCGGCGCGCTCCGTCGCCGATCCGGCCGCCGTCAGCACGACGACACCATGAGCCTCCGGCCGGCGCCGGCCGACCCAGGCCAGCGGCAGTTGCAGCGCGACGGCAAAGGTCGAAACGATCTCGGCCAGGGCCTGGCGTCCGTCCGAACCTTGCGGCGCACGCAGGCGGATAAGGGTCTCGGCAAGCCCCTGGTAGAAACGGGAGCGCAACGCGCTTATCGCCGACGCGTGGCTGGCTGCGTCCCGATCCGATTGCGCATGCTCCACTGCCCGTTCGCCCTGTTCCAGCTGGATCGTCCGACAACCGGTTGCACGCATCCGCGTGGCGCCGGCCGGCCGATCAGCGGCGCGAAATTACCCTTGGGCACTATGGACCCGTGTACCCATTGTTTCGACTTCAGCTGACGGAGCTTGAGCGTTCGCCGCCAGCACACGTGCCGGATACGACCACAACTGATGCCATCCGACGATGCTCCAGTAACGGCCGTCGCGCAAGCGATATGCCAAGCTCTCCAGAGCATGGGCTTACATCGCGTGGTAAGTGAACGCGCCGTTGTCCAATTGGAAGATCCAGCGCTTCTGGCTCGCGTCCTTCAGCAGCGGCGGAAACGGGCCGACACCGCGGAAGGCGGTGCCGTCCAGCCCTTCCTTCCAGTCGTCGACCCCGCCGCCAAAGAACAGGATGGGCAGGTTCAGCACGAACCCGGCGGCTCCCATTGCGGCATCGAACTGCACGACATCGTACTGCGACGACGAGGCGAACATGGAGAAATGCGCACCGCGTATCAATGTCTTGCTGGCCATCTGGATGACGCCGAGACAGGAGTCGATCTTGGAAAAGGCAATCACCGCGCCCGAGGCATATTCCCACTCACGGATGATGGGTATGCCGGTTGGCTGGGTGCTGTTCGCCGCTGGTGCGCCACCTGCTTCGCAACGCGCCCCGGGGTTGTCATTGGGATCGGCCGCCGCAGTGATTCCTAGCAGGACTTCCGCTTCGTATCGACTGGCGGCCATGGCTTGGATTCTCCGATCGGTTTCGGGGGAGTGACGGCATCGGGCGGTTGCCGGACAGGCAGCCGATCCACCCTACTCCTTCCCCGGCCGCATCGGAAGCCGGCCGTGCCGGCGTATGCCCCATCTCCATGGAATAGCCGGCGCGTCCGTGTCAGTGCCGGCCGAACAACCGCCGCCACAACGACGGCTTGGCTGGCTTGTCGATCGCGTGCGGCGGCTTGTAACCCGGCTGCAGCGCCTGGCAATCGGCCAGGAACGGTTGCACGGACGACCAGACCTGCGACGGGGCCATCCAGAAGCCCACGCGCACGGGGCTACCGGTAATTTCGAACCAGACGCCCAGCGAGCCGGACTGCAGCACAGGCAGCAGTTGGGCAAACGGCATCTGGCGCGTGAAAACCAGCGCATCGCCGTCCGCACGGGGGCGTTCGCCCGTGTGCTGCTGCCACGGCTGCTCGCCCACTTCGAAGTAGGCATAGATGGCGCGCGCAGCCAACAGCGGCGTACGCTCGGCGCCCACCGCATAACGTGCAGAAAGGCTGATGTGGCCGGGCGCACATTGCAGCTCCACCTGGTTCTGCTTGCCGCGCATCGTCTGCGACAACTGCAGCGTGGGTGGCGTGCCCGGCGTCTTGCGGTAGTCCGCCTCCAGCGGCAACCGGCCGTTGTTGGCCACGTGGTCGGACACCAGCTTGTCGGTGTTCCACCACGCGGTGCCGTTCACCACCAGGCCGCTCACCCTGGCGAAGTCCGCCGGCTGCACACCCATGGCTTCGAGATAGCCGTCCAGCGACGAGGCGACGAGCTGGCCCGGCAACCCGTGCT
The DNA here is from genome assembly GCA_040371205.1 of Rhodanobacter sp. Lineage (NCBI taxonomy): Bacteria > Pseudomonadati > Pseudomonadota > Gammaproteobacteria > Lysobacterales > Rhodanobacteraceae > Rhodanobacter > Rhodanobacter sp. The sequence continues at coordinate 1,912,204 of AP031382.1, forward strand.
GACTGAGGCCGATGCGGTCGCCGCCGCTGGGCGACCAGCGGTACACGCCGCCGAGATAGGCATAGGCGCAGGCGTCGAGGCAGGTGGCTGGCCGCGCCGGCGCATTGCCGGTGTGCCAGGTGCCCAGATGCGTGTTGAAGCGCGCGCCGCGAAACACCCGGCCCAGCGCCATGCCTGCGGCGACGTCGCCGTTGGAGGAGTCGAGATAGACGTCCGCGCCGGGGTCCAGCTTTCCGGAATCCAGCCATTGCCGCACCTGCGCCACGGCCAGGTCGTTGATGGTGCCCGAGAGGTAGACCTGCGGCGCCTTGGCGACGCGCAGCGTCATGCGGTCGTTGCGGACGTGCACGGTGAGCGGACCCGATGCGTCGGGAGCCGTCTTCGCCAGCGCGGGGATCGCCGGTAGGCCGAGCGACGCGATCAGCAGCAGCCTCGCGCCGAAGGAAACGGTGGAGTCGGGCAAGAGCTTCGCCTCGCGTCATGCAAAGACGCGAAGTGTCGCCCAATCGCGCTGGGCCTTGCATGAACACGCGCTCATGCAGGCTCAGCGCAGTTGGCTGTCCTTGCTGCCGCGGCGGTTGTAGAGGTTGGTGGAGCGCTCGGCGTCCTGCGCCTGCTGGCAGGGCACGCACAGGCGCACGCCGGGCAAGGCCTCGCGGCGCGCCTCCGGAATCGGCGCATCGCATTCCTCGCAGCGGGCCAGGCTGGGGCCGCGTTTCAGCTGGCGGCGGGCGCGCTGTACCGCGTCCGCCACGGTGGCATCGATCTGGTCCTGCACGGCGCCGTCGCCGGCCCATCCGGTAGCCATGGGTACCTCCGCGCACGATGCGCCCATACGCGGCCGCACAACAGCCGCTCAAGCAAGTGATGACGTGCCCGCCAGTTTACCCGTTGCGGACGCAGCTGCGGCGCAGTTCGTCGTAGGGCAGCAAGGTACGCTGCAGCCACTCGCGCGTCTGGGGGCCGAAGATATGCTCGGCCTTGCGGCGCGGGTTGCTCGGCTGCCCGCTCACCGCTTGGTTCTTCCAGGGTTCCTCGCGCAAATCGGTGATCAGCCCGTCGACGCCGCCGGTCAACTCGGCGTCGGGATCGAGGCCGAGGAAGGTGCACAAGCGCCGCCATTCGCCGTCCGTGTCGTGGATCAGGTCGTCCAGGAACACGAAATGGTGGTTGGGCCGCAACGCATGTTCGCGATGGATCCTGGCAGCCCGATTCCAACGCAGCGACCAGCGCGCCGTGCCGCCGCTGAAGATGCCCTTCTCCGCATAACGCATGCTGGCATCCAGGATCGAAGCAAGCACATCCTCGCCCTGGCGGATCACATGCACGAAGCGCGCATCGGGCACATAGCGCTCGATCTCCGGGATGTACAGCAGGTGGCTGGGGGTTTTTTCGATCCATGCGCTACGCCCGTCGGCGCGGGTGCTGGCATCGAGCATGCCGATGAAACGGCGCACACAACTCGCGGTACGCAACGGTCGGCGCGGAAAGCGGCCCACGTTGTGTGGCAACTGTCCGCACAGCGCATCCAGCACATCGCGTCCCTGTTTGTGCGCGAGGCCAAGCCGCTGCCGCAGGCGCCGCCGCGGCCTGGCGGCGCTGTCTTCCCAGCGCCACTCGGCGTTGCCGTAGAGGTGTTCGAAAAATGCCGTCTCCGGCAAGGAGAGCGTGGCAGGGTGCCTTGCCAACATGGCCTGTACCAGCGTGGTCCCGGAACGGGGACAACCAACGATGAATATGCGCTGCATGCGGGCCCCGCTGTATTCGACGACACAAACTTGCGACTGCCCGTGAACCTACCAGATCGTCTGCGGACGGCAGTGCGGCATTACATAACTTTACAAACCCGCCGACAGGCATCGGACGCGCCCAGCGCAGTGCGGCCTGCGCATTTTGCTACGCTGAAAACCCACAATGGCCGAGTCGACCATGACGACGCAGGGCATCCACACCATCGACACCGGCTTCGTGCGGCCTCGCTTCGATGCGGCCTACCTCATCGTGGAAGACGGCCGCGGCGCCTTCGTCGACTGCGGCACCAACCACTCCGTGCCGCGCATGCTGGCCGCACTGGACGACAACGGCCTTGCCCCGGCGGACGTTGACTGGCTGATCCTCACCCATGTGCACCTGGACCATGCCGGCGGCGCAGGCGAGCTGCTCGCCCGCCTGCCGAACGCGAAGCTGGTGGTGCATCCGCGTGGCGCGCGGCACATGATCGACCCGTCGCAACTGTGGGCCGGCGCCAGCGCGGTGTACGGCGAGCAGGCGATGGAAGCGAGCTACGGCCGCCTGCGCCCGGTGCCTGCCGAACGCGTGATGCAGGCGCCGGACGGCCATTCGGTCGATCTCGCCGGTCGCCGGTTGCTCTGCCTGGACACGCCCGGCCATGCGAAGCACCACCTCACGCTGTACGACGCACGCAGCAATGCCTGCTTCACCGGCGACGTGTTCGGGCTGTCCTATCGCGAGTTCGACACCGCGAAAGGCCCGTTCGTGCTGCCCACCACCACGCCGGTGCAGTTCGACCCGGACGCCCTGCACGCCTCGATCCGCCGCCTGGTCGCGCTGAATCCCACCGCGATGTATCTCACCCACTACGGGCGCGTCGAGGATGTCGCGAGGCTGGCCGCGGATCTGCATGAACAGATCGACGCAATGGTGGCGCTCGCCCGCGGCGCACACGGCCAGCCCGACCGGCACGCCACATTGACCGCGGCGCTCGCCGACCTCTATGCCGCGCGCGCCGTCGCGCACGGCTGGACGCAGGGGCGCGAAGCGCTGTTGTCCGTGCTGGCGATGGACATCGAACTCAATGCGCAGGGCCTGGAGGTCTGGCTGGATCGGGGATGACGGCAGGCCACAACGCGACACGTCGCGGCCATGGAAATGCATGGCCCCACAGGCATGGAACCGAGGCCGTACCAAGCGGCACGCAGTACGCGCGCCCGCCTGGCACCCGGCAGCTCACGCCAGCCGCGTACCGTTGGGCACGGCGCGCTCGATGGCGGTGAGCACCACGCCATCGGGGGTAGGAAAGCCGGTGAGCAGGAACTGCGAGCGGAACGGGCCGATCTGCTTTTCGGGAAAATTGATCACGCCGACGATCTGCCGGCCGACCAGTTCCTCGGCGGTGTACAGCGCGACGATCTGCGCGCTGGTCTTGCGCTCGCCGTAGGGGCCGAAATCCGCCCAGACTTTCCATGCCGGCTTGCGCGCCTCGGGAAAGGCTTCCACCCGGATGATCGTGCCGGCAACGATCAATACCTTCTCGAAATCCGTCCAGCCGATCTCGTTCGCCTGGACTGTCTCCGCGATCGCTTCGCTCATCCTTCCAACCTCGTCTTGAATCCGTCGCGCGCCTGCTGCCACCAGTAGTTGCATTGCGCAGCGAGCTGGCCAAAGGGTTTGTGGGTGTTCGCCAGACCGTAGCCGGAAAACTGTTTCCAGCCCTCGTCGCCTTCGGCGATGGCCGCGGCCAGCAACTCGCCCGCCGCACACGTGGGCGCGAGGCCATGGCCGCCGAAGGCCTGCGCCCACCACAGGCCGGCGTCGTCGCCCTCCCCGTGGCCGAGCTGGGGCATCTGGTGGCGTGCGTAGCTCATCAGGCCCGACCAGGCGTAGTCGATCTTCGCTTCCGCCAGTTGCGGGAATACCCGCACCATGTCGCGCCGCAGCAGGCGCTGCACCGCCTGCGGCGAACGGTTGCGGATGGAGATGCGGCCGCCCCACAGCAGGCGCGTGTCGGGCAGGGCGCGGTAATAGTCGAAGGCGAAGCGCGTGTCGTATACCGCCGCGCGCGTGGTGAGGCATTCGGCGAGACGGTCGCCCAGCGGTTCGGTGGCCATCACGTAGGTGGCGATGGGCAGCACCGCACGGTCGATGGCCTTGCGCAGGCCGGCGAGGTAACCGCCGCAGGCCAGCACGACCTGTTCGGCCAGCAGTTCGCCCTGCGCGGTGTTGAGCAGCCAGCGCGAACCTTCGCGCCTGAGTTGCTGCACTTCGCTCGCTTCGTGGACGCGCACGCCCTGCCCGGCCGCGGCCTGCGCCAGGCCGATGGCGTAATCGAGCGGATGCAGGTGCAGCGCGTTGCGTTCGTACAAGCCGTCGAAATAGCGGTCGCTCAGCACGCGCTCGCGCAGTTCTTCCTGCGGCAGCCAGTCCCAATGTACGCCATAGCGGTCGGCCAGCAGTTGCTGGCGCCGGCGCAGCACGCCCGGATCGCGGAACCGGTTGGCCCAGATCACGCCTTCGTCGACCGCATCACACGCGATGGCATATTGCGCGACGCGCGCACGGATGCGTTCGACCGCGGCGGTGGTGAGCCCGAACAGCGCGCGGGCACGCGTTTCGCCGAGCTGGTCGAGCAAGGCCTGTTCGCCCAGCGAATAGCCGGCGAAGACGAAGCCGCCGTTGCGGCCGGAGGCGCCGAAACCGATCCGCTCACGCTCCAGCAGCACCACGTCGCGCACGCCGCGCTCGGCCAGTCCCAGCGCGGTATTGAGGCCGGCGAATCCGCCGCCGACGATGGCGACACGGGTTTCCTGCCGGCCCTGCAGCGGCGCATGCGTTTCGTATGGCCTGGCCGTGGCGGTGTAATACGACGGAACTGGCGGTTGCTTCATGCCCGAGCGCCCCCTATGCGTCAGCAAGACTCGGGAGCATAGCCCATTCGCCGCGCGCGGCTCATTGCACCAGGGTCACCTGCAAGGGACGCTCGTCGCTGCGGCCGTGGTCGTCCACCACGCGCACGCGATAACTGCCGGCGTTGCGCGCCTGCCAGAACAGGCTGCCGCCCGGCCTGCCCTGCCCCACATAGGCGTCGTCCACGAACCAGTACAGCGCGTGCACGTCGGCATCGGCGGTGGCCGTGAAGGCGATGCTTGCCCGGTCCGACTGATCCAGGCGCAGCGCGTAGGTACTGGCGCGCAGCGGCGAGGTGATCTGCGGCGGAGCGCCGATCGGGCGACCGGCGTCGAGGCAAGCCGGATTCTGCGGCGGCTTGCGCCGCGGGATGCCGGCCTGCGCGAACACCTGCGCGAGATCCGACGGCCAGAACTCGAACACCTCGACGTGGGTGCGCTTGTCCGCATACGGCGGGCACGCCGGCAGGCCGGTGGCGTCGTCGATCACCAGTGGCCGGTAGACGGTGTCGACACGGATCGGCGACTTGCCCGGAATGAACCATGTCCAGCCGCGCTGCGGGCACCACGGGCTGGGCAGGTCGCCGCTGGCGAGACAGATCTGCACGCGCTTGAGGCCGGCCGGCATGTGCCGCACGGGTTCCTGCATGCGCGGGCGTTCCGCGTGCAAGGCATCGACGATCTGGAAGAACAACGGCGCGGCGGCGTCCACGCCGACGAAGGCGGGATTCGCCGTGCCGTCGAAATTGCCGACCCACACCACCAGCACGTAGGGGCCGAAGCTGCCGGCCGTCCACGCGTCATGGAAGGCCCAGGAAGTGCCGGTCTTCCAGTACACCGGCAGGCGCGCGTTCTCCGTGCCGAACACGGCGTCGGGCCGCGGGTTCTGCCGCAGCATGTCCATCACCATGAAGCTGGATGCGTCGCTGAGCAGGCGCGTGCCGGCCACCTGCGGATCGCTGGCGCGCAGGCGCAGCGGCTGCAATACGCCTCGATTGGCAAGCATTGCGTAGAGGTCGCCCAGCTCCTGCATGGTCACTTCACCGCCACCGAGCACGAGGGCGAGGCCGTAGTGCTGCTCGCTGGCGAGGCGGCTGACGCCGGCTTCGCGCAGGAAGTCGTAGAGGCTGGGTTGGTGCAGTTGCGAGGCCACCCACACGGCCGGGATGTTGCGGCTGCGGATCAGGGCCTGCGTGGCGGTGATCGGCCCGAGGAAATGGCCGTCGAAATTCTCCGGCGTGTACGGGCCGAACGAGGTCGGCACGTCGCGCAGCACGGTCTGCGGATGCAGCACGCCCTGATCGAAGCCCAGCGCGTAGATGAAAGGCTTGAGCGTGGAGCCCGGCGAACGCTTGGCGTTCGTGCCGTTGTTCTGCCCTCCGATACGGGCGTTGAAGTAATCCGCCGAGCCCACCATCGCCTTGATGCCCATGTCGCGGGTGTCGATCAGCAGCGCCGCCGCGTTGTAGATGCCGCGCGGCGCGTTGCGCTGCACGTAGTTCGCCACCTGCCGTTCGAGGCCGTGCTGCAGGTCGAGGTCGATGGTGGTGACGACGCGCGGCGGCAGGCGCTCGCCGCTCAGCTGTTGCGCGGCGATCAACTGGTCCACCGCGTGCGGCGCCTCGAACGGCAGCCTGCCCAGCGGCCGCAGGGTGAGCGGCAAATCGAACAGCGGCTTGAGCGAGGCATCGCGCGGATGTCTGCGCAGCCAGCGCGCGTAGAGGTCGTTGCGGGCCTGCGCCAACGCGGGATTGATGAGCACCCCGCCCTTCTGCAACGGACGCGATGGATCCTGCGGGATCACCGCCAGCGTCAGCGCTTCCGGCAGGGTGAGGTCGGCGGCCGGCTTGCCGAAATACGCGAGGCTGGCGGCACCCACGCCCTGCACGTTGCCGCCGTAGGGCGCGTCGTTGAGGTAGGCCTCGAGGATGTCGTGCTTGGAGTAGAACAGTTCGAGACGTAGTGCGTAGGCGACCTGCCGCAGCTTGCCCAGCGGCGTGCGCGTGTCCAGCCCCCACAGCAGGCGCGCGAGCTGCATGGTGATGGTGGAGCCGCCCTGCGGATGGCGATGCCGCACGTAGGTGACCCATGCGCCGCGCAGCAGCCCCCAGGCATTGAAGCCGGGATGCCACCAGTACCAGCGATCCTCGTGCAGCAGCACGCCTTCCACGAGCTGCGGCGAGATCTCTTTCAGCGGTACCCACAGCCGGTATTGCTGGTCACTGGCCAGCGTCAGCCGCAGCAGGTGGCCGCTGTCGTCGTAGAACGCGGTGGAACTGGGCAGGCGCTCACGCAGCGGCGGATGCGGCCACAACCGGCTGCCGACGAGCACGGCGGCGAGCAAGGCGAAGGCCGCGAACCAGTTTTGCCAGCGGCGGAGCCAGCGGATGAGCCGGCTCCATGGTGCGGTCATGGCGAGCACCCGCCCCTCACCCCAACCCTCTCCCCGACGAGGAGAGGGTATTCACGGCTGCGGGTCACGGCTGTACCACGTCGAGCACGGCGCCTCCGGGGGACTGCGCCTGGATCGAGCGGTCGTACATCTGCTCGGCATAGGCCGGCGGCACCTGGAACTTGCCGGCGTTGGTGGCCTTGATGCGGTAGACGAACTCGCGCACGTCCGGCGTGGCGGTGCCGTAGATCACCACGCGGTCCTCGCGGATGTCCGCGTACTCGGGTTGCCAGGTCGAGGTGTCCAGGCCGATGGGCGAGCGCCAGGCGGCAGGCTTTGGCGTGTCGCTGCCATCGCTGTCGCTGCTGTCGTCGCCGCTGCCGTTGTCGCCCGCCGTGTTGCTGTCTGCCTGCACGGCGGGCGGTGGCTGGATCACGGGATCGAAACCGCCGGGCAGCAGGTCGACGATGGCCACGTTGCCCACGCCGTCGTTGCCGGTGGCGCGGATCTTGATGTGCACGTCGATCTCCTCGCCCACCGTGATCTTGTCCAGCGGCTTGCCCTGGGTGTCGGTGTACTCGCGCACGATCTCGATGCCGTGCTTGATCGCCTGCGTCGACGCCGCGCGGTCGTAACCGCCCTGCGTGGCGATGCGCCAGGCCGGCAGCACACCCTGGTTGCTGTAGCGCAGCGCCTTCGCCGCGCTGTCCCAACTGCCGCCGAGCAACATGCCGCCTTGCAGCTGGCCGATGGACTTGGCGCTGCCGTCGGCCAGCACCTCGGCCAGCCCCAGCTTGTCCAGCCCGGCGGCGGTGTCGTGCGCGTAGCTGTCCAGCGCCAGCACGGTCATCGCGGACGACAAGGTGTTGTAGTCGTTGTGCGCGAGCGGCCAGGAGAGGTTTTCGAACACGCGCGGCGGCAGCGACTTCGCTTCCTGCGGGAAATGCCTGGCGATCAGGTACAACACACTGGCGTCGCGGGTCAGCGGGTCGTAGTAGTAGCCGTAGCCGAAGTCCTCGGCGGCCTTGGCGCGGGTGAGCAGCTTGAGCGGGCCGGCCATCAGCCGGTTCGCCTCACCGTCCTGTTTCAGCAGCTCGTACGAGGCGGCCAGCCATGCAGCGGCGAGGTCATTGGTCCATACCTTCGGATACTGGTCCTGCAACCGCCGCTGCACCGCTGCCAGCAGGTTGGTGGTGACGTTGCCCTGCCGGGTCAGCAGGTACACGGCGTAGGCGCGTTCGCGCAGTTGGTCCAGCGTGTCCATGCTGTCGTCGGCAGCCAGTTGCCGGAGGTACTGGTTGCCGGCGTCGAACATGTCCTGCGGCACCGTCATGCCGCGCTCGCGCGCCTCGATCAGGAAGTTCATCGCGTAGTCGGAGACGAACGGCTCCGCATCCGGCGTGGCCGACCACAGGCCAAAGCCGCCCGCGCCGTTTTGCCGCGAGTGCAACACGTCGAGGAAGTTGGCCAGCGCCTGGTCGTTGCTGATGCTCTTGTCGCCGAAGGCCGGCTGCAGCGCGTGCGCGAACACCGGTACCACCGGCCACTTCGACACGATCAGCCGCGGCATCGCCGAGCTGACAATCTGCTCGCTGCAGTAGTTCTGGTAGTTCACCAGATAGCTGGTGATGCCTTGCGCCAGCACCACCGGCAACGAGGAGATCGCCGCGTCGCGCGAGGCGTAGGCGTCGTACATCGCGCGCAGCGGCTTCAGGTCGACCTGGCTGCCGGTTTCCACGCGGCCCACGTCCACCTGGGTGCGATAGGCCGCCGCCGGGCGCACCGACAGGTCGATGCCCTGCCGCGCGGACTTGCCGCCGTAGCCGGCGACGAACTCGAGGTGGCCGGAACCCAGCTTGTCGGTGGCCTTGACGCGGAAACGCAGCACGCCTTCCCGCATCGAGGCCAGGCTCACGTTCTGCGTGGCCGGGCCGAGCACCTGCAGCTGCGGGCCGGTCTTGAGCGTCACCGCCACCGGCACGGCCTTCGCCCCGATGTCGGTGAGGTTGTTGGCCACGCCCACGCTCACCTCGGCTTCATCGCCCGGCGCCATCGTGCTCGGTACGTTCGGCGAGAGCACGAAGTCGCCGCGCACCGTGGTGGCGCCCTCCCAGGTGCCGATGCGGTCCGGCGAGACCGCCACCGCCATCACGCGCACGCGGCCGTTGAAGTAGTCGGGCACGGTGTAGCTGAAGTCCTTCTCGCCATCGACGCCGACGATGCCGGACCAGTACGCCACCGGCTTGTCGCGCTTGCGCTTGAACGGGTTGAGCTGGCGGCTGATCGCCGCGTCGGCATCGCCGCCCGGCGCGGCGGACAGCGCCATCAGCTTCTCGAACTCGGGCAGGATCAGGTCGAGGATCTGCGAGGTCCTGACCTCGAGCATCTTCTTGCGGAAGAAGAACTGCAGCGGGTCGCCCAGCTTGTAGCGCGCCACCTGCAGGATGCCCTCGTCCACCGCGAACAGCACCACCCTGGCCGGCTGCGCGGCATGCAGCTTGAAGGTCACGGTGTCGCCCGGTTTCACCAGCGCGGGCGTGTCCACCGAGAGCACGTCGCGCCGGGCGTCGAGGTTCACCGAGAACGGCACCACGCCGTAGGACAACGGGCTCATGAAGATCTCGTCGGAGGAGGGATCGCGCACGAACTGCACGTTGACGTAGCCGTTGCCCTCGAAGTCCTTCGGCAGCGTGATGCTCTGCACCGAGCTGGTGGTGTCGGCATGGAACCACGCGTGCGCGTAGACCTTGTCGCGCTCGATGGTGATCAGCCCGCTACCGGCATACGGCGCATGCACCGCGATGTGGATGGTGTCGCCGGGCTTGTAGTCGCTCTTGTCCAGGCTCAGCTGCAGCTCGGCGTTGCGCTCCAGCGAGCGCGACAGGTCGGCGTTGCCGGCCACCGAGTAGCTGACGCGATTCACTTCCTTGCGGTCGTTACCGCGCAGGATCAGCAGCGCGTAGTCGCCGGGTTTGTCGGTGGCGAGCGGGTAGTCCATGCCGCCGGCGGGAATCGCCAGCGGCTTTTCGTCCACCGGGATTTCCTTGAGCTTGGACTCGTACTTGTAGACGCCCGAGTCCTGCTTGGTGAGCACCGAGACATAGCGGCGTTCGACCAGTTGCGCCTTGAGGCCGTCCAGCGCGATGGATTTCGCGTCGGGGCCGATCGCCACCAGGCGCACCTTGCGCGCCGCGTTGCGGCTCACGTAGTCGAGCGCGTCGTCGCTCTTGTAGCCCACCAGCCAGTCGTTCGAGGAGACGAGGGTCTGCGCGGCGGCGGCCACGCTGCGCCCGCCGTCCGCCTCGTGCGCCTTGGCGAGGAAGTAGAGCTGGTAGGTGGCGTCGGCGTATTTCTTCAGGTCGAGGTCGAACTCGGCGTGGCCCTTGTCGTCGGTCTTGCCGTCGGCGAGGTTTTCCTCGTAACCCTCCTTGGCGCGACGGGTGTCGTAAAAGTGGTAGTCGGGCCAGCTGTGGAACGCCGGCCATGCCGGGCGCAGGGTGATCGAGGCTTCCACGCGGCGGTTCGCGGCGGGCGTGCCGAACAGGTTCTGCGCATCGACCAGGCCCTTGAGCTGGTCGGGTTTCACCCAGCCCTCGGCCACCTGCTGCGAGAGCTTGGCGCTGACCTTCATGCGGTCCGGCAGGAACTCCTTCACCTGCACCGTGGTGCTGCCGATCTGCGTGTCGGCCTTGCCGCCGCGCACGATGTAGAGGTTGACCGCCCAGGTGCCGGTGGGCGCGGTTTCCGCCGGCGTGTAGCTCAGCTCGCCGAAGCCGCTGGCATCCATGGCCATGCGCTGCTGCTTCACCGTGACGCCGCGCGGGTCGACGATCTCCGCCTGCAGCGGGATGCCCGCCACGTTGCGCACCCAGTCCGCGGCGCGCACGATCAGGCCGATGTGGAAGGTGTCGCCGGGGCGGTAGATGCCGCGGTCGGAGAACAGGTAGGCGCTGAGCTGGCCGGCGTTCGCCGCGTTCGCCTCGCCGCCGATGTCGAAGCGCGAGAAGTCGAGCTGGCGGTCGTAACTGCCGATGGGCAGAAAGGACAGATCCTCGCCCTTGCTCACCACGTACAGCGCGGGTTTCTTCTCGCGATCCAGTCCCTTGAGGCTGGGGAAATGCACCACGCCATCGGCATCGGTGGCCTGCGTGTAGAGCGTCTGCCCGTTCACCGCAAGCACGGACACGTTGGCGCCCGCCACCGGCCGGCCGTCGTGGATGGATTGCACGAACACGTCCTGGCTGCCGTCCAGCGCCTGCTTCACCAGCATGCCGAGGTCGGTGACCACGATGAGGCGGTTGTCGCCGGGCGAGGCGTCGCCGCCATCGCTGTTGCCGTCGTTGCTGTCGGCACCGTCGTCGTTGGCCGCTGCCGTACTGCTCGCGGCGGCCGGCGAACCGGACGATTGCCCCGGTGCCGGCGCCAGGCCCTGCTGCGCGAGCGCACGTGCCTTGGCCGCAGCGGCGGCGCGCCTGGCGGCCGCCGCCGGGTCGTAGCCGGAGAGATGCAGCCAGAACACACCGCGCCGGCCCGGCTTGAGGTACTGGCTCAGGTCGACGCCCTCGTAATGCGCCTGCCCCGGCGCCTGCTTCGGGAAGCTGCGCTTGATCTCGTAGCGCTCGACGATATGGCTTTCGTCGAAGTCGTAGGGCAGTTGCGGGTGGCTGTAGTCGCCCGAATTGAGGCTGACCAGATGCTGCAGCTGGTCGGGCAACACGCGGCCGATCTCCACCCGCATGCCGGGCATGTTGCGCGAGACCACCGAGACGCGCTTGCTGCCGCTCAAGGACAGCAGCGAGCCGTCGGCCATGAAGCGCAGCAGCCTGGGATAGTCCGGCACGGTGAACACGCGCGCCACCGGCCGGCCCAACACGTAGCCGCCGAAGGACTTCACGCCCTTGCCGATGCGCACGTACACGCGCTGCCCCGGCACAGCCTGGTACTTGAAGCTCTGCAGCGCCTGGTAGTCGTTCTCGGTGGGCACCACGTCGAGCTTGAGCGGCTGCGACTTGCGCAACACGTCGTCGCCCACTTCGGAAACGTTCCAGACGTAAGGCGTGCCGTTGCCGGAAGTCGGCACGCCCGGCCTGTTCGCGGGCAGCACCCAGGCCTGGGTCACGTCGGCCACGTCGCCGCTGCGCACGGCGCCGCTGAAGTCCGCCACCATCACCTGCTCGGGTTCGTACTTGTCGTTGTTCACCAAGGTGGGCGAGAGGTCGTCCACCGTAAGGCTGTAAAGGCCGGGGATGCGCACGCTGGCCTTGAGCGCCTCCGTGGTGCCTGCACCGCCGCGCGTGCTGCGCACCCCGCTGTCGACCGTGACGCTCACCGCACCGTCGTCGTGCGGCAACGCCAGCGGCTGGGAATGGATCCACGCATGCAGGCGGGTCGGGTCGTAGGTGACGGTGTACTTCAACGCATCGCCGGGCTTGCCGTCGCGATCCGTGAGCGCCAGCGCGATGCGCCGCTCCAACTGCGCGGCGTCGACCGGGTAGCTGAAGTCCACCGGCACGATCACCTGCTTGGCGGTGGCGTCCTGCGGATCCTGGTAGAACTCGCCCTTGCCCAGGGTGGCGGTGAACGGCGCGGTGTCGAATGCGAAGGCGTCGTCGGCCAGCCGTGCCTGCGGCGCGAAGGCCTTGCGCACGTCGAAGCGCACCTTGTAGTGCTGGCCCACCGGCCAGTCCGCGGCGGGCGTGAAGCGCAGCGTGCGGTCGTCCACCCAGGTCCATTGCCCCTTGGTGTCCGGGCTCATGGCGATGCCTTCGGTCACCGGCTTGCCGACGCGCTCAATGGGCGCGGCCGAGCCTGAGAAGTCCAATTCCAGCGGATGCACCACGATCGGCTGCTTGCTGTAGTCGGTGAGCGCGGGAGCCTGCACCGTCCAGGTGATCTGCTGCGGCTGCGGCGGGCGCAGGCGGTTCTTGTACCAGTGCCAGCCGTACCAGCCGCCGCCGGCCAGCACGACCGCGGCGAGCACGCTGGCCGCGGAGCGCAGCGGATGGCGCCGCACGACGTGCATCCAGCTCGGCGCCGACCATCGCACGTCGCCGAACAGCGGCCGCAAAACCCAGCCGAGTGCGCGTCCGACAGCGCGCAACAGGCGCACCGGCAACAGGAACAGGAACCGCAGCAGATCCATGATGCTCCCCTCGATTCGTCCGTCGAATGGCACCGGCCGTTGCGGCCGCCGCCGGGGTCCGCCATGCAAACAGGCCTCGCGCGGGACTGCGAGGCCTGTCGATGGATTTCCCCTTGCGCATCCTGCTCCATGAAGATGGCAGGACACGGCCGCGATTCTGGCACGGCACGGCCGTGCCAGTCAGCCGCTGGTGTCAGAGCGTGGCGGCGATCTCGCGCACCACCGGCGCCAGGGTCGGGTCCTGCAACGCCATGTGCATGGTGGCGCGCACCAGGCCGGCCTTGTTGCCGCAGTCGAAGCGGGTGCCCTCGAAGCGGTAGGCCAGCACCTTGCCCTGCTCCTTGAGCAGCGCGTCGATGGCATCGGTCAGCTGGATTTCGCCGCCGGCGCCCGGCGTGGTCTGTTCCAGCAACTGGAAGATGCGCCCCGGCAGCACGTAGCGGCCGACCACGGCCAGGTTCGACGGCGCGTCGGCCGGCTTGGGCTTCTCCACCATGTGGCGGATCTGCGCGCTGCGTTCGTCGATGCGGGTAGCGTCGACGATGCCGTACTTGTCGGTTTCGTTCTGCGGCACTTCCTCCACCGCGATCACGCCCGCGCCCGCGCGCTCGCCGAGTTCGGCCATCTGGCGCAGCGCGCCCTTGCCGGCGCCGTTCCAGATCAGGTCGTCCGGCAGCACCACGCCGAACGGCTCGTCGCCCACCACCGGCTTGGCGCACAGCACAGCGTGGCCAAGGCCCAGCGCCTCGGGCTGGGTGACGAAGATCGCGCGCACATGCTTCGGCAGCGTGCCCTGCACCAGCGCCAGCAAGGCGTCCTTGCCCTTTTCCTGCAGCTTCGCTTCCAGTTCGTAGGCCTTGTCGAAATAGTCGGCGATGGCGTGCTTGTAGCGGTTGGTGACGAAGATCAGGGTGTCGGCGCCGGCGTCCACGGCCTCGTCGACCGCGTACTGGATCAGCGGCTTGTCCAGCACCGGAAGCATTTCCTTGGCCACCACCTTGGTGGCGGGCAGGAAACGCGTGCCCAGGCCGGCCACCGGGAAAACCACCTTGCGCAACGGCTTGCTCACTTATTTCTCTCCGGTTTCGTGATGGCGGATCGGCACCACGTTGTCCGACTGCGCCGTTTCGTTCCAGCGGAACGAGGGCAGCAGGCTGGAAACGCAGCGCCGAAGTTCTTCTTCGTCGTCGGCAGCGACCATCTCGGCCGCCTTGTGCATCATCGCCTGCAGCAGCTCCCACGAGACTTGTCGGTGCTGGGCCAGGAAGATCTTGGCATGCGTGGTGGCGCAGTACTGCTCTTGCGGGTGGAACAGTTCCTCGAACAGCTTCTCGCCCGGACGCAGCCCGGTGTAGACGATGGGGATTTCGCTGCCGGGCTTCTTGCCGGCCAGCCGTATCATCTGCTCGGCGAGATCGCGGATCTTTACCGGCTCGCCCATGTCCAGCGCGAAGATCTCGCCGCCCTTGCCGAGGCTGGCCGCCTGCAGGATCAGCTGGCAGGCCTCGGGGATGGTCATGAAGTAGCGCGACATCTCCGGATGGGTCACGGTGACCGGGCCGCCGTCGCGGATCTGCTGGCGGAACAACGGCACCACCGAACCGGCCGAATCCAGCACGTTGCCGAAACGCACGGTGACGTAGCGCGTGCGGGCATGCGCGTTGCGGTTCTGGCACCAGATCTCGGCGATGCGCTTGCAGGCGCCCATCACGCTGGTGGGATTGACCGCCTTGTCGGTGGAGATCAGCACGAAGCATTCCGCCCCGGCCTCGCCCGACAGGTCGGCCATGATGCGCGTGCCCAGCACGTTGTTGAGGAAGGCCGTGCGCAATTGGTGCTGCAGCATCGGCACATGCTTGTAGGCGGCGGCATGGAACACCACCTGCGGCCGCGCTTCCGCCAGGACCCGGCGCATCGACACGCTGTCCACGCAACTGGCCAGCACGCCTTCGAGCAAAAGATCCGGATAGTTCGCGCGCAACTCGCTGGTGATCCGGTAGAGGTTGAACTCGCTGTGGTCGACCACGACCAGCGATTGCGCGCCCAGCCGCGCCACCTGCCGGCACAGCTCCGAACCGATCGAGCCGCCGCCGCCGGTGACCAGCACGCGCCGGCCGCCGATGGCCTCGCGTATCGCCGTCCAGTCCAACTCCACCGTGTCGCGGCCGAGCAGGTCCTCGATCGCCACTTCCTTGATGTCGCTGGGATGCGCCCGGCCGGCCAGCACGTCGTCCAGCCGCGGCACGGTGCGGTAGGGCAAGCCCGTGGCGTCGCACAGCGAGACCACGCGGCGCATCTCGCTCGCGCTCGCTCCAGGCAAGGCGATCAGCAGCATTTCCGCCGCCGTCTGACGGGCGATCTCGGGCAACTGGTCGGGCCGGCCCAGCACGGGGTAACCGTTGATGCGCGCACCGCGCAGTGCGACGCGGTCATCCAGGAAGCCGACGACCTTGTAGCCGCCGTCGAGCTGCAGGTCGCGCGACAACGATTCGCCGGCACGATCCGCACCGACGATGAGCACCCGCCGCATCGAGCCTCCCCCGCCCAAGCCGTACCGCTTGTCCTTCCAGTAGCGGTAGGCCAGGCGCGGCATGCCCAGCGCAACGGACAGCACCATCGGGTACAGCAGCAGCATGGAGCGCGGCACGCCCTGCAGGCGGCTGAACATCGAAAGCAGCAGCCAGATCGCCACCGACCCCAGCGCCGCGGCGCGCAGGATGTTCCACAGGTCCGGCAGGCTGGCGAAACGCCACACGCCCTTGTAGAGGCCCGTCCAGCGGAAAATCAGACCCTGCGCCAGCAGCACCACCGGGAACTCGAACCAGAGGAATTGCATCACTTCCTGCGGTTGCAGTGCGTAGCGCAGCAGCTTGGCGATCCACCAGGCAAAGGCCGCCATGGCCAGGTCATGCATCATGACGGCCACGCGAGGGTGATTGATGCCGACGATCCTGCGCAGCGTCATGACGATCCTAGCTGGGGTTGCGTCGCCGCAGGCAGCGGCGTTTGAGCAGCAGCCACAATCCCGCCGCTGCCACATAAGTCGCCATGGTAATCGGCAAGGCCCGCGATGGATGACTAAAGGCCAACCAGGTCAGCGGCGCGGCAAGCAACAGGTTCCATGCCATGTAGAGCGCGCCTCCCCTCGCATGCGACAGGCCGCGCCTGATCAGCCACTGGTACAAATGCTCGCGATGCGCACTGTACCAGCGGCGCCCGCGCAGAAAACGCGTCGCCAACGTCAGGCTGGCATCGGTGACGAAGGCGGAGGAAAGGATCAGCGCCGGCCACAGCAAGGCGGCATCCGCCCGCCACAACATGGCCGTGCCCGCGAAGATCAGCAGGCCGACACTGCCGCTTCCCACATCTCCCATGAAGATGCGCGCCGGCGAACGGTTGAGGCACCAGAAGCCGAAGCAGGCCATGGCCAGGCAGACCGTGGCCAGCGCCAGCGCGGGCTGCCCGGCGCCATGGGCCAGCAAGGCCAGGCCCGCGCCCACGAACATCCCCTGCTGGGCGAGCAGGCCATCGATGCCGTCCATGAAGTTGTGCAGGTTGATGCTCCATGTGCCGGCCAGCAGGATCGGCGGCAGCCACCACCACGACATGCCATCCGCGGCCATCGCCGCGTCGAACAACAGGACGGCCAGCGACTGCGCGCCGAAGCGCGGCAGTATCGGCAGCGAGCGGTGGTCGTCCCACCAGCCCGCGAGCGCCACCAGCAACAAGGCCGCCAGCAGCCCGGCCACGGTTGCGGGCGGCCAAGGCATCGTGGTGCCGAGCAGCGCGCCGGGCAGGCAGACCAGGCCGGCGAGGACGATGCCGATGCCGCCGCCGCGCGGAGTGGGGACGCTATGCGATCGTCGCTGGCCGGGCCGGTCCAGCATGCCGCGACGATGCGCATAGGCAATCGCCGCGCGCGCCGAAAACCAGGCGATCACGAAGGAGAGCAGCAACCATCCCATGGCCGAGAGCATCGAAGTCACTCGTTCGCGACGCCGTGGATGGGCCTGATCGTGCTCCAGCTCTTGCAGCTCGGGCACTGCCAGTGATGCGCTTTGGCGCCGAAACCGCAACGGCTGCAGCGATACATCGCCTGCCCTTCCAGCAGCTTTTTGGTGAGGTCGCGCAGGATCAGGAAATTCTCGCGCGCCTCGCCCTCGATCCGGTCCATCGTGGCGTCGATCAGCGCCATCAGTCCGCGCACCGAGGGACGCTGGCGCAACTGGCCGGTGAGGAAACTCACCGCCTCGCGCTGGCCGTCGCGCTGCTGGTAGAGCCGGGTCAGCGCCAGCACCGGCGAAATGCCGTGGTAACGCTCCAGCAGCCCGCGCAGGAAACGTTCCGCGCGGTCCATCTGCTGCGAACAGGCATAGCTGTTCAACAGCGGCGGAAGGATTTCCGGCACGAAGGCGATGTCCGCACCGACCGCGGCCTCGTAGGCCTGCACCGCCTCCGCGTGGTGCCCGTCCTCGGCATGCAGGCGCCCGGTCAACATCCACGCGCGCACGCAATCGGGCTGGCAGCGGAAGGCCTGCTCCAGATAGTCGCGCGCCTCGACCCGCGCGCCGTGCTGGCGCGAACGTTCGGCCAGTTCGCAATAGAACTGCGCGATCATCGGCGACTCGTCCTCGCCGGCCATCGCTTCCAGCCGGCGCGCGTGCTCGATGGCCTTGTTCCAGTCGCGCTCGTGCTGGTAGATCGCGATCAGGTGACGCAAGGCCGAGGGCGCGTGCGCGTCCATCGCCACCAGGTCGTCGAACAAGGCTTCGGCACGGTCGAGCAGGCCGGCGCGCATGTAGTCCTCGCCCAGTTCCAGCAAGGCCACGGTCTTGGTCGGCTCGGACAGGTTCGGCCGCGACACCAGATGCTGGTGCAGGCGGATCGCGCGATCCACCTCGCCGCGGCGACGGAACAGGTTGCCCAGCGCGAGATGCGTTTCCACGGTGTCGCGGTTGTATTCGGCGAGCTTGAGGAACACCTCGATGGCTTTGTCCTGCTCCTCGTTGAGCAGATAGTTCAAGCCGCGGAAGTAGTCCGACGAGAGCTCATTCACCGCCGCGCCGGAACGCCGCGCGCTGGCGCGACGGGATGCCCACCAACCCAGCACGAAGGCGAGCGCCGCCAGCGGCAGCAACGCGTACCAGTGGATCATGCACGCGCCTGCTTCTTGTCGACGGCCTTCGCGCGGCGGCGGTGCCGCAGGCTCACCCCCAGCCAGGCGGTGAGACCGCCCAGCAACCAGCCAAGCACCAGCACGGCCAGCAGCGCAGCACCCTTCGGCACGGATACCTGCGCGAAAGCAAAGTCGTAGTCGACGAGTCCGGCATTGAGCGCGCCCACCACCACGCCGGCGGCGGCGAAAAACACGAGAATGAAGATGACGATCAGGCGCATCGTGCGACTTTACCCGATCCTCCGGGGACGGCACAGCAAGCGGGTTCCACGGGACGCGTATCGGCCATGGATAGAGCGCTCATACCATCCATGGTCGCCCGCCTTACTTCGGCGACCGAAGGTGACTGGCATAAAAAAATCAGGGCAGGAACGGCTTGCGCCGCCTGCCCTGATGGATTCGTTCAGACGCGGTGCGTCAGTTGCCGGCGGCTTCTTCCAGCCGCAGGTTGACGCGCTCGCGCAGTTCCTTGCCGGGCTTGAAATGCGGCACGTGCTTGCCTGGCAGGGCCACGGAATCGCCGGTCTTGGGATTGCGTCCGATGCGCGGCGGCCGGTAATGCAGCGCGAAGCTGCCGAAGCCGCGTATCTCGATACGCTCGCCCTGCGACAACGCCTGGCTCATCTGCTCGACCACGCTCTTGACCGCCAGTTCGACATCGGCGAACGCGAGATGGGTCTGGCGCCCGGCCAGCGCCTCGATCAATTCGGATTTGGTCATGTTCCCCTGATCCGCAACGTGTACTGCTGCGTCGCTGTCCCTGGGCGGCCCATGCCGCCCAGGAACCATCTTGCAACGCTCAGTCGGCCTTGTTCATCTGCTCCTTGAGCAGTGCGCCGAGCTTGGTGGTGCCGCCGGCAGCCGAGGAGTACTCGGCCAGCGCGTCCTGCACGTCTTCCTCGTCCTTGGCGCGGATCGACAGCGACAGCTGACGGCCCTTGCGGTCCATGCCGGTGAACTTGGCTTCGACCTTGTCGCCCACCTTCAGGTGCTGGGTGGCGTCGTCGATGCGCTCCTTGGCGATGTCGTTGGCGCGCAGGTAACCCTCCACGCCCTCGCCCAGGTCGATCACCGCGCCCTTGGCGTCCACTTCCTTCACCGTGCCGGTGACGATGCTGCCGCGCGGGTTGTTGCCCATGAACTGGCCGAACGGATCCTGCTCCATCTGCTTGATGCCGAGGGAGATGCGCTCGCGCTCCGGGTCCACCGCCAGCACCACGGCCTCGATCTCGTCGCCCTTCTTGAAGTTGCGCACGAGGTCTTCGCCGGACATCTGCCAGGAGATGTCGGACAGGTGCACCAGGCCGTCGATGCCGCCGTCCAGGCCGATGAACACGCCGAAGTCGGTGATCGACTTGATCTGGCCGGAAACCTTGTCGCCCTTCTTGTGCATGGCGGCGAAGGCTTCCCACGGGTTCGAGCGGGTCTGCTTGATACCCAGCGAGATGCGGCGACGCTCTTCATCCACGTCCAGCACCATCACTTCGGTCTCGTCGCCGACCTGCACGACCTTGGCCGGGTTGACGTTCTTGTTGGTCCAGTCCATCTCGGACACGTGGACCAGACCTTCGACGCCCGGCTCGATCTCGACGAAGCAGCCGTAGTCGGTGACGTTGGAGACCTTGCCGAACAGGCGCGAGCTGACCGGATAACGGCGCGAGATGTTCACCCACGGATCGTCGCCCAACTGCTTCAAGCCCAGCGAGACGCGGTTGCGCTCCTTGTCGAACTTCAGCACGCGCACTTCCAGCTCGTCGCCGACGTTGACGACTTCGCTCGGGTGACGCACGCGCTTCCACGCCATGTCGGTGATGTGCAGCAGGCCGTCGATGCCGCCCAGGTCCACGAACGCGCCGTAGTCGGTGAGGTTCTTCACCACGCCCTTGATCACGGCGCCTTCGACCAGGCGCTCCAGCAGCTGCTCGCGCTCGGCGGAGAACTCGGTCTCGACGACGGCGCGGCGGCTGACCACCACGTTGTTGCGCTTGCGGTCCAGCTTGATGATCTTGAACTCGAGTTCCTTGCCCTCGAGGTAGGTCGGCTCGCGCACCGGGCGCACGTCGACCAGCGAACCCGGCAGGAAGGCGCGCACGTCCTTGATGTCGACGGTGAAGCCGCCCTTGACCTTGCCGGAGATCATGCCCTTGATGGTCTCTTCCTTGTCGAACGCCTCCTCGAGGTCGTCCCACACCATCGAGCGCTTGGCCTTCTCGCGGGAGAGCTTGGTTTCGCCGAAGCCGTCCTCGAGCGCTTCCAGCGCCACCTTGACGTGGTCGCCGACATTCACTTCGAGGGTGCCGTCTTCGCCCTTGAACTGCTCGATCGGGACGATGCCTTCGCTCTTCAGGCCCGCATTGATCACGACGACGTCGTTGCGGATTTCCACCACGATGCCGGTGACGATGGCGCCGGGCTTCAGCTTGGCGATGGCCTGCTGGCTCTGTTCAAACAGTTCGGCAAAACTTTCGGTCATGTTGATTCCAGGATGGGAAAGGACAGTTGCGGCGGTTCACGCTGGAACGCAACGACAACGGCCCACCGGTTGGGGTGCCTTCGGAACATCCCTGCGGACGCGCCTCGTCACCATGGTTGAGCCCCGGCCACCATGACCGGGGAACGAAAATCGCCGCGCAAGCCGCTCAGGGCTGCACGACGGCAAGAACTTTTGCGACCACTGCGTCGATGTCCATGCCTGTGGTATCCACCAGCACGGCCTCCGGCGCGGGCTTGAGCGGAGCAACCGCCCGCGACGCATCGCGGTGATCGCGCGCCTCGATCTCGCGCTGCAGACTGGAAAGTGTAACGCTGAGTCCCTTTTCCTTCAACTGTTTATAGCGCCTTTTCGCCCTCTCGGCGGCGCTGGCGGTGAGGAATACCTTGAACGGCGCGTCGGGGAAGATCACCGTGCCCATGTCGCGGCCGTCGGCAACCAGTCCAGGTGCCTTGCGGAAGCCCAATTGCATCTCCACCAGCGCCTGCCGTACCGGGGCGAGCGAGGCGATCGCCGAGGCCGCGGCTCCAGCGGTCTCGGTGCGCAGTTCGTCGGTGGCGTCATGGCCGTTGACCAGGATGCGGGTGTCGCTGCCGTCGGTGCTGGCCTGGAAGCGGATCTTCGTGGCCTGGGCGCAGCGAGTCACCGCCTCGACGTCGGACAGGTCAAGCCCTGCCGCCCCGGCCGCATAACCTACGGCCCGGTACAGCGCCCCAGAATCGAGCAACCGCCAACCCAAATGCTCGGCCACGCGCCGGCTGATCGTGCCCTTGCCCGAACCCGAGGGGCCATCGATGGTCAACACGGGGACGGCGGCGGTTCGGCTCATGGCGGCTCCTCATTCGATCGGAAGCACCCATGGTATCGCGCCGCTCCAGGCCGCATCGCGTACCATGGCGCATCCTCGGGCCAAGCTCCAGCCGATCCGCCATGACCGACCTCCGCCACGCATTCGATCAGGCCGCCGAGGCCGTGAAACGGCTGGATTACCGCCCCGACAACGACACCCTGCTCAAACTGTACGCCCTCTACAAGCAAGGTTCGGAAGGCGACGCACACGGTGAACAGCCCGGTTTCTTCGATTTCGTCGGCACCGCCAAGCACGAGGCCTGGATGCAGTTGCGCGGACTGCCGCAGGACGAAGCGATGCGCCGCTACGTCGCCCTGGTCGAACAACTGCTGGCCTGAATCGCCGCCGCCGCTTGCGTCCGCGCGCGGCAACAGGCACATTCATACGATCGTTTGAACACGGTCGCGCCATGAACTACCCCCACCTGTTTGCCCCGCTCGACCTCGGCCATGTCACCCTGCCGAATCGCATCCTGATGGGTTCGATGCATACCGGGCTGGAGGACAAGTCCGCCGACTTCGACAAGCTGGCGGCCTATTTCGCCGAGCGCGCCCGGGGCGGCGTGGGCCTGATGGTCACCGGCGGCATCGCGCCCAGCATCCGCGGTTGGCTGAAACCGTTTGGCGGGCGCCTCTCGATGCCCTGGCACGTGGCGCGCCACCGCAAGCTCACCGATGCCGTGCATGCCGAAGGCGGCCGCATCTGCATGCAGATCCTGCACGCGGGGCGCTACGGCTATCACCCGCTGTCGGTGGCGCCCTCCAGGATCAAGTCGCCGATCACGCCGTTCACGCCCCGGGCGCTTTCCCCGCGCGCGGCGTGGAGCGCACCATCCGCGACTTCGTGAACTGCGCCGAGCTTGCCCGCGAAGCCGGCTACGACGGCATCGAGGTGATGGGCTCGGAAGGCTACCTGATCAACCAGTTCATCGCCGCGCGGACCAATCAGCGCAACGACGCCTGGGGCGGCGATGCCCAGCGGCGCATGCGCTTCCCGGTGGAAATCGTGCGCCGAACGCGCGCAGCGGTGGGCCGCAACTTCATCATCATCTACCGATTGTCGATGCTCGACCTGGTCGAAGGCGGCCAGAGCTGGGACGAAATCGTCGCATTGGCCCGGGCCATCGAGGCCGCCGGCGCCAGCATCATCAACACCGGCATCGGCTGGCACGAGGCGCGCGTGCCCACCATCGTCACCAGCGTGCCGCGCGCGGGCTTCGCATGGGTGACGAAGAAGCTCAAGGGCGAAGTGCAGATCCCGCTGATCGCCACCAACCGCATCAACATGCCCGAAGTGGCCGAACGCGTGCTGGCCGCCGGCGACGCGGACATGGTGTCGATGGCCCGCCCGCTGCTGGCCGATCCCGAATGGGCGAACAAGGCCAGGAACGGGCGGGCCGAACGCATCAATACGTGCATCGCCTGCAACCAGGCCTGCCTCGACCATGTATTCCAGAACAAGCTGGCCAGTTGCCTGGTCAACCCGCGCGCCTGCCGCGAAACCGAACTGAAGGCCGAGCCGGCATCGCGGCGCAAGCGCATCGCCGTGGTCGGCGCCGGCCCGGCAGGCATGGCCTGCGCCGCCACGCTGGCCGAACGCGGCCATGCGGTAACTTTGATCGACAAATCCACCGAGATCGGCGGCCAGTTCAACTGCGCCAAGCGGATACCCGGCAAGGAGGAATTCCACGAAACGCTGCGCTATTTCCGGCACCGTCTTGCGGATGCCGGGGCCGAGCTGCTGCTGGGCCACAAAGCCAGCGCCGCCTCGCTCAAGGCCGCCGGCTACGAAGAAGTGGTGGTCGCCACCGGCGTGATGCCGCGCAAGGTGCAGTTCCCGGGCAGCGAGGATCCGCGCGTCCTGGGCTATCTCGACGTGCTGGCGCACGACCGGCCGGTCGGGTCGCGCGTGGCGATCATCGGCGCCGGCGGCATCGGCTTCGACATGGCGGAATTCCTCGTCGAACATCAGCCCTCCCCCACGACTGACATCCGGCGCTGGTCGCGCGAATGGGGTGTGGACACTGAGCAATCGCAACGCGGCGGCCTGCTGAAGCCGGATCCGGAAGCGCCACTGCGCCAGGTCTGGCTGCTCCAGCGCAGCGAAGGCCGGCCGGGCGCGCGTCTCAACAAGACCACCGGCTGGGTGCATCGCGCCACGCTCAAGGCCAAGCAGGTAACCATGCTCGGCGCAGTCACCTACGAACGCTTCGACGATGCCGGCCTGCATATCACCGTCGATGGCCAGGCCCAGGTGCTGCCAGTCGACAACGTGGTGATCTGTGCCGGTCAGGAGCCCGACCGCCGCCTCGCCGACGAGTTGGCAGGCATCGGCATCCCCGCACACCTCATCGGCGGCGCCGACGTCGCCGCCGAGCTGGACGCCAAAAGGGCCATCGAACAAGGCACGCGGCTGGCGTACCGGCTCTGACGGCCGGCAATCGCGCATAAAAAACGCCTCGCGACGCGACGCATCGATAAGCCAGGGAGGGGGAGTGGCGTATCGTGTCCAGCGTCGCCGCGAGGCGTGGGCCGCCACCACCGGGGGAGGGGGGTGGGTGGTGGGACGGGGATGATTTTATGAGCGACAGGTTCAAGTATCCAATATATATTTAGATCGTTATTTATATGCGATCCCTATATGTTCGATTTTCGCCAGCTGCGCTACTTCGTCACGGTCGCCGAGGAGCTGAGCTTCACGCGCGCCGCGATCCGCCTGCATATTTCGCAGCCGCCGCTATCGCAGCAGATCCAGGCGCTGGAGCGCGACCTGGGCGTCACCCTGCTGGAGCGCAACAAGCGCAAGGTGGCACTGACCGAAGCAGGCAAGGTTTTCCTTGAGCAGGCGCGCCAGATCCTGGCGCAGGCCGAACTGGCGCGCAGCCGCACCGCAGCGGTCGCCGCCGGCCACAGCGGCCAGTTGCGGCTGGCCTACACCTTGTCGGTATCGTTCCATCCCGCCCTGCCCCGAGCGCTGCTGCGCCATCGCCAGCTGGCACCGGGCGTGGACGTGCAATTGCGCGAGATGAACAACACCCCGCAGTTCGACGCCCTGCTCGCCAACGAAATCGACGTGGGCTTCGTGCGCACCGAACCGCGCCACCTGCAGGACGCCCGTAAATTGCGTTTGCGCATGCTGGACCGCGAGCCATTGATGCTCGCGCTGCCGTCCAGCCATCCGCTGGCCAAACGCAGCGAACTGCACATGCGCGAAGTGGCTGGCGAGGACTTCGTTACGCAGTCACGAGAGGTGTCCGCCACCCTCAACGACCGGCTTGCGGCACTCGCCACCGCCGCCGGCTTCCAGCCACGCACCGTGCAACAGGCCCGCCAGATCAGCGGACTGCTGGCCCTGGTCGCCGCCGGCCTGGGCGTTGCGCTGGTGCCGGCGACGATGCGGGCGGTGCATCTGGCCGGGGTCAGCTATGTGCCGTTGGCCGATCCCTCCGCCCAATTGCTGCTGGCCGTGGCCAGCCGCGCCGACGATACTTCGCCGGTGCTGACGCAGTTCCTGTCCACGGTGGACGAGTTCGCGCGCGATACCGGCAACTTGTGACCAACGATTCAATGGTTTATACTCGCGCGCTGTCTTTCGTTTGTTTGGTATCAGGAGCTCGCCGTGAAGGTGCTTAACTCGTTGAAGTCCGCCAAGGCGCGGCACCGCGACTGCAAGATCGTGCGCCGTCGCGGCAAGGTGTTCGTGATCTGCAAGAGCAACCCGCGTTTCAAGGCCCGCCAGCGCTGAGTCCAGCGCGGCAGTGCCGACGAAAAGCCGCGCCCTGCGCGGCTTTTTTTTCGCCCCGTTTCCAAAGCAAAGGCCCCACGATGCGGGGCCTTTGCTTTGGAAACGGTCGGGATGCGCACGATGGCGCACCCGGTGGATGCCTGCCTAGGCGTAGCGCACGCCGACGATCTCGTAGTGCTTCACGCCGTTCGGCGCGGTGAACTCGAAGCTGTCGCCTTCGTTCTTGCCGATCAGCGCACGCGCGATGGGCGAGGACACGGCAATCAGGCCCTGCTTGATGTCCGCCTCGAGGTCGCCCACGATCTGGTAGGTGACCTCGACGCCGCTATCCTCGTCCGCCAGATCCACGATCGCGCCGAACACCACCTTGCTGCCGGCGTTGAGGCGCGACACGTCGATCACCTCGGCGGTGGAGAGCAGCGCTTCGAGCTGGCCGATGCGGCCCTCGATGAAACTCTGCAATTCGCGCGCGGCATGGTATTCGGCGTTTTCCTTGAGGTCGCCATGCGCACGCGCTTCGGCGATGGCCGCGATGATGCGCGGGCGATCCGCCGATTTCAGTTTATCCAGTTCCGCGCGCAGGCGTTCCGAACCGGCCTTGGTGATGGGTGCGCGATTGCTCATGCGCTCAACTCCTTGTGCAATTCCTGCAAGCTGTGCACGGCTTCGCTGTCGTGGAAGTCCAGCGAATGCACCAGCGCACGCGCGCCTGCGACGGTGGTGGAATAGGTGACGCGTTGCTGCAGCGCCTCGCGCCGGATCGAGAACGAGTCGGCGATCGCCTGCTTGCCCTCGGTCGTGTTGACGATATAGACGATCTCGCCGTTCTTGATCAGGTCGACGATGTGCGGCCGGCCTTCGGCCACCTTGTTGATGCGTTCGCAGTCCACGCCATGCCCGTTGAGGTAGGCCGCCGTGCCCGCCGTGGCGACCAGGCTGAAGCCGCGGCGCAGCACGTCCTGCGCCACCGGTAGCAGGCGGTCCTTGTCGGCGTCGCGCACCGACACGAAGACCTTGCCCTTCGGCGGCGTCTTGATGCCCGCCGCATCGTGCCCGCGCGCGAACGCGGCGCCGAAGTTGCGGCCCACGCCCATTACTTCGCCGGTGGAGCGCATCTCCGGGCCGAGGATGGGGTCGACGTTCTGGAATTTCAGGAACGGGAAGATGGCTTCCTTCACCGAGTAATAGGACGGGATCACCTCGCGCGTGGCGCCCTGCTCCGCCAGCGAGCGGCCGGCCATGGCGCGCGCGGCGATCTTCGCCAGCGGGACGCCGGTGGCCTTGGAGACGAACGGCACGGTGCGCGAGGCGCGCGGGTTCACTTCGAGGATGAACACGGTGTCGCCCTGGATCGCGAACTGTGTGTTCATCAGGCCGACGACCTTCAGTTCCTTCGCCATCGCGGCGACCTGGCGGCGCATCTCGTCCTGCACCTCGGCGCCGAGCGAATACGGCGGCAGCGAACACGAGGAGTCGCCCGAATGCACGCCGGCCTCCTCGATGTGCTCCATGATGCCGCCGATCAGCACGTTGCCGCCCTGGTCGGCGATGATGTCCACGTCCACCTCGACCGCGTGGTCGAGGAAGCGGTCCAGCAGCACCGGCGAGTCGTTGGAAACCTGCACCGCCTCGCGGATGTAGCGCGACAGGTCGGCGTCGTCGTAGACCACCTCCATCGCGCGACCGCCCAGCACGTAGCTCGGACGCACCACCAGCGGGTAGCCGATCTCGCGCGCCAGCGCCAGCGCCTCGTCGGCGTTGCGCGCGGTGCGGTTCGGCGGCTGGCGCAGGCCGAGCTTGTGGATCATCTGCTGGAAGCGCTCGCGGTCTTCGGCAAGGTCGATGGAATCGGGCGAGGTGCCGATGACCGGCGCGCCGGCAGCCTCCAGCGCGCGCGCCAGCTTCAGCGGGGTCTGCCCGCCGTACTGCACGATCACGCCCTTGGGCTTCTCCAGGTCGACGATCTCCAGCACGTCCTCGAGCGTGAGCGGCTCGAAGTACAGGCGGTCGGAGGTGTCGTAGTCGGTGGAGACGGTTTCCGGGTTGCAGTTGACCATGATGGTCTCGAACCCGTCCTCGCGCAGCGCGAGCGCCGCGTGCACGCAGCAGTAGTCGAACTCGATGCCCTGACCGATGCGGTTGGGGCCGCCGCCGAGCACGATGATCTTGTCGCGGCCGGTCGGGTTGGCCTCGCACTCTTCCTCATAGGTCGAGTACATGTAGGCCGTGGTGGTGGCGAACTCGGCGGCGCAGGAGTCCACACGCTTGTACACCGGACGCACACCCAGCGTGCGGCGCAAGTGGCGCATGGCCGCCTCGTCGGTGCCGGTCAACTCGGCCAGGCGCGCATCGGAGAAACCCATGCGCTTCAGTTCGCGCATGCGCGGCGCGTCCAGCGCGGCGATGCCCTGCTCTTTCACGTCACGTTCGGCCAGCACGATGTCCTCGAACGCGGCGAGGAACCACGGATCGACACGGCTGAGCCCGTGCACTTCCTCCAGCGTGAGGCCGGCACGGAAGGCATCGGCCAGGTGGAACACGCGATCCGGCCGCGGCTCGCGCAGTTCGCGCTTGAGCGTGGCGATGCCGTCCTCCGAGCCGAGATCCAGCCCGGTCGGGTTCAGGCCGGTCTTGCCGATCTCCAGGCCGCGCAGCGCCTTCTGCAAGGACTCGTGGAAGGTGCGGCCCATCGCCATCACCTCGCCCACCGACTTCATCTGCGTGGTGAGGCGCGCGTCGGCGGCGGGGAATTTCTCGAAGGCGAACCGCGGGATCTTGGTGACCACGTAGTCGATGCTCGGCTCGAACGAGGCCGGCGTGAGTCCGCCGGTGATGTCGTTCTTCAGCTCGTCCAGCGTGTAGCCCACGGCCAGCTTGGCCGCGACCTTGGCGATCGGGAAGCCGGTGGCCTTGGAGGCCAGCGCCGAGGAGCGCGACACGCGCGGGTTCATCTCGATCACCACCACGCGCCCGTTCTCGGCGTTGATGCCGAACTGCACGTTGGAGCCGCCGGTGTCCACGCCGATCTTGCGCAGCACGGCGATGGAGGCATCGCGCAGGCGCTGGTATTCCTTGTCGGTGAGCGTCTGCGCCGGCGCCACGGTAATCGAGTCGCCGGTATGCACGCCCATCGGGTCGAGGTTTTCGATGGAGCACACGATGATGCAGTTGTCCGCGGTGTCGCGGACCACTTCCATCTCGAACTCCTTCCAGCCCAGCACCGACTCCTCGACGAGGATCTCGTGCACGGGCGAGAGGTCGAGGCCACGCTTGGCGATCTCCTCGAACTCTTCCTTGTTGTAGGCGATGCCGCCGCCCGAGCCGCCCAGCGTGAAGCTGGGCCGGATGATGGTTGGGAAGCCCACGCGGGTCTGGATGTCCAGCGCCTGCTCGAAGCTGCGCGCGACCTCGGCCTTGGGGCAGTCCAGGCCGATCTCGGCCATCGCCTGCTTGAACAGCTCGCGGTCCTCGGCCATGCGGATCGCGTCGCGCTTGGCGCCGATCAGCTCGACGTTGTACTTCTCCAGCACGCCATGGTCGGCGAGGTCGAGCGCGCAGTTGAGGCCGGTCTGACCGCCCATGGTGGGCAGCACCGCGTCCGGGCGCTCCTTGGCGATGATGCGCTCCACCGTCTGCCAGTTGATCGGCTCGATGTAGACGGCGTCAGCCGTCCCCGGATCGGTCATGATCGTGGCGGGATTGGAGTTCACCAGGATCACCCGGTAACCCTCTTCCTTCAGCGCCTTGCAGGCCTGCGCGCCGGAATAGTCGAACTCGCAGGCCTGGCCGATGACGATCGGGCCGGCGCCGATGATGAGGATGCTCTTGATGTCGGTGCGCTTAGCCATTCTTGCGGGCCTCCATCAGGGCGGCGAAACGATCGAACAGGTAACCGATGTCGTGCGGCCCGGGGCTCGCCTCCGGGTGACCCTGGAAGCAGAACGCCGGCCGGTCGGTGAGCGCGAAGCCCTGCAGCGACCCGTCGAACAGCGAGCTGTGGGTGACCCGCGCGTTCGCCGGCAAGGTGGCCGGATCGACTGCGAAGCCGTGGTTCTGCGAGGTGATCAGCACGCGGCCGTCGTCGAGGTCCTTCACGGGATGGTTGGCTCCGTGGTGGCCGAACTTCATCTTCAGCGTCTTCGCGCCCAGCGCCAGGCCCATGATCTGGTGGCCGAGGCAGATGCCGAACAGCGGTATCTTCGCGTCGAGGAATTGCCTGGCCGCTTCGATCGCGTAACCGCAGGCCGCCGGGTCGCCGGGGCCGTTGGAGAGGAACACGCCGTCCGGCTTCATCGCCAGCACCTCGGCCGCCGGCGTCTGCGCAGGCACCACGGTGATGTCGCAGCCCTGCTCCGCCAGCAGGCGCAGGATGTTCTGCTTCACGCCGAAGTCGTAGGCCACGACCTTGAAGCGTTTGGACGGCTGGTTGAAGCGGGTGTGGTCGAGGTCGTAGATGCCTTCGTGCCACGAATACGGCTGCGTGACGCTGACCACCTTGGCCAGGTCCATGCCGTTGAGGCCGGGGAACGCGCGCGCCTTCGCCAGCGCGGCTTCGGCATCGACGGTTTCGCCGGCCACGATGCAGCCGCTGAGCGCGCCCTTGTCGCGCAGGATGCGGGTCAGCCGGCGCGTGTCGATGCCGGCGATGGCCACGATGCCGTGGCGCTTGAGGTAATCCGGCAGGCTTTCGCTGCTGCGCCAGTTGCTCGCGCGGCGCGGCACGTCGCGCACGATCAGGCCGGCGGCATGCACGGCGGTGGACTCGGCGTCCTCGGCGTTGATGCCGGTGTTGCCGATGTGCGGATACGTGAGGGTGACGATCTGGCGCGAGTACGAGGGATCGGTGAGGATCTCCTGGTACCCCGTCATGGCGGTGTTGAAAACCACCTCGCCGACGGTTTCGCCAACAGCGCCCACGGCGTGGCCGTGGAACACGCTGCCGTCTTCGAGGGCAAGCAGAGCGGGGATGGGCATGGGAACCGCCTTTCAGGTGCAGCAAAGTCCGCAAGCCGCGGGAAGCAGGCTTGTGAACCTTGGAAGGGAGGACGTTCGGGCGGGTGGCAATGATAGGCGTCGGGACGCTTGCTGTCCACTTCGGATCGGGCATGAAGCGCGAATTTCGTCAGCCTGCGTATCGGCATGCGACGCTAAACTCGCACGACGTCATCCCTGCGGAACGAAGCCCGACCATGAGTCAGGACGCCCTACTCGATCCCGCCCGCTTCGATCGCCCGGACACCCTGGTGCGACGCGAGCCGTTCCCGTTCATGATCGCCCACGGCCAACTGCCCGACGGGGCGCGCCACGACCTGGAGCGCGATTTCCCGCGCTATTCCAGCGCCGGCTTCTTCCCGTGGGAGCCGGCCGACTGCGGACCGAGCATCAATGCCCTGATCGGGCAGCTTACCCGGCCCGACTTTGCCAGTCTGATCGGCGGCAAGCTGGGCATCGACAACCTCGGCCAGTACCCGACGCTGGTGACGCTCTGCCGCCTGCTCAACAAGCGCCACGGCACCATCCACACCGACAGCCGCTCCAAGGTGGCCACCGCCCTGCTCTACCTCAATCCGCAGTGGCCCGACATCAGCGAAGGCTGCCTGCGTTTCCTTGGGAAGATCGACGACATCGACGATCTGCTGGCCCCCGAATTGCCGCCGCTGTACGGCGAATTCGCGGTGTTCAAGCGCTGCGACAACTCCTTCCACGGCCACCTGCCCTACGCGGGCGAGCGCCGCGTGATCCAGGTGGCCTGGCTCACCAGCGAAGAGGAAAAGCTACGCAAGACCAAACGCGGCAAGCTTTCCCGCCTGTTCAAGAAACTGTTCGGCAAGCTGGACGCGCACTACGGCGCCGACCGCGACCGCAACGCCGCGCATCGCGACTGAGGCTTCCTCAACGGGCGAAATGCCAGACCACGAAGGCCGCGAACACGCCATACAGCAGGCCGACCGGCAACAACCGCCGCGCGATCACGCGGCCGCGCCGGAACAGCCACCAGAGATAAACGATGGCGGCAGCGGTGAGCGCGCCCGACACGATCAGCGGCGTGTCGAACAACCAGGGCGTGGCGAAAATCGCCAGCGCGCTGGGAATGGTGGCCTGTATCATCATCGCGCCGGAAATATTGGCCAGTGCGAGGCGCTCCTTGCCCTGACGTACCCAGATCAGCGCGTTCAGCGTCTCCGGCAATTCGGTCGCCACCGGGCTCAGCACCAGCGCCACCAGATGCGGCGGCAAGGCGAAAGCATCGCCGATCGCCTCCAGTTGCCCCACGAACACGCGCGAGGCCACGGCGATCACGGCGAGCGCCGCGAGCGCCTGTGCCGCCACCCAGCGCATCGCGGGTTCGGCGTCGTGCGGGCGCAACTTCAGCGGCTCGATGTCCTCGTCTTCCGGCGCCGTGTCCTCGCTGCGCACCTCGCGCCACACGTACAGCGCATAGGCCAGCAGGAAAAGCACGCCCAACAGGGGCTTGACCGCGAACGCCACCAGGCCGAGCCCGACCTTGAACACGAAGATCGCCAGAAACCACGCCTGGTCGCGCGCCAGCCGCCGGTGATCGACGCGCACCCGCTCGTCGACGCGCCCCAGCCGTTTGCGGTTGCTCCACAACGCGACGCCCACCACGGCGTAAGCGATCGTGGCCAGCACAAGCGGACCGCCCATCGCGGCACCCACGCCGATGTCCCGCGCGGAGGCGGTCTTGCCGAAGATCACCGCGACGAAGGTGACGGCACTCTCGGGCAAGGCCGTGCCGAACGCCGCCAGCACCGTGCCGGTGGCGGTGGCGCCCAGCCCGAGCCGGCGTCCCAGCCATTCGACGCCGTTGACGAAATACTCGCAGGCGAGATAGATCGCGCCGGCGGAAACCAGGAACAAGGCAAGGGTTGGCAGCATGGGAATCACGGGCCGGGCGAACGAAGAACCGATGGCACAACGGCACCGTTCGCCCGGCCGGGTGAACATGCCGCTGGCCAAAGGTCTCGCCGGGCAAGGCGTCGAACGACGACGCCCGCCGTCCGCACCATGGCGCCGCGGGGGCAACCAAGTCTGTTGATGCGGACGCCTCGGGGAAGAGGCTGGCTACTCCCCAATGACAGGCCGACGATGTTAGCGGCCGGCGCCAGGGTACGGCAACCCCGGTTCAACCCGGCGATGCGAGCACGTCTTCCAGCCGCCAATGCCCTGCGGCACGGCCGACCAGCCAATGCGCCGCCTGCAACGCGCCGCGCGCGAAGATCGCCCGGTCGGTGGCGCGGTGCCCCAGTTCCAGCCGCTCGCCCGCACCGATCAGCAGCGCCTGGTGCTCGCCCACGATGTCTCCGCCGCGCACGACGGCAAAGCCGATGCTGCCGGGAACGCGTTCGCCTGTGCGCCCTTCGCGGCTGTAGACCGCGGAGTTTTCCAGCGTGGCGTCGCGCGCGGCGGCGGCGGCGTGGCCCAAGGCCAGCGCCGTGCCCGAGGGCGCATCCTGTTTGCGGCCGTGATGGGCCTCGACGATTTCCAGGTCCCAATCCGGCAACGCGGCGGCAGCCTCGCGCAGCAACCGCATCAGCAGCGCCACGCCCAGGCTGAAATTCGCCGCGCGCAACAGCGCGATGCGCGAGCCGGCGGCGTCCAGCCGCGCCTGCAGGTCGGCATCGAGGCCGGTGGTGCCGGTGACCAGCGGAATGCCACGCGCCAGGCAATGCTCCAGCGCGGTGGCGAGGCCGGCCGGACCGCTGAAGTCGATCACCACGTCCAGCGCGGGCGTGCGCGACCAGTCGCGCGCATAACGCAGGGGCTGCCCCAGCCAGACCGGTTCGCCATCGTGCACCGATCCCGGCGACACCACCGCATGCGCCAGCTCGAAGCGCCCGTCCTCGCGCAACAGCGACAGCAAGGCCTGCCCCATGCGGCCGGAGGCGCCGTTGATGGCAAGGCGGATCGGCGAGCTGGTCATGGACGACATCCCGGTATCGGCGGCAAACGGACGTCCAAAGTTAGCCTAGAGCCGCTCCAAAGTCTGCACAGGGCCATGCGCAGGTCCGCATCGGAACTCAGGAAGTCACCTTCGACCAGAATTGCCGCACGCCATCGAACCAGCTGTGCGCACGCGGCATGTGCTCTTCGGCCTTGCCCTCGTTGAAGCTGGCTTCGAGCTGCTCCAGCAATTCGCGCTGCTGTTTGGTGAGGCGCACCGGGGTCTCCACCACCACGCGGCAGATCAGGTCGCCGGCGCGACCGTTGCGCACCGATTTCACGCCACGCCCGCGCAGACGGAAGGTCTGTCCGGTCTGGGTCTCCGGCGGAATGGTGATCGGCACTTCGCCTTCCAGCGTGGGCACCGGCAACTCGGCGCCCAACGCCGCCTGCGAGAAGCGGATCGGCACTTCGCAGTAAAGGTCGTTGCCCTCGCGCTGGAAGATCCTGTGCTCGCGCACGCGTACTTCCACGTACAGGTCGCCGGCCGGCGCGCCGGCCGGGCCGGCTTCGCCCTGGCCGGTGAGGCGGATGCGGTCGCCGTTGTCCACGCCGGCGGGAATCTTCACCGACAACGTGCGGGTTTCTTCGAGCCGGCCTTCGCCATGACATGGCTTGCACGGTTTCTCGATCGTCTGGCCGCTGCCGCCGCAATGCGGGCATGCTTGCTGGATCGAGAAGATGCCGTTCTGCATGCGCACGCGGCCATGGCCGTTGCAGGTCTTGCAGGTGGTCGTCTTGCCGTCG
Organism: Rhodanobacter sp.; assembly: GCA_040371205.1. Classification (NCBI taxonomy): domain Bacteria; kingdom Pseudomonadati; phylum Pseudomonadota; class Gammaproteobacteria; order Lysobacterales; family Rhodanobacteraceae; genus Rhodanobacter; species Rhodanobacter sp. The sequence goes on from AP031382.1 coordinate 1,946,351, forward strand.
GCCGAACCGCTGCCGTTGCAGTGATGGCAATTGACCTGGGTGGGAATCTCGATCTTGCGCTCGACGCCGAACACGGCGTCCTCGAGGTCAAGTTCCATGATGTAGCGCAGGTCGGCGCCCCGGCGCGGCTGGCGGCCCCGGCCGCCGCCGAAGATGTCGCCGAAGATGTCGCCGAAGATATCGCCCATGTCGCCGAAACCGCCGGCACCGCCGCGGCCGCCCATGCCGCCCTCGAAGGCGGCGTGGCCGTACTGGTCGTACATGGCGCGCTTCTGCGCGTCGGAAAGCACCTCGTAGGCCTCCTTGGCCTCCTTGAACTTCTCCTGCGCCGCGGGATCGTCCGGGTTGCGGTCCGGGTGGTACTTCATCGCCAGGCGGCGGAAGGACTTCTTCAGTTCGACCTCGGTGACCGTGCGTTCGACACTGAGGACTTCGTAGTAATCACGCTTGCTCATTGCTTGATCCGCGATTCGATGCGCCGATCAGGAATGAACCAGATCGCTGCCACCGTGGCATAAAACAGACACGACACCCACGGCGCCACGAACGCCAGCAGGATGCCTCCCAGGTACATGGTGACGGCGACCTTGCCTTTCCAGTCGCCCCCTAACGCCTGCGCCAGCAGCGAGGTCTTGCCGCCGTTGGCGCAGATCAGGCTGTATTGCAGCGGCAACCAGGCGATGGCGCACATCAGCAACACGAAGCCGTAGACCGCCACCGGCAACCGGGCGAACGCGTTCTCGCCCATCCACCCCGTGGCCACCGGCATCAGCGACAGCCAGAACAGCAGGTGCAGATTGGCCCACAGCACGCGGCCGTCCACCTTCTTCGCAGCATGCAGGAAGTGGTGGTGGTTGTTCCAGTAGATGCCCACGTAGACGAAGCTCAGGACGTAGCTGAGGAACACCGGCCACTGCGCGGCCAGCACCTCCCAGCCCGCGCCGTGCGGCACCTTCAACTCCAGCACCATGATGGTGATGATGATGGCCAGCACGCCGTCGCTGAACGCTTCAAGACGCCCCTTGTCCATCGCTTTCCCCAGAAAAGCTTGTGCGCCCGTCCAGGAGCGCGAAAGTCAAACGGGCAGCCATCCTTGGCCGCACTTTTCAACAACGGGCGTCGCTTTCGCGGCGCCCGCTTTGCGCCAGGGCGCGATTACTTCTTGTCGTCCTTCACCTCGGTGAACTCGGCGTCCACCACGTCGTCGGGCTGGGCCGAGCCGTGCGGGCCGGCCTGCGCGCCGGCATCGGCGGGGCCGCCCTGGGCGGCGGCATACAGCGCCTGCGCGGCCTGCTCCAGCTTGGAGATCTTCGACTCGATCAACGCCTTGTCGTCGCCGTCCTTGACCTTCTCCAGCTCCGACAGCGCCTCTTCGATGCTGCCGATCTGCGCGCCGACTTTGCCGCCGTGCTCCTTCAGCGCGCTGCGGGTGGCGTGCACCAGCTGGTCGGCCTTGTTGCGGGTGCCCACCAGTTCGTGGAACTTCCTGTCCTCTTCCTTGTTGGCCTCGGCGTCCGCGACCATGCGGGCGATCTCTTCCTCGGAAAGGCCCGAGCCGGCCTTGATCTCGATCTTCTGTTCCTTGCCGGTCTTCTTGTCCTTGGCCGACACGTGCAGGATGCCGTTGGCGTCGATGTCGAAGGTCACCTCGATCTGCGGCATGCCGCGCGGCGCCGGATCGATGCCCTGCAGGTCGAACTTGCCCAGCGACTTGTTGGCGTTGGCGCGCTCGCGCTCGCCCTGCAGCACGTGCACGGTCACCGCGGTCTGGTTGTCGTCGGCGGTGGAGAAGGTCTGCGCCGCCTTGGTCGGCACCGTGGTGTTCTTCTCGATCAGCTTGGTCATCACGCCGCCCATGGTCTCGATGCCCAGCGACAGCGGGGTCACGTCGAGCAGCAGCACGTCCTTCACCGAACCGCCCAGCACGCCGCCCTGGATCGCTGCGCCGACGGCAACGGCCTCGTCCGGGTTGACGTCCTTGCGCGGCTCCTTGCCGAAGAAGTCCTTCACCGACTCCTGTACCTTGGGCATGCGGGTCTGGCCGCCGACCAGGATCACCTCGTCGATGTCGGACACGCGCAGACCGGCGTCGTTGAGCGCGGTGCGGCACGGGTCGATGGTGCGCTTGACCAGGTCTTCCACCAGCGCTTCCAGCTTGGCGCGGGTCAGCTTGATGTTGAGGTGCTTCGGGCCGCTGGCGTCGGCGGTGACGTAGGGCAGGTTCACCTCGGTCTGGTGCGAGGACGACAGCTCGATCTTGGCGCGCTCGGCGGCGTCCTTCAGGCGCTGCAGGGCCAGCGGGTCCTTGCGCAGGTCGATGCCCTGGTCCTTCTGGAACTCCTCGACCAGGTAGTCGATGACGCGCATGTCGAAGTCCTCGCCGCCGAGGAAGGTGTCGCCGTTGGTGGCCAGCACCTCGAACTGCTTCTCGCCGTCGACTTCGGCGATCTCGATGATCGACACGTCGAAGGTGCCGCCACCCAGGTCGTACACCGCGATCTTGCGGTCGCCGCCCTTCTTGTCCAGGCCATAGGCCAGCGCGGCCGCGGTCGGCTCGTTGATGATGCGCTTCACTTCCAGGCCGGCGATGCGGCCAGCGTCCTTGGTCGCCTGGCGCTGGCTGTCGTTGAAGTAGGCAGGCACCGTGATGACGGCTTCGGTGACCGGCTCGCCGAGGTAGTCCTCGGCGGTCTTCTTCATCTTCATCAGCACCTTCGCGGAGACTTCCGGCGGCGCCATCTTCTTGCCGTCGGCGGTCTGCACCCAGGCGTCGCCGTTGTCGTTGGCGACGATGCCGTAGGGCACGATGTGGAGGTCCTTCTGCACCTCGGCGTCGGTGAACTTGCGGCCGATCAGGCGCTTCACCGCGTAGAAGGTGTTCTTGGGATTGGTCACGCCCTGGCGCTTGGCCGGGGCACCGACCAGCACCTCGCCGTCCTTGCTGAAGGCCACGATGGACGGCGTGGTGCGGTCGCCTTCCGCGTTCTCGATGACCTTGGTGGCGCTGCCGTCCATCACGGACACGCAGGAATTGGTGGTGCCCAGGTCGATGCCGATGATCTTGCCCATGAGTGTGCTCCCGAATCTCGAAGGCGGCCCCACGGCCGCGCAATGGTTTTCCAGATGGGGCCCGCGTGCGGCGAATCAATGCCGACCGGACTCCGGATGTGTCGCGCCCGATGGCGCGCGGTTCAGTCTTTCGCCACGGCCACCAGCGCGGGGCGCAGCAGGCGGTCGTTGAGCACATAGCCCTTCTGCAGCACGCTGACCACGGTGCCCGCCGCCGCGCCCGGCGACTCGACCATGCTCACGGCATGGTGGCGTTCCGGATCGAGCGGCTGGCCCAGCGGATCGACCTGGGCCAGGCCGTGGCTCTCGCCCACCTTCTGCAGCGACTTCAGGGTGAGGCCCAGGCCCTCGCGCATCGCCGCCACGTCGGCGGTTTCCACCGCGAGCCCGCTTTCCAGGCCGTCGAACACGGGGAGCAGATCGTTCAGCAGTTTCTCGTTGGCGAAACGGCGGGCCTGCTCGAGGTCGCGATGCAGGCGGCGGCGCTGGTTTTCCAGCTCGGCCTTCTCGCGCAGCACGGTTTCGCGCAGCTCGGTATTGCTTGCTTCCAGCTCGGCCACGCGGGCATTGAGCGCATCCAGGTCGGCGCTGATCGCCTCGCTGGCGGCATCCGCGCCCTGCGCCGAGTTCGGGTCGTTGTTCTGCATGAGTAGCTCCAAACCTCGTCCGTGGCCGGCACGTGGCCGACCCAAAAATATGCGGGCAATCCCCGCCTCCCGCGCCTCTTATGAGGCCGTCGCCGCGCGATTCAAGGCGTCGCTGAGCAGGCCGGCGGTGGCCTGCACCACCGGGATCACCCGTTCGTAGGCCATGCGCGTGGGGCCGATCACGCCCACCGCGCCCAGCACGCGCCCCTGCGTGCCATAGCTGGCGGTGACCATGCTGCAGCCGTCCAGCGCGGCGAATCCCGATTCTTCGCCGATGAACAGCCGCACGCCGGGCGCCCGCGCGCAGGATTCCATCAATTGCAGCAGCCCGTTCTTCTGCTGGAAGGCCTCGAACAGCTCGCGCAGGCGTTGCAGGTCGGCCAGCTCGGCGCAGGCCATCAGGTTGGTCTGGCCGCTGACCAGCACGTCGTCGCCATCGGCCTGCGGCGCAAACGAGGCCGTGGCCAGCTCGGTGGCGTTCGCCACCAGCCGGTTCAGTTCGCTGCCGGCCGCGCGCAGTTCGGCCAGCAGGTGGGCGCGGATGTCGTCCACGCGCAGGCCGACGAAATGGGCGTTGATGTAGTTGGCCGCCTGCTCCAGCTCGCGGCCTTCCAGCGGCTTGGCCAACTGCACCACGCGGTTCTGCACCTGGTTGTCGGAGAACACCAGGATCACCAGGATCCGGGCATCGGGCAACGGCACGAAGTCGATGTGGCGCAGCGGAAAATCCGTCTGCCGCGGCACCGTCACCACGCCGGCGAAGCGGGTCATCGCCGACAGCAGCGCCGAGGCATTGCCCAGCAGGTCGCGCGTGGTGACCTGTCCCGGCGGCAGCTCGCGCTGCAGGCGCGCCATTTCTTCGTGCGGCAGCGGCTGCAGCTCGATCAGGCTGTCCACGAACAGGCGCAGTCCGCGCGGCGTGGGGATGCGGCCCGCCGAGGTATGCGGCGAGGCGACCAGTCCGGCCTCCTCGAGGTCGGCCATGATGTTGCGGATCGTCGCCGGACTCACGTCCAACCCCGACGAGCGTGACAGCGTGCGCGACCCCACCGGCTCGCCGTCGACCAGATACTGCGCAATCAGGCTGCGCAGCAGGCGCCGCGTGCGTGCATCGAGTTCGTGGCCGTGGTGACGGGACATGCGCTGTAGCAACCGGTGAGACAGTAGAGAGATAGTGTCTGCGCGCCCGCGATGCAAGCCGCCGCGTCATTGTACCGGCAGGCCTCGCTACAATCGCCCGACCCACACCCGGACTGCCGTCAGCCCGCCATGCTCATTTCGCTCCATGTCCGCCAATTCGCCGTCGTCGAGCAGGCCGAAGTCGACTTCGGCGCCGGCCTTACCGTGGTCAGCGGCGAGACCGGCGCCGGCAAGTCGCTGCTGGTGGACGCCCTGCTCCTGCTCGCCGGCGCGCGTGCCGACAGCGGCATGGTGCGCACGGGCAGCGACCGCGCGGAACTGTCCGCCGAATTCGACCTGGCCGCCCTGCCCGAGGCCCGCGCCTGGCTGGCGCGCGAGGAGCTGGACGATGGAGAAGCCTGCCAGTTGCGCCGGGTGATCCGTACCGAGGGCAGCTCGCGCGCCTGGATCAACGGCCGGCCGGCCAACGCCGGCCAGCTTTCCGAACTCGCTGCCTTGCTGGTGGAGGTCCACGGCCAGCACGAGCACCAGGCCCTGCTCTCCCGCGCCCACCAGCTCGCCCTGCTCGATGCCTACGCCGGCCACGAAGCGCTGGCTGCGCAGGTACGCGAACTGGCCGTGCAGTGGCGCGAGCTGGGCGCGCGCATCCGCAAGCTCAGCGGCGGCGGGGACCGCGAGCAGCGGCTCGAACTGCTGCGCCACGAGCTCGCCGAACTGGAGCAATGGTCGCTGCCGCCTGCCGAACTGGCCGAACTCGAAGCCAGCCACAAGCGCCTGGCCAATGCCGGCCGGCTGGCCGAGGGCGCGGCCGGCGTGGTCGAACTGCTTGACGGCGACAGCGAGTTCGCGCTGCGCCGCGCGCTCGGCCGCGCCCATGCCGAACTGGGCAAGCTGGCCGCGCTGGACGGGTCCCTGGATCCCGCGCTGGAACTGCTCGACAACGCCGCGATCCAGCTCGGCGAGGCTGCCGATACGCTGGGTCGCTACGCGCAGGACGTCGACCTCGACCCGGAGCGTTTCACCGCGGTGGACGCCCATCTCGCCCGCCTGCACGAGCTTGGCCGGCGGCATCGCCTGCCCGTCGCCGAACTCCACGACAAGGCCGCATCATTGCGCGGCGAACTGGCCGAACTGGAAGGCGCCGGCGAAGCGCTGGAGCAGCTCGTCGCACAACGCGAGCGCACCCGCGGCGAGTACGACCAGGCGGCGGACGCGCTGGGCAAGTCGCGCCGCAAGGCCGCCGACAAGCTGGGCAAGTCAGTCAGCACGCTGATGAGCGAACTCGGCATGGCCGGCGGCGTACTCAAGGTCGAACTGGAAGCCGCCGACGGCGACGAGCCCGACCCGCAAGGCCGCGAACGCTGCGAGCTGCTGGTCAGCGCCAACCCCGGCCAGCCGCCGCGCGCCCTGCGCAAGGTGGCCTCCGGCGGCGAACTGGCGCGCATCAGCCTCGCCATCGAGGTCGCGACGCTGGGCAACGACAGCGTCGGCACCATGGTGTTCGACGAGGTGGACAGCGGCATCGGCGGCGCCGTGGCCGAAGTGGTGGGCCAGAAGCTGCGCGCGCTCGGCAGTCAACGTCAGGTGCTGTGCGTCACCCACTTGCCGCAGGTGGCCGCGCAAGGGCACGCGCATTTGTACGTGAGCAAGCACAGCGAGGGCGGCCACACCCGCACGCAGATCCGGCCGCTGGATGCCGAAGGCCGGCGCGACGAGCTGGCCCGGATGCTGGGCGGCGTGGAGATCACCCGCGAAACCCGCGCCCATGCGAAGCAGATGCTGGAGCGTGCGCAGGCCTAGCCGGCGGCGGTCGGCAGCAGGCCGCGCTCGCTGGCCATGCGGTACAGCTCCAATTCCGAGCCCGCATTGAGCTTGCCCATCACGCTGGCGCGATGGATGTAGACAGTCTTCTGGCCGATGCCAAGCTCTGCCGCCACCTGCTTGGGCGTCTTGCCGCAGGCCAGCAGCAGGAACACCTCGTGTTCGCGGGCGGTGAGGCGGTGCAGCGGATCGAGTACCGACTCCGGCTGCTCGGCGCGGCGCTGGCGCAGGTCCGAACTGAGGAAGCGCTCGCCCTGCATCACCGCACGCAATCCCGCCACCAGTTCCTCCGGCGCCACACCCTTGGTCACGTAGCCGCTTGCGCCGCGGCGCAGGGCTTCGGACACGTAGGGTTCGCCATCATGCATGCTCAGCACCACGATATGCGTGTCCGGCGCCACGCTGCGCAGATGCTCGATCAGCGGCAGGCCGCTGCCGTCGGGCAGCGAGAGATCCAGCGCCACCAGGTCGGGCCGATGCTGCGCCACCGCTTCCACGGCATCGTCCGCGCTGCGGCATTCGCCCACCACCTTGAGATCGGGCTCCAGCCCGATCAGCCGCTTGAAGCCTTCGCGCACGATGGCGTGGTCATCGACGAGGACAATGCTGTACATGCGTTTACTCTAGAAGCTTGGCCGGCAGAAAGCACCCGCGCGGCCCCGCTGCACCGATCCGCGGGTCTGCAGGCGTGAGCGCAGGCAGGCTCAACCCCGCCTGGCAGAACGGCGGCCCCGGCATGGATCGCCCATGTACCATCGCGGCATGCGCAACAAGCCCTTCCGCTTTCTGCACTCCGGCCCCCTGCTGGGCATGGCCTACCTGCTGCTTTGGCTGCTGCTGCAACCGACTGCGCAACCGTATTGGATGCTGCCCTACGGCCTGCGTTTCGGCGCGTTGTTGTTGCTGCCAACGCGCCATTGGGGCTGGCTGCTGGGAGCGGAACTGGCCGCCTCTGCCGGCACGGGCCTGGACGGCGGCCTGCCGATGGATTGGCACGCTTTGCTGCTGGGCGAACTGCCTGGGCTGTTGACCACGGCGGCAGGCATATGGCTGCTGCGCCGGCTCAACCCGCATGTCGGAGCCAATCTGGACAACCCGCAGGACGCCGCGCGTCTGTTGCTGTCCGCGGCGCTGGTTGTGCTGGCCACCATCGCGGTGACCATGATGGTGTCCCTCGTGGCACATGGAGTCGCCATCCAGGAGGCGCTGGTCGACATGCCGGGCAACCGGCTGCTGGGCGACTATCTAGGCGTGCTGTTGGTCTTTCCCGTGCTGGTGCTGCTGTTGCGCGCCCCGCCGAGCCGCCAGGCCATGGCGAGCCTGTTGCGGGACGGGCTGCTGGTGCTGCTGCCTTCTATCGCCATCCTGCTGGTGCTGGAACGCACCGCGGTGCATCCCCAATTCGCCCACGCACTGTCGCTGGCGCCGGTACTGTTCTTCGCGTTCCGCCATGGCTGGCGTGGAGCGGCGCTGGCGATGCTCGCGTGCTGCCTGGGCACGACGCTGTCCGACCAGCAGTTGGGCCATGCGCCGTCGGCAGCCGACTACCTGTTTCTTGCCGTGGCCGGCAGCGGCGCGCTGATGCTGGGCTCAGCCACCGACGCCCTGCGTCGCAGCAAGCTGCGCGTGGCCGAGCAAAACACCCACCTCGCTACAGTCAACCGCCGGCTGGACCAATTGGCACAGCAGTTGCGCGCCGCCGCCCGCGGCAACCTGCAGGCGGAGGAAAACCAGCGCCGCCACATGGCCGCCGAACTCCACGACGAGCTGGGCCAGAACATCACGGCGATCCAGACCCACATGAAACTCGCGCAGGCTCGCCTGCAGCAAGCGGGCCTGGAAGACATCGGCGCCTCGATCAACGGCATCCTCACCCACATGCGCCGTGCCCTGCACCGCCTGCTGGACGACCTGCGCCCCGCCGTGCTGGACGAATTCGGCCTGCTGCGCGCGCTGGACGAGGGGCCGATCCGCGACCTGTTGAAGGCGGCCGGCATCCACTACTCCACGGAACTGCACGGCGACCCGCGCCTGCTCGACGACGACACCCGCACCACGGTCTACCGTTTGGCCCAGGAAAGCGCGACCAATGCGGTAAAGCATGCGCGAGCCAGCGAATTCCGCCTGCGCCTGCGCATCGGCGAACGCCATGACGCGGTCCTCGCCTTGCTCGATCTGCGCGACGACGGCATCGGCCTGCCCGAACAACCGCCGCGCGGCGGCCGCGGCATGCAGGGCATGCGCGACCGCGTGACTTCGCTCGGCGGCGTGTTCCGTCTGCGGCCAACCTCGCAAGGGGTCCACTTGCGTGTATTGCTGCGAAGCAACAACGACTCGTCCGTCACACTTCGGACGATCTAGGAAATTTTCCGATACCCAGAGCGTGAAAGCTTCGTTAGGATCGGTTCATCGATGTGGGGGAGCCGCCATCGTGAGATGGCGTACCGGAGTCCTCGTGGGGACGGCGACTCCGGAAAGATGGCAGGATGCTGTCTGGTCGTTACCTTGGAGCCGTGCGAGCGAGCAATTCGCCGCACCGATTCCAGCAGGTACGAGGCAATCGCGAGGTGGACAGGAGTCCTCCCTCGCGATTTTTTTATGCGCGCGCTGCGCGACTGCGCTTCTGTTTGCAGCCCATGCCGGCCTGGCGGCCGGCGCCAAGCCGCGCGAACGCATGCTTCAAGGAGTGAAATCCGCTGCCGGGCCGGGATGGCGCCAGGTCAGCCCTTGCGCGTGCCGCCGCGATGCTTGGGGCGCACGTAAAGCACCAGGCTGTGATCCTGGATCACGTAGCCGTGGCGCGCGGCGACTTCGTGCTGCAGCCGCTCGATCTCCTCGCTGACGAACTCGATCACTTTTCCGCTGTCCACATCGATCATGTGATCGTGGTGCTTGCCGCGGTCGAGTTCGTAGACGGCCTGGCCGCCCTCGAAATTGTGCTTGGCGACGATGCCGGCCGCCTCGAACTGGGTAAGCACGCGGTATACCGTCGCCAGGCCGATGTCTTCCTGGTGGGCGAGCAGCTTCTTGTAGACATCCTCGGCCGTGAGGTGGTTGCCCTCCTCCTCGTCGAAGATCTGCAGGATGCGCATGCGCGGATGGGTCACCTTGAGGCCGACCCGACGCAGTTCCTGGGTTTCCTGTTCCATCGCAGCTACCTCTCGACGGCGCGGTGATGCCGAAGCGGTAGTGTATCATCCGACTCCTTCACGATCTGGACGCAACACGCATGCACAAGCTGATCACCCTGCCGGTCGTCGCCGCGCTGGCGCTCGCCGTCTCCGGCTGCCACCTGGTCTACACGCAGGACGTGCGGCAGGGCAACTTGCTCGACAAGAACATCGACCAGAAGGCGGTGGATCAGCTCAAACCCGGCCTGACCAAGCGCCAGGTGCTGCTGCTGGTGGGCACGCCCTCGGTGGCTTCGCCGTTCGACCAGAGCCGCTGGGACTACGTGTCCACCTATTCGCACCGCGGCGGCCCGATGCAGGTCAGCACCATGACCCTGTACTTCGACAACGACACCCTGGTCCGCGTCGAGGGCAGTCCCTACCTCGAAAGCAACAAGAACCTGCTGAAGGAAAGCAAGAAGCTCAACGCCAACTACTCGGTCAATGACACGAAGGGCGACAAGGACATGAGCGGCAAGGACAGCAAGGATTCCGGCGGATTCGGCAGCGGCGGCGACAACAACAACAACAACAACAGCGGCGGCGACAGCAGCCACTGAGCGCCGATCAGCTTCGTCCGGCCCGGCTCCGGCGCGCGGCCATCGGGTCCAGCGCGAGCGGCCGATAGATCTCCACACGGTCGCCGTCCCGCAGCACATGGCCGGCATCGACGCGACGCGAGAAGATGCCCAGCCGCAATGGGTCGGTCACGCCAGCGGGCAACGACGGCAGCAGCCCGGCAGCCTCGACCGCCTGCATCGCAGTGCTTCCTGCCGGTAGCGAGACGCGGCAACGCCAGCTACGCTGCACGCCGGCATGCACCACGTCCACTACGATCGCCGGCTCAGCCATGCAACTGATCCGCGGCACGGCAGAAATCGTCCACCATCCGGTTGGCCAGCCCCTGGAAACCCAGCTTGAGCACGCTGCCGCCGATTCCCGCGTAGTCGAAATCCAGCGTCAATGCCACCTTGCAACCGTCGTCGCCGAGCGCGGTAAAACCCCAGTGGCCGTCCAGCGAACGGAACGGGCCCTCGACCAGTCGGATGTCGATGCGGTGCGGCCGCTCGGCGGTATTGCGTGTGGTGAAACTGTGCCGCAGGCCGGCAAAATGCAGATCGAGCCGGGCCACCAGCACAGCGCCGTCGCGTTCGATCACGGTGGACGACGAGCACCATGGGAAGCGCTTTGGGTATGCTTCCACGCCATCGACCAGGTCGAACATCTGTTCCGGCGAATGGCGCACCAGCGCGCTGCGGCGAATTTCGATCACGGCATTCCTTGGTTGTTGCATTCGTCCATGAATGCGAAAGTCAAACGGGCGTCCATCCCTGGGCGCACTCGGTGTTTTATGCATTCGCCCTTGAATGCGAAGATCGAACAGGCATCCAGTAGTTCCTGCATTCATCCATGAATGCCAAAATCAAATGAGCGTCCTTCCCTGGATGCACTCCCAATAAAAGCGTTGCTCCCATGGAGCTCGCGTGCAGTGAAGTTTAGCGGACATGGCCAAGAGCAAGGACAAGGACACCACCAAGGGCAGCGGCACCATCGCGCTCAACAAGCGCGCGCGGTTCGAGTACCACATCGACCAACGCTACGAGGCCGGCGTGGCGCTGCAGGGCTGGGAGCTGAAGGCGCTGCGCGCCGGGCGGATCAATTTCGGCGACGGTTACGCCATCGTGATCAAGGGCGAGATCTTCCTGGTCGGCGCCTCGATCCCGCCGTTGATCAGCGCCTCCACCCACGTGATCGCCGAGGATCGGCGCACGCGCAAGCTGCTGTTGCACCGCAAGGAGATCGACCAGCTGATCGGCGCGGTGGAGCGCAAGGGCTATACCCTCGTGCCCACCGCCATGTACTGGAAGAACGGCAAGGTGAAAGTCGAAGTCGGCCTGGCCCGCGGCAAGCAGGAACACGACAAGCGCGACACCGAGAAGCAGCGCGACTGGCAGATCGAGAAGCAGCGCACCATGCGCTCGCACAACCGCCAAGCCTGAGCCAGGCCGAGCGCGGGCAGCGGCTCGCTTGCGGAGCTCGACACCGCGTCGCTTGCGCGACACTCCCGTTCCGACCGCAGCGGCGAGGCGCATGCCCCGCCGCTGCGGCTACTCAATCCGCATCGCCGGGTGCCCGGTCAGCCTTCGGCAGATTGGCGTTCAATGCGGCCAGCTCGCCCGACTGCAGGGCATGCCATTCGGCCAGGGTGGCACCCAGCGTCTTCGACAAAACGGCATAGGAAGCCTGTACATCCGCGCCGGGATCGGCATCATCACCGTCCACGGCCTGCTCCAGTTTCGTCAGGTTCATCGACAGGGCGCGCAGGCTGTCGACCCGCTTTGGCGGCGTACCCATGGAGTTGCGCGGATCGGGATGGGCCGGTACGCCCGACACGTCGACTATCTTGGCTGCCACGGCTTCGATGCGAGCGCGGGTGGCCGCATCGGCATGGGCCTCGTAGGCCTCCAGCGACTTCAGCTGGGCCGTGGCGGATTCGGTCGCCGCCATCGCCCGCACGCCGGCATCCTCGACCTGGCGGGCGAGTGCGAACTGGCGCAGGTAGGCGGCCTGCGGCAAGTGCACGCGCGGGTCGGGCTGCACGCTCAACGGCTGCCGCAGGCTGCGTCCGTCGACGTCGAGTTCGACGCTGTACTGCCCCGGCGGCGCCCATACGCCGTCCTGCTCCGGCGTGTCGACCTTGTGGGTACCAGGCTGCGGATAGCGCAGGTTCCACACGAAGCGATGCATCCCCGGCGAGGTGGTCAGCCGCTCCGGCACCGGCACCCATTCCGGCGCGATGTCGAGCTTGGCCGGATCGGGAGTGGCGAACTTTTCGGCGCTGCTGAAGCTGCGCACCACCTGCCCCTGCGCATCGCGCACGGTCAGCGTCACCGGGCCGCGCACGCCGGCGGGCAGCAGGTAGTCGATGATCGCGCCGTCGGGCGGGTTCGCCGCCATCGGCTCGTCCTTGGGGAACGGCGTGCCGGTGAACCCGGCCGGCCGCACCCGCAGCGCCACCGCCGGCTTGAACAGCGTGGCGGCACCCGCATGCACATCGGCCAGCTGCCGCAATGCGGTGACGTCGTCCATGATCCAGAAGCCGCGGCCGTGGGTGGCGATCACCAGGTCGTCGCCGTGCACGTCGATGTCGCGCACCGAAGTCACCGGCAGGTTCTGCTGCAACGGCTGCCACTGCGCGCCGTCGTCGAAGGACACGTACACGCCGCGCTCGGTGCCCGCGTACAACAGGCCGCGCCGCTGCGGATCCTCGCGCACCACGTTGACGAAGCTGTTGCGCGGGATGCCGCTGTCGATGCGCACCCAGTTCTTGCCGCCGTCGGCGGTGCGGTAGATGTAAGGCGTGTCGTCGTCGAGGCGATGGCGGTCGATCGCCAGATAGGCCACGCCAGGATCGAAGTGCGAAGGCTCGATGCCGGCGACCTTGGACCATGGCGTGAGCGCCTTCGGCGTGATCGACTGCCAGTGCGCCCCGTCGTCGATGCTGCGCCAGACCAGGCCATCGTCGGTACCCACCCACAGCGTCTTCGCGTCCAGCGGCGAGGGCGCGATGCTGTAAATCACGCCGCGGCGCTTGCTCACGTGGCTGTCGTCGGCCGCCGTGGGAGCGTCGAGGTTGGCCGGGGTGCCGGCATCCTCGCGGGTAAGGTCGGGACTGATCGGCGCCCAGTGGTCGCCGCCGTCGGTGGTGCGGAACAACCGCTGGTTGGCGAAGTAAAGCGTCCGCGTGCCGCGCTTCGAAAAAGTCAGCGGCAACGTCCACGCGCCGCGGTAATGCGCCAGCGGATAGGCCAGCGTGGGATCGACGTTGCGTACCTGCTCGGTACGCGTGTCGAGCTTGTCCACGGTGCCGCCGTAGACGATGTCCGGATCGTCCGGATCCGGCGCGATCATGCCGCTCTCGCCGCCGGGGGTGATCTCGTGGAACTGTTCCATGGTGATGCCGTCGCCGCTGCCGCTGCGGCTGGGCAGCGCCACCGCACCGGAATCCTGCTGCGCGCCGTAGACCCAATACGGGAAACGGTTGTCGGTACTGACGTGGTAGATCTGCGCGGTGGGCTGGTTGAACCAACTGCTCCAGGTCTTGCCGCCGTTGAGCGTGATCAAGGTGCCCTGGTCCACGCCGAGGATCTGCCGGTTGGAGTCGGTGGGATCGATCCACAGGGCATGGAAGTCGTCGCCGGTGGGGTCGCCCTTCAGTGCGATGAAGTGCGCGCCGCCATCGTCCGAGCGCAGCACGATGGTGTTCATCACGTACACGCGGTCGGCATCCTTCGGATCCGCCGTGACGCCGCTGAAGTACCAGCCGCGCTGCCACAGGCGCTGGTCGCCGGTGATGTGCTTCCAGTGCGCGCCGTCGTCGTCGGAACGGTACAGGCCGCCCTCGCCGCCCGCCGCATCCACCAGTGCGTAGACGCGGTCCGGCCGTGCCGGCGAGGTCGCCAGGCCGATGCGGCCCGGATGCGCGGCGAAGCCGTCGCCCTGCACCTGGCTCCAGTGCGCGCCGCCGTCGTGCGACACATACAGGCCGCTGCCCGGCCCGTTCGAAGGCGGGTACACGCTCCACGGTGGCCGGCGGGTCTGCCACAGCGCGGCGTAGACCGTGTCCGGATCGCCGGGCTTGAAGGCGAGGTCGATCGCCCCGGTGTCGTCGTTCTTGAACAGCACCTTGGTCCAGGTCTTGCCGCCGTCGCTGCTGCGGAACACGCCACGCTCGGCGTTCGGGCCGTAGGCATGGCCGAGCGCGGCCACGTACACCACGTCCGGATTGCGCGGATCGACCAGGATCTTGCCGATCTGATAGCTGTCCGTCAGCCCGATGCGCGTCCAGTGCGCACCGCCGTCCACGCTCTTGTACATGCCGTTGCCGTGGGCGATGTCCGAGCGCATGTCGGCCTCGCCGCTGCCCACGTAGATGACCTTGGGGTTCGACGGCGCCAGCGCCAGCGCACCGATCGAACCCACCGGCTCCTTGTCGAAGATCGGCTGCCAGGTACGCCCGGCGTCCTGCGTCGCCCACACGCCGCCGTCCACCGCGCCGAAATAGAAATGCCGCGCATCGCCCGGAATGCCCGACACCGCCAGCACGCGCCCGCCGCGGAACGGCCCGATCGAACGCCAGTGCAGGGCCTGGTAGGACGATGGCGCCACCTCCGCCTGCGCAGACCAGCTGATCAGGGCGCCGAGGGCGAGCACGACGATACGGCGCGACATACGCATGGATGAGTTCCCGGTGAGGCGAAGTGGAAAGCTGTATGGCAAAGCCGGGGGTAGTACTCAAGCCCCGGAAGTCACGGTCGCAGTCTGGCGATACGCACCAAAGGTACTACGGAGCGCCGCATCGTCCGACCCGGCCGCTGGCCTGCAGAGTCATGCAGCGGCGTCCATAAACGCCTGGCCTATGGCGATAAGGCCGGGAATGCGTCATAACCCGGCATTGCCCCTTGCACCATGCCACACGATGCCCCGTCGCGCCGCCCTGCCCCTTGCCCTGTCCACGGCCCTTGCGCTCGTCGCATCCACGGCCAAGGCGCAACAGACCACGGCGACCGCGCCGCGGTCGGTCACCGACCTGCCGCGCGTCGACGTGCGCGGTGACGACTGGCGCGTGTACGTGGCGGCGAAACTCCGGCACCAGATGGCGGAAGTGGCCGGCACCAAGATCACGGTGACCAAGAAGACCACAGTCACCCATCTCGACCTGCAGCCCACCGTGATCGGCAACAACCTGCAACAGCTGCTGGCGCGTTCGCCCGGCGTACTGGTCTCGCAACAACCCACGCCCACCCAGTTCAACCTGAGCTATCGCGGCCTGGGCAACCCGCAAGAGTCGGAATACGTGCTGGTGATGCAGGACGGCATTCCGCTGGAAAGCGACTGGATCGGCTTCCCCACGCTGTACGCGATGCCGCTGGCGCAAAGCCTGGACGAAGTGCAGCTGATCCGCGGCGGCTCCAGCCTGCTGTACGGGCCGGAACCCGCGCCGGTGATCAACCTGACCACGAAACGCCCGACACCCGGTACGCCGTTCTCGGCCAGCACCGAACAAGTGGTCGGCGCGCATGGCCTGTACTCGACCTACAACGTGCTCGAAGGCAGCCGCGGCGCCTGGACATTCCGCCTCGATGCCGCCTACGTGCGCAGCGACGGCACGCGGCCGAACGCGCAATCGCAGATGCGCCAGGCCGACTTCTACCTCGAATATCGCCCCAGCGACAGAAACCTCTGGTGGCTGGACCTGCATGCGACCGATGCCGACTCCGGCGATCCCGGCCGGCTGAGCCTGCCGCAATGGCGGGCCGATCCGCAGGCCACGCCCACGCCGTGGAACCGCGACTGGGTGGACCGCGACCAGTGGGTGCTGGGCCACACGCGCGAGTTCGGCGACGGCTGGCGGCTCACCGGCAAGTTGTGGTTTGCGTGGCAGGATCTCGCTAGCCGTGCCGCAAACGGCGCGCTGGCGCCGCAGCCGCCTCCCGCCGGCACCACGCTGCAGGACGAGCAGTTCCGCACCCAGGGGCTGGACCTGCGCGTGCGCAAAACCTGGGGCCGCGGCAATGCGTTCACCGCGGGCACCGTGCTGTTCCACGGCAACGATCCGTTCCGCCAGTGGAGCAGCCCCGACCTCTACGTCGACCGCTACGACCGCAACGGCGTGCCGCGCCTGCGCCAGGCGCGTAGCTCGGACTACGCCGCGGTGTTCGCCGAGAACGTGTTCCGCCTGCCGCACGAGATCCACGTCGTGCCCTCGGTGCGCCTGGAGCACGAACGCGTGGCGGTGGACGAGACGGTGCGGCCGCCCTTCCTCAGCCGTCCGTTGATCCACGAGGCCGATACGCGCACGGTGCCGCTGTTCGGCCTCGGCATCGGCAACGACTTCGGCCACGGCAACGAAACCTACCTCAACGTGTCGCAGGGTTGGCGGCCGCTGCGCTACTTCGACATGGCCTCGCCGTTCGCCAACATCGTGCCGGGCCATGCACCCGATCCGTCGAAATCGCTGTCGTGGGAGGCCGGCGTGCACGGCGTGCCGCTCACCGGCCTGTATTACGACGTCAGCCTGTTCTGGATCGACTTCAGGAACCGCATCGAGGCGCAGCACATCAACGCCGTCGACGTGATCGAGGTGAACACCGGCGACACGCGCAACCGCGGGATCGAAGGCCAGCTCGACTACGATTTCCTGGCGCCGACCGCGCTGACCGCGCACGGCGAACACCTGGAAGCGTTTGCCAGCGTCAGCCTGCTCAACGCGAGGTTCACCGCCAGCGCGATCCCCGGCCAGGTCGGCAAGGTGCCCGCCTACGCACCCCGCTACCTCGCCAAGGCTGGCCTCACCTGGCGGCTGGAACGGCGCGTCAAGCTCAGTCTCACCGCGGTTTCCTCGGCCGCGCAGTACTGGCAGGACTCCGACCAGCCGCTGGGCAGCGGGGCCAGCTACCTGCCCGCGCGCATTCCCGCCTACACCGTGCTCGACCTGGCCGCCGACTGGCAACTCAACCGCCATGTGAAACTGCTGGCCGGCATCGGCAACCTCGCCGACCGCCGCTACTACGATCGCGTGTGGCAGACCGGACTGGAGCCGGCCTACGGGCGCACCTGGTACACCGGGCTGCAGCTGAAGCCCTGATTCGCGCCTCCCGTTCCGGTCCGCCGGAAGAATCCTCGCGCGCCGTGTCGATTCGGCAAGCCGTCGTTCGTCGTATCCCTGAATGCAAATCACGCCGCTGGCAGGAGGCAACCCGATGCGCTGCATAGTGATCGTCAAGGCAACCCGCGACACCGAGGCCGGCGCGCTGCCGAGCACCGAACGGCTCGCCGCGATGGGCCGATTCAACGAAGAACTGGTCAAGGCCGGCGTGATGCTCGCCGGCGAGGGACTGCACCCCAGCTCCCGCGGCGTCCGCGTGCGTTTCGACGGCGCGCAACGCAGCGTGATCGACGGCCCGTTCGCCGAAACCAAGGAGCTGATCGCGGGCTTCTGGCTATGGCAGGTGAAGTCGATGGCCGAGGCGGTCGAATGGCTGAAGCGCGCGCCGTTCGACGGCGGCGCCGAAGTGGAGATCCGGCCGGTGCTCGAAGCCGAGGACTTCGGCGACCAGTTCACCGATGCCCTGCGCGAACAGGAGGCCGGCCTGCGCGCGCAGATCGCCGGCCGCCCATAACCCCCGTCCACCGAGGAGTACCGCCATGCAATTCGTCGCCTACCTCACCTACGACGGCAATGCCGAAGCCGCCTTCGATTTCTACGCCCGCTGCTTCGGCGGCCAGGTCACCATGCGCGCGCGCTACGGCGACGCGCCGCCGGACATGCCCATGCCGCCGGAAATGCACGACAAGATGATGCACGTGCGGCTGGAAGTAGGCGGCCAGGTGCTGATGGCCTCGGACGCGATGGCTCCGCAATGCCCCTACACGCCCATCAAGGGCTGCTCGGTGTCGATCCAGCTCGACTCGCCGGAACAGGCCGAGCGCATCTTCCACGCCTTGGCCGAAGGCGGCACGGTGCAGATGCCGATCCAGCCGACCTTCTGGGCCGCCCGCTTCGGCTCGCTGGTGGACCGCTTCGGCGTGCCGTGGATGATCAACTGCCCGCCGGCCGCATGATGCCTTGCCGTAGCGGGGCGATGATGGTCTGATCGGTCGCCATGACGGCGACCGACATTCCGCGCAGCATCGAAGCCATCTGGCGCATCGAATCGGCGCGCATCATCGCGGGCCTTGCGCGCATGCTGCGCGACGTGGGCCTGGCCGAGGAGCTGGCGCAGGACGCGCTGGTGACCGCGCTGGAGCAATGGCCGCAGACCGGCGTGCCGGACAACCCCGGCGCGTGGCTGATGACCACGGCGAAGCACCGCGCCATCGACCGCCTGCGCCGCCGCCAGTTGATGGAGCGCAAGCACGAGGAAATCGCGCGCGAACTGGAGGCCGAACAGGCCGACGCCATGCCCCGTTTCGATGCCATGCTCGACGACGACATCGGCGACGACCTGCTGCGGCTGATCTTCACCGCCTGCCATCCCGCGCTGCCCGCCGATTCGCGGGTGGCGCTCACTCTGCGCCTGCTCGGCGGCCTCAGCACCACCGAAATCGCACGCGCTTTCCTGCAACCGGAGCCGACCGTCGCCCAACGCATCGTGCGCGCCAAACGCACGCTGGCCGACAAGCAGGTGCCGTTCGAAGTGCCGCGCGGCGAGGAACTGGCCGACCGCCTGGACGCCGTACTCGGCGTGATCTACCTGATCTTCAACGAGGGCTACACCGCTACCGCCGGCGACGACTGGATGCGCCCCGCCTTGTGCGAGGAAGCCCTGCGGCTGGGCCGCATCCTCGCCGGCTTGATGCCGCAGCAGGCGCCGGTGTTCGGCCTGCTTGCGCTGATGGAACTGCAGGCTTCGCGCACGCATGCGCGCAGCGCAGCGGACGGCACGCCGATCCGCCTGCTGGAGCAGAACCGGGCCCGCTGGGACCGGTTGCTGATCCAGCGCGGACTCGCCGCGCTGGACCGTGCGCAACGGCTGGGCGGCGATGGCGAACCCTACACATTGCAGGCCGCCATCGCCGCCTGCCACGCCCGCGCCAGCACCGCCGAGCAGACCGACTGGAACCGCATCGCCGCGCTGTACGCAACGCTGGCCGACGCCATGCCATCGCCCGTGGTGCAGCTCAACCGCGCCGTGGCCGTGGCGATGGCCCATGGGCCCGGCGCCGGCCTGGCCATCGTCGACGCCTTGCGCGACGAACCTGCGCTGGCCAACTACCATCTGCTGCCCGCCGTGCGCGGCGACCTGCTGGAAAAACTCGACCGCCACGACGAAGCCCGCGTGGAATTCGAGCGCGCCGCCCGTCTCACCCGCAACACCCGCGAAAGCGAACTGCTGCATGCACGCGCCTGCGCCTGCGCGCGGCAAGCGCCAAACGGTTGAGATGCCGGGCGCGCCCTGCCGCCAAAGAAAACATCGCCGTCTGCACCACCGCTTTTGCACCACTCCCCAACATCCGCCATGCTTCCGCCATGATCGAATTCGGACACGGTACCCACGCCGGCTTGCGCCGCACGCGCAACGAAGACACTTACTACGCCGATGTCGCGCTCGGCCTGTTCCTGGTAGCCGACGGCATGGGCGGCCACCTGCATGGCGAAGTGGCGTCCGCGCTGGTGCGCGACAGCGTGGTCGAGCTGGTAAGCCGCGGGCACGGCCTTGCGGAAGCCATCCACGGCGCCAACGAGCACTTGATGGCGCAAGTGCACGACCACGGCAATTCGCTGCCGATGGGAAGCACCATCGCGGCCCTGCGCCTGAGCGAGAGCGGCTACGAGGCCGCATGGGTAGGCGACAGCCGCATCTATGCCACCGGTCGCGAGTTGCGCCAGATAAGCCACGACCACTCGCTGGTGCAAGCCCTGGTCCAGGCGGGCAAGCTGGATCCGGCGCACACCGCGCGCCATCCCAACCGCAACGTGCTGACGCAGGCGCTGGGCGTCACGCCGGCGGCGCAGTTGCACGTCGGCATGTCGCATGGCCGCCTCGCGCCCGGCATGGGTTTCCTGCTGTGCAGTGACGGGCTGACCGAGGACCTCGACGCGGCGTCGATTGCCCGCACGGCGTCGCGCAGCGACCTCGCCGCGCAGGAGTGCGTGGATCAGTTGCTGCTCGATGCGCTGGACCGCGGCGGCAAGGACAACATCACCGCGATCCTGGTGCGTTCAAGCTGAGCCGGCCTCGGCCGCCGCTGCGGGCGTCTCCAGTTTTCGCCAGACGCTGACGCCGCCGGCCGCCTTGTCCAGCGCGTCGAGGCGCTGTTCGTGCATCGCCGCCTCTTCGGCGGAGGCGCGCAAGACGCGCGGGCGCCCGCGCAGCACCAGCGGCGTCGCGGCTGCCGTGTTCGTCGCCGATTCCTGCGATTGCTCGAACGCCAGATCCATCGCCACCTGGCCCGACGTCATCGCGAGATAAACGTCGGCCAGCAACTGCGCGTCGATCAGGCCGCCGTGCAGGTCGCGCCGGGAGTTGTCCACGCCAAGGCGTTTGCACAAGGCATCCAGGCTGTTGCGCTGGCCGGGGTAGCGCTCGCGCGCCATCGCCAGCGTGTCGAGCACGCTGCAGCGGTCGCCGATGCTGCCGAAGGAACCGCCCAGCCGGGCGAGTTCGGCGTTCAGGAAGCCGACGTCGAAGCTGGCGTTGTGGATGATGAGTTCGGCGCCGTCGACGAAAGCGAGGAACTCGTCCACCTTGTCGGCGAACAGCGGCTTGTCGACGAGATGTTCGTCGCGGATGCCGGTGACCTGGCTGGCGCCTTCGTCCATCGCGCGTTGGGGGTTGAGATAGGTCTGCCAATGCCGGCCGGTGAGGCGCCTACCCACCATTTCCACGCAGGCGATTTCCACCAACCGGTGTCCCTGGCGGACCTCCAGGCCGGTGGTTTCGGTATCCAGCACCACCTGCCTCATGCGTGGCCCCGGCGCTGCTCGGCCTGCTCGCGTGCGGCCTGGTCCACCCGCTCGTTCTCGGCATGGCCGTTGTGGCCCTTCACCCACTGCCAGCGCACGCGGTGGTTGCCGGTGGCGGCGGAAAGGCGTTCCCACAGATCCTGGTTCTTCACCGGCTTCTTGTCGGCGGTGCGCCAGCCGTTGGCCCGCCATTTCGGCAACCACTGCTCGATGCCTTGCATCACGTAACGCGAATCGGTGGTGAGCACCACGGCGCAGGGCCGGGTGAGTGCTTCCAGCGCACCGATGGCGGCCATGAGTTCCATCCGGTTGTTGGTGGTGTCGGCTTCACCGCCGGCCAATAACCGTTCGTGCCCCTTGGCACGCAGCAAGGCGGCCCAGCCGCCGGGGCCGGGGTTGCCCAGGCAGGCGCCGTCGGTGAAGGCATGTACTTCGTCGGTCGTCACACGGTTTTCCAGTCAGGGTACGGAGTGTCGCCGCGCCCCTGGCGACAGGCGCGCATTCACCGGCGCCCGCGCGGGCAAGGGCCGCAGTTTCAGTGGAATGGCGATGCTTTGCTGCTTGCGTGCCAGCAACAGGTAGGCGCCGCCCCAATGGCTGTCGCCGTTCGACAGCGTGCCGGGCCACGGGGCGCCGAGCCGGCACTGATGCTCGATCGCCAAACCTTCGCGTTGCAGATGCCTGCGCAACCGCCACGGCCATTGCAGGCCATGGTTCTGTTGGCGCGCGTGCCAGCAGAACCACGGCGCCCAGCCGCCCAACGGGTGCACCCCGGTCATGAGCAGCACGCCGCCAGGCGCCAGTACGCGACAGGCTTCGGCCAACAGCGCAGCGGCTTGCGGCGCAGGCTCAAGCGCATGCTGCAGCCAGACAAGGTCGAAGGCTTCGTCGACGAAAGGCAGCGGTTCGTCGGCACGAGCGCGCACGTCGCCGCGGTAGCCCTCGCACGCCAGCCATAACCGCGTCCAGGTCATGCCCGACATCGGCGGCAGCGCGTCGTCATCAGCCACACCGATGCGCAGCGCGCGCCGCCCCGTCTCGCGTTGCAGCAACGGCGCCATGCTGCGCCATTGCCCGCTGCGCAATCGGCGCAGCGGGGCGCTGGCATGAAGGTCGTGGTCACGGGGATGCGGCATGCATTCGTTCCGGCGCACGGTCGTCATTGGAATCCAACGCAAAGTGTAACGTCTGCAGGCGCGCGGGTCGCGGCGTGCATGGCGCACATCGCTGAACTGCCGCCACGCGCATTAACGGCATGCTAACGAGCCGCCATCGAAGCCTGACTATAGTCGGACGTTTCGCGCACGCCGGGACGGCAGCCGCGCACGTTACCGACCCATGCAGCGGAGCATGCCCTTGCATCTCGTACCGCTACCGGCCCTGGCTGACAACTACATCTGGCTGCTGCACGACGACGAAGGCCAGGCCATCGTCGTCGATCCCGGCGACGATGGCCCGGTGGAACAGGCGCTGCTCAAGAGCGGCTTGCGCCTGCGTGCGATCCTGCTGACCCACCATCACCCGGATCACATCGGTGGCGCGGCCGCCCTGCACCATCGGCACGGCGTGCCCGTGTATGCGCCCGAGGACGAACGCATCGCCGCGGCCACCGTGCGCGTGCGCGATGGCGACCGTGTCGTCCTGCAGCAGCCACAAGCCAGTTTTGAAACGCTCGCGGTACCCGGCCACACGCTGAGCCATGTGGCCTACCATGGCGAAGGCGTTCTGCTGGCCGGCGATACCCTCTTCAGCATGGGTTGCGGCCGACTGTTCGAAGGCACGCCTGCGCAGATGCTCGCCTCGCTGGATCGCCTTGCCGCGTTGCCGGCCGAAACCCTGCTCTGCTGCGGACACGAATACACCGCTGCGAACGGTCGCTTCGCCCAAGAGATCGAGCCGCACAACAACGCGCTGTCGAAACGCATGCAGGAAGTCGCCGCCTTGCGCGCCGGGCAGCGTCCCACCCTGCCGGTGGCCATGGGCCGCGAACTCGCGACCAACCCGTTCCTTCGCGTCGACCAGCCCGAGGTGATCGCCTGGTGCCAGCGAAAGACCCGAGAAGCCGCGGACCGCGTCGCGCGTTTCGCCGCCGTGCGAGCCGCCAAGGATGCGTTCCGCGCATGAACACACGCACTCTCGCCAGGCGACTGCTGCCGTTGAGCCTGTCGGCCTTGCTGGCCGCATGCGCCACCGCGCCGCCACAGCACCCGGCGCCGGCGGTTCCGCCACCCGAACCATCCCCGATCGCGCCGGCGCCAGCTGCGGCCTCGTCATCCGGCGCCGTGGTCGCGGCGACGCCGGAGACGGCCGGCAACGTCTGGGACAGGCTGCGCGGCAGTTTCCAGATGGCCGATTGCGACGCCAGTCCGGCGGTGCTGTCCTGGGCCAGGCGCTATACGCGCGACCCGCAACGTTTCGAAGCGGCCTTGCGCGATGCGCTGCCCAAGCTTACCTATGTGCAGCAGGTAGCCGCCGAACACGACGTGGCGGGCGAGTTCGTGCTGTTGCCGTGGATCGAGAGCGGCTTCAGGCCTATCCCCGCACGGCGCGGCCGCCCGGCTGGCATGTGGCAGATCATGCCCGCCACCGCAGCGGCGATGGGCCTGCACGTGGATAGCCGCTACGACGCCCGGCTGGACGTGCAGGCGTCTGCCGATGCGGTGATGAAACTGCTGCGCACCTACTACGACGAGTTCCACGACTGGCGCGTGGCCGATTACGCCTACAATGCCGGCGAATTCAAGGCACGCCAGCTGATGCAGCGCCATGGCATGCCGCCGCCGTCGCCGGTGATTCCGCACTGGCCGGTGCACGACATCACGCGCGAACATCTCACCCGGCTGCTGGCCGTGGCCTGCGTGGTGCGCCAGCCTGGACGCTTCGCTGTCACCCTGCCGACATTGCAGCCCAGCCAGCATCTCGTGCCGGTGCCGCTGCCGCATTCGATGCCGCTGGCACGCGCCGCCGACAAGGCCGGCATGCAGTTGGAGGCGCTGAAGAACCTCAACGCCGCCTTCCGCACCAACATCGCCGATGCCGGCGCGGCGCCCTACCTGATGATGCCCCTCGGTCATGCACAGCAGTTCCACGACGCGCTGCTGGCGCAGGCGAGTTCTGCCGACGACACCCTCGGTTCCGATCCTGCCGGACATCTGGAGAGCGGCGGCAACGGCGCATCGGAACAATCCGCCGCCGCACGCACGCATCGCGTCGTCGCCGGCGAGAGCCTGTGGCAACTGGCGCGCCGTTACGCAGTGAGCGTGAAGGAGCTGGAGCGCTGGAACCATCTGCATGGCCCGCAGATCAAGCCCGGCCAGGTACTCAAGGTCAGGGCGCCGATGTAGACGACCATCTGCGCCATCCCGGTGGATACGAAGAAGGCGGCCCGCGGGCCGCCTTCTTCGCGTGTTGCCGGAGCGCCTGACTTACATCCGGTCCTTGGCGATCTTGACCTCGGTGCTGTTGCGCAGGGTCTTGATGAGTTCCTGCGTCTCCACCGCGCCGTAGGCCTGGGTCATCTGCTGGCGGAGCATGTTGCGCTCTTCCGGCGTGATCTTGCTGAGATCCGCACCCTGCACCTTGTCCACCGCCAGCAGCGCGTAGCTGCCGTCCTTCATGTCCACCGCGGCGTATTGCGGCTTGCCGTCGACCGGATGCGGCAACAGGAAGGCCTGGTCGCGCAAGGCGGCGGGCACGTCGGGCTGGATGCGTACCATGTCGGCCACACTCTTTACGCTCGCATTGTCGGCGGCCGCAACGGCAGCCAGCGTCTCGCCCTTGAGCAACCGCGCCAGCAGGCCGTCCGCCTGCGTCTTCGCAGCGGCCGCGATGCGCTGGTCGAGGATGGTCTTGGCGATTTCATCGTGCACCTGGGCCAGTGGCTTGGCGGCGGCGGCCACGTGCTGCGCCACGCGGATGACCACCGCGTCGTCGTTGCCCAGCTCGATCAGGTTGGAGTTGTTGCCCTGCGCCAGCACGTCGCTGCCGAACGCGGCCTTGATGACCTTGGCATTGGCCGCGATGCCGTCGCCGCCCTGCCGCGAGAACAGCGCCGTGGTCTTGATCGGCAGGCCCAGCGCCTGCGCGGCCGGCTCCAGCGAGGACGGGCTCTGGTAGGTATCGTCCGACAGCTTGCCGGCCACCTCGTTGTACTTGCGGTCCTTGTCGCCGGCGGTGGCTTCGGCCAGCAGCTGGTCGCGCACTTCGGCGAAGGACTTGGCCTCGCCGTTGCGGATGTCGCGCAGCCAGAGGATGTCGTAGCCATCCGGCGTCAGCACCGGCTTGGAGATCTCGCCCTTCTTCAGCGCGAACATCGCGCTGTCGAAGGCCGCATTGGTCACGCCCTTCTGCAGCCAGCCCAGGTCGCCGCCCTGGCGCTTCGAGCCCAGGTCGTCCGAATCCCGCTCGGCCAGCTTGGCGAAGTTGTCCGGCGTGGCCTCGGCGGCGATCTTGTCGGCCTTGGCCAGCGCGGCCTTCTGCTGCTCCGGCGTGGCGTTGGCAGGCACGTTGATGAGGATGTGCGACACCTCGCGCTGCTCGGGCTGCACGAAACGCTGCTTTTCGTTCTCGTAGCGCTTCATCAGATCGGCGTCGCTGGGCGGCGCGTCCGGCTTGAGCTCGCTGCCCTTCACTTCGAGGTATTGCAGCGACACCTGCTCGGGATTCATGTAATCCGCAAGGTGCGCCTTGTAGTAGTCGGCGATCTGCGCGTCGGTGACGGTGGTATCGGCGGGCTGCGGCTTGGGCAGCACGGCGTAACGGATGTCGCGGCGCTGCATCCGCAGGTCGAGGTAATGGTTGATCTCGGCGTCGGTGATGATGGCGCTGTCGCCGATCGCATTCGGCAGCACCTGCGTGGCCAGCGAGGCGCTCACTTCGTCCTGGAACATCTCCGGCGTCTTGCGCTGCTCGGCCAGCAAGGTACGGTAGGTGTTGGCGTCGAACTGGCCGTTGATCTGGAACGCGGGGATCGCCGCGATGTAGTCGCGCACGGCCTGATCCGGCACGCGGATGCCCCAGTCCTCGTTGGCCTTCAGCAGCAGCTGCTGGTCGATCATGCCATCCAGCACCTTGAGCTTCATCTCGGGCTTCTCGAACGCGTCCGCGTCGAAACGGTCGCCCTGCTCCGCGCTCATCTGCTGGCGCAGCTGGTTCATGCGGTTCTGGAAGTCCTGCTGGCTGATCTCGTGCTTGCCGACCTTGGCCACGTAGGTGTCGGCGCGGGACGCGATGTAGCCCTCGATGCCGAAGAACGACATCGCGAAGGTGGCGAGGCCGAGAAGGACGGCGGCGGGCCACCCGTGCATCTTGTTACGCATTGCCTGCAGCATTGCCTACCTTCCTGCCTCTGTTGATCGGCGCGCGGCGCGCCTTGCATGAACCCAAGAATCGCCGCCGAGGCGGCGCCGAAACGACAAGGGCGCCGCTGGGGCGCCCTTGCGAACCGTGGCGGAGCGGACGGGACTCGAACCCGCGACCTCCGGCGTGACAGGCCAGCATTCTAACCGACTGAACTACCGCTCCACAGTTTTCTGGTGGGTGCTGTAGGGATCGAACCTACGACCATCGCCTTGTAAGGGCGGCGCTCTACCGCTGAGCTAAGCACCCGAAACCGAGCGTCAAGCCGCTCAGTTTAGGGCGTCCTTGAGCGTCTTGCCAGCCTTGAAGGCGGGAACCTTCGAAGCCTTGATCTTGATCGTCTCGTTGGTGCGCGGATTGCGGCCGGTACGGGCGGCGCGCTTGCGCACGGTGAAGGTGCCGAAACCCACCACCGACACGTCCTCGCCCTTCTTGAGCGACTTCTGCACGACCTCGACGAACGCGTCGAACGCGCGGCCGGCGTCGGCCTTGGTCAGTTCAGCCTTGTCGGCGATGGCATTGATCAGATCGGTTTTATTCATTGAAAACTCCCTAGTACGTTTTGCGGCCGGCCCGCCCCGTGGCATGGGCGCGCGCAACCGCCGTGGATGGTTGGTACCCGTTGGGCGCCGTAACGCAACCCCGCATCGCGGACACGCGCAACGGGCGCCGGGACTACGGTTCGGCCTTTATACCAGCGCGTTGCCAGGCATCGCAATACAAGGCGCAGCAAGGATTTCGGGCGATGTGCGGCGGCCAACGGAACTTTTGCATCCTGCAAAACACCAGCGGCACTTGCGGATTTTCCCGGGGCATGAATGCAACGGGCGCCAGGGGCCGGTTCGCGGCCCCTGGCGCCCGTCCGACTCAAGCCTCAATGGGGGCGGATATGCGATTCGGCGTCGTCGGCGCCGGCCTGCTCATCGTGCACGGCATGCGCCTCGGGTTTCGCTTCGCTCGGCTGCAGCGGACGCTCCAGCGCAATGTCCAGCACCTCGTCGATCCAGCGCACCGGATGGATCTCCAGCGACGAAGTGATGTTGGCCGGCATGTCGGCCAGGTCCTTCTTGTTGTCCTCGGGAATGATCACCGTGGTGATCCCGCCGCGGTGCGCGGCCAGCAGCTTCTCCTTCAGCCCGCCGATCGGCAGCACGCGCCCGCGCAAGGTGATCTCGCCGGTCATCGCCACTTCCGAACGCACCGGCACCTTGGTCAACGCGGACACCAGCGCGGTGCACATGCCGATGCCGGCGCTGGGGCCATCCTTGGGCGTGGCGCCTTCGGGCACATGCACATGGATGTCGAACTTCTTGTGGAACTCCGGATCGATGCCCAACCGGTCCACGCGCGCGCGCACCACCGACAACGCGGCCTGGATGGACTCCTTCATCACGTCGCCGAGCTGGCCGGTGTGCACGAGCTGCCCCTTGCCGGAAACCACGGACGCCTCGATGCTGAGCAGTTCGCCGCCCACCTGCGTCCACGCGAGTCCGGTGACCAGGCCCACTTCGTTTTGTTGTTCCTTGCGGCCAAAATCGAAGCGGCGCACGCCGAGGTAATGGTCGAGATTGGTGGAGTCCACGACGACTGCCACCGCGCCCTTTGCCTTGCCCTTGGCGGCTTTTGCCGCAACCGGTTTCGCCTTGGCCTTGCTCTTGGTCTTGCGCACTTCGCCGAGCATGAGCTCCTTCACCACCTTGCGGCAGATCTTGGACACCTCCCGCTCGAGGTTGCGCACGCCGGACTCGCGCGTGTAGTAGCGCACGATGTCGCGCACGGCCTCTTCCGCGATGCTCAACTCTTCGGGCTTCAGGCCGTTGGCCTTGATCTGCTTGGGGAGCAGATATTTCTGCGCGATGTTGAGCTTCTCGTCCTCGGTGTAGCCCGGGATGCGGATCACTTCCATGCGGTCGAGCAGCGGACCGGGGATGTTGAGCGAGTTCGCGGTGGCGATCCACATCACCTCGGAAAGGTCGAGGTCGACTTCGAGATAGTGGTCGTTGAAGGCGTTGTTCTGTTCCGGGTCGAGCACTTCCAGCAGCGCCGAGGACGGATCGCCGCGGAAGTCCATCGACATCTTGTCGATCTCGTCGAGCACGAACAGCGGGTTCTTGCTGCCGCTCTTGTTGAGGTTCTGCACGATGCGGCCCGGCATCGAGCCGATGTAGGTGCGCCGGTGGCCGCGGATCTCCGCCTCGTCGCGCACGCCGCCCAGCGACATGCGGACGAATTTGCGGTTGGTGGCCTTGGCGATCGACTGGCCGAGCGAGGTCTTGCCCACGCCGGGCGGCCCGACCAGGCAGAGGATCGGGCCCTTCATGGTGTTCACGCGCTGCTGCACAGCCAGGTATTCGAGGATGCGCTCCTTGACCTTCTCCAGGCCGAAGTGGTCGGCATCCAGCACTTCCTGCGCCAGGGCGAGGTCCTTGCGGACCTTGCTGCGCTTCTTCCACGGCACGCCGATCAACCAGTCCAGGTAGTTGCGCACCACCGTGGCCTCGGCCGACATCGGCGACATCTGGCGCAGCTTGCCGAACTCCGCGCGCGCCTTGGCCAGCACCGCCTTGGGCATGCCGGCGTTTTCAATCTTCTTCTGCAGTTCCTCGATCTCGTTCGGGCCGTCCTCGCCCTCGCCCAGTTCCTTCTGGATCGCCTTCATCTGCTCGTTGAGGTAGTACTCGCGCTGGCTCTTCTCCATCTGCGACTTCACGCGGCCGCGGATGCGCTTCTCCACCTGTTGCAGATCCATCTCGCCGTCGACCATGCCGATCAGCAGTTCCAGGCGCTCGCCGACGTCGGCGATTTCCAGCACCTTCTGCTTGTCGGCCATGCGCACCGACAAGTGCGCGGCAATGGAGTCGGCCACGCGCGAGGGATCCTCGATGCCCGACAGGCTGGCGAGCACTTCCGGTGGCAATTTGCGGCTTTGCTTCACCAGTTGTTCGAACAGCGAAACCAGCGTCCGCGATACCACGTCCAGTTCGCGCTCCTTGGCGCCGTAGACCGGTTCGACCACGCGCGAGCGCGCCACCAGCATGCCGCCGTCGTCGCGGCAATCCTGCAGCGCGACGCGCGACTGCCCTTCGACCAGCACCTTGACCGTACCGTCAGGCAGTTTCAGCAGCTGCAGCACGCCGGCCAGGGTTCCGATCTGATGCAGGTCTTCCACGGCCGGGTCGTCGATGTCCGGGCTCTTCTGCGCCACGAGCAGGATCTTCCGCTCGCCCTCCATCGCGCGCTCCAGCGCACGCATGGACTTGTCCCGTCCCACGAACAACGGGATGACCATGTGCGGGTAGACCACTACATCGCGCAACGGCAGAACGGGCAACGCGTCGAGCGCGGCAGATTTGGGGGGACTCTTGGCCATTGGGGGTCTCTCGCGGGAATCCGATGGGGCAACCCGACACTGCGCCGGGCCGCATGACACGTCAAGTGGAGGCGAAACGAGGATTACTCAAGCGAATACGGCGGCTGTGGAGGCGCTTGCCGAGCAAAATCAGAAACTTGGCCATGCACTGCAGCCTCGCCCGGATACCTGCCGTAACCATTCCGCAATGGAGTGGAACGGCACGGCGGCACACGCCAAAAGCAAAACGGCTCCGACGCAGGCGCCGGAGCCGTAATTGCGTAGCCTGCGGCGATCAGGCGGCGTTGCCGCCCTCGCCCGCCGCGTGTTGCTGCAGGTTGCCGCGGTAGATCAGGTAGGGCTCGGCCTGGCCTTCGATCACCGCGTCGTCCACCACCACCTTGCTGACGTGCTCCAGCGAGGGCAGCTCGTACATGGTGTCGAGCAGCACCTGCTCGAGGATGGTGCGCAGGCCGCGGGCGCCGGTCTTGCGCTTGAGCGCCTTCTTGGCGATCGCCTGCAGCGCCTCGGGGCGGAATTCCAGCTCCACGTCTTCCATCTCGAACAGCTTCTTGAACTGCTTGGTGACGGCGTTCCTGGGCTCGGTGAGGATCTTCACCAGTGCTGCCTCGTCCAGTTCCTCCAGCGTGGCAATGACCGGCAAACGGCCCACGAATTCGGGGATCAGACCGAAACGCACCAGGTCCGCCGGCTCCACGTCGGCCAGCAACTTGCCCACGTTCTGGGTGCGCTCCTTGCTGCGCACCTCGGCGCCGAAGCCGATGCCGGTGGTCTCGGAACGCTGCTGGATCACTTTTTCCAGCCCCGCGAACGCGCCGCCGCAAATGAACAGGATGTTCTTGGTGTCGACCTGCAGGAATTCCTGCTGCGGATGCTTGCGGCCGCCCTGCGGCGGCACCGAGGCCAACGTGCCTTCGATCAGCTTGAGCAAGGCCTGCTGCACGCCTTCGCCCGAGACGTCGCGGGTGATCGAGGGGTTCTCGCTCTTGCGCGAGATCTTGTCGATCTCGTCGATGTACACAATGCCCGACTGCGCCTTCTCGACGTCGTAGTCGCACTTCTGCAGCAGCTTCTGGATGATGTTCTCGACGTCCTCGCCCACGTAACCCGCTTCGGTCAGCGTGGTGGCATCGGCGATGGTGAACGGCACGTTGAGCAGGCGCGCCAGCGTCTCGGCCAGCAGGGTCTTGCCCGAGCCGGTGGGGCCGATCAGCAGGATGTTGGACTTGCCCAGCTCGACGTCGTCGCCCTTCTGACGCGACTCCATCCGCTTGTAGTGGTTGTATACCGCCACCGCCAAGGCCTTCTTGGCGCGCGCCTGGCCCACCACGTATTGGTCCAGCGACTCGCGGATTTCCTTGGGCTTGGGCAACTGGGTACGGCCGGAAGCGGCCTTTTCTTCCAGTTCCTCGCGGATGATGTCGTTGCACAGCTCCACGCATTCGTCGCAGATGAACACGGACGGACCCGCGATCAGCTTGCGCACCTCATGCTGACTCTTGCCGCAAAAGGAGCAGTACAGAATCTTGCCGCTCTCGCCGGAACGCCCCTGTCGGTCGTCGCTCATACTTTCGATTCCGCTGGTCAAACTGTGGGTGATTCAGGTTGCGGCCCGAGAATAGCACAGGGCCCCGCGCCTGCCCGCAGACGCGAAGCCCTTGTCCCTAGCTCAAACCATGGTGGGTGCGGCGGTGGATGGCCGCCGTTTGATCTTCGCGATCAGGGACGATCGCAAAAGTTAGGCCGACTTGACCGTTTCGACAGCGCGGCGGTCGAGCACCGCGTCGATCAGGCCGTATTCGCGGGCGGCCTCGGCACTCATGAAGCGGTCGCGTTCCATGTCACGCTCGATCCGGTCCAGCGGCTGGCCGGTGTGCTGCACGTAGATGTCGTTGAGGCGGCGACGCAGGTACAGGATTTCCTGCGCCTGGATCTCGATGTCGGTGGCCTGGCCGCGGGCGCCGCCCGACGGCTGGTGGATCATCACGCGCGAGTTCGGCAGCGAGAAGCGCTTGCCCTTGGCGCCGGCCATCAGCAGCAGCGAAGCCGCGCTGCAGGCCTGACCGATGCACATGGTGCTGACGTCCGGCTTGATGTACTGCATGGTGTCGTAGATCGCCAGGCCCGCGGTGACTGCGCCGCCCGGACTGTTGATGTACAGGTGGATGTCCTTGTCCGGATTTTCCGACTCGAGGAACAGCATCTGCGCCACCAGCAGGTTAGCCACCTGGTCGTTCACTTCGCCGACCAGGAAGATCACGCGCTCCTTGAGCAGGCGCGAATAGATGTCGTAGGAGCGCTCGCCGCGGGCGGTCTGCTCGACGACCATCGGCACCAGGTTGAGGTTCTGAATCGGTTCCATGGTCTGTGCGCTCTCTGTTGGATGTGCCTGAAAGTATGCCATCGGGCCCGGCCAGCGCCAGGCCCGATGGCGGACGCCTCGATCAGGCGCCCGCGGGGCGCATCACTTCGTCGAAGCTCAGGTCCTGCACGGTGGTGTTGGCGTGGTCCGCCACCCACTCGGCCACCTGGTCTTCCATCACGCGGTTCTGCAGCCCGGACATCAACTGGGGGTCGCCGTTGTAGAGTTCAATGACCTTTTCCGGCTCCTCGTAGGTCGAGGCGATCGCGGCGAGTTGCTCGGCCACGCGCGTGCGGTCGATCTTCAGCTCCTGCTTGCGGGCGATCTCGCCCATCAGCAGGCCCGCGATCACGCGCTTGCGCGCCATCGGCAGCGCGGCCTCGATCAACTGCGGCGGCGGCTGCTGGCCGCGCGGCACGCTGCCTGCAGCCATCGACCGGGCCTCGGACTGCACCAGCATGTTGGGCACGTCCAGCGAGCCGTGCGCTTCGGACAGCTTTTCGGCCACTTCCGACTTCAGCCGGCCCATCAACGCCGCCTTCAGCTCGCGCTCCAGATTGGCGCGCACCTCCTTGCGGAAGTGCTCCAGGTCGCCGTCGGCGATGCCGAAGAGCTTGGCGAATTCCGCATCGACTTCCGGCAGCTTCTGCTCCTGCACCTTGACGATCTTGAAACTGACCTTGGCGGACTTGCCGGCCAGGCTCTCGTTACGGAAATCCGCCGGGAAGGCGATGTCGGCCTCGTAGCTGTCGTCGGCCTTGCGGCCGGTCAACGCTTCGTCCAGCGCCTTGAACAGGTTGCCCGAACCCAGCACGCTGCCGGCGCGCTCCAGGCCCTCGGCCGGGAAGCGGTAGTCGCCGGCCTGCGCCGCGTACTCGAACATCACGAAGTCGCCTTCGGCCGAAGCGCGGTCGACCTGCTCGAAGCTGCGGCGCTGCTGGCGCAGCGTTTCCAGCATCTTCTCGACGTCGGCATCGCTCACCGTGGCCAGCGGACGCGTGATCGCGAGCGCGGCGACGTCGATCGCCGGAAATTCCGGCATCACTTCGAACGTGGCGGTGTAGGCGATCTCGCCGTTCTCGGGCTTGCCCGTGGTGTCGATGGCAGGGTTGGCGATGGGCTGCAGCTTCTCCTGCGTCACCGCTTCGCGCAGGGTACTGCCGATCAGGTCGGACAGCACCTCGCCGCGCACCTGCTCCCCGAAGCGCTGCTTGATGACGGCCACCGGCACCTTGCCCGGACGAAAACCCTTCAGGCGCACCGTGCGCCCCAGCTCCGCGATGCGCGCACCCACCTGCGTCTCGTAGCGCTCGGCGGGAAACTTCACCGTGAGCTTGCGCTCGAGCGTGCCGATGTTTTCAACCGAAACCTGCATGTCGTCTCCTGGAACCCGATAGTTGTGACGCCCGGCAGGGCGCCCTGGCTGCAATTCCGCAGCGCCTGGAATCATCGCGACATGGTGCGAAAGGCGGGACTCGAACCCGCACGGGGGTTACCCGCCAGAACCTAAATCTGGTGCGTCTACCAGTTCCGCCACTTTCGCGTGTCGTGTCCGGCCCGGGCAGCGGAAACGGCATTGCCGCCGCAGCCGCCCAAGCCATCGCCTAAGTCGATGATTACCCTGCGCTAAAGCGATTGATTGTACGGGTGCGCCAAGGCGCAGACAAGCATGCAGCGCGCAGCGGCTTCGACGCTCCCGAAAAGCGAAACGCCGACCTTGAAGGTCGGCGTTCCGGTGTTGGTGGGCCGTGTAAGATTCGAACTTACGACCAATTGATTAAGAGTTAAATGCAAATAATTATTTGGGTCCCAACGCATCACCATCCTTTCGTCACAATGCCTTATTTTCAATGACTTAGCAAAAGCCATCGGTGACCATGGGTGAGCATGGCAACCCATGAGTGGGGGCCAAGAGGGGGCCAAGTTTTGTTGTAGGATCGACCTCACCCAATCCCGCCCAACGACACATATAAATATGCGTCCCACCGTCTACCTGGACCTGCGCGCTGACATCGACGTGAAGGCCCTGAACTTCGATCAATGGCCCGTCGTTCCCGTTCAAATCGTGGACGGCCACCTGGTGACGGAACCCACGCCCCCGGACAAGAAAGAGTGGCTCATCCGGGACACCGAGCAGGACGGCCTGGCGGTCCGGGTGACGCCGCGGTTTGCCTCCTGGGAAGTGCGGCGCAAACGCCCTCAGGGGTCGGAGTCCTGGCGCAAGAAGCTGGGCAAGGTCAAAAGCATGACCCCGACCGAAGCCCGGAAAGCCGCCCGGGCTTGGCTGGCCCAGGTCGAGGCGACGGGCAAGAACCCGGATCATGAACGGCGCAAGGTGGCCCTGGCGGAAGACGAAATCCGCCACGCCCGCAAATACCAATTTGGTCAGTGCTATGAGGACTTCATCGCGCACGGGGAAGAACGGGCCAAGTCCAACGACATCAGCGCCAAGACGATCCCCGACTACAAGGCCGTGGTGAACTGGTTGAAGGATCAACCCATCTGGACGGTGCCCGTCGCCGAGCTCAGCCAGGATCACGTGGACGCGCTCTTTGCACCCTGGTTCGCGGACGCGGCTGCCGCCCGCCTCATCAAGGAAAAGAACGAGGGGCTGGAAAAGGAACACCATAAGCCCCTGCCCGTGGTCGAACACACCTTGCCCCTGGACTTGGCCGCGGCGCACAAGGCGCTGGCGCACAGTCGGGCCGCGTGGAACGACACCGCGGCCAAAAAGCTGGCGACCAACCCTTTTTCGGCGTGGAAAAAGGGCCGAAAGCTCCCGCCGGTGCCGCGTCGGAAAACGATGCTGAAAACGGACCAGGAGCAGGGACAGACCTGGTTGAAAGAACTCGTGGCCCAGCGCGACTCCGCGGATCCGCTGTTTGCAGTCCTGGCGGACTACGTCCTGGTGGTGCTGCTCTGGGGTGGCCGCAAGACCGAGACGGCCTCGGTGCGGTGGATGGATATTCGGTTTTCAGAGCAAGCGGCGCGCTTCGTGGCGGAAACCCGAAAAAACAAGACCGAGCACTGGGTGCCGCTCACCCCATG
Organism: Rhodanobacter sp.; assembly: GCA_040371205.1. Classification (NCBI taxonomy): domain Bacteria; kingdom Pseudomonadati; phylum Pseudomonadota; class Gammaproteobacteria; order Lysobacterales; family Rhodanobacteraceae; genus Rhodanobacter; species Rhodanobacter sp. Next base: position 1,981,806 of record AP031382.1, read on the forward strand.
GTCCCACCAGCTGTTGACGGAGCGCAAAGCCAGGAGTGAACAGCTGGGCTGGCCCACGGGTCCGCATGATCCCGTTTTCTACTCCCCGGACACCAAGGAAAACCTGATCGGGGACTACCGGCCCATCACGCGCCTCCTGAAAAAGAAATTGGGGCTTTGGATCCGGCTTCACGATCTGCGCCGCACCCTCGCCTCTTCGGTTTTCGGCACGGTGAAAGACCTGGGAACGGTCGCCATCGCGCTGGGCCACAAGTCCGGTCAGGAAGTCACCGCGGACTATGTGCCCCGCGAGGAAGCGTTGAATGCGCTGCGCGAAATCTACGTGGCGCGCGAAAAACATCTGCGCGTGTTGATCGGATTGGACCAGGCGCCCAACGTGGGGGATTTGTCAGACACACAAAAGCTGCAGGTGCAGAACATCCAAATGATGTTGAAAATGGCGGATTTGGGTGACCTGACGCCCGAGCAATTGGGCGCACTGCTGGCAAAGGGCTGAGCCGGCCAACGAAAGCTGCGCATTTAGCAACTTTCATTGGCCTCGCCTGGGTCAGATGAAAGCCTTGGCATACGGCGCCAGGCGCTGCATCGCCGCTAAGGCAGCATCCTCAGGACACCCGGTCTTTCAGCCAGGCCAACAGACCGGCATCCAGCACCTTGCTGGCGATGATGTCCGGCCCCCAGAGCGTGACGTTGCGAGGTGGCTCCCGGTTGACGGTGCCGGTGTGCCACACGAAAAACATTCGTGCGTGCGCATCTGTCGCCGCGAATTGCATGGCGTAAGTGTCGAACTGCTTGGTGTTCGTTTCTGACTTGACCTGCACGAATGCCCTTTCACGCGTGGAGGGCAAGAGCAAATCCAGGTCGATGGTCTTTTGCGTGCCACCTGTGCGCGTTTGCCGCTGCCAACCACTGTTGGAAAAGATCAGCTCCACCAGGAGCTCGAAATCCTTGGGGATGAGCAGACGGATCATCGCCAGAATGTGCCTGAGCAAGTCCTTTTCGGATGCCTCGGCGGCGACCAGCTCAGGTGTCTGTTCATCGTTGATACGGCGCAGCAGGTAGTCCCGCTCCACGACATCGCAAATCGTGCCTTTATACATCTGAGTTTTCGTCAGCTTGCCGGAGAGACGGCTGATCAACAGCGGTTCCCCGGCCAGGCTCGTGTTACGCCAGCCGTCCACTGTTGGCCGCATCCGAACGCCTCCATCTTCCTCCGTCACGATGGGCGTGCCGGTGGGTTGGCACCACCACAAATAGCCCTTGGAAAACGTGATGAAGAGGTCGTGGGCATTGGTCTCGAAAAACGCTCGGATCTGTCGGGTATCGTTGCTGGCGGTGCCCGCATTCCCTTTCCGCTTGACGGTCCAGAACGCCTTGACCTGGTCCCATTCACCGCTCAGGCAAAGTTCTTGGGGCGTTTCGCGGTAGCCGAATTTGAGGACTCCTTCCGCGAGGCAGGAGGGCTCCCATTCGCCGCCTTCGCCCAGCTTGATGAAGTAGGCCTTGGTTGATGCCGGTAACTTTCCCACTGGTTTTCCCCTGTCCTTGTTGTGTCCCTCTCGGGATCTTAGGTCACTTCCCGAAGCTGGTTCCAATCCGTCGTGTAGCACGGGCTGAGCATCTCGCGGCGCATCGTCCAAGCTCGGGGTGATCGCACCCCAGCACTGCCAATCCCCATGGTGCCCCTTCCCCATTTGCTGTTGGCTTTGTCGAGAACGCTCATGAGTTTTTCGCGGCGCACATCCTGTTCGGGCGGTTGCCCATCGAACAAGAGACCTTGCACCAGGCCCTTGGGTCGAATGTCATCGAGCATGACGCCGGCTTTCACGTAGCGGAAGCCCTGCTTGAAGATGGCGCGCAAAATGGCCACAGCCCAGGTCGTGAGCAGCGCGGTGTCATCGGTGGCCCCCGGCAAGTTGATCCAACGCATCGGGCAATACTGCGGGTCCTGGGGTCGAAACCGGTTGGTCTCGATCCAGATGCCCACGCGTGCGGCAGCGCTGCCTTGTTGCCTGAGTTTCTCGGCGGCGCGTCCCGCGTGCATCCGGATGGGTTCGGCCAGTTCTTCGACGGTGTAGATCGGCGCGCCGAAGCTGCGCGAGGAAATGATCTGTTGCTTCGCCGGTGGCGTGGTTTCCCAGGCCACACAGGGGGTGCCCTGCAGCTCGCGCACGGTTTTCTCCACCACGACGTTGAACCGTTCGCGGATCCGCTTGGCGTCCACGCGGCGCAAGTCAGCGGCCGTGGTGACTCCGGCGCTGGCCAGGGCTTCGGACAGCTTGCGACCGATGCCCCAGACGTCTTCCACTTTCACCTGGCGCATCACCGCATCGAGCTCCGTGTCACTCATCGCGGTGAGGTCGCACACACCCTGGAACTGGGGTTGTGTCTTGGCAATGCGGTTGGCGAGTTTCGCCAGCGTTTTCGTGGGCCCAAAGCCCACGCACACCGGCAGCCCGGTCCACTGTTTCACCCGCCGCTTGATGTCCTGGCCCACGGTGACCAGGTTGAGCCTCGGTTGCGCGGTGAAGTCGAGGAAGCATTCGTCAATCGAATAGACCTCTTGATCTTCGGAGGGCACATAGCCGGCCAGCACGTTCATCACGCGCCGGGACAGGTCGCCATAGAGGGTGTAGTTACTCGACATGGCGACGATGGGCCAGCCTTTTCGGCGGGCTTCATCGCGGAGCTGATACCAGGGTTGGCCCATGGGCACACCCAGGCGCTTCACCAGCGAATCGCGGGCCACAACGCAGCCGTCCGAATTGCTCAACACAACCAGTGGCACGTGTTCCAGGTCTGGACGGAACACGCGCTCGGCCGAGCAATAGAATGAATTGCAATCCACAAGCCCAATGCGGCGCGGCGCATCTGGGGGTTTCATTTGTCCGCTCGCCACGTGCCGGTGATTTCGTTGGCCTGCGTGTCCCATTCGATCCACAGCAAGTCCACCAGTTTGCTGGCGGGGTGGAGCGTTTCCACTTGCGGCGTGGCGTTCAACGCGGCACCCAGCGGACGTTGGGCCATGCGCAGGGTGGCCAGGTTCATCCAGTAGCCTTGCAACAGGAAGTCGTGACCTTCGATGTTGAGGTCCAGGGGATCGTCGGTGCCGAAACCGAAGGTGTAGTCCACGCCTGATTTCTTGGCGTCGAACAAGGCTTGTTGGGTGTAACGGGGGTATTTGGATGCGTTCATGAGGTTCTCCTGTTTTTGAAATATCCGTTTTTATTTATGTCTAGATATTTCCGGTGAACTCATCCCTTTCCACGCTTGAACGACCGCAAACAGTGGGTGACCACACCCCAAACCACCAACTCATCGCCTTCCTTCATGACGATCGGCTGGAAGTGCGGGTTCTCAGGGATCAACGCCACATGCCCGTCGATCTCACCCAGGCGCTTCACGGTCAGATCGTTGTTGATGACCGCCACCACGATGTCCCTCTTCTGCGGATCCAGGGCTCGATCCACCACAATTCGATCCCCGTCCATGATCCCGGCCAGCATCATCGACCAGCCGCTCACCCGGAGCACAAAGGTCGCATCGGCATGGCCGGGGATGATCAGCTCGGCGTTGAGGTCGATGGTGTCATCGAGGTAATCGGCAGCGGGCGAAGGCCACCCGGCCGGGATGCGCTGGGCGATCGAAATGAGCTGGATGGGGGACGGTTCGGCGATCACCGGGCGCGGCCGCTCGGCGATCGCTGGCTGCCGGTAGGCGTCGAGGTAGGCCACCACCGTGTCCACCTGGGAAACCGGCACACGGACTTGCTGGGTCGTTTCGCCGTAAAGGCCGCCCGAGCCCGGCTTGCGGCCGGACCCGGGGCGACTGCCGCCGTGCGTGGTGGTGGACATCGGAGCGGCTCTTGATTACTGAACAGAAATCAAGATTACCACTCCGCCGGTCTCAGGGGCTGAGAGACCTCATAGGGTCTTAATACGCCCCTTCGGCTGTCCAACGGTGCCCGCACCGACCCGAACGGCGATCTTGCTGGCCTTGTGCAGCTCGTCGGCACTCATGTGGCCACCTTGGGCTCGCCGGTTGATGTCGGTGAGGTCCTGGGTCTCCTGACAGCCCGGCGCATCTTGCTGAGCTGCCTCGGTCACCCGTGCCATTGCGTCCTTCAATCCCTTGCTGTCCAGCGACGGGGTGTCGCCATCATCCAGCTGATCCACCGTGTTCTTGATGGTCTCAATGTCCTTGATCAGTTCCGGCCGTAGTGGCATATCGCTTCTCCCTCGCGGTTGTCCGTGTAGGCTAATCCGAACCCCACCATCTGCCCAAGCCCCCATGTGCTACTCAGCCGAGGTTGTCGCGGATTTCCGGTCGTATCGACGCTATGGCGGCACGCTGGACCTGAAAGCGTTTGTCGATCTGTTTTTTCAGCAAGGCAAAAAGGGCACCTTCACGAAGTTGGTGCCCAAGGCCGTCCGCGATGCGTTCGACCTGGCCACGGGTCAGGACGAACTGGACGCCAAGGCAGCGGTGATCCAGGCCTACCGCAATGTGATCCTGCACTACGAAGAAATCATCGTGGAGCAAACCGAGCGTCTTCTGAAAGCCAAGGAAAAGTTGGCGAAGAAGCGCACCAAGTCTGCCGAGAACGAAGCGCGCGTCGCGCAAAACAAAATAGACGACGCCAACATGCGCATCGAGCAAGCACAAGAGGCGGCCACGGAACACGATGGGTTCACGCGCGTCTGGCCGGGGCACTTTTGCCCCCTTCTGATCCGAGATCCGGAAACCGGTGAGCGGAAGGTGGTGCCGGCGCGCTATCGGTGTCGACTCGTCGGGTGGACGGAAGCCGATGAGAAGAAGAAACCGGGCACGTATAACGCGCGCATGGACAGTCTGAAAACCGCTTGGCGCGGGATCTTTGGCTACTTCCATGGCGTCGTGGTCGCGCGGCGTTTCTTTGAGAGTGTGTTGCTCCACGACAACCAACAGCGCGCCCTGGCGCCCGGCGAAAAAGAGCAAAACATCGAAATTGTTTTCAGCCCCGAGCCTCAGCAAGAGATGCTGTTGGCGTGTCTTTATCGCTACGTCGAGCCCGAGGGCGGCGAAGGGGGCTATTACACGTTCGCCGCGGTGACGCGAGATCCACCCCCCGAAGTTTTGGCTGCGGGCCACAACCGCTGTGTCATTCCTTTGCGCCCCGAGAACGTGGACGCGTGGCTCGATCCCGACCCTAAAAATCTGTCGGCCCAATTCGCCATCCTGGAAGATCCGATCGACGCGTTTTATCAGCATCAGATCGTGAGCAAAGGCTTCGACGAAAAGGATTGATTTCAGGGCTCACGGGGAGCGGCGAACACCAGCTTTTCGATGATCCGACCCGGGTCAATTTCACTGATGGCCGGCAATGCCTCCTCCGGATTCCAATACATGTTGTAGTCCACTTCGCTCGGCACCAAGCGCGGCCCCAGATTGGACAGATCCACCATGTAGATCACCGGAGCAGCGGCACGAAGTTGAGCAAGCTTTTGTTGAAATGCCTGGGCGACCGCCCTGCTTTCATCGGAGCCGTTGTTGAGGATGAACGCCAAGGCATCCCGAACGTTGTAGAGCCCCTGGCCGCCTGCGTTCCCTGCGTTCGTCACGTGGTGGATCGCAAACAGGGGATCTTTCGCAAACGAAACCGACCTCATGTCGAGCCACTGCTGATAACTCCCCGTGTTCCATCCCAGCGCCCGTGCCAGTTCAAGGATTTGAGTGTGCTCGTGTGCTGAGAAAACTTTGTTCGGGAGAAACCCTTGGGTTTCGATGACGGCAGAAGCCGCGGAAGTTGTCCCGTGAAAGCCAACCATGGGATGGCTCGCGGGGTGGGTCGTGAATGCGGACCCATGCGTCACAATCATTTCGGTCGCTCGTTCCGTTACGCCATCATCCGAACTTGCTGGATCTGGCCGTTGATGATTTCCACGCCCAGGCGGATGGTGTCGTTGTTGTGTTCCAGCATCAGCGTGGCCTGCTCCATCCCGGATTGCACCTGGGACGTTGCATTGGCGATGGCCTTGGATGACTTCTCGGCCACATTCAGCACTGCACCACGCCGCGCTTCCAAGGTCGATTCCAGGTTGAACCATGACTTGAAGCGGCCCACGTCGGCGTTGGCCGTGGATTTGATCCTGTCCTGCACCCGGGTGAAGGTCGCCATGCTGTCCAGGGTCCGTTCTTTCCACACCCGCGCGGTGACATCTTCGCCAGGAAACAGCGACAACACATGCCAGGCCAAGGCTTCGGTCTTGAAGCAGGTCAAGAGGCTGGCGGTGATCTTGTCGAGCTCCCGGTAACGGCGCATCGTGTCAGTGAGGAGATCCTCGGTGCCCACCGTTTCCTTGTGCTCGATGTCCTCACCGAGGCGACGCTCGAACATCTTCATCAACGCGTTTTCAGTTTTCAGCAGATCACGCCGGCAGGTTTCCAGTTCAATGCGCGCAAAGTTGGGGACGTCGCCCAACTCAAAGGACCGGGCGACATCGCGCAGGTAGGCGTAGGTTCCGGCAATGTCTCCGTCCAACTTGTCCTGGAACATGCCCTTGATGTCGTCAATGCCTTGTTTGATTTCATCGAGCTTGGCGCTGATGTCGGCCAGGTGTTTCTGGGCGACCACGACGGACGCCACCTGCCAGACCGCTGCGGTGTTGACCAGGGAGGTCAGGTTCTCAGGTTTGAAGAGCTTGGCTTGTTCGATGATCCGGCCGTTGGCACCCTGGGCGAACGGCAGGAAGTGACCGCCATTGGGCGAGTTGGCCAGGGGGTTGTTGATGACCACCTCCATCAGGTGGCGGCCCTGGTGCGCTTGCTGCACCAAGAGGGACGGCGCGGCCTGCAAACACGCGCTCATGCGGCTCAACAAGCCCAGGCCACCGTGGGTGGGCAGCGGTTCGGCTTGATCGAACGCCGCGTCGTCCTGCGTCAGAGCCAGCTCAAAAGCGGGCTGATCGGCACTGAGGCCCACGATGATCCGGGAGGCCATCTCCGGCTCCGGCGGCGGCACGAGGGCCTGGGGCTCAGGCACGGGTTCGGGCTTGGCTGGGGCGGCGCCATTGGGGCGGCGCATCCACCAAATGCCGCCGACAAGCGCGAGAGCCGCGGCGGGCACCGCGGCTTCAAGAATTGGATTGACCAACATGCATCCCCCTGTGGGATTGACGGTCCATGTGATGTTGCCGGGCCATTATCGCTTTCACCCACGGGAAGCGTCTACGTGAGGGCCTGGATGGCCTGGGACAGCCGCCCCCTCCGCTCGCTGAGGGGGAACCGGTTGAGGTCCACGACGAAGAAGTCCGCCACATAGTCCAGGTGGGGCTCGATGTCGTAGGGCTTCAACGCCTCGATCACCCGCTTGCCGAACGGCAGCGCCAAGCTGGTGTCATGGTCAATCGCCGCGAAGCCATGATTGAGCACCGCATCGACGGCGGGGTTCGGGGTTTCAGTGGTTTTGAAAATGCGGTTGGGCTTCATGCCGGCCTTCCCCTGGTTGCTCCATCACGCGTCCGAGTGAGTGCTTTCCAAGTATTTGGCCAGGCCGAGCAAGGCAAACCCATACACCACCACCGCACCGATGACCTTGAACATGTCGCGCTCCTTAGGCGGTGCCCCCTGTGGGCGCCGTTCAACGCAAGGCTACGTGCGTCAACTCTCAGAGGTTGAGATTGGTCAGGCAAACCATCAGAAGCGCGCCATGTTCGCGGGGGAAACGGGGTCCGGTCCCCGCGGCCAACGTGCCTCCAAGGCTTTGATGAAACGCACGGTGCTGGCCACGTGGCTGTAAATCAGCAGGGCCTCGTCGTAACCCAAGATGATGTTGTCATGGGCCATCGAGTGATTGTTTCGAACGTGATTGAAGGCTTCGAAGTGCGCGATGCTCGATTTCAGGATGCGCTCGGCCATGTCAGAGCCGATCTTGTTCTGCTCTTTCAGCACCTTCACGTAAGCGCCGACCAAGCCGTTCAAGGGCACGTTGCGATCCAACTTCAAATCATGGTCGTCGCAAAGCTTCCGGAAGAATTTCACGACGAAGGTGTGCAGACGATCAAGACCGGCTTCGGGTTGGTTCTTCTCGATGGCTTCGCGTGCGGCCTTGGCCACGGCTTCGAAATCCCGGTCATCGGGTTCCGCCGCGATGGCAGCCAGATCCGCGACGGGCTGACCGGCGGAAATGCGGGCGAGCACGGCCTGGTATCCGGTCACCAGCTTTTCGTCACTGACCGCAGGCCAGTCCTCATCCCGCGCCAGATTCAGCAACGCGGTGAGGCATTTGGTCACCACCCAATTGTCTTCCTGGTCCCAAAAGGCCCGCATCCGCCAAGCCTTGGAACCGCTCTGGATCCGGAAGCGTGGATCGTCAATGTCACGATCCACTTCTTCGGCAAAAAACCGCGCAAAGGTCCGATCGCTGAAATTCAGCACATATCCGGAACTCATGCCCAGGAAGGCTTCGAGTGCCCGGCGTTCCTTTGGGGTCAGATCGGACATCCAAGCACCCCTTAGATGGGTTTCAGGCTGGCTGTTTCCCGATCGTAAATCACCTGGGTGATCGTGCCGTCCTGGATGCGCCGCACCGCTTCGTCAATCACGGGAAGGGGCACCACGAACCACTCACGCGGGCGGAACGGCTTGCCGAAACGATCCGGGAGGGTCACGTCGAGCTGGGCCGCGGCGAAGAGCTTGTGGAAGAGGTTTTCCATCTTCACCCGGTTGATGTTCGACAGCTTGTAGGTCGCCACGACTTCGACCTTGGCCAGCAAGTAGGTGGCATCGTTCACGGCATTGGCGATGCGCGTTTCCACCTTGCCACCGGTCACACCAATCTTGTGGATCGCCAGTCGGCGCTCGGAAATGAGTGGATTTTTCGACAGGCTGCGCAACACATAGATGGTGCCGCTCGCAATGTCTTCGGGCTCCTCTTTGTCCCCAAACAGGGGGCCGGCATCGGTGTCGGCGTCCGTGATGCGCCGCCCGGTGTCGTCCTTGTAGAGGGCGCGTTGCAGCGATCGTTGCAACAGGTCGCTTTCCGTGCCGTTGGAATAGATCACACGCAACCGCGCATCCGACTCACCGTTGGGTGCCCGGATCGGTTCGCCCACTTCGGCCACGTAAGCCATTTGCCCGCCCACGATGAACCAGTTGCCCAGGGCCACGCTGGCGTCCCGGCCAAACCGAAGCGTCTTGCGTGCGCCTGATTTCAGTTCGCGCTCCACCTGCTCGAACAAGGGCTGGAACCGGTCGAAGTCCTCGCACTTCTTTCGATCGGCGATGTCCTCGGCGGCCTTGCGCTCTTCAAATGTCCGGACATGGCGGAGCTGGGTGATGTCATCACTCTCCTGCCCCAGGCCCAGTTCGGACAGGAGGGAATCATCGTCCAACGCTTCAACTTGCTCGGGGGCCAACACCTGCGGGGCTTCGGCCAGCAGCCCTTGCGTGTCCAAGGGAGCCAGCAACGCATGCACCTGGGTCATGGCGCGGAGGCGATCCAAACGCACGGCATAGAGCCGCTCGAAGATGTCCCGACCCTCGCCATGTTCCGGCGCTCGACCATGGGTTTCGACAAACCGGAGGATGTCCTCGAAGCCCGCCAGGATGCGTTCCTCCTGGGGCGTGTGCGCACTGGCCTTGATCGGTGTGATTTCCAGGCCGAGTTCGGCCAGCAGTTCTTCGTCATTCATTTCACTACTGCCTCTTCATCAATCACATCTACCTGGCCTAGTTCATGTCATCTGCATAGTGGTATGCAAAATAAGAATTCGCCTCTACCTCTGCCTCTTCCGCAAGCTTCACGTTGGTCGGAAAAACGTCGCCGGGCATGTGTCTATGGAGAATTTCAAGCTTTTTTCGCTTTAATTTCTCAGTGAGGCCATTGATCTTTTTCGAGGACAGCTCGCCCCCAGACATATTCTGCCAGTCAAATTCCGAAGCCATAAACAACAGTTCAAAATCTCTCAACACGAGCGCGAACTTCTTCTGCCGTTCCGCATATGGGAGAAGAGGTTGAATTGTTGTCAGAACCTGCGACACCGCAACGACCGCTGCCCAAAGCCAAGCAAGCTCTTTCCATATGATCCAAGCGCCAACACTGGCACTAGACGCAATCGCCAAGAACATCTTGATGTAACGTTCAATTCTCTCTGACCTACGCCAAAGCCCCTGCACAAAAATGACTTGAACTTTAATCTGAAAAAGTTCTTTCCAAAATCGCAACCTGTCCTGTTCCACAACAACACCTCCAAGATTAGTTATCGTTCTTTGGTTGAGCGACTTTCGGCATGGGTGGCGTTGATTTCGGAACTGGCAACCCCTTTTCTCCCGCTTGAAGTTGCGATGCGTAACGTTGTAGAGCTGCAACACCTTCGGCCATCCGACGCTCCCATGCATCGGAGGAATTGATGTCCGGATTACGGCCCCGTTCCCTCCTGAACATCACGGCACGCTTCGCCAGGTCACGGGCCTCTTCATACGAGATGACCACACGCTTGCCGGCGATGCTCGCCTGCACCTGGCGCAGGACCTTTTCATCCATCGCTTTCGCCAGGACGGCATAGGCGGCATCGAAGGGGTTGATGCGGTCAATGAGGTCGATGTCCAGATCGCGGACGTTGACGAACTTCCGCACCCCTTCGATCAAGGACGTGTTGCCCTGCTCGCCCTTGGCATCCCCTTCTGCCAGTTGCTGCTTCGCTTGCTGGGTGACGTTAAGCACCGCAATGGCGTGTTGGCGAATGGCTTCCTGATCTTCATCCGACAGGTTCGGGTAGCGATCGCGGACGATCTTGCCCATGGCCACCTGCGTGATCTCTTCCGGCAAGGTGTTTTCCTTGTCGAAGAGACCGCGTTCCAGGGCGCTCTTGTCCTGGATGAACGTGGTGATCACTTCGTTCAAGTCTTCCTTGCAGATGCGCTGTGCTTCGGGGGTCTTCGGCGTGACCAGGCCGTTGACTTCAACGTGCACCTCGCCGGTTCGGGTGTTCACACCGACGTTGGTCTTCCCGTCCTGATAACCGCCCTCCCCGTATTCAAAGCCCTCTTTGGGACCTTGGTTTTTCGGAGTGAATTCAAAGCGCGGTGCCAGGACTTGCTCCATGAGCAAGCTGGCCGCGATCGCCTTCAAAGTGTCGTTGACGGCATCGACCACCGTGGCTTCGTCGGCGGTGGGCTCGGCGATCAAGTTGGTGAAGCGCGAACGCTCCTTGCCCGGCGCATCGCGCGTGGCCCGGCCAATGATCTGGACAATTTCGGTGAGGCTGCTGCGATAGCCAATGGTCAGGGCGTGTTCGCACCAGATCCAGTCGAAGCCTTCCTTCGCCATGCCCAGCGCAATGATCACGTCCACGTGATCCCGGTTGTCCTTCTGCGCGGGGTCCTTCAAGGCGTTGAGAACCTTGGAGCGCTGCCCCGCATCGCTGTCGTCCACCAGGTCGGCCACTTTCAGGACGCGACCATCCTGCAACTGGATGCGGTGGAAGCCGGTGGCGTCGTCCTGCCCCATCCAGGTGCCCATGAGGCCCATGATGTCCTCTACCTCGCGGTGCTTATCTTTCAGGCTTTCGCGGGCGTTGACGTTGGGGATGTGGATGATGGTTTTGAGCGCCGGGTCCAGCACCTTCATCACGGCGTCGATGTAACGGCCCGTGTAGAAGAAGTAGCCGATGTCCAGCGACTTCAAATAGGTGTAGCCGTTGAGTTGCTCGTAATACGTGTAAGTCACGGTCTCGAACCGGGCTTCATCGTTGGGCGAGAGCACCGCCACCGTGTCGCCGCGGAAATACGAACCGGTCATGGCCACGACGTGTGCCGAGCCCCGTTCGATCAACTGAGTGAGCTGACTGCCCAGCTTGTTGTCGGGGTTGCTGCTGACATGGTGGAACTCGTCGATGGCAATGAGGCGCTGATCGAACGCCTCGATTCCATATTGCTCCACGGCAAATCGGAACGTGGCGTGGGTGCACACCAGCACCTGGTCATCGCTGGCCAGGAACTCGCCGACGGCCTTGATCTTGGAGTTGGAGACGCGGCCATTGTCTTCACCCGGCGCGTTGCACAGGTTCCACTGGGGGCGCACCACCCAGTCCGCCCAAAAGCCGAACTTCGAGAGGGGTTCATCGGCAAAGCTGCCGCCGATCGAGCGCTCGGGCACGACGATGATGGCTTGCTTCAAGCCTTGGTTCTGGACCTTGTCCAGGGCAATGAACATCAAGGCGCGGGACTTGCCCGAGGCCGGCGGCGACTTGATCAGGAGGTATTGCTCGCCCCGCTTCGCGTAGGCGCGTTCCTGCATGGGGCGCATCCCCAGCGCGTTGACCTTGCTGGATGCGCCCGTGTGCGCCGTGGTGATGGAAACCGACGGAACCGTGTATGCGTTGGTCGGATTGCTGTCCTTGCTCATTTGACTTTCGCCCCCTTCTTTTTCGCCTTGCCTTGGTCAGCGGTCATCTTGGTGTAAAGGTCAAAAAGCTTTTCGAGCCGCTCGGTGTCGTTGCGGAACCGGCGGCCGATGTAGATGCGCTCCAAAACCTCATCATTCTTCTCATGCGCCCGTCTCAGATCCTGAGGCATGTCATCAGGGTCGTAGAGGTCCGCCAGAGTCGCTGGAAAGTGCGACTCACGCGCCAGGAGGATGTCTTCGGCACACTCGGTCAAATCGGCTTTTTGTTGCTCCGTGAGGGTCGGCACAGGGAAAGTGTTCCAGCCCAGGGTGTTGGAATAGGAGAAGCGCATTTCCAATCGCACGCAGACTGCACTGATCCATACCCAGTGCAGGCGGGAAGCAATCAACGCAAAGTTCCAAAGGGGGCCGTCGTAAATGGCAAAGCACTTATTGGAAACAATGCTCTCGGCGGTCAAAAAATCGCAAGGAAGATAGGGCCTGTTTTCCGAGCTGACACCCGGAATGAGGATCTGGTTCTTCTTGGCGACACCCGCAATCTGCACAAATCGGTGGGGCCGGCTGGCAAACTGACGCGTTGACTCAGCGTCGGATTCGAGCCGGTTTTCAGTGACCAATTCGAGCCGCTTTTCAATGAACGGGCTTTTCCGCGCCTCCTGCACTTCATCGTCTTCTATCCACAGACAATAGCGTTGACGCCCATTGATCAATTCCTCCGAGCCGACGAAGGGCCTGACAAATCGGCTCGCCACGGGGTCCTTCGCTGCAAGCTCCTCAGCTAAATCGCCATCAACGAAGAGATTTCCACCATCCCTCGGCATGTTTCCGAAGAGCATGGGTGATTGTTCGCCGATCGGCACGCTCGTTTTTTGCACGTATGCGAGGCTGTCTGGCACAAGGTAGGGTCCGATGGCCGAACACTGTTTGACCAGTTCATCCTGATACAAGTATTTCGGCGCGCCTGATTTCTTGCCGAGACCTACGATCACTACCGTCACACCAGCGTTGTTGCTGGCCAGGTTGGCCCACTTGAACGAAGTGTGCGCAAATCGAATTTCACAGCCACGTTCAAACGCGGCCGGCCAAATTTCCGTTGCCTGCTGCCCCTGGCAAATGCTGTTGGTCGCCACAAAGGCACACACCGCATCAGGAACCTGATCCGCATAGTCAAAGAACCGTGCGAACCAACCCGTCACAAAATCGGTTGTTTTCGCCAATTTGGGATGTTTGCTCCAAGCGTTGGCTAAATCCGCTTTCTGTTCTGACGTCTGCCATTTGCTTCCACGGTAAGGGGGATTGCCGCAGATGTAGGTTTCACCGCCCTCGTTCTCGAAGTTCACTTCTGCCTGGCTGGTCGGTGCATTGAACAGATCATCCCCGATGATCCGCACCGTCTTGCCCGATGGCTGGAACAAATTCAACCAATCGAGCCACAAGGCATTGCCACACGTGATCCAGCTTTCGGAATCAAGAGGCAGCGCATCGGCCAGCGCCTCCTTCTGGCCTCGATGGAGGACATCACACTGGAACTTGGCGATGACCAGCGAAAGGCGCGCAATCTCCGCTGGGAAGTTCCGAAGCTCAATGCCGCGGAAGTTGGTGAGCGGGATTTCTGTGCGCAGATCCGGTTCACCACGACGGCGGTTGATCTCGGCCTCGATCGCGCGCATCTGCTTGTAGGCGATCACCAGGAAGTTGCCACTGCCGCACGCCGGATCAAACACACGGATCCGCGACATGCGCTTGCGCAAGTTCAGAAGTTTGGCTTTGTTGTCGGCCGCCACTTCCAACTGCGCACGCAAGTCATCCAGGAACAACGGGTTCAAGACTTTTAGGATGTTGGGCACACTGGTGTAGTGCATGCCCAGCGAACCGCGCTCTTCGTCGTCGGCCACGGCCTGGATCATCGACCCGAAAATGTCCGGGTTGATCTGGGACCACGTCAGTTCACCCGCCCGCAGCAAATAGGACCGTGCCGTTCGGGTGAAGGTGGGAACGTCGGTGCTGCCGGAGAACAGGCCGCCATTGACGTAAGGAAACCGCTCCGTCCAACCCGGCAACTTGGCCGCGGCACGCTCAGCCTTCGGGATGTTCATGGCCTTGAAAATGGTTTCGAGCACCGTGTGGGTGTTCGAGCCATCGGGCTCAGTCATGGGTTCCATGGTGCGCGTGAACACCTTGTTGCCATGAATGATGTCGGTGCTTTCCGCGAAATAGCAGAACACCAGACGCGCCATAAAATGGTTCATGTCGGGCCGCCGGGCTTCCGTGGCCCAGTCGGGGTTGTTCTTCAACAGCTCCACATACAGCTTGTTGAGGCGCCCCGTCGCCTTCACGTCGATCGGGTTTTCCTTGATTTCCTTGACCGTCGAGATGCCGGCCAGGCTCAGGAAAAACGCAAAGTGATCCGCGAACCGGGGAAAGTCGGGGGCGATGACCTCGCCGCTGACCAGGTCCTCGGCTTCAAGGGTCACGCCATCGGTGGCCAGGATGAACTTGGCCTTGGCCTGCCCCGTCTTAGGGCTGGTCCGGAGCAGCCGAAGCGTCTGGGAGACCTCACCCGGGCCACAGACCGCCAGATGGATGTTGCTGCGTTGCAACAGGCCACCCGGGACATCCGAGGCGTTGGTGTCCCCTTTGCGCAGGCGTTTGAGGGTCAGCTCCTTGTTGCCCAAAGCCGCCAAGAAGGAAAACGGGAACTCAACCGGATCAAAGGGTTGGGAGGCCAAGTCAGAGAGGGCTTCTTCAATCTCTACCGCGTTCATGCCTTCTCGAAATCTCCATAGACTGCGGCTCGCCGATCAGGCGAGCATCCCCTCAATTATTGCGGCCGGGGGCTCTCCCGTCGATCCAAAATTAGGGCCCCGAACCAGGCCACCAGGAGCCCAAAGGGGGCGGCCACCGGGATGTCCCGCTGAGGGATCAGCACCAGGGCCAACCCCACAGCCAGGCCCACGCCCGCCAGCTGCAGCCGGCGGCGGGTTTGTGCCGAGGTGGGCAATGTCCGATAGGCCCGCCAAAAGGTGCAGGCGATGACGCCAAGCAGCACCCCGGGCCAGAAACCCAGGGCGTTCTGAGGGGCCGTGGCCAACAGGACGGCCAGGGCGACGTTGGCGCCGGCAACAAGGGCCAGCGACTCAAGAGGAAAACGGGAAGCAAGGGGCATGGCGGCCTCAGGTCAAGGGATCTCTCCTGACCCTAGGACCGCCACGGCCCGCGTCAATCCGCGGCTAGAAAAAGATGGGCCTCAGCAACGGTTTTCGGGTGCTTTGCCTTGCGCAGGCCTTGCCGCTGTGCAGAAAATGACGCGCCGGGAAGTCAGGCATCCGGGGTGGGCCCACCCCGACAGGGATGACCGATGCTCCGACAGCGCCGCCCCACTCACCCCGGGGTGGCGTTTTATTTCTTGGCCTTGGGCTTCGGCTTCTTTCGGGTCTCGGCCATCAGCTCCAAGCCCTCTTCCACTCGCCGGGCGAAATCCTGGTAGGTGACCCCGCAGGCCACACACCACTCGGCCACTTGGAGGGGGTCCAGACGCCTCGACCCGTCCTCGGCCCCAGACACAAACCGTTGGTAACGCCCAAGGGCCTCCCCGAGCTCGGCCTGGGTGAGGCCGGCCTTCGTCCGGAGCGCCCGCAATACGGCCAGGACCACAGCGTATTCCGGTTTGTCGATCGACTTCTTCGTGGCCATGGGACCGCCCTGACTTCTGCGGTCAAAAACAGTATGGCCCCTGCGGGTGTAGACATATTTTGTCTACTGATACACCATTCACCCTTAGTTTCTCGGTATTTTCATAGACACATTCAGGCGTCAGACGCTGATCCGGAGTCAGGATGCTTCCCAGGCCCCAAGGCCGCCCCATCGCCGCGCTGCCGGTGAGGCCAGGACAAGCAGCGCATCTGCAACAGGGGTCCCTCATGAAAAGTCTTATGAAAGCTGCCGTTCTGGCGCTGTCCATCGTGGCTTCGGCTGCCTTCGCCTCTCCGGACGCTGCGCACCTGCCCGTCACGCACCTGGCCACCCTCACCAGCACCCCCGGCGAAACGGAACACGCGTTCCTCCTGCGCATTGCACCTCAGCTCCGCGACTACGCCGCCCGCACCGGCTACCAAGCGTGCGGTCTGATCGGCACGGACGGGCACGGGGGCCTCGGCATCGAGCTGGGCTCCAACCAGTCACACCTGGGCTGCATTGCGCACGCGCTGCCCGAGGGCATGACCGCCACGGGCGAGAGCATCCACGGACCTGGCAAAAAGGGCGGCTTCACGATGTCGAACACCGACAAAGTGATCTTCGCCGCGATGGATGACCCGCATGACGAAGTGGACGGGCTGACGCCGGACAGCGGCATCCTGGTCACGATGCACGGCCAGGATCCCAACGTGTTTTCTGACACGGATTTCGCCGCACCCAGCTACCTCGTCACGCCGACGGCCCTGCTCTACCAGCACGGCCGGAACCACGTGCAAGCGATTGAAGGCGAGCAGAGCGCCTTGGCCGCCACGCCCTGAACCCACACTCACCCCCAAGGGGAGCTTGACCATGTCCACCGCAACGCGGATAGACGAAGAAACGGTTGATCAAGTCAACCGTCATTCCAGTCGCATGACCCGGCTTCAAGTTGACCTGATGCACCAGCGTCAACGTTCGCAGGAATCGACGCAGGGCGCCCGTCGCCGCGCGGTTCAGCGCGAGAACGACGATTTAGAGGACGAATGCGTTCGATTGCGGGCCGCGCTGGCCGAAGCCGAGGAGCTGATCGACTTTTGGGCCAACGGCAGCGAAGCGTTCCGGCGCACGTTGAGGCACCTACACGAAAGCTGGACGCCGCCGGCAGGGACGGAAACCGACTTGAACACAATGGTGAACACCCACCACGCTGATGCACGGCAGGATCCGGCGTGGATCGAGAAGCGGGACGCGACGACGAAACAGCAGCGCGAGCGCATCCGCAACCGTCAGACTCCCAGATGAACTGACCGTTTGCACGCATTTGGGCCGCCTTTGGGCGGCCTTTTTTTCATCAAGATTCAACCTGATGGGGTGGCCTCACCCCTTTTTTGGCTCTTGGGGGTTGACGGCGCCCGATCCTTCGCTTTGATGTTTTAGGAGGGCGCCCGCTCTCGTCTCCCAAACCCCACGAGAGCCCGCCCTCATGCTTCGACGCCTCCTCCCCGCCCTACTGCTGGCCGCCCTGGTTGCGCCAGCCTTGCATGCACAGACCACGTTGACCTGCGCCACCGGCCAAGTCTGCTCTGACACCAACGGCAATCAAATTCTGGGGAACAACACACTCAGCGCACCCAACGTGCCGCCCGGCACTTACCAGAACCTGGCCACCAACAACGGCCTGATCGGCGCCGAGAACACGCTGACGGACGCCAACCCGGCTTCGACCACGCCAGGCACACTGCCCCCGCTGCTCTACAACACCTACTTGATCGGCACGAGCAACAACTTCCAGTTGCAGACGGGCAACAACAACGTGCTGGGCTCCGGGAACAGCGGCACGGGCACGGGTGGCGGCTGGAACATTGTTGGCTACAACAACGCCATCACGAACGGCCAGCAGAACATCAACATCCTGGGCAGCGGCTTCACCGTGAATGGCGCTCCCACACCGAACCTCAACTATGGCGTCACGCTCTTGGGTGGCGGCAGCTCGCTGACCAGTTCGGATGGCATCTACGTGGGTGACAACAACACCGTCACGACCACCACGGCTGCCGGCGCTTACGGCATGACGAACACATTGTCGAACGCGGACCAGAGCCAGACCGTTGGCAACAACAACCAGGTGACTGCTCCGAGTGCCGTGACGATCGGCAACATGAACAAGAACGGCAGCGCTTACAACATCACGGTCGGCACCAACAACAACGCTCCGAATCAGACGAACTATGCGTTCGGCAGCAACAACAATCTTGGCGCCGCGAGCAACATGATCCTGGGCCAGGGCAACACCACCGGTGCCTTGAACCAGATGATCTTCGGCAACAGCAACGTGCTGGGCCCGGATGCGGTGAACACCACGTTGATCGGCTATGGGTGCAGCACTGACCGCGCGAACGCGTTGTATGTGTGTGGCTCGACGCTCTCCGGTCTGTCGCCAGGTGTCCAGGCGAATGACGCCGCGACGATGGGCCAGCTCAACACCGGCCTGTCCTACCTCGGCGGTGGGGCCAGCTTCAACTTCGCCACGGGCCAGTTCGTCGCCCCAACCTATTCCCTGAGCATGGGCACGTTCCACGACGTGGGCTCGGCCCTGCTGGCACTCGACAACAAGCCGTCCGGCGGTGGCACGCCCGGTCCGCAAGGGCCTGCCGGTCCAACCGGTCCAGCCGGCCCCCAGGGTCCAGCGGGTCAAAATGGCACCGGTGGCGCCAACGTGGCTTCGGGCAAAAACATCGCGGTCACCACCAACGCTAACGGCGACCAAGTCGTGAGCACCGTGGCTGATCCGTCCTTCTCCTCGGTGACCGCGACGAACGGCACGAGCTCCACCACCGTGTCGGCCACTGGCGTCACGATCACGCCGGCCTCGGGCAATGCCGTCACCTTGTCGGGCTCCGGCTTGAACAACGGCGACCACGTGATTGACGGCGTGGCTGACGGTCAGATTGCCGTCAACTCGCAGCAAGCCATCAACGGCGGTCAGCTCTTCAACGCTGAGGCTGCAGCGCGCTCTTACACTGACAACCAGGTGCAGGCCGGCGTGCACACGGCGGAAAACTGGGCCAAGGCCTACACGGATAGCCAGGTCGCGCAGCTCAATGATCGGATCTCGCGCGTGGGTGCCGCCAGCTCGGCAACGGCCGCTTTGAACGGCAACTACCGCAACACCGCGAACTCCATCGCCGCAGGCCTCGGCTGGCAGGGCGGCCACAACGCCCTGGCCGTGGGCTACCGCCACCTCTCCTCTGACGGTCGCATGTCCTGGTCCATTCAGGGCTCGGTCTCCGGTCGTGAACGCTCGGTTGGCGTGGGCATCGGCTACGGCTGGTGATCCCGCTGTCGCCCTGCTCGATCTTGAAACTCCCCGTTCCCCCAAAGTGAGCCCGCCCATGAAGCCCTTCGTCTCTGCTTTCCTCCTGCTCTCCGCTCCGGCCTTCGCTGGGCAGAACATCTCGGCCAGCGTCTACGACAGCCGCGCCACGCTCGCTGCGGAAAGTGCAGAGCTGGCGACGGTGGTTGCGATCCGGCCTGTCGTCATCAAGAACAGCGGGGCCAACACCGGCACCTATGTGGGTGGCGCGATCGGTGGCGCCACGGGTTATGCCCTGACCTCTCGCACGCATTCCTTTGCCGCCAAGACGGTGGGTTCATTGTTGGGGGGCGTCACGGGAGCGGCGATTGGTCAGGGCGCCATGAATGCACGAGGGCCTTCAACCGCCGTGCAAATCTTCGTCCAGCGCATGGGCTACAACGGGCGCCTTTTGCCGCAATTGACCGGCGTGGTTGAAGCCGATGACCAGGGCATCCGTCCTGGTGATCGCGTGCTTCTGGTGCGCGGGCGAAATGGCTTCTCGATCGTGCGCACGGATGCGCCGGCCATGGGTCCTGAGACCTATGCGCGGTCGCCTGCCGCGAATGGGACGCTGCCATGAAACGCTGGTTCACGTCTGCGCTCGCAGTGTCGCCGGCAGTGCTGACGGTGCTGATGTGCGGATTTTTTATCCATAATATCAACGTCCAGGATGCAGCCCGCGAACTCACCCGCACCACGACCGAGGCTGTGCTCAATGCGCATGCGGCTGTTTCAGCGGCCCAGAACATCCGCGAGGACCGCAAAGGCGATTACACCGATCTTTCAGCTTCTTGGTTTCGTGGTTCCGCGATCGGCTGGGATCCGATCGTGCCGTTTTCGGGACCGGGCTATCCCAATGTGGGCTCTTTCAAGAAATTCGGGATGCACGCCAGCCATGTCCCCAGCGTGGCGTGCGTGCCTTTTGTGCTCGCCGCCAGCGCCGCCTTCGATGACGTGTATGTCGGCGGAACCAGTTCGCTCGATCGCGGCCAGTCCGTTTTCTACGATGGCAATTTCCTGGACTTCGACAAGCTCGATGCCGCCTGCCACGCCGCAGCCTTCGTGGACATCGACCTCATCACGCACTGACCAGAGCCTTCCATGAAACGACTTTGCCTCACCCTTTTCGCCCTTGCTTTTGCAGCTCCGGTGTTCGCCGCGGCTCCGGCTCACGAAGCCCAGTTGGTCGTGAGCGCGGCCCAGCAAATCCAATCCACCCATTCGGGCGACTACGCTGATTTTGTGAACCCCACACCCGTGATCGACACGGCGTGGGGGCCGGTCCTGGCGTATTCGGGTTCCGGTTTCCTGGACGTGCACACCACCAAGGCCTTCGGCTTGCACCTGGACGGCATCCCGCACCAGGCCTGTGTGCGCTTCATCAAGGCTGCAGCCCCGCGCTTCCAGGACGTGTGGGTGGCCGGGGCATCACCAGTTGCCACGGGTTTCTCCGTTTTTGCCGGCGGCCACCTCAACCAGGCGTTGTTGGACAAGGCGTGCCGCGCGGACGACAGCCTGGGCGCGGAGTTCATCACGCGTTGACGAACGCGTATCGACGGGAAAGCCGCCTTTCGGGGCGGATTTTTCGTGTCTGGGGGTTGACGCGACGCTTCGTTTTGAGAGGGTGAAATTATGGGGTGAGCCCACCCCGATCAAAACCCATCTTCTCCCGGAGATCCCCATGAACGCTGTTGCTCTGCCTTGTTCCATCCCTCGATTGAAACGCCGTTCTCGGGCCTTCGGCTTGCTCGAAGTCATCCTGGTGTTCGCCATCGTCATCGGCGCGGCGGCCATCGTGTTCAGCGTGTTCGGTTTCGCTCATGGTGCTTCGGAAGCCTCGGAGCTGGCCGACGAAACAAATCTCGTGGCCGCGAATTTGCGCACAAGTCCCTGGGGTATCGCGCACGATTATTCGACGATCCCCGGCACGTATTCGGTCCAATGGTTCCCCGGGGTTTATCCCTCATCCTGGAACCAGAACGGTCAGGCGGTGGAGCCGATCACGGGCAATGCCGTGGGGATCGGGCCCGGCTACACAAATCAAGAGTTCAGCGTGACGCTGAACTACGTCCCAGCGGACGCGTCCGAGTGCCAGAAACTGGGTTCGGAACTGGCCGCCCAGGGCTACGACGACGTGTTGTGGGCCTCAGCCAGCAACACGGCGACGGGTGGCACGATCTTCGTGAGCACCAGTGGTCAAGGTAAGCCACCCTCCACGCACACGATCAACCAGTCTGCGCTTGCGTCCTATTGCGGCGGCAGCGCCGGCAACGTGGGGAGCGCGGGTGCGACGCCTGGCTACTCCGGCTTCACTGTCATCGGCCACTGACATGACTTCCTATGCCCCGCCCCTTCCCTTGCTCCAACCTGTGCCCGGGAGCCAGGACTGTCCTCGGAAGTGGCGGGGCACCTTTTTTTCTCCGGGCTTTTTGATGTTTGACGCCATTCTGTGGCTCGGCCTCGGAGTTTCCGTCGCCGCCGTCGCCCTTGCTGTGTTCTTGATGACGTGGAGCGGTGGCGAAACCGCACAAGCCCAGGCGTGGGTCCAGGATACGGCGCAGCGCACCGCTGCCGCTTACATGTCACGCCCCGACTATTCGCTGCTCACGCAAGCCAGCGCGCAACAAGACGGGCTCTTTCCTGCCGCCGCCTTCTCCGGGGGCAAGCTCACCAATCCGTGGGGCGGTGATTTCGCCATCACCGGAGTCGATACATCTCTGAAACCGATGGGCGCGATGGTCATCACGATGGACAGTGTTCCCGCCGGTGATTGCACGAAGCTCGCGGCCAGCCTTGTCACGAGCGCGGATTCGATTACGGTCGATGGAACCCCTGTTTCAACGGGGCACACACGGCCCGATCCGCAAACCACGAGCATTGCGTGCCAAACGAAGGGGCGGCTTCAATTCACCTACGTCAAGCGCTGATCCATGCGGCAAATCCGACACAACCAACTCGCGTTCTCATTGCTGGAAGCCATGGTGGCGGCCGGCTTGATCGCAGGTGTGGCGGGGGTCACCTACGCGATCTTTTCTCCGACTTGGAGTGGTGGCGAAGTCACCGGTGAGGTGTCACGCCTGGATCAACTTCGGCGTGCCGTGCCGGGGCTGTATGCCAGTGCACCGGACTTTCAGGGCATCGGCACGGATGCCACGCTGGCTCACCTGGCGAACGCATCCCCGTGGGGGAGCTTCTCGCTTCAATCGGCGAAAGTGAACGCACCGAATGATGGTTGGCTCGCCGCGTATGCAGGCGTGCCCACGAAGGAATGCGAGGGCCTGGTCAACGCAGAGATGGGCCGCGAATGGACGTCCATTCAAGTGGACGGCACCGCCCTCAATGACGCGCCCCAGGGATTGACGCTCTGCCAGACCTCGAACGCCCACGCGATGGCGTTCACGATGTGGGGTGGCTACCGTGGAGGTGCGGGTGTGGGCCAGTTGCTGCCACCGGGATCCGGTCAGCCGCGCAACCCGCCGCCCGGCATGCCCACACCGCCGGTGATCCCACCGCCCCCTTGGACTCCGACGCCGCCCCCTGAGGGTCTGCCTTCACCGGGTCCAACGCCTGCACCAGGTCCTAGTCCCGCACCCGGACCGGCGCCGCCTCCGGTCTATCCACCGATGCCGCCACCACCTGGCTATCCGCCCGTGTGCGTGGCAGCGCCATCACAGACGCAAGCGATCGCGTGCCCGGCTGGTCAAATTCAGTCCGTGTCGCCGTATGGCCCTGACGGCATCAGTCAGTCGCGGTCGGCGACGTGCACTTACAAATATGGCGTGTCTGTCTACGGATCCTGGGTGACCACCGGCAACACGTGCGCGCCCAAGTGCGTGGCTCCGCCCACGGGCACCGGCACTCAAACCGGATCGTGTCCGGCGGGCCAGGTCACCAGCAGCGGGGCCACGTCGTTCGGACAGACACAGTCCATCACTTACGCGTGCCCGGCGCCGACGGGGGCCTACACGACTGCTTATGGATCATGGACGCCAGCGGTGTCGTCCGTGTGTGCACCGAAGTGCGTGGCGCCGGCCCCGACGACTGGGAGCCAGACGGGCTACTGTCCCGCGAACCAGGTCACCAGCTCGGGGGCCACATCCTTCACCCAGACACGATCGGTCACCTACGCGTGCCCAGCGCCACAGGGGAGCTACTCCACCGCTTACGGCGCCTGGGCGCCGCTGGCATCGAGCGTCTGTGCGCCCAAGTGTGTGGCACCAGGCCCGAGTTCAACTCAGGAATACCGGTGGGATCCCACGACACGCTATGGCACGTGCCCCGCCGGTCAGTCTGGGACGATCAGCTACACCGAACAGCAAGTGCGAACGGACACGACCACCTACGCGTGCCCGGCCCCGCAAGGGGGCTACACCAGCTCCACGAGCTATGGTGGGTGGAGTGATACCGGCGCGACGACGAATTACGTCAACACGTGCACGCCCAATGCACCTCCCACGGCGTCGGGGAACGGCTGCACCGCTACGGGCATTCCTGGCTCGGGGGTCACGTCCACACCGTGGAGTTTGACCTGGCCGCAGGCCACCACCGTGCAGAAGTCCTGCACGTGCTCCGTGACCCTCACCAACAACGGGGTTTCCCAAGGCGTGAGCCTGACCGCCTCCTCGTTTAGCTCGGGTGGCGGTGGCTACTACGGCTACAACTCCGCCACGTATTCCGTGGGCGGCGGCACCTTCACCGTGGGGGTGATGATCAACGCAAGCAGCTCACAAACGGGGAGCGGCACGAAATGGGCGTCCACGTGCCAGATTTCGGTGGCGTTGCCGAACGGTGGCGCTGAGCCCTAAACGGCGGGGTAACAGGCTCAGGCCGGATCGACACCTGGGCGAAGGTCGATGGTAGAACGCACTCACCCCATCTAGGAGGGGAAGACGATGAACTGGGTCACCCGACAGATCGACGAATTCACTTTGTGGTTGCTCAACGACCACCGTTCGCGCATGAACCTGGTTCGCCAGTATTTGTGGCGCCAGGCCCGCAACCGTGCCCATGCCGATCACCGACACATGAAGCGCCAGCGCCAGCTGCGCGAGGACACCGTGCGGCCCCAGGCTGTGCGCCAGCTCCAACAGCGCCAGGAGACCCGTGCGTTGCTGGCTGAGCACCGCGCCTGGAACGCGAGCCGCGCGCGGGGTCACGTGCAGCATTTCTGAGCCGTTTTAGAGCGCTTTATAGTCCCCAGGAAAGCCCCTGAATCCAGGGGCTTTTTCCATTTTCCGACGCGGGTGCGGAAAATTGGAAACATCCTCCTCGCTCAGACCCTTACCGTTCGCGGCTCGCCCAGGTGGGGTCTCAGCGGAAGAGACCGGTCTGGTTAAAATGGCCCCCTTCCACAGGAGGAACAGGGCATGAGTGAGAGCAGTTCAGGCGCAGGGAAATCGGGCGGAATTTGGGGACTGATCCTCACGGTGTTCACGATGCTGGCCCAAATCTGGGGATCCATCCCTCAGGAAAGCCGCGAAAAATTGATCGCCACCATCGTTGAAGGGTTCGATTCCATGCTTCGCCGCTTCTTCCGCCGCTTCCACGAACTGGAAGCCAAGCCGGGTCAGGAGGTGGCGCCGTGACCAAGCCCTTGGATTTGTTCGCGTCCATCCAACTGGACGCCCAGGCGAAACGCCCCAGTCAGCCCGCTCTCCCTGGATCGAGCGACGCCCCAACTTCGAGCGAGATGGTGGTGAGCCAGGCGATGGCCGCCAGGCCAGTTTCGCTGGCTCTGGATCAGGCGCTAGCCAAGGCGCCCCTGACATCGGACAAGGCCGGCATTCTGAAAGCCCAAGCCACGGCCCTGGTGGGCTCTGAACCCTTCTTGCGCGAAGCGTCGAAGGAAATTGGCGTGCCGCAACCGGGCGAGAGCGAGGACGAATTCGTGGACCGCGCCAAGGCCACCCTTCGCGCGTTGCTGTCGAAATCGTTGAAGGGCTGAGCTCGGCCCCGCTGACCAAGAAAAAGGCCCACCCCGAAGGTTGGGCCTTTGATGTTTTACCAAGGCTGCGTGCTGAACTCGACCCGGTCGAAGATCAGACCGGCACGCCCCGACTTCCGGTAGACCGCGCGCGCCCAGACGTCGATGGCCTCATCGAGCGCCAAGGGCTGGCCGTCTCCGTCGTCCCGTTCCCCTTGCATTTCCCCTGAGGTCGTCAGGGTCCACTGCTCCCGGGCTTGCCAGAAGTTGCCGCTTTCACTTTCCAGCTCGAACCCATCCGGGTCTGGATCGAAGGTGATGTTGCCGGTCTCCGCCATCTGGGCGGCAAGGTCAGGGTCTTCGTAAACATGGGCCGTAACGGCGTCGCGGGCCACTGCGTGCCAAAAATCGTCCACGGTTTCGTAGGCCCGGGGGATGGCGGCACGCACGCCGGCCAGGCAACACGCGGCCAAGTCTTCGGACCATCCCTTCGCGCGACAGCGCTGGATGCCCCACTCGACGTTGACAATGAAATGCTCAGCCGCGTCCAACCCCTGACCTTCGGGGGCGAGGGATTGCTCAATGAGCAGCGCGGAATAGGTCTTGTAGCCAAACATGCTGGCCAGGACTTCCTGGGCATGGCTGACCTTGACGGGGAACTGGTGCTGGGCACCAAAAGCACGTGCCTCAACAATGGCAGGGCCGAAATTAAAAGACGACATGGAATGTCCTCATGATGGTGACCTGGCAGAAAACTTGGATGGGTTGAAACACTGGACCTTTTTGCCCACCACACTGCCCGGTCGATCAAGGGGCATTGTCAGAGGGGTGTTGCCTTTGCCGTTCAGGTGGTCCACCTCGCAGGCCGCGTGGGGCCATTTTAGCACCGTTCGATCGGTAAACTCCGGTCCAGTGATCATCAGGGGACACGGACGACATGCACCGGTTGCTACGCATTGGGTTTCAGTCAGTGGGCTACTGGGAGCCCCACCCCAGGAAGGCCGAAGGCCTGACCTACTACCTGCGCACGGCCGCGCCCCACCCCCACACGCTCTATGCGTTTGTGCTGGATGGGGAAGTGAAATACGTGGGCAAGACCACGCGCACCCTGGCGGCACGGATGGACAACTACGTGCGCGGCCCCAATGAGCCCGAGCCGGGCAACAAGCGCTCGATCCCGAGCCCGAAAGCGC
Source organism: Rhodanobacter sp. (assembly GCA_040371205.1). Taxonomy (NCBI): domain Bacteria; kingdom Pseudomonadati; phylum Pseudomonadota; class Gammaproteobacteria; order Lysobacterales; family Rhodanobacteraceae; genus Rhodanobacter; species Rhodanobacter sp. The sequence continues at coordinate 2,008,337 of AP031382.1, forward strand.
GAAGCACGAACGCCCGCGTGGGCCGGGCCATCCTGGATGCTCTGCGCCAAGGGTCGATGGTGGAAATCTACGCACTGCCGGATGTGGAACTGCACCGTTACGGCGATTTCCACTTGAATCTGGCTGCGGGCTTGGAGGACAGCATCATTTCCGTGCTGGACCCGGAGTGGAACGGTGGCAAGAAGACCCGCAAGGAAGACACGGACACGATCAGTTTGACCTCCACCGCCCTGCCCCAACCCGAACCCATCGCGCCGACTGACGGGCAGCCGGTGAAGGTCCTGCGGGTGAAGATGGGGGCCACCTACTTCGACAAGGGTTTCTTCAACGTCGGGGTGGACGGCACCGACGTCCTGGGCGCCGATGGCCAGACCATGGAGCTCTATTGCGGCGACACGGCCGAGCCCATCCTGGGCACGATCAACCGGCGCGCCAATCTCAACGGAACGCCCCGCATCTTTGGGGGCAAAGCCTTGCGCGATTGGATACAGGCCAACTTGGAACGCGACGCCCTGATGCAGGTGGACGTGCTGACACCCACGGCCATTCGGCTCTCTGCAGCTCAGCCCTGACCCGTCAACGCTTTGAGCCGTAGTTCCCCGGCATCCGGATCCACGGGGCCATCATGTCCACGCGTTTCGGGGACTTCCGCTTCTTCTTCACCGTGACCACGACTTCGGGGGCCGGCTTCTTGGCGCGCTTCGGCGGGGGCACGGCCTCGCCCAGGTCATGCACCTTCACCAACTTCACGTGGCCATCCTCGGTTGAGACATCGAGCCCGGCGTGGGTGCGGATGTAACCGACCAGCAGCCGACGGGTGCCGCTGCGGTTGAAGCAGGAAAACAGTTCTGCAATGAGGCGAGAGTCACCATGCTTCGCGTGGTGCTCGATCGCATGGTCCATGGCTTCCCGAAACAGGGGCGCTTGAACCAGTTTCACTACGTCCACGAAGGGGCGAACCCGCTCGCCCCCCAGCGTCATGACCAGATCGTAGGTCTCTTTCATCGGCCCATCCTTGTCCATCGACGTGAATTTCTATCACGCCTGCGGAAGGGTCGCACCCTCCATCAGCCCTGCCCTGTCTCGCTCCTGGCATCCAAGCATGTAGCCGTCGAGGAAAGACTGGCTCAGACGCTCCGACTCGCGGCCGTCGGTGTGCCAGTGATCCGAGCCCACCGTGCGGCACCACCCGACGAAAGAGAAATCGACGGGTTTCCGATGAAGGGCGTGCTCGAAGCCGCGGCGGTGGGCACGGGTGCGGGCTGCTAGGATTTCCGCATTGTGAGCGAGCTGACGACGGGCCAGGGCGTCGCGGAGGAAGCGCGGCATGTTCATTGTTGATGGGCTTTTCGAGGGGCGGGTTCCACGTCGTCGTCCCACTCGATGCGGATATGACGCAGGAGCGAATACCAATAGCAATAGACCTGTCCGAGCAGGACGACGGGAAAAGCCCAGTGATTGGGGGAGTGCCGGAACAGAGGGTCAGCAAACACGGTCGGCAACACCCACCAGGCCGTGCCCAACAGCCTTGCATGCGCATCCACCCATGCCTTGAATGTCATGGTGTGCCCCCAAACAAATCGAACTGTTGGGGTTGCCGGCGTTTGCTCTCTTCTTCGCCCGCCCACCTGCCTTTCAACATGGCCTTGATGAGCAATGAGCTGTATTCGCGCCAAGTGGTGTTGCGGACCTCGGCCGCCCAGTCCCTGGCCGGTGGCGCAGTGATCCGTTCCGCGATGGCAACGGGATCGTTGCGCCAGTGCTCCCGGTTTTCATCCAGGCCATTCTGAAAACCGTCCTGATAGAGCTTCACGCAACTTTGGATGGTTTGCTGTGCCCAGTCTTCGTCCGAACGACGTTCCCTGACAGGGAATAGCTTGTGTGCACGGTGCCCCGAGTCCAGACCTTCGGGTTCACATTGGTCCGCAGACTTGTCCCGATGCCGCCACATCCAGGCAACGACCAAGATCCATGGAGTCATCAACGCCACGGCAATACAGATGGACCCAAGCGCAAACATCGCAGTGGCGGTCATGGCGTGCCTCAATGCATCAGGTTGAGGTGATAGACACTGGCCGTGGTGACCAGCGCAGCCAGGGTCACGCACGCCACGATGGCGCGCGCCCGGATGGACTGGTTCACGAGCCAAATCATCAGGATCACAAGCGCACCCACCATGAACCCGATGTAGGTCCACACAAAGGCGAGGGGCATGTAAAGCATCAGGAGGGCGAACACGCCCAGCATGAGTTCGCGTGAGATGAGCGTTGCGAACACGAACTGCTCATCACTCTTCACCTGGTCGCTAGCCAAGTCATAGACCACGGCGATGACAGCGCTCACGATGTTGACGCCCAGCCAAGTGGCCAACGCAATCTTCCAATCAATCAGGGTAATGCCAAAGATGATGGCCAGGTCGGCAAGGCTGCTCAGAGACTTGCCCGCACGCGTTTTGACCAACACCCGTGCCAAGAGGGACAGGCCCAACAGAGTGACCAAGGCAAGGAAGGTGTTGTTCATGGGGTGCTCCCGGCGAGGTGGGTTTTGACGTAGGTGATGTCATTGAGGTCAGCAACGGGCTCTGCCGCTTCGGGTTCGGCGACGGGTGCTGGCGTGCCCTCGACCTTGGCATTGCGCATTTCCTTGGCGAGCCCCACGTATTGGTGCAGCCGCGCGAGTTCCTTGTCGCATTGTTCTTGGCCCAGTCGCCGGACTTCTTCGATCCAAGCGCTGACAGGCGTGCCTTCCTCACCCTGCGGGTGATCCGGATGTGCCGCGATATAAAGCGTCAATCCCACGCCTTCTTTTTGGATTTCCCACCCCCGCGCCTCACGGTCTGTAATGGCACGCAAATCGGAATACACACCGTTTCCAGCTGCAGCCCGGTTTTCGTGAAGGGTGTCGAGCCATCCCTGGACCTGCTTGCGCGTGCGTTTCGCCCAGTGCCACCGATCACCGTGCCAGGCCTGTGCCACAGCCAAATCGGTTTCGTTAAAGATGACGATGGGCTCCACGTTTTTCTCCTGGGCCCAGCGCCGGATGTCGTCCAAGCCATCGGCGATGAACTCGCGGCTGCGAAGACGCTTCTGATCCACATAGGTTTCCCAGAACAGCACCACCCACAACTGATCCGGGGTCAGGTCCGGATCCGACAAGAGCAGGAAAGTTGAGGGGCCGTGATCCTCCTTAGGTATCAAGGGGCCCTTGGTCAGATCAGCTTTCACCCGCGCCACCAAATCCGCCGGAGCTTCCTTCGCCACTTCGGCCCACACGGCTGACATGCCGGCTTGTTCATCACGGTTGAAGTAGTGCTGTTGGAGGAACCAGGTCGCCAAAACGACCAGGCCATACCACGCAAAAACAGGCCACCCTTGGACGTGGGCCATGGGCTTCACGGTGAACTCCAACACCGAGAAGGCAAGCAGCCATGCCATGCACAACAAACCCAACACTCGGTTCACAATACTGGGGCGCTTGATCTGACCTGCGGCGCGCAGCACGACTGCCGCAATTCGTCTGTCCATCGCATCAGGCGGCAAGATTTGGTCGTTCATCAGTTCGCCCTCCGCGCCTGGATAATGCGGTCGAAGGGTTCCGGGTAAACCAGGTCCGCGGGCACATGTTGGGACTGGAAACGAATGAGCTGGTCCTGTTGCGCGATGAAAGCTTCGCAACTCGCGCGGTCCAGACGTTCTTGCGCAAGGCGCTTGCCCAGCTCAGCCGACAAAGCACGGAGGGCATCCGCTTCACGCTGGGAGGCGTGCAAGGCGTCCTGGACAGCCTTCAACGTCTCTTGAAGGATGGGGGTGAGATTGGTCATGGTGGGACTCCATGAGTTTTGCTGGGGATGACTTCACCCTCTCAAAACCAAGGGCCGTGTCAACCCCATTTGGAAAACTTTTTGGGGTGTTCTCACCCCTTCTTTGAAGTGGCCAAAAGAAACCGCCCCGAAGGGCGGTCATCGGAGGGGTCAGGAACGCTCGCGGCTCCGGCAACCTCGACGCCAGGAAGCCGAATCGATCAGCGTTCGTGGCCCCGCCCTCGATCACGCTTGTGCTCTCGCTGCGCGGCCCGCTCCTGATCCTGCTTCTTCGCTTGCTGCCGATCTCGGAGCTTGCGGTAAGCCTCGCCTGCGGCTTTCAGGAACTTCGAATCCTGGAACAACCCCGCACGGGTGCCCTCGTGGCGGCGTTCGGGTTTCTCCCGCGTCGACTCCGGCTGCGCCTGGCTCTTCTGCGCTTCTTCCCGAAGCCACTGCGTCGTCGTCAGCCCACGGAATTTCTTGGACAGGCCTTCTTCCAACGCATTCACCTGCAAGCGGTCCTGAGCCCACGCCGCGTCACCGCTGCGATCAAAAAGTTCATCAATCGGACCGTAAAGCGTGTAGCTGTCTTTCATGCGCGTGAAACCCACCAGCGCCAGCTGGCGATCCGTCATACCGCGGTGGCCCAGGTGCAAGACTTCCGAGACGGACTGCCCCTGGCTCTTGTGCACGGTGCTGGCATAGGCGTGCATGAGGCTCACGTCCTTGGCCTGGAACGTGAGCTCGCGGCCGTCTTGCTTTTTGATGTCACTCTCGATGGTGCCCTGGATGGTGTGCCCGCCCTTCCCGTCTGGCGTCACGGCGGTGACGATCAACGTTGTTCCGTTCACAACATCGAGCTCCTTGCTCTTCTTCGTGAACATCACGCGGTCCCCCTTCGCCAGCGCCAAAGGTTGAATGGCTTGGGTTCGGGGGTTGCTCACCCCAACCGAGTGTTCCAGGCTCAGCTCCCCTTTTGCCTTGCGACCCTCACGGATGGCGTCGTTCAACGCATCGACGTCCGTGCGCGTGGCGGCGAGCACCAGCTTTTCTCGCGCCGGTTTGTGGCTGGCCAGGTAATCCTTCACCAGGAATGCGCGCGCCTGGTCACGGTTGTCGAAGGCCTGGATCTGGCCGCGGGCTTCCATCCGCGCAATGATTTTTTGCCCTGCCAATTCGTTTTGTTGGCGTGAGCGCTTCTCCGTGCCACCGGCTGCGTAATATTCGCGGGCGATGTCACGGTCTGCTTCCTGCTTCTGGCGCCGAATGTCTTTCAACTCGGTGTAGCCAACTTCCTTGGCGAGCGCCCGCATCGGCGCCCCGCGCTCCACGGACTGGAGTTGCAGCACGTCTCCTTGGCAGATGATTTTCGCCCCGGCCTCATGGGCAAAGCCCATCAGGGCTCGAAGCGAAGGGGTGCCCATCATGCCGGCCTCGTCCACCAGCACGACGCTCTTGGACGTCAGCTGCATCTTGCCCTTGCCCAGTTGGTCCACCATCTGCGCGATCGAGTAAGACGTGATTCCGCTTTCCGCCTGGAGCTTTTGAGCGGCTTTCCAGGCCGTCGAGCAACCAATGACTTGGAAGCCGCAGGCGCGATAAGCCTTCACCACGGCATCGCTGACGGTGGTCTTGCCGGTGCCGGCCCATCCCTGCACCACCGCCACCCCGCCGGAGCCGCAGCAGGTGAACTCGGCCGCCTTGCGCTGCTCAGGGGAGAGCTTGAATCCACGCTCCTCTTCCATCTCCGCGATGGCCTTTCTCAGCACATTGGGATCCAGGCGCACGGATTGATCATGGACCCGGGCCTTGGCCATTTCCACAATGTCCCGCTCTTGCTGCACCACTTTGGGATCCGCAAATCGGATTTCGGTGTAACGGCGTGAAAGGGTCTTGCCTCGGTCGTCTTTGTGGAGTTGCTCAGGCTCGATCAATTGCAATTCGTTGCGCTTCAAGAAAGCACCGGCTTCTCGCCACACCTGCGCGGCATTGGCGCCGGTGCTGCGCTCGGCCAACTTCTGCACCAGGTCGGCCCGCGTCCACACGCTCTTGTTCTCGTGGAGCTCACCCAAGATTTCCTGGTCGCGCTGCGCCTGCGTTTGCTGCTGAGTTGGGGTGCGCTGACCCCGGTGGCACAGGTCCCGGAGGTTGTCGGGCAACAGGCCGGGATGCTCTCGGCGCCAGAGGGCCAGGTCTTCCTGCCAGCGGGCGTGCATCTCGGCAAACGTGGGCTCGTCTTTGTTCCGGCGCGTTTTCAGCGTGGCCTGCTGCGCGGTGCCGCCGTGCTCTTGCATATACGCCAGGATTTCCTTGCGGCGGCCGGACAACTGGTCAATAAGTTCATCCGGGATGCCCGCGATTTTCCAAAAACGGTCGGTGACTTTGCCGTCCTTGTCGTAGCGAATGTCGTCCTCGATCCCAAATCCCAGCTTTTGCATTTCACTGGCAAGCTCGGCGCGATACATCGCCCCGATGCCCTTCTTCCACCGCCAGAGTTCACTGGGTTCCAGGGTGCCCCACTCGCCGTCACTCCCTTTGCACACGTTGTAAATGAGGCAATGGGTGTGCAATTGGGGGTCGATGTCCAGTTCGTGTTCACCGCGTTGCTTCCAATCGCTTTCATGCGCGCGGGCGCCGAAGTGCGTGTGGCGGGAAATGACCAGCTCCGCCGAGAGCACATCTTTTCCGCCTTTGCCACGTCGGGTTTCAGCGCAATGCTTCTCGTAGAAGCCGATGGTTTTCTCCACGGCGCGATGCTGGGCATCCACGATGGCCTGGCGCAGTTCCGCATCAGCAAAGGCCATGACGATGCTGACGCTTTTGGGGGCACTCAGCGTCGACTCGGTGCCAATGCGCATCCCGTGGGTGGCGGTGATTTCCTCCCCCTTTTCATCGAGACGCACGTTGCCCGCGCGATCTTTGACCTTGCGGATTTCAGGCTTCTTCCCGGCGCCCTGGCGCAACGCGGTCTTGCCATCAGGAGCGAAGCCGCTGCCCAGGCGGTTCATCAACTCTTCGGTGACCGGTTGCCCCATGAGTCCGAGGCTTCGGGCGGCGCTGCCACACCAGGCGCTGGCCGATTGCTCATGGCCATCTTTGCCCAAGTAATACTGGGTGGACGTCAGGTATTTCGGCACGCCGCCGGCCCCACCGGAAGGGTCCTTGGACGTGAGGGTTTTGAGAGAGTTCATGCGGGAAGATCCGTGGGGTGCTCACCCCAACCTCTCAAAATAAAGGACCGCGTCAATCCTTCGGCTACCATGGGTCACCCAAGGCCAGGATGACCTTCACATGTGCGACTGCAGCTCGTTTGCTGACCTCTCTGCCCTGCTGTCGCCTTTGCCGACGGCGAACCCACCGGCTGACTTGTTCCATGGCGGTTGTTTCCCACCAGGTGCCCAGCTCTCGTCCTTCTATTGCGGGATGTGGTGCAGCGATACCTTCCAAGGCGCGGAGGAGTATGCGCGCTGGGGCAAACAACCTGGCATGCAGACGGGCGTGATCCAGTTGAAAGTCACGGCCCCGATGGCATTGAAGGTTTTGCCGCAATCGCCGCTGACTTTCCTGAAACAGCACTACGGCATGAATTTTCCGGCCCATCGGATCATCAATCGGGACCTCTGCTGCACGCTGGGGAAGTTGGGCGTGGCGGGTCTCGTGTATCCGTCGGGCCAGGAATGGTTCCTGTGCCACGCGCACCAATTCGCCACCCTCGGGAAGCACACAGTGATTTAGTGGCCCGCGGCACCCTGCTTGATGCGTTCAATGGCCGCTGAGGGTTTGAGCTCGGCAAAGGGGTTGGCCTCCGGGTCCCGGTGATCGGGGCCCGGTTCGGGTTCGTGCCGCGCTTCGTAAATGAAATCCTTGTTGCTGCCCATGGCCTTGATCAGCAACTCCTTGGGGATACCCGCCTCTTCCAGGGCCTCGCGTGCTTCCCGCCACTTCGCGTCCAGCTGACGTCGATGATCTTTGCGCCGTGCCTCTTCCTGTTGCTTGACCTCCGTTTTCTGGGTTTCGGCGGTGGCCGCTTCCGCCAGGCGCCGTTCGTTCTTGGTGGGTTCCGGCTTCGTGCCCGGCTTCGCGGGTCCCAGTGTCCATTTGGCAGGTCGGTGCGCACTGCGCCGCTTCGGTGCCGGCGTTCCGGGGAAATCCAAGGTGAGGATGTCGGGGCCCACGCCGGACACCATGGCGCGAATGGCCCACCCACCGGGGTAGCGGCGCCCTGTCTGCTTGCCCAGATCGCCGATCTCATGCGGTTGCACCACGGCACGGTTTTCTTCATGCACCGAGGTGCTGCTTCCCTGCCCGTTCGTGTTGACGGCGGTGATGCTCCACCGGGCTTTGCCGAGGCCTTCGGCGATTTCATCGCGGCTCTTGCTCGGCTGCATCCGGAAGATGACTTGCGTGCCAAACATCGACATCAAGGTTTCGCGCACGTGCTTCCCGTGCACGGCTTCCAGCTGCGCAAAATTTTGGCAACTGGCAAATACACAAATTCCGCGACTCCTGCCCCTTTCCACAAGGCCTGCAAAATCAATGCGACCAATGGCTGGAAGTTCGTCCCAAAAGAACAGGAGGCTTCTGCCCATCTCATTGTCGCCAAAGGCCGGGGACAACATGGCCGGCGCCAACACGTTGACGATGGAAGAGGCGAAGGCTTCGGTGGCGTGTTTGTCCGGTCCAGCTTGCAAGATGATCTGACGCGCCTTCCCTGTGTAGTCATCCCGGATCCACTCTCGGAAAGAAAAGTGGGGCCGGAAATTGCCCGCACGATCCCTTCCATCCCGCCATGCTGTGGCCAATTCGTCAATGATTTTGGTGTATCCGCTGAGCGTAGCCGTGATGCTCTGCGACGTGGCGCCCTCGCCCAGGAGCTGCACCGCTTTCGGGTAGTGCTCTTTCATGCGTTCAACAAAGGGGCCCAGCTCGTCGTTGACGCGTTCTTGCAGCAAGAGCCAATCCCAGTCCGTGCCGTATTGGTCTTGAAGGGACCGCAAGGTGCCTTCCAACAGCATCGCCGCGGCGGTGGTCCAGAACGGATCCTTGTCGTTGCGGGGGATCAACGAAGACGCCAGGGCCGCTGCATCGCTGGGTGAGAGGCAATCGCGGGCGATCGCCCACACGTAACTGCGTTTGTCCCATGGGCACATCAGGATGCACGACTTGCCCAGGTAGCCCGCTGTGAAGTCTGCCTTCGTATCAAAAATGAAGGCCCTGTGGTTGGCGCGGAACACTTCTTTCAACCACAAGTGCAACAGAGTGGACTTGCCCGATCCGGGCGATCCCACCATCAGCACGCCGCGGGTGAAGCGGGTTTTGTGCAACCACGGCAACTGAGGATGGATCGGCAAGAACCCTTCCTGGGGTTTGCCGTCAGGCCCACGGAGTTCCTGATTGAGCACCTGGCGCGCGGCCCCCATCGCTTCCTTGCCTTCGAGGAGGCGTGGACCTTCGATGTGTCGCATGCGGCGCCAGGGCGTGAAGCCAGCACGGAACGCGGCGATCCCAGCGGCGATGCCAGCCAGGAACCCGGGCAAAAGGCGCCAGTGCAACGCGGCGGGGGTGCTGTCGTAGCTGGCTGGATTGTCTGCCCAGATGCGCATGGGTGCATGAGGTTCAAGGGACCACGCCAGGAGCCGGGGGTAGTTCCACCACTGGCTCAGGAAGCCCCCGGCGGGCATGTGGGGTAAGGCGTGCCACAACGCCGCGGATACACCCAGGCTCACAGCACCCGCGGCGACACCCCCGAGAAGCAAGGCAGTGTCCAGGCGACGGATCCACACCGCGGGCGGATGATCCGCGGGGACTTGTTCAAGAAACAGGGTGCGGATTTCTCGGGCCACGGATCAACGCTCCCGGCCCAGGCTCCGCTGCGCAAGCTCTTGGGAGAAAGCGACCATGGGCTTGCCGTAGGTCAGCATGTCGCGCAACTTCCCTGGCGTGACGCCATCGTGCGCGGCCACGTCAGGACTGGCACCGTGTTCCAACAGGAGTCGCCACACTTCGGGCTTCTTCTCGAAACAGAACGCGGCTTCATGGAGTGGCGTTCGACCGTCCAGATTCCGAACGTTGGGATCGGCGCCGGCATCAAGCAGCACTTTCATCGACTCCACGTTGCCGTTCATCGTCGCCACATGCAGGGCGGTGTCCTGCATGTGCGGACTCTGGGCGTTGACGTTCGCACCTTCCGCCAGGGCTTTCTGAATCCCGGCGGGGTCGTTGTGCGCTGCAGCCCAGTGCAACTGTTGTTCGCGGGTCTCAGGCATGTCACGCCACCCTCTTTAAGGGGTGCCGCATCCATTGGCGGCGCAAGGCCCACGTCCACTCGTGCCGCAAGCTCCCGATGAGGTGAGATTCGATGGTGGCCCAGGGCCGCGTGTTGGCCTGGAATCGGGGTTCATGGCGCCAACGGGCTTCCGTCATCGCATCAAGGACGACACCCAGGAGCCGACGCTGATCCATGGGTGCCAAGAACTTCTCTTTGGCGCCCTGCGCCAGGATGCGTTCGACCCTCGCTTGGGCATTGCGCCGATCGCGGGCATGGGCCAAGACTTCCGGGGTGTGTTCACCCCAGATCGCACGTTCTTCAACACAGAGGCAATCGTGCGCGGCGCGGACCAACGCTTCACGGAGCACACCCGAACGAGCGGAAATGCGCTTCATCGGGTGGCTCCGGCCTGGGCGGGTTCGCGCGTGCGCTCCCGATGACGGGAACGCTGCGGTTCCCGTTGTTGCACAGGTTCCTTGATTTCGAGTTTGCGAGCTTCTTTCTGGGCATCCTTGAACAACACGTGGTCGTGGGTCATGACCAGATCGACGGCCTTCTGTGCATCCGCTGCAGCTCGGAAAATCTCTTCCGGGTCATCTCGAAGCACTTTCAACCAGGACTGCACGTAGCTCACGTGGTTCTGGTCCACCCCTTCGGTGGCCAGTCCCAGATGCGCGCAGCCCATCCAGGCCCCAATCTCTGCCCTCAATTCTTCCCGGCTGTAGCGCTCTGTGCCGAAGGAGCCACTCATGTCCCGCGCGAGCCGCGATGCGTGGCCTGTTGAGTGGATGACTTCGTGCATGGCCACGGAGTAATAGTGTTCAAGGCTTTTGAACTGTTGCGGCATCGGCAAAACGATGCGATCGGCGGCGTGTGAATAGAAAGCCTGATCCCCAGCGCGATGCTCGATCGGCACCCCATAGGACTTGATCAGATCATCCGCCCGCGTGCAGGGCTCCCAGGTCACCTCCGGTTTGACGTAAGCCGGCAAGCCACTCAGTTGTTCGGCGTTGAACACACAAAACGGGACGCACTTCGGGCGCGCCAAGCGCACGGTTTCCTTGGCCTTCTTTTCCTCGTTCCACACTTCTTCGTCATAGATCCAGCGCATGCACAATGAGCTCTTTTCGCCAGGTCGGACACGAGCGCCCAATTGCTGGACGTGGTTGAACGTCATCCAACGCGGATCGTCGCGGCCCTGGCAGCTCAACGCGATAAAATTCCCGCCGTGATAAAAATTCCCCGTCACGGGATTGAACGGTCGAGAGCCATCCGGCATGGAGGGATCCCAAGGCTTCTGCCAGGGTGCAACCCCGGCTTCCAACTGCGCGATGATCTTGTCCGCAACGCGGCGCGCATACGGGACGCGTTCTTCACTCATAGAAACGGTCCTCGCTGCGATCGCGGGCCATCCGTGCGTCTTCGAGGGACACGGCGTCCTCCTCGAAGGCACCCATGCGTTCGGCTTCCTCCCACGTGAAGGAGGGGGTTCGGCTGCGCAGGGTCAGCGTGGGCCGCGGCTCAGGCCGCGGTTTCTTTCGGAACAGGGACAAGGGGGACATGAGAGGAAATCCGCGGATACACTCCTAAGGACTTACCTCGAATCCGGATCGGATCAAGCCCCCTATGGACAGCAACTCGCTCTACGCGATCTTTGTCATCACCGGCTGCACGATGGAAGCCGCGCCCACAGTGCAAGAAACCCTCAGGCCCTTGGCTGGATTTCATGAACTCAATCTGCTGGATCGTGCTTCAAATACCTGGTGCGCCACCTTCACGCGCGCCGAGGTTGCCCACCTGACCGATGAGGACCTGGATGCGGTGGTGGCGATGCGGCTGGGTCAGTTTCCGGAGCTTCGCGTCAAGCGTTCCAAGTTCTCCTGAGTGAGGCAGACGCCATGACCACACCCGTCATCTGCCACATCTCGTCAGCTCACCCGGAAAAGATCGAGAAGCACTATGCGGAGGATCCCGATCACCCCCACCGATACAGCGGGACCATCGAGTTCACCGCGGTGTATGACGGGCACACCTACCTGGCCGACATTGTTTTCAGGTCGTCGGACTGGAAGGTGTTCGAAGACAACACGCTCATCGCCAAAGGCAAAGAGCGCGTGGGTGAGGTGATGGTGCCCGTGTCCTCGGTGCACACTGCATATCTGCGCACGTTTCTGGAATGGCTCCTCTGATTTATCACGCGAACCGAGGCGTGAGCCTTGGCGCGAAGCGGCGGCGCCATTGTTCCCATTGTCCCGTCTTGTTGGCCTGGGGTTTGGGCGCCTCGGGTTCCAAGTTCGTCACCGTCACCCGCCACTGGACGCTCGGCGCCGGGGGCGTGCGCCAGTCCAGGCCCAGGCTCGGGTAGAGTTTGGCCATCACCCGATCCATCGTGTAGCGCGGCACCAGGACTGGCACCCAGACACCGGGGGTTTCCCCGGGTGCCCACGGGCGCGGGTTTTGGCGGTAGGCCTGGATTTCACGCTGCAACGCCATGGGGTTGATCTGGGGCCGGAGCGTGTCTTGGAGCTGCCCCAACATGTCGCCCATATCCACGAGGTGTTCGAGGTGCTCCAGCCCGACGAACCCCAAGGTGCAGCTCGCCAGGTGCCCGGCGAAGGCTTCCAGGAACACGGACTCTTCCTGAGGTTCCAGGGTCTCTCGATCCAAGGGGACAAAGATTTTCAGCAAGTCGTAGCGCGGTGCGTTCATGAGTCGTCTCCTGCGGTGCAAGCATTCGTGGGCGGTTGAAAAGCAAGGTCGATGGTCACGTGGGTGGGCCATTCGGGATAGGCGGCGCAATGGCGATGGGGTGCTCCCACCCCGTCGATGTAGAAATAGGCGCCACTGGCAGAGCCCCAGGCGCGGTCCAATTGCTCGATCGCGCCCATGGGGACGGCCGCACATCCTTCGGACCAGTCCGCATGGGCCGGTGACTTCGCGGTGGCCCCGGTGATGTAGTGAGAGGGGTGGAGCATCACATCCCGAGCAAAGGCGTTGCTGTTGGTCGGGTCCAGGCCAATGAGACGATAGGACCAGCCGTTCTTGCCGTTGTAGCGCTCACCGAGGGCATACAACCCAACGCTGCTCATGTTGCTGTCGGGCTTGTTCCCGAAACGCGTGGCGTAGCCAGTGCGGCCTGGATCGGATCCACTGCCATGCTCCACCCATGTTTGCAGCACAACCTGAGGCTGGGAGGGATTGGACAGGTCCAGGGCCCAGAGCCGGGGCTGGGTGTTCTTCTCGTGCATGTCCGCGATCAAAAGCCGTTGTGGGATGTGGCCGGCGGCACAAGTGGCTGAGGCCAATGCGTGGTGCATCACAGCGGGCGGTGGCAAAGTAGGATGAAGGTGCATGGTGAAACCCTAATTTGTCGGGGTGTCCTCACCCCATCTATACCTTTCACGTTAGACACAATCAGGGCGACGTCAAGGCGACATCGACGCCGGATGACGTCAGAAAACGCCCACAAGAAAAGGGCCGCTCATGCGGCCCTTGTTCTCAGAAGCTGCGGCTCAGGCTTCGGCGCCGCGCCTTGTCCTGCTGCTGAATCGCGGCGCTGCGTTCATCCGGGGTCGGCGGTGCCATGCCACCCACCGGGATGGGCTGGTAGAAGCTGGAATGGCTCGGGCGATCCTGCCCGCCGCGACGGCCACCACTGCCCTGCCCTTGGTCATCCTGGGACTGTTGCTGTTGCTGAGGTTGCAGCGCATTGCGGGCGGCCTCACCCAATGACGGCCGACGTCCAGGCTGCGGCAGCTCGACGTTGTTTTGCATCACGCGCTGCCCCAGGTTCAGGCGACTCTGTTCCTGCTGCTGTTCTTGTTTAGTGCGCGGCAGCTCCACGCTGCCGAATGCTTGGGTTTGCATGGATTGCTGCCTCTGTTGGGTTGCGGAATGAATGGCTTGCTCGAACTCGGTGCCCTTGGAAACGCGGCCCCGCTCGCCCGTCTCGATGTCATCCCGCCACGCCTGCGTGACGCCGAGGGGTTCCTTCTGGGTGCCTGCGTTGAAGTTCACGTCGGCCCCGGCCAGCACCAGGCGCCGGGCCACTTCGGGATCCTGAGTCATGTGCAAGGCGCTCTCGCCGGCTTCTCGTTCCAAGGGCTCCTGCGTGGGATGGCTGGCGTTGAAGAGGTCCAACGCGTCCACCTGCTGGACCTGAGCCGTGGTGCGCGCATTGGGATCCAGGCCGCGATCCAGAAAGGCCTGCGTCAACTCCGGCTTCGAGAGCATGTCCTCGTGCCACAGGCACTGCTGGACGTCGGCGCCGTGCTGGCAGAGCAGATCCACCATTTCAGGCGTCTGGGCACGCATCAGGGGGACCAGCGGGGAATCGAGGTTCGCGGCGAATTCGGAGATCTCGAAGTTGGGATCGGCCCCGTGGTCCAGGAGCCGTTGCACCAGGTCCAGCTTGTTCTGCTGGACGGCGGTGTGCAGCGGCGTGGTGTCGTCCGAGGCGCGGTCGTAGTCGGCGTTGTGGGCCTGGTGATCCAACGCCTGTTCAATCGCGGGCTCGATGGGCGTTTTGAACTCAGTCAGAGACACAGTGGCGCCACCTGGCAGCTCCACATCCCCGTGCTGCATCAGATCCTCGTTCTGCTCCCACGGTTGGATCATGTTGAGATCGCGCAGTTCGGCGATGCGATCGCGGGCCTGGTCGAACTTCTCCCGGGCTTCTTGCTGGAACTCAGCAACGGGCTCGGCGTGTTCAACCTGGACCGGCGCTTCGATCTCGGGTTCCAGTTCATGTTGATGGCTCAGGTTGGTGACTTCCCAGCCCTTGCGCACGGCGTGGATTTTCTGTCCCTCCTCTTCCACTTCCACGGAACGGTCCGCACCAGTGCGCTTGACCTCGATGCGGTCGCCCGCGCCAGCGCCGGCTTCTTCCACGGCGCGTTCAAGATCCACGCCCCAATGCTTGGTTTCTTTGCCATCATCGAGTCGAAGCTTCACGAAGTAAGACCGGCTGTTCTTCTCGACGTCCAAATAAGGCGCGAAACCGGATTCAAGCAACTCACCCGTGAAACGGTCAGCCGGATCTTGCCGGCGAGCAGTGGTCTGGGATGGTGAGGCCTGTTCATGCTGCTGCGCACGGGAAGCGGCGGCTGTTTCTTGGCGCTGCTGAGCAGCCTTTTCCTGCTGCTCACGCTCCTGTTCCAGTTGACGCCATCCCGCGCTGGCCTGGTCTTGCGAATGCACCAGGTTCTTGTCCAAGCGCCGCACTTCATCTCGGGCGTTGACGTGAGCAACGTGGGCATCAGCTTCCCGGGATGTGTAGCGGCGTTGGCGATCCTCGTGCTGGGCGAGCGTCGTGTTCTTGATCCAGCCGTTGTCGTGGAGCCAGGCGGACAGCTTGTGGCCCTCACGCCAGGTCTGGTGGTCTTGCGTCACCGTGTTCAGGCGATCGCGCAACTTTGACCAGGCGCTCTTGGCGCCGGCCGCGCGTTCGCGGGCGTCGGTCCCCAGGTCTTGATACATCGCAGCGTCTTCGAGGGAGCCGAGGACTTTCTCGTGTGTGGTGAGTTCTTGGTCCATGCGGCCTCCTGGGGCTGCGATGATGGATGGGTTGGAAACTGGTCTCTCTTGAAAAACATAGGCTCAGGCCGGCCGCCGTCAACCCCATATTTGGCGTCGATCAAGAGTCGATGACAGGGTGCGATCACCCCAACAAAAGATGACGTAAGGACCCAAAGAAAAGGGCCGCATGAGCGGCCCTGGTCTTTGTTAGGCGGCCTGCTTCAAAGGCTCGGTTTCAACGGTTTTCCGAGGCTTGTAGTTCGGATCCCGCAGATCCTCCGGGATGCCCTTGATCGGCGGGTTCAGTTCCACGAAGTCACGGCGCGGAACCTTGCCGCGGAGCACTGAGCACAGGGCAACGCCCTGCTTCTTCGTGAGCGCGGCGAAGTCTCCCAGACGCACGATGGGCTCTTCCTTCCAGGCTTCGCCCTTCCCACCTTCGCTCGGCTCGAAGCCCAGGAAGCCACGGAGGTTGCCAGGCAAGGTGTGGGACACGAAATTCGTGACCGCACCACGCTGTTGGGACTGCACCAGGTCCATGCCAACGGCCTTGAACTCACCCACGCCCCGGCGCTGCAGCCGGCGGAACCACAGGCGCATCGGGTGGCCCTCATCGAACAAGGGCGTGGCCAACGCGGTCTTCACACCATTGATGAAGTTGAGCGTGCGCCCGCCGCCGCCGAACTGCGGCACCCAGGCGGTTCCCCAACCCTGCCACTTCTGCAACCACTCGACGGTGCCGATCGACGTGGACAGGGCGATGCGCGACTGGAATGCATCGAAAAAAGCCTCCACTTGATTGGGGTCCTTGCACTTATCCTTGACCGACTCAAGAGTCTGGGTCGCAATCACCAGCGCGCACCCGAGGCTGCGCGCAATGGGCGCGAGGTCGTAGTCACTCTCTGTGGCGATGAGCTGGAACTCATCCTGGACCATGAGCAGCAGGCAGGCATTCGGATCGGCCTCCCGCCAGCCGCCTTCCACGTCCGCGCGCTCCTTGATGCGTGTGTAGATTCTGGCCTTGATCAGGGCGCTGGCCACAATTCCTGCGGTGTCATAGCGCATTTTGGGCAGATTCAGGCCAACCGACCAGAACTCTCCGTTTTCATCTTTGCGCAGGCAGATTTCCGGATTGGCGCTGCCGGATTCGCACTGGGCCCACTTGATCAAAAGCGGATGCGACGTGATGCCGCCCATCCACGTGGAGACCTGGCCCATCGACCCTTCACGGAGCTTGTCATCCATCTGGAAGAAGTCAGTTTCGAAGTAATTCAGGGCTTGCAGCAGCATCCCGTCCCCGGCTTCCGGATGAACCTTCCGAACGATTTCCACGAAATCTTTCAGGGTCTTGGGATCGGTCTGTGGCAGGAAGGCCAGGCGGTTCCAATCCCAGATGGTCCAGAACCAGTTGCGATTCGGGTTCTTGCGACTGATGTCCACCAGGGCATGCAGGAAATAAGCCGCGTGACGAAGGTGGGCGATCGTCAGGTTGTTCCAGATGGGGTTATCCCCCTTGTCGCCCGGGCGCACATTGATCTCGGTGATCGTCTGCACCGCCTGGTGGGGTGTGAGACCTTCCAGCAAACCCACGGTGTGCCGCGTGGGGTCCAGGCACAAGTAGTTTTTCAGCCCGAGGAACTCCGCCGCCAAGGCGCCCTTGCCACAGATGTAAAAGGCACCGCCCTGCTTCGCGCGGAGATACTGATAAACGGTCGGCTTGATCAACGCCTCAGTCTTGCCTTGGCCGGATGAGCCAAAGAACACCAAGTGCTTGGTGAGGGCTTCGACTTCCACGACAAACGGCAGCTTGGGATCCGGTGCAAAGGTGTCCCAACGGTTGGTCGAGCAATGACCCGTCGCGTAACCGAAATGGATTTCACCGGGGAAGTGATGGGCTTTGGGGCAACTCATGGTCAATCCTTAATTGATGATGTTGAGGAGTTGAGCCCTGCGGGCTTCGATGTGGAACGTGCCGTTGGCGCTGTCTTCCCAGGAAGCGACTTTCTTCTGCCATTGGAGATGCGCGGCACGTTGAGACATTAAGGAAGAGGACCAGAGGGTCCCGCACCATGCACTGGGCAAAGCCAGCACCAGGGGACGCAGGATGTCCGGCAGGATGATCGAAAGCCCCAGCACGACGCCCACGGCCAAGAGCCCACCGACGACCAAGCGCGCATGGCGGAGGCTACCGAAGAGGAAGGCCATCCCCAGCACCACGCCGACGGGAATGAAGAACTTCGAGGACCCCAAGAACGATGTGGGGTCGTGGAGCTGGGATGGCTCAGGCAGCGCCAGCGCGACCAGCGGCAACGCCGCACCCACCGCAGCGACGATGGCCCAGCCCCCCGTCGAAATCGCCAACAACGACAACGTGGCCAGCAACGCCATGACCGGCAAAATGGCCAAGGCGGAGTTGGACAACAGGACGATCAACAGCGAAAAGAGCGGGACGGCCGCAAAGAGCAGGCCCGTCGCCGAACTCGCCGAGCCCATCAGGAAATCCTGGGTGAGCAGGCGGCCCGCGGTGGAGCCCTGGTTGCCTTGGGCATCGGGACGGGTGCGATAGAAGCGCCCGCGCACGTCACGCATGTCATGGGGCCAAATCACCCATTCACCCTTTGCGTTTTGCACGTAGAGCTCGTCATCGTCATCGTCCTGGTCAGGCTTGCGCTCACCCTGGGTGACGTCCCAGCGGGTGCCGTTGTCGAGCGCGAATTGGCGACTGTCTTCACCCATCGGTTCGATGGGCAGGAAACGATTGAGCTTGATCACAGCCAGACCTGTGCTGGGAGACTCCGGGACCAACTTGGCATCTTCAATGGTGTGTTCGGGGGTCATGGGCATCTCACTGATCCTGGGCTTGGCAATAGAAACTCTTTGCTCGGTTTTCCGGGGCCACGTTGTCGCACTGCTGCTTCCGCCAGGCCTTCGCCTGTTCGGCCGCCTGCGCCTTCTGTCGGGCGGCCAGATCAACACAGGCTTGGTCGTTCTTTTGCTGATCCGGGGTTTGCTGGATGCAGCGAGCCTGGATCTGCTGATCCTTGACCGCTTGCGCTGCTGCGACCGTGGCCTCGTGTTGCACGTAGAGACTGTGGCCGCCTGCGTAGAGGCCGAATGGCACCAACAACACGCCCAGCAGCGCGGTCCAAAGGACGCTCGTGAGCTTTGTGACTCGATGGGTGTGGTCGATTCGAAACCAGGCCGTGGCCAAACGCGACAGATAAATGTCGGGCTCGCTGATCTCGTCTTTGTGCGGCTTTACCCGATCGCAGGGCTCGAAATAAAAATCGTCCGGCACGTTCATGGATTCAGGCGTGCCCAGCAGCCAGCTTCCGAGGCGATGTTTCACGTGCGATGTGAAAGTGATGGACATAGGGGCTCTCAAAGGTGGGGAGTCGAGAGCTCGGGGGCTCTCTCTGACTATCAAAACGAAGGATCGGGGCGCGTCAACCCCCAAAACGAAAATAAAGGGGTGGGCTCACCCCTTCTTTTTGCCACTGGTTAGTGCTGCTTGAAAAAAGCGTCCAGCTTGGCGTCCGCGTCCTTCTCAAACGTGTCGGGCTTCGCTGCTGTTTGTGTCTGTGCTTTCGCCTTCACCACCGGCTTAGCCACGGGAGCCGTCACCGGAGTGAGAACCACAGGAGCCGGGGTGGGCTTGGCCACCGCCGCGACCACAGGGGCCGGAGCCGGTGCAGGCGCCTGCTGTGGCACGAACGTCGGCACCGGAGCGGGCTTCGGCGCTTCCACCGGGGCCACGGGTGGCTTCGCCTGAGCTTGAAGTTGAGCTGGACTCAGGCACTTCGCTTCCAGTGCGAAATCCGCGGCGGCCAGTGCTTGCTGGGCTACGTCTGCGGTGGATGCCTGGACCACCCCATGCTGGTCATCCACCCGTTCGATCAACCCGGGAACGGTCGTGGCCGTGTGCGACCACCCGCCCGCGACGTTCGGGTTGAACGACAAGTTGCAGGTGAACGGCTGCTTGGGCGCGGTGTCCGCACTCAGCACTTGCAGCCCGGCCTGCACGTTCCAACCCGGCAGCTTCATCACCGGAGCCGGGGCCGGCGCTGGGGTGCTCGATTCAACACCGAGTGCCGTCGCCTTCGCCGCGGTGCTGCTCGATGCAGGCGCTGCCGGGGTGGCCTGGTGCACGTGCCAGGCGAAGGCGCCACCAGCGATGGCCACCACCACACCCGCGCCCAGCATCCAAGTCTTGCGGGTCACCTGGACTCCGCTGACGCGTGTTTTGACGGCGGGCACCAAAGTGCTCTTGGCCTTGGACGCGAGCTCGCCGGCTTGGTCAACCAGCTTCCCTGCCCCTGCTTTCATGCGTTCGGCCGTTTCAGCTGCGGCGGCTTTCAACTCCGCGGCGGCTTTGTCGCTGATGACGCCCTGGTCTGCCTGACGCTGAGGCGCGGGCTTTGCCTTGGCAGCGTTGCCGAACAAATCCCGGCCACCTGTGGGAGCAGCGGGCACCGGTGTCGCGGAGGGTTTGGGTTTGCGTGTCTTGTCGAAAAGATCAGCCATGGCTGCTCTCCTTACTTATACGGTGTCGGGGATCGCCACCACATCGGCGATGGAGAGGGGACGCACAAAGCGCCCCTCTTCTGCAACGGCGATGCTGGGCAAGAGGGCCAGTTGTTCGTTCTCCCCGAGGGTGAGGAGAACGGACAACCAGGCCAACGTGGCGCGCAGGTGGGCCGGGAACGTGACCATCACTTCACCGTGGGAACCGGCGAGATGATCAACTCGGGCGACGCAGCCGGCTCGTCCACGACCTTCACCGTGGAGTTGGCGGACAAGGTGTTGTGCACCTGGGTGTCCAGCCACGCACGCTGAGCCGTGGTGCCGCGCACGGTGATGGTGGTGGGCTCCTTGGCTTGGTCGGCCAGGACGGTTGCTTTCACCACCACCCGCACAACGTCATCGGAATGCGCAGCGACCTTCGACGCGGGCAAGTTCATTTCGAGCTTGTCCAGCGTGAGCGTCTGTTCCGTCTGGCCCTGAGCGTTCTTCGCGTCCACTGTCTTCGTGGACACCGTGGCCTTCACGCCGGGAACAGCGTTGGCTTCGTCGGCGGTCTTCTTGGCTTCGGCGAGCAAGTGCTTGTGCAGTTCGACGGAGGCCACGCCCCCGACCACTGCACCCGCCGCACAGCCCTTCAACATGTCTGAACCGTTGCCAATGAATTTGGCAAGGATGGCGCCACCGGCACAGCCAAGAATGGCTCCGCCCGTTGCTGAGCGAGTGGTGTCTGACTGGGAACCGAAGACACCCCCGACCTTTTGCGTCGCGGTGTCGATGGAGGCGCAGCCCGAAGACAGGGCAACGGCGCCGGTCAGGATGAGCGCAGAAGTGGCGCGGATGAGATGATGGAGTTTCATGGGAATAGCCTTTGGCAGTGGAGGAAGATGCGGCGGTGAAGACCGTTGGGGACCGGTCAGACGGGGGTGGGAGCCGGGGCACGCTTGGTGTCGCGGTAGTGCCAGACGCCCAGAGACACGGCGCCACCGGCGATGTCGAGCCACCACCAGACGGGCGACATGAAGATGAAGGCCGGAATCTGGAAGAGATGGACAGAGACCAGCGCCAACAACAGGCACAAGCCGAAGCTGATGGCGATCCAGGCGATGGCGGGCAGACGGTTGTTCATGGATGTGTCCTTTGGTGTTGGCGATAACGCCGGTTGGGGATCAGATGCGATTGCGGTGATGGATTCCGGTGGGGGCCTTGGTCGTTGGCGTCCTATACGCAACGAGCTGCCAGAAGCTTTTCGACGTTGGGGGTGATGAAGTCCCAGATGACGTCGAGGGCCGCCAGGGCGATTGCGTTTACCCGTTCCCGTTTCTCGGCGTCGGTCAGTTCGCGGTCGGGCTCAACAGGGCCCAAGAGGCGATCTCGCTCGTGAGCCATCGGGATCACTTCGCGCAAGGCACACAAAGCGCATGCATTGGCCTTTTCCTGCCACAGCAGACGAAGCCGGTCTGACCGGGTGCCCGTGGGTGCCCCGTCGATCAACTGCCTGGCGATGTGGATGAAGAGACTTGCGCCCCAGGAAGCATTGGAGTCGTTGAGATAGTTCCGGAGTGTGGCGAGAGCCATGCGCTGCCAGACTTCTTCAACCGCCACCATGGGGGCCACAGGTGGCGTGGGCTCGGATTTGTGAAAGAGGAATGACATGGATGCTCCCTTCGATCAGATGAGTGCGGGGCACTTGCGCCAGGCGCGGTTGCGTCCTGTCATCAAGCGGGTGGCGTAGGCGGCGATCACACCGGGTGTCCGTTCGGCACCGGGATCCGTGTAAGCAACCGGGTGGCGCTTCTCGTGGCGGCGTTCGCGGCGGCGGATGAGCTGGATGGTGGTAAGGGTCTTCATGGCGCCCCCCTCAGTGCAGGCCAAAGAAGCGGAGTGCGCCCACCAGCGGGAGCAGCACTGTCACCGCACCAAGGGTTGCCATGACGCCGCCGCGGAAGGCCTTGGACTTGATCAGTGCCCACACAACGAATGGCGCGGGGATCGAGATGGCGAGCAACAGGCCCATCCATTCTTGGGGAAACAAGAGCCACACAGCGCCGAAGATGGTCAGCGTGAGGATGTCGTCGAAGATGAGGAATTGACGCCGCGCAGCTTCCTCATCACCCATCCGACTTCCATGCAGCATCCACAGAAAGAAAATGGCCGTGCTCATAAAGAGAGCCACAAAGGTCGCCTGCCAATCCCATTGATACATGGTCAGGGCGATCAACAGTCCCGATGCAAAGCGCCACCAAACCCGCCGATCGGGATAAAGGAAGGCAGTGACGATCGAGAAGAGAAAAAGCAACCCAAAGGTCAAGAGATCGAGAAACAGGTGTGACATGGGTGAACTCCTCAGCGGCGGGTGGTGTTGGGCAAGCGCACGTGACCGAACTCGTCAGTTGCGCTTGGTGGGGTTGGGGGCTGGTCACCAGCGGCCAGTGCTTCGATGAAATCGAGGATCAACTGGCGGTTCGTGGCATCGGTGTTCTTCGATGCGGTGATGATTTCTTTCAGGGCTTCTTGCGTGACTTCACGCACCATGCGGGTGATCAGCTCACGCTGGGCTTCAAGACTCATCCACAACTCAACGGCCTCGCCGATCAACTCATTGCGGGATTGGCCCGAACGATCGGTGCGCGCATCCAACGCACGGACGTGTGCGGCGGGCAAGCGGACGGTGAAGGGAATGAGCTTGGGCACGGGTGGGCTCTCGGTGGGGAAGTGAGAGCGCGTGTGTGTTCTGCCCTCTTCAATAACCTGACCAAGAACCGCGCGGCGTCAAGCCCCTGACGCGCACCGCGTCGATGTGGCTTGTTTACAGGGGTTTCGTGCGCTTTGTTGAGTGAGCGGTGGTGCGCGCCGCTCGAAAAAGCGCACCGCGTTTGGCACCGCGCTTCGGCTTTGATGGGGTTGGGCTTTCAACGCCGGACGCAGGGCGAGAGCAACCGCAGGGCGCACCACCGAAAGGTGCGTCCGGTGTATAGCGACGTGGGGCTTTAAAGGCGTCAAGAGGATCGGGGCCTATTCGCTCTTCCCGAGCCTCAGCCTTAAAGTCCACGGAGCATCGACGCTGTTCCGCTTCATGCTTCGGCTTTTGGGTTGACGCGGCCCTATGCGCGCCTAGGGTTTTGTGAGGAACGAACAAAACCCTAGGCGCGCCCTTTATGCCCACCCCCTCCTTTGCTTTATCTCCTGCTCTTGCTCAACTGGCGGCTCGTGTTCAATCGGGTCGCCAGTCCGCAACCCCGCGTTCCTCTGTCTCACCCGGGGTTGCCTCGCCCTTGTCTTCCGCTTCCGTGTCGAATCGCTCCGGCTCCCCTGCTCTCGATTCGTCGGTTGCCCCTGTTTTGCCCTCGGGGTTGCTCTCGGCTTTTCTCACGCAAGCCTCATCCCTCTCGCTCCGGCAATCGCGCCCTGCTTGGTTGAAAGAGCGGATCGCGCAGCGTGATGGAAATCGCTGTTGGCATTGCGGCACCCGCGCGACTTGCACCGCTTCCCTCTTCTCGCGCGCCCTCGGGGGTCATGCCTCCGACGACAACACCGTGTGCGCGTGCCCGGCTTGTATCCAACGCTTCACGGATTTGGACCCGATGGTGGATCACTGGTGCAACCCCGCATCTCCTTGGAGCAAGGAACAGAACGCGCAGCGCCTTCGTGCATTGGCAGAAAGCTTGAACCATGGCCTCCCAGTCGCATTGGCCGGGTCCGCGCGTGCCGCGTGGGCGTCGCTTGAAAAACTTCGGTGGGGGCAACCGCGTGTGGCATGTGCCGTCTTTCACGGCGAAGCCATCACGTTGCTCACCCCCATTGCGAAACCGGAGGCGAGTTGGTCATGCCTCGCGCGCGGAGCGAAGGAAGCCGGGGCGACGGTGGAGGCAACCCGCGCGGAGGTGCTGGTGGTCGACTCCGATCAGTGGGAGCACGTGGCTCATATGTTGATTCAGGCGGGCGCGCTGCTTCGGCGAGTGAGCGTCCCCGGCTTTTTGGAGGCGGTGGCATCCCCTGTGGATGGGGTGAGCAACCCCCGGGGTGGCTTTCGCTGGGATGAACTTTTTCAAGGGACGCGCGCGGTGGCTCGTGCGGCCAAAGGAGCCTGAAATGGAACGCGCGCAACGCCATCACAAACACACTCGCCACTTGTATGGGCTTCTTTGGCATCCCACCCGTCAGTGTTACATCGGCCAGACGGTGGACATGGAACGGCGGCGCAAAGAGCATGCGCGGGCGTGGTCGAACCCATTTGAAATGATCCATTTGGAAACCATGGAAGGCACCCAGTTGGACGCGGAAGACCACGAATATGCGTGGCGCTTCCGTTGCTCCGAGTCGGGTTGGGTGCCCCTGGGCAAAACGCGCGAGGGCAAGGTCTTCGTGATTCAGCCGCGCAAACGCATGACACCGGCACGCCATGCAATCGCCCAGCGGTGTCGGTGGCCGAAGCGCTACCGGATCAACCGCGCCGCCCTGCCCTGGTGGTTCCAGTGGATGTTCTGGCAGGGGGCCGCGTTGGCCGGGGTAGTGCTCACGCTCCGCTTGCCGCTTTGAGGGCGGCGCGCAAAGGTTCAACAAAGGCCACCGGCACTCGGAGCGTGAACCCGGTGCGGAAGTCGATTCCACTGGCGGTGGATTGCCGGTGCAACGCGGAAAGGCAACCGTCGTCCGTGAGCGTGATTTCTTCCAGGGCGTAGGTGTTGTGGTCGTCGTGGGAGAAGTTCGCCATCGTTTCTCTGTCGTCCCACATGCGGGCATCGACGCAGAACCAGAGGCCACCCGTGCCCTCAACGAGACCCACGCGAACGCGCAGGTCGTCGTTGAGCACCCCCCACATGTTTCCGTCTTGCCAAGTGTAGGGGGCCATGATCAATCTTCGTCCGGCAGCATAATTGTCCCGACCGGGTCCAGCGTGTCACCGGGGCCGATCAGCATGTAGAGCTGCACGTCCTTGGTCTCCGGCTCGCCGTTGTTGAAAACGATGGCACGCACGTGGAAGTCCAGGCGTTCCGGTTCCGGGTCGGGGATGCCAGCCTTCTCCATCGCAATCTTGGCCTTGACCGCCAGGAACGCGGCGCGCAGCAGGGCCACTTCGCGCAGGTATTGGGCGGTGGCCTGCTTCTGGGTCTGGGGCCATTCGATGATGGAACGCCACACGCGTTCGGTGCACACCGTGTGGACTTTGAAGCCCAGAGCTGCAGCTTCTTTCAGCTCCATCAGAACCCCATCCGCGATGGCTTGGGCCCGAGAATAGGAAAATATCAGGTTGCCGAAGGGGTTGTTGTCGTCGCTCATGCCACGGCTCCCTGGGTTTTGTTGTGCCGGGTGATGGCGCGCATGGCGCCCAACAGCGTGCGGACGTGGATCAGGTGGAAGCCGCCGTCGGGGTGTCCAATCCTCACCCGAACTTCCTCTTTCGAGGTCCGATCTGGCGTGCTGAGGTGGATGTGGTGGCCGCGATAAGCCAGGGTGCAGAACATGTTGTTTCTCCTCTCAGTGGGTGCTCGCCCGAACAGGGCAGCAGGTGGTCAACCTGCTGCCGATGGCAGCCGGCCGCCCGCAGGAGAGCCGCAGTCAAGGGAGGAAACGGAGGGGCTTGCGCGGGATGGAGCGAAGCGACTGACACGGGCCCCGCAGTGGCCCTTGACTGAGGGAAGGCGAACCGGAGGGCCGCTCTTGCTTGTCGCCCTTCGCTTCGATTGAGCATGGGACCCCGCGAGTCCCAGGCGCTGTTGCAGTGGTGTCCTTGACCTTCTCGTGCGCGAAGCGTGGGCAACGCGGTGGGCGATCCTGTGGGTCAGCGGCGCTGATCCACCAGGTCGTCCACGGGGTTGTCCACCGGTGCCGAAGGCATCGTGCACGAAGGCCCCGGTTGTCCGGGGCCTCCCTTGTTCACACCGTCATGGCAGCCAGTTCGTCCTGGTCGGCTTCGCGGCCGTAAAGCTTGAAGGCTTCCAGGCGCTCAGCCGGGGTGGCCTGGGCAAACCAGCGCATGGCTTCCCGGACCACTTCGCCGTGAAAGTATCTGTCGCCATCGCGTCCGCTCAGCTCGGCTTCGATGGCATAGACCCCGTCCGGATCATCCTTCACCCGGTCTGCCAGGCTGAAATCTTGGAAGTAGTCGTTCCCATTCATGAAGGGGATCAGGAAGCTGGCGGCGTCGTCGAGACTGTTGAAGTGGCTCATGGTTTTCTCCTTGGGTTGATTGATCAGGGGTGTGGGTTTGTGAAGAGCGCCTGATGGGATCAGGCGCCCCATGTGGCTCAGTCGGAATACTTACGGTCTGCCTCGCAATCCCGGCGTGCTTCCCACTTGGCCATCAGTTGCTTGAAGCTCGTGCGCTTCGTGCTCGTCGTGAACTCGAAGCCTTCCACCACGCCCTTATTTCCGTCTGCGCCGTAGAAGTTGCAGCTGTGCAAGGCTTGCCACCGATCACCCCAACCCAAAGATTGGATGTGCTCGAATTTCACGGGCTCCAACGAGACGTTGAAGTAATCGTCGAGCAAGCCTGGGTTGATGCCGAGCTGGCGGAGGATGGTGTTGTCGCTGGTGGTCTGGATGCTCATGGGTGTTCTCCTGATGTTTAAGTGGACCACCTGAGCGGTGGCTAACTTGTTGGGGTTTGCTCACCCCATGTATTTAC
The DNA here is from genome assembly GCA_040371205.1 of Rhodanobacter sp. Classification (NCBI taxonomy): domain Bacteria; kingdom Pseudomonadati; phylum Pseudomonadota; class Gammaproteobacteria; order Lysobacterales; family Rhodanobacteraceae; genus Rhodanobacter; species Rhodanobacter sp. Next base: position 2,035,073 of record AP031382.1, read on the forward strand.
CCTAGGCCGATCTTTGATTTCCGCAAGTCTTTTCATGGGCTTATCGACGGGAAATCGACGTCAGAGTGCGTGAGCTTTTTCCTACGCTGGCAGAGACAAATGCGGGATCAGGAGACGTTGTCTCGCCCAACAGTTGGCTTTATCAAAAGCTGGATAGAAATGGATAAGTCGCCGCTGTCCTCTCGATCCAGGCGCCGAATGGCGCGGCCAGGCCGCGCTGCGCCCCAGCCCTTCGCTTTTCCATCTGCGCCTTTGTCGGCACGCCGCGAAGCGGCCTAGTAGGTCACCTTGACCACAGCGTTGCCGCTGTATTCGCCCACCGGTGCCTCCTGCCCTCCCTGCACGATTCCCGTCACGGGCAAGGACACCACTTGCGCCCCCTCACCCACCGCCGAAGTCGGCGCATTGAGCGAATAGTCGAGTGCTGCCCCGTTGGGTCCCGTGAGCGGCCCCTTTTCCAATGTGATGGTGACGGGCGTGCCGCGGGTGCACCGCAAGTCGATGTGGCCGGTGGTCGCGGTGCCGGTCGGGGATCGTGAGCCGGTGGCGTATGGCGCGAGCGTCAGGGGTTGGGTGGAAACGCTGCAGCTCGCCACGACGGTTGCGCGGATCTCCAAGGTGGCGCTGACGGTGCCGGCACTGGCCAGAAGCGGATAGAGGTAAACGATCAGGGCAAGAATGCAACGCATGGTGGGGCCTGCGCATTCGACGGTGGGCGAGTTCTGGCCGGCCAGGTGGGGGTTTGTGCCTGGCCGGCGTCCTACGTTGGCTGGATTCAGGGGGTGATCGACGTCAGTTCAGGCGGCCAACTTCGCTTGCTCAGCTTGATACTTCTGCCACTGCGCCTCGCCCTCGTAGTAAGAGAGGATTCCGGCAGCACCGGACACGATGTCCCAATAGGTCGGTTCCCGGCCGAACAGCTCCTTTGTCCAATAACTGGCGGCTTCTACCCGGTCCTCGTGGGTGACCAAGGTCTGCCCCGTTTGGCTGGCACGCAGGATGGCGAGGGCCGACACAGGCGATCTGGGGTATGGAACAAAATACTCTCGCGTGAGGACGCGGCGAGCTGGAACCGGCGTGGCCACGCGGTGCACCGGGCTGGCCTCCGCGCGGGCTTCACGGGCCTCCTTCTTGGCCCAATCGCGCTCGGCTTTCATGCACCCCATTTGGATACCCAGCGACACGCTGACGTATGGCATGACGGTGCAAATCAGATCGCTGATCAAGTCGGAATCAGTCATGGGATTTCTCCTGGTGATGTTGAAAGTGGTTAGCGTTCATGCCATCGCGCGTGCGCGGATGGTCCGCATGAATTTTTCGTAGTCCACCTTGGACAGCTCCGGTGCCACGCGCCCCAGCTCGTCCATCAGGTATTTGCCCTCTTCCTGGCGCTCCTGGATCAGGGCGGCCACGTGCTTCTCTTCCATGCCGAAAATGGACACTGTGGCGCTCGGATCGCGGCGCAGGTGATCAGCGATGGAGTCGCCCACGGTGGTTCGGGTGGTGTGGAGCCGCGGGCTGTATGAGGTGCCCTTGCCCCAGGCGATCTGGGAGGGATTGGGTTGGGCGGTGTTGAGGATGTGTTGGGTGCGCGCCTCAGCCTCAAACATCTGAGGCAGTAGGCCCATTCCATCCAAAACCAGGAGGTGCTTAGGGATGTTCAGCATGGCATTCCCCTCAGTAACCCATGAACTCGGACATGAGCGCATCCCAGTTGATGGGATCGCCAGGTCGAGCATTGATCGCCTGGATCGCTTCCACGATCTCTTCCGGTGTCAGACCTTCAAAGCTGACCAGCGTGTGCGAATGCTGCTGGGAATCGTCCGTGGCCACGGCTTGGAATTCATCAACCCAGATGACCGGTCGCTTGGTGACACGGGCGATCGTGTTGACCACGGAGGCCAGTTGGATGTTGCGTGCGTGACCTTTGAGCATGCCGTCCACGTCCACGGCCGCGGTTCCGCACTGACGCGTCGTCACAATGGCCGGGGCCTTGGTGATCTTTGCGTTGGCCTCGTTTCCGGTCGTCTTGAATTCAGGCTTGGCTTGAAGCTTCTTCATTTTGTGTGCTCCTTGTCTGTTTGTGTAGGGGTGCTCTCACCCCATCTATAAGATTGAATCTAGGCTCATGCAGGCATTCGTCAAGCTTCTAACCTGGGATCACCGTCCCACTTTCACGAGATACTTTCCCGCGTAGTCGTAGAGGATTTCCATAACTCGGACGGTCCACCGGGCACCTGAGCGGCTGACCATCTCAACGGTGTCGCCCACTTGCAGTTCGGGGGCGTCCACGCTGGCGCCCCAGGTGCCGTCTTTCAGCTGGATGGGGTGGCCTTCGGGGGTCATGAGCAGTCAGCTTCGTCAGCAACGTCTCGGATCTTGCGAGCCGATGTCCTCGCCTTTTCCGTGACCTCCATCATCGCTTCCTCTCGCGTGGGTTTTAGCTCACTGTAAAAGCGACGCGAACCATCAGACATCAAAAGGTGTGCGGCGTAGCCATACCCGCAATCTTCGACGATGACGTCAACAGCGAGGACACGTTCCGGGGTATTGTTTTCGATCATGTTGCGCTCCTTAAATGTTGACCTGGTGCAGCGTGGCCGGGCGATATGACATCGGATCGGTTGGGCAGCCTGGCTCCGCACCCTGAGCTTGGACTTGCTCGCGGGTCAGGTTGAAGCACATCGGCGCCGGGGCGGGGACTGCGAACTGGACGGTGGGCGGCGGCGTGGATTGGCCACCGTAGGCAGGCAGTGAGGAAAAGAGAGACCAGGCGCCCGCGCTCAGGAGGGTGACCAGGGCCAGGCCCAGGAAGGTTTCGAGCATCGAAGGGTGGCTGGGGGCCATGGAGAAAGAGGCGTTGGTGTTCATGATGGTCTCCTGATGTGTTGGGGTGCCCTCACCCCATGTATTCAGCCTAGTCCGGGTTTGGTTTTCGTCAATGGCGATTCAGGGAGAAATCGACGTCAGGTGATGTCAGCGATTTCTGACACGGCTTCCACCTGACGCAAGGTGTGGTGGGGCAAGCCGTCAAAGAGCTCATGAATGGTGCGGACCAGGTCGCCGTCATCGCGCAAGGGGTAGGAGAAGCCTTCCCCGTAGCCATACCACGTGGGAATGGCTGGATTAAGGTTCTCGTCTACCGGGTGGGCTTTGTTGCCCTGGATGCGCTGGATGACGGGGCCCAGGTCAGAGGGTGCCGCCTGGAACAGCATTTCGGCGTCCTCGGTGGTGAGGACACGGACACGGGTGATCGACATGGGTGGCTCCGGCATTGTTGGGGTGTGGGCACCCCTTCTAACTAGGTCGTGACCGGGTGGGGTCAACCCCTGTATGTCTTCGGCGCCGAATGACGCGGCTTGGCCGCGCTGCGCCCGTGCTCTTCGCTCTTCCCATCCACGCCTTGTATGGGCGTCTGGTGGGTGTTCATGGCTTCCTCTCCCGATCAGCGCGGATGCGATGCTTCCGGTTGCCCCGTTCACGTTGCCGGTCGGCCTGGTCGCGGTTAGCTTCCCGTCGATCACGTTTCTGCCGATCAAGAGCAACCGATTTTTCATGGTCCGACACACGTTTCGACCAGTTCTTGCGTGTCAGCGCATGATCGCCGGCAAACAAGGAGACAAAGGAGATGGGCACCAAAGCTTTCTGTCGGATATCGGGTTGCACGTCATCGGGAAGCAAACTCGTGAGATGCCACTGGCCGCACTTGGGACATTTGTAAGCACCGGCTTCATGCCCTGCCCTTCCGGGTGGCACAGCCTTCCCTTGCTGAATCCTGTGAATGCCAGCTTGGAGAAGACCCAATAGGGCCGCTTCCTGGGTGTCATAGGGGATCTTCGGACATGGGCGCCCGCGCAAGTCGCTGGTGCGCCGAAAGTGAGTCGTGGTCATGGGGGCCTCGGGGATGTGGGGACATCGAGGGAGGAAGCGGCGCCCCTGTGGAGTGGCGCCATGGGGCTCAAATGCGCTCGGCGTGTTCGGCCTGATAAGCCTGGTATTCCCGAACTTCGGGATGGCGCGAGCTCATCCAATCGCCCTGTTCGTAATAGTCCGCGTCGTCGTGCCAATCCCGGCGGCGGGAAGCCTGCGCGCGCTTCATGGCTTCGAACTCGCGCTTGATGACGGCTTCCAGATTGCCGGACTTGCAGAAAAGCGTGGGGCCCAATTCGTCCAGGTGTTCGCAGACCTGGCGTGCTTCATCGCCGTCCCATTCCCGGACGTAGCCTTTGTCGCACGACACAAAGAAATCGCGCTGCACTTCTTCGATGGCTTCCACTTTACCGGCGCACACTTCCGAGGCGATGAAATACGTGAGGCGGACGTTGCCGTTGGTAAGGGTCTTGATGCTCATGTGGTGCTCCTTAGATTGATTGATGGTCAGGGTTGAGGCGCCCTTTCGAGCGCCCCGTGGGGATCAGGCGGCCTGATAGCCGTAAGTGAAGGCGTAGGCGTCGTCGTAGACGGCCTGGCCCATCTCGCGGATGAGATACGCGACCATGTCCTGACCAGCGCCACTGATGCGCACGCCCTGGTTCTTCATCCCCAGGCCCAGGAGACCCGCCACGTTGTAAGACAGGTCGCACAGCTCCCCGTTCTTCTTCGTGTAGAACAACGCGATGTCGCGGGTCAGGTGGCTGCGGGACACGTGGCACAGCTTGAAATCAATGCGGCTTCCGGCAGGAACAAGGTTTTTGATGTTTTCAGCGTAAGTGGTCATTTCTTATCTCCTTTGGTTATCTAGAGGGGTGCGATCACCCCATCTCATGCTTTCAGCCTAGGCTGAATTTGCATTTGATCAAGGGTGTATCGACAGGAAATCGACGCTGGTGTGCGTCGTCCTGTTCCTACATGCTGAGGGAGACATTTGCTTCGGTGAGGGGTGTTGTCTCTCACCCGCGCGGGGTCTTATCCAGGTTCGGATAGAAGCCGATAAGTTGCCCGAAAATCATCCATGGCGCCGACTGGCGCGGCTTGGCCGCGCTGCGCCTGTGCCCTTCGCTTTTCCATCTTCGCCTTTGCTCTGGGGGTCATGGCCGAAGGCCAGAGCTGAGGCCAAGAGCGAGGCTGGGAAGAGCGGTCCATCAGTCGCCGCGGCTCACGCCGCCTGGCGCCAGACACGAAAAAGCCGGGTTGCCCCGGCTCTCTTGTTAACGTTTCTTGCCCGTGTCCTTGACCTTGCTGGGGTCCTTTTCTCCCTCTCGGATGTGGAGCTGGATGCCCCGGCGCCGGATGTCATCCAGGGCCCACTTGGCCATCCCCAGCACCACACCTGTGAAACGGGGATAGCCGCTTTGCATGACTTCCTTTGGGATAAGCTTTTCGATCCGCGCGCGCACGTCTGCGGGAACCGCAATCGTCCGGCGATGGTCCTTGTTCCCCCTGTTCGTTCCGTAAGCCAGCGGACCATCGAGGCGCACTTGCAGCTTTGAGCTCTTGGTCTTCTTGAACCGGCAGGTCCAATTGACGATGTCTTTCTCGTCCTCATCGGTGGCTGGAACGACCTCGGAATGGGGAAGGATTTCGTAGGTCCCCGGGGCCATCGATTCCCACCGGTCGACGGCATAGTCCGCCAGGGCAACCAGGGCAATGTTCGACTTCAACCCGAAAGTCGCTTCATGAATTTCTTTTGCGAGCGTTTCAGGGATCGAGAAATTTTCCTTCCGCGTATACACAGGAACCTTGACGCTGACGATGAGCATCGGCACGCCGTTTCCGCCATGGATTTCCTCGTGCAGGAACGTGGAGCCCGGAGGCAGGTGCTTTTCGTCGTCTTTCAGGGAACGTGGGGAAGCCCGGTTCGGATCGGCCTTGCTGGCCGCGATCCAGTCCACTTTCTTCTTGGTTGCTTTCTTTGCGGGGCTCATGCGGCTTCCTGATTCAATTGGCGGGCGGCGGCGCCCCCGGCGAGGTTCAAGCTGATCGTGCTTCGGCCAACCCCACCCTTCGTGTTGACGACGTGGACCATGCGGCATCCGGTGGCCAGAACCGCGTCCAGAAGTGGGGTGAACTCACCCCTGGCGCTGTCGGCATGGAGCAAGCCTACATCATCCCAGATGGTCACGCCCTGGCCAAAGGAACTCGGGTAGATCGCACGGTCTTTAAGAACTAGGCAATTGGGGATTTCCTGGATCAGTCGGCGAACCTCGGCCCGGTCAGTCCGGCACCGGTTGGCCACCATCAGGGGCTTCGTCCGATGGGACTTCAACCCTTTCAGGGTCCTGAGCGCTGAAAAGTAAGTGCCCGGATCCATCGTGGTCGGGACGATCACCATGCCCTCTGGGAGCTTGCGCACGCCCGGCGGGTGATCGACCACCACCAGGTCCCAGTCCTGCACATGGCGCGGCATCGCCGGGCTCACGGTGAATGCCGGTGAGCGACCCGCCATCTGTGCCATGGCAGCCCAGCGCAGGGAGCCGCCGGCACTGCCGTTTTCGTCCAGGTCCACAAGCAAGACTTTCATCGGGGGTGAGTCCTTTGGTTGATGGGGTGAGCGCACCCCTCGCGGAACCTCAGACTACCCTCGCATCGGTTGGAGTCAACCCTGGCCGCGACAGATGCGCCAGGGGTAACAGCAGACGTTCATCTCACGCGGCTTGTTGGTATTTCACTTTGGCTTTCGGCACGAAATTCCACACGCGCCCTGGGCCCACGGGTCGAATGTCGTCCTCGTCATACTGACGGTTCGGATTCGGTTCTGGCCACGTGCCCTCTTCGGCCAGTTCCTCCATCGCTTCGCGCAGGCACTTGGGTGTATAGCCCTCGCACCACGCCGCCGGCATCAGGCAGCTCGCCCGTTCCCCGTTGATCCAGCCGCTGGGGAGGTGATCGCGCACAAGGGGATCCGCTCCGGCATCCAGCAAAGCCTCGATCAGCGCCTCGCTTTCCGAAGAGTTGCGCAAACAGCGACGGGCAATTTGAGCATGGGCACGGCAAGCCAGATGCAAGGGCCGCAGGTTGAAGTCCAAAACCACATTGACTTCGGCGCCCATGTGGACGACCGCGGTGGCCAGGCGCAGGGTCTGGCGAGCCTGAGCGACGTCGGGATGCGGGAGGCACAGGGCGCGATTGGCCTGGGCCAGGAAGAAAGCGAGTTGTTCGGTGGGGTTCATGGTGTGGGCTCCGGGAGAGGCTGTGGGGGATCAGCCGCAAATGTCACTGGCGGGGGTGCGGTTGACGGGGGTGCCGCCGACCAGCTGCATACAGATGGCTTCCCAGCGGGCGTGCCAGGCGGCGGTCGTGAGGTTTTCGGATCCTGGCTCGTTGGCCAGGCGGCGGGCGGCTTCCTGGGCGTAGCCGGCGCTGATGTTTTGGAGTTCGGGGCGGATTTTCATACATGTCTCCTTGGTTATTTGTTGGGGTTCTCTCACCCCATCTATAAATTTAGCGTAGGCTCGAATGGGATTTCGTCAAGCCACCATCGACGCGGCCTGCTCCGCTTTCAGCTTGGCCTCCCAAGCCCGGGTGGCCTCGTGGGCCAGCATCTGGCGGAAGAGCAACCAGGCCATCGGGAACGCACGGGAGCTGTCGTTGTAGTAGCTGGAAAAGATCAGGCGCGGGGAGAGGCGCAGGTGGCTCTTGTGGATTTCTGTGGCGCGCCAGACGTAGGCCCCGGCGTTGTTGGTGCCCAAGAGCTCGAAGTGGAAGGCGGCGTCGGGGGAAATCCGGAGGTTACCCTGGTCGTTTCCGTGGGCGTCGGTGATGTAAGTGGAGTGCATGGCCAGATCTCATGCTCTGCTTGTGGAGGCCCAAAGGGTTCCCCATCCGCGAGTTTCAATAAGAAAATCACGCAGCTCCTGTTCGGTTCCATGTCCATGAAATCCTGGACGATTGGCGTGTGCACGCCAAGAGTCAATCAAGGTTTCAATATCACGAATATCTGCGACTTTCAGGCTAACATTGATTTTTATCGTTCCTGGCTGAGAAGTCACTGTGTGTTGAGCCTCTGGCTCATAAATCATAATCTGAGTAATTACCCGCCCATCATCTTGCTCAATGAGGGTTGAATGGTGTTTGCCCAAATAGTTGTAATGCTCAGTTTCGATTTTCATTTGTGTTATCTCACTTATTGGGGTGCCATCACCCCATCTATAAATTCAGACTAGGCTCTATTTCCAATCGCGCAAGCCTAAAAAGCCCCTATTTTTCGGATTGTTTCTGTCATCTTTTTCTGACACAGAGAGCAATCATGGGAAGTTGGATGAGGCGCCGCTTGGCGCGGGTAATCCGCGCTGCGCAAGATGGGCTTTGACCTTCCGTCTGCGCCTTAGGGCTCAGCTCTTAGGCTGTTATTTAAGGCCACGTTGCACGCGCAACGCACGGGCTTGGCCCTCAGTGCTTCGTGGCCAGACTGGCTTCATCAGCCAGTTGTTCTTCAACCCATTCGTTGTATTCGCTCACTGCATTCACCAGCCCCTCAAATGTTTCATCCAGCGCGGCCTGGGTCGGCTTCCCTTCGGTGCGGTAGAACGTGGCGATGCGGACCACTTCAAGCATCACGAATGGGAAGAGCTTGTCTTCCGGCAGCGTATTCAGGAAATCGAGAGAGAAACCGATGCCGGGGCGCTTCGCGTCCGCTTTCGATTTCATCTCGAAGACAGGGATGAGGCCGCGCGGAAGGTCGTCGAACGACCCCTGGGCCAGGGCCCACAGTTCGTGGGTGACCTGAGTGACTTCTTCGATGGTGAGGGGGTGGCGTGAAATGGTCATGGCGGGGCTCCTGGGATGGGTGGAAGGGGTGTTGCCAGCCCTTGCGGACGTAGTTGTCAAAACTCCACCCACCCGTCAGCCGTGTCCTCGTCGTCCTCTTTGGATACCACGGCGATTTCGAAACGGGTGCCGGGTTCGCTGCCCCGGCGCCCCTGCGAGAGGTATTCCTGGACGGCATCCAGCATCTGGTCGGCATCTTCGATGTCGTCCAAATCGGCGATGCCCTCCCAAAGGCACACTTCACGCTCGTCCACTTCTTCACCGTCGATCTCGATCGTGAAACGGGCCTCATCTTCCTCAATGAACTTGAAATCGTCCGGGATCATGGAAGTGTCCTGGGTGTAAGTCCGGTCAGACAGGCCGCCAAAGTCTGACGGGTTGTTCTCGTCTTCAATCCAATACCAGCGGTCCTCACCGCCCGTCGAATCGCACACGCGGTATTCAATGTTGTTGAGACGGCCGAGGTATTCCCATTCACCGTCGGCATCCGACGGCTCATCGGGGTGGACGAAGAAGACCTGATAGAACCTGCTGTCGTCATCCGTGTCAGTCACAGACACCGCAAAACCGATGGTTTTGGTATGCACTTCGTCAAGCTGCTCATCCGAGTGATCCAAGAGCCAGTCTGTCACCAGATCCCAGGCTTCCTCAGCACTGGTGGCTTCGGACAGGTCAACGTCGTTGAACTCGTAGCCATCAACATAGACTTCAAAGCGTGACTCGGTAGACATGGGTTTTCTCCTTGGTAATTTGATGGGGTGCCATCACCCCATCTGCTAATTTCAATCTAGATGAACAGGACGATTACGCAACCCCTGATCGACAGGACATCGACGATGGTTTGTGTCCGATTTCGCTGACAGATTGGCGGAGACAACTGCTGTGCCAGGAGGAGTTTTCTCGCGCCATTCCTCGGGCGCCCAAGGCGGCCTCAGCCGCCGGGCGTGTCGCTCTTCCCTGCTCCATCCTGGCTTTTGAGCTTCTAGCCTGGAAGCTCATGCGGCCATGCTGGCCGCTCTGAGGCCAACACGGTTTGACCGGTGAAGACGTAGTCCCCCCAGCCCCACTTCAACACGCGCCTGTGCCGTTGGATGTTCAAGTAGTGCGGGACACCCCGGATCGTCCAGAGATACCACCGTTGGCGACGCATCGTGGTGGACATGGCAAGACACCTTTCAAACATCGAATTCGTCAAATGCACATTCACCGCAATAGCCCCAGATGGCGCGATGGTGGGGCGCGTCCTTGATGGGTCGCCCACATTTCTGACAAAGCCCGGTATTGGCAGAGGACGCCAGCTCGAAGCGCGGCTGACGCTGTTTCATGGCCTCGCGGACGGTGGCGAAGGTCTTAGCCTTTCCACCCGCCAAGCGTTTGGCGACTTTCACAAGCCCAGCCCAGTTGTCGTGGGGATAGATCGCAACAACGTCAGCCAGAGTGTCCACAGGGGCTTCGTAGAACTGACCCTGGAAACGAAAACCGTGGACGGTTTCTTTCCCTTCAAACCCGATGGCCATGGATCCCGGAACAGCTTCCGATACGGGCCGAAACGTCAAGGTCAGCGTTTTCGTCTTGTTGTCGAATGCGGCGCCACTTCCCACACGACCAGCGGATGCAATCGCCTTGAAGTTCGTCAGCGCCACCACCTGGGCCAAGCGAAGCGTGGCTTGCTTTTGGGTCGCCGCAATGGTCAGGCTCGGGCTTGACATGGCAACCAGTGAGTTCAGGTCTTCTTGGGTCAGTAGCTTCATTTCACTCTCTCCCATTATGCTGGGGTGTTCTCACCCCATGTATTCACCCTAGTCCGATCGGGGTTTTCCGCAAGTCCTGCGGAGGGACTTATCGACGTGAGTTCGACGTCGGTTCGTGTCAGTTTTCACTGACACGGAGTCCTCAGCGGAGCAAGCCTTTCAGCGTGAAACGGTGCGCGCGCATGAGGGAGCTGGCCGCACACAGATGCACCTCGATCTGGTCCTTTGTTGCTGAATCAAACTCACCCTCCGCCACGGTCGCATTGGCCATCATTCGCGCGGCGGCATGGATTTCGTTCCGAATCCAAACTTTGGTCTGGGTGAATTCCAGTCCCTTTTCTTTCGGCTTGGCGTTGGTGCCATACCCCAACCCATAGCCGTCTTGGCGGAAGAGCCTCAGATAATGAGCTCCCGAAACCCGCTGGCGGGTCAGGGTGAAGGTCTGTCCTACGCAATTGAAGTGAGTTGTGGTGATGCTCATGAGGCACTCCTTGGGGAATGGAGTGCCTAAGGTGTTGGAGACAATTCCTGTTGCCGGGGCAACTGTCTCCCCGATGCAACTGGCGCCCCAAGGCGGCGTGAGCCGCCGGGCGGTGGCTTTATCCTGCCTTTCCCACCCGCGCCTTGGCTTTTGGCTTCACCGCGAAGCGGTCAGCGGCGCCGGCCCATGGCCTCGGTTGCACGGACGAATGACCATCTGTGCAACGTCCGTGCAACCGCTAAGCGTTGGGGCACAATGGTTTGAGCCATGTTGCACGGTTGAACAGACAAATAAATATTTCCAGAGATAACTCTCAATTTTTCACCAGCTCTGACGTTGGCTCGATGCCCCATCACGCGTGATTCCGTTTCGGCCCGAAAAGTTTTATGTTTTCGTCCGTGCATCTGTGCAACGGGCGCAAACCGTTGGCGCACAAGGGCTGGCGGTTGCACGGATGTTGCACGGACGATCGAGGTCATCCGTGCAACGGCGGCGTTGAGACAAGCAAAAGGCCCCGACTGGGGGCCTTTGGGGTGTTGCGAGGACAGGATGGGTCACTCGAAGGGGATTTCGGGGCAAGTGCCATCGTCGTCCACGGGCGGCAGAAGCTTGCTGCCGGTTGCCCAGTGATACCCCGAGGGCTGCAGCCCCAGGATCGAGACGTTGACGGTGCGCCCGACACGCTTGCCATACCGCGACCCACCCGAGGGTTGCCGCTCCAACAGTTCGCCGCCGAGCTCGCGTTGGACGTATTCCTTGACCGCCCGCCAAAACTCCTGGCTCCGAACGGGCTTGGCGTTGTCCTTGTCGGCCATCTTGACGTAATCGTCGTAAATGGCCTCCTTCGAGCTTTCGCAAGCCGACTCCAACTGCAAATCCACTTGGTAGAGGTAAGAGCTGACCGGGTCGGCTTCGATGCGAACCGTCTTCACCACGGAGGCCGCGGTTTCGGGAAGTTCGGAGAACTGATCATCCTGCTTGCGAAGGCGTGCGGCGCCAATCAACGCCCAGTCGAGCAGAATGCCGAGCTCCCGAGCATTGCGGGTCACCTTTTTATCGAAGTCACGGACCACCCCTTTGGCCCGGCGATCCTTGTAGCCCATGAAGGGAATGATCTGGAGCTTCGTTTGCAACCCCTTGGAGCGGTCGGTGAACTGGATGGCCTTGTTGCAGGCGAAGAAGAGCGTGGCTCGCGGCCGGAACGATGAAAGCGGTTGGTGGGGATCGCGCGCGGAGATGATGTCGCGTGAGATGATGGCTTTCAAAATCTCCTCGGCATCGGAGCCGATGAAAGATGGGTTTTCGGAACTCATGGCCAGGGTGACGCCCTGTCCCAATTTCGCCAGATTGAATTCGCCTTCCAGCTTTTTCAGGCTCAGCGACATGTGGCGCGGGTGCAGCGCCGTCAGGGCATTGAGATAGGTGCTCTTGCCGTTAGAGCCCCCACCCACGAGCATAAAGCCACGCTCAAACGTGGTGGGAAGCAAGCTCGACCCGGTGGCTTCCTGCAAAAGCTGGCGCACGCCCAGGTCACTCATGAAGAGATCCAGGTAGCTCCCCCAGGCCGAACCTGCCGGCGGCTCCTGGGGGGTGTAGATGCCATCGGCGTCGACACGGGACCAGTCGATCTCGGCGGGCACAACATACGTGATGCCGGCGCCCATGGTGGGCTTCTTGGCGCGAATGGTGCCGTCGCGCTCGATGTAGAGGTAGGCGTTGCGCACAGGCATGATCGCCACTTCGTCATCGGGCGAAGGCTGATGGATGGTGCAGCGCTCATCATCCGAGAGCATGTCCATCATTGTGGCCAGGCACGACGAAGCCGTGCTGCTGCGTGCCTTGTTGGGATGCTGCGTGCCCATCCACCGCGTGGTCAGACTGCGGGCGCGATCGTCGCTCATCACGCGCCAGTAGGACCCACGGGGGCCTTCCAACCACTCGTAAACCTTGCGCTCCACTTCGCCCGTGTGTTCGTCCAGGAGGCCGCCCAGTTTCCAGCGCTGCTGCTGTTCGAAATGTTGTGCAAACAAAATCTCGATCGTCGGTTCCTTGGGATTGCTCTCGGCCTGGCCACCTCCCTGCCCCCCACCTCGCTTCTTCTTGTTGGCCTTCTCCTGATCCATTAGCGCTTTCTTCACCAGGCTGGCCAAGATCGCTTCCAGGTTGCCTTCGGGTGCAGCCGGAGTCGCGGGCTCGGCCTTGGCCTGACTGCGACGGCGCCACCGGTGGTCGGCGATGTCCGCGACGGTATCCGGACGTTCGGTTGCAGAGATGGGGTTGACGCACCCCACATCTTGGGTATGCTGTTGCTCAGACATAGCGTGAATCCTTGTAGCAGAGGACATCGAAAACCAGCCCTGGCCGGCTGGTTTTCGGCTTTTAGAGGCGTTCTTGCGTGGCGCGGGTGCCGCTCATGGCAAGCCAGCTGATCGGATGGGGCACGAAGTCACCACCGGCTTGGTTCACACGATCGTTGCCGATGATTTCTTTGAGGCGCTTCTCAGCAGCCCGGCTTGAACGTTTCCGAGCAGCCCGATCCGCGTTCAAGGCATCGACGATCATGCGGCGCACGAAGGTGGACATGGTTTCCCCTCGGCGCTCCATCAGGGCCTCGAACTCGCGCTGATGCTTCTGTTCGAGACGCACTTGCAGCAGGCGATCTTTCTTCGGCTTGCACTTGATGCTCATGGGGTTCGGTCTCCGAGACAAAATGGTTTTGACGACCTCTGTCTTAGCCTCGTCATGACATTCGGCAAGTCCGCCTCTGCTCACTTACTGTCGTTTTCAAAAAGAAATCCCCCGAAAACCCATGTCCTGCAAGAGTTTTCAGGGGATGACGAAACCTAGAAATTCAATTGTGTTTGGACGTCCAAACAGAATGGATGGCGCCCACCTTGACGCGACCCGGTTTGAACGTAAGGTGATGGAGTGAGGTCCGTGATGCCCTCACACTCCTTGATTGGGACATGTGTTGAGCCCAGTGGAAGGCAAGCCACTGGGCTTTTTTTCAACCCATCCGTCGATCCCGGAAATCGACGCGCACACTCTCCACAACGATGTTGGTGCCCTTCCAGTCCTTGCGCCACTGGCGCGTGTCGATGCCCACCCCGAGGTCCAGATGGATGCCGGTTTCACGGCTGAAACGCTGGTATTCCTCGGACTCCTTCCGATCGCCCTGTTGCTTCGGGTCGGCACATCCGCTCCACATGCAGGGGGAAGAGGTGTTCGGAATCAGAAACACCCCCTGGTCGGCCAGCGTCGAGGCCACGTCGATGACGCGGTATTCGAAGCGGCCACCCCGATAGCGCGGGCCTTGACCGGGACAACGCACCCGCCCAAACGGCGGATTGGACATGGCCAGGGCGAAGTGCCCAAGGTCCGGCAGATCAAAGACAGAGGCCTGGATCCACTCCGCCTCCGGGAGCACTTTGCGGCCCACGGCCACATAAGCCGGGTTGCGCTCCACGCACACCAGGCGTTCCGGGCGATCACGCCTCCACCGGTGATAGGAAAGCCCCCCGATACCGGCGCACAGGTCAATCACCGTTTGGGCGCCGTTGCACTCGACGGCAAAGGCTTCGGCCAGTTCCATTGGGGTGAAGAACGCGCCGATGGGTCCTTGGTCGTGCTCGGCGCCGGGGTGCCAGTGTTCGAGCACGAATTCGCGCTGCTCGAAGTTGAGGGTGTCCTTTTCCAGGAGGGCACACGCGGCCTGGTGCTGTTTAGCCAGGGTTTTGGTGAGCTTCATGCCACGCCCTCCACGCGCACCACCCACATGACGTTGCTGGTCAGCTGACGAATCCAGCCGCGGTGAGCGGGGGACCATTTCAAGCCGCGGCGGGTGAGTTCTTCGGCGGTGGGTTGGGACGGCAGTTTGGTTTCAACGATGCTCATGGGCACTCCTTCGATTGAATGGAGTGCGGAGCGTTGTGGAGACATTTCCTTGGGCAAGGGCAAATGTCTCGACGCGGAGTGATGGCCGATCCTCTCCATTCCTGCCTTTGCTCTTGGGCACAAAAAAGCCGGCACGTGGCCGGCTTCTTGTCGGGGTTGGCTCACCCCATCACACCACCAGGGCCTTGGGTGCCCCGCCCACCTGGGCCGGTGCTTGGTTGCCCCACACCTGCCAGCCTGGCGCTGCAGCCCGCGCAAACATTTCGAGCTTCCGGTTGGTGCGATCCTCCCAGGTCGAGGGATAGAGCATCGCCAGCATTTCGCGGAAGATCGACGGCTTCGTGCTGTGCGTCGTGCGCTCCACCACCATCACTGACGGAAACTTCTTGGCTACTTTGCACAAGGGAAGCCCCTTGCCGCGCTGCGCGATGATCAGGATTTCGCTGATGTTCTGCACGGGGCCCATCGACGGCAGGCATGCGTTACCACCGAGGGAGCGGACCTTGTGCCACACCACCATCGTTTTCACGCGGAAGCCCTGGCCGCGGAGCATCTCCACCGCCAGATCCATTTGGCCATTGAGGGCCCAAAAGCCGATGATCGCGTTGTGGTGGAATGCTTCACCCCATTGGAAATCGCGGCACGCGTCGGGGTTCATGGTCGGATAGTGCTTTTCCGGCGAAATGGTGCCGGCCCCCTTGGCGTTCGACTTTCGCCCCATGCTCCACGGCATGTCGATGTTGCCCAGGTCGAATTTTCCGTTCGCTTCGATGAAGTCTTGGAGGGAGGCGTTCGGGGCTGCGGCCGTGTCGAGGATGCCGAACTTGCAGCCCGAACCCGGGCGCGCGGCCGGGATCGTGTGATCGACATGCTCAGCATCCTGCCGGAGTTGGTTGATGGGTTTGCGCTGAGGGAACGGAATGACGTTCGAGGAAATGGAGCGCGGGGTGATGTAACGGCGGATGATCATGGCGAGCTCCTGAGTTGAGGAGCTCGCACTGTTTTGGAGTCATTTCCTGTGGCCGGGGCAACTGTCTCCCCGTCTCCCGGGGCTAGGCGCCCTAGGCGAGGCGCGAGCCGCGTGCGCCCGGTTTTTCCCTTCCCTCCCCGCTTTTGCTTTGAGCACAAAAAAGCCGGCGCATGGCCGGCGTCTCGTGGTTCCCTCACCCCATCAGGAGCGCTTTCGATCGCTCAACACCTTCCGGGGCTTCTTCTCCAAGGCTTCGTGGGCCCGCGCCGAGGGCAGCCGCTTCTGGTGATCCTCGCGCCAGCGCTCCATGGCCAGCTC
Organism: Rhodanobacter sp.; assembly: GCA_040371205.1. Lineage (NCBI taxonomy): Bacteria > Pseudomonadati > Pseudomonadota > Gammaproteobacteria > Lysobacterales > Rhodanobacteraceae > Rhodanobacter > Rhodanobacter sp. The sequence continues at coordinate 2,051,193 of AP031382.1, forward strand.
GACCACGGCAGTCCAAAGCATCAAGGGCGTTCCCGGTTTCCAGTCCCTTTTCAGCGCCGTCATGAGAGGCATTGACTCCACCGCGCCACCCTTTTCCAGCAGCGTGCGGATGGCACCGGCAGTGGCAATTGGCCAACCCGCGTGATCCACCACATGCCCCTTCGCGTTGGTGAGCCACGGCTGGGGCTCGGTCACGGCACGGGAGAGCTCGTGGGTCTGTGCATCGAGTAAGGAAGCGAACGCAGGAAAGTGACGAAGCGAAACCGCAAAGCCGTGGCTCTCCAAATCGGCAGCCAGCTCCTTGAACCTCTTGGCCAATGACGAATCGGCCTTCAAAAGTTCAGCCTCGACCGGAGCCCGGGCATTTCGGCGCCCAGCCTCGACTTTGCGCTCATGCGTTTGATCGCCCTTTCTGTCCATGAAGTTGAGAAAGGGTGTGCGGTGGTAATGCCACTTTCGATACGTGCCCAAGGTGACGTCGAACAGGTGATAGCCGCCCTTTCGAGGCCCATCCCCTTCCTGCTCCTGGACCAGGTATTCCTTCACATGCCGTTCCAAGTTTCGGCTGCCCGTCCGCTGCAACGCGGCCAATTCATCAAAACTGAGTTGGTTGCAGCGATCCGGTTCCAAGCGCATGAGCGCGTCTTGCACCCGAACACCCCACGGGTCGAGGTCTTTGCTCTTCCGATACCTCCCGTCCACGTCAGGCAGCACCTGGCGCCAATCGACCGGACCCTTGGGGGCTGGCCATTGCGCCTTGGCATTGGCCCAGGCCTCCACCACGGCTTTCAGGGTTTGATCCGGGGTGAGTTGTGTTTTGCCCATGCCGCGTCTCCCTGATCGGGCCTCAACTGTAAATCCTGCGACCCTTGGATCGCGTGGGCGCGAGGGCCTCCATCTCGCGCTTGCGGCGCGTGGCACGCTTCACAGCGCGTGCGCGCTCCTGAGCGGCCCCCTCGGCCTTGTCAGCGGCCACCAGAGCGTCCAGGAACGCCGTGCGCGTCATCCACGCGACTTTGTCGGAGTGGGTCATGACGACTTCGCCGCGGATCGTGGCCCAAATGTCCACCGGACGCTTGTGCACGCCGATGATCGCGCACGGCCAGGTCGTCTTGATCCCAAGCGTGGACACCCAGGCGGAGAAGCGGCGCTGGGTTTCGAAACCTTGCTTTCGCAGCTCGGCTTTTACTTCCGCCCCTTCATGGAGGCTGGCGATGTAAGCCCGGAGGGTGCCCAGGGAATACCAATACTTGGTGCTGTCAGGATCGCGCGGCTCTGGAAACGGAGGCTTCGGGGGATCCTTCCGGCGGCGATCGAGGAGCTCACGAGCTGACAGGCCGGCCACAATCATCACCTGCTTCGGCAGAAGCAAAGTGGTGTCAGGAAGCGTGTCGGATTCCCGAATCAGCACGTCAGTGGAAATGGCCGGGTTCCGTTTCGGCATCACGCGCCCCCAAACAAGTGGATGCTTGGATGATATTCGACCCCATGAGTGGGGGCCAAGAGGGGGCCAAGTTCACCAAAGGCCCAAAAGAAAAGGCACCTAGCTTGCGCTAAGTGCCTGTTCCAATTGGTGGGCCGTGTAAGATTCGAACTTACGACCAATTGATTAAGAGTCAACTGCTCTACCAACTGAGCTAACGGCCCTGAAACTGAATTTTGGGGTGAACGATGGGACTCGAACCCACGACGACCGGAATCACAATCCGGGACTCTACCAGCTGAGCTACGTCCACCATGGAAAGCGTTTAGTGGTGCGCCCGACAGGACTCGAACCTGCAACCGTCGGCTTAGAAGGCCGATGCTCTATCCGGTTGAGCTACAGGCGCGGACGCCGTTGGCAGAACACGCAAGTGGTCGGGGCAGAGGGATTCGAACCCCCGACTTTTGCGTCCCAAACGCAACGCTCTACCAGACTGAGCTATACCCCGAACGAGCCCGCGACAGCCTTCATCTACGGAGCCTCGGAATGCTACGGATGACCGCTTTACCCGTCAAACCACAAGCATCGCCCAGGACACCCTGCCCACCATTCCGCGGCATCGGCAAACTGCCTGCTCCGCAGATGCAAGAGCGAAACGCGGATGTTTCGCCTTGCAGTACAAATGGCGCGCCCGGAGAGATTCGAACTCCCGACCACCTAGTTCGTAGCCAGGTACTCTATCCAACTGAGCTACGGGCGCGCACTGAACTTGTCGATTCGCGGCCCGGTTTCCCGAACCGCCGAAGCGAGGAGCGGAATTATTCAGGGTCGCGCATCGAAGGTCAACACTTTTCGTGAATTTTTTTCACGCCGCCGCCGACGCCCGTCTCCGGCAGCTTCGTCCCGCGACAAGTCCACCATGCCACTGCGCACCATGCCTCTCCCTGAACGGCAAAAGGGGCGGCCATGGCCGCCCCTTCTATTTGAATCGCCAGCGTTTGGACATCCAGACGTCCGAATCAGGAGTCCAGGCCGGAACGGCTTTGGGTCGCCGGATTGCCCACCGGCGAGTCTCCGCTCTTGGGCGGCGGCGGCGGGGGCATGGAACTGCCGCCAGTGTTGCGGTTCCAGTCGGCCGGCGGACCAGGCTGGCGGCCTTCCATGATGTCGTCGATCTGGCGGGCGTCGATGGTCTCGTACTGCAGCAGCGCCTCGGCCATCGTGTGCAGCTTGTCGATGTTGTCGGTCAGCAGCTGCTTGCTTCGCGCGTAGGCGCGGTCGAGGATGCCTCGCACCACCTCGTCGATCTTGCTCGCCGTCTCGTTGGAAATGCTCTTGTGCTGGGTCACCGAACGGCCGAGGAACACTTCGTCCTCGTCCTCGCCGTAGGTGATCGGACCCAGCTCATTGGAGAGGCCCCATTTGGTCACCATGTTGCGCGCCATCTTGGTGGCGCGTTCGATGTCGTTGGACGCGCCGGTGGTGACCTTGTCGGTGCCGAAGATCAGCTCCTCGGCCACGCGGCCGCCGTACAGCGAACACAGCTGGGACTCGATCGTCACCCGATTCATGCTGTACCGGTCGCCTTCCGGCAGGTACATGGTGACGCCCAGCGCGCGCCCACGCGGGATGATGGTGACCTTGTAGACCGGGTCGTGCTCGGGCACCAGACGGCCGACGATGGCGTGGCCCGCCTCGTGAAAAGCAGTGAGCTTCTTTTCGTCCTCGCTCATCGCCATCGAGCGGCGCTCGGCGCCCATCAGGATCTTGTCGCGCGCCTTGTCCAGGTGGCTCATGCGCACTTCGCGCGCGTTTTCGCGCGCGGCGAACAGCGCCGCCTCGTTGACCAGGTTGGCAAGGTCCGCGCCGGAGAAGCCCGGCGTGCCGCGCGCGATGGTCATCGCATCGACGTCGCTGGCCACCGGCACCTTGCGCAGGTGCACCTTGAGGATCTGTTCGCGACCCTTCACGTCCGGGAGGCCCACCACCACCTGGCGGTCGAAGCGGCCCGGACGCAGCAACGCGGGATCGAGCACATCGGGACGGTTGGTCGCGGCAATCACGATGATGCCCTCGCTGCCCTCGAAGCCGTCCATCTCCACCAGCAACTGGTTGAGGGTCTGCTCGCGCTCGTCGTGCCCGCCGCCGAGGCCGGCGCCGCGATGGCGGCCGACCGCGTCGATTTCGTCGATGAAGATGATGCAGGGCGCGTGCTTCTTGGCCTGCTCGAACATGTCGCGCACGCGGCTGGCGCCGACGCCGACGAACATCTCGACGAAGTCCGAGCCGGAAATCGAGAAGAACGGCACCTTGGCCTCGCCCGCGATGGCCTTGGCCAGCAGGGTCTTGCCGGTGCCGGGCGGGCCGACCATCAGCACGCCACGGGGAATCTTGCCGCCCAGTTTCTGGAACTTGGACGGATCGCGCAGGAACTCGACCAACTCGCCGACTTCCTCCTTGGCCTCGTCGCAACCCGCCACGTCGCTGAAATTGACCTTGATCTGGTCCTCGCCCTGCAGCTTGGCGCGCGAACGGCCGAAGCTCATCGCGCCGCGGCCACCGCCGCCGGACTGCATCTGCCGCATGAACCAGATGAGCACGCCTGCGAAAACGATGATGGGCAACCAGCTGACCAGCAGGCCGATCAGCGAAAAGCTCTCGGCCGGATCCTGGCGCACTTCCACGCCCTTGTCCTGCATCTGCTTCACCACCGCGTTGGTGGAGAAGCCCAGGATCGGGGCCACCGTGCGGTAGCTGGAGCCGTCCTTCAGCTTGCCGGTGATCTCGGCCGGCTGGTCCGCGCTGATCACGGCGCTGGAAACGTTGCCGTTTTCCACGCTTTGCGCGAAGGCGCTGTAGGCCATGTTGGACGACCCGCCGCCGTGCGGGTTGAAGCTCTGGAACACGGTGAACAACACCACCGCGATGATGACCCAGAGCAAGACTTGTTTGGCTGTTTCGTTCATGCGCGGTTCCCGCCCGGTTGCGCCACGGCGGCCTTGCGGCCGGTCGCCAGCGCGTACACCTCGCGCGAACGTGCGCGCGAGGCCTTTGGTTTACGCATCGTCACGCGGGAGAAGTCCGCGCGCAAGCTGCGCAGGTAATCGTCGAAGCCCGCTCCCTGGAACAACTTGATCAGGAACGCGCCGCCCGGCTTCAGCCACTGCCGGGAAAAATCCAGCGCCAGCTCGGCCAGCGCCATCGCCCGGATCTGGTCGGCCATGGCCACACCACTCATATTGGGTGCCATGTCGGACAGCACAAGATCCAGCTTCTGCCCTTCCAGCCCGGCCTCCAGCGCCTGCACCACGCTCTCCTCGCGGAAGTCGCCCTGCAGGAAGTCCACCCCGGCAATCCCCTGCATCGGCAGGATGTCCAGCGCGAACACCTTGCCGCTGTCGCCCAGCCGCTGGCGCACCAGCTGCGACCAGCCGCCCGGCGCGGCGCCGAGGTCCACCACGGCCATGCCCGGTTTGAGCAGGCGGTCGCGGTCGACCAGTTCCTCCAGCTTGTAGACCGCGCGCGAGCGCACGCCTTCGGCTTGCGCCTTCTTCACGTAAACGTCGCTGAAATGTTCGCGCAGCCAGCCGGCGCTGCTCTTGCTGCGGCTCATGGGACAGCATCGCTACAGGGGGACGGTACGCATGATACCCTTTGCAGCCCAATCCCCGCGAATCGAAGCCGCCGCATGGCCCTCTCCCCCTCGCAGATCCGTTACCTGCGCAGCCTTTCCCATGGCCTGAACCCGGTCATCCTGCTCGGCAACAAGGGCGCCAGCGAGGCCGTGGTCAAGGAACTGGGCTCCGCGCTGGAGATCCACGAACTGGTCAAGGTGAAGCTTTCCGGCGGCGACAAGGAAGAACGCCAGTCGCAGCTTGACACCCTGCTGTCCGGTACCGGCGCCGAGGCGGTGCAACAGATCGGCCACGTCGCCGTGCTGTTCCGCCGCAACGCGGACGAGCCGAAGATCGCCTTGCCGCGCTGATGGATCTCTCGCTCGACCGGCCCGAGGGCTACCTGTTCGTGCGCCGCGTGGGCGAGCACGGCATCACCCTGATCGACCGCGAGCTCACCGACAGCTTCCTGCTCGCGCCCGATCGCGCGGTCGAACATTGGCCGGTGCACGAAGTCGCGGCCCTGGGCGCCGATCACGTCGAGGCCCTGCTGGCCCTGCAGCCGGAACTGGTACTGCTGGGCACCGGCGTGCGCCAGGCCTTTCCGTCCGCGGCTTTCATGGCGGGTTTCCTGCGCAAGGGCATCGGGGTCGAGGCGATGGACAACGCCGCCGCCGCGCGTACCTACAACCTGCTTGCCGGCGAAGGGCGGCGCGTGGTGGCCGCATTCGTGCTGCCGGGTTGAATCCTTAAGGATCTTCGCAGGCCAAGCCGGCTCGAACAAACAGCCTTGCCTGATGGCAGGGAGAGTACTCCTGCACTTTCCCCACTCGCCGAGCAAGCTCGGTCCGGCTCGGCTCCGTCCGACAATCACTTTCGTGATTGCCGGACGAGCGCACCATCCGTGGGGCGCTACTTCGCCGGCAGGTAATCCAGCGGATCGACCGGATTGCCGTCCTTGCGGATCTGGAAGCCCAGCTCCACGCGCGACGCGCCGCTGGATCCCATCTGCGCAATCACCTGCCCCGCGGTGACCCGCTGGCCTTCGGTCACCAGCCGCTTGCTGTTGTGGCCGTAGGCGGAAAGCAGGCTGTCGCTGTGCTTGATGATGACCAGCTCGCCGTAGCCGACCAGGCCGTTGCCGCTGTACACCACCACGCCATCGGCTGCCGCACGCACGGGCTCGCCGGCCTTGCCCGCGATCTCGATGCCGGGCACCGCATCGCCCGGCGTGAAGCGCTTGACGAGCTGCCCATCCGCCGGCCAGCGCCACGTCACGCCACCTGCCGTGCGCGAACTGCCGCCCGTCGCCACCGGCGCAGGCGCCGGCACCGCGGACGGCGCGACGGCCCTGGACTCGCCGGCCACGGGCACCGTGGTGCTGACCGACGGCGCCGGCGCAAGCGTCGGGGCAGGATGCTGAGCGACGGTCACAGCCGCCGACGCCGTTTGCGCCACATGCGTCGACATGGCGGGCGCGGGCGCAGGCGTCGCGGCGGACACATTCTCGAATACGGGGGCCGCCGAGACCGTTGCTGCCGCCGGCGACGAAGCCTTCGACGCTGCACTGCCGATGGTCGCCACGGTCGGCGCGACCGGCCGGTTATCGCGTGGCGGCGACAAGCGCAGCCGCTGCCCCGGCCAGATCGTGTATGGCGCGGCGATGCCGTTCCACTTCGCCAGGTCGCGGAAATCCACGCCATTGCGGAAAGCGATCGAATACATGGTGTCGCCCTTCACCACCATGTAGCTGCCGCCGGGGACCGGCGTGCGCGCCCTGGCAGGCTCGGGCATGGCATCAGCCTGCTGGCCGGGTGCCGGCTCCACCACCACGGTGCTGCAGGCCGACAGCAGCGGCAACACGACGGCGAGCAACCAGAGGCAAAGGTATCGGTTCATGCGCACCAGCATAGCGAGGCCACCCTGCATTTTCATGCGACGCTCAATGCCGCCAAAGCCACCACGCCAACAGCAGCGCGAGCAACGCCAGCACCGTCCAACCGATCCATTCGATGTACTTGTGCAGCAACTGTTCGGCGCGTTCGCCGAACAGGCGGATCAGCAGGGCCAGCAACCAGACGCGCTTGCCGCGGCCCAACGCCACGCAACCGAGAAACGGCAGCACCGGCACGCCGACGATGCCCGAAGCCCAGGTCACGAATTTCATCGGCACCACCGGCTGCAGCGCCGCGAAGATCAGCACGCCGAACAGGCCCCAGCGGTGTTGCGCCATCTCCGTGCGCAAGGTCTGCACGCCCTGCTCGATGGGCGCCAGCAGATGCAGCGCACCCAGCACCGGTTTCAGCGCCTCGAACGCCCAGTGCCCCAACATGTAGCCGACCAGCGCGCCCAGCAACGAAAACGCAAGACTGATGTTCGCGTAGGCAAAGGCCTTGTGCCGCTTGCCCAGCATCATCGGCGCCAGCATCACTTCCGGCATGATCGGGAAGATGAAGGCCTCGACGAAACTCAAGAGGCACAAGTAGCGGACCGCGTGGGGGTGCCGCGCCCAGACCAGGGCACGGGCGTAGAGCTTGCCGAACAATCGCATCAGCCGATGCCCCCCAGCAGCGGCACGAAACTCACCGGACCGAGTTCCTCCTGCACGAAATCGCCCTGCCCGTCGCCGCGCAGGCGTATCAGCACCTGGCTGCTCGGCGAGCCTACCGGCGCCACCAGCACGCCGTTCGGGCTGAGCTGGTCGAGGATGCGCGTGGGGATGGTGTCGCCCGCCGCGGTGAGGATGACCGCATCGAACGGCGCCTCGTCGGCCCAGCCCAGCTTGCCGTCGTCGTGGCGCGAACGGATGTTGGCGATGCCGAGTTGGCGGAAGCGGCGGCGCGCCTGGCGCAGCAGTTCCTCGATGCGCTCGACGGTGTAGACCTGCTCCACCAGTGCTGCCAGCACCACCGCCTGGTAACCGGAGCCGGTGCCGATCTCCAGCACGCGGCCGGGCCTTTCTTTGCGCTCGTCGAAATGTTCGAGCAGCGCCTCGGTCATCCGCGCCACCACCCAGGGCTGGGAGATGGTCTGGCCGTGGCCGATCGGCAAGGCGGTGTTCTCGTAGGCGCGCGAATGCAGCGCCTGGTCGATGAAGTGATGGCGCGGCAGGTTGCGGATCACGTCGATCACCCGCGCGTCGCGGACACCGCTTTCCTTGAGCTGGGCGGCCAGCCGGTCGCGTGCGCGCTGCGAGGTCATGCCCTCGCCTTTCAGTGCCGATGGCGGCAGCGGATGCGTGGTCATCGCTCAGGCCGCCTTGTGGCCGGGTGCGGCCATGTCGTTGCCCAGCGACTGCATCCAGCTGCTCACCTTCTCCAGCGCCTGGTAGCGGGTGAGGTCGACGTGGATGGGCGTGACCGAGACGTAACCGCGACGCACCGCGTCGAAGTCCGTGCCGGGGCCGGCGTCGTCCACTTCGCCCGCCGGGCCGATCCACCAGATCGGGCGGCCGCGCGGATCGGTCTGCGCGATGCACGGCTCCGCGCGGTGGCGGCGCCCCAGCCGGGTGACCTCGAAGCCGCGGATCTCCGCCCACGGCCGGTCCGGCACGTTGACGTTGAGGATGGTGTCGGCCGGCAGCGGATCGACCAGCAGGCGGCGCATCAGCAGCAGCACCGCGTTCGCCGCGGAATCGTAATGCTCGCCGCGATGGTCCCGGCTGACCAGCGACACCGCGATGGCCGGCAGTCCGAGGAAACGTCCTTCCATCGCCGCCGAGACCGTGCCGGAATAGATCACGTCGTCGCCGAGGTTGGCCGAGTTGTTGATGCCCGAGACGACGATGTCCGGTTCGTGTTCGAGCAGGCCGGACAGCGCGAGATGCACGCAGTCCGTGGGCGTACCCGCCACGCGGTAGCGGCCGTCCTCCATCCGCAGCACGCGCAGCGGCGCGTCCAGGGTCAACGAATTGCTGGCGCCGGAGCGGTCGCGGTCGGGCGCCACCACCGTCACCTCGCCCACTTCGCGCAGATGCGCGGCAAGCACGTGGATGCCCAACGCATCCACGCCATCGTCGTTGCTGACAAGAACTCGCATGCTGATCCGTGTTGTGTCGACCGCAGCGCACCGCCATCGGCGTGCGCCCCCTGCTGTTGCTCGAGTTTACCGGAGCAACCCCGCGGTTTCACGGATCGCGGGCACGGCTTGCGCGCGTCCTCGTGCTTGCTAGCATCGCGGCATGAAGCGCCGCCCACCCGCCGCGATCAGCGATGAGGATGCCCGCCTGTTCCGCGAGGCCATCGGCGAGGTGCGCCACATCGCCGCGAAAGACGCGCCGCCAGCCGTGCCCAAGCCCGCGCCGCAAGCGCGCATGTTCGAGGCCGACGAGGCGGCCGTGCCGGGCGAACTGCTGGACATGGCTTTCGATCCGGCTTCGCTGGAAGTGGGCGAGGAACTGGCCTACCTGCGCGACGGCTATCCGCCGAAACTGCTGCGCCAGCTGAAACGCGGCCAGTACAGCGTGCAGGACGACATCGACCTGCACCAGATGAACGCCGCCGCCGCGCAAGCCAGCATCGCGGATTTCCTCGCCGAGGCGAAGCATCACGGCCTGCGCTGCGTGCGCATCATCCACGGCAAGGGCCTGCGCTCGAAAGCGGCCGGCCCGGTATTGAAAGCGCTCACCGACCGCCTGCTGCGCCGGCGCGACGACGTGATCGCGTTCGCCTCGGCCCGCCCGGCGCAGGGCGGCACGGGCGCAGTCGTCGTGCTGCTGCGAGGTTGATGGAGCAGCCTGGGCCGTGAATGGCCAACGTCCGCGCAGGACGCCCCCGAAGTGCATCGGGGGATTGGTCACGCATGGCGCTGTCTGTCTCGCTAGACGGATGCCATCAAGCGAACGAAGGCGCAGCCGCCAGCTCCCGCGCCACCACCGTGGCGTAGGCGCCAGCCGGCAGCTCGAACGACATCTCCAACGCGTCGTCCGCCAGCCAACGCCAACGCAAATCTCTCGGCAACAGGCGCAGCGGGCGGCGCTCCTGATCCATGCGCGCGGCGACGAGGCCTTGCGCGAGGTCGTCGTGGACTGCTGCGACGTCGCGTTCCAGCGCGCCGGCTTCGCCCGTCGCCGGCGGTTCGCCCTGCCCCCACAGCGGGCCGGAAGGATGGATGTCGCCGCTCGCCAGGCGCTCGGCCAGCACATCGCTGTACGGTTCCGGCCCGAACCACGAACGCGAACCGGCCAGCGACCAGATCTCGCCATCGAGCGGCGCATCCCACGCGCCGCGCTCGACACGCGCAGCCAGCACGCTGTTGAAGATCTGCGAACGGGCGGCGGAAAGCAGGAAGCCGCGCTTGTCGCGGTCGACCCGGCGCCCCGCGAACATCGCGCGCGCCTGATCCAGGTTGCCGCCCTCGCGGCCGAAACGCTGCTCGCCGAAATAGTTCGGCACGCCGCGTGCGGCGATGGCGGCCAGCACCTGTTCGGCGCGTTCGCGTTCGCCCTGCACCTCGCGCAGCGTCAGTACGAAGCGGTTGCCGCGCAACGCGCCGCGCTTGAGCTTGCGGCCGTGGCGCGTGGCAGCCAGCACTTTCACGTTGTCGTGCGGGAAGGCCGACCAGTCCGGATCGGGCTTGCCGGCGAGCTGCACGGTGAGCGCCTGGCGGGTGACCGCATGCCGGTCCTTGAGCCCGGCGTAGCCCACGGCCAGCGGCGGCACGCCGGCGAATTTCGCCAACTCCCGCGCCAGCCAGTCGGTGTTGGCGCCGCGCTTTTCCACCCACAGCAGGGCGTGTTCGCCGCTGCCGTCGGCGTCGTAGCCAAGGATTTCCTCGACGAGGAAATCTTCTGGGGTACTGCGCAGGCGTGCCGTCAAGGGTGGGACGGCAGCATGGGCGAAGGGGAGTTCCCGGGTTGTCATGGTGGATAGATATCCGGATGTTCATTGCCTCTCTCCTTTGGGGGAGAGGGCTGGTGTGAGGGGCGGGTGTTGGCGACGATCTCTCGGTTCCGCACCTTGGCTCGCCTGCGGCGGGCTTTCGGTCGCCTGCCGGCGCCCGAGTTACTTCTCTTTGCTGGCCCAAAGAGAAGTAACCCAGAGAAATGGCCTAGTTCAATCCGCCGGAACTACAGGCAGGCTATGTCGAGGATATTGGATCGACTCCCACCGACACGAGCTTCGATACGGCCACTCCGCGCCGTATCTGGTGACCGAGGATCGAAGAACTCACGCTTCACGCTTTTCCAGCAACACGCAGGCTTGCGCGGCGATGCCCTCGCCGCGACCGGTGAAGCCGAGCTTTTCGGTGGTGGTGGCCTTGACGCTGACCTGGTCGAGTTGGCAGCCGAGGTCGGCGGCGAGGTTCTCGCACATGGCCTGTGCGTGCGGGCCGACCTTGGGCGATTCGCAGATCACGGTGACGTCGGCGTTGCCCAGCGCGTAGCCCTGCGCGGCCATCAGCGAAGCGGCGTGGCGCAGGAACTGGCGGCTGTCGGCATCGCGCCAGCGTTCGTCGGAGGGCGGAAAGTGCTTGCCGATGTCGCCCAGCGCCAAGGCGCCGAAGATGGCGTCGCACAGCGCGTGGATCGCCACATCGCCGTCGGAGTGCGCCACCAGCCCGCGCGCATGGGCGATGCGCACGCCGCCCAAGGTGACATGGTCGCCTTCGCCGAAGGCATGCACGTCGAAGCCGTTGCCGATGCGCATGGTCATGCCGTCCTCGTCAGCAAAAACTCGGCGAGCGCGAGATCGGCCGCCGTGGTGATCTTGATGTTGTCCTCGGCGCCTTCGACCAGCAGCGGGCGGAAACCGGCCAGTTCCATCGCCATCGCTTCGTCGCTAACCGCGCGCCCGTCACGTGACACGTTGCGCAAGGCGGCGACGAGTTCGCCGCGGCGGAACATCTGCGGCGTGAACGCGCGCCAGCGCTGCTCGCGCGGTTCGGTGGCGAGGCTGAAGCTATCTTCGCCGGCACGTTTGAGCGTGTCGCGCAGCGGTGCGCCGAGCAGGCCGCCGTCGCCCCGCGATGCGCACTCGATCAGGCGCGCGATATCGGCCGCGCGCACGCAGGGGCGCGCGGCGTCGTGCACCAGCACGAAATCGTCGGCGCCCACTTCGGACGGCAAGGCCTCAAGGCCGGCCAACACCGAATCGCTGCGCTCGGCACCACCGACCGTCGTGCGCACCGGCTTGCCCTGCGGAAGTCCGATGCGCGGCCAGTATTCGTCCTGCGCACCAAGCACCACCATCAGGCCCGCGATGCGCGGATGGGCGGCCAGGCGTTCCAGCGTGTGCGCGATCAGAGGTTTGCCGGCCAGCGGCAGGTATTGCTTGGGGCAATCAGCGCCCATCCGCGTGCCGCGCCCGGCGGCCGGCACAACGCACCACAGTCCCGTGCTCACCGGACGACGCTGCCAGTGACCGCGCCGACCGGCCTGGCCGGCGGCGGCAAGGGCAAGCTGCTGCTTGCGCCCGCCGGCTGGTTGTCCACCTGATAAAACACTTCACCGGGCTTGATGAGGCCCAGCCCGGTGCGTGCGCGCGCCTCGATGGCCTGGTTGCCGTTCTTCAGGTCGGCCACGTCGGCGGCCAGCGCCTGGTTGCGTTGCTGCAAGCGATCGTTCTCATCGACCTGCTTCTTGATCGACGCGCGCAAGGCTTCCACCTCATGCACGCCGCCATGCGCGGACCACAGTTTCACCTGGAGTCCGATCAGGAGCAGCACGAGGACGAGAGCGACCCAACGCAACATGGGCGGAATGCGCTCTCGTCAACCGGGCAGATGGGCAAGACTGGGGAAGGCATGGCGGCCGGCGTAGATCGCCGATGCGCCCAGCGCTTCCTCGATGCGCAGCAGCTGGTTGTACTTGGCCACGCGGTCGGTGCGGCACAGCGAGCCGGTCTTGATCTGGGTCGCGGTGGTGGCCACCGCGATGTCGGCGATGGTGGTGTCCTCGGTCTCGCCCGAGCGGTGCGAGATGATCGCCGCGTACTTGGCGGCATCGGCCATGGCGATCGCCTCCAGCGTCTCGGACAGCGTGCCGATCTGGTTGACCTTGATCAGAATGGCGTTGGCGATGCCCTTGTCGATGCCTTCCTTGAAGATCGCCGGGTTGGTCACGAACAGATCGTCGCCCACCACCTGGACCTTCTTGCCGATGGTGTCGGTGAGCAGCTTCCAGCCGGCCCAGTCGCCCTCGGCCATGCCGTCCTCGATGGTGACGATCGGGTACTGCTTCGCCCAGCTGGCGAGCACGTCCACCCACTGCTCGGGGGTGTAGACCTTGCCCTCGCCTTCCAGGTCGTACTTGCCGTCCTTGAAGAACTCCGAGCTGGCCGCGTCCAGGCCCAGCAGGATTTCGCTGCCGACCTTGTAGCCGGCCTTGTGCACCGCTTCGAGGATGGTGTCCAGCGCCTCGATGTTGGAACGCAGGTTCGGCGCGAAGCCGCCCTCGTCGCCCACCGCCGTGTTCAGGCCCTTGCCCTTCAGCACGCCCTTCAGCGCGTGGAAGATTTCCGCACCGGCGCGCAACGCCTCGGCGAAGCTGGACACGCCGACGGGCAGCACCATGAACTCCTGCACGTCGACATTGTTGTCGGCATGCGCACCGCCGTTGATGATGTTCATCATCGGCACCGGCAACGCGCCCGGCTTGCCGGTGGTGCCGTTGATCTCCGCGAGGTACTGCCAAAGGGCCTGCTTGCGCTGCGCCGCCACGGCGTGGGCCGCCGCCATCGAAACGCCGAGCAGCGCGTTGGCGCCCAGCTTGCCCTTGTTGGGCGTGCCGTCGAGGTTGATCAGCTTGGCGTCGAGGCCGCCCTGGTTGGCCGCGTCGAAACCCTTCAGCTCGCTGGCTATGGAGTTGTTGACGTTGGCCACCGCGTTCTTCACGCCCTTGCCGAGATAGCGCGACTTGTCGCCGTCGCGCAATTCCACCGCCTCGCGCGTGCCGGTGCTGGCGCCGCTGGGCACCGCCGCCCGACCGAAACCGCCGCCCGCCAGGGTGACCTCGGCCTCCAGCGTGGGATTGCCGCGCGAGTCGAGAATTTCACGGGCGTGGATGCGGGTGATGTCGGTACTCATGCGGCGGCAATCCTTCAGTGTGGGGAGGGGCAGAACGGGCTTACAAGGTGTTTTCGATGAAGCCGTGGCGCTTGGTCACGGCGTCCAGTTCCAGCAGGGTTTCCAGCAGCGCTTCCATCTTGCCCAGCGGCCACGCGTTGGGGCCGTCGCTGAGCGCCTTGGACGGATCGGGATGGGTTTCCGCGAACAGGCCGGCCACACCCGCCGCCACCGCGGCGCGCGCCAGCACCGGCACGAATTCGCGCTGGCCGCCGGAGCTGGTGCCCTGCCCGCCCGGCAACTGCACCGAGTGCGTGGCATCGAACACCACCGGGCAGCCGGTGTCGCGCATCGCGCTCAGGCTGCGCATGTCGGAGACGAGGTTGTTGTAGCCGAAGCTGGCGCCGCGCTCGCAGACCATGATCGCGTCGTTGCCGACGGCCTTGGCCTTGTCGACCACGTTCTTCATGTCCCAGGGCGCGAGGAACTGGCCCTTCTTGATGTTCACCGGCTTGCCGGCACGGGCCACGGCCTGGATGAAATCGGTCTGGCGGCACAGGAAGGCCGGCGTCTGCAGCACGTCCACCACCGCGGCGACTTCGCCGAACGGGGTGTATTCGTGCACGTCGGTGAGCACCGGCACGCCGATCTGACGCTTCACCTCGCCGAGGATGCGCAGGCCTTCCTCCATGCCCGGCCCCCGGAAGCTGGTACCGGAAGAGCGGTTGGCCTTGTCGAAGCTGGACTTGAAGATGAAGTGGATGCCGAGCCGGCCGGAGATTTCCTTCAGCGTGCCGGCAGTGTCGAGCTGCAACTGCTCCGATTCGACCACGCAGGGGCCGGCGATCAGGAACAGCGGCCGGTCGAGGCCGATTTCAAAGCCGCACAACTTCATGCCACGGCTCCCTGCGCCAGCTTCTGCCCGTCGCGCACGGCCTTGTGCTCGCGCGCGGCGTGCACGAAACCGATGAACAGCGGGTGGCCGTCGCGCGGCGTGGAAGTGAATTCCGGATGCGCCTGGCAGCCGAGGAACCATGGATGCTTCTGCGGCGGCAGCTCGACGATCTCCACCAGCAGGTCGTCCATCGACTTGCCGGAGATCACCAGGCCCAGATCCTCGAAGCTCTGGCGGTAGCGGTTGTTGAATTCGTAGCGGTGGCGGTGACGCTCGCGTACCACGTCCTGGCCGTACATCTCGCGCGCCAGCGTGCCGGCCTTGAGCCGGCATTCCTGCGCGCCGAGACGCATGGTGCCGCCGAGGTCCGAGCGCTCGCTGCGCTGCTCGACTTCGCCGGCGGCGGTGGTCCACTCGGTGATCAGCGCGATCACCGGGTTCGGCGTGTTGCGGTCGTTCTCGCTGGAATCGGCGTCGGCGAGGCCGGCCACGTGGCGGGCGAAATCCACCACCGCCGCGTGCATGCCGTAGCAGATGCCGAAGTACGGCACGCCGTGTTCGCGCGCATACCGCGCAGCCATCACCTTGCCCTCGAAGCCGCGCTTGCCGAAACCGCCCGGCACGAGGATCGCGTCCATGCCGCCGAGCACCTTGGCGGCGCCCTCGGCCTCGACCTGCTCGGAGTCGATCCACTGCAGGTTCACGCGCGTCTGCTGCTTGATGCCGCCGTGACGCAGCGCCTCGCCCAGCGACTTGTAGGCGTCCTTGTGCTCGACATACTTGCCGACGATGGCCACGGTGACTTCGTCCTTCGGATGCACCACGGCGTCCACCGTGCGCTGCCAGCCGGAAAGGTCGGCCGGCTTGGCGTCGAGCCCCAGCTTCTTCACCACGATCTCGTCCAGCCCCTGCTGGTGCAGCCACAGCGGGGTCTTGTAGATCACGTCCACGTCCACCGCGCTGATCACCGCGTTCTCGGGCACGTTGGTGAACAGGGCGATCTTGCGACGCTCGCCCTCGGGCAGCGGTTGCTCGCTGCGGCACAGCAGGATGTCCGGCTGGATGCCGATCGAGCGCAGCTCCTTCACCGAATGCTGGGTGGGCTTGGTCTTGATCTCACCCGCGGCCTTGATGAAGGGCACCAGGGTGAGGTGCATGAACAGGCATTTCTCCGGGCCGTGCTCGATGCGCAGCTGGCGGATCGCCTCCAGGAACGGCAACGATTCGATGTCGCCCACCGTGCCGCCGATCTCCACCAGCGCCACGTCGAAACCGCGGGTGGCCTCGTGGATGCAGTGCTTGATCTCGTCGGTGATGTGCGGGATCACCTGCACCGTGGCGCCAAGGTAGTCGCCGCGGCGCTCCTTGCGGATCACCGACTCGTAGATCTTGCCGGTGGTGATGGAATTCTTGCCGGTGAGCCGGGTGTGGACGAAGCGCTCGTAGTGGCCGAGGTCAAGGTCGGTCTCGGCACCGTCGTCGGTGACGTACACCTCGCCGTGCTGGAACGGACTCATCGTGCCCGGGTCCACGTTGATGTACGGGTCGAGCTTCATCATGGTGACCGAGAGGCCACGCGCTTCCAGAATGGAAGCCAGCGACGCCGCGGCGATGCCCTTGCCAAGCGAGGACACCACACCGCCGGTGACGAAAATCAGGGGGGTCATGGGATGCAGCCGTGCTGGAAAGTCGCATTTTAGCGGCAGACGGCCTTCACCGCGAGATGCAGGCGCGGAAACATTCAGCGTAAATCGCGATGAGAGCCGCCCGGCGCCGTTTCCGCGAACGGAACGGCGCCGGCAAAACCTGGCCCGGACCGGGCCGGCCGCTCAGTCCGCCCGATCCAGCGCGAAGCCGCAGCCGTTGGCCAGCGCCATGAATCCCGGGAACGAAGTGGCCACGTGGCGGCAATCGTTGATGCGCACCGGCGTGCGCGACACCAGCCCCGCCACCGCGAAACTCATCGCGATGCGATGATCGGTGAGGCTTTCCACCGTGCCGCCGGCGAGCGTGCCGCCGTGGATGGTCGCGCCGTCCGGCGCTTCGTCCACCGCGATGCCCAGGGCGCGCAGGCCCGTGGCCATGGCGGCAAGGCGGTCGGATTCCTTGACGCGCAATTCGGCGGCGCCGCGGATCACGGTGCGGCCGGCGGCCACCGCCGCCGCGACGAACAAGGCGGGGAATTCGTCGATCATGTCCGGCACCAGCGCCTCCGGCAGTTCCACGCCATGCAGCGGCGCGTGGCGCACTACCAGATCGCCCACCGGCTCGCCGCCGCTTTCGCGCGGGTTGTCGACGCGGATGTCCGCGCCCATCAGGCGCAACGCCTCCAGCAGGCCGGTGCGGCGCGGATTGAGACCCACGGCCGGTAGGCGCAATTCCGAACCGGGCACGATGCTCGCGGCGACCAGGAAGAACGCCGCGGAGGAGAAGTCCGCCGGCACGTCCACCTCGGTGGCGCGCAGCGCATGGCCGCCGGAAAGCCTGGCCCGGCCGGGCTCGAACGCGATCGGCCAGCCGAATGCGGCCAGCATGCGCTCGGTGTAGTCGCGCGTGGGATGCGGCTCGATCACCTCGGTTTCGCCGTCGGCATACAGGCCAGCCAGCAGCAGCGCGGACTTCACCTGCGCGCTGGCCACCGGCAGTTCGTAGCGGATGCCGTGCAGAGGCTGGCCGCCACGCACCTGCAGCGGCGGCAGGCCGTCCTGCGTGTCGATGCGCGCGCCCATCGCGGCCAATGGCTCGGTGACGCGACGCATCGGCCGCTTCGACAGCGAGGCATCGCCGACCAGGGTACTGTCGAACGCCTGCCCGGCCAGCAGGCCGGCCAGCAGGCGCATGCCGGTGCCGGCGTTGCCGCAGTCTAGCAGGCCGGCGCTCGCACGCAGGCCATGCAAGCCCACGCCGTGCACCACGCGCTCGCCGTCTGCCGGCGTTTCGATGCGCACGCCGAGCTGCTGCAACACCGCGGCGGTGGCGCGGGTGTCCTCGCCTTCGAGGAAGCCGCGGATGTGCGACACGCCCTCGGCCAGTGCCCCGAACATCAGCGCACGGTGCGAAACCGACTTGTCGCCCGGCACGCCCACGCTGCCGCGCAGCGGTCCGGCCGGACGACTGCTCCAGTCCAGTCGTGCGCTCAAGGCAGGGCCACCGGGTAGGAGCCGAGCACGCGCAGCTGCGCCACCGACTGTTCGATCTCTTTCACGGCCGCTTGCAAGGCTCCGTCGTGGATATGGCCGGAAACGTCGATGAAGAACGCGTACTGCCACTTGCCGCTGTGCGCCGGGCGCGACTCGATGCGGTTGAGGCTCACGCCGTGCGCCGCGAACGGGCTGAGCACGTGATACAGCGCGCCGGGCTGGTCGTTCACCGTAATCAGCAGCGAGGTGCGGTCGTTGCCCGACGGCGGGAACAGCGAGCGGCCGATGACGAGGAAGCGCGTGGTGTTGTCGGCACGGTCCTCGATGCCGGTGGCCAGCGTCCTCAGGCCGTACACCTTGCCGGCGGTCTCGCCGGCGATGGCGGCGGCATCGTCGGCGTGGCGCGCCAGCCGCGCCGCCTCGGCATTGCTGCTCACCGCCTCGCAGGTCACGTGCGGCAGGTTCATGCGCAGCCAGGTCTTGCACTGCTGCAGCGACTGCGCGTGCGCATAGACGCGCTGGATGGATTCCAGGCTACCGGCCATCGAATGCAGGCACTGGTGCACGCGCAGTTCCACTTCGCCGCAGATGCGCGCGTCGGAGGTGAGGAACATGTCCAGCGTCACCTGGATCATGCCCTGCCCGGAGTTCTCCACCGGCACCACGCCAAAGTCGGCATGCCCCGCCGCGACCTCCTGGAACACTTCCTCGATGCTGCCCAACGGCAGGCCGTAGGCGGCATGGCCGAAGTGCTTGCGCACCGCCTGCTCGCTAAAGGTTCCCTCCGGGCCGAGGTAGCCGATCTTCAGGGGATCCTCCTGCGCGAGGCAGGACGACATGATCTCGCGGAACAGCCGCACCATCTCCGCATCCGGCAGCGGCCCCTTGTTGCGGTCCACCACCATGCGCAGCACATGCGCCTCGCGCTCGGGACGGTAGTAGTCGATGGCGGAAAGACCCTCGCCCTTCACCCGCGCCACTTCCTGCGCCCAGTTGGCGCGCTCGGAGATCAGCTCCTGGATCTGCCGGTCGATGCTGTCGATGCGCTCGCGCACATCGGACAACGAAGTCTTGCTTTCGGTCATGGCGTGGTTCTGGATCGTGTATCTGGATGGATAGAAGGCCAAATGCGGATGACCGATGATGCCCGAAACGGTCAGCCGTGTCGCGCCGCGAAATCGCCCATGAAGGCGACCAGCGCCTCCACCGCCTCGGGCGGCACGGCGTTGTAGAGCGATGCGCGCATGCCGCCCAGCGCCTTGTGGCCCTTGAGCGCAAACAGGCCGGCGGCCTCGGATTCCGCGAGGAACGGCGCGTCCAGCGCGCTGTCGTGCAGGGTGAACGGCACGTTCATGCGCGAGCGTGCGGCGGGATCGACCGCGTTGCGGTAGTAGCCGCCGGAACCGTCGATGGCCGCGTACAGCCGCTCCGCCTTGCCGCGGTTGCGCTCGCCCATGGCGGCGAGTCCACCCTGCGCCTTCAGCCACTGGAAGGTGAGACCGGCGAGGTACCAGCCCCAGGTATTCGGCGTGTTGAGCATGGAGTCCTGCGCCGCATGCTCGGCGTAGCGGAAGATCTTCGCCATCGGCCGCGTGGCGCGCGCCAACAGGTCGCGGCGCACGATCATCACCACCAGGCCGGAAGGACCGATGTTCTTCTGCGCACCGGCGTAGATCAGGCCGAAGCGGCGCACGTCCAGCGGCGCGGAGAGGATGTCGGAGGACATGTCCGCCACCAGCGGCACGTCGCCGGTGGCGGGCACCTCGTGGAACTGCACGCCATGGATGGTCTCGTTGGGCGTGTAGTGCACGTAGGCGGCGTGCGGGTCGAGCTTCCATTCGGCACGCGGCGGCAGGCAGCGATAGCCTTTACCCTTGCTGCTGGCGGCCACGTTCACGCGCACGTAGGACGCGGCTTCGTTCGCCGCCTTCTCGCCCCAGTGGCCGTTGACGATGTAGTCGGCGACGTCGCCCTCGCCCGCCAGGTTCATCGGAATCTGTGCGAAATGCTGGGTGGCGCCGCCCTGCAGGAACAGCACGGCGTAGTCGTCCGGGATCGCCGCCAGTTCGCGCAGGTCGGCTTCCGCCTGCGCGGCCATCGCGATGAAGCGCTTGCCGCGGTGCGACTGCTCCATCACCGACATGCCGCTGCCGTTCCAGTCCAGCAATTCGCGTTGCGCGCGCTCAAGCACCTCGCGCGGCAGCGCCGCCGGACCCGCGCTGAAATTCCACACCTGGCTCACCGATGGCTTCCCGTAACTGCGACCGCCGCATTATGGCGCGGCGCAGCACGGCATCGTCAATCCGTTGTCGCGTGCATAGTCGGGATGGAATCGCCGCCCGCGCGAACCCTGCGGCCACGGATGCGCGCAAGGCTCAGAAGTGCATCCACAGCACCAAGGCGATGCCCAGCGCCAGCACCGCCGCGGTGACGATCAGCCACCACACTTCGCCGCGCGGACCGGCCACGTCTTCGGGCAGGGCCGGCGCCGGCGGCGCGGGCGGCGCGGACACCGGTTCCGCCTTCATCCCCGGCGCATCGAGCACGAAGCGGTGCGGCCCGAGGCTGATCTGGTCGCCGGGCTGCATGGCCACGCGCTGCACCGCGACGCCGTTGACCCGCAAGGGATAGGTCGCCGACGCCTGCGTCGCCTCGAGCATCAGGCGATCGTCCTGCCAGCCGAACGCGAGGCCGGCCGTTTCGCCCTGCGGCAAGTCGAGCGGGAGTCGCCCGTAAGGGCCGAGCTCCAGGCCGTCGACGAGCGGCAGCACGCGCCCGGACAGGGTGCCGGCCAAGGCGCGCAACGCCGCGGTGCAGCGCGCCTGCGCCGGAGCGGCCATGATCTCGCGCTGTTCGGGCGACACATCGTCGCGCAACAGCATGCGGCAATCGCCGACGCTCAACATGTCGCCGGGACGCAGCAGCGCGCGTTCGCGCACCGGCCGCGCGTTCACGTACACGCGCGTGGCCGAGGGCAGCACGGACAGCACCCAGCCGCGCCGGTCCTGCTCGATGCGCAGATGCCTAGGCGCAGCCTGCCCGGCGGACAACACCAGGTCGTTGTCCGCCGCGCTGCCTATCCGCAATTGGGGTGCCGTCCACGGGAAATCCTCGCGGGCGGAGTGGAGAAACTCGATGCGCATCGTCGTACCAATCCATCGACTGCGGCACTCTAGCATGCGGCCGACAGGCTTCAGCCGGGGTTTTCCCGCTTCTTGCATGCTGGCTTATCATGCCGGCCCGCCCAAGGAACCCACGCATGCCCAGCATCGACATCCAACGCGCCCACGCACTGCCGCTGCCGGAAGCCCGCGCCGTGGTCGAGAAAGTGGCGGCGCGCATGCGCGAGAAGTTCGACATGGCCGGACGCTGGGAAGGCGACACCCTGCACTTCTCCCGTCCCGGCGTGAACGGCCGGATCGCCGTCGCCGGCGATGCGGTCCACGTGCATGCCGAGCTGGGCATGCTGCTGTCGCCGCTCAAGGGCATGATCGAGCAGGAAATCCGCCGCAAGCTGGACGAGCATTTCGGTTGAACGGGACGGCGCCTTCCGGCCGCCGCGCTTCGGGCCATCGCCGCGCGATACCGCATTGCTTCGGATGAAATTTTGACCGCACGCCGCGCCGTGGCATAATCGCCGGCTTATGCGGCCATCTCGGCCGCTCTCCGACCCGGAACACATGGCCAAAGACGACGTCATCGAAATGGAAGGCACGGTCCTGGAGACCTTGCCCAACACCATGTTCCGCGTGCAGCTGGAGAACGGGCACGTGGTCATCGCCCATATCTCCGGGCGCATGCGCAAGCACTACATCCGCATCCTCACGGGCGACAAGGTCAAGATCGAAATGACCCCGTACGACCTGAGCAAGGGGCGGATCACCTATCGCATGAAATAAGGCGGCCGCCGCAACGGCACGAAAAAGGCCGCGCAGTGCGCGGCCTTTTGTGTTGCCTGAAGCGGGCGGTCACTCGACGACGGCCGGCAGCTTTTCCGCCTCCTCGCAATCGACCGACAGCTCGCCGTCCTTCACGCCCAGCACGACCTTGCCGCCTTCGGCCAGCTTGCCGAACAGCAGTTCGTCGGCCAGCGCGCGCTTCACCTTTTCCTGGATCACCCGCGCCATCGGGCGGGCACCCATCTGCGCGTCGAAACCGTGCTCGGCCAGCCAGCGGCGGGCATCGGCGTCCACGTCCAGGCTGACGCGCTTGTCGGCCAGCTGGGCCTCCAGCTCGATCAGGAACTTGTCCACCACGCGCAGGATGTGCTCGAAGTCCAGCGCGTTGAACTGGATGATGGCGTCGAGACGGTTGCGGAACTCCGGCGTGAAGGCCCGGCGGATCGTCTCCATTGCGTCGGTGCGGTGGCTCTGCTCCACGAAACCGATGCTGCGCCGCGCCGCCTGCGCCGCACCGGCATTGGTGGTCATCACCAGGATCACGTTCTTGAAGTTGGCCTCGCGCCCGTTGGTGTCGGTGAGCACACCGCGGTCCATCACCTGCAGCAGGATGTTGTAGACATCCGGGTGCGCCTTCTCGATCTCGTCCAGCAGCAGCACCGCGTGCGGATGCTTGGTCACCGCCTCGGTGAGCAGGCCGCCCTGGTCGAAACCCACGTAGCCCGGAGGCGCGCCGACCAGGCGCGACACCGAATGCGCCTCCATGTACTCGGACATGTCGAAGCGGATCATCTCGATGCCGAGCTGCATGGCGAGCTGGCGGGTGACTTCGGTCTTGCCCACGCCGGTGGGACCGGCCAACAGGAAGCAGCCGATCGGCTTGGCGGGATCGGCCAAGCCGGAGCGCGCCATCTTGATCGAGGCGGCCAGCGCCTCGATGGCCGCGTCCTGGCCGAACACCACCATCTTGAGGTTGCGCTCCAGGTTCTTCAGCACGTCGCGGTCGGAGGCCGACACCTGCTTGGCCGGAATGCGCGCCATCTTGGCCACGATGTATTCCACTTCGGGCACGTCGATCTTGCCGGTGCGCTGATCCGCCGGCAGCAGCCTTTGGCGGGCACCCGCTTCGTCGATCACGTCGATGGCCTTGTCCGGCAACAGGCGGTCGGGGATGTGCTTCACCGACAGGTCCACCGCCGCCTTCAACGACTCGTTGGTGTAGACGACGTTGTGGTGCTCCTCGAAGCGCGAACGCAGGCCCTTGAGGATCTCGATGCTGTCGGCCGCCGAGGGCTCGACCACGTCGATCTTCTGGAAGCGGCGCGCCAGCGCGCGGTCCTTCTCGAACACGCCGCGGTATTCCTGGAACGTGGTCGAGCCGATGCAGCGCAGCTCGCCGGAAGCCAGCAGCGGTTTGATCAGGTTGCTGGCGTCCATGGTGCCGCCCGAGGCGGAGCCGGCGCCGATGATGGTGTGGATCTCGTCGATGAACAGGATCGCGCCGGGCTGCTTCTTGAGCTGGGCGATCACGCCCTTCAGGCGCTTCTCGAAGTCGCCGCGGTACTTGGTGCCGGCCACCAGCGCACCGAGATCCAGCGACCAGATGGTGGCGCTTTCCAGCACCTCCGGCACGTCGCCGTCGACGATGCGCTTGGCCAGGCCCTCGGCCAGCGCGGTCTTGCCCACGCCGGCGTCGCCCACGTACAGCGGGTTGTTCTTGCGGCGGCGGCACAGCACCTGGATGGTGCGCTCGATCTCGTCGGCGCGACCGATCAGCGGATCGATCTTGCCCTCCAGCGCGCGCTCGTTGAGGTTGCTGGCGAACTCGGCCAGCGGGTTGCCCTTGGCCTCGCCGCCCTCCTCGCTCTCGCGCTCGCTGCCGCCCGGCGTGCCGACCGACGGCTCCTCGCCTACCTTGGCGATGCCGTGCGAGATGTAGTTGACCACGTCGAGCCGGGTGATCTCCTGGTGATGCAGGAAATACACGGCATGGGAATCCTTCTCGCCGAAGATCGCCACCAGCACGTTGGCGCCGGTGACTTCCTTCCGCCCGGAGGACTGCACGTGATAGACCGCGCGCTGCAGCACGCGCTGGAAACCCAGCGTGGGCTGGGTGTCGCGCTCGTCGCCGTGCGGCAGCACCGGCACGGTCTCGGCGATGATCTTCTCAAGCTCATGGGTGAGCCGCGGAAGATCCACCCCGCAGGCGCGCAGCGCCCCCAGCGCGGACTGGTTAGCGGTGAGTGCGAGCAGCAGGTGCTCCACGGTCATGTACTCGTGGCGCTGCTCGCGGGCCTGCTTGTAGCACTGGCCGATGGTGACTTCGAGATCCTTGCTGAACATCCGGACCGTCTCCGTTGCAATGGCTGGGCGGTGTAACCGCGTCGGCTACGAAATGGGGTCGCTCAGAGCTTTTCCATAGTGCACAACAGTGGGTGTTGATGCGAGCGTGAATATTCGTTGACCTGGGTGACCTTGGTCTCGGCCACCTCGCGGGTGAACACGCCGCATACCCCCTTGCCGCGGGTATGCACGTGGAGCATCACCTGCACCGCCCGCTCCTGATCCAGCCCGAAAAAACTGCGCAGCACCTCGACCACGAAATCCATCGGCGTGAAATCGTCGTTGAGCAGCACCACCTGGAACAACGGCGGCCGCGCCACCTCGGGCTTGGCGGCACGCACCGCCAGGCCGTGGCCGCTTTCGTGTTCGTTTTCCTGTTCGTTGGCCATGATCGCGATGTGGGTTCGACGGTTGCGAGTATACGCCGCGCCACCTGCCGGCCCGCGACGACCGCACGAGGATGTAGTGGCACAATGACGCCTTTTCCAGCCCCCTCCCCCATGCCGCCTGTACCCGCCAACGACGCCATCTGGCGCCCGCACGTCACCGTGGCCTGCGTGGTCGCCGATGGCGCGCGCTACCTGATGGTCGAGGAAGAAGTGAACGGCCGGCTGGCCTACAACCAGCCCGCCGGCCACCTCGAAGACCGCGAACGGCTGGTCGATGCGGCCGTGCGCGAAACGCTGGAGGAAACCGGCTGGACGGTGCAACCCACGCACCTGATCGGCGTGCACCAGTGGCGCAGCACCGAACACGGCGACGGCGTGATCCGCTTCAGTTTTGCCGCCCGCCCCGTCAGCCACGATCCTGCGCGTCCGCTGGATACCGGCATCCGCCGCGCGCTGTGGCTGGACCACGCCGAAATCGCCGCACTGGGCGAGCGCCTGCGCAGCCCGCTGGTGCTGGCCAGCATCGACGCCTGGCTGGCCGGCGCCCGCTTCCCGCTGGATACGCTGCACGCTTGGCCGCAAGGCGCCGGGCCATGAGGGTGATGCTGGGCATTTCCGGCGGCGTCGACTCCTCGGTGGCGGCGCTGCTGCTCAAGCAGGCGGGCCATGCGGTCGATGGCATGTTCATGCAGAACTGGGAAGAGGACGACCGCTCCGGCCCCTGCACCGCCGACGCCGACCGCAAGGACGCCGTGGCGGTGTGCGGCCGGCTGGGCATTCCTTTCCACGCACGCAACTTCGCCGCCGAGTACTGGGACGGCGTGTTCGAACACTTCCTCGCCGAATACCGTGCCGGCCGCACGCCCAACCCGGACGTGCTGTGCAACCGCGAGATCAAGTTCAAGACCTTCCTGCACGAGGCGCAGGCGCTGGGCGCGGAGAAGATCGCCACCGGCCATTACGCCCGCGTGGCCTGCGTCGACGGCGAACACCGCCTGCTGCGCGCGGTGGACGCGGCCAAGGACCAGACCTACTTCCTGCACGCGCTGGGACAGGCGCAGCTCGCCGCCACGCTGTTCCCGATAGGCGAGATCGAGAAGTCGCGGGTGCGCGAAATGGCGCTGGCCGCCGACCTGCCCACCCACGCGAAGAAGGACTCCACCGGCATCTGCTTCATCGGCGAGCGCGACTTCCGCGGTTTCCTCGCGCAATACATCCCCGCCCGGCCGGGCGAGATGCGCACGCCCGACGGCGAGCTGATCGGCGAGCACCAGGGCGCGATGTACTACACGCTGGGCCAGCGCAACGGCCTGGGCATCGGCGGCCGTCACGGCGCCAGCGGCGAGCCGTGGTACGTGGTGGGCAAGGACGTGCCGGCCAACGTGCTCTACGTGGCGCAGGGCAACGCCAATCGCTGGCTGGATTCGCGCACCTTGCGCAGCGAAGCGCCGACCTGGGTGGCCGGCCGTGCGCCGGCGGAACGCTTCCGCTGCACCGCCAAGACCCGTTACCGCCAGACCGACCAGGCCTGCGAGGTACGCATGCTGGACGACGGCCTCGAAGTCCGCTTCGACACACCGCAGCGCGCAGTGACACCCGGCCAGTCGGTGGTGCTCTACGACGGCGAAGCCTGCCTCGGCGGCGCGGTGATCGCCGCCACCGACGCGCCCTTCGGCGGCCTGCCCCACATCCATAACGAGAATTGACAGTGCTTGACGCTTTTGCAATGAACGAAGAACGCGTGCTGGCCCTGGCCGGCCTTTACCAGGCCTGCGCGCTGGCGCAGCAGCTGGCCAACCAGGGCCGCTGCGACGAAAGCGCGATGGAAGCCGGCATCGCCAGCGTGTTCCGCATCGACGCACCGTCGGTGGTCGGCGTGTTCGGCAACGTCGCCAACATGCGGCTGGGCCTGCGGACGCTGGTGTCCCAGCTCGACGAGAGCAGCGACGACATGTCGGTCACCCGCATGGCGATGACCGTGATGCGGCTGGAGCGCAGCCTGTCCCGACGCCCGGACCTGCTGGACCGCCTGCAGCAGGGCATCCGTGCCGCGCAGCGGCAGGCCGAGCATTTCGGCCAGGGTTCGAGCCAGGTCACCGCACGGCTGGCCGAACTCTACGCATCCACGCTTTCCATCCTGCGCCCGCGCGTGATGGTCAACGGCAACCCGCAACACCTGCAGCAGGCCGCCGTGGTCGAGAGAGTACGCAGCAACCTGCTCGCGGCGGTGCGCTCGGCGGTGCTGTGGCGCCAGCTCGGCGGCCGCCAGTGGCAGCTGCTGCTGTTCCGCAAGCAATGCAGCATGCTGGCGCGCGGATTGCTCACGGGCTCCACGCTGGACGGTCGCTAACCCGCCAGTTTCAGCCCTGGCAACTGTTTCGCCAGGGCGCGCAGCAGTTTGGCGAAAGCGGCAAGGTCGGCACCCCACGGCGTGGCTTCGCGCCAGTACAGGGCGATCTCGCGCCCCTGTGCCTGACCCTTGATTTTCGCCAGCACGATGTCGGGCTTGGACGCCATGCGTTCGTGCGCCAGCGCGGGCACCAAGGCGTAACCGCCGCGCAGGCTGACCAGCGCGGCGAGGCTTTCCAGGCTCACGTCCTGCACGTGGCCGTCGCCATCGGCGTGGCTTTCGGCCATCAGGATCGCATCGGCCTTTTCCAGCTGCTCCATCGCCACGCTGCGCCGGCCGGCCAGCGGGTGATCGGCACGCAGCATCGCCTCCCACGGCTCGAAGAACAGCGGCTGCATCGCAATGCCGCTGGCCAGCGGCGCGAGCGGCGCCAGCACGGCATCCAGCTCCGCCTCGTGCAGGCGGCGCAGCAGGCCGCGCGGCTTGCCCTCGGAAATGCCCAGCCGCACGCCGGGGAAATGCTGCGGGAACGGCGCGATCAGGTGCGGCAGCAGGTACGGCCCTAGCGAAGCCGGCAGCCCCAGCCGCAATTCGCCGCCGAAGGCCACCGCGCCGGCGCGCGCGGTCTGCTGCAGCGATTCCGCCGCGGCGATCACGGCATCGATGCGCTCCAGCAAGCGGCGGCCGCCCGCCGTCGGCACCACCTTGCGCCCGCCGCGCTCGAACAGCGGCGCCCCCAGCGCCTGCTCCACCTTCTGCACTTGGTGCGACAAGCCGGACGGACTGATGTGCATGGCGCGCGCCGCGCTGTTGAAGCTGCCATGCCGATGCACCGCCTGCACCATCATCAGGTCGCGCAGCGAGATCGCCGAAATGTGGGTGGAAATCATCCGCGCGCCCGTGGTTGCCGCCGTGGGCGAAGCATAAACGACGAAGCCCGGCACGCGGCCGGGCTTCGCTGCTTGCAGCCTCTCCCGGTGGACGGGAGAGATATGGCTTACGCCGCGACGGTATCCGCCACTTCCTTGTAGTCCTGGATCTTGTCGAAGTTCATGTAGCGGTAGATCTTCTCGCCGTTGGCATTGATCACGCCGATGTCGGCCATGTACTCGTCCTTGGTCGGGATGCGGCCCAGGCGCGAGCAGATCGCGGCGAGTTCGGCCGAACCCAGGTACACGTTGGAGTTCTTGCCCAGGCGGTTCGGGAAGTTGCGGGTGGAGGTGGAGAACACCGTGGCGCCCTCGCGCACCTGCGCCTGGTTGCCCATGCACAGCGAGCAGCCCGGCATTTCCATGCGCGCGCCGGCGGTGCCGAAGGTGCCGTAGACGCCTTCGTTGGTCAGCTCGCTGGCGTCCATCTTGGTCGGCGGGGCCACCCACAGCTTGGTCGGGATGTCGCGCTTGCCTTCCAGCAGCTTGGCCGCCGCGCGGAAGTGGCCGATGTTGGTCATGCACGAACCGATGAACACCTCGTCGATGGTCGCGCCGGCCACATCGCTGAGCGTCTTCACGTCGTCCGGGTCGTTCGGGCAGGCCACGATGGGCTCGTGCACGTCGGCCAGGTCGATCTCGATGACGGCGGCGTACTCGGCGTCGGCATCGCGCTCCAGCAGCTGCGGGTTGGCCAGCCAGGCTTCCATCGCCTTGATGCGGCGCTCGATGCTGCGCGGATCCTTGTAACCCTGCGCGATCATCACCTTCAGCAGGGTGATGTTGCTGTTGATGTATTCGATGATCGGCGCCTTGTCCAGGTGCACCGTGCAGCCGGCGGCCGAACGCTCGGCCGAGGCGTCGGACAGCTCGAACGCCTGCTCCACCTTGAGGTTCGGCAGGCCTTCGATCTCCAGGATGCGGCCGGAGAAGATGTTCTTCTTGCCCTGCTTGGCGACGGTCAGCAGCCCTTGCTTGATGGCGTACAGCGGGATGGCGTTGACCAGGTCGCGCAGGGTGACGCCCGGCTGCAGCTCGCCCTTGAAGCGAACGAGCACGGATTCGGGCATGTCCAGCGGCATCACGCCGGTGGCGGCAGCGAAGGCCACCAGGCCCGAGCCGGCCGGGAAGGAAATACCGATCGGGAAGCGCGTATGGCTGTCGCCGCCGGTGCCCACGGTGTCGGGCAGCAGCATGCGGTTGAGCCAGCTGTGGATCACGCCGTCGCCCGGACGCAGGCTGATGCCGCCGCGGGTGGAGATGAATTCCGGCAGGGTGTGGTGGGTCTTCACGTCCACCGGCTTCGGGTAGGCCGCCGTGTGGCAGAACGACTGCATCACCAGGTCGGCCGAGAAGCCCAGGCAGGCCAGGTCCTTCAGCTCGTCGCGGGTCATCGGGCCGGTGGTGTCCTGCGAACCCACCGAGGTCATCTTCGGCTCGCAGTAGGTGCCCGGGCGCACGCCCTGGCCTTCCGGCAGGCCGACCGCGCGGCCGACCATCTTCTGCGCCAGCGTGTAGCCCTTGCCGGTATCGGCCGGCTGCTGCGGCAGGCGGAACAGGGTGGACACCGGCAGGCCCAGCGCTTCGCGCGCCTTGGCGGTGAGGCCGCGGCCGATGATCAGCGGAATGCGGCCGCCGGCGCGCACCTCGTCGAACAGCACGTCGGACTTGACCTGGAACTCGGCGATCACCTCGCCGTTCTTCAGCGCCTTGCCTTCGTAGGGGCGCAGCTCGACGACGTCGCCCATTTCCATCTTCGAGACGTCCAGCTCGATCGGCAGCGCACCGGCGTCTTCCATCGTGTTGTAGAAAATCGGGGCGATCTTGCTGCCCAGGCACACGCCGCCGTAGCGCTTGTTCGGGATGAACGGGATGTCTTCGCCGGTCCACCACAGCACGGAGTTGGTGGCGGACTTGCGGCTGGAGCCGGTGCCGACCACGTCGCCCACGTAGGCCACCAGGTGGCCCTTGGCCTTGAGGTCGGCGATCAGCTGGATGGGACCGCGCTTGCCGTCCTCCTCCGGCTGGAACGGCGCGCCGTCGCGCTTGTTCTTCAGCATGGCCAACGCGTGCAGCGGGATGTCCGGGCGGGTGGTGGCGTCGGGCGCCGGCGACAGGTCGTCGGTGTTGGTCTCGCCCGGCACCTTGAACACGGTGACGGTGAGGCTCTCGGGCACTTCCGGCTTGCTGGTGAACCACTCGGCATCGGCCCAGCTCTGCAGCACGGCCTTGGCGTTGGCGTTGCCCTTGTCGGCCTTTTCCTTCACGTCGTGGAAGGCGTCGAACATCAGCAAGGTGTGCTTGAGCGCATTGGCGGCCACGGTGCCGACCTGCGCGTCGTCGAGCAGCTCGATCAGCGGATGGATGTTGTAGCCGCCCAGCATGGTGCCGAGCAGTTCGGTGGCCTTGTCGCGCGAGATCAGCGCGCAGGTCTCCGTGCCGAACGCCACCGCCGCCAGATAGGAAGCCTTGACCTTGGCCGCGTCGTCCACGCCGGCCGGCACGCGGTTGGCGATGAGGTCGAGCAGGAAGGCGTCCTCGCCGGCCGGCGGGTTCTTCAACAGCTCGACCAGCTCGGCGGTCTGCTGGGCCGACAGCGGCAGCGGAGGGACGCCCAGCGCGGCGCGCTCGGCAGCATGTTGGCGATAGGCATTAAGCATGGGGCTCGTCCTGTGGCGGGGATGGGCGGCGCTCTGGCGCGCAGCGGCGCAAAGGCAGCGGATGACGGCGCCGGCCAGCGTTATCGGCACGACCGGGCGCATCTTTCAGCCGCCAATTTTGCCAGCCGCCCCACGTACCCAGCAACGGAAACCTGTTTCCGGCTGCGTTCGAAATCGTGCAATGCGGCCTTGCACTACCGCTCACGTTCGGGGGCGTAGGATCGCAAGGGTTGTCCATCGCCCGATTTGAACTCACGGAGTCAAGCCATGCTGGATTCATTCGCCACCCGCGACACCCTCGCCGTCAACGGCCGCCAGTACTTCATCGCCAGCCTCGACAAGCTGGGCCGGCGTTTCGACCTCAAGCGCCTGCCCTACTCGATGCGGATCCTGCTGGAGAACCTGTTGCGCCACGAGGACGGTGTCAACGTCACGGCGAAGGAAATCGAGGCCGTGGCGACCTGGGACGCGAAGAAGGAGCCGGACACCGAGATTTCCTTCATGCCCGCGCGCGTGGTGTTGCAGGACTTCACCGGCGTGCCTTGCGTGGTCGACCTGGCCGCAATGCGCGACGCGGTGGTGAAGCTGGGCGGAGAAGCCACCCAGATCAACCCGTTGGCGCCGGCCGAACTGGTGATCGACCACTCGGTGCAGGTGGACGTGTTCGGCTCGGAGGACGCGCTGGAAAAGAACGTCGAGATCGAGTTCGAGCGCAACCAGGAGCGCTATGCGTTCCTGCGCTGGGGCCAGAAGGCCTTCAACAATTTCAAGGTGGTGCCGCCGCGCACCGGCATCGTGCACCAGGTGAACCTGGAGCACCTGGCGCGCGTGGTGTTCACCGGGCAAAGCAACGGCGAAGACTGGGCCTACCCGGATACCGTGTTCGGCACCGACAGCCACACCACCATGATCAACGGTATCGGCGTGCTCGGCTGGGGCGTGGGCGGCATCGAGGCCGAGGCCGCGATGCTGGGCCAGCCCTCGTCGATGCTGATTCCGCAGGTGGTCGGCTTCAAGCTCAGCGGCAAGCTGTCCGAAGGCGTCACCGCCACCGACCTGGTGCTCACCGTCACCCAGATGCTGCGCAAACTGGGCGTGGTGGGCAAATTCGTGGAGTTCTTCGGCAGCGGCCTCAAGCACCTGGCGCTGGCCGACCGCGCCACCATCGGCAACATGGCGCCCGAATACGGCGCCACCTGCGGCATCTTCCCGGTCGACCAGGAAGCGCTGGACTATCTGCGCCTGTCGGGCCGCAGCGCGGAGCAGATCGCGCTGGTCGAAGCCTATGCCAAGGCGCAGGGCCTGTGGCACGACGAGCACACGCCGCACGCCGAGTTCACCACCACGCTGGAACTCGACCTGGCCGACGTGAGGCCGTCGCTGGCCGGCCCCAAGCGCCCGCAGGACCGTGTGCTGCTGGAAAACGTGCAGAAGAGCTTTCACGAGTCGGTGGGCGGCCTGACCGCCCAGCGCAAGAAGGGCAACGGCGGCGCGGCGGGCTTCCAGAACGAGGGCGGCGCCACGGCCATCGGCAACCAGGCCAACCAGGCCAACCAGCTTGGCGAAGGCGCGGTGCGCGTGCAGCGGGATGGCGCGAGCTTCGACCTGAAGGACGGCTCGGTGGTGATCGCCGCGATCACCTCCTGCACCAACACCTCCAACCCCGCCGTGATGCTGGGCGCCGGCCTGCTGGCGAAAAAGGCCGCGGCGAGAGGGCTCAAGGCCAAGCCGTGGGTGAAGACCTCGATCGGCCCCGGTTCGCTGGTGGTCAGCGACTATCTGCAGAAGACCGGGCTGCTGAAGGAGCTGGAGAAGGTCGGCTTCTACATCGTCGGCTACGGCTGCACCACCTGCATCGGCAACTCCGGCCCGCTGCCGGCCGAGATCAGCAAGGGCATCGGCGAGGGCGACCTCGCCGTGGCCTCGGTACTCTCCGGCAACCGCAACTTCGAAGGCCGCGTGCATCCGGAAGTAAAGATGAACTACCTCGCCTCGCCGCCGCTGGTGGTGGCCTACGCACTGGCCGGCACACTGGACATCGACCTGACCCGCGAACCGATCGGCCAGGACGCCGACGGCAAGGACGTGTTCCTCAAGGACATCTGGCCGGCCGACAAGGAGATCTCCGACACCATCGCCGGCGCGATCAACCCGGCCATGTTCGAGAAGAACTATGCCGACGTGTTCAAGGGCGACAGCCGCTGGAATCACATCGACTCGCCGGACGGCGCGGTGTACCGGTGGAACGACTCCACCTACATCAAGAACCCGCCCTACTTCGAAGGCATGGGCAAGGAGCCGGGCAAGATCGAGGACATCCACGGCGCCCGCGCGCTCGGCCTGTTCGGCGACTCGATCACCACCGACCACATCTCGCCGGCCGGCTCGATCAAGAAGGACAGCCCGGCGGGCCGCTTCCTGATCTCGAAGGGCGTGGAGCCGAAGGATTTCAACTCCTACGGCTCGCGCCGCGGCAACGACGATGTGATGGTGCGCGGCACCTTCGCCAACATCCGCATACGGAACCTGATGCTGGACGGCGTCGAGGGCGGCTACACGCTGCATGTGCCCAGCGGCGAGCAGATGGCGATCTACGACGCGGCGATGAAGTACAAGGAGCAGCAGACCCCGCTGGTCGTGCTGGCCGGCAAGGAATACGGCACCGGCTCGTCGCGCGACTGGGCGGCCAAGGGCACCCTGCTGCTGGGCGTGAAGGCGGTGATCGCGGAGAGCTTCGAGCGCATCCATCGCTCCAACCTGGTCGGCATGGGCGTGCTGCCATGCACCTTCAAGAACGGCGAGAACGCGCAGTCGCTGGGGCTTACCGGCAAGGAGACCTTCGACCTCACCGGACTCGACGACGGCAAGGCGAAGGAGGCGACGGTGGTCGCCAAGGCCGACGACGGCAGCAGCAAGACCTTCAAGGTCAACGTGATGCTGCTGACGCCGAAAGAACGCGAGTTCTTCCGCCACGGCGGCATCCTGCAATACGTGCTGCGCCAGCTGGCGGGCAAGAAAGCCGCCTGACGTCGCCTGGCCGGCAACGACGCCCCGGGCTGCTCCGGGGCGTCTTTTCATGGGGCGCCGCGCCTTGCCGCATACGCTGGCGCATGCTCCAATGCCGGAAGGGGATTTCGCCACCGTCAACACACAGGCGACCATGATTCAGGAGTCGAGCAAGCACATGAGCAACGAGCGTCCATGGCTGGATCACTACCCGCAAGGCGTGCCCGCCGAGATCGACCTCAACGCCTACGCCTCGGTCGCCGCCGTGCTGGAAGAAGCCTTCCAGCGCTTCCGTGACCGCCCGGCGTTCGCCAATTTCGGCAAGCAGCTCACTTACGGCCAGATCGATCAGCTCAGCCGCCAGTTCGCCGGCTATCTCACCGGCACGCTCAAGCTCGGCAAGGGCGACCGTGTCGCGATCATGATGCCCAACGTGTTGCAGTACCCCATCGCCCTGTTCGGCGCGCTGCGCGCCGGCCTGGTGGTGGTCAACACCAACCCGATGTACACCGCGCGCGAACTCAAGCACCAGCTCGAGGACTCCGGCGCGAAAGCCATCGTGGTGCTGGACAACTTTGCCGCCACCTTGCAGCAGGTGGTGGCGGAAACCGAGGTGCGGCACATCGTCACCACCGGCATCGGCGACCTGCTGGGCTTCCCGAAAGGCGCACTGGTCAACTTCGTGCTCAAGCACGTCAAGAAGATGGTGCCGGCCTACCGGTTGCCGCAGGCGGTGCGCTTCAAGGACGCGCTGGCGCAAGGCGCCGCGCACGAGCTGCCCAGGTTGACGCTGAACCACGGCGACATCGCCTTCCTGCAATACACCGGCGGCACCACCGGCGTGGCCAAGGGCGCCATGCTCAGCCACGGCAATATGGTCGCCAACATGTTGCAGGCGGGCGCGTGGATCGGTCAGAACGCCAAGGAGGGCGAGGAAATCATCATCACCGCCCTGCCGCTGTACCACATCTTCTCGTTGTGCGCGAACGGCCTGGTGTTCATGCGGCTGGGCGGGCTCAACTGGCTGATCACCAACCCGCGCGACATGCCCGGCTTCGTCAAGGAGCTGAAAGCCTCCAACTTCACCGCACTCACCGGCGTCAACACGCTGTTCAACGGCCTGCTCAACACGCCCGGTTTCGCCGAACTGGATTTCTCCCGCCTGCACCTGAGCCTGGGCGGCGGCATGGCCGTGCAGCGCGCGGTGGCCGAGCGCTGGAAGAAGATCACCGGCTGTCCGCTGGTGGAGGCCTATGGCCTCACCGAAACCTCGCCGGCAGCGTGCATCAACCCGCTCGACCTCAAGGACTACAACGGCTCGATCGGCCTGCCCGTGCCTTCCACCGACGTGGCGATCTGGTCGGAAGAGAACCGGCCGCTGCCGGTCGGCGAAGTGGGCGAGCTGATGGTGAAGGGTCCGCAAGTGATGCAGGGCTACTGGAACCGCCCCGACGAAACCGCCAAGGTGCTTGGCGCCGACGGCTGGCTGCACACCGGCGACGTCGCAAAGATGGACGAGAACGGCTACTTCTACATCGTCGACCGCAAGAAGGACATGATCCTGGTATCCGGCTTCAACGTGTACCCGAACGAGGTCGAAGATGCCGTGATGCAACACCCCGGCGTGGCCGAAGTGGCCGCGGTGGGCGTGCCGGACGAGCACTCCGGCGAGGTCGTGAAGCTGTTCGTGGTGCGCAAGGACCCCAGCCTCACGGAGGAAGCGCTCAAGCAGTTCTGCCGCGACAACCTGACCGGCTACAAGCGGCCCAAGTTCATCGAGTTCCGCGACGCGTTGCCCAAGAGCAACGTGGGCAAGATCCTGCGCCGCGAGCTGCGCGACGAGAAGAAGGCAGCCCACTGAAACGGCGAAGGCCCCGCCATGGCGGGGCCTTCCGATTCGAACCGCGTCGCCGCAACGCCGTTGGCCTGCGGTCAGTCCTTCCAGGATTCGAGGATGTCGGCGTATCCGCCGAGCAGGTTCCACAGCGGCACCTGCTTGTCCTCCGGAATGCACACGTACGAAAAGCCGATGTGATGATCGGCCACGCGGGCCACCTGCGCTTCCAGATGGATGTGCAGGTCGCTGCCGAAGATCATGTCGAGCAGCCAGCTTTGCCCGACCTCGCCGTCCCAACCCAGCGGCCTGCGCAGCAGTGCGCCGGTGGCGGAGATGTCCACCAGTTCGGTCGGATGCGACTCGACACCGCGGCTCATCAGCACGGTCGTCTCCATCTGCATGCGCGCCGGACGCAGATGATAGTTCTCGCCGCCGAGCATTTCGTTGACGTCCTTCACCATGGAAGCTCCTCGATTGTCGCACTCCGCCGCATTGACGGCGCCCTACAGATCGCACCGCACAGTGTGTCCGCAGTCGCATCGAAGCAAACAACATGCCACTGCCGGAAACGGCATTCCCGCGCGGTTTGCGCCGTATCCCGGCCAGGGTGACTGACGCATGCGGCCGTGTCGGACACTCAAGGTCACACTGCGACTCGCCCGACCGTGCATGCCACGGCGACCAGATCGCGAAGTGTTCCACAACCCATGTGTGCATGGATAGGCGCCAGCCGATACATTCACTGGACTTGTTGTCCGGCTATCGCTACCCTGTCAACCACGCGTGGCGCCATGTCCGATGACGACCAGCCGTTTCGGCAACCATGGCGCCCACCCGATGCCCCAGGCAGACCTCCGATTTGTCGGTGACGTTACAGTCGTCGCCACTTCGCTGTGCCTTTAGCACCACGCGATCGGCGTTCCGGCGAGGCAAGCGTTACGCCCTGATGTTCCAGACGCATTGCTGGCCGCCGTGCGGCCCAACAGACAGGCATTGATGAGCACCGAGCCAGTCGGGCCGCAGGGCCCGGACGCATCGCAGGACCACTTGCGGGACAACCAGGCGGCGCCGCCCCAGCAGCAGGAAATGCCGCTGGCGATCGTGCGCGGCGAGCCGGTACTGCAGATGCCGCAGGACCTCTACATCCCGCCGGACGCGCTGGAGGTCTTCCTCGAGGCGTTCGAAGGGCCGCTGGACCTTTTGCTTTACCTGATCCGCCGGCAGAACCTGGACATCCTGGACATTCCGATTGCCGAGATCACCCGGCAATACATGGAATACATCGACATGATGCGGGACGTGATGCGGCTGGAACTGGCCGCGGAATACCTGCTGATGGCCGCGATCCTGGCCGAGATCAAGTCGCGCCTGCTGCTGCCGCGGCCGCCGGCGGAGGAAGGCGCCGAAGAAGACCCGCGCGCCGAACTGGTGCGCCGCCTGCAGGAGTACGAACGCTTCAAGAAAGCCGCGGAAGACATCGACACCCTGCCCCGCATGGAGCGCGACACCGCAACGGCCCAGGCCGACACCGGCGAGCGCAACGTGATCCGGTTGCCGCCGCCGCTGGACCTCAAGGAAATGCTGCTGGCGCTCAAGGACGTGATGCACCGCGCCGAACTGTTCGGCCATCACGCGATCAAGCGCGAGGCGCTCAGCGTCCGCCAGCGCATGGGCGAGCTGCTGGGCAAGCTGGAAGGCCAGGCCTTCCAGCGCTTCGAGACCCTGTTCGATCCCGGCGAAGGCCGCCTCGGCGTGGTGGTCACCTTTCTGGCCATGCTGGAGCTGGCCAAGGAAATGCTGATCGAGATCGTGCAGGAAGCACCGTTGGCGCCGATATACCTGAAGGCGCGCGCGGATGCCGAGGCAACGCTAGCCGACGCCATGGAACTGGACGACGCGGACGACCCCGCGACCGGGGAATCGGCCTTCGAAACACCGGACACCGCCGGCAACGGCACGCACTGAATCGGCATCGGGAACCATGCAGATCGAGCAACTCAAACCCATCGTCGAAGCGGCCCTGCTCGCCGCCAGCCAGCCGATGACCGTCGCCCAGCTCGGCGACCTGTTCGGCGAAACCGACGACGTCGGCCACGAACAGATCGCCCGTGCGCTGGAGGCGCTGGCCGCCGACTGCGCGGGGCGCGGCGTGGAGCTGAAGGAAGTCGCCTCCGGCTTCCGCTACCAGGTGCGCCAGGACGTGCATCCGTGGATCTCGCGCATGTGGACCGAGAAGCCCAGCCGCTACTCGCGCGCCCTGTTGGAGACGCTGGCGCTGATCGCCTACCGCCAGCCGATCACCCGCCCGGAGATCGAGCAGATCCGCGGCGTGGTGGTGTCCAGCAACATCATCAAGACGCTGGAGGAGCGCGAGTGGATCCGCGTGGTGGGCCATCGCGACGTGCCCGGCAAACCGGCGCTGTTCGGCACCACCCGCGCCTTCCTCGACTACTTCAACCTGAAATCGCTGGACCAGCTGCCGCCGCTGTCCGAAATCCGCGACATGGAAGACCCGCAAATGGGCTTCGAGCAGACCCCGTTGCCCGCCCGCGTCATCAAGGATCTGCCGATCGACCCCGACGAAACGGAAGACGCGGATGCGGAAGCCGGCCAGCAGGAGCAGGCACACCCCGCAACGGACGAGGCTGTCGCCGAACCCGTTCCGGAGGCCATCCGCGACACCCACGAATCCGGCACGACCGAACTCTCCACTGCCGACGAGGCAGCGGCACCCGCGGACGTCGACATCGACGAAGCCGCACAGAACACCTGAGGAGCTACGCGCATGACTGCGCCCAAGAAATCCACCCTATCCCTCAAGCGCGCGCCGCTCGCCGAGAGCGCGCCGCTGGAAGAGCGCCTGCACAAGGTGCTCGCCAACGCCGGCCTCGGCTCGCGCCGCATGCTGGAACAGCGCATCCAGGCCGGCGAGGTCGAACTCAACGGCCAGCCCGCCACCATCGGCACCAGCGTGCACGCGGGCGACCGCGTGATGATCGACGGCAAGCAGTTCGTGGTCGCCACCGACAGCCGCGGCGACACCGAGGTGCTGATCTACCACAAGCCCGAGGGCGTGCTGACCACGCGCGACGATCCCGAGGGCCGCCCCACCGTGTTCGAGCAGCTGCCGCGCCTCAAGGGCGCACGCTGGGTCGCCGTGGGACGCCTCGACATCAACACCACCGGCCTGCTGCTGCTCACCACCGACGGTGAACTCGCCAACGCGCTGATGCATCCCAAGAGCGGCATCGAGCGCGAATACCTCTGCCGCGTGCACGGCGAAGTGCCCGACGAGGTGATCGAGAAGCTCAAGGCCGGCGTGGAACTGGAAGACGGCCCCGCCCGCTTCGACGAGATCGCCGTGATCAGCCGCGGCGGCAGCCACAGCTGGTTCCGCGTGGTGATCCGCGAAGGCCGCAATCGCGAAGTGCGCCGGTTGTGGGATTCGCAAGGCTTCCTGGTCAGCCGCCTCAAGCGCATCCGCTACGGCAATGTCGAACTGCCGCGCACCCTGCGCCGCGACGACAGCACCACGCTGGACGAAGAAGCCGTCAAGCAGCTGCGCCAGGCCGCCGGCCTCGGCGCACCGCAGCCCGTGCT
Source organism: Rhodanobacter sp. (assembly GCA_040371205.1). Taxonomy (NCBI): domain Bacteria; kingdom Pseudomonadati; phylum Pseudomonadota; class Gammaproteobacteria; order Lysobacterales; family Rhodanobacteraceae; genus Rhodanobacter; species Rhodanobacter sp. Next base: position 2,090,281 of record AP031382.1, read on the forward strand.
CACCCTCAGCCCGGTGCTGCACCAGCGCCGCGCCAACCGCAACGTCACCGAGTACCGGCCCGAGAGCGGCTCCGCTGGCGGCTGGAGCAGCGCCCACCAGGACGAAGCGCGCGAACTGCGCGCCTACGACCGTATCCGCGAGGAACCCGCGCGCGGCCGGCAGCAGCGCCGCCGCCCCGGCAAGGAAGTGAACGGCAACGTCGCCCGTCCCGAACGCCCCGCCAGCAATGGCTTCCAGCGGAAGAACAAGCGCGGCATCGCGCCCGGCCAGGAATTGCCTTCGGTGCGTACCTGGTTCGCCGGCGACAGCCGTGACGGCGGCGCCCGGCCGGCCGGCGGCAACCAGGGCAACAAGCGTCGCGGCGGCAAGCCCGGCGGTGGCGCTGGCGGCCCACGCGGCGGCGCAAGCCACGGCGGTTTCGCGAACGCCAACCCGTACAGCGGGTTCGGCGGCGGACACACCGGCGCTCACGGCCAGGAAGGTCGCCCCGCCGGCAATCGCCAGGGCGGCCGCGGCCGTCCGCAGGGTCAGGGCGGCAACCGACCGTCGCATGGCGGAGGCCGCCCAGGCGGCAACCGTCCGCACGGCCGCGGCGGCAGCGGCGGCGGTCGTTCCGGCAACCGCTGATCGCCGGGCGTGATACGCATCTATCACAACCCGCGTTGCAGCAAATCGCGCGCTGCGCTGGCGCTGCTGGAGGGCCGCGCCGTCGAGGTCGTGCACTACCTCGACACGCCGCCCGGCACCGCCGAGTTGAAGCGCCTGCTCAAACTGCTCGGCATCCCTGCGCGCCAGCTGCTGCGCAGCGGCGAGGCCATCTACAAGGAACTCGGCCTCGCCGACCCCGCGCTGGACGACGAGGCCCTGATCGCCGCGATGGCCGCCCACCCCATCCTGATCGAGCGGCCCATCGTGATCGCCAACGAGCAGGCGAGGATCGGCCGGCCGCCGGAAGCGGTGCTGGATATTCTCTAGCGGCGCGTCTTATGGCGACAACGTAAACGCGTCGGCATCCATCCACGCCGGAAACCGTTCGCGGTGCGCGAGCAAAGGCGCGGGATCGAGGGTGACCGTGGCGACCTGCTCCACCGCGCCGCACTCCACCAGCGCCTCGCCCACCGGGTCGATCACCGCGCTGTCGCCGGCGTAAGGCAGGTCGTTGCCGTCCACGCCCACGCGGTTCACGCCGATCACGCAGGCGAGGTTCTCGATGGCGCGGGCGCGCAGCAAAGTGCGCCAGGGCTGGCGGCGCGGCGCGGGCCAATTGGCCACGAAGATGGCGAGGTCGTAGTCCATGCCGCCCGCGGCGCTTTCCAGCCGACGGTTGCGCAGCCAGACCGGGAAACGCAGGTCGTAGCAGACCTGCGGCAGGATGCGCCAGCCTTTCAGTTCCACCACCAGCCGCGCGTTGCCGCCGCCGTAGCGGGTGTGCTCGCCGGCCATGCGGAACAGGTGGCGCTTGTCGTATTGCTCGAACGTGCCGTCCGGCCGCATCCACAGCAAGCGGTTGTAGACGGTGCCGCTCTCGCGGATCGCCAGGCTGCCGCAGATCACCGCGCCCACTTCGATGGCCAAAGCGCGCAGCCAGGCCACGCTTTCGCCGTCCATCGTGTCGGCACTGGCTTGCGTGTCGTTGCTGAAGCCGGAAAGGAAGGTTTCCGGCAGCACGATCAGGTCGCTGCCGCATGCGCGGCGCACCCGTTCGCCGTAGTACTCGCGGTTGGCCGGCGCGTCGTGCCAGCGCGTGGCGCCCTGCACCAGCGAAACGGTCAGCGGTTCGAGGCTCACAGCTTGCACAGCCGCTCGGCGGCCGCCTCCATCGTGGCGTCGCTCTTGGCGAAGCACAGGCGCAGCAGGCGCGTGCCCGGCGCGGTTTCGCAGAACGGCGTCAGCGGGATCGCCGCCACTCCGCCCTGCTCCACCAGCCAGCGGCTGAAGGCGAAGTCGTCCTCGTCGCGGATCGCCGAGTAGTCCACCAGCTGGAAATAGCCGCCCGGCACGTCGAGCAGCTTGAAGCGCGAGGGTGCCAGCAATGCGCGGAAACGGTCGCGCTTGGCCTGGTAGAACGCAGGCAGCTCCAGGTAGTGCTGCGGGTCGCTGGCGAGGAATTCGGCGAAGGCCTGCTGCGCGGGGTGGAAGCTGCAGAACGTGAGGTACTGGTGCACCTTGCGGAACTCCGCCGTGAGCGCGCGCGGCGCCACCGCGTAGCCCAGCTTCCAACCGGTGCAGTGGTAGGTCTTGCCGAAGGAAGAAACCACGATGCTGCGCGCCGCCAGTTCGGGATGGCGCAGCACGCTTTCATGCTGCCTGCCGTCGTAGACGATGTGCTCGTAGACCTCGTCGGACAGCACCACGATGTCCGTGTCGCGCACGATCGCCGCCAACGCTTCGAGATCGGCCGACGACAACACGGCACCGGACGGATTGTGCGGGCTGTTGACGAGGATCATGCGGGTCCTGGGCGTCACCGCATCGCGCACGCGCTGCCAGTCGACGGCAAACGTGGGCGCAACCAGCGGGACGTGCACGGCCTTCGCGCCCTGCAGCTCGATCGCCGGCTCGTAGCTGTCGTAGGCGGGATCGAACACGATCACTTCCTCGCCTGTGCGCACCACGGCCGCGATGGCGGCGAACAGGGCTTCGGTGGCACCGGAGGTCACGGTGATCTCGGCATCCACGTCGGGACGATGGCCGTACATGCGTTCGATCTTGAGCGCGATCTGCTCGCGCAGCGGCGCTGTGCCGTGCATCGGCGCGTACTGGTTCCTGCCCTCGTTCATCGCGCGCGCAAGCGCGTCGCGCAGCCCCTGCGGCGGCTCGAAATCGGGAAAGCCCTGCCCCAGGTTCACCGCTTTGTGCTCCAGCGCGAGCTGGCTCATCACGCTGAAAATGGTGGTGCCGACCTTGGGGAGCTTGGTGTCGATCTTCATCGCATTGCCGTATGGAAGTCCAAACGGAAGCGTAGCATGCGCACGCATCCGTTCAGTCGGGCAGCGTGCGCCGCATGCATTGTTCGTGCTTGTGCAAGGTGGTTGCGGGCAGGCGCTCGGCGAGGAAGTCCACCAGCGCGCGCACGCCCGGCAGCATGCCGCGGCGGCTGGGGTAGATGAAATGCATGGTGCCTTCCGGCGCGCTCCATTCGGGCAGCAGCACTTCCAGTTCGCCGCCGGTCACGGCCGGGGCGCAGACGAACTCCGGCAACAGCGCCACGCCAAGGCCGCGGCGGGCGGCTTCCAGCAGCACCGCGAAGTCGCCGCAGATCAACCGGGCATTCACTTCCACGTTCACGCGTTCGCCCGCCGCGTCGAGCAGTTCCCAGGTTTGCGGGCCTTCGTGCTCCTGCATCGAGAGCGCGGGGATCTTCGCCAGGTCGGCGGGCTGTGCCGGCCGACCCGTCGCGTCGAGCAGCTTCGGACTGGCCACCGGCAGCACGCGCGACTGGCCGAAGCTGCGCACCACCATGTTGGCATCGGTGTCGAGCTTGCTGCGCACGCGGATCGCGAGATCGTAGCCTTCGCCGAGCAGATCCACTCGACGGTTGCTGGAAAGCACCCGCACCTGCAGCTTGGGGTATTTCGCCAGAAAGTCGGGCAACACGTGGGCCAGTACGGTCTGGGTAAGCGACACCGGGCAACTCAGCCGCACCACGCCGCGCGGCTCGGCACGCAGCTCGTCCACCGCGTCCTGCGCCGCGCGCGCCTCTTCCAGCACCGCGCGGCAATGCGCGTAGAAGCGCTCGCCGATCTCGGTGACCACGAAGCGGCGCGTGGTCCGCTGCAGCAGGCGCACGCCCAGGCGGTCCTCCAACTGCGCCACGCGCTTGCTGAGCCTGGACTTGGGCATGCCCAACGCGCGGCCCGCCGCGGAAAAACCGCCATGCTCGACCACTGCGGCGAAGAAATACAGGTCATTGAGATCCTGCAGCGTTCCACTCAACTGCGTCATGGTCGTTTCTCTATCCGAACAACAGTGGCGATCCCGTCGAGTCTATTGCCGGATTGTTCCAGATTCATCTAGCAAAGCGTCGATCAAGCCTCGATCCAGGCACCCCTGCCATCAGTCATGTTGCCAAGCGAGCAAATTTCTCTTGACGGATCAAATCATGGTGTTATAGTTCACCACAACACCACTCAACGAGTTCACCGAAGGAGCTCACCATGAACGCGAAACTCGACACCCACCATGCGGCCGTCGCCACTCGCGACGCTTTCATCGACGCCCTGCTTCCCGCCCGGCGCTGGATCGCCTCAGCCGCCGCCGTAGTGATGACCGGCCTGACACTGGCGGTGGTCAACCTGCCGGTGACCCGCACCGCCGAAGTCGCCTGGATCGACGGCCTCCGCGTGACCAACCTGGAGCCGGTCCAGGTCACCCCGACCGATGCCGACATGAAGGCGGCCGCCCTGCTGGAGAACGCCGCGGTAGGCGTCGCCAACGGCGCAGCGGCGCAGTTCGGGGCACAGTTGGCCATGCCCTACTATTCCTTCGGCACCACGAGCACCAGCAGCAAGGAATAATCCATGACCATCACCTGGAACGACAGCATCCCGATCTACCGCCAACTGCACCAACGCGTGGTGGCGATGATCCTGGATGGCGCCTTGAACGAGGGCGATCCGCTGCCGTCGGTACGTCAGGTGGCCGCGGATTTCCAGATCAATCCGCTGACCGTGTCGAAGGCGTACCAGGAGCTGGTCGATGAACGCTTGGTTGAGAAACGGAGGGGCCTGGGCATGTTTGTGATCGAAGGTGCGCGCGAGGAACTGTTGAAATCCGAACGCGAGCGTTTCCTGCGCGAAGAGTGGCCCGCGCTGTATGCCCGCCTGCAGCGGCTGGGCCTGGATCTGAAGACCCTGCTGCGCGAAGCGCAGGCCGAGCCGGAGAAGCCCGCATGAATGCCCAAGCCAATGCCGTCGTCTCCGCCCGCGGCCTCAGCAAGCGCTACAAGAACGCCGCCGCGCTGGACAACGCGAGTTTCGAGATCCAGCCCGGCCGCATCGTGGGCCTGATCGGCCCGAACGGCGCCGGCAAGACCACCGCCCTGAAGGCCATCCTCGGCCTCACCGATTTCCAGGGCGAGCTCAGCGTGCTCGGTCTCGATCCGCGCAAGCAGCGCGGCAAGCTGATGGAGCAGGTCTGCTTCATCGCCGACGTGGCGGTGCTGCCGCGCTGGATCCGCGTGAGCGAGGCGGTCGATTTCGTCGCCAACACGCATCCGCGCTTCGACCGCAAGAAGTGCGAGGCCTTCCTTGCCCGCACCAAGCTCACGCCCGGCCTGCGCGTGAAGCAGATGTCCAAGGGCATGATCGTGCAGCTGCACCTGGCGCTGGTCATGGCCATCGACGCACGCCTGCTGGTGCTGGACGAACCCACGCTGGGCCTGGACATCCTCTACCGCAAGCAGTTCTACCAGAGCCTGCTGGAAGACTACTTCGACGAGAACAAGACCATCATCGTCACCACCCATCAGGTGGAGGAAGTCGAGCACATCCTTACCGACCTGATGTTCATCCGCGACGGAAGAATCGTGCTGGACGCCGACATGGAGGCCGTGGGCGAACGCTTCGCCGAGGTGATGGTGGGCGCCGAACGCGCCGCCGAAGCCCGCGCGCTGAAGCCGCTGGACGAGCGCCAGGTCTTCGGCAAGAGCATCTTCCTGTTCGACGGCGTGGCACGTGCGCAACTGGAGGCGCTCGGCGAAGTGCGCCGCCCCTCCGTCAGCGACCTGTTCGTCGCCACCATGAAAGGAACCTACGCATGAAAACCTTCTATTGGCTGGTGAAGCGCGAGTTCTGGGAACACCGCGGCGGCTTCCTGTGGACGCCGGTGATCGTCGGCGGCGTGTTCCTGCTGCTGAACCTGATGGGCATCGTCGCCGGCGAGGTCATCGGCGCGCAGCATGGCCTCCACTTCATGTTCAACGACAACAGCCTGCTCCATCACCCGCTGGACGCCGACGACCTCTCCAAGGCCGGCACCATGATGGACCTGGTGATGTACTCGACCTCGTTCATCATCAGCATGGTGCTGGGCTTCGTGGTGTTCTTCTACTGCCTCGGCGCGCTGTACGACGACCGCCGCGACCGCAGCCTGCTGTTCTGGAAATCGCTGCCGCTGTCGGATACGGCCAGCGTGCTCTCCAAGGTGGTGGCGGGTACCGTGCTGGCACCGCTCATCGCCGCAGTCTGCGGCGTGGTCACCGGTATCGCGATGTTGCTGCTGTTCGCCATCACCCTGTCCTTCCACGGTGTGAACGTGTGGCATCTGCTGGCCTACGCGCATCCGTTCCAGGTGATTGCCAACCTCGTCGGTGCCATCCCCCTGTATGCGCTGTGGGCCTTGCCGGCCACCGGCTGGCTGCTGCTCTGTTCCGCCTGGGCGCGCAGCAAGCCGTTCCTGTGGGCCGCGGTACTGCCGGTGGCGGTAGGCCTGATGCTCGGCTGGTTCAACCTGATCGGCACGAACATCGCCGGCGGCAGCTGGTACTGGAAAGACGTGGTCGCCCGCATCTTGTTCAGCGTGTTCCCCGGCAGCTGGCTGGGAGCAGGCAACTACCAAGGCGTGAGCAGCGGCGCGGAACACTCGCTGGATGCGCTGAACCTCGCCAACATCTACAGCGTCATGGCCTCGCCCAGCTTCTGGATCGGCGCCATCGCAGGTCTGGCCATGCTGGCCGGCGCCATCTGGCTGCGCCGCTGGCGCGACGACACCTGATATTCCATCGAATCCAACGGGGAAACGACATCATGAGAAGCATCGCGACCACCGGCAGCATCCTTGCACTGGCCCTGCTGCTGCCGCTGACGGCTTGCAGCCAATCGTCCGACGGCAACTCCAGCGACAACGTGGCGCAGGCCATGAAGGAAGTGCAAAAGCAGACCTCGCCTTCGGTCATCGGCGCGGAAGTGCAGAAAGGCATCGACCAGGCCAAGCGTGAGCTGCGCACGCAGGACATCGACGTCAACGACGTGCATATCCATGGCGACGGCAAGGACACCCACGACGACAGCGACAGCAAATTGCCCAAGGCCGTCATCACCCCGCAGGGCAATCTGGTGATCGCCGGCAAACCGGTGGACGCCACGCCGGAGCAGCATGCCCTGCTGGTGGACTATCGCCAGCAGATCATCGACATCGCCGACGCCGGCATGGACATCGGCGCCAGCGGTGCCGACCTGGGCGTGAGCGCGGCGAAGCAGGCCATCCTCGGCGCGTTCACCGGCAAGAGCGACAAGGAGATCGAGGCCAGCATCAAGCCGCAGACCGACAAGATCGAGGCCGCTGCCTTGCAGTTGTGCAAGCGCATGCCCGACCTGCTGGCCTCGCAACAGAAGCTCGCCGCCGCCATGCCCGCGTTCAAGCCCTACGCCACGATGAAGCAGAAAGACGTCGACGACTGCGGCAAGGACATCACCGACGGCAACGGCAAGAAGGGTGTCGCCGTGTTCTCCAACTGATCCCGCTGCAGACGTCAGCGCCCCTTTCCAGACGCACAGGATTTGCCATGAAAGCCATCGTCCGCCCGTTGTTCGCCGCTTCGCTGGCATGCACCCTCGCCGCCTGCCACGTACCCGACACCACGATGGAAAACGGCGCCATCAGGCTCTACGGCGACGTGGTGACCCTGCACGTCGACGGCGCACCGGAGGCGGATATCGCCTCCGACGGCGGCTTCACCATCGACGGCAAGGCCGTGGCCGTCACGCCGGCCGAACGCGGCCTGTTGGCGCAGTACAACCGCAGCGTGCGCGCCGTGCGTGAAACCGGACTGGCCATGGGCAAGGCCGGCATCGAGACGGCAGCCAGGGCCATCGCGGCGAAGGCTTCGTCCACACCCGACAAGGCCGATGCGACGGCCAAGACCGGCGCCGGACAATTGCAGAACCTCAGCCTGGACATCTGCAAGGACACCGCCGCCATCAGGACCGCGCAGGACCAGCTCGCGGCACAACTTGCGGTGTTCAAGCCATATGCGTCCATTGTCGGCGCCGACGATGCATCGGATTGCATGAAGGACGCGAAAGACTGACGCCGTCCGGTCGCGCCTGCCCGATCTCGCTCGGACATCGCGAAGGATCGAAAACCGACGGAATCACTGCCCGTGGATGCCGCCCTTGGTCAACACCAGCGGATCGAGGAGCTTCTGCAATTCGGCCTTCGAGAGCCCGGTGGTTTCCAGCGCCACGTCGATGATCGGCCGCTTCTGCTTGTACGCCTGCTTGGCGGTGGCGGCGCCCTTCTCGTAGCCGATCACCGGGTTGAGCGCGGTGACCAGGATCGGGTTCATCGCCAGCGCCTGGTTGACCCGGTCGCAGTTCACCCGGAAACCGGCGATGGCCTTGTCGGCCAGCAGGCGCGACACGTTGGCCAGCAGGCTGAGCGACTGCAGCAGGTTGTAGGCGATCAGCGGCAGCATCACGTTGAGCTGGAAGTTGCCGGACTGGCCGGCGACGGCGATGGCCGCGTCGTTGCCGATCACCTGCGCGGCCACCATCGCGGTGGCCTCGGGAATCACCGGATTGACCTTGCCCGGCATGATCGAGGAGCCCGGCTGCAGAGCCGGCAGCTCGATCTCGCCCAGGCCGGCGAGCGGGCCGGAGTTCATCCAGCGCAGGTCGTTGGAAATCTTCATCAGCGCCACGGCCAGCGCCTTCAATGCGCCGGAGAGCTCCACCGCGTCGTCCTGCGCGGCTATGCCCTCGAAGGGGTTTTCCATCGCCTCGAAGCGCACGCCGGTGAGCTTCCCGAGTTCGCGCGCCACCGCCGCGCCGAACTTCGGGTCGGCATTGATGCCGGTGCCCACCGCCGTGCCGCCCTGCGGCAGGCGGCGCATGCGCTTCAGCGCATCCTCGATGCGCGCGATAGCCGAGCCGACCTGCGCGGCCCAGCCGGACAGCTCCTGGCCGAAGGTCACCGGCATCGCGTCCATCAGGTGGGTGCGGCCGGTCTTGGCCACGTTCTTCAACTGGCGCGCGCGCTGGCCGATCGTCTTCTTCAAATGCCTCAGCGCGGGCAGCAGTTGCTCGTGCGCAACCAGCGTGGCGCTGACATGGATCGCGGTGGGGATCACGTCGTTCGAGCTCTGCCCGTAGTTGACGTGGTCGTTCGGATGCACCTTGGCGCCGGCGCGCGCGGCGAGGTGGGCAATCACCTCGTTCGCGTTCATGTTGGTGCTGGTGCCCGAGCCGGTCTGGAACACGTCGATGGGGAACTGCGCGTCGTATTCGCCGCCCGCCACCGCCAGCGCGGCCTTGCGGATGGCCGTGGCCTGGCCTTTCTTCAGATATCCCAGCGCAAGGTTGGCTTCGGCGGCGGCCGCCTTGATCAGGCCCAGCGCGCGGATGAACTCGCGCGGCAGCGCCAGGCCCGAGATCGGGAAGTTGTCGATCGCGCGCTGGGTCTGCGCGCCGTACAGCGCGTCGGCGGGCACCTTGAGTTCGCCCATGCTGTCGTGTTCGATGCGGAAACCGCTCATGGTCCGGTCCTTTCTCGGGGAGGGAAAGCTCAGGCGACTATAGGCGTCCGGGCATTGCCGCGCCGTCAATGTAAAATGGCGGTTTTCCCGTGCCGGAACGCCCCGATGTCCAACCCCGCCCTCACCGCCCTGTCGCCGCTGGACGGCCGTTATGCCGGCAAGGTCGAGCCGCTGCGCCCGATCTTCAGCGAGTTCGGCCTGATGCACCGCCGCGTGCACGTGGAGATCGAATGGCTGCTGGCGCTGGCTGCCGAACCGGGCATCGCAGAACTGCCGCCGTTCACGCCCGCGCAGGCGGCGCAGTTGCGCGCCATCGCCAGCGGTTTCGCGGTCGAGGACGGCGCACGCATCAAGGCCATCGAAGCCACCACCAACCACGACGTGAAGGCGGTGGAGTACTTCATCAAGGAGCGCATCGGCAACGACGCCGCGCTGGCCCAGGCCAAGGAGTTCGTGCACTTCGCCTGCACCAGCGAGGACATCAACAACCTCTCCTACGCGTTGATGCTGCGCGACGCGCGCGCGCAGGTGCTGTTGCCGGCGTTCGACGGCATCATCGCCAAGCTGCGCGAACTGGCGCACGCCAACGCCGCGCTGCCGATGCTCTCGCGCACGCACGGCCAGACTGCCTCGCCCAGCACGCTGGGCAAGGAACTGGCGAACGTGGTGGCGCGGCTGGAGCGCCAGCGCAAGCAGCTCGCCGCACTGGAAGTCCCCGGCAAGATCAACGGCGCGGTGGGCAACTACAACGCCCACGCGATCACCTATCCGGAAATCGACTGGCGCGCGTTCTCGCAGCGTTTCGTGGAAAGCCTGGGCCTGGACTACAACCCCTACACCACGCAGATCGAGCCGCACGACGGCGTGGCCGAGTTCTGCGACGCGGTGCGCCGCGCCAACACCATCCTGATCGACCTCGCGCGCGACGTGTGGGGCTACATCTCGCTGGGCTACTTCAAGCAGAAGCTCAAGGAGGGCGAGGTCGGCTCGTCCACCATGCCGCACAAGGTCAACCCGATCGACTTCGAGAACGCCGAGGGCAACTTCGGCCTCGCCAACGCCCTGCTCGGCCACTTCGCCGAGAAGCTGCCGATCAGCCGCTGGCAGCGCGACCTCACCGACTCCACCGTGCTGCGCGCGCTCGGTACAGCCTTCGGCCACACCCTGGTGGCGCTGGAATCGCTGCAGAAGGGCCTTGGCAAGCTCACCGTGAACGCCGAGCGCCTCGCCGCCGACCTCGATGCGAGCTGGGAAGTGCTGGCCGAAGCCGTGCAGACGGTGATGCGCCGCTACGGCCTGCCGCAGCCCTACGAACAGCTCAAGGCGCTGACCCGCGGCCAGGGCATCACCAAGGAGTCGATGCGCGACTTCATCGCCAAGCTGGAGCTGCCCGCCGACGCGAAGCAGCGCCTGCTCGACCTCACGCCGGGCGGCTACATCGGCCTGGCCGAAGGGCTGGCGCGGGATATCTGATCGCGCGGTCGCTGCACGGCGGTCATTCCGGCGTGGGCCGAAATGACCGCCGCAAACCCGACGGGCCGCGCATCTCCACGCGCGGCCCGTTGCGCATCAGGCGTGGGCTTTCTTCACCAGCCCTTCCGCCTCCATCGCCTCGCGCACCGCCGGGCGCTCGCTCACGCGCTGCTGGAACGCCAGCAACGCCTGGAAGGCCGACAGATCCAGCTGCACGTGCTTCGCCCAGTTGGTCACGGTGAACAGGTAGGCGTCGGCCGCGGTGAACGTGTCGCCCAGCAGGAACGGCTGCTTTGCCAGCACGTTCTCGATGAATTGGTAGCGCTTGGCCAGATACTCCTTGCGCTCGGCACGTATGGTGTCGGGCGTATCGGGCTTGAACAGCGGGCTGTAGCTCTTGTGCAGTTCGGAGTTGATGTAGCCCAGCATCTCCTGCAGGTGGTAGCGCGGCAGCGTGCCGTTGGCGGGCGCAAGCTTGCTGGCAGGATTCTGGTCGGCCAGGTACTGCACGATGGCCGGGCCTTCGGTCAGCACCTCGCCGCTGTCCAGCTCCAGCACCGGCACGTAGCCCTTGGGATTGACCAGCCAGAAATCCGCGCCGCTCTCGGTGCGCTTGGCCTTGCCGTCGACCTTTTCCAACTGCAGCTTGATGCCCGCCTCGAGCGCCACGATGTGCGGGGAAAGCGAGCAGGCGCCGGGGGAGTAGTAGAGCTTCATGCGATGACTCCTGGTGGGAAACGGGGAAACGGACGTGCGTCGCGCGAGGCCGCGCATCCGGACTGCGCATGCTACGCCCCCATGGTTACCATTGGATACCATGTATCCAGCCGTCAGCCGCAGAATGCGGTAACCCCGCGGTTACCACCGCGCCAACATCGAGCCATCCCATGGGTCTACCCGTACGCAAGAGCAAGGTCATACCGCCGCCCGCCTGCCCGCTCACCGAAAGCCTGGCGCTGCTGCGCGGCGCCTGGGCGCCCAACGTGATCTGGTACCTCAGCGCCGAACCGCGCCGCTTCGGCGAGTTGCGCCACGACATTCCGCGCATCTCCGCCCGAGTACTCAGCGCTCGCCTGCGCGAACTGGAATCGCGCGGCCTGGTGAGCCGCCACCTGCTCGACACCTCGCCGCCCTCTGCCGAATACGCGCTCACCGAGCTGGGCCGCGAACTGTTGCCCGCGATCAACGCGCTGGCGCGGGTGGGGCAAAAGTTGATTGCAGAATGGGATTCGCGGGCTTCGGTGGGGAAGAAGGCACGGGTGGTGGGGTGATACAACATGCTTGCCCACAGAGCAGGTTCGTGGAACGATGCCAAAGCATTTGCTACATCGGTGACCGCTACAAAGGCAGGCTATGGGGCTAAGCTGCAGCAGCAAGCATAAACTACCGATCTCATCCAGGCCTTAACAAAGATCAATACACTGATCCGACAAACCCAATATATCGAACCACGCCATAACTTAATTTCGCACTGAGCCAGATAACACAAGGCGACAAAAATGTCTAAAGTAAATCTGGATGCATTAATTGTCAGAGAGGATTTCGAAGCATCCGACGTTCGAGACTATGGAAAGAAGAAAGACACTGCATCGATTGAAGACATGAAGTCCGACTCATTCTTTTTTTCCAATCTACGAAAACCTGATTTCCAGCGTGAAACAAACGAGTGGGATTCTCAGAAAATTGCATCCCTTGTGAAATCATTTATCGATGGCGACTTGATTCCATCAATTATTCTATGGAGAAATTCCGCAGGGTATCTTTTTGTTATCGACGGAAGCCATAGACTAAGCGCTCTCGCTGCATGGATAAATAATGATTACGGAGACGGTGAGCAATCAAAGAAATTCTATGACGGATTAATTCCAGAAGAACAAATTTCGGCCGCAAATGAGGCGCGCCGTCTTGTAGAGAAAAATGTTGGGTCATACTCTGATTGTAAATTAGCACTAACGCACCCGGATAAAGTTAGACCTGAAATAGTGCAGTACGCAAAGAATCTTGGCGCATTATCGGTCCAACTTCAATGGGTGGAAGGCGATGCCGCAAAAGCCGAAAATTCGTTCTTCAAAATCAACCAACAAGCAGCACCAATTGACAAAACCGAACTCCGCTTACTCAAAGAGCGAACCAAGCCTTTCAGCATTGCCGCACGCGCCATCATACGAAGCGGCAAGGGGCACAAGTACTGGTCAAGATTCACCAATACTGTACAGGCCGAAATTCAATCTAATGCGAAAGATATTAACGCAATTCTCTTTGCACCAAGCTTAAAAACCCCTATTCGAACTCTCGAACTGCCTCTTGCCGGAAAACTCTATTCCGCCGCAACTTTACCACTTATAGTGGATATGATCGGCATAGTTTCTTCGAATCAAAATAAAGATGATGAATCAGGGGAAGAAACAATACTTGTACTCAAAGAAGTAAAAACAGCCGCCCAGAAAATCAACAGCTCACACCCCGGCTCGCTTGGGCTGCACCCAGCTATATATTTTTACTCACAAGAAGGCCGTCACAAAAATTCATCATTTCTTGCAATTACGGACTTTGTGAAGAGGCTGGAAACTAAAGCCCACAAAGATAGATTTATTAGAGTCCGCCCTGCCTTCGAATCATTTCTTGTGAATTATGATTACGTACTTCAACAAATAAATAGAAAATATCGCATCGCTCAGGCAAGCTACCCGCACATATCAAAACTACTTTCGCTTATGATCGAAAAACTTGACCAAGGAAAAGATATCCCGGAAGCAGTCGCGGAAACCCAAACAAATCCTGAGTTTGGATTTCTAACGCTAAATAACCAGGAGATCAGATCGGAAAACACCGGAAGAAAGTTTAATCGAGATGACAAGAGTTCGATTTTCCTCAAGGATGTTCTAGAAAAATCAAGCAAGTGCCCAATTTGTGGCGGGGCACTGCACATGAATTCCATTTCGTTTGACCATAAAACTCCTCGAAGAGATGGCGGATCAGATTCATCTGATAATGGTCAAACAACTCATCCGTACTGCAACACTGGATACAAATCATAACTACGCCCCGATAAGTCGCTTCAAGACCAGAGCTGCTTCGCAACCCTGGCAACTTCAGGCGCCAAATACCCCGCACCCTCACCCCACCTCATCCGACCCTTCATTCACCCCCTCGAACAGGAAGGTCGACAGGTAGCGCTCGCCGGTGTCCGGCAGCATGGCGAGCAGCACCGAGCCTTCGGGCGCGGCCTGGGCCACCTGCAGCGCAGCGGCCAGAGTGGCGCCGGAGGAAATGCCGGTGAAGATGCCTTCCTGCTGCGCCAGCGCGCGCGAGGTGTCGCGGGCCAGGATGTCGTCCACCGGCACCAGCTGGTCGACCACCTGGCGGTTGAGCACGGCGGGCACGAAGTCGGGGGTCCAGCCCTGGATCTTGTGCGGCTGCCACTCCTTGCCGCCGAGCAGCGAGGCACCCGCGGGCTCGGTGGCGATCACCTTCACTTCCGGCCGCGCCACCTTGAGCACTTCGCCCACGCCGGTGAGCGTGCCGCCGGTGCCCCAGCCGCTGACGAAGTAGTCGAGGCGGCGGCCGGCGAAGTCGCGCAGGATTTCCGGCGCGGTGGTCTGGCGGTGGTAGGCCGGGTTGGCCGGGTTCTCGAACTGGCTGGCCCAGAACCAGCCGTGTTTCTCCGCCAGTTCGCGCGCCTTTTCCACCATGCCGGTGCCGCGCGCGGCGGCGGGGGTGAGCAGCACCTTGCCGCCGTAGGCGCGGATCAGCTTGCGCCGCTCGACCGAGAAGGTCTCGCTCATCACCGCCACGAACGGATAGCCGCGCGCCGCGCACACCGCCGCCAGTGCCACGCCGGTGTTGCCCGAAGTGGCTTCGATCACGGTCTGCCCCGGCTTGAGCGCGCCGCGCTTCTCGGCGTCGAGGATGATGGCGAGCGCGAGGCGGTCCTTCACCGAGCCGGCGGGATTGAACGCCTCCACCTTCACGTACAGCTCGACGTGCTTCGGGGCAAGGCGGTGCAGGCGGACGATCGGGGTACCGCCGATGGTGTCGAGGATGCTGTCGTAGATCATGGTGGGGCTCCGGATGATGGTCGCACGCGATGATGCGCGCGGCGATGCAAGGTTTTCGTCAAGCGCGGCGGCGGACGGGTTCGCGGGCGACCTGCGCGGTGCGTGCCGGACGCAGGCGCGGCGCTGCCGCGGCCGCCTCGCCCAGCGGGGGCGCGCCGAACCAGGCCAGGCGGCCGGCCAGTCCAGCCACTTCGCCGAGGATCAGCAGCGCGGGCGAACGCACCGCATGCGCCGCCGCGCGTTCGGGCAGGTCGGCCAGCGTGCCGGTGACCACGCGCTGGTTGGCGCGCGAGCCGTTTTCGACCAGGGCGAACGGGGTGGATGCCGCGCGCCCGTGCGCCAGCAGTTGCTTCCGCAGGTCGGCCAGCCCGGCCACGCCCATGTACACCGCAAGGGTCTGGCGCTCCTGCGCCAGCGCCGACCAGTCCAGCGTGTCCAGCGATTCGCGGCAGTGCGCGGTGACGAAGCGCACCGACTGCGCGTGGTCGCGATGGGTGAGCGGCACGCCGGCGTGCGCCGCGCAGGCCAGCGCGGCGGTGACGCCCGGCACCACTTCGTAGGGAATGCCATGGTCGCGCAGGAACTCCAGTTCCTCGCCGCCACGGCCGAACACGAAGGGGTCGCCGCCCTTCAGCCGCACCACGCGACGCCCCGCCCGCGCGTGCTCGAGCAACAGCGCGTGGATCTCGTCCTGCGTGGCGTGATGGTTGCCGGCCTGCTTGCCCACCTCGATGCGTTCGGCATCGCGGCGCGCGAGATCCAGCACCTCGGCGCTCACCAGCCGGTCGTGCAGGATCACGTCGGCCTCGTTCAACGCGCGCAGGCCGCGCAGGGTGAGCAGGCCTGCGTCACCGGGGCCGGCACCCACCAGCACCACCGACCCGGCCCGCGAGGCGGGCGCGTCGCGCAGCGCCTGTTCGGCGGCGGCGGCGGCCTGCTCCGGCCGCCCGGCGCGCACCAGTGCGGCCACCGGCCCGGTGAAGAGTTCCGTGTAGAAGCGTCGCCGCGCCGCGAGATCGGGATGGCGGCGCTGGATGCGCTTGCGCAGGCGCGCGGCCAGCTGGGCCAGCGGGCCCAGCGAATGATCGAGCAGGCTTTCCAGCCGCTCGCGCAACAGCCGCGCCAGCATCGGCGCCGCACCGCCGCTGGAAATCGCCAGCACCAGCGGCGCGCGGTCGATCACCGCAGGCACGTGGAAGCTGGACAATTCCGCATCGTCCACCACGTTGACGAACACGCGCCGCAGCCCGGCCAGCTCGGCGACGCGCGCGTTGAGCGCGCGGTCGTCCGTGGCGGCGATTACCAGCCATGCGTAGTCGAGCCAGGCCGGCGAAAACCCGCCGTCGCGGTGCGCGATGCGCCCCTGCCGCACCCAGCGCTGCAGCTGCGGCGTGAGGTCGGGCGCGCCCACCGTGACCTGCGCGCCCGCCGCCAGCAACGCCGCCGCCTTGCGTTCCGCCACGGCGCCGCCGCCCACCACCAACACGGCTCGACGGGAAAGGTCGGCGAAGATCGGGTACAGCTTCATGCGCGGGTCTGGCACCATGGTCGTGGAGCCGCCGACGCTACGCAGCGCACGGCGCCGGCGGAAATGACTTTGGCGCCGGGGCATATGCCGACACGGCATGAAATGCGCGGAATGCCGAAGCCGGCGCCGAATCGGCGCGCCGCGCGCGCCCGACCTGCGCCCGGACAATCCCGCCCCCCCCCCCGCAGTAGAACGTCATTCATTGTTTAAACGTTTATACGTATAGACGTCCGAACAAAAAAGCATATAGACTCGGGCACATGGCCACCCTGCCCGCCACCCCAGGATCACCCCGCGCCCGCCGCCGGCGCGATGCGGCCAGTCGATGTATGCGCGCCAACCGCGCCATCTTCACCGCCTGCCCCACCGCCACGACACCTGGATCGCCATGACCCTCACCCAACTCCGCTACCTGGTCGCCATCGCCGATTGCCGCCTCAACATCACCGCCGCCGCCGAGCGCGTGCACGCCACCCAGCCCGGCGTGAGCAAGCAGCTCAAGCAGCTGGAGGACGAACTCGGCCTGCTGCTGTTCGTCCGCAAGGGCAAGAGCCTGGATTCGATCACCGACGCCGGCGTGCGGGTGATCGAGCGCGCACGCATCATCCTGGCCGAGGCGCTGAACATCCGCTCGATCGCCGCCAACCTGCGCAACGAGGCGCACGGCGAGCTGCGCATCGCCACCACCCACACGCAGGCGCGCTTCGCCCTGCCCGCCTCGATCGCCGCATTGAACCGCAGTTACCCGCAGGTGAGCGTGCACCTGCAGCCCAGCGGCGACGCCGAGGTGATGGACCTGCTGGAAAACGGGCGCGTGGACCTGGCCGTGGTGAGCACCTCGGGCGCGGCGCCGACCGGCGGCATCGCTTTCCCCGCTTATCGCTGGAGCCGCGTGGTGCTGGCGCCGCAGGAGCACCCGCTGGCCAAGCCCGGTCGCGCGCCCACGCTGGCCGACCTCGCGACGCAGCCGCTAGTGAGCTACGACTCCTCGAAGCGTCCGGAATCCTCGCTGCGCCGCGCCTTCGCCGCCGCCGGGCTGGCGCCGCAGATCGCCATGACCGCCGCCGACGCCGACCTCATCAAGACCTACGTGCGCGCCGGCATGGGCATCGGCGTGCTGGCCGAGATGGCCCTGCAGCCGGGCGAGGACACCGACCTGCGCGTGATCGAGGCCGACGCCCTGCTGCCGTTGTGCACCACCTGGATCGTGCTGCGCAAGGACAGCGTGCTGCGCGACTACACGCTGGAATGGATCGCGCAATTCGCACCGCACCTCGACCGCAACGACGTGCGCCGCCAGCTCACGCTGGGCATCGCGCCGGAGAAGCCGCCGCGCGTGCCGCACTGGCGCGAACGCCTCGCGGTCACGCCGATCACGGCATCTCGTGCAGCCCGCATTCGCGCTTGAGCCCGAAGAAACGGGTGTCCTCGGCATCCATGCCCGGCTCCCAGCGCTGCGTGGTGTGGGTGTCGCCGATCGAGATGTAGCCCTGCTCCCATAGCGGGTGGTAGGGCAAGCCGTGCTTCTGCAGGTAGCGGCCCACGTCGCGGTCGCTCCAGTCGGCAATCGGATGCAGCTTCCAGCGGCCCTGCCGCCATTCCACGAAATCGATGGCGCGCCGGCTGCGCGACTGGTCGCGGCGCAGGCCGGCGAACCAGCCCTGCACGCCCAACTCGGCCAGCGCCCGCTGCATCGGTTCGATCTTGCGGATGCGGTTGTAGCGGTCCAGTCCCTCGATGCCCTGTTCCCACTGCCTGCCGTAGCGCGCCTCGGCCCAGGCCCGGCCGATCAGCGGGCGGTACACCTTGAGGTTGAGCGACAGGCGCTCGGTCAGGGTATCGACGAACTGGTAGGTCTCCGGGAACAGGTAACCGGTATCGATCAGGATCACCGGCATGTCCGGCCGCCGGCTGGCCAGCAGGTGCAAGGACACCGCGGCTTGCGCGCCAAAGCTGGACGACAGCGCGTGCGAACCCGGCACCTGCGCAAGCATCCAGCCCACGCGTGCCTCGGCGTCCTGGCTGGCCAGCCAGCGGTTGAGCGCGCGCAGCGCATCGACATCGTTGCCGTCCGAGGGAAGTCCGGGCGTGCTCATGCCACCAGCTCCGCGGCGATCTTCCGGTGCTTCAGCACGCCGGCGCGCAACAGGAAATCGCCGAAGTGCTCGCACGGCTCGCGCTCGGCGGCATAGCGGGCGAACAAGCCATCCAGCGTGTCGAGCAGGGTCGCCTCGTCCACGTTCTCGCGATGGGTCTGATTGAGCCGCTGGCCGCTGAAATCCGCCGCCAGGCGCAGGTCGTAACGGCCGGGAGCGCGCCCCACCAGGGCGATTTCGCCGAGATAGGGCCGCGAGCAGCCGTTCGGGCAACCGGACAGGCGCAGCAGGATAGGCGTGGACAGCAGGCCGTAGCGATCCAGCGAAGCTTCCAGCTTCGGCAACAGTTGCGGCAGGTAGCGTTCGCTCTCGGCCATCGCCAGGCTGCAGGTGGGCAAGGCCACGCAGGCGATGGCGTGGCGGCGGATGCCGCTGTGGCGACGATAGCCGTCCATGCCGTGCGCAGCGACGATGGCGTCGATGCGCGCGCGATCCGCCGCCATCACGTTGGCGATGACGAGGTTCTGGTTGCAGGTGAGCCGGAGGTCGCCCGTGTGCACGCGCGCGACCTCGCGCATGCCGGTGAGCCAGCGCGAAGCTTCGCTGTCCACCAGCCGGCCGGACTCCACCTGCAGGGTGAGGTGCCAGCGGCCGTCGTGGCCCTCCACCCAGCCGTAGCGGTCGCCGTTGTGGTCGAAACGGAACGGACGCTCCGCTTCCAGCGCGAAACCGGCGCGCTTTTCGATCTCCGCCTTGACGGCATCCAGCCCGCGCACATCGATGGTGTACTTGAAGCGCGCATGCTTGCGTTCCGCGCGATTGCCCCAGTCGCGCTGCACCGTGATGATCGCCTCGGCCAGCGCGAGCAGCCGTTCCGGCGCAACGAAGCCGATCACGCTGGCAAGGCGCGGGTACGTACTCGGATCGCCGTGCGTGGCGCCCATGCCGCCGCCGATGGCCACGTTGAAACCGACCAGCTCGCCGCGTTCGAGTATCGCGATCAGTCCCAGGTCCTGCGCGAACACGTCGCTGTCGTTGAGCGGCGGGATCGCCAGGCCGATCTTGAATTTGCGCGGGAGGTAGGTGGGGCCGTACAACGGCTCGCTCTCCGCCTCGGCGGCTTCGCCCACCAGCTTCTCGCCGTCCAGCCAGATCTCGTGATAGGCGCGCGTCTTCGGCAGCAGATGCTCGGACAACTTCGCCGCCCACGCGTAGGCCGCCGCGTGCGCACGCGACTCGACCGGGTTGGCGTTGCACACCACGTTGCGGTTGACGTCGCCGCAGGCGGCGATGGTGCTGGCCAGCGCGGCGTCGATCGCGGCGATGGTCGGCTTCAGGTTGCGCTTGATGATGCCGTGCCACTGGAAGGTCTGCCGCGTGGTGATGCGCAGGCCACTGGAAGCGTAGTCGGCGGCGATCTTGTCGAAGGCCAGCCACTGCGCCCCGCTCATCACGCCGCCCGCCAGGCGGGCGCGCACCATGAAGGAGTACGCCGGCTCCAGCTTCTGCTTGCGGCGCTCCTCGCGCAGGTCGCGGTCGTCCTGCTGGTAGCTGCCGTGGAATTTCAGCAGTTTGTTGTCGTCCTCGCTGATCGCGCCGGTGACCGGATCGGCCAGCCCTTCGACGATGGTGCCGCGCAGGAAGCGGCTGGCGGTCTTGATGCGTTCGAGTTCGGAAGACATGGGTGCGGTTTCTTGTTCTTGAAAGGTGCGGCGGGGGATCGCCGCTTATCGACCTGCGAGTTCACGCACGAACGCAAGCATCAAATCAGTACACATCGCGCGCGTAGCGCCCTTCCTGCAGCAGCCCGTTCAACCAGGCGCGGGCATCCTCTACCGACAGACCGCCGTGCGCGACGGCGACTTCGGCCAGCGCCTCGTGCACGTCCTTGGCCATGTGCGTGGCGTCGCCGCAGACGTAGAGGTGCGCGCCCTCGCGCAGCCACGCGTACAGTTCGCGGCCGTGTTCCCTGATCCTGTGCTGCACGTAGGTCTTGGCCGCGCCGTCGCGCGAGAACGCAAGGTCGAGGCGGTGCAGCGCGCCGTCCTTGAGCGCCTGCTGCCATTCGGCCTGGTAGAGGAAATCCTGCGCGAAATGGCGGTTGCCGAAGAACAGCCAGTTGCGCCCGGCGGCGCCCACCGCCTGGCGCTCCTGCACGAAGGCACGGAACGGCGCCACGCCGGTGCCCGGCCCGATCATGATGATGTCGCGGCCGGCATCGCCCGGCAGACGGAAGCGCTCGTTCGCCTCCACGAACACCGGCACGCGTGCATCGTCGCCCGCCGCGGCGAGGAAGGACGAAGCGGCGCCGACATGTTCGCTGCCGTGCGCGCGGTAGTTCACCCGCGCCACGGTGAGGTGCACCTCGTCCTCGCCCACCGCCTTCGGGCTGGAGGCGATCGAATACAGCCGCGGCGTGAGCGGGCGCAATGCGGCTACCAGTTGCTCCGCGTCCCAATGCACCGGATGGCGGCGCAGTAGGTCGATGGGCTGGTGGGTGTCGAGCAGGCGGGCCAGCGCGTCGCGCTGTTCCGGCTCCAGCACGCGCGCCAGCGCCGCGTCGCCGCTGGCGGCGGCATGCGCGGCCAGCAACGGACGGCTGAGCTTGGTCAGCTCGCGCTCCTGCGTCAGCCAACGCGCCAACGGCAGGCGGCGGCCGTCGTGCGCCACCTCCTGTTCGCCGTCGAGACGCAGCAGGCGCAGGTAGTCGTCCACCAGTGCCGGCGGATTGTGCGGCCACACGCCCAGCGCATCGCCGGGCTCGTAGCGCAGGCCCGAACCCTGCAATGAGAGTTCGATGTGACGCACCTCGCGCACGCTGTCGCGCGAAACGATGCGCTGGTTGTCCAGCACCTCGGCGGCGTAGGGCTTCTCGCGGCTGTGCAGCGCACCGTCCACCGCGTGCAGCGCCACCGCCCGCAGGTTCGCCGCGGGCGCCGACGGTGCGCCCAGCGTTTCGCGCGCCTTCTCCAGCACGCCGTCGCTCCAGCCGGCGCTGGGCGCCTCGAAATCCACGTCGGCCTCGCCCAGCACGGCGAAGCGCTGCGCGCCCAGTTCGGCGAAGCGCGCATCCAGCCGGCGGCTCACCGCGCAGAACTGCGGATAGCTGGAATCGCCCAGCCCCATCACGGCGAACTGGAGTTGCGGCAACCTGGGGGCGCGTTTGCCAGTAAGGAATTCGACGAAGCCGATGGCGTCGTCCGGCGGATCGCCGTCGCCCTGGCTGCTGATGACCAGGGCGAGATGCCGCTCCTGCGCGAGTTCGCGCAGCGGATAGGCGCCCGTGCGCAACAACCGAACGTTCAGGCCGGCGGCGCCGGCACGCTCGGCCAGGCGTTCGGCCACGCGGCGTGAATTGCCGGTCTGGCTGCCGTAGAGCACCGTGAGCCGCTCGACCGTGGCTGCGTTGGCTGCCTCGACGGACGCAGACGCGGGCAGCGCCACGCGCGTGGCCTGCGCCGCCAACGCGGCCGTCCACGCCGAGATCCAGTACAGGTCGGCCGGCGGCAAGCCGTCGGTGAGCCGACTCAGCAGCGCCAGCCGTTCCGCGGCAAGCGTCGGCGTCGGCAGAATCGGTCGGGTGGCAGCGCTCACGTCGTTTTCCTTTTGGACGTCCAGACGTCTTGCACACATGCTATGCAGCGCGGCACGAGGCAAGAAAACACTTGTGGGCATGTGCTTATGCGGGCGGCTCATTTCCGGCGATCCGGCGTGCATGCTGACATGCGCAGGACGTCTCCCTGCGACCGCCGATGAGCAACCTGCCGGAATTCCTCGTGTTCGCCCTCGTGGGCGCCGCCGCGCAGCTGGTGGACGGCGCGCTGGGCATGGCCTATGGCGTGACCTCGGCCGGCCTGCTGCTGGGCCTCGGCATGCCGCCGGTGATGGCCAGCGCCAGCGTGCATTACGCGGAAACCTTCACCTGCGGCGCGTCCGGCCTGAGCCACCTGCTGGCAGGCAACGTGCGGCGGCGGCTGTTCCTCGTCCTGGCGATCCCGGGCGCACTCAGCGCCCTGCTCGGCGTGTGGCTGGCGGTGCATCTGCCCGCCAGCTGGCTGCGCATCGCATTGACGCCCTATCTGCTCGGGATGGGCCTGTTCCTCCTGCTGCGCAGCGCGAAACGCGCCGGCGAACGCAGCGAACCGCCGCGCGGCACCGTCGTGCTGGGCGCCGCGGCCGGCTTCGTGGACGCCATCGGGGGCGGCGGCTGGAGCGCGCTGACCGCCACCACCTTGCTCGCGCGCGGCATGCAACCGCGCGTGGTGATCGGCAGCGTGCACCTGGCCAAATGCGTGGTGAGCATCGCCGCCAGCGCCGCCTTCCTGTTCGGCATCGGCGCCGGCCACGTGATCGCCGTGCTGGGCCTGATCGCCGGCGGCATCCTCGCCGCGCCATTCGGTGCGTTCTTCATCCGGCGCATCCCGGCGCGCGCCGCCACGATGCTGGCCGGGTTGGCGGTGCTGGCGCTGGGCATCAACAATGCGGTGCGCATCCTGCACTGATTACAATGCGCGGATGAAACGCGCCTCCACGCCCCGCAAAGCCGACCTTCCCATCGAAGTGCGCGGCTCCGTCCGCCAGCCGCTGGGCATGCCGCCCGCGCAGTTCCTGCGCGATTACTGGCAGAAACGCCCCTTGCTGATACGCAACGCCTTCCCCGGCTTCGTGCCGCCGATCCAGCCCGAGGACCTGGCCGGGCTGGCCTGCGAGGAAGGCGCGCTGTCGCGGCTGATCCGCCACGACGCGGCGCGCGAGCGCTGGCAGGTGAAGACCGGCCCGCTGGCCGAAGCGGACTTCGCCAGGACCGGCGACGCCAACTGGACGCTGCTGGTGCAGGACGTGGACAAGTGGGACGCCGACGTGGCCGCCCTGCTGGAGCCCTTCGCCTTCCTGCCGAGCTGGCGCGTGGACGACATCATGATCTCCTACGCCGAACCCGGCGGCGGCGTCGGCGCGCACGTCGACCAGTACGACGTGTTCCTGCTGCAGGGGCTGGGCCAGCGGCACTGGGCGATCAGCACCGACCCCGACGCACCGACGGACTTCCGCCCCGACATGGAGCTGAAGCAGCTGCGCGAATTCGAGCCCACCCACGAATGGCTGCTCGAACCGGGCGACATGCTCTACCTGCCGCCCGGCGTGCCGCACGACGGCGTGGCCTTCGGCGGCCCGTGCATGACTTTTTCGGTGGGCATGCGCGCGCCTTCGCAGGCGGAGCTGACCGGCGACCTCGCCGACTACCTCGCCGAACGGCTGCACGAGGAACAGCGCTACGCCGATCCCGACCTCGCCCCGGCCAAGGCGCCCGGCGAGATCGACCAGGCCGCGCTGACCCGGCTGCGCCAGGCGCTGCCGTTCGCCGCCGCACTGGACGAGGACACCCTGCGCGACTGGTTCGGCCGCTTCATCACCCGCTACCGCAATGCGCAGACGCCGGCCCTGCCCGACCGCGCGCTGGACGAAGCCGCGCTGCGCAAGCAGCTCGCCGCCGGCGCGCGACTGCTGCGCCATCCCTGGTCGCGCATGGCGTGGAGCCGCGGCGCCGCCGGCTGCACGCTGTTCGCCAACGGCCAGGCATGGCCTGCTCCGGTCGCGTTGGCCGGGCAGCTCTGCGCGCAACGCGAGATCGCCTTCGCCGCCGCACCCACGGCGGCCGAGGCCGCCACCCTGCTGGCCCTGGTCAACGACGGCCACCTGGTGCCGCGCAAGGCCCGCCGGCGGTGAACGCGCCGGCGGAAAACGCCGCAGCGGGCGGACGCCGCGCCATCGACGGCCGCGAGGCGCTGGCCGCCGCGCGGCTGCAACTGCTGGCCGCCACGCGCCACCGGCTGGTGCTGCACCTGCCGCTGCTGGGCCGCGACGACTACGGCAACGACGCCGAACTGGCGGAACTCAAGCGCATCGCCACCTCCGGCCGGCGCGCCGATATCCGCATCCTGCTGCACGACCCGGCCGCGGCGCTGCGCGACGGCCACCGGCTGGTGCTGCTGTTCCAGCGCCTCTCCAGCGCCATGGCCATCCGCATGCCGGTGGAAGACGCCGACCGCCAGAACACCAGCGCCTGGCTGGTCAACGACACCGGCGGCTACCTGTACCTGCCCGACGCCAACCAGCCGCAGGGCCGCATGGCGCTGGCCGACCGCCCCGCGCAAGGGCCGCTGCAGCAGCAGTTCGACGAGATCTGGGAACGCTCCGCCCGCGCCGGCGAACTGCAGAAGCTGGATTTGTAGCGCCCGCTGAACGCCGATCCCGTTCCGCCCCGCGATTGGCCGCAACGGCATCAATCCGGCCGTTTCCGGGTTGCCGCTGCGCAGCAGGCCAAGGCTATAATTAACAGGATTTTTCGCCGACGATCCCGCGTGCCCAGGGATCGCCGCAAGCCTCCCTTCCCCAGCCGGTGGTGACGTGAGTACAAACCTGATCCGCGAGTTCTTCGAATCTTCCCAACTCGCTGGCGGCAACGCCGATTACGTCGAATCCCTGTACGACGCCTGGCTCACCGACCCTTCGTCGGTGCCTGCCGAGTGGAGCAAATATTTCGAGACCTTCAAGGGCCGCGAGGCCGGCGACGTCCCCCACGGCGGCGCCATTTCGCGCATCGAGGCAGCGCAGAAGCAGCGCCATGTCGCGGTCGCCGCGCCGGTCAGCGACGAGCATGCGCGCAAGCAGGCGGGCGTGCTGCGCCTGCTGACCGCCTACCGCTCGCGCGGCCACCTCGCCGCCAACCTCGATCCGCTGGGCCTCGCCCACAAGATGGAAGCGCCCGATCTCGGCCTGGCCTTCCACGGCCTTTCCGACGCCGACCTCGATACCGAATTCGACTGCGGCACCTATGCCGGCGGCGGTCAGCGCCTCAAGCTGCGCGAGCTGCTGGCACGGCTCAAGAAGGTCTACACCGGCACCATCGGCGCCGAGTTCATGTACATCAGCGACCATGCCCAGCGGAATTGGATCTACAGCCGGCTGGAGCAGGCCGGCGGCAGCGCGGGGCTGGACAAGGCCGGCAAGCAGCGTGTCCTCGACGGCCTGACCGCTGCCGAAGGGCTCGAACGCTACCTCCACACCAAGTACGTCGGGCAGAAGCGCTTCTCGCTGGAAGGCGGCGACAGCCTGATCCCGATGGTGGACGACGTGGTGCGCGCCGCCGGCGACAACGGCATCAAGGACGTGGTGATCGGCATGGCCCACCGCGGCCGCCTCAACGTGCTGGTGAACATCCTCGGCAAGCCGCCGAAGACCCTCTTCAACGAGTTCGAGGGCAAGTTCGAGCATAACGACCACGACGACGGCGCCCATTCCGGCGACGTGAAGTACCACATGGGCTTCTCCGCCGACGTGCGCACGCCGCAGGGCGGCACCCACGTGGCGCTGGCGTTCAATCCCTCGCACCTGGAAATCGTCAATCCGGTGGTGGCCGGCTCCGTGCATGCGCGCCAGGTGCGCCGCAAGGACGGCGACCGCACCTCGGCCTTCGCCGTACTGATCCACGGCGACGCCGCGATGGCCGGCCAGGGCGTGAACATGGAACTGTTCAACATGTCGCAGGCGCGCGGCTTCAAGATCGGCGGCACCCTGCACATCGTGGTGAACAACCAGGTGGGCTTCACCACCTCCAACCCGCAGGACGCCCGCTCCACGCTGTACTGCACCGACCTGGCCAAGATGGTCAACGCACCGGTATGGCACGTCAACGGCGACGATCCGGAAGCGGTGATCCAGGTCACCCGCCTCGCCTACGAGTTCCGCAAGCAGTTCCGCAAGGACGTGGTGATCGACCTGGTCTGCTACCGCCGCCACGGCCACAACGAGGCGGACGAACCCTCCGCCACCCAGCCGGTGATGTACCAGGTCATCAAGAAGCGCCCCACCACGCGCGAGTTGTATGCAAAGGAACTGGTGCAGCAGGGCGTGCTGGCCGAGGGCGACGCCCAGAAGCAGTTCGACGCCTACCGCGACCGCCTCGAGGCCGGCTCGGCGATGACCGAGCTGCACCCGTCGCTGACCAAGGACGTGGAAGTGGACTGGAGCCAGTTCCTCGGCAACAAGCTCTCGATGCCGGCGAAGACCGGCGTGGCGAAGAAAAAGCTGGTCGAGCTGGCCAAGCGCATCCTGGACATCCCCAAGGACATCACGCTGCAATCGCGCGTCGCCAAGATCTACGACGACCGCCGCAAGATGGCCGCCGGCGAGCAGCCGGGCGACTGGGGCTTCGCCGAGAACCTCGCCTACGCCAGCCTGATCGACGAAGGCCACAACCTGCGCCTGGTCGGCCAGGACGCCGGCCGCGGCACCTTCTTCCACCGCCACGCCGTGCTGCACGACCAGAAGGACGGCCACACCTACATGCCGCTGGCCACGCTGCGCGCCGACGCCGACGTGGAAGTGATCGACTCGCTGCTCAGCGAGGAGGCGGTGATGGCCTTCGAATACGGCCACGCCACCACCGACCCGCACACGCTCAACATCTGGGAAGCGCAGTTCGGCGACTTCGCCAACGGCGCCCAGGTGGTGATCGACCAGTTCATCAGCTCCGGCGAAGCCAAGTGGGACCGCCTGTGCGGCCTCGCGCTGTACCTGCCGCACGGCTACGAAGGCCAGGGCCCGGAGCACTCCTCCGCCCGCCTCGAACGCTTCCTGCAGTTGTGCGCGATGGAGAACATGCAGGTCTGCGTGCCCACCACGCCGGCGCAGGATTTCCACATGATCCGCCGCCAGATGCTGCGCCCGGTGCGCAAGCCGCTGATCGTGATGACGCCGAAATCGCTGCTGCGCCACAAGCTGGCCGTCTCCACGCTGGACGAGCTGGCCAACGGCAGCTTCCAGTTGGTGATCGGCGAGCACCGCGAGCTGGCCGCGAAGAAGGTCAAGCGCGTGGTGCTGTGCGCGGGCAAGGTCTACTACGACCTGCTCGAGGACGCCGAGAAGCGCGGCGCCAACGACGTCGCCATCGTGCGCGTGGAGCAGCTCTACCCGTTCCCGCGCGCCGAGGTCGTGGCCGAACTGGAGAAGTACCCTTCCGCCAAGGAAGTGGTGTGGTGCCAGGAAGAGCCGATGAACCAGGGCGCCTGGTTCCAGATCCGCCACCACCTGCAGGCCTGCGTGGGCGCCAAGCAGAGCCTGTCCTACGCCGGCCGCGCCCGCTCGGCCGCGCCGGCCGCGGGCCACCTCAACGACCACGTGGCCGAACAGGCCGCGCTGGTCGAGCAGGCGCTGGTCGCACCGGTCGGCACCGACCACTCGGCAGAATAAAATCCACCAGATCGACTTTCGCGCCCCGAGCGGGCGCAAAACCACAGGATCAACCCATGTCCACTGAAGTCAAAGTCCCCGTTCTGCCCGAGTCGGTCTCCGACGCCACCATCGCCACCTGGCACAAGAAGGCCGGCGACGCGGTGAAGCGCGACGAGAACCTGGTCGATCTGGAAACCGACAAGGTGGTGCTGGAAGTGCCGGCGCCGGTCGACGGCGTGCTCAAGGAAATCAAGTTCCAGAGCGGCGAGACCGTGAACAGCCAGCAGGTGATCGCGGTGATCGAGGAAGGCGCCACGGCCGCCGCCCCGGCTCCGGCCGCTGCTGCGCCTGCACCCGCCGCCGCGACGCCCGCTCCGGCCGCGCCGAAGGCCGCCGCCGAGCTGTCGCCGGCCGCGCAGCGCGTCGCCACCGAGAACAAGGTCGACACCTCCGCCATCGCCGGCACCGGCCGCGACGGCCGCATCATCAAGGAAGACGTGGTGAACGCCGGCTCGCGTCCCGCGGCTGCTCCGGCCGCCGCACCGGCGGCGGCGCCCACGCCGGGTGCACGTCCGGAAGAGCGCGTGGCGATGACCCGCATGCGCGCCAAGATCGCCGAACGCCTGATGCAGTCGAAGAACTCGATCGCCATGCTCACCTCGTTCAACGAAGTGAACCTGGCCGCGGTCAGCAAGATGCGCAAGGACCTCGGCGAGCAGTTCCAGAAGGAACACGGCGTCAAGCTCGGCTTCATGAGCTTCTTCGTCAAGGCCACGGTCGAGGCGCTGAAGCGCCACCCGATCATCAACGCCTCGGTGGACGGCAACGACATCATCTACCACGGCTACCAGGACGTCTCCATCGCCGTGTCCACCGACAAGGGCCTGGTCACCCCGGTGCTGCGCAACGCCGAGAACATGAGCTTCGCCGACGTCGAGAAGGGCATCGCCGACTACGCCAAGAAGGCGCGCGACGGCAAGCTCACGCTGGAAGACCTGCAGGGCGGCACCTTCACCATCACCAACGGCGGCACCTTCGGCTCGCTGCTCTCCACGCCCATCGTGAACCCGCCGCAGAGCGCCATCCTCGGCATGCACACGATCAAGGAGCGCGCCATCGTCGAGAACGGCCAGGTGATCGCCGCACCGATGATGTACCTCGCGATCAGCTACGACCACCGCATCATCGACGGCAAGGACGCGGTGCTGTTCCTGGTCGACATCAAGAACCAGCTCGAGAACCCGCACAAGATGCTGCTGGGCATTTGAGCGCACACGTGAGCGCCCCCCGCTCACGTGCAAACAGGTACGAAGCTCTGGCGGCGAACGCAAGCAAAAATTGCATGTTCGACGCATACCTCCCCGCTTCACCCTGGCGTCCAGATGGACGTCATGCAGCAAAGGAAACGACATGAGCGACAAATTCGACGTCATCGTCATCGGCGCCGGCCCCGCCGGCTACGTGGCCGCGATCCGCGCCGCGCAGCTGGGCCTGAAGACCGCCTGCGTGGACGCCTTCGCCGGCAAGGACGGCAAGCAGGCGCTGGGCGGCACCTGCCTCAACGTGGGCTGCATCCCCTCCAAGGCGCTGCTGGATTCCTCGCGGCAGTACTGGAACATCGCGCACAACCTCCCGGTGCACGGCATCAGCGTGAAGGACGCCACGGTCGACATGGCCACCTTCATCGGCCGCAAGGACAAGATCGTCAAGCAGTTCACCGGCGGCATCGGCCAGCTGTTTAAGGCCAACAAGGTCACCCCGTTCTTCGGCACCGGCAAGCTGCTGAAGGGCAACGACGTGGAGATCACCGCGCCGGATGGCGGCAAGCAGACGATCAGCGCCACCAACGTGATCCTCGCCTCGGGCTCGGTGCCGATCGAGCTGCCGTTCGCCAAGTTCGACGGCAAGCACATCGTCGACAACGCCGGCGCGCTGGACTTCACCGAAGTGCCGAAGCGCCTGGGCGTGATCGGCGCCGGCGTGATCGGCCTCGAACTCGGCAGCGTGTGGAAGCGCATGGGCGCCGAAGTCACCATCCTCGAGGCGCTGCCCGATTTCCTCTCGGTGGCCGACGCCGACGTGGCCAAGATCGCCAAGAAGGAATTCGAGAAGCAGGGCCTCACCATCAAGCTCGGCGCCAAGCTGACCAAGGCCGAGGTGAAGAAGAACGAAGTCGCGCTGACCTACGAAGACAAGGACGGCGCGCACGAGCTGGTGGTGGACAAGTTGCTGGTGGCCGTGGGCCGCCGCGCCTACACCACCGGTCTGCTGGCCGACGACTGCGGCGTGAAGCTGGACGAGCGCGGCCGCATCGTGGTCGACGCGCACAACCACACCGGCGTGGACGGCGTGTGGGCCATCGGCGACGCCGTGCGCGGCCCGATGCTCGCGCACAAGGGTTCCGAGGAAGGCGTGGCGGTGGCCGAGTGGATCGCCGGCAAGGCCGGCCACGTCAACTTCGACACCATCCCGTGGGTGATCTACACCGAGCCGGAAATCGCCTGGGCCGGCAAGACCGAGAAGGAACTGAAGGACGCCGGCATCCCGTACAAGGTCGGCACCTTCCCGTTCGCCGCCATCGGCCGCGCCGTGGCGATGAACGAGGCCGTCGGCCAGGTGAAGATGCTCGCCCACGCCGATACGGATCGCATCCTCGGCGTGCACATGGTCGGCCCGGGCGTGTCCGAGCTGATCGCCGAGTGCGTGGTGGCGATGGAGTTCAAGGGCTCCTCCGAAGACCTCGCCCGCATCGTCCACGCCCATCCGACCCTGTCGGAAGCCGTGCACGAAGCGGCGCTGTCGGTGGACAAGCGCGCCATCCACAAGGGCAACTGATCGCCCGGCAATGACAACGCGGCCCGCTCGTGGCGACATGGGCGGGCCACATCGTTTCTGGTCTCGTTTCGGCAACGCCGAAAACGACAAATCACCCGCTGGCCAAGTCCCCCATGCCCCAACCCACCTCCCTCTGCGTCTACTGCGGCTCCAGCCCCGGCAAGCATCCCGAATACGCCGAACAGGCGCGCGCCTTCGGTGCCGAGATGGCCAGGCGCGGCATCGCGCTGGTCTACGGCGGCGGCAACGTGGGGCTGATGGGCATCGTGGCCGATGCGGTGCTGGCCGGCGGCGGCAAGGTGATCGGCGTGATTCCGCGCCAGCTGGTCGAGCGCGAGGTGGCGCACAAGGGCCTCACCGAGCTGGTGGTGGTGGACACCATGCACCAGCGCAAGACGCGCATGTACGAACTGTCCGATGCCTTCGTCGCCCTGCCCGGCGGCTTCGGCACCATGGACGAGATGTTCGAGATGCTGACCTGGGCGCAGCTCGGCCTGCACCGCTACCCTTGCGCCTTCCTCGACGTGCGCGGCTATTACCGCGATCTGCGCGCGATGATGGACCGCATGGTCGGCGAACGCTTCGTGCGCGCCGAGCAGCGCGACAGCCTCTGGTTCGGCGAGGACATCGGCGCGCTGTTCGACTGGATGAGCGGCTACGAAGGCCACTACCAGCCAAAGTGGATCGACCGCGACAGCGTCGACGCCTGAACTGCCCCGACGAGGATTCCCCGATGACGTCCTTCCGCGCCTTCCGCATCCACCACGACGACGCCGGCCATCGCGCCGCCATCGAGCGGATCGACACCGACGCGCTGACGCCCGGCGAGGTGCTGGTCAAGGTGGCGTACTCCTCGGTGAACTACAAGGATGCGCTGGCCGGCACCGGCAAGGGCCGCATCCTGCGCCACTACCCGCTCAACGGCGGCATCGACGTGGCCGGCCACGTGGCCGCTTCGACCGATCCGAAGTTCAAGGAAGGCGCTGCCGTACTGTGCACCGGCAGCGGCTTGTCCGAAACGCGCGACGGCGGCTACGCCGAATACGCGCGGCTGGACACGCGCTGGACGATTCCGTTGCCCGCCGGCCTCGACCTGCGCGAAAGCATGATCCTCGGCACCGCCGGCTTCACCGCCGCGCTGGCGCTGCTGCACATGCTGGACAACGGCCAGACGCCCGCACTGGGCCCGATCGCCGTCACCGGCGCCAGCGGCGGCGTGGGCCAACTCGCCATCGACATCTTCAGCCGCGCCGGCTACGCGGTGCATGCGATCAGCGGCAAGGCCGACCACTTCGATTTCCTGAAGTCGCTGGGCGCCGCCGAATGCATCGACCGCCACGCACTCGCCTTCAGCGGCAAGCCGATGGATTCGACCCGCTTCGGCGGCGCGCTGGACAACGTGGGCGGGGCGATGCTCGCCGGCCTGCTGCCGCTGATCGCGCCCTACGGCAACGTGGCGATCTGCGGCAACGCCGGCGGCATCGCCTTCGACAGCACGGTGATGCCTTTCATCATCCGCGGCGTGAACCTGCTGGGCGTGGCCTCGGCGGGTACCGCGCGACCGGTGCGCGAACGCGTGTGGGAGCATCTGGCCGGCGACTGGAAACCCCGCCACCTGGCGCGCATCGTCACCCGCGAAGCTGTCCTGGACGAGCTGCCCGACGTGTTCGGGCGCATGCTGGCCGGCGACTCCTTCGGCCGCACCTTGGTGCGGATCGGCGGCGGCTGAGATCGAGTGACTTGGAAGCGCCGCGGCACAAGCATAGAATCCATCGAACCGCTATCAAGGGGATAACAGGCATATGGCACGCATCCTGATCGTCGACGACTCGCCTTCGCAATTGCTGGGGCTGAAGCGCATCGTCGAAAAGCTCGGTCACGAGACCCTCACGGCCGAGGACGGCGCCGCGGGCGTCGAGGTGGCCAAGCGCGAGATCCCCGACCTGATCCTGATGGACGTGGTGATGCCCAACCTCAATGGTTTCCAGGCCACCCGCACGATCAGCAAGGACGCCTCCACCGCGCATATCCCGGTGGTGCTGGTAACCACCAAGGATCAGGACACCGATCGCGTCTGGGGCATGCGCCAGGGCGCCAGGGCCTACGTCACCAAGCCGATCAAGGAAGAAGAACTGGTGGCCACGTTGAAGGAACTGCTGCCAGCCTGAAGGCTGTCCTCGAACCATACAAAAACGGCGCCCAAGGGCGCCGTTTTGTTGTGCGCGGATTGCCCGCGATCGCATACGGCGACGTCGCCACGGCCGACCACGTCCGCTCAGCGCCGCGGATCGTAGTCCGCATAGTGCTTGCGCAACGCCTCCCAGGCCGAGCGTTGCTTGTCGGTCTCCGCCGCCGGGGCCCGGATCGACAATTCCACCAGTTGGTCGCCCGATTGCGCGCCCGGCAGCCCGCGCCCCTTCAGGCGCAGCTTGCGACCCGATTGCGAACCGGCCGGAATGCGCAGCTCCACCGTGCCGGCCAGGGTCGGCACCGGCACCGTGGCACCCAGCGCCGCCTCCCATGGACTGAGCGGCAGCACGTGCAGTACGTCGCGGCCATCCAGCTTGAAACGCGCATCGTCGCGGATGCCCACTTCGAGCAGCAGGTCGCCGTTCGGCGCACCGCCATGACCGGGATGTCCCTGCCCGGCCAGGCGGATCACCTGCCCCGGCTGGATGCCGGCGGGGATCTTCACCTCCAGCACGCGCTCGTCGCCGCGGCCATCGTGCAGCGACACCCGCGTGCGGCCGCCGTCGAAGGCGGTCTGCAAGTCGATCTCCACCCGTGCCTGCACGTCCTGGCCCCGCCGCGCGCGCGGCTGGCCACCACGCTGGGCGCCGGCGCCGCGGGCACCGAACAGGCTTTCGAAGAAATCGCTGAAGTCGCCCTCGCCGCCGAAGTCGAAAGGCTGGCCCTGCCCCGCTCCCTGCCCCGGCCGGAACGATTCGCCGCCGCGGTAACCGCCCGCGCGCCACTGGTCGTAGGTGCGGCGCTTCTCGGGATCGAGCAGCACTTCCTGCGCCTCGTTCGCCGCCTTGAATTTCTCCTCGGCGCCCGCCTCCTTGTTCTTGTCCGGGTGGTACTTGCGCGCGAGCTTGCGGTAGGCGGTCTTGATCTCCGCCTCGCTGGCCCCGGGCTTCACGCCGAGGATCTCGTAATAGTCTTTGGATTCCACCGCTACTCCTTCGCAGCGCTTGCATCAAAACCAAGCGGCCCGCGGCGGATCATCGTCCGCCGCGGGCCGCCACTGCAACTGCGGGCCGCTCAGTGGCTCGCTTCGATCACGATGCGGCGCGGCGCGCTCTCGGCTTTCTTCGGCAACGCGATCTCCAGCACGCCATGCCGGTTGCTGGCGGTGATGCGCTCGGCGTCCACGTTGTCGGGCAGCGTGAAGCGGCGCAGGAACGCGCCCTGCGGGCGCTCGCGCCGTGCGCAATGACTGGAGTCGGCCGCTGCCTCCGCCGTGCGCTCGCCGCGGATCGACAGCACGTTCTTGTCCATGCTCACGTCGATGCCGGCCGGGTCGACGCCGGGCACGTCGGCGCGGATCACGAAACGCTCGGCTTCCTCGTGCACGTCCACGCGCGGCGACCAGGCACCGGCGTCGCCGGACGGCTCGCCGGCGAACTCCGCGAATCGGTCGAAAGCATGGCGGAAGGCGCGCGCGTCGCGCGGCAGGCCCCAGATCACTTGATGGTTCAGGCTCATCGGAAACTCCTCGAACGGATTGCGGCACGTCGCCGCCTGTCAGGGGAGATAGGTGCGACCGGACGCGATTCAAGCGCGACATCCGCAGGCGGCAGACGCTAGCATCCGCAGGTTGCCCACCTTTCAGGAAACCCGCCATGAGCATCCAGATCGGCCAGCCGCTGCCCGACGTCGCCGTCAAGGTCATCGACGACGGCCGCATCGAGCCCGCCCGCACCGGTGCGCTGTTCGCCGCCCGCAAGGCCGTGCTGTTCGCCGTGCCGGGCGCTTTCACTCCGACGTGCTCGGAAAAGCATCTGCCCGGCTATGTGCAACACCACGACGCGTTCCGGGATCGCGGCATCGCCGTGTACTGTCTCGCCGTCAACGACGCCTACGTGATGCAAGCCTGGGCTGCCGCGCAAAACGTACCGCCCGGGTTGCTGCTGCTCGCGGACGGCAACGCCGACTTCGTCCGTGCGCTGGGCCTGGAGCTGGACGGCAGCGCCTACGGCATGGGGCTGCGCGCACGCCGCTTCGCGCTGTACGCGGAAGACGGCGCGGTGCGCCAGCTGCATGTGGAAGCGCCGGGCGAATTCCGCGTGTCGGGCGCGGAGGCGATGCTGGCCGCCATCGGCTAGAAACTCCGGGTCCCGCTCAACAGCACGCTGCGGCCGCGGTGCAGCGGCACGTAGTTCTCGTTGAATTCGACATCGAGCAGGTGGCGATCGAACAGGTTGCGCACGCCCAGCGCGAAGCTCCAGCGCGCGCCCTGCCACGACACGTTCGCGTCCACGCGGGCCTGCCCCGGGATGGCGAAGTAAGTCGAGCCATTCGACAGCACGCCGCGGCTCGCGCTGCGCGCAAGCACGCCGCCGGCCACGCCCCAGCCGCGCCACGCGCCGCCCTGGATGCGGTAGCTGGCCCACAGATTGAAGCGTTGGCGCGGCGTGCCGGTAGGCGGCGTGCCGTCGTCGTTGTGCACCGTCGCGTTGCTGTAGGCGGCGCTTACGTCCAATCCCGGCATGGGCCGGCCGTTGAACTCGACTTCGAGGCCCCGGTTGACCTGACCCGGCCCGGGGACGCCGTAGTAAGGCGGCTTGGGCGAGGCGAGATTGGTGCTGTGATCCAGCATGGTGCGATAAGCCGCCACGGTGAGCATGGCGTGCTGGTCGAACAGCATCATCTTTGCGCCCGCTTCCTGCTGGCGCGAATGCGATGGCAACAAGGGCTGGCCGTCCTTGCCCAGCACCGTGTTCGCCTGGAAGCCGCTGGTGACGCTGGCGTACAGCGACAGCATGGGCGTCAGCTTGTAGAGCAGCCCGGCGTTGGGCACCCATTCCGATTTGTGGGCGGTCAGCAGGCCGGTGCCGCTGGTGTTCAGCGTGACAAGCTCGTAGGTGGTGCGCCGGACGGCCAGCAAGGCGTTCCAATGTTCGCCCAGGGTCAATTGGTCCTGCAGGAACAACGCATGATCGGTGATCCAGGGATCGCCCATCGCATGCACCGTTCCGCTGTTGCTCGGCGTGATCGTCGCCGCCACGGATGGCAGCGGCGGACTGCTGTACAGGTTGTAGTTGGCCAGTTGCGGAAAGCCGAACACGTCGTCCACGCTGCCCGACAAGGCGCGCGAATAATCGAAGCCGGCGACCAGCACGTGGCTGACCGAACCGCTGTCGAAACGCCCCACCGCATCGTTCTGCAGGGTCCAGAACGCGTCCCGGTAACGATAACGTTCGGCGGCCATCAGGCCGACGTCGCCGTTCGGCGAGAAATCGACCAGGTCCCACTCCTCCACCCGCGAATCCTGGCGCACGTACTGCCCGCGGCTGCGATAGGTCCAGACATCGCCGAAGCGGTGCTCGAACGCATACGACAACCGCGTGGTGCGGAACAGCGAGTGGTCGTCCGCACTGCCTATCAGCAGGTTGGGCGGCGTCATGCTCGGCAGGGTGCCGGTCAGCAGCACCGCGTAATCCGGCACCGGCTCGCGCCGCACGATGCGCTCGGCGGACACCGTCAGCCGGTTTGCTTCGTCGTGCCAGCCGATGGATGGCGCCAGATAGACGTTGCGCTGGCCGTGCCTGCCTTGCCAGGTGCGGTTGGCATACCCGGCATCGGCGACCAGGCGATACGTCCAGCGCCCCTGCTTGTCCAGCGGGCCGCCGGCATCGACGCCCACCTGGCTGTCGCCGTACTGGCCCAGCGTGAATTCCAGCTTGCGCACCGGGGTCGCGGTCGGCTGCTTCATCACCAGGTTGATGAGGCCGCCGAAGTTGTTGCTGACCGAGGTGTCGCCGATGATCGCCTGCGGCCCCTTCAGCACTTCCACGCGGTCGATGCCGATCAGCGGCGGGTAGTCGCCGTAGGACGCAATGCTGTTGGGCAGGCCGTCGATCATGCCGTTGCCGACCTGAAAACTGCGCACCAGGAACACCGGCAAGGCGTCCGCGCCGTCCAGGAACTCCACGCCGGCCACGTTGCGCACGGCATCGGCCACGTTGCGCGCCTGCTGCGAATCGAGCAGGTCGTGCGGCACCTCGCTCACCGCCGCCGGCAATTCCAGCAGATCCGCGTCCACGCGCGTGGCGCCGCTGCCGACATCCACCAGATAACCGCCGGAGTCGACCTCGCCGGTGGCGACCACGGGCGCCAGCTGCCGCACATCGGCTTTCGCGCCGGGCGCCTGGCCGCCACGCGCCGCGACCAGCTTGGGCGTCACCACCACGGTAGCGGCATCGACGAAGCGATAGGCAAGGCCCGTACCCTGCAGCAGCCGGTCAAGCGCCACCGCCGCCGTGCCGGTACCGGCAAAACCGTGCGAGCGCACGGCCGCCACGCTACCGCCCGCGGTCAGTACTTGCACGTTCGCCTGCCGGCCGAACGCGATCAGCGCGGTGGCGAGCATCTGCGGCGGTATCGCGAAATGCAGCGTGGTCGCGGCAACTACCGCCTGGCATGGCAAAGCCACAGCGGCGAACGCAGCCATCGTTGGCATCAGGCCGAACCGGCTCATGTCCCCTACTTGCCCCTGGTGAAAGCGGCAAGTTTGGCATGGATCAACGCCGTTGCGCAGGCACCTTGTTCGCGGAAAGCGTCACCGCGTGCTCCCCCTCTTGCACCTGCAGCGGGAACACCTGCGGCAAGGCATGCAGCCAGTTGCCGATCTCGTCGGTACGCACCGTGCCGGTGAAGCCGAGACCGGCCACCGCGGCGCCGTCCAGCCGCACCGGCTTGGCGCTGTAGCGGTTGACGCTGGCGATCACCACCGACAGCGGCTCGTTCACGAATTCCAGCCGGTGCTGGCGCCAGCCGATGGCCTGCTCCGGCGTGGTGGTCCCCAGCTGCAAGGTGTCCGTGGCCGCGTCCCAGGCCACGCGCTGCTCGGCGCCGGCATCCAGAGTGCGCGACGCATTGTCGGCGGCCGTCACCCGCACCTGGCCTTCGGTCACCGCCACGGCCACGCCGCTGCCGTCGCGGCGTACATCGAAGGCGGTACCGATGTCGCGCACCGTGATGCCGCCGGCGGCCACCTCGAACGGGCGCTGCGCATCGTGCACCACCTGGAAATACGCCTCGCCCGCTTCCAGCGCCACGTGGCGCTCATCGCCCGCGAAGCGGATGCTCAGGCGACTGGCGCCACCCAGCGTGACCTTGCTGCCGTCCGGAAGCACGACCTCGCGGTTCTGCCCGACGGCGCTGGCATAGGTCGCCAGGGTCATGGCGCCGCCATCCGAACGTCCCCACAGCAGCACACCCCCGCCGATGGCCACGGCCAGGGCAGCGGCTGCAGCCGCCGTCGGCCACCAGTGCCGGCGCGGCGCGGCAGCAGCTGCTGGCATGGAAGCGGGCTTGGCCGCGAACTCGGCCAACAGGCGCCGGCGCGTGTCGGCGTCCAGCAGGCCGATGCCCTCGCCGAACGCGGCGATGTATTCGAACGCGGCCAGATGGCGCTCGTCCTGTTCGGTCCAGTCCAGCCATTGCTCCACGCTGGCCTCGGCGCCGTGCGGGTCGCGCAGGCGCGTCCACCAGTCGGCGGCGGTCAGCAGCAGGTGTTCGTCGAAATGCTGGTCGATGGTGTCCATTACGGTGTCTCCCGTCCTTCCGCCCGTGTGCGGCAATGCGCCAACGCGCGGGTAACGTGATAGCGCACCATGCGTGCGCTGAGCTTCATGGTTTGCGCGATCGTCTCGAAATCGAGCCCTTCGATCATGTGCAGCACGAAAGCCTGGCTGGTCTTGGGCGGCAGTTCGCGCAGCGCCTCGCCCAGGTTGCGCCATTGCGCGGATGCCGCCGCGTGGCGTTCGGGCACCGGCGCCAGGTGCAGTTCCGGCGGCGGCTCGGGCGCCTCGTCAAGCGGCAGGGCATCGCGGAACTTGCGCATGCGCTGCCGATCGACCGCAAGGTTTGCCGCGACGCGGAAGAGGAAGGCCCGCGGCGAATCGACCTGTTCCGGCCGCTCCAGCGCAAGCATGCGCACCCAGGTTTCTTGCGCCACTTCCTGCGCATCGGCCAGCGAGCCCAGCCGGCACTGCAGGAACGCGACCAGGGCACGGCCATGCTCGCGGAACAGCGCCTCGACGCTGGCCGCGTGCGGTGTTGCGTGGTCAGCGATGGTTTGCGGCTGGTTCATGACGCTTCCACACGGACTCCATCATTCAGGCACTTGCGTCGTGGCGGCTGCGGCGCAACGGCAGCCTGGGGCCGGCCTGCCATGCGCAGTTTCATCCGCCACGAAACGGCGGCTGCTCACTTGCAAGACGTTTGCGTCGCCTAAATTGGAAATGCCTGCCGCCCGACCGGCCCCGGTATCGCCGGGACCGGCCGGACGCGTCCGCGAAATCAGGCCTCGCCTGCTCCCGGGGTAGCGCCTGCATCGGGCGCCGGCTCGTCGCCGGCGTCTTCCTCGGCCTCGAGCCGCACCACGCTGACCAGCGACTCTTCGGCCGGCAAGCGGATCAGGGTGACGCCCTGGGTAATGCGGCCGACCTTGGCGATTTCCGCGGCGCGCGTGCGCACGAGGGTGCCCTGGTCGGAGATCAGCATGATCTCGTGCGTCTCGTCGAGCGGCACGGCACCCACCAGGTTGCCGTTGCGCTCGGAGCACTGGATGCCGATGACGCCCTGGATGCCGCGGCCCTTGCGCGGGTACTTCGACAGCGGGGTGCGCTTGCCGTAGCCGCGCTCGGTGGCGGTGAGCACGTAGGTTTCCGACGGCGATGCGGATTCGTCGGACGTGTCCTCGGCCTCGTCCGCGTCGTCGTCGCCGACCTGCTCCGCCGCATGCTCCACCACCAGCAGGGACACGACCTGCGCCCCTTCGGCGAGGCGAATGCCGCGCACGCCGGTGGCGGTACGGCCCATCACGCGCACCTCGCCCTCGGCGAAACGCACGGCGCGCCCGTTGGAGGCAAACAGCATCACGTCGCTGTTGCCGTCGGTTAGCTCCACGTTGACCAGCGCGTCGCCCTCGTCGAGGTTGATCGCGATCTTGCCCTTCTGCAACTGGAAGGCGAACTCGCTGAGCGGCGTCTTCTTCACCGTGCCTTGCCGGGTGGCGAAGAACACGTAGCGGTCTTCCGCGTACTCGCGCACCGGCAGCACGGCCTGCACCTTCTCGCCCGCGGCCAGCGGCAGCAGGTTGATGATGGGCTTGCCGCGCGCGCCCGGGCCCGCTTCCGGCATCTGGTAGACCTTGAGCCAGTACACGCGGCCGGTGCTGGTGAAGGTGAGCAGGGTGTCGTGGGTGTTGACCACCCACAGCTGCTCGACCACGTCCTCGTCCTTCAGCGCAGAGGCCGAACGGCCCTTGCCGCCGCGGCGCTGCGCGCGGTACGTGCTGGCCGGCTGGCGCTTGATGTAGCCGGTGTGCGACAGCGTCACCACCATGTCTTCCGGCGCGATCAGGTCGAGGACGTTGAGGTCCTCCTGCGAGTGCTGGATCTCGGTGCGTCGCGCGTCGCCGAATTCGTTCTTGACCGTTTCCAGTTCCTCGCGGATCACCGCAAGCAGGCGTTCCGGGTTTTCCAGGATCTCGATCAGGCCGCGGATGGTTTCCAGGATCTCGCGGTATTCGTCGGACAGCTTCTCCTGCTCCAGCCCGGTGAGGCGATGCAGGCGCATGGCGAGGATTTCCTGCGCCTGCACCTCGGAAAGCTGGTAACCCTGCGGCTTCAAGCCGTCGCGCGGATCCATGTCCTCCGGCCGCGACGCCTCGGCACCGGCGGCGGCCAGCAGCGCGCCGACCACACCCGGCTGCCACTTGCGCGCCAGCATGCGCTCGCGCGCCTCGGCCGGCGAGGCCGAGGTCTTGATCAGCTCGATCATCTCGTCGATGTTGGCGAGCGCGACGGTGAGGCCTTCCAGGATGTGCGCGCGGGCGCGGGCCTTGCGCAGTTCGAAGATGGTGCGGCGGGTCACCACCTCGCGGCGATGGCGGATGAAGGCCTCGAGGATGTCCTTGAGGTTGAGCAGGCGCGGCTGGCCGTCCAGCAGGGCCACCATGTTGATGCCGAAGGTGACCTGCAGCTGGGTCTGCTGGAACAGGTTGTTGAGCACCACGTCGGCCATCGCATCCTTGCGGATTTCGATGACGACGCGCATGCCGTCCTTGTCGGACTCGTCGCGCAGCTCGCTGATGCCCTCGATCTTCTTTTCCTTGACCAGCTCGGCGATCTTCTCGATCAGCCGCGCCTTGTTGACCTGGTACGGCAGCTCGTGGACGAGGATGGTCTCGCGGCCGTTGCTCTCGGTCTCGATCTCGGTCTTGGCGCGCACCAGGATGCGCCCGCGGCCGGTACGGTAGGCCTCGACGATGCCGGACGAGCCGTTGATGATGCCGGCGGTCGGGAAGTCCGGGCCGGGGATGTAGTGCATCAGCTCGTCGACCGACAGCGCCGGCTCGTCGATCAGCGCGATGGTCGCGGCGACGACCTCGTTCAAGTTGTGCGGCGGCACGTTGGTGGCCATGCCCACCGCGATGCCCGCCGAACCGTTCACCAGCAGGTTAGGCACGCGCGTGGGCAGCACCAGCGGCTCGTGCTCGCTCTCGTCGTAGTTGGGGCCGAAGTCGACGGTTTCCTTGTCGATGTCGGCGAGCAGCTCGTGCGTGAGGCGCGCCATGCGCACCTCGGTGTAACGCATCGCCGCCGCGTTGTCGCCGTCCACCGAACCGAAGTTGCCCTGGCCGTCGACCAGCATGTAGCGCAGCGAGAACGGCTGCGCCATGCGCACGATGGCGTCGTACACCGACGCGTCGCCGTGCGGGTGGTACTTACCGATCACGTCGCCGACCACGCGGGCCGACTTCTTGTAGGGCTTGTTCCAGGCGTTGCCAAGCTCGTTCATGGCGAACAACACGCGGCGATGCACCGGCTTCAGGCCATCGCGCACGTCCGGCAGCGCACGGCCCACGATCACGCTCATCGCGTAGTCGAGATAGCTCTGGCGCATCTCGTCTTCGATGTTGACGCGGATGACTTCTTTGGCGAGTTCTGCCATCAATCGGCTTCCCTGATGAACGAGGAGGAGCGCGCCGCGCGCATGTCCGCGGACGCGTGAAATTCAACCGGTCGAGTGTAGCACGCCCCGACTTTTTCCGCCCAGCGAAAGGCGAAAATTAAGCCTTATGTTTCAATGCCTTGAACAACGATTTTGCATCCACGGCAAGGCGCCTCGAACGGCGGCTTCGCCAGTCCGCCACGATGGTCGTTTTCAGGCGCCGAACAGCGCCTGCATCGCCGCCTCGGTCGGCCGCTCGATCACGCCGCGTTCGGTGACAATGGCGTCGATCAGGCTGGCCGGCGTCACGTCGAACACCGGGTTCCAGGCCTCGGCGCCATCGACCACCACGCGCCGGCCGCCGATGGCAAGCAGCTCCGCCGGATCGCGCAATTCGATCTCGATGTGCTCGCCCGAAGCCGTGGCCATGTCCACCGTGGAAGACGGCGCGGCCACCATGAACTTCACGCCATGGTGCTTCGCCGCGATGGCGAGCTGGTAGGTGCCGATCTTGTTCGCGGTGTCGCCGTTCGCGGCGATGCGGTCGGCGCCCACGATCACCCATTGCACCGCGCCC
This sequence comes from Rhodanobacter sp., assembly GCA_040371205.1. Taxonomy (NCBI): domain Bacteria; kingdom Pseudomonadati; phylum Pseudomonadota; class Gammaproteobacteria; order Lysobacterales; family Rhodanobacteraceae; genus Rhodanobacter; species Rhodanobacter sp. Next base: position 2,132,742 of record AP031382.1, read on the forward strand.
GACTTCATCAGGTGCGATGCGGCCGAATCGGCAATCAGCCTGGCGGGAATGCCGTCGCGCACCAACTCGTACATGGTCAGCCGCGCGCCCTGCTGCCACGGCCGCGTCTCGCCGGCGAACACGTTCGCGATGCGCCCCTGCGCCACGCCGGCGCGGATCACGCCCAGCGCCGTGCCGAAGCCCGCAGTGGCGAGCGAACCGGTGTTGCAATGGGTGAGCACGCCCGATCCCGGCGCGATCAGCGCGGCACCCAGACTGCCCATGTGGCGATTGGCGGCCAGGTCCTCGTCCTGGATCGCCTGCGCCTCGCGCCCCAGCGCCTGCGCATCCGCGCCGGCGGCGATGCGCGCCTTCATGCGGTCCAGCGCCCACATCAGGTTCACCGCGGTGGGCCGCGCCGCGCGCAACTGCGCCAATGCAGCGTCCAGTGCGGCGCCCTGCTGCGCGGCCAGCGCCACGCCCCAGGCCGCGGCGATACCGATGGCCGGTGCACCGCGCACCACGAGGTCCCTGATCGCCTGCGTCACCGCAGCCGCATCGCGGCATTCGATCCAGCGCTCCTCCTGCGGCAGCAGGCGCTGGTCGAGCAAGCGGAGGTGGTCGCCGCGCCATTGCACGGCGCGGACGCGGTCGTAACGGTCGTAATCCATGGGGAACTTCGTGTGTTGGAACGGAAGGATCAGGGCGACTCCGGCATCACCAGCCAGAAGATCAGGTAGATCAGGATGCCCGAGCCGCCCAGCAAGGTGAGGATGATCCACGCCACCCGCACCAGGGTCGGATCCCAGCCGAGGTATTCGGCGATGCCGCCGCAGACGCCGGCGAGCGTGCGGTTCTGGCGGGAGCGGTACAGACGCTTTTCCATGTTGCGGCTCCTGTCGTGGTCAATCGCGCGCGCGCAGCCACTGGTGGATCGCCGGCGGCACTTCGCGCTGCGCGCGGCCGGAAACGTAGATGCCGATGTGGCCGCCCTTGAAGGCGAGTTCGGTGTAGTCGGTGGTGCCCACGCGGCGCTTCAGCGCGCGCGAGGCGTCGGGCGGCACCAGGTGATCCTGCTCGGCATAGATGTTGAGCACCGGCTGGCTGACCATGCCGAGATCGACCTCGCGCCCGCCGATGACCAGACCGCCCTTCACCAGCTTGTTGCCCTGGTAGAAATCCTTGATGAATTGCCGGAAGGCTTCGCCGGCCTGGTCGGGCGAATCGAAGATCCAGCGCTCCATGCGCAGGAAGTTCTCCAGCTCCGCCGGCTTGTCGAGGATGTCCACCAGACCGATGTACTTCTGCTGGTTCAGGCGCACCGGCTTCAGCGTGAGGTAGACCCAGTTCATCAGGCCGGCCGGCACGTTGCCCAGCGTGTCGACGAACAGGTCCGCGTCCATCGCGCGGCACCAGTGCGAGAGCATGTTGTCCGGCGTCTGGAAATCCACCGGCGTCACCATGGTGACCAGGTTCTTTACCTTGTCCGGGTGCATCGCGCTGTAGCACAGCGAGAACGCACCGCCCTGGCAGATGCCGAGCAGGTTGACCGCATCGAGGCCGTGGCGCTCGCGCAGCGCGTCCACGCAGCGGTCGAGATAGCCGTTGAGGTAGTCGTCCAGCGTCAGCCAGCGGTCGGCGCCGTCGGGGTAGCCCCAGTCGATCAGGTAGACGTCCTCGCCCTGCGCAAGCAGGTTGCGCACCAGCGAACGGTCGGCCTGCAGGTCGGTCATCCACACCGTATTGACCAGCGCGTAGACGATCAGGGTAGGCGTGCGCGCGGTGGGCGCGCGGTCGCCCCGCATGTGCCACAGCTTGAGCTTGTCCTCGGCGTACACCAGTTCACGCGGCGTATTGGCGTAGCCGGGTTCGCGCATGCCGCGCAGGTGGCCCATGCCGGCGCTGAGCTTGCGCTGGAACGTGGCGATTTCCTGCATCAGCCGCGAGGGATCGAGATGAAGCGGGGTATCCATGCGTTGCCTCCCTGTCAGCGCTTGCGCGAACGGCTGGCGGAAACGTCAACCTTGGTGCGTGCCGGCAGCTTCTGCTTGGCTGCGGCGCTGGCGCGCTTGGGCGCGGACTTGGCGACAGCCGCCTTCGCACGCGCAGGCGCGGCCCGGTTTCCGTCGCCCTTGGCGGGTTTCCCCGCGGCGACCGGCCTGTGTGCTGGCACGCCGGACTTCTGCGCGAGTTCGCGGCGCAGCGCCGCCACTTCGCGGCGCAAGGCGACGATTTCCTCTGCGGCATCGCTGCCGCCTTGCTGCGCGCGGAAGTCGCGGCGTAACTGCTGCAGGCGTTCGCCCAGCGACGCAACCTCCTCGCGCGTGGGCATGCCCAACTCGCGGCACAACTGGCTGGTCTGCTTCTGCTGCAACTGACGCACGCGCATCTGGCTGTTGACCATCTCGCCATAGGCGGCACGGAATTCGTCGGACAACGCGATCTCGGCGTAGGCGTCCTCGGCGGCATCCACCCAGAGGTCGTACAGCGCCTTCAGCGATTCGATCGGCGGGCTCGACGCGTCGCGTTGCGCCAGTCCCGCCTGCAAGCGTTCGAGTCCTTGCGCGTTCGCGCTCTGGATCAAGGCCTGATAGCGCGCGTTCGCCTCCAACGCCGCCTGGATCGCCGCAGCCAACTCCTGCTGCTGCATCAACTGCTCGCGATTCAGGCCGAAGCCGGGCACCACGCCGTCGACCGCGGCAGACGGCGCGAATCCGCGGGGTTGCACCGAATGCAGCCAGGCCTGCCATTGCTGCACGAAACCCTGCGCGGCGGCGTTGTCGATGCCGCTGAAGGCCTGCGTGAAAGGCTGGTTGCCGGAACCGGCCCAGGCGCGCAGCACGGTCTGCCAGTCCGCACCGGGCTGGCTGGCGCCGGCCGCAGCCACACCCTGCATCCAGTCGAAGCAGCCTTTGAGGCCGGCCATCGTGCGTTCAAAGGCCTCGTTGCCCGGCGGCGGCGGTGCGGCGGCAGGAGACGGCTGCAGCTGGCGCAGCCAGGCGTCCCAGGATTGCTGGGCCAGCACCTGCCAATCCTTGATGAAATCGCTTGCCTGTCCACTCATAGCGCATCCTCGTTCGCCGACCTGTGCATCGTAGCAAATGCAGGTTGCGCGAAATGCCCGGCATCGTCGCGATCGCTCCACGAGCCCAATGGCAGACGGACGCTTTCCATGCCCGCACTCCCCAAACGAACGAGGCCCGGCAATGCCGGGCCTCGTTCGCGTTACCTGGAACCAGGGAGGACGGATATCAGCCCTCGCCCTCGGCCACCGCCTTCATCGACAGGCGGATGCGGCCCTGCTTGTCGACTTCCAGCACCTTGACCTTGACGATGTCGCCTTCCTTGAGCTTGTCGGAGACCTTCTCGACGCGCTCGTTGGAGATCTGCGACACGTGCACCAGGCCGTCCTTGCCCGGCATGATGGTGACGAACGCGCCGAAGTCCATCAGCTTGGCGACCTTGCCCTCGTAGATGCGGCCCGGCTCGACGTCGGAGACGATCTGCTCGATGCGCTTCTTCGCCGCCTCGCCCGCATCGCGGTTGACCGAGGCGATGATCACGGTGCCGTCGTCGTTGATGTCGATGGTGGCGCCGGTCTCCTCGGTGATCGAGCGGATGGTGGCGCCGCCCTTGCCGATGACTTCGCGGATCTTGTCGGGGTGGATCTTGATGGTGATCAGGCGCGGCGCGTACTCGCTCATCTCGGTGCGCGCGGTGCTGAGCGCCTTGGCCATCTCGCCTAGGATGTGCAGGCGGCCGCGCTTGGCCTGGGCCAGCGCCACCTTCATGATCTCCTCGGTGATGCCGTCGATCTTGATGTCCATCTGCAGGGCGCTGATGCCCTCGGACGAACCGGCCACCTTGAAGTCCATGTCGCCGAGGTGATCCTCGTCGCCCAGGATGTCGGACAGCACGACGAAGTCGTTGCCTTCCTTCACCAGACCCATCGCGATGCCGGCCACCGGGGCCTTCAGCGGCACGCCGGCGTCCATCATCGCCAGCGAGGAACCGCACACCGAGGCCATCGAGGAGGAACCGTTCGACTCGGTGATTTCCGACACCACGCGCAGCACGTAGGGGAACGCTTCCATCGACGGCTTGACCGCCTGCACGCCGCGCTTGGCGAGGCGGCCGTGGCCGATCTCGCGGCGCTTCGGCGCGCCGAAGCGGCCGGCTTCGCCCACCGAGAACGGCGGGAAGTTGTAGTGGAACAGGAAGGCGTCCTTCGACTCGCCGGCCGGCGCGTCGATGATCTGCGCGTCGCGGGTGGTGCCGAGTGTGACCACCACCAGCGCCTGGGTCTCGCCGCGGGTGAACAGGGCCGAGCCATGGGTGCGCGGCAGCACGCCCACGCGGGCGGTGATCGGACGCACGTCGTCGAGCTGGCGACCGTCGATGCGCTGCTTGGTCTTCAGCACGCCGCTGCGCAGGGTGGTGTACTCGATCTCGGCGAACGCGTTGTTGATCTCGAGGTCCGACCAGCCATGCGAGGCGGCGGTCTCGGCGATGCCGGCCTTGATGTCGCTCTTGAGCGCGCTGATGGCGTCGCGGCGCTCCAGCTTGTCGCGGATCGCGAAAGCCTGCACCAGGCGGTCACCCAGGATGCTCTCGATGGCCGCGAACAGCGCGTCGTTGCGCGCCGGCGCTTCCCACTTGAACGGCTTGCGGCCGGCCTCGGCCACGAAGGCGTTGATCGCCTCGATGGCGACCTGCATCTGCTGGTGGCCGAACACCACCGCGCCGAGCATCACGTCTTCGGAAAGCAGCTCGGCCTCGGACTCCACCATCAGCACCGCACCGGCGGTACCGGCGACGACCAGGTCCAGCTGCGAGCCGGCCAGTTCGGAAGCGTCGGGGTTGAACAGGTACTGGCCGTTGGCGTAGCCGACGCGGGCAGCACCGATCGGGCCCTTGAACGGGATGCCGGCGAGGCTCAGCGCGGCGGAGGCGCCGAGCATGGCCGGGATGTCGCCGTCGACCTCGGGATTCAGCGAGACGACCTGCGCGATGACCTGCACTTCGTTCTTGAACTCTTCCGGGAACAGCGGACGCACCGGACGGTCGATCAGGCGCGAGGTCAGCGTCTCCTTCTCGGTCGGACGGCCTTCGCGCTTGAAGAAGCCGCCCGGGATGCGGCCGGCGGAGTAGAACTTCTCGACGTAGTCGACGGTGAGCGGGAAGAAGTCCTGCCCATCCTTCGCCTTGGCCGCGGCCACCGCGGTGACCAGCACCACGGTGCCGCCCATGCTGACCATCACCGCACCGGACGCCTGGCGGGCGATTTCGCCCGTCTCCAGCGTGACTTGGTGCTTACCGTACTGGAATGACTTGGTTACTTTCGCCACGATGATTTCCTGCCTTTTTGAAGAGTGCGGCCAGAGATGTCCGCCTCTTGGTCTTCGCGTTCTTCAGAACGAACGCAATGGCTGAATTGGTGCGGCCAGATGGCCGGCCGCTTCTCGATCTTCGCGTCCGCGGACGAACGCAGAAACCAACTTAGCGACGGAGGCCGAGGCGCTCGATCAGGCTCTGGTAGCGGGCCAGGTCGTGATCCTTGAGGTAGGCGAGCAGGCTCTTGCGGCGGTTCACCAGCTTCAGCAGGCCGCGGCGGGAATGGTGATCCTGCTTGTGCGACTTGAAGTGGTCGGTGAGGTGATCGATGCGAGCGGACAGCAGCGCCACCTGCACTTCGGTGGAGCCGGTGTCGTTCGGCACGCGGCCGAAGTCAGCGATGATCTTGCCGGTCTGTTCTGCGGTAAGCGACATGGTGATACCTGTTTCCTTGAAAAGGCGATGCGAAGCTTGCGTTTGCGTCATCGGAAATGGCGCAAACGCAAGCTTCGGCTAGGGATGAAAGTCTCGGATTAACTTGCACATTCTAACGGTTGCTCGGGCTTGGCAACAAGGGCAACGGCGGCGGCGGATTCACGGCGGCGGCAGGTTGAAACCGCGCAGTATCCGGCTGCGTCCGTCCGCGTCCAGATCGAGCAGCGCCAGCAGGGCGCCGTCGCTGGCAAAGGCGGCATGCGGCCCGCTGGCCCCGTCCACCTCGATGGGCTGGCCGCGGGCGATGGCCTGGCTCTGCGCCTCGTCCAGCTGCAGCCGCGGCCAGCCGGCCAACCCCGCCTCCACCGGCAGCAAATGGGCCAGCAAGGCCTCATCGCCCCGCCCGGCCGACTGCTCCAGCTCGTCCAGCGTAACCAGGCATGGCGCGTGGAACGGCTCCACCCACAACCGGCGCAACGCGGTGAGATGGGCGCCGCAGCCCAGCGCCTCGCCCAGATCCACCGCCAGCGAACGCACGTAGGTGCCCGAGCCGCATTCCACCTCGCACACCAGGGTGTCCGCCGTGCGCGACAGCAACTCCAACCGGTGGACGTCGACCTCGCGCGGCGGCGCTTCCACGACCTCGCCCCGGCGCGCCTTGAGATAGAGCCGTTCGCCGCCCTGCTTCAGCGCCGAATAGGCCGGCGGCACCTGCACGATGCGGCCGCGCAGCGGCGCCAGCGCCATCTCGACGTCGGCATCGTCCAGCACCGGCACCGGCCGCTTGCGCAGCACTTCGCCTTCGCGGTCGGCCGTGGTCGTGGTGATGCCCAGGCGGCATTCGGCCCGATACGCCTTGCGTGCACCCAACAAGTTGCCAGCCAGCTTGGTGGCCTCGCCGAAGCACAACGGCAGCAGGCCGGTGGCCATGGGATCGAGCGCACCGGTATGCCCGCCCTTGGCGGCACGGAACAGGCGACGCACCGCCTGCAGGGCTTCGTTGGAACTCAGGCCAGCGGGCTTGTCGAGCAACACGATGCCATGCAGATCGCGCCAGGCGATGCGGGGGAGCTTGCGTTCGCGGGGCATGGATCTCGGATTACGGCTCGTCGCCCGGCGGCACGACATCGCGCAGCAGCGCGTCGATGCGCTCGCCCTTGTCCACCGAATCGTCGTACTTGAAACGCAGCTCCGGCACGCGGCGCAGCCGCATGCTGCGCGACAGCGCGCGGCGGAACTCGCCGGCCAGCGTGTTCAGGGCCTTCACCGCGGAAGCCGACTGTTCGGGCAGCAGCGCGGTCACCCACACGGCGGCGAAGTCGAGGTCGCGGCTCACCTCCACGTCGGACACGCTGCACGACGGCAGGCCGTGGTCGCGCACCGCGGCATGCACCAGCAGGCCCAGTTCGCGGCGCAGTTCGGCGCCTACGCGGTCGGTACGTTTGAAGTCGCGGGAGGGCATGGCTGATATCGTGATTGGGTAAACATATAAAGCAAAGCGCGTTACTGATGCCCCAAAAGTGCTGTCCTGCACTTTTGGGGCTCGGCGCGCCGGGCCTTGCCCGTCGCACCTCCGCCGAAGCTGCGGCTGAGCCGCAGCTTCGCGTGCGGCCATCCATGGCCGCGCCCTCGCCCTGTAGCGCCTCGCAGCGTTACAGGGTACGGGCCACCTCGATACGTTCGAAGCACTCGATCTGGTCGCCGACCTTGACGTCGTTGTACTGCTTCACGGCGATGCCGCACTCCATGCCGTTGCGCACTTCGTCGACCAGGTCCTTGAAGCGGCGCAACGATTCGAGTTCGCCCTCGAACACCACGGTGTTGTCGCGCAGCACGCGGATCGGCTTGCTGCGCTTGACGTGGCCTTCGGTGACCATGCAGCCCGCGACCGCGCCGAACTTGGAGCTGCGGAACACCTCGCGCACCTGGGCGATGCCGAGAATCTCCTCGCGGATCTCCACGCCAAGGAGGCCGGACGCCGCCTGCTTCACCTGGTCGATCACGTCGTAGATGATCGAGAAATAGCGCACGTCGAGGCCGGCGGTGTCGATCACCTTGCGCGCCGAGGCGTCGGCGCGCACGTTGAAGCCGATCACCAGGGCCTTGGACGCCGCCGCCAGCGTGGCGTCGGACTCGGTGATGCCGCCGACGCCGGCCGCGATCACGTTGACCTTCACGTTCTCGTTGCCGATCGCGCTGAGCGATTCGCGCAACGCCTCGACCGAACCCTGCACGTCGGCCTTGACCAGGATGTTGAGCGTCTGCTGGCCGGTGCCCTGGCCCATCTGCGCCATGATGTCCTCGAGGCGGTTGGCCTTGCTGACCATGCGCGTCTCGCGGCGCTTGAGCTGGCGCTCGGCGGCCACCTGCTTGGCCAGTTTCTCGTCGGCCACCACCACGAAGTCGTCGCCCGCCTCCGGCACGCCGGAGAGGCCGAGCACCTGCACCGGGATCGACGGGCCGGCTTCCTGCACGGTCTTGCCGGTCTCGTCGACCAGCGCGCGCATGCGGCCGTATTCGACGCCGCAGACCACGAAGTCGCCGCGCTTCAGCGTGCCCTGCTGCACCAGCACCGTGGCCACCGGGCCGCGCCCCTTGTCCAGGCTGGATTCGATCACCACGCCCGAGGCGGCGCCGTCGACCACCGCGGTGAGCTCCATCACCTCGGCCTGCACCGAGATCGCGTCGAGCAGTTCGTCGATGCCCATGCCGGTCTTGGCGGACACCGGCACGAACGGCGTGTCGCCGCCCCACTCTTCCGGGATCACTTCCAGGTTGCCGAGGCCCTGCTTGACGTGGTCCGGATTGGCGTCGGCCTTGTCCATCTTGTTGAGCGCCACGATCAGCGGCACCTTCGCCGCCTGCGCGTGCTTCACGGCTTCGGCGGTCTGCGGCATCACGCCATCGTCGGCGGCCACCACCAGCACCACGATGTCGGTGGACTGGGCGCCGCGGGCGCGCATCGCGGTGAACGCGGCGTGGCCCGGGGTGTCGAGGAAGGTGATCACGCCCTTCGGCGTTTCCACGTGGTAGGCGCCGATGTGCTGGGTGATGCCGCCGGCCTCGCCCGAGGCGACCTTGGTGCGGCGGATGTAGTCCAGCAGCGAGGTCTTGCCGTGGTCGACATGGCCCATGATGGTGACCACCGGCGGACGCGACTTCTTCTCGCCTTCCAGCTCCACGCTCTGCGTATGCGCGGCGAGCGCGGCCTCGGCGTTGTTGGCGTTGGCCTCGACCACCTTGTGGCCGAGCTCTTCCACCACCAGGGTCGCGGTGTCGCGGTCGATGGTCTGGTTGATGGTGGCCATCACGCCCATTTTGAACAGCGCCTTGACCACCTCGGAGCCCTTGACCGCCATCTTCTGCGCCAGCTCGGCGACCACGTTGGCATCGCCGACCACCACGTCGCGGACGACGGCGGCGGTGGGCCGGGTGAAGCCATGCGTACCGGCTGCCGGCGTGCCGCCGCGCACGGCTTCGCGCGCGGCCCCCTTGACCGGCTTGCCGCGCTTGCCGCTGGAGCGGCGCGCGCGGTCGGCATCGCTCAGATGCAGCTCGCCGGCGGCGAAACGCTTGCCGCCCACCACGTCGTCGCGATCGCGGCCGCCATGGCGCGGCTTGCTGCGCGCATCGCCCGCCGCCGCGGGAGCGGCGGTACGCGCCGGAGCCGGCGCGGGGGCCGGCGCGGGGGCCGGCTTGACCAGCTTCTCGCGCTTGCGCGGCTCGTGTACCTGCGGAACGATCATGCCGAGGCCGCGCGTGTCGAGGCGCTGCACCGCCGGCTGCGCCGGTTCGGCGGCATCGCTGGCGACCACCGGCTCGTCCGCCTCCGGTGCGGAGTCGGGAACGTCAGCTTCCGGCTCGGCGACCGGCTCGGACTCCACGGCGCTGGCGGCACTGGTTTCGGCCTCGGCCTCGCGGCGACGCTCTTCCGCCTGCTCCTGTACGCGCCGGCGCTCTTCCTGCTCGCGCTGCAAGGCTTCCTGCTTGCGCTGCTCGGCTTCGCGGCGGTCCTGTTCTTCCTGCGCGCGCTGCTCGCGGGATTCGGCCAGCTTGCGCACGGCCTCCTCGCGCTCGGGCTCGGCGCTCGCTTCTTCCGCAATCACGCTGCGCTTGACGTAAGTGCGCTTGGCGCGCACCTCGATGTTCACCGTCTTGGCGGTGGCCGCGGCGCCGCGGCCGCCGGGCGTGGAAACCTTCAGCTCGCCCACCACGCGGCGCTTGAGCGTGATCTGGCGCGGCGCGCTGTCGGCGGATTCGGCCGCCGGTTCGCCCTTGCCGTGGGTGCGGCGCAGGAAGCCCAGCAGCTTCATGCGCTCGGTGGTGCTGATCAATTGATCGGGCCCGGAGAAGTTCATGCCGGCTTCGGCAAGCTGCGCCAGCAGCTTGTCCATCGGCAATTTCACCTGTTCGGCAAGTTGTTTGATCGTGATGTCCGACATCGTGTTGTTTCTCCGCCTTTCCCGCGCTTGTCGTCCGTGCGGCACCTGCCGCGCGAACACCGCCGTCCCTGGTGGGAGACCCTGGGCCTCCCTCGGCGCGCCCATCCAGGGCGCGGCCGTTCGCGGTTAGCCGCCCTTCTCCAGTTGCTCGATCATCGGTGCGCGTGCCGCCATGATAAGCGCCGCGGCGCGCTCTTCGGTCATGCCTTCGATGTCGATGAGGTCGTCCACCGCCTGGTCAGCGAGGTCGTCCATCGTGGATACGCCGCGCGCGGCCAGTGCATAGGCGGTTTCTTCATCCATGCCCTTGAGCGCCAGCAGCTCCTCGCTGGGCTGGTGCTCGTCGAGGGTTTCCTCGACGGCCAGCGCCTCGGTAAGCAAGGCGTCGCGGGCACGGGCGCGCAGTTCCTCGACGATGTCCTCGTCGAAGCCTTCCACCGCCAGCAGCTCGGCGCTGGGCACGTAGGCGATTTCCTCGACGCTGGAGAAGCCTTCCTGCACCAGGATGTTGGCGATCTCCTGATCCACTTCGAGCTTTTCCATGAACAGGTTGCGCGCGGCTTCCTGCTCGGCTTCGCTCTTGGCGGCGACCTGGTCCTGGGTCATCACGTTGAGCTGCCAGCCGGTGAGCTTGCTGGCGAGGCGCACGTTCTGGCCGCCGCGGCCGATGGCCTGCGAGAGCTTGTCCTCGGCCACGGCGATGTCCATCGAGTGCTTGTCCTCGTCCATGATGATGGACTGCACCTCAGCCGGCGCCATCGCGTTGATGACGAACTGGGCCTGGTTCTCGTGCCACAGGATGATGTCGACGCGCTCGCCGTTGAGGTCGTTGGATACCGCCTGCACGCGCGAGCCGCGCATGCCGATGCATGCGCCGATCGGGTCGGTGCGGCTGTCGTGGGCCAGCACGGCGATCTTGGCGCGGTCGCCCGGATCGCGGGCGCAGCCCTTGATCTCGACCAGGCCCTGGCCGACTTCCGGCACTTCGAGCTTGAACAGCTCGATCATGAATTCCGGCGCCGCACGCGACACGAACAGCTGCGGCCCGCGCACTTCGGACTTCACTTCGTACAGGTAACCGCGCACGCGGTCGCCCACGCGCACGGATTCGCGCGGAATGGTCTTGTCGCGCGGGATGAAGGCTTCGGCATTGCCGCCGAGGTCGAGGTAGATGTTGCCGCGCTCGACGCGCTTGACGATGCCGGTGATCAGCTCGCCCACGCGGTCCTTGTAGGCGTCCACCACCTGCTGGCGCTCGGCTTCGCGCACGCGCTGCACGATCACCTGCTTGGCGGCCTGCGCCGCGATGCGGCCGAACTCGGCGTTCTCGATCTGGGTCTCGATGTATTCGCCCACCTGGGCGTCGGCGCGCTCGTCCACCGCGTCCATCAGGCGCAGCTGGTAGAACGGCGACTCCATCTCGCCGTCGTCGGCGATGACTTCCCAGCGGCGGAAGGTCTCGTAGTCACCGGTATCGTGGTCGATGGAGACGCGGATGTCCGGTTCTTCCTCGGGGTAGCGCTTCTTGGCGGCCGAAGCCAGCGCGGCTTCCATCGCCTCGAAGATCACCTCGCGCGGCACGCCCTTCTCGTTGGCAACCGCGTCGACCACTAGCAAAAGTTCTTTGCTCATTGCTGCAACTCCATGGGCGCCGCGATGGCGCGCCGTGATTTGTGCGTCCGTCCGTGAACGCGAAGATCAAGTAAGCAGCCATCCACGGCTGCACTCTTCAGTTTTTGCGTCGCCCGTGGACTTTCGATCGAACAACGGCCATCCACGGCCACACTGCCAAATGACGGCTTCAATCGACCTTTTTCTTGCTCGGTCCCTTGCCCGGTTTGGGCTTGGGCGCATAGCCCAGCTCCACCCAATCCGGCACCACCCGCGCGCTTTCCACCTGCGCATGGTCGAAGGCGAACACCTTGCCTTCGGCCTCCAGCGAAATACGCTCGCCCTCCACCGACAGCAGCTTGCCGCGCAGGCGGCGACGGCTTTCCAGCGGCGCGCGCAGCAGCAGCTTCACCTCCTGTCCGGCCACGCGCGCGAACTGCGCGGCGGTGAACAGCGGGCGGTCCAAGCCGGGCGAGGAGACCTCCAGCACATAATGGCCGGGAATCGGATCTTCCACGTCCAGCAATGCGGAAAGTTCGCGGCTGGCCGCCTCGCAGTCCTCGATGCCCACCTCGCGACGCTCGCCTTCCGCGCCGTGCGCGCCTTCGGGAATGTCCAGGTAGACGCGCAGGGTGCTCTGCCCCTGCGACGGCAAGAATTCCACGCCCATGCATTCCACGCCGAGATCGGCGAGGGCGGCGCTGAAGCGTTGTGCGAGTGCGTTCGTATCCATCATGCAATTCCAAATCGCGAAAACAAAAAATGGGCTCGACGGCCCATTCCCTGCTCCTTGCCGGAGCGTCCTCGCCGATGTACCGACTCCAGGCGGCTCCTCCGACGTCTGCCGGCAACCGAGGCCGGCGCAACGTGACGCATCCTTGCGCCCAACAAAAAAGCCTCACGAGGAGGCTTTCTTGTTCTAAGAAAGATCTGGTAGCGGGGGCAGGATTCGAACCTGCGACCTTCGGGTTATGAGCCCGACGAGCTGCCAGACTGCTCCACCCCGCATCAGAGTCCGAAGATTCTAGCGAGACTCGCCATTTACCGCAAGCCTCGCCGAAGGACTTTCCATCAAATGCTTCGATCAACCGAGGCCGAAGGAATGACGACACCAGCCCAGCAGCGGGCCCCAGTACACGCCCAGCACCAGCAGCGCCAGCGCATTGATCGACAGCACCACGCGCAACGAACCGTCCGATTGGGGCTGGTCGGCGCCGCCCTCTTCCGGCTTGTCGAAGTACATCACCTTGACCACATGCAGGTAGTAGTACAGGCCGACGATGGCGAACACCGCGCCGACGATGGCCAGCCACAACAGGTGCGCGTCGATGGCAGCCTGCAGCACCAGGTACTTCGCGTAGAAACCGAACAGCGGCGGCACGCCGGCCAGCGAGAACAGCGCCAGCGCCATCAAGGCGGCGAACCAGGGCGAACGCTGGTTGAGGCCCTTGAGGTCGGCGATCTCCTCGCACTCGAAGCCTGCACGGGCCAGCGCCAGGATCACGCCGAACGACACCGTGCTCATCAGCGCGTAGCTGATCGCGTAGAACATCGCCGCGGAATACCCTTCCGGCCCCGCGCTGACCAGGCCCACCAGCAGGTAGCCCATGTGCGAGATGGTCGAGTAGGCCAGCATGCGCTTGAGGTTGGTCTGCACGATGGCGACCAGGTTGCCGATCGCCATCGACAGCACCGCGATCGCGGCCAGCATCGGCTGCCAGTGCTGCGACAGGCCGCCCAGCCCCGTCTCCAGCAGGCGCCACGCCATGCCGAACGCCGCCAGCTTCGAGGTGGAAGCGATGAAGGTGGTGACCGGCGTGGAGGCGCCCTGGTAGACGTCCGGGATCCACATGTGGAACGGCGCCGCGCCCAGCTTGAAGGCGATGCCCACCAGCATGAAGACCAGGCCGAACACCAGCAGGTGCGGCATCGCGCTCTGCGTCACCGCGACGTGCAACTGCGCCAGGTCCAGCGTGCCGGTGGCGCCGTACACCATCGACATGCCGTAAAGCAGCATGCCCGACGACAGCGCGCCCAGCACGAAGTACTTGATCGCGGCCTCGGAAGACAGCGACGAATCGCGGTTCAGCGCCACCAGGGCGTAGGACGACAGCGTCAGCAGCTCCAGGCCCAGGTAGACCATCACCAGGCTGCCGGCCGACACCAGCAGCATCACACCGATCACCGCGAACAGGATCAGCGTGTAGAACTCGCCGATGAACTGCCTGCGATCCTGCAGGTAGGGACGCGCGTAGACCAGCACCAGCACGGTGCACAGCAGCGCGAACACCTTGAGGATTTCCGAGACCTGGTCGCGCACGAACATGCCGCCGAACGCGGTCACGCTGACGTCGGGCTGGCCGGCCACCACCATGTAGGCGGCCACCAGCAGCACCACGATGGAAATCCAGTGCAGCGTGCCGCGCTGCTCGGGCTTCATGAAGGCGTCCAGCAACAGCAGCAAGCACGCCACCGCCACCAGATAGAACTCCGGCAACAGGATCAGGATGTCGTTGAGAGTAGGCATGTTCGATCCTGCTTAAATCTTGTGGATGGCCAGCTGTTGCACCACCTGCGTGACCGAGCTGTCCATCAGGTGGATCAGCGGCTCCGGCCAGACGCCCAGCGCCACGGTCAGCGCGGCGAAGGTCAGCAGCACGAAGGTCTCGCGGCCATTGATGTCCTTCATCTCGGCCACGTGCGGGTTGCGGATCTCGCCCCACAGCACGCGCTTGACCAGCCACAGCGTGTAGGCCGCGCCGATGATCAGGGTGAACGCGGCGAAGAAGGCGATCCACGGATTGGCCTTGAAGCTGGCCAGCACCACCATGAACTCGCCCACGAAACCGCTGGTGCCCGGCAGGCCGCAGTTGGCCATCGCGAACAGCACGTAGAAGAAGCCGAACCACGGCATCACGTTGATGACGCCGCCGTAGTCCTTGATCAGACGGGTATGCAGGCGGTCGTACATCACGCCGATACAGGTGAACATCGCGCCGGAAACGAAGCCGTGCGAGATCATCTGCACCATCGCGCCCTGCATGCCGAGGCGTGCGGTGTCGACGTCGCCGAGCTGGCGCGCCAGCATGAAGGCGATGAAGATGCCCAGCGTCACGAAGCCCATGTGCGCCACGGACGAGTACGCCACCAGCTTCTTCATGTCCTCCTGCACCAGCGCCACGTAGCCGATGTAGACCACCGCCACCAGGCTCAAGCCGATCACCAGCCATGCGAAGTGCTGGCCGGCGTCCGGCACGATCGGCAGGATGAAGCGCAGCATGCCGTAGGTACCCACCTTCAGCATCACCGCCGCCAGCACCACCGAGCCGCCGGTCGGCGCCTCCACGTGGGCGTCGGGCAGCCAGGTGTGCACCGGCACCATCGGCACCTTGATCGCGAAGGCGAGCAGGAAGGCGAAGAAGATCCACATCTGCTCGTTGAAGGTCAGCGGCAGCGCGGCCAGCGTGCGCAGGTCGAACGTGCCGGCCTTGTGGTACAGGTACAACAGCGCGATCAGCATGAAGACCGAGCCGAAGAACGTGTAGATGAAGAACTTCAGCGTGGCGTACACGCGGCGCGGACCGCCCCAGACACCGATGAGGATGAACATCGGGATCAGCATCGCCTCGAAGAACACGTAGAACAGCAACGCGTCGGTGGCGCAGAACACGCCGATCATCACGCCCTCGAGCGCGAGCATCGCGGCCATGTACTGGTGCGGCTTGTTCTGGATCACCTCCCACGCGCCGACCACCACGAGGATGCCGACGACGGTGGTGAGCAGGATCAGCGCCACCGAGATGCCGTCCACGGCGAGGCCGTAGTGCACGTTCAGCGAGGCGATCCATAGGTGGTTCTCGACCAGTTGCATGCCGCCCTGCGTCGCGTCGTACTGCGGCAGCAGGAACAGGCTCGCCACGAAGGTGAGCACCATGAACAGCAACGCAAGCCAGCGCGCGAGGTTGGGCCGTGCGGAGCCGGCCAGCAGCACCGGCACCGCGCCGGCGATGGGCAGCCAGATCAGAAGGCTGAGCAAGTGATTGAACATGTGTGCTTGCTTCCCTTATTGCGCAGCCGGCATCGAACCGAACAGCCAGTACCCGCCGAGCAGCAGGATCAGGCCGAGGATCATCGCGAAGGCGTACTGATAGAGGTAACCCGACTGCAGCCGGCGCATGCCGGCGGCGATGCGTCGCGTCAGGGCGGTGGTGCCGTCGACCATCACGCCGTCGATCACCGCGGCGTCGCCGGCCTTCCAGAACAGGCGGCCGAGCTTCTGGCCGCCCTTGGCGAACACGGCGAAGTACACGTCGTCGATCCAGTACTTGCGGTCGAGCACCGTCCACAGCGGATGCAGCGCAGCCTTGATGCGGCCGGCCAGCGCCGGATTGAACAGGTAGATGTAGGTCTGGATGGCGAAGGCCAGCAACACCAGGCCAAACGGCCCGAACAGCGAGAAGCCGTGTAACGCCATGCTCGCCGCGCCTTCGAAGTGCGCGCCCATCTCGCCGAGCACGTTGTTCGCCTCGTTCACGTGGATGGCCGAACCGAACCAGCCGCCGAACAGCAGCGGCTTCACCGCGAAAAAACCCACCAGCAGCGACGGGATCGCCAGCAGCACCAGCGGCAAGGTCACCACCCACGGCGACTCGTGCGGCGCGTGTTCCAGCACACCCGGCTCGTGGTGGCCGTGATCGTCGTCGTGATCGTCATGCTGCGCACCGTGGTGGCCATGGCCGTGATGGGCCTTCACCGTGAAGCGCTCCTTGCCGTGGAAGGTAAGGTACATCTGGCGGAAGGTGTACAGGCCGGTGACGAAGGCGCCGATCAGCACGCAGAAATAGGCGTAATGGGAACCCCAGCGATGCGACTCGCCCACCGCTTCGATGATCGCGTCCTTGGAATAGAAACCCGAGAAGAACGGCACGCCGCACAGCGCCAGCGAGCCGATCCACATGGTGATCCAGGTGATCGGCATGTACTTGCGCAGGCCGCCCATGTAGCGCATGTCCTGCTCGTGGTGCATGGCGATGATCACCGAGCCCGCGCCGAGGAACAGCAACGCCTTGAAGAAGGCGTGCGTCATCAGGTGGAACACCGCACCGGCGTAGGCCGACACGCCCAGCGCCACCGTCATGTAGCCCAGCTGCGACAACGTGGAATACGCCACCACGCGTTTGATGTCGTTCTGTACGATGCCGATCAGGCCGGTGAACAGCGCGCCGGTGGCGCCGATCACCATGACGAAGCTCAGCGCGGTGTCCGACAGCTCGAACAGCGGCGACATGCGCGCCACCATGAAGATGCCCGCGGTCACCATCGTCGCTGCGTGGATCAGCGCGGAGATCGGGGTCGGGCCTTCCATCGAGTCGGGCAGCCACACGTGCAGCGGCACCTGGGCGGACTTGCCCATCGCGCCGATGAACAGGCAGATACAGATCACCGTGGCCGCATCCCACTGCGTGTTCGCGGTGATCTGCAGGGTCTTGCCGGCGAGGTCCGGCGCCGCCGCGAACACGGTCGCGTAGTCCAGCGAGCCCAGGAAATACAGCACCGCCGAGATGCCCAGCAGGAAGCCGAAGTCGCCCACGCGGTTGACCAGGAAGGCCTTGAGGTTGGCGAAGATCGCGGTCGGCCGCTTGAACCAGAAGCCGATCAGCAGGTACGACACCAGGCCCACCGCCTCCCAGCCGAAGAACAGCTGCAGGAAGTTGTTGCTCATCACGAGCATCAACATCGAGAAGGTGAACAGCGAGATGTAGCTGAAGAAGCGCTGGTAGCCCGGGTCGTCGGCCATGTAGCCGATGGTGTAGACGTGCACCAGCAGCGACACGAAGGTGACCACCACCATCATCATCGCGGTGAGGCGGTCGACCAGGAAGCCCACGCTGGCGCTGTACTTGCCGATCGCGAACCAGGTGTAGATGTCCTGGTTGTAGTTGGCCGCGCCGCCCCAGACCAGCGAGTACAGCACGTAGAACGCGAGGCCGCAGGAAACCAGCAGGCCGAGGATGGTGACGCTGTGCGCGCCCGCGCGGCCGATCTGCTTGCCGAGGAAGCCGGCCAGCAGGCAGCCCACCAGCGGCGCCAGCGCGATCGTCAGCAGGATGGATGTCGAAAGTTGCATCGGATCAACCCTTCATGCTGTCGATTTCGGCGACGTTGACCGTGCTGCGGTTGCGGAACAGCAGCACCAGGATCGCCAGGCCGATGGCGGATTCCGCCGCGGCCACGGTGAGGATGAAGAACACGAACACCTGCCCGGCCACGTCATGGCCGAAGCGGGAGAACGCCACGAAGTTGATGTTCACCGCCAGCAGCATCAGCTCGATCGCCATCAGCAGCACGATCACGTTCTTGCGGTTGATGAACAGACCGGCGACGGCGATGCAGAACAGGATCGCGCCGAGCACGATGAAGTGCGAAAGGGTAATCATGGCTTGGGCTCCTGTGCCGGGACGGCGTCGGCGGGGCGCTCGGCCGCCATCTTCACCACGCGCACGCGGTCGCGCGGATTCACCAGCACCTGCTGGCTGGCCTGTTGGCGTTTGACGCCCAGGCGTTCGCGCAACGTCAACGCCACCGCGGCGACCACGCCCACGGTAAGGATCAGCGCGGCGATCTCGAACGGCAACAGGTACTGCGTATACAGCGCCTTGCCCAGCCACGCGGTGTTGGAGGCGCCCGCCGGGTTCGCGCCCAGCGTCTGCGCATGCATCACGCGCACGCCGATCAGGCCAAGCATTTCCACCAGCATCACCACGGCCACCACCAGGCCCACCGGCAGGAAACGCACGAAGCCCTCGCGCAGGCGCTCCTGGTCGATATCCAGCATCATCACCACGAACAGGAACAGCACCATCACCGCGCCGACGTATACGACGATCAGCGCGATGGCCAGGAACTCCGCCTCGGCCAGCATCCAGATGCAGGCGGTGCTGAAGAAGGTCAGCACCAGCGCCAGCACCGCGTGCACCGAATTGCGCAGGGTGATCACCGCCAGCGCGGACAACACCGTGACCGCGCCGAAGGCGTAGAAGCAGATGAGTTGGAACAGGTTCGGATCAATCATGGCGTTCCGTCCTCAGCGATAGGCCGCGTCTTGCGCACGGGCGGCGGCGATCTCCGCTTCGAAGCGGTCGCCGATGGCCAGCAACTGCAACTTGGTCACCACGTTCTCGCCGCGGTGCTCGAAGTGGTACTCGTGGATGGCGGTCTCGACGATGGAATCCACCGGGCAGCTTTCCTCGCAGAAGCCGCAGAAGATGCACTTGAACAGGTCGATGTCGTAGCGCGTGGTGCGGCGCTGGCCGTCGCTCTCGCGCGGCGCGGAGTCGATGGTGATCGCCAGCGCCGGGCATACCGCCTCGCACAGTTTGCAGGCGATGCAGCGCTCCTCGCCGTTCGCGTAGCGACGCAGCGCATGCAGGCCGCGGAAGCGGTTCGACTTCGGGATGTGCTCCATCGGGTAGCGCATCGTGTACTTCGGGCTGAACAGGTAGCGCCAGGTGAGCGCAAGGCCCTTGAGCAGCTCGATCAGGAGCAGGCTGTTGAAATAACTGATTACGCGTTTCATCGGAATTCTCAAGCCCCCGCGATGCCGTAGTACTTCATGCAACCGGCCACCAGCACCCACGCGATCGCAATCGGGATGAACACCTTCCAGCCCAGGCGCATGATCTGGTCGTAGCGGTAGCGCGGGAAGGTGGCGCGCAGCCACAGGAACAGGAAGGCGAAAACGAAGACCTTGGCGAACAGCCACAGCGGGCTGCCGTGTCCGAGCACGCCCCAGCTCTCCGGGAACGGGCTGAGCCAGCCGCCCATGAACAGGATCGAGGCGAGGAAGCTCACCAGGATCATGTTGGCGTACTCGGCCAGGAAGAACAGCGCGAACGCCGAACCGGAATACTCCACGTGGAAGCCGGCGACGATCTCCGACTCGCCTTCCGCCACGTCGAACGGCGCGCGGTTGGTCTCGGCCACGCCGGAGATGAAGTAGATGATGAACACAGGCAGCAGCGGCCACATGTACCAGCTGAAGATGCCCTTGCCGCCGGCCTGCGCGTTGACGATGTCGGTGAGGTTGAGCGAACCGGCCAGCACCAGCACGCAGACCAGGCACAGGCCCATCGCCAGTTCGTACGAGATCACCTGCGCCGCCGAACGCATCGCGCCGAGCAGCGCATAGCGCGAGTTCGACGACCAGCCGGCGAGGATGATGCCGTACACGCCGATCGAGGTCATCGCCAGCAGGTAGAGCAGGCCCGCATTGGCGTTCGACAGCACCAGCTTGGCGCCGAACGGGATCACCGCCCACGCCGCCAGCGCCGGCACCAGCGCGATCAGCGGCGCGAGGTAGTACAGCGCGCGGTTCGCGTTGGTCGGCAGGATCACTTCCTTCAGCAGCAGCTTCACCACGTCGGCGAAGGCCTGCAGCAGGCCGAACGGTCCAACCTTGTTCGGCCCCATGCGCACGTGCATCCAGCCGAGCACCTTGCGCTCCCACCAGACATAGAGCGCCACCGTGATCACCAGCGGCAACACGATGCACAGGATGTAGACGACCGGAAGTCCTACTTGATGGAGTAGCTGATCAAGCATGTGCTTACGCCTTGCTCAAGGTGATGGCTGCGCCGTAGGGCGGCAGCGCGGCGGTGGTGTCCTGCGCAGCCTCGATCCACACGGCGCCGTCCGGCACGCTGCGGTCGATGGCCACCGGCAGCGTGGCGTCGCCGACGCGCACCGCGGCACCGTCGGCCAGGCCGAGGCGCGCGGCCTCGTCCGCGTTGATGCGTGCGGCCGGCGCGCGGTTCAGCGGATGCGCGTTGAGCGCGGCGGCCCGGCGCAGCACGGCGTCGCCGCGGTAGATCGGCCATGTCGCGAGGCGTGCGAGACCGGCCGCCGGCTTGCGCGCGGCCAGCGAGTCGCGCGCCGCGACGCTGCGCGCGGCGATGCCGTCGCGCAGGCCGGCGAGGTCGTCGAACTCGAATCCGGCAAACTTCATCAGGCCGCCCAGCGCGCGCAGCACCTTCCAGCCCGGACGGGTTTCGCCCGGCGCCTTCGCGCCGGCCTGCACCGGCTGCGCCAGCCCGTCGACGTTGACCAGCGTGCCGTCGGTTTCCGGCAGCAGCGCGATCGGCAGGATCACGTTCGCCACCTCGCGCAGCGCAGCGCTGGCGTAGGCGCTGAACGCCACCACCTGCTGCGCGCCGCGCAATGCCTCCAGCGCCAGCGCGCCGTCGGCGAAATCGTGCGGCGGCTCCACGCCGTACAGCACGTAGCCCTTGCGCGGCTGCACCAGCATCGCCTGCGCGTCCAGCCCGCCGTTGCCCGGCACCGCGCCGAGCTGGGCGAGGCCGACGGCATTCGCACCCACCGGCAGTTCGTCGTAGCCGGCGCCGGTGGCGGCGGCGACGAAACGGGCGATGGCGCGCAGCCAGGAGGCCTCGGGATGGGTGACCGCGGCTTCGCCGAGGATCACCACCGCCTTGCCCGACTTCAGCGCGGCGATGGCGGCATGGTCGCCTTCGTCGCTGGCGGCGGCGTTGATCGCGTCGGCCAGCGCGGCCGGCGCGGCGGCGCCTTCCGCCACCGCGGCACGGGCCAGCGACAGCAGCGCGTCGACCATGCCCTGCGGCGGCACGATGGCGGCGCCGGCCAGCTTGTAGTTGAACTCGAACGCGGCCGGGTTGACCGCATACACCTTGGCGCCCTGCTTGGTCGCCTGGTGCAGGCGATGGTTGAGCAGCGGCATCTCGCGGCGCAGGTCGGAACCGACCAGCAGCGCGGCGCGTACCTGCGACACCTCGGCCACCGGCAGGCCGAAGCGGCTGGCCACGGCGTTGTCGGCGAAGTCGAGCTGGCGCAGGCGGTGGTCGACGTGGGCGCTGCCCAGGCCGCGCGCCAGGCGCATCACCAGGTCGGCTTCCTCGTTGGTGGTGGCCGGATGCACCAGCACGCCCAGCTCGTTGCCCGGCACACCCTTCAATGCTTCGGCGGCGGCGGAAAGCGCGTCTTCCCAGGTGGTCGCCTGCCACTGGCCGTTGCGCTTGACCTGCGGCGCGCTCACGCGGTCCGCCGCGTAGAGGCCCTGGTGACTGTAGCGGTCGCGGTCGGACAGCCAGCATTCGTTGACCGACTCGTTGTCGCGCGGCACCGTGCGCAGCACCTCGCCGCGGCGCGTGTGCAGCCACAGGTTGGAACCCAGCGCGTCATGGTAGGCCACCGACGGCTTGGCGATCAGCTCCCAGGCGCGCGCCTGGAACTGGAACGGCTTGTTGGTGAGCGCGCCCACCGGGCAGACGTCGATGATGTTGCCCGACAGTTCGGTCTCCACCGTCTTGCCGATGTAGGTGCCGATCTGCAGGTTCTCGCCGCGGCTCATGCCGCCCAGCTCGTAGGTGCCGGCGATCTCGCTGGTGAAGCGCACGCAGCGCGTGCACTGGATGCAGCGGGTCATCTCGGTGGCGACCAGCGGCCCGATGTTCTCGTCGGCCACGGTGCGCTTGCGCTCGGTGTAGCGCGACACGCTGCGGCCGTAGCCCAGCGCCACGTCCTGCAGTTCGCACTCGCCGCCCTGGTCGCAGATCGGGCAATCCAGCGGATGGTTGATCAGAAGGAACTCCATCACGTCCTTCTGGAACTTCAGCGCCTTGTCCGAGCGCGTGGTGACCTTCATGCCCTCGCCCACCGGCGTGGCGCAGGCCGGCTGCGGCTTGGGCATCGGGCGGCCGCCCATCTCCACGTCCACCAGGCACATGCGGCAGTTGGCGGCGATCGGAAGCTTGCGGTGGTAGCAGAAGCGCGGGATGGCGATGCCGACGGCGTCGGCCGCCTCGATGATCATCGCGCCCTTGCGGATCTGGGTGGGCTTGCCGTCGATCTCGATGTTGACGAGGTCGAGCGCGGCATTGCTGGTGGGCTGCGCACTCATGCAGCGACTCCACGGTTGGCGGCAAGCCGGTCCTCGGTCATCGAGCGACCATGCTGCACGTAGTATTCGAATTCGTTCCAGAACTTGGCAAGGAAGCCCTGCACCGGCCACGCGGCGGCTTCGCCGAACGCGCAGATGGTGTGGCCCTCGATCTGGCCGGCGATGGCCTTGAGGCGGTGCAGGTCGTCCTGCGTGCCCTTGCCTTCCACGATGCGGGTGAGCACGCGGAACATCCAGCCGGTGCCTTCGCGGCACGGCGTGCACTGGCCGCAGGACTCGGCGTGGTAGAACTGCGCGATGCGATGGCAGGCCTTGACCATGCAGGTGGTCTCGTCCATCACGATCACCGCGCCGGAACCCAGGCCGGAGCCCAGCTTCTGCAGGCAGTCGTAGTCCATCGTGGCGGACATCATCTCCTCGGCGTTGAGCACCTTCATCGAGGAGCCGCCGGGGATCACCGCCTTGAGCCGGTTGCCGTCGCGCATGCCGCCGGCCATTTCCAGCAGCTCCTTGAAGGAGGTGCCGAGGCGGATCTCGAAGTTGCCGGGCTTGGCGACGTGGCCGGAGACCGAGAAGATCTTCGGGCCGCCGTTGTTCGGCTTGCCGAGGCCCAGGAACCACTCCGCGCCGTTGCGCAGGATCGCCGGCACCGAGGCGTAGGTTTCGGTGTTGTTGATCGTGGTGGGCTTGCCGTACAGGCCGAAGTTGGCCGGGAACGGCGGCTTGAAGCGCGGCTGGCCCTTCTTGCCTTCCAGCGACTCCATCAGCGCGGTTTCCTCGCCGCAGATGTAGGCGCCGGCGCCGAGCGCGCCGTAGATGTCCACGTCGATGCCCGAACCCTGGATGTTCTTGCCGAGCAGGCCCGCCGCGTAGGCTTCCTTCAGCGCCTCTTCGAAATGCTCGAAGGGCTCATGGTGGAACTCGCCGCGCAGATAGTTGTAGGCCACGGTGGAGCCGGTGCAGTAGCAGGCGATCGCCAGGCCCTCGACCACCGCGTGCGGGTTGTAGCGCAGGATGTCGCGGTCCTTGGCGGTGCCGGGTTCCGACTCGTCCGAGTTGCAGAGGATGTACTTCTGCATGTTGCCCTTGGGCATGAAGGACCACTTCAGGCCGGTGGGGAAGCCCGCGCCGCCACGGCCGCGCAGGTTGCTGTTCTTGACGATCTCGACCAGCGAGGCGGGATCGGGCTTCTCGGCGAGGATCTTGCGCCACGCCTTGTAGCCGTCCACCTTCTCGTAGTTGTCCATCGCCCACGGCTTGTCGAAATGCAGCGTGGTGTAGACGACCTGGTGTTCCTGGGGTGCGGGTCCGACCGGACCGTGGGTGCTTGCCATGTCGTGCTTACTCCAGCCCGTCCAGGATCGCATCGAGCTTCTCGACGGTGATCCGCTCGTGGTAGTGGCCGTTCACCGTCATCGCCGGCGCGTACACGCAGGCGGCGATGCACTCTTCCTCGCGCTTGAGGTAGATGCGGCCGTCGGCGGTGCTCTCGCCCAGCTTGATGCCGAGCTTCTGCTCGCAATGCTTCACCAGGTCCATGCCGCCGTTGAGCCAGCACGAGATGTTGGTGCAGATCGCCACGTTGTTGCGGCCGACCGGCTTGGTCTCCAGCATCGAGTAGAAGCTGGCCACTTCGTAGGCCCATACCGCGGGCAGGTCGAGGTACTTCGCCACCGCGGCGATCAGCTCGTCGGTGAGGAAGCCCCGGTTCTGTTCCTGCGCGGCGAACAGCGCCTGGATCAGCGCCGAGCGCTTGCGGTCCGGCGGGAACTTGGTCAGCCAATGGTCGATGTGCTGGCGCGTATGCTCGTTGAGCACGGCGAGCGGATCGACGTTCTTGACCTGGTCGTAATGTCCGGTGGCTTTCATGCGTTTCTCCGTCGTGCCGGCTCAGCGGTCCACTTCGCCGAACACGAGGTCGTAGGTGCCGATCATGGCCACCACGTCGGCCAGCAGATGGCCGCGCACGATGGCGTCGATCGACGACAGATGGGCGAAGCCCGGCGCGCGCAGGTGCGCGCGGAACGGCTTGTTGGCGCCGTCGGAAACGAGGTAGCAGCCGAACTCGCCCTTCGGCGCCTCGACCGCGGCATAGGTCTCGCCGGCCGGCACGCCATAGCCTTCGGTGAACAGCTTGAAGTGATGGATCATGGCTTCCATGTCCTCCTTCATCACCTCGCGCCTGGGTGGCGCGACCTTGAAGTTCTCCACCATCACCGGGCCCGGGTTGGCCTTCAGCCACTTCACGCACTGCTTGATGATGCGGTTGGACTGGCGCATCTCCTCGACGCGCACCAGGTAGCGGTCGTAGCAGTCGCCCTGCACGCCCACCGGGATGTCGAAGTCCATCTCCGCGTACTTGGCGTAGGGCTGCTTCTTGCGCAGGTCCCAGGCGATGCCCGAGCCGCGCAGCATCGCGCCGGTCATGCCCCAGGCCTGCGCCTGCTCCGGCGAAACCACGCCGATGCCGACCGTGCGCTGCTTCCAGATGCGGTTGCCGGTGAGCAGCTCCTCGTACTCGTCCACCTTCTTCGGGAAGTCGTCGGTGAAGGCGTCGAGGAAGTCCAGCATGGAGCCTTCGCGCCAGCTGTTGAGGCGCTTGAGGTCCTTGCCCTTGTGCCACGGCGATTCGCGGTACTGCGACATGTGGCCGGGCAGGTCGCGGTAGACGCCGCCGGGACGGTAGTACGTGGCGTGCATGCGCGCGCCCGACACCGCCTCGTAGACGTCCATCAGCTCCTCGCGCTCGCGGAACGCGTACAGGAACACCGCCATCGCGCCGAGGTCGAGCGCGTTCGAGCCCACCCACATCAGGTGATTCAGGATGCGGGTGATCTCGTCGAACATGGTGCGGATGTACTGCGCGCGTTCCGGCGCCTCGATCCCCAGCAGGTTCTCGATGGCGCGCACGTAGGCGTGCTCGTTGCACATCATCGACACGTAGTCGAGGCGGTCCATGTAGCCGATGGACTGGTTGAACGGCTTGGACTCGGCCAGCTTCTCGGTGCCGCGGTGGAGCAGACCCACGTGCGGGTCGGCGCGGACGATGGTTTCGCCGTCCATCTCCAGCACCAGGCGCAGCACGCCGTGCGCAGCGGGATGCTGCGGGCCGAAGTTCATCGTGTAGTTGCGGATTTCCTGGGCCATCGAATCAGTTCCTGCGCCAGTCGTCGGCGGCTTCGGCCTGGGCCTGCAAGAGGTCGGCATCGTCGCGGATCACGCGCGGCACGCCGACGCGCGGCACCACCGAGGTGACGGGCTCGTACACCACGCGCTTGAGCTTCTCGTCGTAGCGCACTTCGACGTTGCCGATCAACGGGAAGTCCTTGCGGAACGGATGCCCCACGAAACCGTAGTCGGTGAGGATGCGCCGCAGGTCCGGATGGCCGTCGTAGATGATGCCGTAGAGGTCGAACGACTCGCGCTCGAACCAGTTCACGCCCGGCCAGATGCCGCACACCGAGGGCACCATCGGCAGCGTGTCGTCGTCGCAGAACACGCGCAGGCGCAGACGCTGGTTGTGCTCGATCGACAGCAGGTGCATCACCGAGGCGAAGCGGCGCGGGCGGCTCACGTCGCGCGGGCGGTCGGCCCAGTCGAACCGGCCCACCGCCTCGCCTTCCACGCCGCGCGAGAAGCCGGTGCTGGTGACGTCGGTGGTATCCCACTCGGCCTGGCCGTAGCCGAGGTAGTCGATGCCGCACAGGTCGACCAGCTCGGTGAAGCGGAAGCCGGGCTCGTCGCGCAGCGCGGCGGCCACGGCGAGCAGGTCGGCGGCCGCCAGTTCGGCGGTGGTCTCGTTGCGCACGACGCTGATCTTCAGCGTGTCGCCGAACCGCGCAGCAAGGCGCTCGGCCAGCGAGGTCTTAAGGGTATCGGTCATGATGGCTCGTGCCTCAGCCGCGGGCGATGGTGCTGGTGCGGCGGATCTTCTTCTGCAACTGCAGGATGCCGTGGATCAGCGCTTCGGCCGTGGGCGGGCAGCCCGGCACGTAGATGTCCACCGGCACGATGCGGTCGCAGCCGCGCACCACGGAATACGAATAGTGGTAGTAGCCGCCGCCGTTGGCGCAGCTGCCCATCGAGATCACCCACTTCGGCTCGGGCATCTGGTCGTAGACCTTGCGCAACGCGGGGGCCATCTTGTTGACCAGGGTGCCGGCCACGATCATCACGTCGGACTGGCGCGGCGACGGGCGGAACACCACGCCGTAGCGGTCGAGGTCGAGGCGCGCCGCACCGGCGTGCATCATCTCCACCGCGCAGCAGGCGAGGCCGAAGGTCATCGGCCACATGGAACCAGTGCGCGCCCAGTTCATCAGCGCGTCGACGCTGGTGGTGGCGAAGCCGCGCTGCATGACCGGATTGTCGCCGGCGGGGCGGAGGATGTCGTCAACCACGCTCAACGGCTGCGGGTTGTGCATCACCTTGTCGATGGAGGAGATCACTCCCATTCCAGTGCTCCCTTCTTCCAGACGTAGGCGAAACCGATCACCAGCAGCAGCAGGAACAGCGCCATCTCGATCAGCGCCGTGAGGCCGATCTGCTTGAACACCACCGCCCAGGGGAACAGGAAGGCGATTTCCAGATCGAAGATGATGAACAGGATGGCCAGCAGGTAATAGCGCACGTCGAAGCGCGCACGGGCATCCTCGAAGGCCTCGAAGCCGCACTCGTAGGGCGAAAGTTTTTTCGCATCCGGTCGACGCTTGCCGGCCAGCATGCCGATCACGAGCAGGACGACGCCCAGGCCGGTGGCCACGGCGATGAAGAGCAATACAGGCCAATATTCGGCAATCACGGTGCAACCTACCTCCGCGCCGTCAAGGCGCATCAGCGACCGCGGGGAAACGGTCCGGCAATGCATTTCGGGCAACCACGCTCCCATCTGGTGACAACCACGGGCGCCCGACTCTCCACGATCAAAGTCGTGAACCGATGCATTGTATCAGCGCATGCCGGCACCACAACAGTTTGTGGCGCGGAAATGCATGAAAAACGATGCGTCGTGGATCGACGGCTACATCGTGTGCGTGGGCTTCTCGGAATTGAGCACGCCGGCCAGCATGTTCTCGATGCGTTGGCGCGCCATCTCGGCATCGGGGGTGTCGTTGAAATGGATGCCGATGCCCGCCGTGCGATTGCCCTGCGCGCCGGTGGGGCATATCCAGGCCACCTTGCCCACCACCGACAGGCGCTCGCTCTCGTCGGCCAGGGTCACCAGCAGCACCACTTCGTCGCCCAGCGAATACGTCTGCGCGGTGGGCGCGAACAATCCGCCATGACGCAGGAACGGCATGTAGGCGTTGTACAGCGAAGCGGCGTCCTTGATCTTCAGCGAGATGATGCCCTGGCGTGCGGCAGCGGCGATGGGGTTCATGCGGGCTCCTCCTGGGCATCTCTCGACGGCGATGCGACGGCGCCCATGCTAGCGAGGCTCGCACGCCGCGCAAAGCCTCACAGCTCGCACCAACCCCAGTGATCGAAGATCCATGGCGTCCGCCACGCCAGCGACAGGCGCACGAAGCAACTCCGGGACGGATGCGCATCCGGCCAGGCCAATCGCCAGCCGCCCTGCCCGTCGCGCTGCAGCGGCGCCTTGCGCCACGGCCATTGCCGCACCTCCCCCGAGGCGCTGGCCGCGGTCAGACGCAGCAGCGGCCGCAGCAGGAACAGCGGGCGCCAGGGCAGCGCGCGCGCGGTGGATCCACCGCGCGACGCTTCGACCGGCGCATGGCGTTCGGGACATCCGGCCAGCCGGCGGAACCGCCGGCCGCTCAAGGCCAACTGGGTCTCATACGCGGCCAGGGCGTACTGCTTGATCTTCTGCTGCGCCGACAAAGCCGCCGGCTCGGTGCGCGCAGAGGCTCCGTCGAGCCCGTGCAGGCGGTACACCAGCATGCTCGCCCTGCCGTCCAGCCGCGCCAGCGCCTGGCGCACCAGCACGTGTGCCGTGCCGTGGTCGGGGTGGCGGTCGTCCAAGGCCGGCAGGGCAATCAGGCTGGGCGCGAAGTCCGCCAGTACCGTCGCCAATTCACCCAACGCCGACTGCCCCGGCTGCAGCAGGCGGCCGAGCACGCCCATGTCCGGCCAGCGCAGCGGCTGCAACGCGGAGGACGGCAGGCCCAGCCGACGCAACGCCTCCTCGCATTCGGCGCGTCGGCGGCGCCCCCAGCGCTCGCGTTCGGCCGAGCCGATCGACCAGCGCCGTTCCAGCCAGCGTTGCGGCCAGGGATTGTTGTCGCCATCGGTGAGCAGCAGCACACGCACCGCTCCGCCGGCCTCGCGCACACGCTGGATCAGCAGGCCATTGGCGATGGTTTCGTCGTCGGGATGCGGCGCCACCACCAGCAGGCGGGTTTGCGCCGTGACAGCAGAGGGGTCCGCGGGCGCGGTCAGCGCCATTGCGCCAGCAGTTCCAGCAACAGCAAATCGCCGCGCAACGGACCACGCAAGGCGTCGCGGGTACGGTTGGCGGCGTCGTACCAGTGCGCCAGCGCTTCGCCGTCCATGCCGCTGGCCAATGGCGGAGCCGCCTGCGAAACCTGCGCGCACCGCTCGTCGGCCACGGCCTGCGCGGCAAACCACAACCGCTGCGCCGCTTCGTCGTCCAGCCAGCGGCGCGCCATCTCGGCGGCCTGGCCGCGGCCGGCAGCCAGCGCGGCAAGATCGCGCCGCACCTCGGCGCGGCGTTCCAGCGCGCCTTGCTGCGCCCAGGCCAAGGCAAGACCAGGATTGCCCAGCGCCGCTTCCAGCGCCTTTTGCGGCTGCGCCACGCCCTGCCCTTGCAGCCACGCCTGCGCCTGCTCGGAGGGCGGCACGTTGAACTCGATGCGCTGGCAGCGGCTGCGTATCGTCTGCGGCAGACGCCAGGTCGCATCGGCCATGAGGATCAGCAGGGTGCGCGCGGAGGGCTCTTCCAGCGTCTTCAGCAGCGCGTTCGCCGCCGCCGCGTTCATCGCGTCGGCCGGATCGATCACCGCCACCTGCCAGCCGCCGAACTGGCTGCTCATCGCCAGCCGCGCAGACAGGTCGCGGATCTGCTCCACCACGATCTCGGTGCGCGGCGTGCCGTCCTTGCGCAGGCCGAAGCCGAGCGCGACCACGTCGGGATGCGTGCCCGCGTCCAGCAGCAGGCAACTGCGGCATTGCCCGCAGGCCTCGCCGTCCTGCGCCCGTTCGCACAACAGGCCGCGCACGAAGCGCGACGCGAAAACGCGCTTGCCCAACCCGGCCGGACCGCACAACAGCAGCGCATGCGGCAAGGCGTCACGTCCGCGTCGCGCCTGCAGGCGCGACCAGTCCGCCGCATGCCAGGGCATCGCGTTCATGCGGCCGCTCCGGACAGGTGCGCGACGGCGGCGATCGCATCGCGCAGCACCGCCTCGGGCGATTGGCCGGCGTCGATCACGCGGAACCGCTGCGGTTCGGCCGCGGCGCGCGCGCGGTAGGCGGCGCGCACGCGTTCGAAGAAACCGTCGGCCTCGACCTCGATGCGATCCGCCGCGCCGCGGCCGGCGGCGCGGGCACGCCCTTCGGCCACGGGCAAGTCGAGCAACAGGGTGAGGTCGGGCTTCAATCCATCGCAGGCCCATTGCTCCAGCGCGGCGATGCGCTCGACCGGCTGGCCGCGCCCGCCGCCCTGGTAGGCGTAACTGGCGTCCACGTAGCGGTCGCACAGCACCCAGCGGCCTGCCGCCAATGCAGGGGCCAGCACCTCGCGCACCAGTTGCGCGCGCGAAGCGAACATCAGCAGCAACTCGCTTTCTGCGCACACCGCGCGCTGCGCCGGATCGAGCAGGATCGCGCGCGCCGCCTCTCCCAACGCCGTGCCGCCCGGCTCGCGTGCCAGCAGCAGGTCGACGCCGCGGCTTTCCAGATGCGAACGCAGGCCTGCCAGCAAGGTGCTCTTGCCCGCGCCTTCGCCGCCTTCCAGCGTGATGAACCGGCCGCGCCCGCTCATGGGCTGCACCGCTTCAACTGGTAGCAGGCCACGTTGCGGTTCTGCTCGGTGAGGGTGTCGGCGAACACGTGCGTGCCGTCGCCCTTCGCCACGAAGTACAACGCGGTGCCAGGCTCGGGATGCAGCGCCGCCAGGATCGCCGGCTTGCCCGGCATGGCGATCGGCGTGGGCGGCAGGCCGGGACGGGTGTAGGTGTTGTACGGCGTGTCGGTGGTGAGGTCGCTCTTGTGGATCTTGCCCTGGTAGCTGTCGCCCATGCCGTAGATCACGCTGGGATCGGTCTGCAGCAGCATGTGGTCCTCGAGGCGGCGCACGAACACGCCGGCGATCTTCGCGCGCTCGTCGGCGCGGCCGGTTTCCTTCTCCACGATGGAGGCGAGGATCAGCGCGTCGTAAGGCGTCGCCAGCGGCAGCCCCTTGTCGCGCTGCGGCCACAGCTCGTCCAGCGTCTTGGTCATCGCGGCATGGGCGCGCCGGAGGATGTCGAGGTCGCTGTCGCCCTTCACGTAGGCATAGGTTTCCGGCAGGAAGCGGCCCTCCGGCTGCTCGCCCGGCGCACCGATCTTCTGCATGATCGCGGCATCGTCGAGGCCGACGGTGTCGTGCTTGAGCTTGTCCGCCTTGCCCAGCGCGGCCAGCACCTCGCGGAAGGTCCAGCCGTCGACGATGGTGACGTCGCGCTGCAGCACCTTGCCGGCCGCCATGTTGGCCAACAGCCGGCGCGGCGTGATGCCGACCGGCGTGGCGTATTCGCCGGCATGCAGCTTGCCGACCGCGTGCATCTGCATCGCCAGCAGGCGCCAGTACAGCGGCGGGGCGCGGCTCAGGCCTTCGTCGCGCAACTGCTTCACGATTTCCTTGAAGCTGCTGCCGCGACCGATGTCAATGCTTTCGCCCGGCGCGGAAACATGCAGCGGCGCGTCGCCGAAACGGCTGAAACCGTGCCAGCCCCATATCGCACCGCCGATCGCCGCGATCAGCAACGCGAGGATGATGTTGCGCCAGCTTTTACCCTTCATGCCTGCTCCACAGCGAAACCGAGCCCGCGCCAATGCGCCTGCATCGCGCGGGCCACCGGACCGGGTGCGAACACCGTATCGCCCACGGCCTGAACGGGCAGGATGCCGCGAACACTGGAACTTAGGAAGAGTTCGTCGGCGGCAAGGCACTCGACCAGCGGCAGATCGCGCACCTGCGCCTGCGGCAGCGCATCGAGCAGTTCGGCGCGCAGCACGCCGGCCACGCCGCAACGGTCCACCCGCGGCGTCACCGGCACACCGTCGACCACCGCAAACAGGTTGGCCGCGGTGGCCGAGACCGCATGGCCGCGCGCATCGCACAGCAGGCCCTCGGCGACCGCCGGATCGCTCCACTCGGCGCGCGCCAGCACCTGCTCCAGCCGGTTGAGATGCTTGATGCCGGCCAGCAAAGGCTGCTCGGCAAGCAGGGTCTGGCACAGATGCAGGCGCACGCCCTCGCAATACGCCGCCACGCCGATCACCGGCATCGGAAACGCCGCCACGACGCGGGTGAGCTGCGGCGCTTCGGGCATCGCGTAGCCGCGCGCGCCGACGCCGCGGGTGAGCGTGATGCGCAGCACGGCATCCGCCATGCCCTGCGTCGCGGCCTGCGCTTCGCGCCACAGCAGCGCGAGGTCGGGCAGCGGCAGGCGTAGGCGTTCGCAACCGTGCGCCAGCCGCTGCATGTGGCGCGGCCACAAGGGCGCAGCGCCACCCACGCAACGGATCGTCTCGAACAGGCCGTCGCCGTAGAGCAGGCCGCGGTCCAGCGCGGATACGCTCTCCTGCGGCCGGCCGTCGACCAGCATCATGCGTCCGCCGCTCCCAGCGCGCGCAGCAGGCCACGCGCCTTGGCGCGGGTCTCGTCGAGTTCCTTCTCCGCCACCGAGTCGGCCACGATGCCGGCGCCCGCACGCAGGCTCACCGTGTCGCCGGTCAGCGTGAGCGTGCGGATCAGGATATTGAGGTCGAGGTCGCCGTTGCGGTCGAGATAACCCAGCGCGCCGGTATAGGCGCCGCGCGGCGCGTCTTCCAGTTCGGCGATGATCTCCATGCAGCGCACCTTGGGGCAACCGGTGATGGTGCCGCCGGGGAACACCGCGGCGATCGCCTGCCCGGGCGTCACGCTCTCGCGCAGCCGCCCGCGCACGTTGGAGACGATGTGGTGCACGTGGGCGTAGCTCTCCACCGTCATCAGCTCGTCCACTTCGACGGTGCCCGGCACGCAGACGCGGCCAAGGTCGTTGCGTTCGAGATCGATCAGCATCACGTGCTCGGCGCGCTCCTTGGGGTGGGCGGCGAGTTCGCGGATGCGCGCCACGTCGTCGTCGCCGGCCGTGCGCGGACGGGTGCCGGCGATGGGGCGCGTCTGCGCTAGGCCGTCGCGCACTTTCACCAGCCGCTCGGGCGAAGAGCTGGCGATCGCCCAGCCCGGTTGCTGCAGCAGGCCCGCAAACGGCGCGGGATTGGCGCGGCGCAGGGCGGCATGCAGCGCCGCCGGCGCCGGCGGTTCGGCGTAATGCGCACGCCACGCGCGCGACAGGTTCACCTGGAAGATGTCGCCCGCATGCAGGTGTTCGTGGATGCGCGCCACGCCATCGAGGAAGCGCGACGGCTCATCCTCGAACAGTCGCGTGGGCGAATGCAGGGCCGGAATCGCCGGCGCCGCCGCCAGATCGGCTTCCAGCGTGTCGAGCAGGTGTTCGCTGCCCGCCTCGGCCACCAGCACGGTGCAGCCGCGCGCATGATCCACGATGGCTGCGACCGGACAGCGCAAGGCCAGCGCCACCGGCAGCGCGGCATCGGCCGGCAATCGCAGCCTCGGTTCGATCTCGCCGGCCAGCTCGTAGGACAGCAGCAACGCCCAGCCGCCGTGGAACGGCAGGCCGTCGTCCTCGCTCGGCAAACGCTCGGCCTGCCACGCGGCATCCAGCGCATCGAGAAAGCGCGCACCCACGACGTTGCCGGCACCGTTGCGCACATGGCCGTCTGCCGCGAGCGCCAGGCTGTCCTGCGGGAACGCGAACAGGATATCGAAGCGCGCCTGCGGCGTGCCGTGCAGCACGCTTTCCAGCAGGCTGGGATAGCGCTGCGGAAATGCAGCGGCCGGCGCGAGCAGGTCGCGCCGGCCGTCGAGGATGCGACGATGGCAACTCGTCACGTCAGATGCGACGGAACGCCAGCGTGCCGTTGGTGCCGCCGAAGCCGAACGAGTTGGAGAGCGCCACGTCCAGCTTCGCCTCGCGCGCGGTGTGCGGCACGAAGTCGAGGTCGCAGCCTTCGCCCGGCTCGTCGAGGTTGACGGTGGGCGGCAACACCTGGTCGCGCAGCGCGAGGATGGTGAAGATCGCCTCCACGCCGCCGGCCGCGCCGAGCAGGTGGCCGGTGACCGACTTGGTGGAGCTCATCGCCAGCTTGTAGGCGTGGTCGCCGAACACGCGCTTGGCGGCCAGCACCTCGCCGAGGTCGCCCAGCGGCGTCGAGGTGCCGTGCGCGTTGACGTACTGCACGTCGGCGGGGTTGAGGCCGGCATCCTTCAGCGCGCTGTCCATGCAGCGGGCGGCGCCCTCGCCGCCCTCGCTGGGCGCGGTGATGTGGAAGGCGTCGCCGCTCATGCCGAAGCCGACCAGCTCGGCGTAGATGCGCGCGCCGCGCGCCTTGGCATGCTCGTATTCCTCCAGCACCAGCACGCCGGCGCCGTCGGACAGCACGAAGCCGTCGCGGTCCTTGTCCCACGGCCGGCTGGCCTTGGTCGGCTCGTCGTTGCGGGTGGACATGGCCTTGGCCGAGCAGAAGCCCGCCATCGCCGTGCCGGTGGTGGCGAACTCGGCGCCGCCGGCGATCATCACGTCGGCGTCGCCGTACTGGATCATGCGCGCGGCCAGGCCGATGTTGTGCGTGCCGGTGGTGCAGGCGGTGACACAGGCGATGTTCGGGCCCTTCAGGCCGTACATGATCGACAGGTGGCCGGACACCATGTTGATGATCGACGATGGCACGAAGAACGGCGACACGCGGCGCGGGCCCTTCTCGTGCAGTTCGATCGAGGTGTGCTCGATGGTGTGCAGGCCGCCGATGCCGGCCGCCACCGCCACGCCGATGCGCGACGCGTTGGCTTCCGTCACTTCCAGCCCGGAATCCTTCAGCGCCTGCGTGCCCGCGGCGATGCCGTAGTGGATGAAGGGATCCATCTTCTTGATCT
Organism: Rhodanobacter sp.; assembly: GCA_040371205.1. Classification (NCBI taxonomy): domain Bacteria; kingdom Pseudomonadati; phylum Pseudomonadota; class Gammaproteobacteria; order Lysobacterales; family Rhodanobacteraceae; genus Rhodanobacter; species Rhodanobacter sp. The sequence continues at coordinate 2,167,660 of AP031382.1, forward strand.
CTTTCGGCGCGATCCACTGCGCCGGGTCGAAATCCTTCACCTGGCCGGCGATGCGCGTGGCATACGTGGACGCATCGAAATGGGTCACCGGGCCGATGCCGCTGGCGCCCTTGAGGATGTTGCCCCACGCCGTGGGCAGGTCGTTGCCGACCGGCGAGATGATGCCCATGCCGGTCACTACCACGCGTCGCTTGCTCATGCTCTGTTCCTTCGTGTTGCGGGGAGCCGGCGCGCAGCCGTCTCCCGTCGTTCGCGGATACCCGTGGCAGTGGCGCACCATACGGGATCGGACGTTACAAGTTGCAGAAACGAAAACTGCGCCATGTCGGCGCAGCTTCCGGTACCGCTTGCGAGGCAGTGGCGCATGGCGCCTGGCTGCCCCGGCTCGATCAGTCCTTGGAGTGGGCCTTGATGTAGTCCACGGCCTGCTGCACGGTGGTGATCTTCTCGGCGTCTTCGTCCGGGATCTCGGTCTCGAACTCTTCTTCCAGCGCCATCACCAGCTCGACGGTGTCGAGCGAGTCGGCGCCCAGATCGTCGACGAACGACGCGTTCGCCGTGACTTCGTCTTCCTTCACGCCCAGCTGCTCCACGACGATCTTCTTGACGCGCTCTTCGATGGTGCTCATTGCAAATCTCCCACGGGGAATGTGTTGTGCGCCGGCCCGCGGCCGGCTAGACCGGCGGATTGTAGTGGCTAAGCCGCACGGCCGCCATGCATTCCGACGATTGGGTCAAAACGCGATTGTCTCCGAAAATCCGACCATGCGCGACAGTTTGGGCGCGCGTTTGAAACTGCCGTCAGGGCATGTACATGCCGCCGTTGACATGCAGCGTCTCGCCGGTGATGTAGGCCGCGGCAGGCGACGCCAGGAAACCCACCGCCTTGGCGATATCGCTGGCCTCGCCCAGCCGGCCCAGCGCGATCTGGCCCAGCAGGCCTTCCTTCGCGGACTCCGGCAGCGCACGCGTCATGTCGGTGTCGATGAAACCCGGCGCCACCACGTTCACCGTGATGCCGCGCGAACCGATCTCGCGCGCCAGCGACTTGGAGAACGCGATGATGCCGGCCTTGGCCGCCGCGTAGTTGGACTGGCCAGGATTGCCGGTCAGCCCGATCACCGAGGCGATGGAAATGATGCGACCCTTGCGCGCCTTCATCATGCCGCGCATCACCGCCTTGCTGGTGCGGAACACCGAGCTGAGGTTGGTGTCGAGGATGGCCTGCCAGTCCGCCTCGGGCATGCGCATCAGCAGCTGGTCGCGGGTGATGCCCGCGTTGTTGACCAGGATGCTCACCGCGCCGAACTCCTTGGCGATGCCGTCGATCAGCGCATCCACCGCGGCGGCGTCGGTGACATTCAGCACGCGGCCATGGCCGCCGTGCGCGGCCAGCCGCTCGCCGATCGCGGCCGCGCCAGACTCGCTGGTGGCCGTACCGATCACGGTGGCGCCCATCGCCGCCAGTTCGTCCGCGATCGCCGCGCCGATGCCGCGGCTGGCGCCGGTGACCAGCGCGATTTCGCCGTGCAGTGATGAGGTCATGTCGTTTCCCCGTGGTCTTGATGGGAGCACCCGCTTGCGAGTGCGAAGATCGAAGAGCCGCCGTACCTGGCCGCACTCTGCTTGGTTTTTACGCTTGTCTGCGGCCGAGGATGCCAAATGGACGGCCATCCTCGACTGCACTGTTCGGCAGGAGCCGGCGCAGTCAGCTCCACTCGGCGTGCGCTGCTTCGAGATCGGACGGCGCACCGATGGCACGCGCTTCCAGCGACTTGTCGATGCGCTTGACCAGCCCGGCCAGCACCTTGCCCGGGCCGCATTCGGCGATGCGCACGGCGCCGCCGGCGGCGAGCGCCTGCACGCACTCCGTCCAGCGCACCGGCAGATAGAGCTGGCGCTGCAGTGCGCCGCGGATGTCGTCGAGGCTGTCGTAGCGCTTCGCCTCGGCATTCTGGATCACCGGGATGGCCGGCAGCTGCCAGGAAATCGAGCCCATGCGCTCGCCCAGCTTGTCCGCCGCCTCGCGCATCAGCATGCAGTGCGAAGGCACCGACACGGCGAGCTTGATGGCCTTCTTCACGCCCAGCTCGGCAAGCCGCGCCAGCGCACGATCCACCGCCTCGGCGTTGCCGGCGATCACCAACTGGCCCGGCGAGTTGAAGTTGGCCGGCGCCACCACCTGGCCTTGCGCGACTTCGGCGCACACCTGCGCGATCTGCGCGTCGTCGCCGCCGAGGATCGCCGCCATCGCGCCCGTGCCCGCCGGCACCGCCGCCTGCATCAGGCGGCCGCGCTCGGCCACCAGCGCCGCCGCATCGTGCAGCGACAGGGCGCCCGCGCAGACCAGCGCGCTGTATTCGCCCAGGCTGTGGCCGGACAACTGCGCCGGCTGCGCGCCGCCGAGCTTCCGCCACACGCGCCACACCGCCACGCTGGCGGCAAGCAGCGCAGGCTGCGTGTGCTCGGTACGGTTGAGCTGGTCTTCCGGCCCCTGCTGGCTGAGCGCCCACAGGTCCACTCCCGCGCCCTGCGAGGCTTCATCGAAGCTCGCCTTCACCTCGCCATGCGCGGCGGCCAGTTCGGCCAGCATGCCGACCGACTGCGAACCCTGACCGGGAAAGACGAAGGCCAGGTTGGAATGGATGGCAGTCATGCAATTTCTCTCCGACAAATGCAAAGGCTCAGGCCGCCCATCCGGATGCCCCGGCACGGGCGGGCCTTGCGAATCCGCGAACCGCGATCAGTAGCGCAGCAGCGCCGAGGCCCAGGTGAAGCCGCCGCCGAAGGCCTCGAGCAGCAGGTTCTGGCCGCGCTGCACCTTGCCCGAACGCACGGCGTAATCCAGCGCCAGCGGCACCGAGCCGGACGAGGTGTTGGCGTGCTGGTCGACGGTGACGATCACGCGGTCCATCGGCATCGCCAGCCGCTTCGCGGTGGCTTCGATGATGCGCAGGTTGGCCTGGTGCGGGATCAGCCAGTCGATGTCCGCCTCGTGCATGCCGGCGGCTTCCAGCGTCTCGCCGACCAGCGAATCCAGCGTCTTGACCGCGACCTTGAACACTTCGCGGCCGGCCATCTTGATGCGCACGCCGTGGTTGGGCTCGTCCCTGAAACCGACGGACACGCCGACCGGGTTCCACAGCAGCTCCTTGTAGCCGCCGTCGGCGTGCATGCAGGTGGCGTAGATGCCCGGCTCGCTGGAGCCTTCGAGCACCACGGCGCCTGCGCCGTCGCCGAACAGCACGCAGGTCTCGCGCTCGCTCCAGTCCACCATGCGGGTCAGCGTTTCGGCGCCGATCACCAGCACCTTCTTCGACTGGCCGCTCTTGATGAACTTGTCGGCGACGCCCAACGCGTACATGAAGCCCGAGCAGGCGGCGTTGACGTCGAACGCCGCGCAGCCGTTGGCGCCCAGGCGCTGCTGCACCAGGCAGGCGGTGGACGGGAAGATCAGGTCGGGCGTGGTGGTGCCCACCACGATCAGGTCGATCTCGGCGGCCTTCACGCCGGCGGCCTCCAGCGCGCGCTGCGCGGCGAGGAACGCCAGGTCGCCGGTGGTCTCGCCGGCGGCGGCGATGTGGCGCTGGCGGATGCCGGTGCGGGTGCGGATCCATTCGTCGCTGGTGTCGACGATCTTCTCCAGATCGGCGTTGCTCACGGCGCGCTCGGGCAGGGCGCTGCCGGTGGCGATGATGCGGGAGTAGATCGGGGCCATTCCGTTTTCCGTCAAACGTAAATCGTGAATTGAACGCCCTGCGCGCCGCATGCGCAACCGTTCGGATGTTCGCCCGGAGCCCCGCAACGCGAAACGGCGCGTCGCCGCGCCGTTTCGTTCGATGCCTGCAGGCGGATTCCGGGAAAAGAATCCGCTCGCGCGATCAGTCTTCGACCGACACCGCGCCCTTGGTCTCGATCACCTTCTTGCCGCGGTAGAAACCGTCGGCGGTGACGTGGTGGCGCAGGTGCACTTCGCCGCTGGTCGGGTCGGTGGACAGCTGCACGGTCTTCAGCTTGTCGTGCGCGCGACGCATGCCGCGGGTGGACGGGGTACGGCGGCTCTTGGCAACGGCCATGGTAGTTCTCCAACTGAAACTGTGTTCGATTTCTACATGATCGGGGCCGCATGCCCCGACCGGTTTACTTCTTCAGTTCGCGCAACACCGCGAACGGATGGTTCTCGCGCGACTGCGCCTCGTCCTGCTCCGGCTCGCCGTTGTCGACCACCGCGTCGGGCAGGCTGCTGTCCGGGTTCACCGGCACCAGCGGCAAGGCCAGCAACAACTCGTCCTCGATCACGTCCGCCGGATGCAGGCGGCCGTCCTCGGGCACCAGCAGCGGCTCGCAACCCGGCGGCAGGCCCGCCTCGTCGCGCTCCCGCCGGATCAGGCCGAGGCGGCTTTCGACCGCCACCGGCCACACGAACGGCTCGAGCGTGCGCTGGCAGATCATCGTCAGCGGCGCCTGCGCGTGGACATCCACATAGTCCGTGCCCAGCGCGTCGCGACCGAAATCCAGCCGGTAAACCACCTCGCCCTCGTTGCCCGCCAGCGCCCCGCAGAGGCGCTCGAAAGCGGCAACCGGCATGGCTCCCTCGAACGAACGCCGCGCCGAGACCATGCGCCATGCGTCCACGGACTCTGGCAGTGTCACGGACATAATCGGCGAATGGTAAGTTCGCGGACGGCCCAAGTCAACCGACAATCAAGCGCTTGCGTCGCCCGGTTCGCGCATTTTGCCTGATCCGCCCCGCTTGCGGCAGACTGCATGCCCGCCCCACTCGAGCCCTGCCGCGTGAACCTCTCCCTGACGCTCGGCGTGATCGCGTTGCTGGCGCTGGTGGCCGCGTCGGTCTGGGCGCTGACCTCGCGGCGCTGGCAGAACCGGCGCGCGACCGACATGCGCCAGCTGCTCGACCTTGCCGACCGCCTCGAATCCGACCTGAAAAGCTGCCGCACCGGCCTCCAGCAGGCGCACGCGGTGATGGCGATCAACCCGGACCTGCCCGCGGCCAGCGAGCAGGATGCCCGTCACGCGGTCGATGCCGGCCTACAGGCACTGCTGCGCCAACGCATCTGGATCCGCGACCGCGCGGCCCGCGCGAGCCAGCAGGAGCTGGACGAAACCGCCGCCGCCATGCGCGCCAGCCGCGACCGGCTGCAACCGCTGCTGCAGGCGCTGACCGCCGCGCAGCGCGACCTGGACAGCGCGATGCGCGAACACATCCATCGGGAAGCCGAATGAACGCTCCCCTGCCCCGCATCGTGCTGGCCTCGACCTCGCGCTACCGCGCCGGGCTGCTGCGCCGCCTGCTGACCGATTTCGAACAGCGCGCCCCCGGCACCGACGAAACCGCCTTGTCCGGCGAAGCGCCGCACGCCCGCGCGGCACGGCTGGCCATCGCCAAGACCATGGCCGTCGCGGGCGATATCAGCGGCGACGCGCTGGTGATCGGCTCCGATCAGGTGGCCGAACTGGACGGCGAGATGCTGGACAAACCCGGCAGCGTCGCCAACGCGTGCGCCCAGCTGGCTGCCAGCTCCGGGCGCACGGTGCACTTCCATACTGCGCTGTGCCTGTTCGATACGCGCAACGGCCATCGCCAGCTCCACGTCGACCGCACCTGGGCGCACTTCCGCGCACTCGATGCCGCGGAGATCGAACGTTACGTCGCGCGCGAACAGCCGCTGGACTGTGCCGGCAGCTTCAAGTGCGAAGGGCTGGGCATCAGCCTGTTCGAACGCATCGAAAGCGAGGATCCCAGCGCCCTGGTCGGCCTGCCGTTGATCGCACTGGCACGGATGCTGCGCTCGTCGGGCATGGCCGTGCCGTAGCGGTGACAGGCCACACAAGCTGCCGCTACTCTGCACGAGGACTTCCAGGGGGCAGCGTGCATGGAAACGACTTGGTACTACGCCGATCGCCACGGCCAGCAGCAGGGTCCGGTGTCGCGCGAGGACTTCCTTCGCGTCATCGAACTCGAACAACTGCCGCCTAGCACCCTCGTCTGGCGTGAGGGGCTGGCGCAATGGCAGCCGCTGTCCTCGCTGGCCGCGGAACTGGGCCTGGACCGGCCCGTTGCGCCCCCTGTCGGCATGCCTCCGCCGCCGCCCTTCAGCACGCCGGCGCCCTCGGCGGCATCCTCCATCGAAGTGGTCTACGCCGGATTCGTGCGCCGCTGGGCGGCCTACTTGCTGGACGGCTTGATCATCGGGGCGATCAGCCTCGTTCCGATCTTCATGCTTGCGCTGCTGGTCGGGCTGTCGGCATCGGGGCACGGCGGCGAACCCGATCCCGCCCATGCCGCGCTGATCCTGCTGATCTACCCGATCGTCTTCGGCGTGGCGCTGTTGTACTACTCGCTGCAGGAAAGCTCCTCGCACCAGGCCACGCTGGGCAAGCGTGCGCTGGGCATCAAGGTCACCGGCCTGGACGGGCGCCGCATCAGCTGGAAGCACGCCGTCGGCCGCTGGTTCGCCGCGGCGCTGTCCTACATCACCCTGTATGTCGGTTTCCTGATGGCAGCGTTCACCGATCGCCGGCAGGCCCTGCACGACATGGTGGCGGGCACGCTGGTGACGGACCGCTGGGCCTTCACCGACCACCCGGAACGGCAGAACCGGCAGACCTCCGGCTGCCTCATCGCCTTGCTGATCGGCATGTTCTTCATCGTGCCCGTGATCGCGATACTCGCCGCCATCGCCATCCCCGCCTATCAGGGCTACGTATTGCGGGCGCGGGTCGCTGCCGCGCTGACCCAGGCGGCGCCGCTGAAGGCGCAGGTCTACCAGGCATGGAAGGCCAGCGGACAGTGTCCGAACAACGGCGAGGCCGGCATCCGCGCCGCCGACGGCTATGCCAGCGGGCAATTGCAGTCCATCGGCGTCGGCCGCATGAAGGGCGACGGCAGCTGCGCGCTGGAATTGACCCTGCGCGCGCCGGGCCAAGCAACGGTCGACGGCAAACGCATCTGGCTGACCATGGACAGCAACGGCGGCCTCGCGCCGAGCTGGCATTGCAGTTCCGACCTCGCGAACCGCTACCTGCCGCTGGACTGCCGCGAGTCCAGCCAGCAATGAACCTCTCCGCGACCGCACAGCCCCCGGCCGGCGACCTGCGCCAGCGCCTGACCGACGCCGAGACGCAACTCAACCGCGTGGTGCTCGGCAAGGCACGCCAGGTGAAACTGGCGCTGGCCTGCCTGATCGCCGGCGGCCACCTACTGCTGGAGGACGTGCCCGGCGTGGGCAAGACCACGCTGGCGCACGCGCTGGCGGCCAGCTTTGCGCTGGATTTCCAGCGCGTGCAGTTCACCAGCGACCTGCTGCCCTCGGACATCCTCGGCGTCAGCGTGTACGAGCGCGAGACCGGCCAGTTCCGCTTCCACCCGGGGCCGATCTTCGGCGGACTGCTGCTCGCCGACGAAATCAACCGCGCCACGCCCAAGACGCAGAGCGCGCTGCTCGAAGCGATGGCCGAAGGCCAGGTCACCGTGGACGGCCAGACGCACGCGCTGCCGCAACCGTTCTTCGTGGTCGCCACGCAGAACCCGCTGGATCTGGCCGGCACCTTTCCTCTGCCCGATTCGCAGCTCGACCGCTTCATGCTGCGCCTGTCGCTGGGCTACCCGGATCCCGCGGCCGAACGCGAGCTGCTGACCGGCACCGATCGCCACGACTTGCTGGCGGAACTCAAACCCGCGCTGGATGGCGCCAACCTGCTGGCGCTGCACAGGCAGTCGCAGGCCATCACCGCCAGCCCGGCCCTGCTCGACTATCTGCAGGCGTTGCTGGCGGCCAGCCGCAGCCATGCGGACATCCGCACCGGCTTGTCGCCGCGCGCCGGACTCTCCCTGCTCGCCGCCGCGCGCGCCTGGGCCTTGCTGCACGGCCGTTCCTATCTGCTGCCGGAAGATCTGCAGGCGCTGTTCGTGCCGCTGGCCGCACATCGCCTGGTGGCCGCGCGCGGCGCCAGCGGCGAGGCGCTGGCGCGCCAGCTCCTCGCCGGGGTGGCGGCGGACTGAACATGCGCGCCGCCCTGCACCGGCTGGCCCGATACGCCGAACGCCGCCTGCCCGCGCTCACCCGCCTGCGCCAGCCCGAACCGCTGCCGATCGAACTGAACCGGCGGCGCATCTACATCCTGCCCACCGCGTTCGGGCTCGGTTTCGGCGTTTTGCTGCTGGTGATGCTGACCGGCGCGCTGAACTACACCAACAACGCGGCCCTGCTGCTGACCTGCCTGCTCGGCGCCGCCGCCGCCGCGAGCATGCTGCTCGCCTTCCGCACCCTGGACGGCCTGCGGCTGCGCGGCATCCGCGCCGGTCACGCCATCGCCGGCGAACCGCTGGAACTGGTGCTGGATTTCGCCGCATCGCGCCTGCGCGAAGCGGTGCGGCTGGACTGCGCGGGCGAAACGCTGGCTTTTGCCGTGGACGGCGCCGCCGAGCTGACCTTGCGCCTGCCCACCACGCGGCGCGGCTGGCTGGCCTTGCCGCGGCTGCGCCTCTGGAGCACCTGGCCGCTGGGCCTGTTCCGTGCGTGGAGCTGGTTGCATCCGCAGCAATCGGTGCTGGTGTGGCCGCGCCCGGAACCCGCCGGACCGCCGCCGCTGCTGCCGGCCGATGCGCAAGAGCGCCTGCGCCCGCAACCGGGCGAGGAACTCGCCGCGCTGCGCGACTATCGCCGCGGCGACGCGCCGCGCCACATCGCGTGGAAGGCCAGCGCGCGCCACCACGACCTGCTGGTGAAGGACTTCGACCGCCCCGAGCCGCGCGCGACCTGGCTGCTCGATTGGCACGCGCTGCGCTCGTTGGACCGCGAGGCGCGCATCGCCCGGCTGGCGCGCTGGCTGGGCGAGGCGGAAGCCCAGGGCCGCCGCTACAGCCTGCAACTGCCGAGCGAGCGCATTGATACCGGCAGCGGCCCGGCCCATTACGCACGCTGCATGGGCGCACTGGCGGTACTGCCATGACAACCGCAGCCACCGCGCTGGACACGCGCAGCTTCGATCTCGTCGCGCTCGCCTTCGCCGCCACGCTCGCGCTGCACACGCCGCACCTGCCCTGGTGGCTCAGTGCGCCGCTGGTGCTGGCCATCGGCCTGCGCTGGCGGCTGCGCCGGCAGCATCATGTGCGCACTCCCATGTGGATGAAGTTGCCGCTGCTGGCGCTGCTGGTGCTCGCCGTCATCGCTCACTACGGCAACGTGTTCGGACAGGCGCCCGGCACCGCACTGGCCGCGGGCCTGCTGGCGCTGAAGCTGCTGGAAACCGAAACGGTGCGCGATGCGCGCGTGGGCGTGGGCTTCGCCTGCTTCCTCCTGATGGCCGCCCTGCTGTTCGACCAGAGCCTCGTCGCCACCGTCGCGGTGGCACTGGGTCTGCTGCCGCCGCTCGCCGCGCTGCGTTCGCTGGAGCCCGGACGCCGGGCACCGGTCGCCTTGTGGCGCGACCTGGTCCCCGGCGCGACCCTGCTGGCGACCGCATTGCCGCTGGCCGTACTGGCCTTTCTGCTGGTGCCGCGGCTCAGTTCACCGCTGTGGGGCGCCGCGAACAACACCGAACAGCGCAGCGGCCTGGCCGACAGCATGACGCCGGCTGGCTTCACCCAACTGCTGATCGACGACAGCCCCGCACTGCGCGTGAGCTTCGACGGTCCGCCACCACCGCCCGACCGCCGCTATTTCCGTGCCTACGTGATGAGCCGCTACGACGGCATCAGCTGGACGTACCGCGACGTGGTCAACCAGCCGCCGGCTCCCGTCGAGGCCGTCGCCGGCCTGCGCTACCGCATCAGCCTGGAGCCGACCCGGCAACACGTGCTGCCCACGCTGGACATGCCGCTGACCGCGCCGCCAGGAGCCAGCCTGCGCCGCGACCGCGTGCTGATGGCCGACAAACCGGTGGACAAGCTGCGCGACTACACGATGACGTCCGCCACCGCCTACCGGCTGGAGCCGCAGTTGGGCCGCCATCACGCCCGCTGGCTGCAACTGCCCGCGGGCTTCAACCCGCGCACGCTGGCGCTGGGCCAGTCGTGGCGCGAGCGATACGGCAACGACGACGATGCCATCGTGCGGGCGGCACTCGCGCTGTTCCACGACGGCGGCTTCAGCTACACCCTGTCGCCCGCGCCGTTGGGCCGCGACGCGATGGACGACTTCCTGTTCGTCACGCACGAAGGTTTCTGCGAACACTACGCCTCGGCGTTCACCGTGCTGATGCGCGCCGCCGGCATCCCGGCGCGCGTGGTCACCGGCTACCAGGGCGGCTATTGGAACGCGATGGGACGCTACCTGCTGGTTCGCAATTCCGATGCGCATGCGTGGAGCGAAGTGTGGCTGGCCGGCCGCGGCTGGGTGCGCGTCGACCCCACCGCCGCCGTGCATCCGCAGCGCATCAGCCTCGGCGCCGCCGCTGCGGCGCCCGGCCAGTTGCCGTGGTACGAGGACGGCTGGCTGCAATCGCTGCGCAATCACTGGGACATCGTCAACCGCTGGTGGAACATCGGCGTTAATGGTTTCAACGCGCTGCGCCAGCGCAGCCTGCTGAAGCCGTTCGGCGTCGACGAGACGGATACCTCGACGCTGGCGTCGCTGCTCGCCGCATCCTGCGTGCTGGCGATGCTGGCGGGTTTGGCGTGGGTGTGGCGGCGACGCGAGCCGGAGGACGCCGTGCGCGCCGCATTGCGCCTGCTGGAACGCAAGCTGGCCCGACGGGGCGTGGCGCGGCGGCCCGGCGAAGGCCCGCGCGACTACCTGTCGCGCGCCGCCGACGCCCTGCCTGCGCAGCGCGACCGCCTGACCGAACTGATGCACCGCTATCTGGAACTGCGTTATGCCCAAGCCAAACCGACGCCTGAACTCCTGCGTGCGCTGCAACGCGCGGTTCGGGATTTTTCCGTCGGTCGCGTGGTCAAATGATCGTTGATCGGGTAACCCACAAACATCGTGATGGAGAAGCCGCCATGTCCCTGTACCGCCCCGCCGCGCTAGCCGCGGCCATCGCCCTGTTGGGCGGTTGCGCAACGATGCCGCAACCGTTGCAAGGCAATTACGCCAATGTCTCCAGCGCTGCCGCCCAGCAAGGCGGCGCCGGCGGCACCCGCGTGCGCTGGGGCGGCGAGATCATCAAGACCGAGCCCGGCCCGCAGGAGACTTGCTTCTACATCCTTGCCCGCCCGCTGGACAGCCAGGCCCGCCCCGAGCTGGGCAGCGCCGGCGACAGCCAGGGCCGCTTCGTCGCCTGCCACAGCGGCTTCTACGACCCGGAAGTGTTCACCCGCGGCCGCGAACTGACCGTCACCGGCACCGTCCACGGCACGGTGACCAAGAAGGTGGGCGATTACGACTACCCCTACCCGCGCGTGGAAGCCGACGTGGTGTACCTGTGGCCGAAGCGCCCGCAATACGTCGACGTGACGCCTTATCCGCCCGGCTTCTACGATCCGTTCTGGGGTCCGTGGGGTCCGTGGGGCTATGGCCCGTACTGGGGTGGGCCGAGCCGCGTGATCGTGGTGCGTCCGCCGCCGCCCCCGCCGCCGCCCGCCAAGTGATCTTCGCGCACGAAAAAGCCGGCCTTGAGGGCCGGCTTTTTCGTGCGCTCCCGCGGCGCGGGCGATCAGCCCGGCGGCCAGCCCAGATGCCGGCCGGCAAGCAGGTGCAGATGCAGGTGGTACACGGTCTGGCCGCCGTATTCGCGGCAGTTGTTGACCACGCGATAGCCCTGCTCGGCCAAGCCCTCGCGCCGCGCGTACTCGGCGGCGGCCAGCAACAGGCGGCCCAGCAGCGCGGCATCCTCCGGCGTCGCATCGTCCAGCGTGGGAATCGCTTTTTTCGGAATGAACAGCACATGCACCGGCGCTTGCGGATTCAGATCGCGGAACGCCAGCAACTCGTCGTCCTCGTAGACGATGTCGGCGGGAATCTCGCGCCGGATGATCTTGCCGAAGATGGTGTCGCCCATGTCGTTGTCCTGTCCCGATGAGTGCGGCCAGGGATGGCCGATCGTTTGATTTTAGCGATCGTGGATAACCGCAGGGCTAGAGCAGCTGACGGCCGCCGAACGCATGCGCCAGCGTGCCGCGGTCCACGAATTCCAGTTCGCCGCCCAGCGGCACGCCGTGCGCCAGCCGCGTGGGCCGCACGCCGCCGGCGCGCGCCAGCTGTGCCAGGTAGTGCGCGGTGGCCTCGCCTTCCACCGTGGGGTTGGTGGCGATGATCAGTTCTTCCACCTCGCCCTCGCCGAGACGCTGCGCGAGCTGCGCCAGGCCCAGCTCCTCCGGCCCCAGGCCGTCCAGCGGCGACAGCCGCCCGTGCAGCACGAAGTACTGCCCGCGATAGCCGGTGGCCTGCTCGATGGCCGCCAGGTCCACCGGCGACTCCACCACGCACAGCAACTGGCGGTCGCGGCTGCTGCCGGCGCAGATCGCGCACAGCGGCTCCTCGCTGAAGTTGCGGCAGCGCGCGCAGTGCCCGATGCGCTGCATCGCTTCGCGCAGTGCGTCGGCCAGCTTCAGGCCGCGCTCGCGGTCGCGCTCCAGCAGGTGGAAGGCCATCCGCTGAGCACTCTTGCCGCCCACGCCGGGCAGGCAGCGCAATGCATCGATCAGATCGGTCAGCAGCTTGCTCATGCGCCTTCGCTACGCAGCGGCTGTGGTTGGAAAGTCCGGCCAGGGATGGCCAAGGTTTTGCCGGGGGATCGGCGCATCAAAATGGCATCTTGAAGCCCGGCGGCAGACTCATGCCGGCGGTGACGTTGCCCATCCGGTCGCGGCTGGCCTGGGCCACCTTGTTCACCGCGTCGTTGATCGCGGCGGCAACCAGGTCCTCGGCCATTTCCGGATCGTCGGCGAAGGTCTGGCGGTCGATGCTGACCTTGCGCACCTCGTGCGCGCCGCTCATGGTCACGCTCACCAGCCCGCCGCCGGCGCTGCCGGTGACTTCCAGCTTGGCGATCTCTTCCTGCGCACGCTTCATGTCTTCCTGCATGCGCTGGGCCTGCTGCATCAGCTGGCCGATCTGACCTCTCATCGCACTACTCCGTCATCAACTGCCAAAGGGTTTCACCGACTGCGGCACCACGCGGGCGCCGAAATCGCGTTTCATGGATTGCACGAAGGGATCGTCTTCGATGGATTGCTCGGCCGCCGCCTGCGCCGCGTCACGCGCCTGCGTGGCGCGCGCGGCGGGCGTGGCGGCGGCGGTCGATTGATCCATGGGAATGAAGCGCAGCCTGATGCGCTCGCCCAGCGCGGCGCTGATGCGTTCTTCCATCTGGCTGAGCATCGGCTCCACCGCCATGCCCATGTGTGCCGGCTGCAACGCCAGCACCAGGGTGTTGCCGTCGCGTTCGCGCAGCACCGCGTTCTGCGCCAGCACGCCGAAGGGACCGCGCAGGCCGGCCTGCTCGATCAGGGTTTCCCAGTGCGGCAGTCCGCCGGCCTCGCGTCGTGGCGGCGCCGCCGGCGCCGGCTCGCGCACCGCGGGCACCGGAGCAGCGACGGGCGGCGCAGCGCGATAGGCGGGAGCCGGCGCAGCTGCGTGCGCCGCAGTACGTGCAGGCGATGGCGCTGGCTGTGGAGCCGATGCCGGACGCTCGGCCGCCGGACGCGGCGCCTCGCCGCCGGGGCGGAACGCCAGCATGCGCAGCAGCGCCATCTCGAAACCGGTGCGCGCATCGGGCGCCAGCGCCAGGTCGCGGCGGCCGCCGATGGCGATCTGGTAGTAGAGCTGCACGTCCTCCGGCGCGATGCGCGCGGCCAGCGCGTGCAGCGCCTCGCCGTCGGAGTCGTCGTCGAGACGGTAACCGGGGATCAGCTGGACGAGTTGCAGGCGGTGCAGCACGCCGGCGATATCGTCCAGCACGCCGCCGAAATCCGGCGAGTACGAGGCGATCTGCGCGCACTCGGCGAGCAGCCGCGCGCCATCGCCGTCGGCCAGCGCACCGAGCACGCCCAGCACCTGGCCGCGCGCCACGCTGCCCAGCATGGTGCGCACGTCGTCGGCGTGCAGCGATCCGCCACCGTAGGCGATGGCCTGGTCGAGCAGCGACAGGCCGTCGCGCAACGAGCCGTCGGCGCCGCGCGCCAGTTCCTCGATGGCGGCCTCCTCGTAGGCGATGCTCTCGGCGCCGAGGATGTGCCGCATCTGGCCGGCGATCTGCTCGGGCAACAGGCGCTTGAGGTTGAACTTGAGGCAGCGCGACAACACCGTCACCGGCAGCTTCTGCGGGTCGGTGGTGGCGAGCAGGAATTTCACGTGCGGCGGCGGTTCCTCCAGCGTCTTCAGCAGCGCGTTGAACGCCGGCTTGGAGAGCATGTGCACCTCGTCCACTAGGTACACCTTGAAGCGGCCGCGCGAGGGTGCGTACTGCGCGTTCTCGATCACCTCGCGCACGTCATCCACGCCGGTGTTGCTGGCCGCGTCGATTTCCAGCAGGTCGACGAAGCGACCCTCATCCACCGCGGTACAGACCGCGCATTCGCCGCAGGGATCGGCCGACTCGCCACGCTCGCAGTTCAGCGACTTGGCGAAGATGCGCGCGATGGTGGTCTTGCCCACGCCGCGCGTGCCGGTGAACAGGTAGGCGTGATGCATGCGCCCGGTGTCCAGCGCATTGGTGAGCGCGCGCACCACATGCTCCTGCCCCACCAGTTCGGCGAACTTGCGCGGGCGCCATTTGCGGGCGAGAACCTGATAGGACATGCCTGACTACCTTGGGGCGAAGGTCGATTGTGCCAAGGCGGGGGCGACAAGTCAGTAAAAGCGCGCGGGTTGCCGCAAGATTGGCCTCTCAATCCCAACCCTCTCCCCGGCCAGCGCGTAGGGGCAGACGTGCCGTGCGGGTTCGCCTTCGCCTGCCGTCGGCGTGCGGATGGCCCGAGACTCTCGGAAAGGCAGGCGCTAAATGGCGGCGGCCCCGCCAGCCACACCCCGGCACCCGAATCATCCACTACCGTTGCTTCCTTCCGGACCTGGCGGGGTTTGCGGACTATCGTCGCGGGGGGACCGACGGGGCCACCATGGGAGGTCGATGCGCGCAAGCCGTGCGAAGCGCGAACCGAGACCGACACGGAGCTTGCCAAGCAAGCCACCCGTGCGGGGCGCGCATTGTGCCCCAGATCGCCCGCACAACTCAAGGCAAGCGCAGAGGCCGATGCACCGGAGCCGCCTGTCACAGCTTTAATCCGCAGATTTCGCCGGATGCGATTTCCGCCATGCCTGCTTTGTGCCGAATTCCGCGTCCCGAACCGGCAAGCCCTTCTAGACCGCGGCCCATCCCCCGAGCGAGCATGACGCCATGCCCATCCTCGATTTCATCGACTCGCACACCGGCGGCGAACCCACCCGGGTGATCCTGTCCGGCTTTCCGGACCTCGGCGCCGGCACGCCGGCCGAACGCCTGCGCGTCTTCCGCGAAAAACACGACCGCTGGCGCCAAGCCATCGCCTGCGAACCGCGCGGCTCGGACACCATGGTCGGCGCCCTGCTGCTGCCGCCCGCGAGCGCCGACGCCTGTGCCGGCGTGATCTATTTCAACAACGTCGGCTACCTCGGCATGTGCGGCCACGGCACCATCGGCCTGATCCGCACCCTGCAGCATCTCGGCCGCCTGTCGCCGGGCGCGCACCGGCTGGAGACCCCGGTCGGCACGGTCGGCGTGGCCCTGCACGACGACGGCCGCGTGTCGGTGGAGAACGTGGAAAGCTACCGCCACGCGCACGACGTCGCGCTGGAAGTGCCCGGCCACGGCACCGTGCACGGCGACGTGGCCTGGGGCGGCAACTGGTTCTTCATCACCCGCGACACGCCGCTGCCGCTGACCCTGACCAACCAGCGCGCGCTCACCGCCTACGCCGAGGCGATCCGCAGCGCGCTCGAAATGGCCGGCATCACCGGCGCCGACGGGGCCGAGATCGATCACATCGAACTCAACGAACACGTCGACCAGACCGGCGCCGATGCGCGCAACTTCGTGCTGTGTCCCGGCATGGCCTACGACCGCTCGCCCTGCGGCACCGGCACCAGCGCCAAGCTGGCTTGCCTCGCGGCGGACGGGGCGCTGGCGCCCGGCCAGGTCTGGCGCCAGGCCGGCATCCTCGGCAGCGTGTTCGAGGCCCGTTACCAGCCCGGCGCGCGCGGCGTGCTGCCGCACGTCACCGGCAGCGCCCACATCACCGTGCAGGGCCAGTTGCGGATCGACGACGCCGATCCGCTGGCCTGGGGCATAGGCGCGGCGTGAGCGGCGACGCGCTCATCGTCATCGGCGCCGGCATCGTGGGCGCGGCCTGCGCGGAGCGCGCCAGCGCCGAAGGTTTCGCGGTCACCCTCGTCGAGTCCGGCACCGTCGGCGGCGGCGCCACTGCGGCGGCGATGGGGCACCTGGTGGCGATGGACGACGATCCGGCCGAACTGGCGCTCTCGCATTACTCGCTGGACCTGTGGAACGCGCTGGCCGACCTGCCGCAGGCGCAGTTCAGCCGTTGCGGCACGCTGTGGGTGGCGGCCGAGGAGCGCGAGTTGGCCGGCATCCCCGCCAAGCTCGACCGCCTGGTCGCCGCCGGCATCCAGGCCGAAGCGGTGGACGCCACGGCGCTCTACCAACTGGAGCCGATGCTGGCGCCCGGTCTCGCCGGCGGCATGCTGGTGCCGCACGAGGCCGTGGTGTACGGGCCGGCCGTGGCCATGCATCTGGCCGATTGCGCGCAATCGCGCGGCGCCCGGCTGCTGCGCGGACGGGCGCGGCGGCTCACCCGCGGCGGCGTCGAGCTGGAGGATGGCCAGATCCTGCGCGGTACCGTGCTGGTCGCCACCGGCTGCGCCCTGCCCGAGCTGCTGCCAGACCTGCCGATGCGCGCGCGCAAGGGACACCTGGCGATCACCCAGCGCCATCCCGGTTTGCTGCACCACCAGACGCTGGAACTCGGCTACGCCGACAGCGCGCACGGCAGCGATGCGAGCAGCGTGGCCTTCAACGTGCAACCGCGGCCGACCGGGCAGATCCTGATCGGTTCGTCGCGCGAATTCGACGACACGATGGACCCCGCGGTGTCGATGCCCATGCTGCGCCGCATGCTCGAACGCAGCTTCCGTTACATGCCGGCGTTGCGCGGGCTGGATGCGCTGCGTGTGTGGACCGGATTCCGTCCCACCAGCATCGACGGCCGCCCCTACATCGGGCGGGTGCCCGGCATGGACGACGTGTGGGTCGCCGCCGGCCACGAGGGCCTGGGCATCACCACCGCGCTCGGCACCGCGCAGCTGCTGGCGGACCAATGGATGCAGCGGCCCTCCGCGATCGACAGCACGCCGTTCGACCCGGCGCGGCTTGCCGCCACGGCGGCCGCATGAACGGCGCGACAGTCCGCATCACGCTCAACGGCCGGCCGTTCGAGGTAGAAGAAGGCTGCAGTGTCGCCGCCGCCGTCGCTCGCCTCGGCGTGCCGTTTCGTCATTCGGTGCGCGGCGAGCCGCGCATGCCCCTGTGCGGCATGGGCGTGTGTTTCGAATGCCGCGTATGCATCGACGGCGTCGCCGGGCAACGCGCGTGCATGGTGCCGGTGCGCGCCGGCATGCAGGTGACCACCGATGGCTGAGCGCTACGACGTGCTGGTCGCCGGGGCCGGCCCGGCCGGCCTGGCGGCTGCCCAGGCCGCCGCCGCGCAAGGCGCCCGCGTGGCCGTGCTCGACGCGCAGCCACGCGCAGGCGGGCAGGTCTGGCGCCACGACATCCGTCACGCGCCGTCGTCCCGCGCGGCCCGCAGCATTCGCGCCGGCCTGGAGCGGCCCATCGCATGGATGCCCGGCACGAGCGTTGTGGCCGCCGAAGGCGACGCCCTGCTGGTGCAGACGCCAAACGCCGCGCAATGGCTGCGTTACCGCAGCCTGGTCATCGCCACCGGCGCGCGCGAACTGTTGCTGCCTTTTCCCGGCTGGACACTGCCCGGCGCGGTCGGCGCCGGCGGCGCGCAGGCTTTGGCCAAGCAGGGCTGGCCGCTGGCCGGCAAGCGCGTGGTGGTGGCCGGCAGCGGCCCGTTGCTGCTCGCTGCCGGCGCCACCCTGCGCAAGCATGGCGCCATCGTGCTGGCGATCTGCGAACAGGCCGAAGCCGCCGCGCTGCGCGGCTTCGCCGCCGGCCTGTGGCGATGGCCGGGCAAGCTGCTGCAGGCGGCGCAATTGCGCCTGCAACTGGCCGGCGTGCCGTATCGCGCCGGCACCGTGGTGCGCCGCGCCCTGCCCGGTCCGAACGGCGATGCGTTGCGCGCCGTCGAGATCGAAAGCCCGCGCGGACCGGAGAAGCTCGCCTGCGACAGGCTGGCCGTCGGCTACGGCCTGCTGCCGAACATGGAACTGGCGCACCTGCTCGGCTGCGCCACACGATCGCACGGCGCACACGCCGCGGTGCAGGTGGACGCACGCCAGCGCACCAGCCTCGACCGCGTATACGCCGCCGGCGAAGCCTGCGGCATCGGCGGCGTGGACTGCGCCCGCCTCGAAGGCAGCATCGCCGGCCTCGCCGCAACCGACACCGAGGTTCCCGTCAACTTGCTGCGCCAGCGCGATCACGCCCGCGCCTTCGCCGCCAGCGTGCAGCGCACGTTCGACCTGCGCCCGCCGGTGCGTGCGCTGGCCGATGCGGACACCCTCGTCTGCCGCTGCGAGGACGTGACCCTGGGCATGCTGGCCGGCCATGCGGATTTCCGTGGCGCCAAGCTGGCCACCCGCTGCGGCATGGGCGCCTGCCAGGGGCGCATCTGCGGCGCGGCGCTGGCCGAGCTTGGCCGCTTCCCGCAGGCCGGCTGCCGGCCGCCGCTGTTTCCTGCGCGCCTTTCCACGCTGGCCCATTCCGAATCCAACGCCTGACCTTCCACCCTAAGGACAACACTGATGAGCAAGGCTTCCCTCTGGCACGGCGTCATTCCCGCCATTACCACGCCTTTCACCGACGACGGCCAGGTCGACCACGATTTCCTCGCGCGCCACGCCAACCAGATGATCGACGCCGGCTGCACCGGCATCGTGCCGCTGGGCTCGCTGGGCGAGGCGGCCACGCTGGGTTTCGAGGAGAAGGTCGCCATCGTGCGCACCCTGGTCAAGGCGCTGGACGGACGCGCGCCGGTGATCCCCGGCATCGCCTCGCTGTCCACCGACGAAGCGGTGCGGCTGGCCAGGGCCTGCAAGGACGCAGGCGCCAGCGGCCTGATGGTGCTGCCGGTCTACGTGTATTCCAGCGACTGGCGCGAGATGGGCGCGCACGCCCGCGCGGTGCTCGGCGCCACCGACCTGCCCTGCCTGCTCTACAACAACCCGGTGGCCTACAAGACCGACATCACGCCCGCACAGATGGCCGAACTGGCCGCCGAATTCCCCCACCTGCACGCGGTGAAGGAATCCTCTGCCGACGTGCGCCGCTTCGCCGGCATCCAGGCCTTGCTGGGCAACCGGCTGCAGCTGCTGGTAGGCATGGACGATGCCATCGTCGAGGGGTTGGCGATGGGCGCCACGGGCTGGATCGCCGGCCTGGTCAACGCCTTCCCGCGCGAGTCGGTGCGGCTGTTCGAACTGGCCCGCGACGGCGGCTACGCGGCCGCCAAGCCGCTGTACGACTGGTTCCTGCCGCTGCTGCGGCTGGACACCGTGCCGACCTTCGTGCAACTCATCAAACTGGTGCAGGAAAAAACCGGCATGGGCAGCGAACGCGTGCGCGCACCGCGCCTGCCGGTGGCCGGCGTGGAGCGCGAGCAGGCGCTGGCCGTGATCGAACACGCACTCGCCAACCGCCCAGGCCGCTGACATGCAGACACTCGAATCCATCTTGATCGACGGCGCTTGGCGGCCAGCCGTCGACCCGCAGGGCAGCTTCCGCGCCAACGATCCCGCGCGCGCCGAACCCGTCGGGCCGCACTTCCCGGTCAGCGGCCCTGCCGATGTGGAAAGCGCCGTGCAGGCCGCCGCCAGCGCCGCGCCCGCGCTGGCGGCGATGCCGGCCGCACGCATCGCCGATTTCCTCGACGCCTATGCCGACGCCATCGCAGCGGACGGCGACGTGCTGGTCGCACTCGCGCACACCGAGACCGCCCTGCCGGTGGAACCGCGCCTGCGCTCGGGCGAGTTGCCGCGCACCGTCGACCAGTTGCGCCAGGCCGCACGCGCCGTGCGCGATTACGCATGGACCGATCCGGTGATCGACACCGCCAACAACCTGCGCACGCATCGCGCGCCGCTGGGCAAGCCGGTGCTGGTGTTCGGCCCGAACAATTTCCCGTTCGCCTTCAACGCCATCGCCGGCAGCGATTTCGCCTCGGCGCTGGCCGCGCGCAATCCGGTGATCGCCAAGGCGCACCCGCTGCATCCGGCCACCAGCCAGCGGCTGGCGACGCTGGCGCAACGAGCCGCGCAGTCCGCCGGCCTGCCTGCCGCCTCGGTGCAGATGCTCTACCACTTCGATTCCACTACCGGCCTCAAGCTGGCCGGCGACACCCGGCTCGGCGCCATCGCTTTCACCGGCAGCCGCCACGGCGGCCTTGCGCTGAAGGCCGCGGCGGACCAGGCCGGCGTGCCGTTTTACGCGGAGCTGTCCAGCGTGAACCCAGTCTTTCTGCTGCCCGGCGCGCTGGCCCAGCGCGGCGGCGAAGCGCTGGCGCAGGAGTTCTTCGCGTCGTGCACGATGGGCAGCGGCCAGTTCTGCACCAATCCGGGCGTGCTGATCGTGCCGACCGATGCCGAAGCGGGCCGCGGCTTCCTCGACGCTGCGACCGCATTGTTCGAGCGCAGCGCGCCGAAGATCCTGTTCTCGCGCGGCGGCCAGGATGCCGTCGAACGCGCCATCGCAACGCTGCGCGAGGCCGGTGCCGAGGTGCTGGCCGGCGGCGATCCCGGCGAAGGCGAAGGCTTCCGCCATCGGCCCACCCTGCTGGGCGTGGATGCCACGGATTTCCTGCGCCACGCCGAAGCGCTGCAGACCGAGGCGTTCGGCCCGGTGAGCCTGATCGTGCGCACGGCCGGCGTCGCGGAAATGGCGCCCGTGGCCGCCGCGTTCGGCGGCAACCTCACCGGCACGCTCTATCGTGCCGACGATGGCCGCGACGATGCGGCCTGGCGGGCCATCGCGGCGGAACTGCGCCCGCGCGTCGGCCGGCTGATCGCCAACAAGATGCCCACCGGCGTCGCGGTGAGCCCGGCCATGAACCATGGCGGACCTTATCCGGCCACCGGCCACCCGGGTTTCACGGCCGTGGGCATGCCCGCGTCGATCCATCGCTTCACCGCGCTGCACTGCCACGACGGCGTACCGGACGCGCTGCTGCCGATCGAGCTGCGCAACCGCAACCCCGGCGGCTTGCAGCGCCTGGTGGACGGTCGATGGACCACTGCCGACATCGGCTAGCCGACTGGGGGAAATGCAAAAAGCCCCGCGACGCGGGGCTTTTTGTTTCGATCAATTGGCGGAGAGAGCGGGATTCGAACCCGCGATACGGGGATAAGCCGTATACACACTTTCCAGGCGTGCTCCTTCAACCACTCGGACATCTCTCCGCACGCAACCTGTTCGCCGCCCCAACCACGGGCAGTGAAGAGGCGAAAGGATACCGGCCGCCACCGCCACTGACAAGCTCAGCTCAGCCGGCATCCGCGCGCGGCGGCGACGGCGGCGGCAGCGCGATGCGCTGCCCCGTGGCGGCAACCCGGTAGCCGCGCGCCGTCAACGCCGCGCCATCGGCCGCGCTGCCGTAGTGGTAGAGCAGCAGGCGCGCGCGCAGCGCCGTGTCGTATTCGCGTTCGATGTCGTCGATGCCGGTATGCGAGGGGTTGCCGTGCAGGCCGCAGTCGTGCGCGACCAGTTCCCCGCCGCCGGCATGGCGGCCGAGCGTCTCCGGTATCGGCCGCGTGTCGCCGGTATAGGCGAAGCTGCCGGCCAGCGCCAGGCCGAACGCGGTGTCGGGGCGGTGGTGCCGTGCGGGGAATACGTCGAACCACAGGCCGTCCAGCCAGAAACCGCGCGTGCACGGCACCAGGCGGAACGCTTCCCAGTAGTTCGCGCCGCCTTCGGCCAGCACGCCGGGATAGTCGGCCACGCGCGCCTGCAGCCACGGCACCAGCGCGGCGTGGCAAAACACGCGGATGCTCCCGCGCAGCGACTCGTCGAACCACACGCGGGTGAACAAGCGCTCCATGCCGCCGATGTGGTCCATGTGCGTGTGCGTGATGTAGATCGCGCGCGGCAAGCTGCCGTAGGCGACGCGGTAGCGGTCCAGCGTGTCCGGCCCGCAGTCGATCAGCAGCAGCGGCGCGCCGTCGCGTTCCAGCACCACCGCCGAGGAGCCCAGCTCCACCGCGTGCGCCGCGCCCGTGCCGAGGAAATGCAGATGCCAGTTCATGCGCCGAATGTCCGTTCGTAGCCGTCGAGCAGTGGTTGCCAGATATCGCGCTCGAACACGCCGATCTCGTGTCCCGGCGGCGAGAGCTTCAGCAGCGAGCGATGCAGGCGCGCTAGGTTGGCCAGTCGCCAGCCTTCGGCCGGGTTGCGCGCGCGGCCGCGGTCGAAATCGATCAGGTACAACGCCGCCGACGCAATCAGTACGTTGTGTGCGTTGAGGTCGGCGTGCCAGATGCCCGCGCGATGGAAGCGCGCCACCAACGCGCCGACTTCGCGCGCCAGCTCTGCATCCAGCTGGCGCGCGGCGAGGCATTCGGCCAGGGTGCGCGCGTCCGGGATACGCCGGGTGATCAGGTCGGCGCGGTAGTACAGACCGTGCCGCCGGTAGCGCGCGGCGACCGGCGCCGGCCCTGGCAACCGCAGGCGCGCGATCTCGGCCAGCAGGCGGAATTCGGCGAAGCAGCGCGTAGCGTCCGCGCCGTGCCACAGGTAGCGGTCACCCATCAACTTCGCCACCAGGCCACCGCGGCGATAATGCCGCAGCACGCATTCGCCGGCCGGCGTGGCGATGATCTGCACGCCGCCGCGTCCGCCCGCCTGCGAGCGCAGCGCGCCGCGCTCGCGCCAGCGTTCCGGCACGAACCAGTCGGCGTCGACTTGTGGCGATGCCTCGGCGTCGAACAGAATCGCGCCTTCGGCGTCTGCCAGCAGTTGCTCCCGCATCGGTACCGCCGCCCTCCTTAACTCAGCTTCAGCGATTCTACATGCCAGTTCCTGCTTCGATTTGCCTGCTGCGCACCTCGGCCATCGGCGACGTCACCCACGTGGTGCCGCTGGTGCGCACGCTGCAGGCCGCCTGGCCGCAGGGCCGGCTCGCCTGGATTGTCGGCAAGCTGGAACGCAAGCTGGTGGGCGACCTGCCCGGCGTGGACTTCGTCACCTTCGACAAGTCGGCCGGCTGGGCCGGCCTGCGCGAGGTGTGGGCGTCGCTGCACGGCCAGCGCTTCGATGCGCTGCTGCAGATGCAGGTGGCGTTGCGCTCCAACCTGCTGAGCGTGGGTATCAAGGCGCATCGGCGCATCGGCTACGACGCGGCGCGCGCGAAGGACCTGCACGGCCTCGTCGTCAACGAGCGTATCCCCGCGCGCACGGGCGAACACGTGCTGGATGCGATCGGCAGCTTCGCCGAGCCGCTGGGCCTGAAGCAGACCGTGGTGCGCTGGGACATCCCGGTGCCCGACGAGGCGCAGGCCTGGGCCGCGGAACAACTGCCGGGCGAAGCGCCCGCGCTGCTGGTCAGCCCCAGTTCCAGCCATGCGCTGCGCAACTGGCGGGCGGAACGCTACGCCGCTGTGATGGATCATGCTGCTTCGCGCGGCTGGCGCGTGGCGCTGGTCGGCGGCCCATCGCCCGGCGAGCGCGCAATGGCCGACGCGGTACTCGCCGCTTGCAGGCACGCGCCGCTGGACCTCACCGGCAAGGACACGCTGAAGAAACTGCTCGCCCTGCTCGCCCGTGCGCAACTGCTCCTGACGCCCGACTCCGGCCCCATGCACATGGCCAACGCGGTGGGCACCAAGGTGCTTGGCCTGCACGCCGCCAGCAACCCGAACCGCTCCGGCCCCTACTCCGACCGCCGCTGGTGCGTGGACAAGTACGACGAAGCCGCGCGCAAATACTTCGGCAAGCCGGCTGGCGAGCTGGCCTGGGGCACCAAGATCGAGAAACCCGGCGTGATGGACCTGATCGGCGTCGACGACGTGGTCGAACGCTTCGAGGCGGCAAGCGCCCATCTGGGGATCGGCTGAAGTCGCGCGCGACGCCTACAGTTCCCGAAGCTTGATGTCGCGGAACTGCAGCCGGATCGGCGTCTCGCCCTTGTCCTCCGTGCCCTGCAGCGAAACATGCCCCTTGCGGAACGTGCCGAAGTCCGGCCATGCCTTGAACTTGGTGGATGCGACCAGCTTCTTCCAGTCGTCCGTGCCCAGCCAGGTGTCGATCACCTTGTGGCCGTTCTGGAAGAACTGCAGGTGTCCGTGATCGGCGACGATCTCGAAGCGATTCCATTGCGGCGCCGGATTGACCCATTCCACCGGCGAGGAGATCAGGTCGAACAGGTCGCCCGAGCGCTCGTTCAGCACGCGGCTGTCCGGCTTGGTGCAGGCCAGGTCGGCGATCTGCATCTCCGGCCCGGTCTCGTAGGGCTGCGCGTACTTGGGCGACTCGTTCACGTAGAACATCACCCCGCTGTCGGCGCATGGCGTCATCCGCCATTCCAGCTTCAAGTCGAAATTGGCGTATTCGCCGTCGCTGACAAGGTCGGCGAAATCCTGCGGGCGACCGCTTCGTCCGCGTTGCAGCTCGATGCTGCCGTCGTGGACCGACCAGTCCCTGCCCGGCGCTTTCTGCAGATAGGAATGCCAGCCGTCGAGGTTGCGGCCGTTGAACAGCAGGTGCCAGCCCTGCGCCTTCTCCTGCGCGGTGAGCGTATTGGGCGTCTGCGCGTTCGCTGCTGTGCAGGCCAGGCCGGCCACGGCGATAAACAGCATGCGTCGTTTCATGGACATGGCGGTTCCTCTCGTGGAGATCGCGTGCGGTGCCGCTCAGGAGCCGGCATGCCCGGCACCGGGCGGGAAGGACGGTGGTGCGTCACGCAAGTCGCTGCCCCAGGTCTTGTCCGGCGTCGCCTGCAGCGAGAAGCGCAGTTGGCCGCCGTGCGCGACGAACGTCGTCGGCAGCCACGGACGCGTGTACGGCTTGCCGTCGACCTGCAGGGCATGCACGTAGGGCGTGTCGGCCGATGCACCGGGCGCATCGATCGCCACGTCGCCACCGCTGCCGCGGACGACAGCCCGCTCGAACAGCGGGCTGCCCACGACCAGGTCCGCGCTGCCGGGAATCTCGGGATAAAGCCCCAGCGCCGACCACACGTACCAGGACGACATCTCGCCCAGATCGTCGTTGCCGGGAATGCCGTCGGGCGCGTTCTTCCACAGTGCATTGACCACTGCGCGCACGGTCGCCTGGGTCTTGTACGGCTGGCCGGCGAAATCGTAGAGCCAGGGCGTCTCCACCGACGGCTCGTTGTTGAGTTCCGCATGCAGCGGCCCGGCGTTGGTGAAGGCCCAGCGCCCCTTGTCATCGTGGAAGAAGCGATCCAGCCGCGCTGCCGCCTTGGCGTGGCCGCCCATCGCGTCGAACAGGCCATGCAGGTCGAACGGCACCATCCACACGTACACCGCCGCGCTGGCCTCGACGAAGCCGTCGTCGGTGGACGGCGCGAAGGCCGGCCAGCTGCCGTCGGCGTTGCGGTTCTGGATGTAGCCGCCATCGGGCGCGGCCTTGGGGTTGAACAGGTTGCGCCAGTAGCCGGCACGCGCGAGAAAGCGCTGCTGCCCTGCCCCGTCCCCCACATCGGCGGCGAGTTCGGACAGCGCGAAATCCGCCGTCGCATCCTCCAGCGTTTCGGCGGCGCCACCCCAGGCATGCGACTGGGTGGCGATGTAGTGCAGCTTCAACCACTGGTCCAGCGACGGGCGCTCGCCCACGCACTCCACATTGCAGCCCGCATCGGATTCGTCGTGCGCCGTCGGCACGGTGGCAGCGTGGACCAGCGAGGCGTAGGCACCGCGCAGGTCGAAGCCTCTTCCGCCGAACGCGTAGACGTCCGCCAGCGCGGGCACCGCGGGATCGCCGCTCATCACGTGGGTACCGCCGCTGTTGTGCGTCCAGCGGTCCCATTCGCCGTGATTCTGTTGCGCCTGGTTGTAGAGCGACTGCGCGATGTCGCTGCCCACGTTCGGCATCAGCCAGGTCACCAGTTGCAGCTGCGAGCGGTACACATCCCAGCCGGAGAAGTTGGCGTACTGCGCCTGCTGGCCACCCTGCACGCGATGGATCTTCTGGTCGAAACCGCGGTATTCGCCGTCGACGTCGCTGAACACGTTCGGGTGCAGCAGGCTGTGGTAAAGCGCGGTGTAGAACACCGTGTGCTGGTCGGCCGTGCCGCCCTGGATGCGGATCCGGCCAAGCGCCCGGTTCCACGCCTCGCGTGCCTTCGCGCGGATGTCCGACAGCGTGGCGCCAGCCGGGATCTCCGCGTCGAGATTGGCGCGCGCATTGGCCAGGCTCACGTAGGAAATGCCGACGCGCATCTGCACCGGGCCCTTGCGCGGCTCGAACGACACCCACACACCGGAGCCCTTGCCCGCGCTCGGAAAGCCCTTGGCGTCATAGCCGGTGCCGCCGCGCGCAGCGTCCGCACCCTTGCGCACCGTTGCATCCTGCCAGGCACCGGTGGCGCTGAACGGTTGATCGAACCGGGCCACGAAGTAGAGCGTGTAATAGCTGCGCTGGTCGGCCTTGGAGAGGTAACCGCAGAAATTGCCGCTGGTCACCGAGCCGCTGATGCTCCGCTGCGCACGGTCAATGCGGGCCGACGCCGCGCTGCTGCCGACTTCAGAGTCCGACGCCCTGATCAGCAGGCTCGCCGGCTTGCCCGCGGGAAAGGCGAAGCGCGCGATGCCGCTGTGCATCGCTGCCACCAGTTCCACCTGCACGCCATTGGCCAACGCGACTTGGTAATCGCCCGGCGCCGCGCGTTCTCCGGCATGGCTGAAATCGGCGGCGTAACGCGTGTCGCCGGCATCCGTCGAAGGCGACGCAGTCACCGGCAGCGTGACCGGCATCACCGGGACATCGCCGCTCGCACCGGCACAACCCGCACCAGAAAGGTGGGTCAGGCTGAAACCGCGGATGCGCGTGGCGTCGTACTGGTAGCCGCTGGGCGAGGCCGTGCGCGTGTGATGCCCGCGCGTGTTCTCCGGGCTCCACTGCAGCATGCCGAACGGCATCACCGCGCCAGGGTAGGTGTTGCCGCCGTTGCTGCTGCCGATCAACGGATTGACCGCATCCGCCGGCGGCGTATCCGTTGCCATCGCGCAGACCGCCGTCATCGCAAGCAGGCCCGGTACGAGCAGGCATGCGGGAAGGGAAAATTTCGGCGTGATGCGACCCCGCTTGCGCATGGGCATGGATGGCGTCCCCTTGAGGCGATGACTGGACTTTAGATCGATCTAAAGGAAGATCCGAATCTATACCCAAGGCATCTCGGAAATCCAGTTGCACAGCAGCATGGCGGATGCCGGCACCCGGATTGCAGATCGCAACTTGGGGATGCGGATGCCGGCAAACGGCATGCGAAATACCGGCCCGCTGTCAGCGTGATCCGATCTTTCGGACCGTGCAGGAACACAGGCTGGAACGCCACACCTGTGGCGCAGCACAGCCGCGCAACGGCATCGCTTCAAGTGCCGGCGCGGTAATCCTGGTAGGACTTCTCTTCCACCAGCTGCGAGCCGAGCTTGAGGTTGATCTCGCGCTTCACCGCCGCACGCTCGTCGTTGCGGAAATACACCGAACGCGCCAGCTCGATGAATTCGGCATCGAAGGCCTGCGCCTTTTCCTTCAGGCGGATTTCGTCTTCGATGTCCCACAGCAGCTCGTTCACCGCGAGCAGGCGCGCGCGCTCGTCGCCGATGTCGGTCTTCGAGGCGGGATGCGCCGCCCAGGTGGCGTTGAGCAGGTCGAGCTCGGTGCGCACGTTGGCCAGCTTGGCGGGATCGCCGATGCGCTGCGACTTGATTTCGAGGATGGTGATCTTGTCGATCAGCTCGCCGTAGGACACCGGGGTCTGGATGAGGCTCATGGTTCGCTCCGAGGTTCAGGCCGCGTGCGCAGGGTGGAAAGCGCCCTGGCGCACGAGTTCGCAAATGGTGCTCACGTCGCCGTCCAGCGCGCGGTCGCGATGCAGGAAGCCGATGTGCCGACGCAGCGTGGCGTGGGCGCGGCGCACGTCCTCGCCGGCATGGAAATCGCTGCTGGCGGCCAGCGCCTCGGCCAGTTGCCGCGCTTCGGCGACGAACTGCTCATGGTGCGGCTGGCCTTCGCGCGGCGCATTGGAAACCTTCGCTGCCAGCGCCTGCCAGCCACCGCGCTGCGCGAGGCGGCGCGCGGCGTTGAGCATTTCCTGGCGGTAGTCCAGCGCCTGCGCGGCGGTGTACAGCTCCAGCGC
This sequence comes from Rhodanobacter sp., assembly GCA_040371205.1. Classification (NCBI taxonomy): domain Bacteria; kingdom Pseudomonadati; phylum Pseudomonadota; class Gammaproteobacteria; order Lysobacterales; family Rhodanobacteraceae; genus Rhodanobacter; species Rhodanobacter sp. Next base: position 2,196,110 of record AP031382.1, read on the forward strand.
GATCACGTGGCCGAGGTCCTCCATCATCTCCAGCACATGGCGCGCCTCGTTGGCGCCCATCGAGACGTGGTCCTCGGCGTTGGCGCTGGTCGGCACCGAATACACGCTGGCGGGATGCGCGCGGGTGGCGAGGTCGTTGACCAGCGCCGCCGCGGTGTACTGCACGATCATGAAGCCGGAATCGGTGCCGTCTTCGTTGCCGCTGAGGAAGGCCGGCAGGCCGTCGTTGGTGGCCGGATCGACCAGCTTGTTGAGGCGGCGCTCGGAGATCGAGGCGAGCACCGGGATCGCCGCCTTCACGTAGCTCATCGCCAGCGCCAGCGGCATGCCGTGGAAGTGGCCAGCCGAGATCACCTGCTCCTCGATGAAGCGCGCGCCCTCGGCGTCGGGGAAGATCAGCGGGTTGTCGGTGACCGCGTTCAACTCGATGTCGAACACGCGGCAGGCCTGCGCCCACGCGTCGCGCACCGCGCCGTGCACCTGCGGCATGCAGCGCAGGCAGTAGGCGTCCTGCGGCTGGTGCTTCTTGCCGCCCTTGAACGGCAGGAAGCGCGCGTAGAACGCCTCGCGGCCATGGCGCTGGTTGGCCGGCACCCAGTCCCAGCCGATGTCGAAGCTGAGCGACTGGTCGTCCGGCTCGCTCCACGCCTCGGCCGTCCACGGCTTGAAGCGCGGCACGAGGTGGTAGGGGATGTCGAGCAAGGTGGAACCCTGCAGCAGCTCGCGCACGTGCGCGGCCACGGAAACCTGGCCCGGATGCGGACGCAGCTCGTGCACCTCGGGGCGCAGCGCGCCGCTGCGGCCGGCGAAGGCGTCCAGCGTCATCGAAGCGGCAAGGTCGGCGGCATCGAGCAGGCGCTCCAGGTCGTACAGCGCCAGCGTGCCGGTGGCCAGCATTTGCGCCGTGCCGTTGTTGAGCGCCAGGCCTTCCTTGAACGACAGGCGCACGGGCTCCAGGCCCGCTCGCTTCAGCGCCTCGCCGCCCGACAGGCGCTCGCCCTCGTAGAACGCCTCGCCGCCGCCCAGCAGCACGATGGCCAGGTGCGAGAGCGGCGCGAGGTCGCCGCTGGCGCCCACCGAGCCCTTCTCCGGCACCACCGGCACCACGCCCGCATTGAGCATCGCGGCCAGCGCTTGCAGCGTGGACACGCGGATGCCGGAGTGCCCGCGCATCAGGGTGTTGATGCGGATCGCGAGCATCGCGCGCACCACATCCGCGCCAAACGGCTTGCCCACGCACACCGCGTGGGTGGTGATGAGGTTGTGCTGCAGCTCTTCCAGCAGGGTGCCTTCCGGCACCTCGGCGCGGCTGCCCGGCAGTTCGTCGCGCACGCGGTGCGCGCCCAGCAACTTGTCGGCGTTGCTGCCGAAACCGGTGGTGACGCCGTAGGTCGGTTCGCCGCAGTTGACCTTGTCGGCAAGGAAATCCGCCGCGCGCTGGACGCGCGCCAATTGCTTCGCGTCCAGCGCCACCCTGGCGCCGTCGCGTGCCACCGCCACCAGCTGTGCCCGCGTGAGGCTGCTGCCGTCGAGAAGAATGGTTTCGCTCACAAATGCTCCAACAGGTTGATGCAACGACTGCCGCACCTTGCGGCGCCGCAGCGAAGGGCTTCAGCCCATCGCCGCAGCCTGCTCCAGCTCCACCCGCAGCGTCTTCACCAGCTCGGCGCGCGCCACTTCGAACTGGTCGCCGCGGCGCAAGTCCTTCACGGTGACCGCGCCCTTGGCCAGCTCGTCCTCGCCCAGCACCACGGCGAAGCGGATGCCCGCGCGGTCGGCGTACTTGAACTGCTTGCCGAGCTTGCCGCCTTCCAGCACCACCTCGGTGGCGATGCCGGCAGCGCGCAGTTCGCCGGCCAGCGCCAGGTACGCCGGCAACTGCGCCTCGTCCATCTGCGTGACCAGCACATCCACCGTGCTCTGCGCGGTGCCGACCAGGCCGGCCTCGCGCAGCTGCCAGTACAGGCGGCTGAGGCCGATGGAAATGCCCACGCCGGGCAGGTGCGACTTGGTGTACTGGCCGGCGAGGTTCTCGTAGCGGCCGCCCGAACAGATCGAGCCGATCTGCGGATGCTCGTTGAGCGTGGTCTCGTAGACGGTGCCGGTGTAGTAGTCCAGTCCGCGCGCGATGGAGAAATTCAGCGCGAAATGCGATTCCGGCACGCCGAGGGCGTGGATCAGGCCCAGCACTTCCTTCAGTTCGGCACGCCCCTGCTCCAGCGCCTCGCTGCCCGAACCCAGCGCGTCGAGCTTGCCGAGCGCATCCTGCAGCGAGGTCGAGCGGCTCTGCGAGAAATCGAGGATCTTCTGCGCCGTGTCCGCGCCCAGGCCGAACTGCGGGCCGGTGAGGGTGTCGCGCAGGTAATCCGCGCCGCGCTTGTCGAGCTTGTCCACTTCGCGCAGCACCAGGGTCTGCATCTCGCCGTCGACGATGCCCAGGCTTTCGTAGAAGCCGCGGATCAGCTTGCGGTTGTTGATCTGGATGGTGAACGCGCCGATGTTCAGTTCGCGGAACACGCTGTAGATCACCGCCGGCAGCTCGGCGTCGTAGCGCACCGACAGGCTGTCCTTGCCGATCACGTCGATGTCGCACTGGTAGAACTCGCGGAAGCGGCCGCGCTGCGCGCGCTCGCCGCGGTACACGCGCTGCATCTGGTAGCGGCGGAACGGGAAGCTCAGCTCGCGCTCGTGCTCGGCCACGTAGCGCGCCAAGGGCACGGTGAGATCGAAGCGCAGCGCCAGGTCCGGCTTCTCGCCCTGCTCCAGCGCACCGGTGGACTGCACGAAGTACACCTGTCGTTCGGTCTCGCCGCCGGTCTTGGTCAGCAGCACATCGGCGTATTCGATCGCCGGCGTCTCCACCGGCAGGAAACCGAAGCGCTCGTAGTTGCGCCGGATGGTGTCGAGCATGCGCTGGAACGCGATCTGGTCGAGCGGCAACAGCTCGAGCACGCCGGGCATGGTGCGGGCCGGGGTAAGCGCCATGGAAACCTCTGAGTACGGTGAACGATTCGCCGCGCGGCGACAGCCGCCAAGATTAACAGATGGCCCCGCAGCCTCCGCGCATGCCCGCACCCTGTTGCCAAGCCCCGCCGCCGTCATTAAGATACGCGGCTCCCACGGGGTGTAGCTCAGCCTGGTAGAGCGCTACGTTCGGGACGTAGAAGTCGCAGGTTCAAATCCTGTCTCCCCGACCAAGTTGCAACGATAAGCCGGCCTTGCGCCGGCTTTTTCGTTGCCCGCTCTCGTGCCGGCCTCATCCCGCCACGGCCAGCACCGCCAGCCGGTCCAGCTCGGCTTCGACGAAGCCGGCCTCCAGCCGCGCAGGCCGGTTGAACGGGCCTCGCAGACTCACGCCCATGTAGCTGCGCAGCAGCTCGAAGAAGTGTTCGACGGGATCGACGCCGTCGCGTTCGCAGCACCAGCGGTACCAGCGCGTGCCGGCGGCGACGTGGGCCACTTCCTCGCGCAGGATCACTTCCAGCACCGCGATGGTGGATTCGTCGCCGGCGTGGCGCAGGCGCTCGATCATGCCGGGCGTTACGTCCAGCCCGCGCGCCTCCAGCACGCGCGGCACCAGCGCCATGCGCGCGATGTCGGAGTGCGCGGTTTTTTCGGCCATCTCCCATAGGCCGTTGTGCGCGTCGAAGTCGCCGTAGGCGTAGCCCAGTTCGGCCAGCCGCGCGGAGAGCAGCGCGAAGTGGCGCGCCTCGTCGTGCGCGCAACGCGCCCAGTCGCGGTAGTAACCGTCGGGCATGCCGCGGAAACGGTAGACCGCGTCCCACGCGAGGTTGATCGCGTTGAACTCGATGTGGGCCACCGCATGCACCAGCGCGGCGCGGCCTTCGGCGCTGCCGAGGCCGCGCTGCGGCACCTGGCGGGCGCTGACCAGTCGCGGTTTCTCAGGGCGACCGGGCGCGGCTATGGGTTCGGGCAGCGGCGCGCAGGCATCGGGGCGCAACTCGCCCGCTTGCACGGCGGCCCATGCGGCATGGGTGAGGCGGAGTTTTTCGGCCGGATCGGTGGCAGCCAGGCAGGCCTGGGCGATCGTGTGGAGGCTGGTCATGGGAATGGTCGCAAGATCGGCCCCTCGCCCCAACCCTCGCCCCGAAGGAGAGAGGGGGAAAAGCCCCGCGAGGTCACGCGCTGCGGCGCGCGGCCTTGGCGTCGTCCGAACGCAGCATCTCGATCTGTTCGAGGTAGTGGCGGTCGAGTCCGGTGATGTATTCGCCGTTGAAGCAGGAGGCGTCGAACTGCTCCAGCGATTCGTTGCCGTCCTGCACCGCCCACACCAGGTCCTTGAGGTCTTGGTAGATCAGCCAGTCGGCGCCGAGCATCTGCTGCACTTCGTGCTCGGTCTTGCCGGCGGCGACCAGCTCGGTGGCCGAGGGCATGTCGATGCCGTACACGTTGGGGTAGCGCACCGGCGGCGCGGCGGAGGCGAAGAACACGTTCCTGGCGCCGGCGTCGCGCGCCATCTGGATGATCTGTTTCGACGTGGTGCCGCGCACGATGGAATCGTCCACCAGCAACACGTTCTTCTTGCGGAACTCCAGCTCCACCGGGTTGAGCTTGCGGCGCACCGATTTCACGCGGTCGCCCTGCCCCGGCATGATGAAGGTGCGGCCCACGTAGCGGTTCTTGACGAAGCCCTCGCGGAACGGCACGCCCAGCGCCTCGGCCAGCGCGCTGGCGGCGGTGCGCGCGGTGTCGGGGATCGGGATCACCGCGTCGATGCCGTGGTCCGGCCGCTCGCGCAGGATCTTCTCGGCCAGCTTCTGGCCCATGCGCAGGCGCGCCTTGTACACCGACACGTTCTCGATCATCGAGTCCGGCCGCGCCAGGTACACGTACTCGAAGATGCACGGCGCGTGCGCCGCCTTCTCCGCGCAGTGCCGCGTGTGCAGTTGGCCGTCGTCGGTGATGAACACCGCCTCGCCCGGCGCCACGTCGCGCAGGCGCTTGAAGCCCAGCACGTCCAGCGCCACCGACTCGGAGGCCACCGCGTATTCGCGTCCTTCTGCGGTGACCCGCTCGCCCAGCACCAGCGGGCGGATGCCGTGCGGATCGCGGAACGCCAGCAGGCCGTAGCCCAGCACCAGCGCGATGCAGGCGTAGCCGCCGCGCGCGCGCGCATGCACCGCGGCCACCGCCTTGAAGATGTGGTCGGGGGTAAGCGCCATGCGCTCCTGGATCTGCAGCTCGTGCGCCAGCACGTTCAGCAGCACCTCGGAATCCGACTCGGTGTTGATGTGGCGGCGGTCGCCTTCGAACATCTCCTTGCGCAAGGCCTCGGTGTTGACCAGGTTGCCGTTGTGCGCGAAGGCGATGCCGTAGGGCGAGTTGACGTAGAACGGCTGCGCCTCCTCGGCGCCTTCCGAACCCGCCGTGGGGTAGCGGCAATGGCCGATGCCGATGCGGCCGCGCAGGCGGCTCATCGACGCCTGGTTGAACACGTCGCGCACCAGGCCGTTGCCCTTGTGCAGGCGCAGCTTCGCGCCGTCCACGGTGGCGATGCCGGCCGCGTCCTGGCCGCGGTGCTGCAGCACGGTGAGGCCGTCGTAAAGCGCCGATGCCACTTCGGTGGTACCGACGATGCCGATGATTCCGCACATGATGGATGGCCTGCTAAGGAGAATGAGGTGATGGACGATTCGAAGAAGAAGCGCTGGCGGCCGGAGCGGGCGAGCCGCCCGGGAGCTGCCTGCGCAGGGCATCGGTAACGATCGGCGAATCCAGCTGGGCGCGCACGACGCTGGACACCGCGGCCGGGTTCAGGTGTTCGCGCAGCGCATCCTTCGCCTTGGCGGGATCCAGATGCTCGCGCACGCTCGGCGGCACCTGCTGGCCCAGCCAGATCGTGGCGTTCTGGAACGTCGGCAGCAGTACCGACTGCCGCCACAACGGATCGCGCGTCAGGCTGGTGAACTGGCACAGGAATACCAGCACGCACACCAGCAGTGCGCCGCGCGCGAAACCGAACACCATGCCGAGCAGGCGGTCCGTGCCCGACAGGCCGGTGTTCACCAGCAACCGGTGCACGACGTAGCGCAGCACCGCGCCCAGCACCAGCACCAGCACGAAGCACAGCGCATAGCCCGCGGCCACGCGCAAGGCCGGCAGGGTGATCATGGTCAGCCGCGCGGACAGCGTGGGCCCGAGCAGCCAGGCCACCCAGAACGCTGCGATCCAGATCGCCAGCGCCAGCACCTCGGACACCAGCCCGCGCCACAGGCCGATCAGCACCGACAGGCCCAGCACGCCAAGTATCGTGTAGTCGATCCAGTTCATGGCCGGGCTGCCGATTCGATCAGGGGACGTCGACCACGTTGCCGGCAAGGCCCAGCTTGGCCTTGATCTGGTCGCGCACGCGCTCCGCATCGGCGCGCTGGGTCTGCGGGCCGGCGCGCACGCGCCACAGCCGCTTGCCGTTCACGCTGACCGTGTCCACGAAACCGTCGAAACCGTTGGCGCGCAACTTGTCGCGCAAGGCATCCGCTTCGCCCTGACTGCCCATCGCCGCCACCTGCACGGCATAGCCGCCCGCGCGCGTCGCGGGCGCTGCGGCCTGCGGCGTCAAGCTGCGCGCCACCGGCGTGGACGCAACGCCGGGATCGGCATGTCCGAGCCCCTCTTCCAGCCGCACCGGCACGCCGGGGATGGACTGGGTGATCTTCAGCCGCGCCGCCTCGGCGCTGGTGCGCGAGTCGAACGGACCGGCGGTCACCAAGGTGAGCTGCTTGCCGGCCTGCGTGATGACGCGGGTGAGCACCGGATAGCCGAAGCCGCGCACGCGCCGCACCAACCGGTCCACGCTGCTCGCGTTGGCATAGGCACTGAGGTTGAGCACGTACAACGCATGATCGCCCGCCGCAACCGGCGCGGGAACGGGAGCGGCGGACGGCACGGACGGAACGCTTGCGGTGGCCGGCGCTGCGACCGGCGCCTTCGCCGGTGTCCCGGCAACTGCCGGCGCCGGCGTGCCGGACGCGCCGCCGCGCAACGGAATCACCGGCTGCGACGGCGAGGCGCCCGAGCCCAGCGCCGGCGCGGTCGCCTGCGTCTTGGGTGCAGCGGCGCCGTTTGCCGTGCCGCCGGGACGATTGGCCGGGATGTTGACCGAGGCCAGTTGGTCGCCGCTCGGCGTCGACTGCACCGGCGCGGCCGCCGTCGCGCCGGCGGCCGGCGCAGGAGCGACCACCGAACCGGAGGTCGCCGGCGCACCCGGCGTGAGGCTCATGGTGCGGGTCTGCAGATTGCTGTCCTGCGGCGGCGGAATCGCCAGGCTCACCGACTGGTCGCCAGCGGCGGCTGGCGGCGGATTGCTGGAGAAAAACATCGGCACGAAGATGACGAGCAGGGCTATCAGTACGAAAGCCCCCAGCAGACGTGTTTTCAAGAGTTCGCTCCGAGACGGCCGGCGAGGCCTGCGATCCGGCGATTATACCTGCCCAGCTCCGCTTGCCGCCTGCGGATCAACGTCCGTGTTCAGCCATCACCGCCGAAGCCACGAAGAACGAGCCGAAGGCGAGGATGCGCTCGCCGGGCCTGGCGGCAGCGCGCGCCGCCGCCAGTGCGGCGGCCACGTCGGCATGCCGGTCGACGCCCGCGTCGGGCAAGGTTTGCCGCAGCGCGTCCGCCAGCGCATCCGCGGCCAGGCCGCGCGGGGTGGCGCTGTCCAGGCCGGCGAGGTGCCAATGGTCGATGCGCGTTCCCAGCGCGGCGATCACGCCGGCCACGTCCTTGTCCGCCAGCGCGCCGTACACCGCATGCGTGCGCGCGCGCGGTTGCGCGTCCAGCCATGCCGCCAGCGCACGCGCCGCCTGCGGGTTGTGGCCCACGTCCACGATCAGTGACGGATCGCCGCCCAGCGACTGCAGACGCGCGGCCACCCGCGCATGACGCAGGCCGTGGCAGGCCGCGGCGTAGGCGCGCTGCGGCGCCAGCACGTCGCCGGCCGTCCACAGCGCATGCAGTGCGGCGATGGCCGCCGAAGCATTGGCGAGCTGCACCGGCGCGGCCAGTGCGGGCAACGGCAAGGCCATCGCCGTGCCGTCACGATGCCGCCAGCGCCAGCCGTCATCGAGCCGCTCCGCCGTGAATTCCACGCCCGCACGCTCGATCCGCGCACCGATGCCGGCCAATGCATCGAGCAGGCCTTGCGGCGGATCGGCCTCGCCCACGATCGCCGGCCGGCCCGCGCGGGCGATGCCGGCCTTCTCGCGGCCGATGCTGTCGCGGTCCGGGCCCAGCCAGTCCATGTGGTCGAGATCCACCGTGGTGACCACGGCCACGTCGGCATCGACAATGTTCACCGCGTCGAGCCGGCCGCCGAGGCCGACTTCGAGTATCGCCACGTCGAGCCCTGCGCGCGCGAAAAGATCCAGCGCCGCCAGCGTGCCGTATTCGAAATAGGTGAGCGGCGTGTCGCCGCGCGCGGCTTCGATGCGCTCGAAGCTGGCGACCAGGGCGGCATCGTCCACGTCCGCGCCGTCGATACGCACGCGCTCGTTGTAGGCCAGCAGGTGCGGCGAGGTGAAGGCGCCCGCACGCAGGCCGGCGCCCTGCAACATCGACTCCAGCAGAGCCACGGTGGAGCCCTTGCCGTTGGTGCCGCCGACGGCGATCACGCGGCGCGCCGGCGCCGGCGCACCCATCCGTTGCCACACGCCACGCACGCGCTCCAGGCCCAGCTCGATGTCGCGCGGGTGGACGTGTTCCTGGTAGGCCAGCCATTCGGCGAGGGTGCGGGGCATGCTCGGTTTCGCGCATTGGGGGAGTGCGCGAAGCTTAGGGTCTGGCCGGCCTCTTCGCACCATGGCGCCGCGCCTTCCGCCCGCCGGGCATCGCCGGCGACAACCCTCACAACGCCGTGCGGCGCAAGCGCAGCGCGTTGCTCACCACCGAGACCGAACTCAGGCTCATCGCCAAGGCCGCGACCATCGGCGACAGCGTGATGCCGCACACCGGATACAGCACGCCGGCCGCCAGCGGTATGCCGATGCCGTTGTAGACGAAGGCGAAGAACAGGTTCTGGCGGATGTTGCGCACCGTGGCCCGCGACAACGCGCGGGCGCGCAGGATGGCACCGAGTTCGCCCTTCACCAGGGTCACCTGCGCGCTCTCCATGGCCACGTCGCTGCCGTTGCCCATCGCGATGCCCACGTCGGCGGCGGCGAGCGCGGGCGCATCGTTGACGCCGTCGCCGGCCATCGCCACCTTGCGGCCTTGCGCGCGCAGCGCCTCGACCACTGCCGCCTTGTCGGCGGGCGACACCTCGGCATGCACTTCGTCGATTCCCAGCTCCTTCGCCACGGCGCGTGCGGTGATGGCATTGTCGCCGGTCAGCATGACGATGCGCAGGCCGGCCGCTTGCAGCGCCGGCACGATCCGCGGCGCTTCCGCCTTGATGCGGTCGGCCACCGCGAACAGGGCGACCGGCACGCCGTCCACGGCGAGATGCATCACCGTGGCTCCGTGGTCGCGCAGCGCGTCCGCGCGTTTGCCTGCCTGCGCGTCGAGCGGGATGTCGAGTTCCTTCAGCAACCGCGCGTTGCCCAGCGCCACGCAGGCGCCCTCCACCGTGGCGACCACGCCGCGGCCGGCGAGCGCACGGAAGCCGCTTGCCGCAGGCACGTCGACGCCTTCGCTCTCGGCCGCCTCCACGATGGCGCGCGCCAGCGGATGCTCGCTCGGGCGCTCCAGCGCGGCGGCCAATCCCAGCAGGCGTTGACGCGAGTGCTCGCCCAGCGCCACCAGTTCGGCAAGCGCGGGACGGCCTTCGGTCAGCGTGCCGGTCTTGTCCACCACCAGGGTGTCGATGTCCTGCAACGCCTCGATGGCGCCGGCGTCCTTGAACAGCACGCCAAGCTGCGCGCTGCGCCCGCTGGCCACCATGATGGAAATCGGCGTGGCCAAGCCCAACGCGCACGGACAGGCGATGATGAGCACCGACACCGCCGCGATCAGCGCATGCGCGAGCTGCGGCGGCGGGCCGAACATTGCCCATGCGGCGAACGCCAGCACCGCGGCGCCCACCACCGCCGGCACGAACCACGCGGCCACCTTGTCGGCCACGCGCTGCAGCGGCGCCTTGCTGCGCTGCGCCTGCGCAACGAGGCCCACGATCTGCGCGAGCAGGGTTTCGCCGCCCACTTTTTTCGCGCGCATCAGCAAGGCGCCGTCGCGGTTCAAGGTGCCGCCGGCCAGTGCATCGCCCTTGCCTTTCGCCACCGGCATCGGCTCGCCGGTAAGCATGGATTCGTCGACGTGGCTCTCGCCTTCGATCACGTCGCCGTCCACCGGCACCTTCTCGCCGGGACGAACGCGCAACGCGTCGCCAACACGCACCTGGTCGAGCGGCACGTCGGATTCGCTGCCATCCGCCGCGATGCGACGCGCCGTTTTCGGCGCCAGTCCGAGCAGGGCCTTGAGCGCCCTTCCGGTGCGACGGCGCGCGCGGAGTTCGAGGAAATCGCCCAGCGTCACCAAGGCGACGATCACCGCCGCCGACTCGAAATAGACGTCTACACGTCCGTGCGCATCGCGGAAGCCTTGCGGAAAAATCCCTGGCGCAAGCAAGGCCACCATGCTGTACAGCCACGCCACGCCGGTGCCGAGCGCGATCAGCGTGTACATGTTGGGCGACCACGGCCAGAGCGAACGCCAACCGCGCGCGAAGAACGGCGCCCCGCCCCACAGCACCACCGCCGTGGAAAGCAGCGCCTCGATCCAGCCGGCCGCGGCCGGCACCTGCCAGCGGAACCAGTGCGGCGCCATCGCCAGCAGGAACACCGGCAGGGCGAGCGCGCACAGCGTCCAGAAGCGACGAGCCATCGCGCGCAATTCGCCATCGTCGTCGCCGTCCGGCGCAGGCATCATCGGCTCCAGCGCCATGCCGCACTTGGGGCAATCGCCGGGGCCGGCCTGCTGCACTTCGGGATGCATCGGACAGGTGTAGATCGCGCCCGCCGGTGCGGGCGGCGCGGATTTGCGCACGCCCAGATAGGCCTCCGGATCGGCCACGAATTTCTCGCGGCAACGCGCGGCGCAGAAGTGGTAGTCGTGGCCATCGTGCGTGGCGTGGTGCGCGGTGGCCTGCGGATCGACCGTCATCCCGCATACCGGATCGCGCACGGTACCCTTCGTGCCGCCCGTCGATGCGCAGCAACTGCCCTGTCCGCTCATGCCTGCGCCTCCGTACCGCTCAGCGCCCACAGAATCGGGCACTCCTCCGGCCTACCGTGGCCGGGGCAAGAGGCCACCAGTTGCGCCAGCCCGTCGCGCACGCGCTGCAATTCCGCGATGCGCTGCTCGATGGCCGCGAGCCGTTGCTCGGCACGCTTCTTCACCGCCTTCACGCCGCGCTGGCGATCGGCCGACAGCGCCAGCAGCTCGCGGATTTCCTCCAGCGTGAAACCCAGGTCCTTCGCGCGGCGGATGAAGCGTAGCTGCGCAACGGTTTCCTCGCCGTAGCTGCGGTAACCGGAGGCGCGCCGCGCGGGTTCGGGCAACAGGCCCTCGCGCTCGTAGTAGCGGATGGTGTCGATGGCCACGCCGGCGCGCTTGGCGACGGCACCGATGGTGAGGGGGGCGGATTGCATGTTCATGGGCCAAGTCTAGACCCTTGATCTAGGTCAAGAGTCAAGCCATGCGCAGAAGGATTTACACCGGCAGCTCCGTCGTGCGCTTCACCGTGCGCAAGGCCAGCGTGGATTGCACGCGCACCACACCGGGCAACTGGGTGAGGATGTCGGTGTGGATGCGCTCGAAGTCGGCGGCGTCGGCATAGGCCACGCGCACCATGTAGTCCGCCGCACCGGCGAGCAGGCAGCACTCGGTGACTTCCGGATGACGCTGGATCGCCGCTTCGAAGGCATCCAGCGCGGTGCGGCCCTGCTGGTCCAGGGTCACCAGTACGAAGGCCGTGCCGGGCAGGCCCACGGCCTTTTCGTCCAGCAGCATCACGTAGCGCGAGATCAGTCCACGCTCTTCCAGCAGCTTCACGCGGCGCAGGCATGCCGAGGGCGAGAGATTGATCTGCTGGGCCAGTTCCAGGTTGGTCAAGCGACCGTCCTGCTGCAGCAGTTTGAGGATGGCGCGGTCGCGCTCGTCGAGGGCCGGATCGGGATGCTGCATGAGATTTCAACCAAATAGCATTTTACACGTGACAAATTCTACATTGAAGTCTTATAGCCACTTAAATTGGCGAGTAATTGCGCAACACAGTCGTCATACTGCCGCCCCATCGGCAGGCAGCACGCCGATCCGCCTTTCACTCCAAATCAGAGAGTCATCGCCATGCGCATCGGTGTGCCGAAAGAGATCAAGAACCACGAATACCGTGTAGGCCTCATCCCCTCCTCCGTGCAGGAGCTGGTGCACCACGGCCACCAGGTGATGGTGGAAGCCGGCGCCGGCCTGGGCGCGGGCATCGGCGACGCCGACTACGTCGCGGCGGGCGCCACCATCGCCAACGGTCCCGACGCGATCTTTGCCGAGGCCGACATGATCGTGAAGGTGAAGGAGCCGCTGGCGGTGGAGCGCAAGAAGCTCCGCAAGGGCCAGATCCTGTTCACGTACCTGCACCTCGCGCCCGACCTGGAGCAGACCAAGGACCTGATCGACTCCGGCGCCATCTGCGTGGCCTACGAGACGGTGACGGCGCCGAACGGCACGCTGCCGCTGCTGACGCCGATGTCCGAAGTGGCCGGCCGCCTCGCTCCGCAGGTCGGCGCGCATTCGCTGGAGAAGGCCCAGGGCGGCCGCGGCGTGCTGCTGGGCGGCGTGCCCGGCGTGCCGGCGGCGGAAGTGGTGATCCTGGGCGGCGGCGTGTCCGGCACCCACGCGGCGACCATCGCCGTGGGCATGGGCGCCAAGGTCACCGTGGTGGACCGTTCGGCCGACGCGCTCAAGCGCCTCGCCGCGCAGTTCGGCACCGCGATCTCCACCGTGTTCTCCACCCGCGCCGCGATCGAGGAACTGGTGCGCCGCGCCGACCTCTTGATCGGCACCGTGCTGATCCCCGGCGCCGCCGCGCCGAAGCTGGTCACCCGCGACATGCTGAAGACCATGAAGCCGGGCTCGGTGATCGTGGACGTCGCCATCGACCAGGGCGGCTGCGTGGAAACCTCGCACGCCACCACCCATGCCGAGCCGACCTACGTGGTGGACGGCGTGGTGCACTACTGCGTGGCCAACATGCCGGGCGCGGTGGCGCGCACCTCCACCTTCGCGCTCAACAACGTCACCCTGCCGTTCGCGCTGTCGCTGGCCAACAACGGCTGGAAGAAGGCGCTGGCGCAGGACGTGCACCTGCGCAACGGCCTCAACGTGTGCGAAAGCAAGGTCACCTGCGAACCGGTGGCCGAGGCGCACGGCCTGCCTTACGTGAAGGCGGAAACCGCCATCGGGATGTAAGGACGCCGCCCTTCCGCCCCGAGGCGGAAGGCCGATCGACAAAAGGGCCGGTTGCGCGAGCATCGGCCCTTTCGTTTGCCAGCCGGCGGTACCCGCAGGGCCTGCATGAGACGCGGGCAGAGGCGCTCAGGCCGACTCGTCCTCCACCGCCACGAAGCCGCCGGTCTGCCGCTTCCACAGCCGCGCGTACAGGCCATCGCGCGCAAGCAACTCGGCATGCGTGCCGGTTTCCACGATGCGGCCCTTGTCCAGCACCACGAGGCGATCCATGCGCGCGATGGTGGACAGGCGGTGCGCGATGGCGATCACCGTCTTGCCCTGCATCAGGATGTCGAGGCTCTCCTGGATCGCCGCCTCGGCCTCGGAATCCAGCGCGCTGGTGGCTTCGTCCAGCACCAGGATCGGCGCGTCCTTCAGCAGCACGCGGGCGATGGCGATGCGCTGGCGCTGGCCGCCGCTGAGCTTCACGCCGCGCTCGCCGACCAGGGCGTCGTAGCCGGTGCGCCCTTCGCCGTCGGTGAGCGTGGGGATGAACTCGTCGGCGCGCGCCTTGCGCACGGCATCCTCGACCTGCGCCGCGTTGGCGTCGGGCCGGCCGTAGAGGATGTTGTCACGGATCGAGCGGTGCAGCAGCGAGGTGTCCTGCGTCACCACGCCGATCTGCGAGCGCAGGCTTTCCTGCGTCACCTGCGCCACGTCCTGGCCGTCGATGGTGATCTGGCCGCCTTCGAGGTCGTACAGCCGCAGCAGCACGTTCACCAGGGTGGATTTGCCCGCGCCGCTGGGGCCGACCAGGCCGATCTTCTCGCCTGCGCGCACGGCCAGTTCCAGCCCGGCGATCACCCCGCCTTGCTTGCCGTAGTGGAAGTGGATGTCGTGGAAGTGCACCGCACCGTTGGCCACGGCCAGCGGCATCGCGCCCTCGCGGTCCTGCACCGCGCGCGGCTGGGCGATGGTGGTGATGCCGTCCTGCACCGTGCCCACGTTCTCGAAGATGCCGTTGACCACCCACATGATCCAGCCGGACATGTTGTTGATGCGGATCACCAGCCCCGTCGAGAGCGCGATCGCGCCCACCGTCACGTGGCCCCGGCTCCACAGCCACAGCGCCAGCCCGGTGGTGACGGTGATGAGAAAGCCGTTGAGCGTGGTGATGCTGGCGTCCATCGCCGTGGTGACGCGGGTCATCCGGCGCAGCTTGTCGGTCTGCTCGCGCATCGCCTCGGCCACGTAGGCCTCCTCGCGGCGGGTGTGCGCGAACAGCTTCAGCGTGAGCACGTTGCTGTAGCCGTCCACGATGCGCCCCATCATCTTCGAGCGCGCCTCCGAGGCCTTCCACGAGCGCTGCTTGATGCGCGGGATGAAGAACCACAGCAGGCCGATGTAGCCGAACACCCAGACCGCCAGCGGCACCGCCAGCCACACGTCGGCATGCGCGAACAACGTGATGGCGCTGCCGGTGTAGACCACCACGTACCAGATCGCATCGACGATCTGCACCGCCGACTCGCGCAGCGAGGAGCCGGTCTGCATGATGCGGTTGGCGATGCGCCCGGCGTAGTCGTTCTGGAAGAAGGCCAGGCTCTGCCGGATCACGTAGCGGTGGTTCTGCCAGCGGATGCGGTTGGTGAGGCTGGGCACGATGGCCTGGTTCACCAGCAGGTCGTGCAGGCTGTTGAACACCGGCCGCGCCAGCAGCGCCACCAACGCCATGCCCAGCAGCTCGCGCCCGTGCAGGTGGAAGAAATCCGCCGCGGGCAAGCCCTTGGCGAGGTCGACAATGCGGCCGATGAACCCGAACAGCGCCACCTCGATGACCGCCACCAGGAAGCCGACCACGACCACCGCGGCGAACACCGGCCAGGCCTGGCGCAGGTAGAACGCGTAGAAGCGCCACACCGATTTCGGCGGCATGGTGTCGACCGGCTCCTTGAAGGCGTCGATCAGGGATTCGAACCAGCGGAAGATCATGGCGGCGCACGCGATGCAGGTGGATGCCTAGCGTGGGTGCAGGCCGCCCCGTGCGCAAGGGCGGAGTTATTTCCTCGGCCGTTTCCTGCGCATGGCATAGCCGCTGGCTGCGGCGACGATGATGACGATGAGAACGACGATGACTGCACTTGGCATGGCTGGATTCTCTGTTTACGTGACGGATCGAAACCGGGTGTGGCGTGTCACTTACGCTTCACCGCAACGGGAGGCGACGGCAGTTCCTGCATCACCATCGCGAGGCTCTGCCGGTAATCGCCCAGCGCCTTGCGGCCCACCGCGGTGATGCGCAGTTCCGTCAACGGCCGCTTGCCGCGGAAGCTTTTCTTCACCTCGACCAGGCCAGCGGCCTCCAGCTTGCTCATGTGGCTGGAAAGATTGCCCTTGCTGAGTCCGCTGAGCTGCTCGAGAAAGCCAAACTCCACTTCCTTCGCGTTGACCAGCACCGCAAGGATCAGCAGCCGCGCCGGCTCGTGTATCAGCCGGTCCAGCGCAAGCACCGCGCCGATGCGCGATGGCGCGCTCATGCCGCGCCTGCCTTGTCGCGAAATTGCAGCAACCGCTCGCGCAACGACCGGAAGCGGCGATGGTCGGCCACGCCACGCGCGACCAACAGCGCCGCCGCCAGCGGAAACAGCAAAGCCAGCAACGCCAATGGTGGATTCGCGGCCGCCACCACGGTGCCGACCACCGGATAGGCAAACCCGGCGCAGGACACCGCCGCCTGGCAGAACAGGAAAGCGCCCACAACGAAATCGAGTGGCGTGCGCAACCAGCGCCAGCCCGCCAGCACGAGCAACCAGAGCAACGTGATATAGGCAGTATCCATCGCCGATGGGTGGCCGGCATGCGCGAACACGCGGATCGTCGCCGGCACGGCCACCAGCACGGTCACGGCGATGCAGCAGCGATGGATGCGGCGATCGGTCACGCTCTCATGCTCCTCCACATGGCCGAACCGCTGGTAATAGCGGCGCGCCATACTCTGCTTCGCCAGCAGCCACAGGACCGGCAGTGCCGCCAGTCCGATGCGCAGCGTCGGCGCCGGCGTCAGCAGACCGCCGAGCAGATACGAAACCAGGCAGGACACGCCACCCAACACCGAAGCAAGGCCTCCCGCACTACGCGAATAGCTTGCGTATTCGCGCGTCAGACACGCCAACTCGTCCAGTTTCCTCTGCATTCCGTTCGGCATGGTGCAAGCTCGGCTTGTTCGACGCAGATAAGTTTGCATTGCAAACCTTTCTGCGTCAAGCAGAAGATGCCGTTGCCTCGTGTCGCCTGAACGCCAGCATCGCTCGCGCAGCTTCCCGGTTGACCCTCCGGGACGCGGCCCGGATCATGCCGGCATGCCTACCTTGACCCGTCGCCTGCCGGTGCTTCCGGCCATCCTGTTGGCTCTTGCATTGATCGCCGCCCCGGCATGGGCGCGCGCGGATGCGGACACCGCCGTCGCCGCCCCGGCGCAGACCCTGCAGCAGCTGGCCGACCAGCTGGCAGCCGTGAAAGCCGCGCTGGGCAATGCGCAACAAGGCAAGCCCGACAGCGCCTCGCTGGCCGACCTGCGCACCCGCGCGCTGCAGATACAGGACCAGGCGCAGCAGTTGTCCGACAGCCTCGCGCCGCAAATGAGTGCGCTGCAGGCGCAGATCACCGTATTGGGGCCGCCGCCCGCCAAGGGTGCGCCGCCGGAGGCGCCGGAGGTAGCCGCGCAACGCCGCCAGCTCGACAAGGCGCAATCCAGCCTCAACGCGCAGATCGTGCAGGCGAAGTCACTGAGTCTCGATGCCCAGCAGTTGGTGGGCCAGATCACCGGCCTGCGCAACGACCAGTTCCAGGCGCGGCTGGCGGAACGCACCGGCACGCCACTCGGCCATGCGTTCTGGTCCGAGCAGGCGCATGCGCTTCCGGGCGACGCGGCGCGGCTGCGCCGTTTTGCCGCCAGCTGGGCCGAAGGCTGGAGCGACGCCTGGCAGCCGCCGAACCGCACGCCGCTGTTGTTGTGCCTGCTCGCCGCCGCGGCGCTGCTGGCGGCTCCGGGCCTGGGCTTGCAACGCTTGTGGCAGGCCGCCGCCACGCGCTGGCTGCCGGACGGCCGTCTGCGCCGCAGCGCGATGGCGGTAGTGATGGCGCTCTCCACCATGCTGGCGATCGGGCTCGCGGCCAAGCTGGTGCATCTGGGCATCGACTGGAACGACACGCTGGATGCCGATCTCGACGCATTGGCCACGTCGATGATGCGCGTCGTTACCTTTTCCGCCCTGATGGCCGGGCTGGGCAGCGCATTGCTGTCGGCGCGGCATGCGTCGTGGCGGCTGCTGCCGCTATCCAACATCGCGGCGCAGCGCTTGCGGCGCTTTCCCTGGCTGCTGGGCGGTGCGGCACTGCTCACCGGCGCCGTCGAACGCGTGATCCGCAGCATGGGCGCCAGCCTGCCGGCCACGGTGTTGCTGCATGCGCTGCTGGCCCTGCTGATCAGCGGGCTGATCGGCTCGCTGCTGCTGCGCCTGCGGCATGCGCGCCACGAGGCCGATGCGCAAGGCGACGAGCGGCCGCGCCGGCCGCTGTGGATGGGACTGGTGAGTTTCGCCGTCATGCTGGGGGTGACGGTGTGCTGGCTAGCCGTGTTCACCGGCTTCATCGCGCTGGCCTTCTTCCTGGCCGCGCAGATGCTGTGGTCCGGGCTGGTGCTCGCCTGCCTCTACCTGCTGATGCAGCTCGTGCGCGACCTTTTCGACACGCTGCTGTCGCCGCAGGGGCGCAGCGGCCAGCACCTGCAGGCCGGCTTCGACATTTCCTCCGAGACGCTGGAGCAGGCCTCCGCGGTGCTCACCGGCGTCACCCGCGTGCTGCTTGCGCTGGTCGCGCTGGCGATAGTGCTGGCGCCGTACGATGCCGGCCCCCAGGAATTGATGCAGCGCGCGGCGCAGTTCTTCAGCGGGCACAGCCTGGGCCAGTTGCCGATCAGTCCCGGCGCCATCCTCGGCGCCGTCGCCGTGTTCGTGCTGGGCCTGGTCGCCCTGCGTGCGCTGAAGAACTGGCTGCGCGACCAGTTGCTGCCCACCACGTCGATGGAGCCGGGCATGCGCGACTCGATAGTCACCCTGCTCGGCTATCTGGGCGGCGTGATCGTGTTCGCGCTGTCCCTGGCCGAAATGAACGTGAGCCTGCAGAGCATCACGTGGATCGCCAGCGCCTTGTCGGTGGGCATCGGCTTCGGCTTGCAGGCGGTGGTGCAGAACTTCATCTCCGGCCTGATCCTGCTGGTGGAGCGTCCGGTGAAGGTGGGCGACTGGGTAAGCCTGTCCAGCGACGTGGAAGGCGACATCCGCCGCATCAACGTGCGCGCCACCGAGATCCAGCTGTGGGACCGTTCCACCGTGATCGTGCCGAACTCGCAGCTGATCACGCACAACGTGCGCAACGTGACCCACGGCAGCGCGCAAGGCCGCGTGCGCATCCTCTTGCCGATGCCGCTGGACACCGATGCCGACCAGGCGCGCCAACTGATGCTGGAGGCGCTGAAGACGCATGTCGCCACGCTGGAGAACCCGCCGCCGATGGTGCGGCTGGACAACATCAACGCCAGCTCGATGACCTTCAGCATCACCTCCTACGTGCGCAGCCCGCGCGACGTGGGCGCGGTGAAGAGCGACATCCTGTTCGACATCCTGGCGCGCTTGCGCGCGGCCAACCTGCCGTTGTCGACACCCACGAGCATGCTGGTGCGCAACCTCGGCCCGCTGGGCGAGGACAGTCCGGTGGCTCCTTTCCATTCCTCGTGACGTCAACGCAAAGGCCGGCATGCGCCGGCCTTTGCGTCCGTCGACGGATGCGGCGGCCGTTACGGCGAACAGGCCTTGCCGTTATTGCCGTGGTAGCCCTTGGCCTTGGCGTCCGCCTCGCTGATGTACTCGCCATGCTTGGTCTTGCCGTACCACTTGTCGCCCTGGCAGTGGTAGACCTTGCTGCTGCCGTTGACCCACACCATGCCCGGGCCGCCGCCCGGCGCCGCGGTGGCGGCAGGCTTGGTCCAGGCCATCGACTTCTTGGCCGAAGCCGCCGGGGCGGCGGCCTGTGCCGGTGCGGTCGCAGCAGCGGGCGCGGCCGCACCGGCCGGCTTTGCGGAAGCTCCGCCCGCGGCGTACCACTCCTTCACACCCTTGTGGCCCCTGCAGGCGCCGCGCTTGGTGGCGGTATTGGTGTAGCTGCCGTCCTTGCACTGGCCGGTGGAGCCGGCAGGCGCGGCGGCAGGTGCGGCGGACTGCGCCCGCACGGCCGGCATGGCCAGCAGGCAACCGAACGCCAGGGCGAACACGATGGACGCTTTCATCATCAAACTCCCTCTTGCGCGATGGTGGTCTCGGTGGCGGACGGCCCTGCCCTCGCCTCAGGTCACCGTGCCGCTCGCCCGTTGCAGGCCGTGCCCCGCAAGTAGAGGCCGCTTGCATGCATCGTGGCGCCCGCGCGCGGGAAACTCCGCGCCGGTGCCGCCACTGTGCGGCAAAACCGCCTCCGCGCGATGCAGGGCAAATCCTTCATTCCGCGTCAGGTTTGCGAGCGCGGTTTCAACGTGGAATGCGGCCGTGCGACCCGGTACATCTGCCAGGTGATTTCCTTCAGCAGGCCCTGACGGTCGTCGCCGACGCGGTACAGGTCGAAATGGGTACGGCCGGGAATGAAGCGGATGTCGGACTTCGCATGCAGGCCGTCCAGCACCGCCTTGAGCTTGTGCGCGGCGCCATCGAGGTAGAACGTGTCGGCGGTGCCCACGTAGAGGTGGATCTTGCCGTCGAGGTCCGGCTTCAGCTCGGCCCAGTGGTGCTGCAGGCGCCAGGCAATGTCGTAATGGTCGCGCCAGTAATCCACCACGGTCGGATCGACGTCACCGGTATCGCGGTCGAACATCGGCTCCGGCCGGCCGTCCTTGCCCCTGGGCGAGAACACCCATTCGAACGAGGCCAACTGGCCGCCGTAAGGCCCCATCACGCGTTCGAGTTGGGCGAACTGCTGGAAGGTGGCCAGCACCTTGCCCTTGTCGCGCACCAGCGGGTAAGCCGTGCCGTCGGCCCGGCGATAGACGTTGGCGTGCGGCGCATACAGGTCCACGCCGGTGAAGTCGTGGAAGTCGCTGGGGTCGGGCGAGGTGGACCAGGTGCCGCCGAAGATTTCCGGATAGCGCGTCTGCAGCCACAGCGTGGCCCAGCCGCCGGAGGAATGGCCCTGCAGGAAGCGGCCGTCGGGCTTCGCATCCATGCGGTAGGTCTTTTCGAGCTGCGGAATGAGTTCGGTGGTGAGCGCCGTGCCCCACGGGCCGTTGTTCACCGAATCGGCGAACTCGGTGGTGCCGGTCGGGCTGGATTCGTCGAGGAACACCCAGATCATCGGCGGCATCTCGCCCTTGGCCATGGCCGCGTAGACGCTCACCAGGGTGCCGACCACGCCATCGTTGCTGCCGCCGAAACCCTGCGTGTAATACACGGTGGGATAGGTCGCCGTTGCCTTTGCGTCGTAGCCCGGCGGCAGCAGCACGCGGCCGTGCATGTGCATCGGACGCCCCCAGAACGCAGTGAGCGCGGGGCTGGCGAAATCGATGTCGCGCTCATGCGCGCGCGCCGCAGGGAGCGCTTCCTGCATGTCCGGCGAAGCCCAGCTCCCGAGCTGCCACGGATCGCGCGCGGGAAGCACGCTGTCCAGGCTCAGTTCCGGCAGGGCCGCCGCGGGAAGGTGCATCTTCACCACCGGGCTGACCAGGTCGCCCGCATCGCGCCCGCTGTAGTTGTAGTCGTGGTGCACGTCGAGCACGGCCTGCACGTAGTAGTCACCGGCCGGCAGCTGCGACCAGGCCTGCGGGAACGCGATCTCGTCGGCGTCCACGTCCACTGCCTGCCCCGGCACCAGCCGGCTCACTTCGCGTGCCGCCACAGCGGTTTGGGTGGGGAAAAACGGGCTGGTGTCCACTTCGTCCACCTTGCCGTCGCCGCCGTGTTCCTTCGCCGCGGCTTCGGCGTCCTTCGCGGCGATGGCGAACAGCAACAGGCGGCCGGATTCCGGCTGCGCCACGGCGCTTCCCAAGTGCACGCGGAAGAAGCTCCGGGCCGGCACCGCCGGCGCGGCGTCGCGGGCGAACGCGACGTTGGCAAGCAGCAGGCCGCTGCCGAGCAGTACGGCGAGTAGATGACGATGGCGCATGGGCGCTTCCCCTTGGGTCACGGATACAACGATGCGCAGTGTCGCCGTTCCGGCCCGCGCCGGGACGGCCACTGCAGGTCAGTCCTGCTGCTCGGCCGCCTTCACCGGCACCGGGCGCAGGTCCTGGAAGTCGAAGCTGAAGTCGGTGAGCGGCGAGATCGGCTGCATGCGCATTTCGCGCACGTGGCCGTCGTCGTCCAGCGCGAAGTTGACGAAGGCGTCGGCATTCAACGAGCGGTCGTCCCAGCGCACGATGAAGGTGTCGTGCTGCCACGGCGTCATCGTGCCGACCAACTGTTTGGTGTGGCTGAAGCGCAGGCGCAGCTTGCCGCCTTCGTCGCTGACCACGATGTCGCCGTACCACGGGTCGCGGTAGGTGCCCGCGTAGCCGGACAGCGGCAGCGACGGTTTGCCGTGCTTGTCGCGCTCGGCCTCGTGCTTTGCCCAGCTGTCGTCGGCGTTGGCCTCGAACTTCTTCACCGCCTTGTCGTACGCCGCCACCCAGTCGGTCTTGTGCTGCGGGTTGAGGTAGGCGTCGAGCACGCGGTAGGTGACCGCGTTGAACGCGGCGCCGGACTGCTGGTTGGTCAGCACCACCACGCCGAGGTCCTGTCCGGGCACCATCGTCACGCGCGAGACGAAGCCCGGCCAGCCGCCGGTATGCCACACCAGCTTGTCGCCGCGGTAATCGCTGAGGAACCAGCCTTCGCCATAGCCGAAGAACTGCGGCGTCAGCGGCGCCAGCTCGGGGATCGACGGCTTGCCGATCGGGATCGGCGTGAGCATCGACCACATTTCGCGGTGGCTCTTTTCCGAGAACAGCGGCTTGCCGTCCGGCAGCTTGCCGCCGGCGAGCTGCACGTTCATCCACTTGGCGAGGTCGTTGACGCTGGCGTAGATGCCGCCCGCGCCCGGATCGTTGAGCCAGGCCATCGGCGGCACCGGCTTCACGTCCTTGAAGTCGTAGGGCGCGTGGCCGGTGGCCACGTCCATGCCGGGCTTGAGGTAGGTGCAGTCGACCAGCGTCTCGTCCATGCCCACCGGCTTGAAGATGTGCTGGCGGATGAAATCCGCATAGCTCTGGCCGGAGACCTTCTCGATCACCTCCGTCGCCACCGCGAACAGGATGTTGTCGTAGGCGTAGTGGCCGCGGAAGCTGTTCTTGATCGGCACGTCGGCAAGGCGCTTCACCACGTCCGCAGTGGTGTAGCTGGTCGGCGGCCAGTACAGCAGGTCGCCCGCGCCGAGGCTGAGGCCGCTGCGGTGCGCCAGCAGGTCGCGCACGCGCATCTCGTGCGTCACGTAGGGGTCGGACATGCGGAAACCGGGCAGGTAGTCGATCACCCGGGCGTCCATGTCCAGCTTGCCCTCGTCGGCCAGCATCTGCAGCGCCGCGGCGGTGAACGCCTTGGTGTTGGAGGCGATGGCAAACAGGGTATCCGCGTCCACCTTGGCCGGCTTGCCCAGCTCGCGCACGCCATAACCCCTGGCCAGCACCACCTTGCCGTCCTTGACGATGGCCACCGCGATGCCCGGCACCTTGAAGGCCTTGAGCGTGTCGGCCATGTAGGCGTCGAAATCCTGCAGCTGCGCCGGCAACTGGGCCTGCGCAGCGGTCGCCGCGGCCGTGGGTGCCGGCGGCGGCGCCGAAGTCTGCGCGGACGCCGCCGTGGCCGCGGCAAGCAGCGCGGCGCACACCGCCAGGCGCAGAGAAAGGGGACGCTGGGACATCGTCGGCTCCGGTCAACGTGAATCGGGGCACTATCGCGGCAAAGCCGCGGCAAGGCCAGCGCTGGAAGTCACGCCTGCCATCCGGCAAGCTTCCGCCCCCCCAAAGAACACGAGCGAAGCCGGCTGCATGGAATCCCTACCCCTCTGGATCGGTCGGCATGCCCTCGCGCTGTGGGGCATCCTGCTGGCTCTTGCACTGCTCGCCGGCGACCAGCTCTGGCGCCTCGCGCACCGCCGCAGGCTGGCCGCCACGGGCAAGCAGGGCTATGTCGCGCTGCGTCCGCGCACGGCGGCGATCCTGCTGGCGCTGTTCGGCGCGACATTCGCGCTGCTGTTCTGGGCCGTGTGGACCCGCACCGCGCTGGTCGGCTTCGATGCCGCACTTGCGCAGGCGTTGCACGGCCAGCTCTCGCCGGCGGTGCTTTGGCCGCTGGCCGTCATCACCCATATCGGCAAGCCCGCGCTGCTGATGCTTGCCGGCGCGGCGCTGGCGCTGCGGCTGGCGTGGAAGCGCGACTGGCCGTCGTTCCTGCCGTGGTGCGTCGCGTTGTGCGGCACCGCGGCCTGCGGCGAGGCGGCGAAGCACTTCGTGAAGCGCCCCCGCCCCTTCGATGGCCATGCCTTCCTGGTGGAAACCGGTTACAGCTTCCCCAGCGGCCACGCCATGATGTCCATGGTGTTCTTCGGCATGCTGGCTTGCCTGCTGCTGCGCCGGCTTGCGCCACGCCACCAGCGCGCCGCCATCGCCGCCACCGTGGCAGTGGTCGCCATCGTCGGCATCAGCCGCGCGGTGCTGACGGCGCATTACCTCAGCGACGTGCTGGCCGGCTATGCGCTGGGCGCGTTCTGGCTGGTGCTCGGGATCGGTATGGCGCAACGGATGCGGCGGGATGCCCGGGCGCCGCGGCTGCCTTAAGCTCGCGCCTGCCCACGCCAACGATCCCGCCCATGCGTTCCTGGAAGCCGCTGCTCATACTCGCGATCGTCGCGGTCGCCCTGTTCCTCGGCCGGCAGGCGCACACGCCGAGCGCCTCGACCGTACCGTCGCCGGCGGGCGACGCGGCCACGCTGCCGGACTTCCTGCCGCCCGAGGCGCGCGACACGCTGGCCCTGATCGCCCGCGGCGGCCCGTTCCCGCACCGCCAGGACGGCGTGGTGTTCGGCAACTACGAACACCTGCTGCCCGAGCAGCCGCGGGGCTACTACCACGAGTACACGGTGGACACGCCGGGCGCGCGCACCCGTGGCACGCGTCGCATCATTACCGGCGGCACACCGCCCGCGGTGTACTACTACACCGACGACCACTACCGCAGCTTCCGTCCGTTCGCCGTGCCCCGATGACCGCGCATCCGCTCGACCCCGACCTCACCCGACCCAGCCAGAACGGCGTGTATTTCGTGGGCGACGCCGACCTTGCGCGGCTGGCCGGCGCCGCCATGCGCGCGGAACTGGCCGTGAGCCGTACCGACCTCGCCGGCTGCGACCGCAAGGCCGGGCTGCTGCAGCGCCTTGCCGACTCGCTGTCGCTGCCCGCCGATTTCGGCCACAACTGGGACGCGCTGGCCGATTGCCTGCGCGATCTCGACCGGACGCCGGCCCACGGCCATGTGCTGCTGTTCGAACACACCGGCGAACTGCATCATGGCGCCGACCAGGATTTCGAGATCCTGCTGGGCATACTCGACGATGCCGCCACGTTCGCGCAGGACGCAGACCGCCCGTTCTTCGCCTTCCTCGCCCTGCCCGAGCACGATCACGCATGAATACGCAAACCCTGCACTTCGAACTCGACCGCGAGTTCGTCAAGCTCGACAACCTGCTGAAGCTGGTGGGCCTGTGCGACAGCGGCGGCGCCGGCAAGCACCTGGTCGCCAGCGGCGCCGTCACCGTGGACGGCGCGCAGGAGCTGCGCAAGACCTGCAAGATCCACGCAGGCCAGGTAGTGCGCGTGGACGGCGTGGAGATCCGCGTGGTGGGCATGGCCTGAGAGCCTGTTTATGATCCCCAGTACCCCGCGTTGTCATCGAATGGCCGTCAGGTGGCAGGGCGTGGCGCCGGCCTGCCTGGCTGGCAGGCCAAGCCGCGCTACCGCATGGCGGCCATTCGATGACAACCCGCAGGGCCGGGTCTGTTTGCGCGCATGCCTGCGTCATCACTCAGTCGTGGACGGACGTCCACTCCTTCGTTCTTCCTTGGCCTGCGCGCAAACAGTTCCCGGCGCGGGGGGCCCGGGGATCATAAACAGGCTCTGAGCGCCCCCGGCGCGTCATCCGGCTGTCATGAACCGACGGCACAGTCGGCGCGCCCATGCACAAAGCGCATGAACCGCGAAGGGGTACCATGCCGGCATGGATGACGCGCGGCATGCGCGCCACGGAAACGACCCGATGAGTTCACGCGCCCCACGCAAGCCCTCGCCTGTCGCCACGGATGCCCCGGCAGCCAACGACGCCAACCCGGCCGCCGCGCCCGGCCTCGGCGAGCACCGGCTGTACATCAACCGCGAATTGTCGCAACTGGCGTTCAACACGCGTGTGCTAGACCAGGCGCTGGACCAACGCACACCGCTGCTCGAACGGCTCAAGTTCCTGCTGATCTTCTCGCGCAACATGGACGAGTTCTTCGAGATCCGCGTGGCCGGCCTGAAGGGCCAGATCGCGCTGGAGCGCGAAGTGCCCGGCGCCGACGGCATGACGCCGCGGCAGGTGCTGGACGAGATCGGCGCGATCGCCCACCGGCAGATCGAACGGCAATACGCCATCCTCAACGAAAGCATCCAGCCTGAGCTGACTGCGCACGGCATCCGCATCCTGCGGCGCGACGAGTGGACGCACAAGCAGAAGCACTGGGTGCGCCGCTACTTCCGCACGGAGGTGGCCCCACTGGTGACGCCGATCGGGCTGGATCCCACCCATCCGTTCCCGTTGCTGGTCAACAAGAGCCTCAACTTCATCGTGCGGCTGGACGGCGTGGACGCGTTCGGCCGCGACTCCGGCCTCGCCGTGGTGCCGGCGCCGCGCGTGCTGCCCCGGTTGATCCAGCTTCCGGGCGACATCGCCGAGCACGGCGACTGCTACGTGCTGCTGTCCTCGATCATCCATGCGCATGCCGAGGAACTGTTCCCCGGCATGAACGTACTCGGCTCCTACCAGTTCCGCCTCACCCGCAACGCGGACCTCGCGCTCGATCCCGAGGAAGTGGAAGACCTGGCGCTGGCGCTGCGCGGCGAGCTGTATTCCCGCCGTTTCGGCAGCGCGGTGCGGCTGGAGGTGGCCGACAACTGCCCGAAGGACCTGAGCGGCTACCTGCTCCGGCAGTTCGGCCTCTCGGAGTCCGAACTGTACGAGGTCAACGGCCCGGTGAACCTGGCGCGGCTGTTCCGCATCGCCAGCAAGGTGAACTATCCCGCATTGCAGTACAAACCCTTCGTGCCCGCGCTGCCGAAGGCGCTGAAGCACGCCGACGACCTGTTCGCGACGATCGCCAAACGCGACGTGCTGCTGCTGCACCCGTACGAATCGTTCACGCCGGTGGTGAGCCTGCTGCGCCAGTCCGCGAAGGATCCGCAGGTGCTGTCGATCAAGCAGACCCTGTACCGCACCGGCGCGGATTCGGAGATCGTCGACGCGCTGGTCGATGCGGCGCGTGCGGGCAAGGAAGTGACCGCGGTGGTGGAGCTGCGCGCGCGCTTCGACGAGGAATCCAACCTCTCGCTCGCCTCGCGCCTGCAGCAGGCCGGCGCGATGGTGATCTACGGCGTGGTGGGCATCAAGACGCACGCCAAGATGATGCTGATCCAGCGCCGCGAAGGCAGCGAGCTGGTGCGTTACGCGCATCTCGGCACGGGCAACTACCACACCGGCAACGCACGGCTGTACACCGACTACAGCCTGCTCACCTCCGACGAGGCGCTGTGCGACGACGTGCACAAGCTGTTCAGCCAGCTCACCGGCATGGGCAAGACGCTGCACCTGAAGAAGCTGCTGCAGGCGCCGTTCACCCTGAAGCAAGGGCTGCTCGACCTGATCGCGCGGGAAGCCGCGCACGCTGCCGCCGGCAAGGAAGCGCACATCCTGATCAAGGTCAACGCGCTCACCGACCCCAAGATGATCCGCGCGCTGTACCAGGCCAGCATCGCCGGCGTGCGCATCGACCTGATCGTGCGCGGCATGTGCTGCCTGCGGCCGGGCGTGCCCGGCGTGTCCGAAAACATCCGCGTGCGCTCGGTGATCGGACGTTTCCTCGAACACAGCCGCGCGTACTGGTTCGCCAACGACGGCGAGCCGGCGCTGTACCTGTCCAGCGCCGACCTGATGGAGCGCAACCTGGACCGCCGCGTGGAATGCGCCTTCCCGGTCGAGAGCCGCAAGCTGCAGCAGCGCATCCATGCCGCGCTGCAGCTCTATCTCGACGACAACAGCGGCGCCGCCGAACTGCAGGCCGACGGCAGCTATCGTCCGGCGATACGCGCCGCCGACGAGGCCGTGCGCGATGCGCAGGCGCAGCTGCTGGAAAAGTTCTGCGGCACGCCGGCATGAGCGCACAGCACGTACGGAGGCGCTGCGCTCAGACGCGCGATTGCAAGGCGATCTCGCGCGCCAACGCGCCCAGCGGCAGGATGCGCTCGGCGGCGCCTCGCGCTACCGCCTCCTTGGGCATGCCGTAGACCACGCAGCTCGCCTCGTCCTGCGCAATCGTGCGTGCGCCGGCCTTGCGCATTTCCAGCAGGCCGGCGGCGCCGTCGTCGCCCATGCCGGTCATGATCACGCCCAGCGCATTGGAACCCGCGCATTTCGCCACCGAACGGAACAGCACGTCCACCGAGGGCCGGTGCCGGTTCACCAGCGGCCCGTCGACCACTTCGACGTGATAGTGCGCACCCGCGCGCCGCAGCAGCATGTGCCGTCCGCCGGGGGCGATCAGCGCGCAGCCCGGCACCACGCGGTCCCGGTCGCGCGCCTCGCGCACGTTGATCTCGCACAGGCCGTCCAGCCGCATGGCGAACGCGGCGGTGAACTTCTCCGGCATGTGCTGCACGATGACGATGCCCGGCGACACGCGCGGCAGCGAGGTCAACACCTCCTCCAACGCCTGGGTGCCGCCGGTGGAAGTGCCCAGCGCCACCACGCGTTCCGTGGTGCGCACCATCGCCCCGCCTTCGCCGGGCGGCAGGATCGCATCGGCGGAGAACTTTTCCACCACCGGCGGAGCCTTCGCGCGCTGCGCCAGCCGCTTGACGTTGGCGCAGGCCGCCGAGCGCACGGCCGCGACCAGGTCGTCGGACGAATCCTGCAGGAACTTCTTCAGCCCCAGCTTGGGCTTGGCGACGATGGCGCAGGCGCCGGCGGCGAGCGCCTCCATCGTGGTCTGCGTGCCTTTCTCGGTGAGCGTGGAGCAGATCACCACCGGCGTCGGCCGCTCCGCCATCAGCTTGCGCAGGAAGGTGATGCCGTCCATGCGCGGCATCTCCACGTCCAGCACGATCACGTCCGGCCATTGCCGCTTCATGCGTTCCATCGCCAGCAGCGGGTCGGCCACCGCGCCCTGCACCTCGATGTCCGGCTGAGCGGCCAGCATGGCGGCCACCACCTGCCGCACCACGGCCGAATCGTCGACGATCAGCAATTGGATCCGCTTCATGCCGCGCTCCGAACGGCTGATATGCAGCCAACGCGGGCCGCGGCGCTTTCGAGGGCTGCAGTCTCTCCCATCGGCAATTGAGCCGTCCGTGCGCCCCGAACGGAACGCGACGGATGGCGCCGGGGCAACGCGGCGGTCAGGCCCATGACACCTCCGCAGCCGAGTCGACCTGCTGCACCCAGACGTCGCCGCTGCCCACGTCGAACACGATCGTGCGATGGCCGAAGCCGAACAAGGATTCGGAGACGATGGGAATGTGCTGTTCGTGCAAGAGGGCACGTGCGGTCTCGCCGTTGCCGCGCCCGATCTCCGACAGTCCGGCGACGGCCTGACCCCGGAACATGTTGCCGCCGCCGAACAGCTTGGCCTGGCAACCCGCCACGGGCGCACCGGCCGTGGCGAGGCCGCGGAGCATCAACGCCAGCGCTTCGTCGCAATAGCGCCCGTCGGCCTGGCCTCGCACGCCATCGCCGCGCCGTGCGAGCAGGCAATGCGACATCGCCCCCACGCGCGCCGCGGGATGCCAGAGCACGATCGAGACGCAGGAACCGAGCACGGTGTGCACACGGCAGCCGGCACCGCCGACGAACCAGTCTCCCGGCTGCAGGAAGATCACTTTCGGGTGCAGGCCCGGCGTCATCGTAGTTTGCAGTAGGCCGAAGGCGCCAACTGGCCCAGGCCGTCGACGATGTCGTTGAGGCTTTCCGCATGCCCCACGTAGAAGTGCCCGCCCGTCTTGAGCAGCGGAAGCACGCGCCGTACCACCTCGCGCTTGGTTTCCTTGTCGAAGTAGATCATCACGTTGCGCAGGAAGATCGCATCGAAGCTGCCCAGCGAAGGCAGCGGCGCGATGAGATTGGCCTGCACGAAGCGCACCCGGTTGCGCAGGGCGCGGTCCACCAGCAGCGTGCCCTGCTGCTCGCCGAGGCCGCGCAGGCAAAAGCGTTTCAGGTAATCGTGCGGGATGTGGCGGCAGCGTTCCAGCACGTAATGGCCGTGCCGCGCATGTTCCAGCATGCGCGTGCTGATGTCCGAGCCGACCACCTCCCACGGCGCGTCGCCCAGGCAGTCGGCCAGCACCATCGCAATGCTGTAGGCCTCCTCGCCGCTGGAGCTGGCCGCGCTCCACACGCGAAAACCCTCGCTGCGCGACTGCCTGTCCGCGATCAGCCGGCGCAGCAATTCGAAGTGCTTGGGTTCGCGAAAAAAGTAGGTCTCGTTGGTGGTCAAGAGGTCAATCGCGATCTGGGTTTCTCCGGGCGCGGTGCCGCTGCTGAGCAGACGGAAATACGCCTCGTAGTTGGTCAACCCATGCAGTTTCAGGCGCTTGGCGAGGCGGCCGCAGACCAGCGCTTTCTTGGCCGGCGACAGCGCGATGCCGGCCGCATCGAGGATGAAGCGCTGGAAACGCGCAAACTCGAGGTCGGTGATGACCGTACCCGTGGCCGCATCGGCGGCGCGCGACGACAGCTTGTCCTTCATGTCCGTCATACCCGTCGGCAATGTTGGGGAGGCGTGCACGACGCTCAACCCGCCTCGGCCTCGTTCGCCTCCACGGCGTCCTCGTCCACTCGCGCCAACTCGCCGATCTCGTCGGTGGAAAGCACCTGGTCGATGTTCAGCAGTATCACGAAACGGCCGTCGACCTTGCCCATGCCGGCGATGAAGTCGGTGCGGATCTTGGCGCCGAACGCAGGCGGAGGCTCGATCTGCGACAGCGGGATCTCCAGCACCGCATTCACCGCATCGACGATGATGCCCATGTCTTGGCGCCCGTCGCGGGACAGGACCTCGACGATCACGATGCAGGTGCGCCGGGTGATCGCGGCCACCTTGCGGCCGAAGCGCGCGGACAGGTCGAGCACCGGCACCACCGAGCCGCGCACGTTGATGACGCCGCGGATGCACTCCGGCATCAGCGGCACTTCGGTGAGACCGGCGTACTCGATGATCTCCTTGATGCCGAGGATAGCTATGGCGAAGGACTCGCTGCCCACCTGGAAGGTGAGGTACTGCGCCGACTCGTCCGCGTCGCGCGTGTCCGCGGCGGCCATGTCCGTGCGCTGCCCGGCTCGGGTTGCTGCGTTCATGGCGCCACCTCAATACCGGGCGAAGCTGGATTCGTCGGGATCACTGCTCACGACCAGGTCGCGGCTGGGCTTGGGCGTGATGCGCGCCACGTTCCGGCGCGCGCTGGTTGCGGATCGGCGCACCGCCTGCGACAGGCCGGCCGAATTCTCGTCGAGCTTGAAGAACGCCATCAGCTGCTGCAGGTGTTCCGCCTGCCCGCTCATCTCCTCGGCGGTGGCGGCGAGTTCTTCCGAGCTGGAAGCGTTCTGCTGGGTGGCCTGGCTCAGCTGGCTCATGGCCTGGTTGATCTGGCCCACGCCGGCGGTCTGCTCGACCGAGGCGGCGGCGATCTCCTGCACGAGATCGGAAGTCTTGCGGATGCTCGGCACGATCTCGCCGAGCAGCTTGCCGGCTTTTTCCGCCACCGCCACGCTGCCGGAAGCACGCTCACTGATCTCCAATGCCGCTACCTGGCTGCGTTCCGCCAGCTTGCGCACCTCGGTGGCCACCACCGCGAAGCCCTTGCCGTGCTCGCCGGCACGCGCAGCCTCGATGGCGGCGTTCAATGCCAGCAGGTTGGTCTGATAGGCGATGTCGTCGATGATGCCGATCTTCTGGGTGATGTCGCGCATCGCGGTCAGCGTGGCGTCCACCGACTCGCCGCCGACTGCGGCATCCTCGGCGGCCTTGCTGGCCATGCCGTCGGTGACCTTGGCGTTGTCGGTGTTTTGCGAGATCGAGGCGTTCATCTCTTCGATCGAGGCGCTGGTCTCCTCCACGCCGGCCGCCTGTTCGCTGGCGGACTGCGCCAGCGACTGCGCCGTGGTACTGACCTCTTCGGAGGCGCTGGCCAGCGCCTCGGCGCTGCCGTTCACCTCGGCCACGATCTGCGCGAGCTTGCCGATCATGTTGTGCATGGCCTGCAGCAACTGCCCGGTCTCGTCCCGGCTGGTGGCGTCGATGCGCACGGCCAGGTCGCCCTGCGCCAGCCGGTCGGCAGCGGCCACCGCCACCCGCAGCGGCCGCACGATGCTCAACGTGGTGACCGCAGCAGCGAGCACCGCAACCAGCAATGCCGCCAGCGACAGTCCAAGCATCAGGCTGCGCGCGGAATCGTATTCCTGCTTCGCTGTCACGGCGCTGGCGTCCATCGCCTGGGCCTGAATGTCGTCCAGGCTTTGCATGCTGGTCTGCGCGGCGTTGAACGCGGGCATGAGGTCGCTGAAAAGCAACTGGGCCGCCTCGTCCTTATTGCCGCCTTGCAGCAACGCGAGCACGCGGTCACCGGCCTCGCTGAACTTGGCGTGGCTGGCCTGCACGTTCTTGAAGGTGGCGATGGCCTTGTCGATATTCAGCATCTTGCCGAGCTTGTCGTCGTCGCTGGCGATGGTCTCGCGCGCCTGGGCGATGCGGGCCGCCTCTTCGTGCTGGCGTGCGGGATCGCTGCTGAGCAGGCTGTTTTGGATGGCCGAGAGGATGACGTCGTCGTAACTCTCGATGTCGTCGATCAGCACCACCTTGGCGTGCCGGTCGTGCACGATGACATCCAACTGGCGGTTGATGTGCTCCAGCCGCGTGATACCGAGCCAGGCAATGGCGCCGATCAGCACGGTCAGGATGCCGAAGCCGATACCGAGCCGTACACCGATTTTCATGTTCCTGAGCATGGTTGTTCCCCTATCTATCCGTATGGCGGTGGACGTTTCGATTCAATTCGCGGCCGCGATGCCGGCCTGTCGGCTGACGACGGGCGGTGCCGCCCGCCGCACGGCCCTCTGCACCAGTGCAGGCACGTCCAGGATCAGCGCCACTTCGCCGCTGCCCAGGATGCTGGAGCCGCTGATGCAGCGAACCGCGCCGAACAGGCGGTTCATGGGTTTGATCACGATCTGGATCTCGCCGACCAGGGTGTCGACCACCAGCCCGGCCATCTGACCGGCGTGCTTGAGCACCACGATGTTCTCGCGCCGCGGCGGCTCGCCGTCGACGCCGAACAGTTCGCGCAGGCGGATGAAGGGCAGCACGCGGCCGCGCAGGTTGGCGTAGTCGTGGCCCGGCTCGGCGACCAGCTCCACGCACTCCTCGATCATGTCCAGCGGCACCACGAAGGCGGTGTCGCCCACGCCGACCTGGAAGCCGTCGATGATCGCCAGCGTAAGCGGCAGACGCACCGTGATCGTGGTGCCCACGCCCTCGGTACTGGCGATGCCCACGCTGCCGCGCAGTTCGGCGATGTTGCGCTTGACCACGTCCATGCCCACGCCGCGACCGGACAGGTTGGTGATGGCCTCGGCGGTGGAAAAGCCCGGCTCGAACACCAGGTTCAAGATTTCCTGGTCGCTCAGCGGAGCGCCGGCTTCCACCAGGCCGCGCTCGATGGCCTTGGCCAGGATGCGCTCGCGCTTGAGTCCGCCGCCGTCGTCGCTGACCTCGATCACTATGGAACCGGAATCGTGGTAGGCGTTCAGCCCCACCGCCCCCTGCGCGGGCTTGCCGCGGGCGGCGCGCTGCTCGGCCGACTCGATGCCGTGGTCGATGGCGTTGCGCACCAGGTGGGTGAGCGGATCGGCGATCTTTTCCACCACGGTCTTGTCCAGCTCGGTGTCGCCGCCCGAGGTTTCCAGCCGGATGTCCTTGCCGATCTCGCGGGCGGTGTCGTACACCACGCGCTGGAAGCGGCTGAACGTGGTGCCGATGCGCACCATGCGCAGCTGCAGGGCGCTGTCCCGTACCGCCTCCACCAGATTGGTGAGCAGGAAGGAACGTTCCTTCAGTTCGTCGTCGCGCATGCGGCGCGCGACCAGGCCGATGCCGGCGCCGGCCACGATCAACTCGCCGACCTGGGCGATGAGCTGGTCGAGCTTGTCGGCGTCGACGCGGATGGAACGGTTCTCCGGACGCTGCTCGATGGCCTGCTTCTGCCGCGCCAGCGCCGCTTCCACCACCGGCGCCACGGCCGCGCCCTGCTCCAGCAGGATGTCACCCAGCGCGCGCTGCGCCGACTGGGGCGCCTGCGCCATCTGCACGGCTTGCGCATCCAGCGCGGCGTCGAGTTCGGCCGCGGTCACCGAGCCGCAGCGCACCAGCATCTCGCCCAGTTGCACCGGATCGTCGGGCAGCCCGCGGATCAGCCGCACGTATTCGGAGATGCGGCTGTGCGGTGGCAGGATGCGCAGCTCCAGGTCGTCGCGCACGAACTCGAACACGCCCTCGATGGCGGCCTTGTCGGCGTCGCTGGCGAAAGCGATCTCGAAGCCGAGATAGCAGGTTTCCGGATCCATCGCCTCGGCCTCCGGCATGGCGTCGGACAGGATGGCGATGCCGGCGATGCGGCCGATGCGTTCGAGGTAGCGCAGAAAGGCGAGCGGGTCCATGCCGTCGCGCAGTACGTTGGGGCCGAAGCGCAGCGACAGGTGCCACAGATCCCGGCTCGCCACCTCGCCAGTGCCTGCCTCGGCCGCATCGGCCATGGCCTCGCTGTCCGCAGCTTGCGGCGCTTCCGGCGCGGCATCGAGGTAACCGCGCAGGCTGGCGACCAGCGTCGCACCCTGCTCGCCGGCCAGCGCATCGGCATCGCCCGCCGCCGCATCGACCAGCGCGCCGATGTGGTCGCGACAGGCCAACAGCAACGCCACCAGTTCCTCGTCCAGCGGCAGCTCGCCGTTGCGCGCGCGATCGAGCACGCTTTCCGTCACATGGGTGAAGGCGACGATATCGTCCAGCCCGAACAGGCCCGACGAACCCTTGATGGTGTGGGCCGCGCGAAAAATCGCGTTGACTGCTTCGGACGTGTCTTCCGCCTGTCCTACCGAGAGCAGGGCGGACTCCATGTCTTCCAGCAGTTCGCGGCTCTCGGCGATGAAGGTCTGCAGCGCCTGCTCCAGTTCCATGTCAGTCGGCCTCCACGGCATCGGCGTGCTCGCGGGCGCCGAGACGTTCGTCCAGTTGCAACTGCCCCAGCATTTCGGCGACGGCCGGGCTCTGCGCCACCACGCGCAGTTCGCCCTGCCGCGCCAGCACCTCGCGCCGCGCCAGCAGCAGCAATTGCAGGCCCGTGCTGTCGATCTCGGTCACCGCTGAAAGATCCAGCTCAAGCAGGCCGCCGGCCAGCGCAGGATCGAGCAGCACCGACTTGAGTTCGGCAGCCCGGTAAATGCTCATTTCGCCTTCGATGCAGACCACTGACATGCCTTGTCTCCGTATCCGTCACGCATCACGCCCGATCAGATCTCCCGTCCGCCACCTTCACGCCGGGCAGAGTTTGCGCACCGCCCCCAGCAACACGTCCGGCTTGAACGGCTTGACGACCCAGGCCTTGGCGCCGGCAGCCTGTCCTTCCTGCTTCTTCTGTTCGGTGAATTCGGTGGTCAGCATGATCACCGGCGCGAAGCGGTACTCTGGCTGCTGCTTCACCGTGCGCACGAAGGTGAGCCCGTCCATGTTGGGCATGTTCACGTCGCTGATGATGAGGTGCACCTTGCGTCCGTCCAGCTGCGCCAGCGCGTCCAGACCGTCGCAGGCCTCGATCACGTCGTAGCCCTCGCTTTTCAGCGCGATGGAAACCACCTGCCGCAGCGAGGCTGAATCGTCGACGATCAGAATGGTCCGTGGCATGCCGCCCTGCTCCTAGAAGAAAGTGATGTCGTCGCCGGCGTCCACCAGCTTGCCGGCCTCGTGGTTGCGGTGCTCCTGGCGCGTGGCGTAGGAGTGCTCCAGGTCGGCGCGCAATTGCGACCAGTCGATGGCGGCAAGCCGACCCTGCTCGCGCCAGGCCTGCTCGCTGCGCGCCAGGCAAGCCGGAAACGCGCGGATGTTGTCGCGCACGTGGCTCAAGATCTGGCCGACGCGATCCTGGAACTGCAGCAATACCAGCGCTTCGGACACTTCGCCGCGGATGTCCACGCCGGTGCGACGCAAGCGGTCGGCCGCACCGGACAGGTTGCCGGTGGCGCCGCGGAAGTCGTCGAGCACGCGGTCGATGGCCGTTTCGGCCATGCCCACCGACGCCGCATCCTGTCGCGCGAAGGAATCCGCCGCCGCGATCGCGGCGTGGATGGCGTCGTTGATGGCAGTCACCTGTGCACCCATCTCGCGGCCGGTTTCGCCGGAGATGGCGGAAAGCTTGCGCACTTCGTTGGCGACCACGGCGAAACCGCGCCCGGCCTCGCCCGCGTGCGCCGCCTCGATGGTGGCATTGAGCGCCAGCAGATTGGTCTGGTGGGCGATGTTGGCGACGGATTCGGCCATCTCGCTCAGGCGCTCGACGAATTGCGCCAGGTTGCCCACGTCGCCCAGCATCTCCTTGCCGCGGCCATGCGCGGCGCGCAACGAACCGGTGACTTCGCGCAGGCTGGCTTCGCTGCGGGCGAACATGCCGGCGAGCCCTTCCGCGCCGTCCGCCGACTGCGCGGACTGGTTCGAGGCGTCCACCGCCTCGCCCAGCTTGTCCACGATGCCGGAAAAGCGGCCGGACAATTCCACGATGGCCTGCTCGCAGTCGCCGCGCACGCTTTCCACCTGGCGCGCCCAGGTCGAGGTGATTTCCCGCTCCACGGCGTCGAGCCCGCTGAAGAACGCTTCCACCTCGCGGTGATGCCCTTGCCGTATCGCCTCGGGTGCGCGTCGCCAAGCGACGACGACGCCCGCGGCGAAGCCGACGGCCACCAGCAGCATGGCGCCGAGCACCGCCCAGGAAAAGCCGCGCGTCAGCGGCAACAACAACGCCAGCGCCGCCACCGCCCACGGCGCGTAACGGTCGAGGCGACGGCGATAGAACGGCAAAAACCTCGCCCACAGGGCGAGGAGCTTGTCCTTGATGCGATTTCCCATGATCGCAGACGCTCCTCCTCGGCTACTTGCGCGAACAACCGTGCAGCAACGCGTGTTGCCCATGACTGCGGCACCCGTCGCGGGCAGCGACCCAAGCGCAAACCCACGGACATGCGAGCCTTAACGGCCAGTTGGCAAATTGCTTTAGCGCAGACTCCTGTGGACCCACATCACATAGCGGTCCATGAAGGACTGCAGAAACTTCCGCGTGCCTTCGTTGACGATCTGGCCGTCCGGATCGATCGGCCCATCGTCCTTGAACTGCACGAACACCTCGGGTTGCGCCAGCACCGCCACGTCGAGGAACACCAGCGAGTTGCGCAGGTGCTGCTGCGCCAACGCGCTGCCGATGGCGCCAATGGAAGCGCCGATCACCGCACCCGGCTTGCCGGCGAAAGAATTGGTGCCCCAGGGGCGCGAACCGAGGTCGAGGGCGTTCTTCAGCACGCCGGGCATGCTGCGGTTGTACTCCGGCGTGACGAACAACAGCGCGGCGGCAGACTCGATCTGCCGCTTCAGGCGCTTCGCCGCCTCCGGGTAATCCGCATCGAAATCCTGGTTGTACAGCGGCAGATCGTCGAGGCGCAGGTACTCGAAGGCGAAGTCCGGCGGCGCCAGCCGCTCCAGTGCCTTTGCCAGGCGCAGGTTGATCGACGCCTTGTGCAGGCTGCCCACCAAGACTGCCACCCTGATTGTGTCCATGCTCGGATGCTCCACCGGTGAAAGGAGGTTTGCAGCGGCGTTGCGTACTGATGGCGCACGGAGCCATCAGCCGTGCGTGCGCGGAACCGGCGCGCGCACGGCCACAGGACTACTTCGCCTGCAGGGTTTCCATGACTTGCTTCGCGTCGGCATGGGCGGCGTCCAGCGTGGTTTCCTTCAGGCCTCGCTCGGCCTGTTCCAGCGCCACATTCAGGCGATCCAGGACCGCGGCGTCGCCCTTGGCATCCATGATGGCGCCGTGGCCCATGCCCTTGCAGGGGTCCTCCGCCTTGGCGTCGAAGCCCTTGCCCGACGGCCCGACCAGGCAGTTCACCACGTGGTGCAGATGCGCGTGCGCCATCGCCAGGCTGGCCGCCTCCATCGCCATGCCGGCATGGGCGGCGGCCGTCGCGACCTGCTTCGACGCGGCGCCGTTCGCGTCCGCCGCCTGCGCGGCCAGCGGCAGGACGAGCGCCAGCAACAGGCCCGGCAGGGCATGCGTGAGATGTTTCGTCATGGCACAACTCCAGAACGTCAAGGCAGGCGCCGCAGCCTGGCGACTATGGCGCGACAAATGTGACGAAAGCGGAAAGAGCCCCGAAACCGGCGGACAGGGCGGCTGCGCTACGATGCGCGCCCACCCACCATCACGGACCGCCTGCCGTGCCGCACTACACCGGCCCCCTGCTCACCCGCGCCACCGCGCTGGCGCTGCTCGCCGCACGCGATGCCGGCGACGCCGAATGGCATGGTTCGCTGGATCTGGGGCGCAGCACCGGCATCGCGTCGCTGCAGGCGGACGGCTGGCTTTGGCGCGGCGAACGCTACCCTTGGCCCACCAGCGTGCCGAAGGAGCGCGCCATCCACTACTGGGACGGCGAGGACTTCGCCGCGGCGGCGCGCTACGCCGGCGCGCTGATCAAGCTGGTGCCCACCGAGTGGGACGTGCCCACCTTCGAGATCGACGGCATCAAGATGCTGCCCACCTCGAAGGCGTCGCCGCTGGACGACGCACGGCGCAAGGTGGCGCTGGTCGAGCCGCGCGGCAAGACGGTGCTGGATACCTGCGGCGGCCTGGGCTACTTCGCCGCCTGCTGCCTGGAGGCCGGCGCGGCGCGCATCCACTCCTTCGAGAAGAATCCCGATGTGCTGTGGCTGCGCACACTCAACCCGTGGTCGCCCGACCCCGCGGCACCGGCCAGCGGCGGGCGCCTGATTCTCGCGCACGCCGACGTGTCGCAGGCCATCGCGCAGGTGGCCGACGCCTCGGTGGATGCCTTGCTGCACGATCCGCCGCGCTTCGGCATCGCCGGCGAGCTGTATGCACTGGCGTTCTACCGCGAGCTGGCGCGCGTGCTGCGCCGCGGCGGCCGGCTGTTCCACTACACCGGCAGCCCGAACCGGCTCACCAGCGGCCGCGACGTGCCGCGCGAGGTGGCGAAGCGGCTGGAACAGGCCGGCTTCGAGGCGAAACCGGCGCTGGACGGGGTACTCGCCACCCGGCGCTGAACGTCACAGGTGCGCGTCGGGCGCCATGCGCTGCAGGAACTCGTAACGCGCCGCCTTGCGGTCGACGAAGCCGTGCGTGTCCGCGCCGATCACCTGGCGCAGCAGGCCGCCGTCCTTCGCGGCCACCGCAGGCCAGTGCGGCAGGCCCGTGCCGTTGGGATTGCCGGTCTTGATGAAGTTGGCCCAGTAGCCTTCCATCGTGGCGGAGACGCGGTGGTCGGTGGCCGTCCACGCGTAGACCTTGTTGCCGGCCAGGTTGCCCAGCGCGTACTCGATCTCGCCGCTGTGCACCGCGCCGGTGCCCGGGCCGGCGCTGCCGTCGCGCTTCGCCGGGCGCGGCTGCTCGAAGTAGTAGTAATAGACCGGCGCGTCGCCGGTGCGGTATTGCCAGTCCATCCAGCGCCAGGTGGAGAAGGCGATGAACTGGTCGCCAGACAATGCGGTGCCGGAGGATTTCACTTCGGCCTGATCCTTGCCCGGATAGAGCTTGAGCGCCTCGTCCACGTGCGCCGCGCCGAACATCTTCAACACCGCGGCGCGGTAGTTGGCCGGCGTGGGCGCCTGCTGGCCGAGCAGTCCCGCGTAATAGCCTTCCTGCGAGTTGGAACCGACCAGCAGCGGAATGTGCGCCTGCTCGCCGGCGGCATAGATGGCCTCGGGCGAACGCGGCAGGAACCAGCCGTCGATGGTCGGGTTGAAGCTGTCGCTGTCCGAGTCGCCCAGCGCTTTCAGCAGGTCGGCCGCCGGCATCGCCCGCAGCTCGGCCAGCGTATGGGCGCCGACCTTGTGCATGAAGTTCTCGCCGCGCCGCTCGGCCAGTGCGAACGGTTCGGGCTTGAGGTTGCCCAGCAACCCGCCGCTCTCGCCGATCGCGCGCTGCATCAGCCCTTTCGACAAGGGCGAGGCCATCAGCGCCGACACCGCCATCGAACCCGCCGACTCGCCGCCGATGGTGACCTTCGCCGGGTCGCCGCCGAACGCGGCGATGTTGTCGTGCACCCACTGCAGCGCCGCCGTCATGTCGAGCAGGCTGTAGTTGCCGGCGGCGTGCTGCGGCGACTCGGCGGCCAGCGCGGGCAAGGCGAGCAAGCCGAACACGTCGAGGCGGTAGTTCACCGTGACGGTGACGATGCCGCGCCGCGCGAGGCTGGCGCCGTCGTAGCGCGGCTCCGAACCGTCGCCCGCCAGCATGCTGCCACCGTAGAAATACACCAGCACCGGCAGCTTGCCGTGCTCCCGGTGCACGGGCGTCCACACGTTGAGGTAGAGGCAGTCCTCGCTCATGCCGTTGGAGCGGAACACCATGTCGCCGTACAGCGGCCGCTGCATGCAGCGCGGGCCGAAGCGGTCGGCGGCGCGCACGCCGCTCCATGCGGCCGCCGGTTGCGGCGGCTTCCAGCGCAGCGCGCCCACCGGCGGCGCCGCATAAGGAATGCCCTTGAACTCGTCGAGACCGGCCTTGGCGTCGTGGATGCCGGACAGCATGCCGTCGGCAACCTTTGCAGTGGGCGGCGCATCCGCGGCGATGCCGGACGGCGCGGACAGCGCCATCGCGATGCCGAACAAGGCACAGCAGGAACCCGGAACGATCTTGCGCATGGGGGACGGCCTCGGTCGATGGCGAAGTCCTAGATCGTAATCGCTGACGGCGACTCAGCCCACCGCTTTCTTCAACAACGCCGCGATGCGCTTCTCCACTGCGGCGTCGATGGCCTTCAGCGCGAACGCGGTGGACCACATGGCGCCATCGTCGAGTTTGGCGCTGTCGTTGAAGCCCAAGGTGGCGTAGCGGTCCTTGAACTTCTGTGCGTCCTTGAAGAAGCAGACGACCTTGTCGTCCCTGGAGTAGGCGGGCATGCCGTACCAGGTTCTCGGCACCAGCGCCGGAGCATGGATCTTGACCAAGGCATGCACCCGCTCGGCCATGGCGCGGTCGGACGCGGCCATCTTGGCGATTGCCGCCATCACTTCGCGTTCGCCGTCCTGCCGGGTCCGGTCCGCGCGTGCCTGTGCCTTCAACTCCTGCGCATAGGCCTTCATCGCGGCCTTTTCCTCGGCGCTGAAGGTGGCGGCCTTGCCGGGCGAAGGGGCAGCCTTGCCAGGGATCTTCTTCGCAACTTTCTTGGCAGCGGGACTCATTGCAGACTCCTTGGCATGGGGAATCGAAGAGCCCAGCGTATCGCGGCAAGGCATGGGCATGCGATTCCGGAATGCAGTCGGAGGACATGCAGCCCCGGCCATTCATCGAACCGGTCATCGCACGTCCGCGATACCATGGCGCCCCCGCTCCGCCTGCCGAACCGCCCCATGACCGCTACGCGCCTGACTCTCACCCGCCCCGACGACTGGCACCTGCACCTGCGCGACGGCGCGGCTCTGGGCTCGGTGGTGGCGGACACCGCGCGGCAGTTCGGCCGCGCCATCGTGATGCCCAACCTCAAGCCGCCGGTGGCCACGCTGGCGCAGGCCGAGGCCTACCGCGCGCGCATCCTCGCCGCGCTGCCGGCGGACACGCGCTTCCAGCCGCTGATGACGCTGTACCTCACCGAGGCCACCACACCGGAGGAAATCGCGCGCGCCAAGGCCAGCGGCATCGTCCATGCGGTGAAGTACTACCCCGCCGGCGCCACCACCAACTCGCAGGCCGGCGTGCGCGACCTGGCAAACGTGTATCCCGTGCTGGAGGCGATGGAGCAGCAGGGATTGCCGTTGCTGATGCACGGCGAGGTCACCGATCACAGCGTGGACATCTTCGACCGCGAGCAGGCGTTCATCGACCGCCACTTGATCCCGCTGCGCGCGCGCTTCCCGAACCTGCGCATGGTGCTGGAACACATCACCACGCGCGCCGCGGTGGAATTCGTGCGCGAGGCGCCGGCACATGTGGGCGCCACCATCACCGCGCACCACCTGCTGCTCAACCGCAACGCGATCTTCGAGGGCGGCATCCGCCCGCACCACTACTGCCTGCCGGTACTGAAGCGCGAAACGCACCGCACGGCGCTGATGGAGGCTGCCACCGGCGGCGACCCGCATTTCTTCCTCGGCACCGACAGCGCACCGCATGCGCAGGAAACCAAGGAAGCCGCCTGCGGCTGCGCCGGCATCTACACCGCGCACGCCGCCATCGAGTTCTACGCCGAAGTCTTCGAGCAAGCCGGCAGGCTGGACCGGCTCGAAGCCTTCGCCAGCTTCCACGGCCCGGACTTCTACGGCCTGCCGCGCAACACCGACACCGTCGTGCTGGAGCGCACGCCGTGGACGGTGCCCGACGTCCTGCCCTTCGGCGACAGCCAGTGCGTGCCGTTCCGCGCAGGCCAACAGGTGGCGTGGTCGCTGGCCTGAACCCTCCCATGGAAACGGGCGCCGCATCGCTGCGGCGCCCGTGCTGAAACGCCCGCTCCGGCAGCAGCCGGCGGCGGGACGGCTTACCTCCCCAGGTCGCTCAGGAAGCTCTTGGTGTACTGCAGCGGCGTGGTCGAAGGCACGGAGTTGCAGGTAGGCGAAGCGGTGCTCTGGCTGCACGGCGTGTCGCGGTCCAGCGACCAGAAGTGGATGCCGGCCAGGCCGTTGGAAACGGCATAGCTGGTCAGCGTGCCGGCGTTGGCGATGCTGAAGTTCTCGCTGGACACGTCGTTGACGCCGATCATCGGGGTCAGCTCGATCTTGTTCGGCGAGATGCCGTAGGTGTGCTCCAGGTTCACCGCGGCCTGGATCGCCGTCTGCGCCATGTCGCACGAGCCGTTCGACACCACGCACACGCTGGAACTGGCCGCACCGTAGTCCATCGTCATCAGGTTGATGGTGTAGTTGGTGAGCGTGGACGCCTTCACCGCCTTCACCACCATGTCGCCCAGGCTGTTCACGCCGCCGTAGCTGCCGTCGGACGCGCCCAGCGTGGCCACGGTGAAGGAGAAGCGCAGGTTGGGGTACAGCGACTGGCCGTACACCGCGGCGGCCACCAGGTTGTTGATGTCGGCCTGCGACTGGCCGCCTTCGATGTCGAAGTCCACGCCCACCATCTGCGGCGACATGTAGCGCGACAGGAAGGTGGCGAAGTTCGCGGTGCTGCCGCAGGTGAAGGTACCGGCCTGGCCGCCGGTGGACACCACATACGGCAGGCCCGCGCTGGACAAGGCCGGGATGTTGGCGCTGGCGAAGCTCGCACCCGGCACGCCGCCCCAATTCTCGCTGCCGCATTCGCCGGTGGCGAAGGCCAGCGTGATCGCACTGAGGTTGCTCACATAATTGGAATAGAGGCTGCCCGAACCCACCACCGGAATCGACGAACCCGTCGCCGCGGCAGTCTGCATGGTGTCGGTGTTCCAGTTCATATTGATCGTCACGTCCTTGTACGGGCTGAACAGCAGGCTGGCACCCGTGCCCGGCGGATTGGCCGTGCCGCCACCGGTACCGCCCGTACCGCCGGTGCCACCGCTTCCACCGGAACTGCCGCCGCTGCCGCCGCTCGTACCGCCGCTGCCGGAAGAGCTGCCGCCGGTGCATGCACCCTGCGACGTCCAGGGTTCGCCCGAACCGGTAGCGCCGCTGTTGGTCGCCGGATCGTTGCCCTGCGTCCACCAGTTGGCGACGTAGTTGTTGCCGTTCTCGCTGGCGACGGCACCGCCGTTGTAGGCCGTGGTCGAATTCCACGCCGCCGCGCAGGTACCGCCGGAACCGCTGGAGCTGCCGCTACCGCTGGACCCGGAGCCACTGGACCCCGAACCGCCGCACGCCCCCTGCGACGTCCAGGGTTCGCCCGAACCGCCGGGGCCGCTGTTGGTGGCCGGGTCGTTGCCCTGTGTCCACCAGTTGGCGACGTAGTTGATGCCGTTCTCGCTGACGACGGCACCGCCGTTGTAGGCCGTGCTTGAACTCCACGCCGCGGCACAAGCCGTTGCGGTTTGCGCGTGCACCGACTGCACGGGCGCCAGCGTCATCAGGCTCATGGCCATCGCGCCGCCCGCAGCGGTACCGATGGCATGAATCGCCGTGCGTATACAGACAACCGACTTCTTCAGATGCATGAAAGCGTCTCCTGTGCTTTGTTGCGTCATTGAGGCGAAAGGTGGTTTCCGCGGCAAACGGCGCGTGCTCCCTGATCGTGTCCCCCTGGATCGAATAGCCCAGCCCGCACGATTGCCGCAACCGCGACAGGGCTGTCCGGGCGTCACCGGATGACAACGTTGTCCAATAAATCAGATCCGTTCTGTGACGCTCTTTGCGAACATACAACGTCATTTGCGCACGTTCTTGCGAACCATCGCATCAGGAATATCCCGCTTAGCAGCAGCAAATTGAAATAAATCCTTCATTCGAAGGAAATCCATCATGCTGCAATGCATCTAGATCGTTTCAAGCGTTTACACATACGCGACGACATGACAGGACTTTTTCTGACAACGTTGTCTTACGTGCTACGCAAACGGCATCCGACAGGACACCGAAGCCTGGATCCCGTCCATGGCCGCAGGGATGCCGACCGCAGCACCCCGCTCCAGCCGCC
This sequence comes from Rhodanobacter sp., assembly GCA_040371205.1. Classification (NCBI taxonomy): domain Bacteria; kingdom Pseudomonadati; phylum Pseudomonadota; class Gammaproteobacteria; order Lysobacterales; family Rhodanobacteraceae; genus Rhodanobacter; species Rhodanobacter sp. The sequence continues at coordinate 2,240,700 of AP031382.1, forward strand.
GCGATCCCGGAGACACGCATTGGACGCCCAGTGCGCTTGTCATCCCGCGCCGCCTGTGCGCATGCTTGCCCGGAGACCACGAAGGAAACGCCATGACACTTCGCAAGACGAGCCTTGCCGCCCTGATCGGCGCGACGCTGTTGGCCATTGGCGGAACCTGCGCCGCCGCCGGCGCAGGCAGCGACGCACGTCCATGGATGAACCCCAGGCTGACGCCCGACCAGCGCGCCGATCTGGTGCTGAAGGCGATGACGCAGGACGAGAAGTTCCGCCTGATCCGCGTCGACTTCGGCGACACCGAAAACGGTCATGTGATGGCGCCGGGCGCGCTGGGTTCCGCCGGCTACGGCCCGGCCATCGCGCGGCTCGGTCTGCCGGCCATCCAGGAAAGCGACGCCGGCCTCGGCGTGGCCAAGCCGCTGAAGCTGGGCGCCACCGCCCTGCCCTCGGGGCTGGCGACGGCCGCCAGTTTCGATCCGGCGGTCGCCTATGCCGGCGGCGCGATGATCGGCAGCGAAGCGCACCGGCGCGGCTTCAACGTGATGCTGGCGGGCGGCGTGGACCTGGTGCGCGATCCGCGCAACGGCCGCAACTTCGAGTACGCGGGCGAAGACCCGCTGCTGGCCGGCGTGATCGTCGGCAACGCCATCGCCGGCATCCAGAGCCAGCACCTCGTCTCCACCATCAAGCATTACGCGCTCAACGACCTCGAGACAGCCCGCAACACGCTGAGCGCGAACATCGGCAAGGCCGCCGCGCGCGAATCCGACCTGCTCGCCTTCGAGATCGCCATCGAAACCGGCCACCCCGGCGCGGTGATGTGCTCCTACAACCGCGTCAACACGGTCTATGCCTGCGAGAACGGTTGGTTGCTCGACGACGTGCTCAAGCACGACTGGCACTACCCCGGCTACGTGATGTCGGACTGGGGCGCGGTGCACAGCGGCGCGAAGTCCGCGCTGGCCGGACTGGACCAGGAATCCGCCGGCGAGACCTTCGACAAGGAGGTGTACTTCGACAAGCCGTTGCGCGCCGCGGTGGCCTCCGGCGAGGTGCCGCAATCGCGCATCGACGACATGGCGCGACGCATCCTGCGCAGCCTGTTCGCGGACGGCGTGATGGATCACCCGGCGACGCAATCGCCGATCGACTTCGCCGCCGACCGCAAGGTGGCGCAGCGCGCCGGGGAAGCCGGCGCGGTGCTGCTGCGCAACCGGGATGCGCTGCTGCCGCTGGCCGCCGCGCAATCCGTGGCGGTGATCGGCGGCCACGCCGACAAGGGCGTGCTGACCGGCGGCGGTTCCTCGGCGGTGCAGTCGCCGCAGGGCAACGCCGTGCCGGGCCTGCCGCCGAAGGAATGGCCGGGGCCGCGCATCTACCAGCCTTCCGCGCCGCTGGCTGCGATCAAGCAACGCGCACACGGCGCGGTGCGCTACGCCAGCGGCGACGACATCGCCGCCGCCGCGAAGCTGGCCGCGCAGTCGCAGGTGGCCGTGGTGTTCGTCGAACAGTGGGCGGCCGAGAGTCTGGACGCGCCGCACCTGACCTTGCCCGGCAACCAGGACGCACTGGTCGACGCCGTGGCCAAGGCCAACCCGCACACCATCGTGGTGCTGGAGAACAACGGCCCGGTCGCCATGCCGTGGCTGGACAAGGTCGATGCGGTGCTCGAAGCGTGGTATCCCGGCGCGGCCGGCGGCGAAGCCATCGCGCGACTGCTGTACGGCGAGGTCGACCCCGCCGGCCGGCTACCGCTGACCTGGCCGCGCGACGAATCGCAGCTGCCGCGACCGCAGATACCCGGTGCCGCGCTCACCGCGATGGGCCAACCGCCGCAAGGCCAACCGGCACAGGACGTGGACTACGACATCGAAGGCGCCGACGTCGGCTACCGCTGGTACCAGCGCAAGCACTTCGAACCGCTGTTCCCGTTCGGCTACGGCCTCAGCTACACCCACTTCGACTACAGCGGCTTCGCGACACACGCGGCCAACGGCAAGCTCACCGCCTCGTTCACCGTGACCAACCGCGGCCAGCGCGCCGGCGTGGATGTGCCGCAGCTCTACGTCACCCTGCCCGGCGCAAACCCGGTGCGCCGGTTGGCCGGCTGGTGCCGCGTCGACCTCAAGCCCGGCCAGTCCGCCCGCCTCACGGTTGCCGCGGATCCGCGCCTGCAGGTGAACTTCGACAGCCACGACCAGCAATGGCAGCGCCCTGCCGGCGCCTACCTGCTGCAACTCGGCCATTCGGCCACTTCGTTCCAGGGCGAAGGCCGGGTGACGCTCCCGGCCGCCACCTGGCCTGCGGATGCGGCGCCCAAGGGCGCGCCACAGCCCTGCGCGGCCGCCGCGCCGTAACGAGCATCGGTATATGGCCACGACAGGTGTCTTGTCGCCGAGACATCGGCTGTAGAGAGCGCCATCGCGGCCGATACGCCTTCACATGGGCTATCCGGGGCGGACGGCAAGCTGACTGGCACGGATGCAGCTTGCGCGCCCGTCGGCGGGGCCGATGTTGCCTGCAGACAGAGACCATCCGGAGACCGGGGTATATGTGAGAGGGCGTCGATTCGCGTACATCGCATGGCTGAGCTGGTGCTGCATTGCGACTGCGCCCGCGGCGGCGGCGACTGCGGCCGCATCCGAGCAGGCCGCACCGACGCACATCCGCGTGGTCGCCCCCGGCGACTACCCGCCCTACCTGTTTCTAGATGCCGACGGCAAGGTCAGCGGCTACGTGGCGGATCGCTGGCGGCTGTTCGAAAAGCACACCGGCATCGCTGTCGAACTCGATGCGATCGACTGGAACGCCGCCAAGCAGGACGTGCTGACCGGCAAGGCCGACGCGATCGACATGGTCTACCGCACCCATGCGCGGGAATCCTCGTTCGATTTTTCCGCGCCCTACCTCACCGTGCCGCTGGGCGTCTATGTGGGCTCGCCGGACACCGGCGTGCTCGACACGGCCTCGCTGCACGGCCTGACGGTGAACGTGGGCCGGGGCGGCGCCTGCGCGAAGATACTGTCGGGGCTGGGCAACGTCGGCCTGCGGCAATTCGACGAATACGAAGACGCGGTGCAGGCGGCGATAAACACCGAGCCGCACATCTTCTGCATGGACGAATACCGCGCCTACCACTACCTCAACAAGATCGGTGCCCAAGCGCGCTTCCATCGTGCGTTCGTGCTCGACGACGGCCACTTCCACGTGGCCGTGCGCAAGGGCAACATCGCGATGCTGCAGCTGATCGAGCGCGGCATGGCCAGCATCACGCCCGCGGAGAGCCGTACCCTGGACGAGCGCTGGCGGGACGAGCCGCCGGCGCTGGCACCCTACGGGCGCATCGCGGCCTTCGCGCTGGCCATCGCGTTCGCGCTCGGCATGCTGATGCTGGCGTGGATCTGGGCCTTGCGGCGCAGCGTGGCCGCACGCACGCGTGAACTGCAGGCGGGCCAGGCCAAACTGCGCGCGCTGTTCGACGCCAGCCCCGACGCGATGTGGGTGAAGGACCTGCAGGGCATCTACCGCGAGTGCAACGACCGCGTGTTCGAGTTGCTGCGGGTGGAGCGCAACGAACTGCTTGGCCGCAGCGATGCCGAACTGTTCCCCGCGGCGCAGGCGACCGAAGTGCGCGACATGGACGCCCGCGCGGCCAACCATGGCACCCGCGACACCTATGAGCTGTCCACCGAGTCCAGCGACGGCAGGCGCTTGCAGTTCGAGGTCATCAACGTCCCGCTGCTCGATGCCGGCGGCACGCCCTATGCCACGCTGGGCGTGGCGCGCGACGTCACCGAGCGCAAGCGCGCGGAGGCCGAACTGCGGCTGGCCGCGGCGGCCTTCGAGTCGCAGGACGCGCTGCTGGTGATGGATGCCGACCATGTCATCCAACGGATCAACCAGGCTTTCACCACGCTCACGGGCCATACCCCCGATACCGTGATCGGCCACCGGGTGAACCTGCTGCGCTCGCGCTACCACGATGCCTCGTTCTACGACCAGTTGTGGGCACAAGTGGCGCGCAGCGGCGCCTGGCACGGCGAGTTGTGGCTGCAAGCCGCGCAAGGCGAACCCAAGGCCGCGCGGATGACCCTGTCGCATGTGCTCGACACCGACGGCCGGGTAAGCCACTACGTCTGCTCCATCGTCGACCTGACGCGCGAACGCGAGGCGTACGCCAGCATCGACCGCATGACCTACTTCGACCCGCTCACCGACCTGCCCAACCGCTATTTCCTGCATGCCCGCCTGCAACACCTGCTGGAGCGCGCCACCGGCGGCGCCTTGCTGCTGGTCGACCTCGACCATTTCAAGCGGATCAACGACCTGCGCGGCCACGCTGCCGGCGACCGGCTGCTGGCGCTGATCGCGCAACGCCTCCGGCACGCGCTGGACGAGCGCCCCGTGCTCAGCCGCCTGAGCGGCGGCACCTTCGCGCTATTGGATATCTGCGCGGACGGCGAAGCGATGTCGCCCGCACGGGCCTGCGAGAGCGCCAGGCACCTGCGCCACGTCCTGCGCGAGCCGTTCCTGCTCGACGGCACGCCGGTGACGGTCACCGCCAGCATCGGCTGGACCCTGCTCGCGCCGGGCCAGGGCACCGCCGAATCGGTGCTCAAGGAGGCGGAGCTGGCGATGTACCACGCGAAGGCCGCCGGCCGCGACCGGGCCGGCCGCTACGAGCCGGCGATGCAGGACGAACTGGCGCGGCACGAGGCGCTGGTCAACGACCTGCACGAGGCGATTGCCGGCCATGCGCTGGAACTGCATTACCAGGCGCAGACGAACCGGCACGACGACCTCGTGGGCGCCGAGGCGCTGCTGCGCTGGACGCGCCGCGACGGCACCAGCGTACCGCCGGACGCGTTCATTCCCATTGCCGAGGAAAACGGCCTGATCCTGCCGCTGGGGAACTGGGTGCTGCGGCAAGCCTGCGCGCAACTGGTCGCCTGGGCCGGCGATGCGCGCCGCAGCAAACTGTCGCTCGCGGTCAACGTGAGCGCACGGCAGTTCGCCCAGTCCGACTTCGTCGACAGCGTGCGCGACGCGCTGGCCGCCACCGGCGCCGACCCGACGCGGCTCAAGCTGGAAGTCACCGAAACGGCGATCCTGGACGACCTCGACGATTCCGCCGTGAAACTCGCACAAGTGCGCGCACTCGGCATCCATGTCTCGCTGGACGACTTCGGCACCGGCTATTCCTCGCTGGCCTACCTCTCGCGCCTGCCGCTGGACCAGCTCAAGATCGACCAGTCCTTCGTGGCACGCCTGCCGGACGATCCCAACGACGCGATGGTGGCGCAGACCATCATCACGATGGGCCAGGGGCTGGGCATGGAAGTGATCGCCGAGGGCGTGGAAACGGAGGCGCAGCGGCAATTCCTGCTGGCGCACGGCTGCGACGCGTTCCAGGGCTTCCTGATCTCGCGGCCGATGCCGCTGGCCGGCTTCGAAGCCCTGCTCGCCCAGCACGAACCTCCGACAGCGGCGGAGCGGTAACCGCGCTGACCGGCGACGGCCATGCCGCCCGTCCCGGTTTGCCCGCTGTTTCAGATCGCCGCGGTGACCACGATCTCCACCTTCCAGCCCGGCCTGGCCAGCTTCGCTTCCACGGTGGCCCGCGCCGGCCCCTGCCCCGGCACCACCCATGCGTCCCACACGCGGTTCATGCCCGGAAAATCGGCGATATCGGCAAGGAAAATCTGCGCGCGCAGGATGCGCGTCTTGTCGCTGCCCGCCTGCGCCAGCAGCGCGTCGACAGCCGCCAGCACCTGACGCGTCTGACCTTCGATGTCCGCGCCTTCGTCCTCGGCCACCTGGCCCGCAAGGTAGACCACGCCGTTATGCAGAGTGGCCTCGGACATGCGCGGGCCGGCGTCGATGCGTTGGATCATGGGAAAGCTCCGTGAGGGAAACGGGAAAACGACACCGGACACTGCCATCGTCCCGCAGCCGGCCGTCATGACGAATGGTTCAATCGAAAGCACGCCCGATGGACAGTCCCGCCGACGTGAACCGGTGCGCGCCGCCGCGGCGCCCGGCGTCGAGGCACGCGCAAGGCGGGCCATACCTCAAGCAAAGCCGCCAGGCAGGCCAACGATGCATCGTTTCTTGCGCCAGCTCATCCGCCGGTCTCGGTGGCCGACCGTAGCCCCCGCCTGGCCAAGGCCACCATGGAAGCCGCATCGCCTGCGCCTTCCAGCACCAACGCGCGCTCGTCGACGGCCGGTTCCTCCAGCGTCGCCAACTGGCTGTCGAGCAAGGCGAGCGGCATGAAGTGCTGGCGCCCCCTCATCCGGCGCGCCAGCTCGTCGCGCGCCACGCGCAGGTAAAGCAGGCGCAGCGACGGATCGGCCTGGCGCAACACGTCGCGGTAAGCGCGGCGCAGCGCGGAACACGCCACCACCACGCCTTGCCCGCGATGCGCAGCGATCGCCGCGGCAATCGCCGCCAGCCATGGCTGGCGGTCGGCGTCGTCCAGCGGGATGCCGGCGCGCATCTTGGCGATGTTCGCGGCGGGATGAAGTTCATCGCCTTCCACGAAACCCACGCCGCACGCTCTCGCCAGAGCGGCGCCGACATGGCTCTTGCCACTGCCGGAAACGCCCATCACGACGATGGTCGGCATCAAGCGCACCGGCAAGGCTCGCCCTCCGGCAGGCGGGATGCCGCACCGAACGATGCGCGGATTCCGCGCACGCCCATCGGCATGCAATATCTCGATGGTTTCAACATGACGCGCCCACTCGAACTGCAAAATCCCGGCCGTGCCTCGGCGCACTTTGTACACCAAAGCACGCCCAGCAGGCATGGGAACTCTCACCTGCGCTTTCCTTTCGATGCAGAGTCGGAACCGGCACGCCGGCGACGTGCGCACCTCATCGGCGCAAATCCGCGAAGCAGCGCCCCGTGGAAGCCACCTGCCTCCTCAGCATGGAGCAAAGCTCATGCAGCGAACGTCGGATTCCCCTGCTGGAACCGACCGGCACGTGGGTGCGCGGGTGATGCGGCCACGACGCGGCAGGCATGCCCCGCTTGAGAAAGCGTACTTAGCCCAGATGCTGGTAGCGCCAGGACTCCTCGCGTGTGGGCCATGTTCGAGAAATTCAAAAGCTGGCGCGTGCGCCGCATCGTCGCCAGACACCCGATCGCCGAGCCGTTGTGGCGGGCTGCGTTGCATCGCTGCGCCCCGGCCCGCCGATTGGGCGCCTCCGACCAGGCCGCGTTGCGCGTGCTGGTCACCCTGTTCCTGGAGCGTAAGTCGCTGGAGCCGGTGCAAGGGCTGGAGCTCGGCGACGCCGACCGCGTGCTGCTCGCCGCCCACGCCTGCGTCCCGATCCTGAAGCTCGACCTGGACTGGTACGAAAGCTGGCACAGCGTCATCGTGTATCCGCATGCGTTCGTGCCCCACCGCACGCGAACCGACGAAGCGGGCGTGGTCCACCACACCCACACGGCGCTGGCCGGCGAGGCCTGGGGTCGCGGACCGGTGATCCTGTCGTGGGCCGACGTGCTCGATGCCGGCAGGCAGCCGGGACACAACGTGGTCATCCACGAGATGGCGCACAAGCTCGACCTGCAGAACGGCGCGGCCAACGGCTTCCCGCCGCTGCACCGGCGCATGGACCAACGCGTGTGGACCCGGGTATTCACCGGCGCCTGGGAACACCTGCGCGAAGAGCACCGCAAGGGCGCTCCCATCCCGATCGACCCCTACGGCCTGGAAAACCCCGCCGAATTCTTCGCCGTGCTCAGCGAGCAGTTCTTCGAGGCGCCGGCCGCACTGCGGGAGCATCTCCCGGAGGTCTTCCGGCAACTGGAGCTGTTCTATCGGCAACACCCCTACTGAAGCCGCGCACACGTGCGTTTCGTTCCGCCTTGCACAGGCAAACGCGCAGGATCGGGCGTCGATGGCAAGCAGCCCCGCCCAGCCGGCGCATGCGCCGAGTGCGCTAAAGTCCTGCTTCATGCGTGTTCAGGGGCTCCCCATGCGAATCGTGCCACCTCTTGCGGCCGCCCTGCTGGCCATCGGCTCCGCCGCGGCTGCACAGGTTCCGCCGCCGCCCACCGAACACCCGCAACTGCGCGAGATCGCCGACCAGGTGCAACCGCAGGCGCTGCAGGCCACGCTGGAGACGCTGGTCGGCTTCGGCACCCGGCACACGATGTCGACGACCACGTCGGACCATCGCGGCATCGGCGCCGCGCGCCGTTGGGTGAAAGCACGCTTCGAGGCGATCTCGCACGACTGCGGCGGCTGCCTGCAGGTGGTGACGCCTGCGCAGACAGTCACCGGACCGCGCATTCCCACGCCCACCGAGATCATGGACGTGGCCGCGATCCAGCGCGGCAGCAGCGACCCGGACCGCGTCATCATCATCACCGCGCACCTGGACTCGCGCGTCACCGATGTGATGAACGCGACCGCCGACGCGCCCGGCGCCAACGACGACGGCTCCGGCACCGCCGCCGTGCTGGAGGTGGCGCGCGTGCTGTCGAAGTACCGCTTTCCGGCCACCCTGGTCTACGCCTCGCTGTCCGGCGAGGAACAAGGCCTGTATGGCGGCAAGCTGATGGCGCAGTACGCACGCGCGCAGGGCTGGCAGGTCGAGAGCGACCTCAACAACGACATCGTCGGCAACATCCAGGGCATTGACGGCGTGGTCGACAACACCCGCGTGCGCGTGTTCTCCGAAGGCACCAAGAGCACGGAGACACCGCAGCAGGCCGCCTACCGCCGCTACTTCGGCGGCGAGGTGGACTCGCCGTCGCGCAACGTCGCACGCTTCATGGCCGGCCTGGCGGAGCAGTACCTGACCGACTTCCAGGTGCAGATGATCTACCGCACCGACCGCTTCGGCCGCGGCGGCGACCAGGTGCCGTTCCTCGCTGCCGGCTATCCGGCGGTGCGCCTGACCGAGCCAAACGAAAACTACCGCCGCCAGCACCAGGATCTTCGGGTCGAGCAAGGCATCCACTACGGCGACGTGCTGTCCGGCGTCGACTTTCCCTACCTCGCGCAGGTCGCGCGCTTGAATGCCATCACCATGGCGGCCATGGCCTGGGCACCGGCACCGCCCGGCGATGTCACGGTCAAGGGTGCGGTCGAGCCCGACACCACGCTGGGATGGAAGCGCTCGCCCGGCGCCTACGGCTACCGCGTGTGGTGGCGCGATACCACCGCGCCGCGCTGGCAGTATCACCGCTGGGTCGGCGACACCGGCACGACGACGCTCAAGGACATCGTGATCGACAACGACTTCTTCGGCGTCAGTGCGGTGTCGAAGGACGGCTACGCCAGCCCGGTGGAATTCCCCGGCTTCGCCGGCAGCTTCGTCTCGCCGGCGCCGGACAAGGAGGAGGCCGGCAAGTCGAAATAGCGCGGCGGGCTCAGCCCACCGCCTGCGCACCGGCGGCGAATGCATCGGCGGGCAACAGCACCACGTGGTTGCCGCCCTGCTCCTTGGCCTGGTAGAGCGCGCGGTCGACCCGCTGCAACACGCTGTCGAAATCGTCCGCGTCGTCGACCAGCGTGGCCCCGAACGAGGCGGTGACCTGGCACACCGGCGCGATCGACAGGCGCGCGATCGCCGCCTGCAGGCGTTCCGCCACCAGATGCAGGCCGGCCGCATCGATGTCCGGCACGATCACCAGGAATTCCTCGCCGCCCCAACGCGCGATGCTCTCGTCGCTGCGCAGCAGGGCCTTGCAGCGCGCCGCGATCGCTTTAAGCACCTGGTCGCCGACCGGGTGGCCGTGGGTGTCGTTGATCGACTTGAACCGGTCCACGTCCAGCATGATCACGCCGGCTGCACGAGTACCGTCGAACAGCTCCCCGAGCAGGCGCTCGCCCAGGCGCCGGTTGTGGATGCCGGTGAGCGGATCGCGATGCAGGATCACTTCCATGCGCGCACGCTCCTGCGCCATCCGCTTGATCGTGCCGGCCAGTCCACGCTGCACCGGCAACAGCACCACCACCATGAGGCTGACCGGCCCGTACGCCATCAGCAGGCTGAGGCCGCGCGGCGCCCACATCTCGCGCGGGTGAAGCAGCAGGTAGACGAGCACCGGCAGCGCGATCAGCAGCCAGCAAAGCAGCGCCAGCGCAAAGGCCACGCGGCCGGGAATGAAGATCATCACCATCACCAGCAGCATCACGAACAGCGACGACACCGGCGGCAGTATGGCGATCAGTTCGACCTCGGGTGCCGCCATCGCCTGGGCGGTGTACAGCCAGGCCGGCGCGATCAGCGCCAGCGCCGCGACCACGAGCGCCACCCGCACGATGCCCTGCAACCACCACGGGCGCAGCCGCAGCGCAACGATCAGGCCGCCGCAAATCGCCGTAACGACGGGCGGAACGATCAGGTCCAGCGGTCGGTGAACCGGCCCCAGACAATGGATCAGCGTGGCGCAGAGGCCCGCCACCATCATCAGCGACAGCATGGCCAGCACGGCGACGCGGACATAGCTGTCATCGGCGACTGGCTTGGTCATGTCCGTGAATCTGGGAAATTCGGCAGCCAGTGTAACGCCCTGCAAAGCCCGGGCAGGTGTTGCAAGCCTGCGCCGGGCGATGGATTGATCCATGATAGGGCAGATCAAATCGACCGCCCGCCCGGGCCGACCACGGGGAGCCGACATGGAAACGTCCGCACTGACCTTCGTATCGCTGAACGAACGCATTGAGGCGCTGCCCGCGCCGCCATCCCAACGCGTGCGCTCCAGCCGCAAGCAACGATGGGGCATCGCGCTGTTCGCGACGGCTGGCAGCTTGGCGTTGATCGTCGCGAAAGTACACTCGGCCAGACCATGGCTGATCTTCGTGCTGCCGGTGCTGCTTGCCGTCGAGCTTGTCGGATTCACCCTCATGCTCATCGCCGCGCTGCCCGACCTCATCGAGTTCAAGCTCGGGTTCGCCGCGCAACGTCGCGAATTCGCCGAAAGCCTGGACTTCGACATGCCGCATCACGAGGCCACCATCGCCTGGCTCAGCACCTATCCACGCGAGCGGCTGGAGACCATGCGCGACTTCGCCGCCTACCGTATCGAGCGGTTCCGCAGCAAGCTGCCCCTGGCAACGGGAGGCATCGAAAAGCTCGGCATGCTGCCCGTGCTCGCCGCTCTGGTGGTCCAGTTCAAGGACGCGGACTGGCCGCCGCACCCGAGCGGCCTGCGGATCGTCCTGTTCGCCGTGCTGATGCTCTCCTACTGGCTGTGCATGGCCCTGCTCAGCCTGCGCTTCAGGCTGGAACTGTATGGCGCCTTGTTGGGCAAGGCACTCGACAAGAAGATGCCCGGCACGCTTTGAGCATCCGCGCTACGCCGCGTTTGATCCGCAGCGCACCGACCCCATGTAGCCGGCATCGCAACCTCTGTCGCGAGGCATCCCATGAGCGACCCGCTGCATCTCGTCTGTCCGCATTGCCAGGCGGTGAATCGCGTGCCGACCGAACGGCTAGACGCGGCACCCGCCTGCGGCCAGTGCCACCGACCGCTATTCACCGGCCATCCGCTGGCCGTCGACGAAGCCGCCTTCCAGAAACATCTGGCCCGCGACGATCTTCCCGTACTGGTGGATTTCTGGGCCACCTGGTGCGGCCCCTGCCAGATGATGGCGCCGCATTTCGCGCAGGCCGCCCGCCAACTCGAACCGCACGTGCGCCTGCTCAAGGTCGACACCGATGCGGAACAAGCGTTGGGCGCACGACTCGCCATCCGCAGCATCCCTACCCTGGCGCTGTTCAAGGGCGGACGCGAGGTGGCGCGCCAGGCGGGCGCGATGCAAGCCGCGGGCATCGTGCAGTGGGTGCGCGCGCAAGGAGCCTGACGGCGCGCCTACCTACTTCGAACGGGTCGGCGACAGAGCCAGCGGCATCAGCCAGGGATGGCCGGGACGCGAACGGACGTCCAGACGATTCCCGCCGCCGGGGCATCCGCCGCCTTCGCTTGCGGCGACCAGGCGCTCGTCGCGCGACTGGATGCCGGTGCGGTAGCAACTGCCCAGCGAGTCGCTGAAGGCCACCTGCTCGCTGCCTGTCTCGTCGTGCGCGAAACGGCTGCGGTCGAGCGGGTCGGGAATGGTCTTGCCGTCGGCGCGGTCGCGGGTGGCGAGGCTCTCGTCCAGCACGGCGTGGTAGTCCGCGCCCCGCGCACCGGTGCGGCGCGTCTCGATGCGATGACCCTGCTTCATCGCCACCTGCGCGGTGAAGTCCTGTCCCGTGGTCACCATGGTCTTGCGCGAGGAGAGAAACAGCGGATCGCGCTGCTGCACCGTGTAGCCGTCCAGATGCCGGCCGTCCAACGTGCGCTGCACCGCCAGCGACATCGTGCTCAGTTGGTCGATGGTCTCGTCGTAGCGCTTGTCGTCCGGCCGCGCGAAGGTCTGGTGGTTGTGGAAGCCGCCGGTGTAGCGCACGGTGGTATCGAGCACGCCGCGCGGCGTGTGCAGGCGGCCGGCGATCACGTAGGACTGGGCCTGGTCGGTATCGATGGTGCCCACGATGCGGCCCGCGGCATCGGCATGCAGCGTGTCGCGCACGGTCAGCCCCGCCGGCTGCTGCGCGGCCAGCGTGTCCTGCGTGAGTTCGCCGCGCAACTCGCCGGCCTGCGGATCCTGGTAGACCAGCAGGTTGGCCGCGACATTGAAGAAGTGGTCGGCGCCCGGCACGCGCACCGCCACCGTGTGCGGCAGGCCGTCGTCGAACAGGCCGGCGAACGGCGTCAGGTCCACCCGCGCCGGGATGAAATCCGTGGTCTGGATCGCCGGCGTCGGCAGCCACAGATGCGGCGCCACACCGCCGGTGAAGATCCACGGGTAGACCGGCGCCAGCCCGGCCGGCTTGCCGTCCACCAGCACTTCCACGCCGCGGAAGCTGCCGCCGTCGCAGGCTTCGAACGATTCCAGCGAGTAGTCGCGGGTCTTTTCCAGATAGGCCCGGTCGACGCAGGTATACCAGCGCTCGTCGTGCGCCTGGCTCTGCGCGACCACGTCGAGGTAGGCGCGCTCCACGTTGCGCGGGAAGGTGATCCGGCGCGACAGGCTGTCGTCCGAATGTTCCAGCGGCGTCTGCTCGCCACGCGGGTCGCTGCCCAACCGATAGACGCGGTCCGCCGCCGCAGCCGCCGGCTGCCCCTTGCCCGCCGGATAGAACAACAGGCGCGCGTCCACGTAGATCGGCTGGTTGGTGCTGGGGCTCACCCAGTTGTTGAGGATCATCTGCCCCGCCTGCGCCTGCTTGAACAGCGCGGCGTAGTCGGTGAGGTCGCGCTCCACGTGCCAGTGCTGCGCCACGTCCGGCTCGGGTTCGATGGTGGTGCCGAAATAGAGGTTCACGCCACCCAGCCAGAGCGCCACGGTGCGGTCGAACTGGCGACCGGCCGGCACCGAGAAATCCGCCTCCAGCACCACCTTGCTCCAGCCGCCCGCACAGCCCTTGGGCGGCGTGAAGTCGAAACGGTGCGGGCGCGCCGCCATCGACGAACCATCGCCCTGGTCGTCGAACGCCTCGTGATCGAACACCGTCACCGCGCACGGCTTGCCCGATGGCCGCGACACCGGCGGCTCGGCCGTGGCCACCACGCGCGAACCGATCTCGAACCGCGCCGCGGGAGCGGCCTGCAGGGTCATTGACGGAACCATGCCCATCGCCAGCAGGGCCATCGCCCCCGGCAGCCCGAGCAGCCTCGTGGTTTTTTTCCGTGTCACGATCGTCGCGGCTCCCGTGGATGGCTGGCATGACCCTCGTGGCGATGGCCGCCGCAGCGACAGTTGGCGGCAGGCCCATCCCGCGATGCTTGAAGCCCTATCCTGCCGGCCGCGCGGCCAACTTCCAAGCGTTTCTCTCCGAGCGCCGAGCAGGCTGCGACAAACTCCCGCCGCACCGTCCAGGCCAACGACCCGCACTGACGATCGGATTCGGCCGTGGTAGTTTGCCCTCCGCAACCACCACCAAGAGACCCCTCGCCCATGAAGACTGCCGCCTTGAACCCGGCGCTCGTTTCGCTCGCCTTTCTGCTGCCGGCGATGGCTTTCGCGGCGCCCACCGCCGTCCAGGATGCGTCGAAGGTCACCCCCGACATGATCCAGACCGCGTCGGACATCCCGGCGCATTGGCAGACGCCGGAGGGCGACTACGACTACATCAAGCGCGACGTGATGATCCCGATGCGCGACGGCGTGAAGCTGCACACGGTGATCATGATCCCGAAGGGCGCGCACGACCGTCCGATGCTGCTGGAGCGCACGCCGTACAACGCCAGCGGCTTCGTGGTCAGCAACAGCCCGCACATGGCCGACGCGGTGTGGTCGGGCGACAAGGACTGGGCCAACGCCGGCTACATCCTGGTGTGGCAGGACGTGCGCGGCAAGTACGGCTCGGACGGCAACTACATCATGACGCGCCCGCCGATGGGCCCGCTCAACCCGACCAAGACCGACGACACCACCGACGCCTGGGACACCATCGCCTGGCTGGTGAAGAACGTGCCGCAGTCCAACGGCAAGGTCGGCATGATCGGCTCGTCCTACGACGGCTGGACGGTGGCGATGGCCCTGCTGCACCCGCATCCCGCGCTCAAGGTCGCCGCGCCGGAAAGCCCGATGATCGACGGCTGGATGGGCGACGACTGGTACCACTACGGCGCCCTGCGCCAGATCAACCTCGACTACTTCACCGACCAGATGACAACCAAGGGCTCGGGCGAAGCCGTGCCGCGCGAAAACTACGACGACTACACCAACTTCCTCGAAGCCGGCTCGGCCGGCGACTACGCCGTCGCCCACGGCTTCAAGCAACTGCCGTGGTGGAACCGCTTCTCCGCCCACCCCGCCTACGACGCCTTCTGGCAGTTGCAGGCGCTGGACAAGCTGCTGCCCGAGCATCCCTCCGACGTGCCCACCATGTGGCTGCAGGGCCTGTGGGACCAGGAAGACATCTACGGCGCGGTGCACGCGTGGGAGGCGCTGGACAAGGCCGGCCATGGCGCCAACAACCACCTCGTGATGGGCCCGTGGTGGCACAGCCAGATCAACCGCGACGGCTGGAACCTCGGGCCGCTGAAGTGGCCGGGCAACACCACCGCCGAGTTCCGCCAGCAGGTGATGATCCCGTGGTTCGACCACTACCTGCGCGGCACGCCGCTGGCCAAGCCGCTGCCCGAGGCGATGATCTACAACGCGGTCGAGCAGCGCTGGGACAGCTTCAACGACTGGAAACCGGCCAGCGCGCAGTCGCTCACCCCGCTCTACCTGCAAGCGGACATGGGCCTGGGCTTCGAGCAGCCCGGCGGCGGCGGCGACAGCTACGTGTCCGACCCGGCCAAGCCAGTGCCCTACCTGCCCC
Organism: Rhodanobacter sp.; assembly: GCA_040371205.1. Taxonomy (NCBI): domain Bacteria; kingdom Pseudomonadati; phylum Pseudomonadota; class Gammaproteobacteria; order Lysobacterales; family Rhodanobacteraceae; genus Rhodanobacter; species Rhodanobacter sp. The sequence goes on from AP031382.1 coordinate 2,256,044, forward strand.
GTCCGATCCAGGCCAACGACGAGGACCGCTGGCGCACCTGGCTGGTGCACGACCAGCGCTTCGTGGCGGATCGCGCCGACGTACTCTCCTACACCACGCCGGTGCTGACCAAGACCGTGACCGTGCAGGGTGCGCCGATCGCCGACCTGTTCGCCAAGACCACCGGCACCGACGGCGACTTCGTGGTCAAGCTGATCGACGTCTACCCCGGCACCGACGCCACCGATCCGGCGATGGGCGGGTACGAGCTGCCGGTGTCGCTGGACATCTTCCGCGGCCGCTACCGCAAGAGCTTCGCCGATCCGTCGCCGATCCCGGCGAATGTGGTGCAGGAATACAAGTTCCGCCTGCCCACGATCAACTACGAGTTCAAGCCGGGCCACCGCATCATGGTGCAGATCCAGTCCAGCCTGTTCCCGCTGTACGACCGCAACCCGCAGACCTGGGTGCCCAACATCCTGTTCGCCAGGCCCTCGGACTACAAGAAGGCCACGGTGACCATCGAGCACGGCACGGACGGCAAGAGCGCGGTGCTGCTGCCGGTGGTGGCGAATCCCTGATCCGCAACCTGTCAGCGCAACCGCAAGACCGCAAAGCCCGGCCCGCACAGCGCGGGCCGGGCTTTGTTCATTTCGCTCCGGAAACAGCTCTCCCTTGCCGGCTTCGTGGCCATGCCAAGCGGCATCCAGTGGGCCCGTCACCACGCGCCGAATAGCCGCGCGGCTTGCCGGGGCGGCGTGGAACACACCCGCTTCGCATGCGCCGGAAGGCATGCGACCATGCCCGGGTCGCCCGATGCACTGGACGACATGAGCTGCTCTTGCCGAGCCGGCATCGCGACGACGGATGCAGGCCTCCCGTGGATCGCGGGATGCGCGGCGACGCAAGGGTGGAGTTCAACCCAAAGGGGAGAATCATGTTCAAGAAGCTATTGCCGGCATGCATGCTGGCGGGTGTACTTGTGGTTTCCGGCTGCGCAAGCGTGCCGATGGCCAGCCAGAGCGCGGATGCGCAAGCCAAACTGTTCGCGCCTTCCGCCGACAAGGCGACGGTCTACATCTACCGCAACGAGGAGTTCGGCGCGGCGGTGAAGATGCCGGTGCTCATCGACAACATGTCGGTGGGCGATACCGCCGCCAAGACCTACATCGAAAAACAACTGCCGCCGGGCCCGCATACGATCACCTCGAAGTCCGAGAAGGACGCCTCGCTCACCATCAACATGCTGGCCGGCCAGATCTACTACGTCTGGCAGGAAGTGAAGATGGGCATGTGGGCGGCCGGCTCGGCGCTGCATGTGGTCGATGCGGACAAGGGGCAAGCCGGCGTGCGCGAATCCAAGCTGGTCCAGTGATCGTCCTTGCCGCTGCGTGACGGCGGCTTCGTCACGAGGCCCGGCCTGCGCCTGCCGCAGGCCGGGCCTTTTGCGATGCGGGCGACGCAATCCACGGCGCCGACGGACAGCGCCGCACGCCGATGCAGCCAGCCGCTATGCTTCGGGGACACGGCGCGGGGGCGCCGGCCATCAGGGGAAGCAACACCATGGCGACACGATCGAAAGGTGCGGGTGCCGGCATCGGCTGGCTGACGAATGGCATCCGTGCAGGCTTCGGACATCCGAAACTGTTGTTCGGCGGTGCCGCGCTGCTGACCGTGGCGTGCCTGCTGCCGTCGTTGATCACGATGCCGATGCAATTCCTCGCGATGCGCGGCGGCACGCCGCCAAGCAGCGCAACCTCGGCCGCGATCATGCTGATCTCCGTCCTGTACGGGCTGCTGGTCGTCCCGCTCTACGCAGGCTACCTGCAACTGGTCGATGCCGCCGAAACCGGTCGACCCGCACGCGTCACCGACATCTTCAGACCCTATCGAGAAGGCGAAGCCTTGCGCCTGATCGGACTCGGGCTGCTGAACCTGGTGATCTACATCGGCGGCATCGCCCTCATCGTCTTCGCCACCGGACGGGGCCTCGTCGGCTGGTACCTGCAAGCCAAGGTGGCGCAGATCAACCATCAACCGCCGCCAGCCCTGCCGGACGGCTTCTGGACCACCATGGCCCTGCTGATGGTGTTCGCGCTCTGGATGATGGGCTACTACGCGATCAGCCTCGGCCAGGTGGCGCTGAACAAGCGCGGCGTGTTCGGCGCCGTCGGCGACGGCCTCAGCGGCGCGCTGAAGAACGCCCTGCCGCTGTTCACCTTCGCGCTGTGCTCCTTCCTTGTTTGGCTCGGCGTGATCGTCGTGTTCGCAATCGTGGCCCTGCTGCTGATCCTGCTCGCCGAACTGGTCAGCCACTGGCTGACGGTGGTGCTGCTCGTCCCGCTGTATATCGGGCTGCTGCTTTTCATGTTCAGCACGATGTTCGGGGTGACGTATCACCTGTGGCGCGACGTTTGCGCCGATGACGTGGGCAACGTCGCGCCGCCGCCGCTGATCGCCTGAGCGCCACCACCGGAAGAGGCGCGGCGCACACCGCGCCACAGGGCTGCGCCAGCCTGCCGCGCGGCCAAGGACTCCAGGAACAGCGCATTCAGACCGATGCGGAGAGCATCGCCGCAATGGAGCAGGCCTCATTGGACATCGACCAGTCCTGCAACGATACGCGGAGTGGAAAGTGAAGCGCAGGACACCCGCCGTAAGGCAAGGTCTCCAACGACCGGGGAGTCCCGTTCATCGCGCTGAAAAAGGCCGCCAAGCCTTAACCGCTGGCGAACGCGGCAAGCCGGGAACCGCGTCATCCGCCAACATCATCCGATCCCCAGGCTAAATGCGGCACTGCTGACCGGTGCTCGCCCTCCCGCTACGTGATTGCCGCTACGGCATGCCGTCTACATACGGTGCCGGACTTGCCGAGACGGCAACGACGCAGCTCCAAGCCCCATGCGCCAGACTGGCCAGCTGTCGCGTGTCCAGGCTGGCCAATCGAAGCTTCCTTCATGCTCGATAACCGGCACCAACACGCCTTGCCGCATCCGTAGCAAGCTCCCATGCAAGAATCAGAAGCAGTGGGCAGCCGCGCTTTTCCGCTTCATGGCGCCAGTATCCGTTGCGCGAGCGCATGCCAGGCCGGCGTATCCCACAACAGATACATGGGAATGGTGGAAAGCAGGAACAGCGCCAGCCAGATCGGATAAACCCTGGGCACAGTCCGGTGCCCGATCACGTCCCACAGCAGCATCGGCGACACGGCGAGCAGCACGTAGAGATCAAGCGAGAGCGGGCTGGCGGGCACGGTGGACGGCAACCACGCGAGCCGACCGATCGCCGCCTGCAGGGGAATGGCCGTCGCCAGGAACATCATCCGCTTGTGGAAGCCGGGGTCGCGCCGCAGCGCATGCAAGGCCAAGCCGATGCACACGGGGAAAAGGATGCCGATGCGGAATTGAACCAACGCGAGATTGTCCAGGAAATGCAGCGTCTGCCGGAGCCTTGCCTGGATGGGCGGCGGTGCGGCCCGGGCTCCGTTCCAAACCTGCTGGTAAATCGTGGGAACGAGGATGAAGCCAACGACGATGATCGCCGGAAGCAGCCCCAATGCCAGCCGCCCCAGCCGCATGTGCCGGTCGCGCCGCCCCGTCGCCATCAGCCAGGACTGCGCAAGCAGCAGAAGCAGAAAGGCTCCCATCAGCACGGCATGCACATGCAGGATCGGCGGGAACGGCGGCATGGCCCCCGCCCGCACCATTCCCACCATGGCGATCGAATCCGGAACGAATCCGGCCAAAGTGATGGCGATGAAGAAAACCGCCATGAAGACCCAAATCCAGCGGTCGATCACCAAGGCAAACGGCCTGGCGGGCAAATAAAGCGCTTGTTCGTCGTTCGCGGCCATCACACGCCCCCTGTCGGTTCTTTTCACAACGGATTGCCCATCCAGGATCGGCACGAAGCAGTTCGTCGTGCCGGCAACGCGGACATCCCCGATGGACATGCTCCGCCGATGCCCCGCCCTGAAATCGGGGAACCCGGCGTCCGTCTCTGCTCAAAGCTGGCACTTCGCCATCACCGCTCCGCCGGCCCTCTCCCCGAGCCACTCCCCCGACCGAAAGCCCTTCTTCCTCGACGCCGATGCAGGCCCAGCCGCCAGCCCCCGGCCTTGTCGGCGACGCCCTATTTCTCGCACCCGAAACAAGGCGAGGCATCCGCGTGCCCCGATCATGGTGAGCTTCCTGCAGCGGCTCCGCAACAGCCGTCGGGAAGACCGAAAGCTGGCATGGGTAATCGGAATGTCGAAGGCGCGGTCGAACGATTGAGTCGCCCATCCAACTCCGCCAGTACGGCCAGCGACCGCGATCCAGCATCGAGCCTCAAGACGTTCGGCTCCGCCGCCCGCTCATGCCCGGAGTTGTGCGCGCACCGCGGCTCGTCCACAGTGGGCAACCAACCGGGGGCACACAGTGAAGCACCCCCAACGGATTCGACAACCACGCGCCCCGCTCGGGACGCACCGGGGGAACCATGAAGACTCGTCGCGATTTCCTCACCCAGGCGCCGTTGGGCCTGCTGGGTGCCGTGGTGGCTGGTGGCGCGCTGGCACAGACCGGACAGACTCCGGCGCCCGCCACGCCGCCGCCCGGTTCGCCCGGCGCGTTCAACACCGCGCCACCGGTGGGGCCGAAGCTGACCACGACCACCTTCGTGGAGGCAGAGAAGCTGGCCCAGGTAACGATGACCGAGGCACAGCGCGCCATGGCGGTGGCCAACTGGCCCACCTCGATGGCTGCGCTGCTGGAGCGCCGCACCGGCCCACGCACCGTGGCGCTGAAAGAAGGCCTGGCCCCGGCCACTACGTGGTTCCCGGCGATGGGCCGCGTGCACGTCGGCCCCGCGCATGACCGCTTCCTGCCGTCCAAGGTGGCGGCCACGCCGCTGCCGGCGAAGGACGAGGACATCGCCTACGCCTCGGTCGCCCAGCTCGGCGCGTGGATCCGCGCGCGCCAACTCACCTCCACCCGGCTCACCAAGATCTACCTCGCACGCCTGAAGCGCTACGACCCCGAGCTGCGCTGCGTCATCACGCTGTGCGAGGAGCACGCGCTGAAGCAGGCCGCGCAGGCTGACAAGGAGATCGCCGCCGGCCACTACCGCGGCCCGCTGCACGGCATCCCGTGGGGCGCGAAGGACCTGCTCGACACCGCCGGCATCGCCACCACCTACGGCGCCGAGCCGTTCCGCCATCGCGTGCCGAAGGACGACGCCGCGGTCGTGCGCAGGCTCAACGAAGCGGGCGCGGTGCTGGTGGCCAAGCTCAGCCTGGGCGCGCTGGCGCTCAACGACATCTGGTTTGGCGGCCAGACCATGAACCCGTGGCTGCTCAAGGAAGGCGCCTCCGGCTCCAGCGCCGGCCCGGCCGCCGCCACCGCCGCCGGCCTGGTGGCGTTCGCCATCGGCAGCGAAACCCAGGGCAGCATCATCAGCCCGTGCATGCGCTGCGGCACCACCGGCCTGCGCCCCACCTACGGCCGCGTGCCGCGCACCGGCGCAATGACTTTGTGCTGGACGATGGACAAGCTCGGCCCGATCGCCCGCTCGGTGGAAGACACCCTGCTGGTGCTCGACACCATCCGCGGCACCGACCCCGGCGACACCGCCAGCGTGCCTGCGCATCTGGACTATGACGCGGCCGCGTCCGTCCATGGCCTCAAGGTCGGCTACTTCCCCGCGTGGATGAAGGAGGCGCCGGCCACCGACCTCGACCGCGCCGCGCTCGGCCAGCTGCGCGCACTCGGCCTGGTGCCCACGGAAGTGTCCCTGCCCGACTGGCCCTACGACGACCTCAACCTGCTGCTGTTCGCCGAATCCGCCGCCGCCTTCGAGGAACTCACCCTCTCCGGCGCCGCCGACCGGATGCACGTGCAGACGCCGGACGGCTGGCCCAACCTGTTCCGCGAATCGCGCTTCCTCTCCGCCGTGGACTTCGTGCAAGCCGACCGCATGCGCCGCCGGGTGGCCATGGAGATGGAGCGCGTGATGGGCGAGGTGGACCTGCTGCTGGTGCCCTCGCTGCGCGACGAGATGATGGTGATCTCCAACATGACCGGCCAGCCTTCGCTCACCCTGCGCACCGGCTTCGTCGAGGTGAACCAGGTGCGCAGCGACTGGGCGCCCGACCCGAACCACCCGTTGCCCAAGCTCGACAAACCGCACCGCGTACCCTACGGCGTCACCCTGATCGGCCGGCTGTTCGAGGAAGGTACGCTGGGCCGAGTGGGCCGCGCGCTGGAGGCGAAGGTGGCGGTGGCCGGGGAGCGGCCGGCCGGGTTCTGAGCTGGCACTGCAAGCAAATGGCTCCCAGGCCGTCTGCATGCTGGAGCGAGGTGTGATGCCATACCAATTGCGGTTGACGGAACCCGCTGAACGGCATCGAAGCGGGCTCGGAGCTCTCGCACGCCAACCAAGGCGGATGCGGCAAGACACCCGCGCGGCCCTTCAATCCTCGCAAGGCGCGTATCCAACAACCTCAACACAGCGATGACGCCGTGATCCCGGCTTCGGCTGGATCACGGCGCTTAATCGGCAGGGCCCGTGCCCTGCTTCGGGAAATGAACCCGGCCCGGATGGGCCGATCAGGAGAGCACTTCGGTGAAGGCGCGGTTGGCCTCGATCACCTTGGGCAGCGCCTTGAAGATCGGGTCGAGGTCGAGGTCGCTGGTGAGCGGCCCTTCGACGGCCTGGCGGGCTTCCTCGGTTGGGCCGTCGTAACGATCCAGCGCGTCGGCGATCAACACGGCCTGCGCGATAAGACGCGCAAGCGCTTCGCCGGAAGGCGCCTGCGCGGGACGCGCCTGGAAGGCGATGGCATGCTGGATCACGCCAGGCAGCTTCCAGCGTCGCGCCAGTTCCGCGCCCACTTCGGGATAACCGAAGCCCAGTTGCAGGGTTTCCTCGGCGGCATGGCCCGCCGAGGAGGCGCTCGTGGCGAGCGCGCCCACGTGCTGGGGGGCGGCCGCCTGGATGAGCAGCTCGCCGATGTTGTGCATCATGCCGCAGGTGAACGCCGTCTCCGGGTCCACGCCATGCGGCTTGGCCAGCAGCCGGCTGATGCTGGCCACCTCGAAGCTGTGCCGCCAGAAACCCTTGATGTCGAAATTGCCCTTCACCTGGAACGCGCCGGTGACGCCGGAGGCGAGCACCAGGATCCGCAGCATGCCGAAGCCCACGCGCATCGCCGCATCCTCGACGCTGGTCGAGTCGCGCCCGCCGCGATAGTGCGCCGAGTTGGCGAGGCGCAGAAGCTTGGCGGCAATCACCGGGTCCAGCTCGATGTTGCGGGCCAGGCTGTCGAGGTTGGTTTTGGGATCGTCGAACTGGCGAATGAGATCCTGCGCCACTTTGGGAATCGTCGGCAACGCGTGCAGTTGGTCGAACAGATCTTCGAGCTTCATGATCACCTCATGGTGGTAAGTCGTCGACGATTCGCGGGGCAAGGCCATGCCTTGGCCTTCCCCGACATTAGAGCAAGAAAAAAGACGCCTGGGGCGCCCCCCCTAACCGGCCATGCCCCCGCGCCGGATACCCGGACAGTGCCGGATTGCCATGATCTTCGTTCATCCCTGCAACATCCTTGATGACCTGACCCAGCGAGCCGTGCGCCGCTTCGATCCATTGCCTACGCGGCAATCCGCTCGATCTTTTCGATGGCCTTGCCTAGCGTGCGGTGTGCCTCTTCCAGGTCGTAGTCCGCCTGCAGGCCAAGCCAGAACCGCTCGCTGGTGCCCAGGGCGGCGGCCAGGCGCACGGCCGTATCCGCCGTGACGCCGCGCTTGCCGAGCACGATCTCGTTGATACGGCGCGGCGGCACGCCCGCAGCGCGCGCCAGCGCGTTCTGGCTGATATCCATGGGCATGAGGAACTCTTCGAGCAGTACTTCGCCGGGATGGATGTTGGGCAGGGTGTTCATGGTCGACTCGTTTGCGTCAGTGGTAATCGACGATTTCCACGTCGTGGGCGTCGCCGTCGATCCAGCGAAAGCAGATGCGCCATTGGTCGTTGATGCGGATGCTGTGCTGACCCTTTCGGCTGCCCTTGAGCGCCTCCAGTCGGTTGGCCGGCGGTATGCGGAGATCGTCCAGCGAGGCGGCGTTGTTGAGCATGCGCAACTTGCGGCGGGACACTAACTGAATATCGACCGGCAAGCGCCGGGAGGGCGTTCCGCCCCAGATCTTTTCAACTTCCTTGTCGGCAAAGTTCCTGATCACGGGAACACCATAACGCACACCGTCATATGACGCAAGCCGTTATGGCAAAGGCCCGCCTGACGGCGGTCCTTTGCTCATTCCATGGTCCGTTGGGCTCACATGTTGCGCCGGTATTCCCCGCCCACGTCATACAACGCATGACTGATCTGCCCCAGCGAGTGTGTCTTCACCGCCTCCATCAGCGCGTTGAACACGTTGCGGCGCTCGCGGGCGGTGTTCTGCAGGTAGGCCAGGCCGTGCCCATGTCCTTCGACTCCGCTCGCCTGCGGCGAGCTACGCTCAGGACGAACGGATGCATCTTCATCCGTGGAATCGGTGCCATGCGCATGTGAGGTCTCGCCTGCCGGCGCCAGCGCATTGCGCGCCTTCTGGAACGCCTGCACGTTAGCGATCTGCTGGCCCTTCTCTTCTTCCGTCGAGCGGATCAACTCGATCTCGGTGGCGATCTCGCCGCCGTGGTCCCTGGGCAGGAAGGTGTTGACGCCGATCAGCGGCAGGCTGCCGTCGTGCTTCTTGTGCTCGTAGTAGAGGCTCTCTTCCTGGATCTTGCCGCGCTGGTACATGGTGTCCATGGCGCCGAGCACGCCGCCGCGCTCGCTGATGGCCTCGAACTCCTTGTAGACGGCCTCTTCCACCAGGTCGGTGAGTTCTTCGACGATGTAGCTGCCCTGCCAGGGGTTCTCGTTGAAGTTGAGGCCCAACTCCTTGTTGATGATCATCTGGATGGCCACGGCGCGGCGCACGCTTTCTTCGGTGGGCGTGGTGATGGCTTCGTCGTAGGCGTTGGTGTGCAGGCTGTTGCAGTTGTCGAACAACGCGTACAGCGCCTGCAGCGTGGTGCGGATGTCATTGAACTGGATCTCCTGCGCGTGCAGGGAGCGGCCACTCGTCTGGATGTGGTACTTCATCATCTGGCTGCGCGGGCTGGCGCCGTAGCGCTCGCGCATGGCGCGGGCCCAGATGCGGCGGGCGACGCGGCCGATCACGGTGTATTCCGGGTCCATGCCGTTGGAGAAGAAGAACGACAGGTTGGGCGCGAAGTCGTCGATCTTCATGCCGCGCGCGAGGTAGTACTCAACGATGGTGAAGCCGTTCGACAGGGTGAAGGCGAGCTGGCTGATCGGGTTCGCACCGGCTTCGGCAATGTGATAGCCGGAGATCGACACCGAGTAGAAGTTGCGCACCTTGTGGTCGACGAAGTACTGCTGGATGTCGCCCATCATGCGCAGGGCGAATTCGGTGGAGAAGATGCAGGTGTTCTGCGCCTGGTCTTCCTTGAGGATGTCGGCCTGCACGGTGCCGCGCACGCTGCTGAGCGTCTCGGCCTTGATGCGGGCGTAGGTCTCCGCGTCCACCAACTGGTCGCCGGTGACGCCGAGCAGGCCGAGGCCGAGACCTTCGTTGCCCTTGGGCAGCTCGCCGGAGTACTGCGGGCGGCCGTGTGGGAACATGGCGGTGATCTGCTTTTCCGCCGCGGCCCAGCGCGCGGGATCGGCCTTGAGGTACTTCTCCACGTTCTGGTCGATCGCGGTGTTCATGAACATCGCGAGGATGATGGGCGCGGGGCCGTTGATGGTCATGGAGACCGAGCTGGTTGGCGCGGACAGGTCGAAGCCGGAGTACAGCTTCTTCATGTCGTCCAGCGTGGCGATGTTGACGCCGGAGTTGCCGATCTTGCCGTAGATGTCGGGGCGCGGCGCCGGGTCTTCGCCGTACAGCGTCACCGAGTCGAACGCGGTGGAGAGGCGCGTGGCCGCACCGCCCTGGCTCAGGTAATGGAAGCGGCGGTTGGTGCGCTCGGGCGTGCCCTCGCCCGCGAACATGCGGGTGGGGTCCTCGCCGCTGCGGCGGTAGGGGTACACACCGCCGGTGTAGGGGTAGTGGCCGGGCAGGTTTTCCTTGCCGAGGAACAGCAGCTGGTCGCCCCAGCTCTCGGTCTTGGGCGGCGCCACTTTCGGGATCTTCTGGTGGCTCAGGGATTCACGGTAGTTCTCCACGCGGATGGTCTTGTCGCGCACCTTGTATTCGTTGACGTCCTTGGTCACCGATTCGCGCAGCGTGGGCCAGTCGCGCAGCAGGTGGATGGACTCGTGGCTGAGCTCCTTGAGCGCGGCGTTGTAGCGCTGGCGGAGCAGCAGCAGGGTGCGGTCGACGACGTGGGGCGCTTCGACTTCGCCCGCCTTTGGCGAGCTACGCTCAGCGTGAACGGCTTCTTGGGCATCCGCGCCCTCCCCCGTTCGTCCTGAGCGTAGGTGCGCAGCACCGGAGTCGAAGGACCCGTGCAAATCGTCGCTGTGATACAGCTCCAGCGGCTTGGGCAGCTTGTCGTCGGCCAGCTCCTTCAGCGATTCATAGTAGTGCTGCGCCTTGCTGGCGGCTTCCGACTGGTGCGCGATGGAGGCATTGATGCCGCGCCCCTGCTCCGCGATCTCGGCGAGGTAGCGCACGCGGCTGCCGGGGATCAGCACGGTGGCGCGCGGCTCCTTCAGCGTGGTGTCGATCTGCGGCGTCCACTTGTCCGCGGGCAGGTGCAGCTTGTCGCGCATCAGCCGGCACAGGTTGGCGAACATCCAGGTGACGCCGGGGTCGTTGAACTGGCTGGCGATGGAGGGATACACCGGCACGTCCTCGTCCTTGACGGCGAAGGCGGTGCGGTTGCGCTTCCACTGCTTGCGCACGTCGCGCAGGGCGTCTTCCGCGCCGCGCTTGTCGAACTTGTTGAGCACGACCAGTTCGGCGAAGTCGATCATGTCGATCTTCTCCAACTGGCTGGCCGCGCCGTAGTCGCTGGTCATCACGTAGACCGGGAAATCCACCAGATCGACGATCTCGGAATCGCTCTGGCCGATGCCGGCGGTTTCCACGATCACCAGGTCGTAGGGCTGCGCCTTGAGGAAGTCGATGCAGTCGTGCAGCACCTCGTTGGTGGCGGCGTGCTGGCGACGGGTGGCCATGGAGCGCATGTAGACGCGGTGGCTGCGCAGCGCGTTCATGCGGATGCGGTCGCCCAGCAGCGCGCCGCCGGAGCGGCGGCGGGTGGGGTCGATGGCGAGCACGGCGATGCGCATCTGCGGGAAGGCGTGCAGGAAGCGCAGCAGCAGCTCGTCCACCACGGACGACTTGCCCGCGCCGCCGGTGCCGGTGAGGCCGAGCACGGGCGTGGCCTTGCCGGCCAGCTTCCACTGCTTGCGCAGGTGGTCGAGGTCGGTGGCGGCGAGCTTGCCCTCTTCAATGGCGCTGAGCATGTGGCCGATGGAGATCTCGTCGTCCACGCTGACCTTGGAGGCGGCGGTGTCGGGCGCGCGCTGCGCGGCGGCGCGGCTGGCGCGCTGCATCACGTCCTCGATCATCTCGGTGAGGCCGAGCTTCATGCCGTCGTTGGGGTGGTAGATACGCTCCACACCGTAGGCCTGCAGCTCCTTGATCTCCTCCGGCGTGATGGTGCCGCCGCCGCCGCCGAACACGCGGATGTGCGCGGCGCCGCGCTCCTTCAGCATGTCCACCATGTACTTGAAGTACTCGACGTGGCCGCCCTGGTAGGACGACAGCGCGATGGCGTCGGCGTCTTCCTGCAGCGCGGCGCGCACCACGTCTTCCACCGAGCGGTTGTGGCCCAGGTGGATCACCTCGGCGCCCTGCGCCTGGATGATGCGGCGCATGATGTTGATCGCCGCGTCGTGGCCGTCGAACAGGCTGGCGGCAGTGACGAAACGCAGCGGGGTGGTCTCGGCCTGGGGGGCGCCGGCGGGGACGTGCTTGGCGGGGGAACTCATGGCGACTCCGACATCATGTGCTTGAACCGGACAATTCTAACGGGGGGCGGCGTGAAGGGCTTGCTGCAGCGCATGTACCGGGGCGTATGGCGATGGATCCGCGGCACCAACAGGTGGCCGCCGGTTCCCTCGCCATGCGGGTTGCCTGCATACTCGGCGGCAACGGTGCAGCGCCACGGGCGCCTGCCAGGGGACAAATCCGCACGACCACGGCGATGGCCGCCCTGCCCTGACGGCTGCGCCCAAAGGCGCGAGGCATGCGCACGGGAAACCCGCGCCCTCGTCGCGCAGGGCCGATCGACTTCCACGCAACCCAAGGAACGCACGCATGAAGAAGACACTGTTCGCTGCGCTGCTCGCCATAACGGCGGCGGCTGCCCAGGCCAGCACCCTCAAGGACGTCGAGTCTTCCGCCGTGGTCAACGGAACCCTCGTGCTGGCGAAGGACGGCACGGTCGAGACCGCCGTGATCGACACCCCTGCCAAGTACGGGCAGCCCATCGCGGACATGGTCCGCAAGGCCGCGCTGCAATGGCGCTTCCATCCCGTGCTGCGCGACAACCAGCCGGTGGTCGCCAAAGCCAGCATGCATGTACGGGTAGTGCTGAAGAAGATGCCCGACGGCAACTACAACGCACGCATCAAGGGGGCCAGCTTCGGCGACTACTTCACAAATTCGACCGATGCGCTACGCATGACCGAGCGTAGCAAGAAGATCTTCCCGCATTTCCCCGAAGCCGCGGTTCGCAACAACGTGCCGGGAACGGTGTACCTAGCGTTGCACGTGGATCGCAGCGGTCATGTCATCGACGCCGTTGCCGAGCAAGTCGACCTCAACAGACTCGGCACAGACAGTGAACTCCAGCATTACCGCAAGATCCTGGCCGATGCTGTTCTCGATGTGGCGCGCAAATGGACTTATATCCCTCCCACAACGGGCTACCTAGCCAAGCAGGACAGCTGGACCGTCCATACTGCGATTTCGTTCAGCAGGGTGGATTCCGACCTACCTTGGGAAGGTGGCGTGTGGCAAACCTATGTCCCCGGCCCGTACACCCCGGCGCCGTGGGTCGACAAGCCCGACGTGAATGCTACCGACACTCTCGCCGATGGCGAGCTGCAGACGGATGGTGCGGGTCCGAGCTTGCTCGCTCCGCTCAACCACGGCTGACGCGCTGCAGCGCCCGTCCGCAAGGGCGGGCGCATCGACGCGCAGCGCGACGCCCTTGCGATGCGGTGGTTGCCGCTGTCCCGGCGATCAGCCGCCCGGCGTGTCGACCGAACTCCAGGTGGGCACCCAGCTCTTGCCGCCGTCGGTGGAAATGGCCCAGTCCTGCCGGCAGGAGGTCGCGCCGATCTCCGACCAGGTGTTGCGGGTCAGCACGGTCTGGCCGTCGACCTCGTCCAGGCCGACGAAGCTGGCCGTGCCGTTTTCGAAAGTGCCAACCATCGGCGGGTTCAGCGTGCCGGTCCTGCTGTTTGCGAAGTAGACCCGCCACTGCCGGGTCTTGCGGTCGTACAGGCGCAGCGCCAGATCCTCGACACGGCCATCGGGGCCGTCGACTTCGAGCTGGCCGATGTTGGCCCAGTCGTCCCACAAGCGATACACCACGTGGGTGCCGTGCAGATCGCTCCACGCACCGGGTGCGGACAACGGATGCGGCACGGCGCGTATCTTCGTCGTCCAGCGTCCCATGTTGAAATCGAAGCCGTGCTCCGGCCCGCTGCCCGGCACATGACGCACTTCGTAGTCGGGCGCTTTCTGCAGACGGGTGAGCTGGGCGACGAAGTGGGTGACCCAGGTCTTGCCGCCGTCGACGGACGAGGCGATCTCGTAGCGGTAGGAGTCCGGCGTGATGTCCGACCAGATGTCGCGTTCGAAGACCTTCTTGCCGTCGACGTCGGTCCAGCCGTAGAACACGCCGCGTCCATCCGCGAACGCGCCGTAGGACGGCTCCTGCATGACGCCGTCGCCGCTGCCGGCGAAATGTTCGCTCCATTGCCCGGATTTCGGGTCGTAGAGGAACAGCGTCAGGCCCTGGAAGTGGCCTCCGGATCCGGAGGCCTCGATCTTCTCGATGTTGGCGCGCCCGTTCCACAAGGGCTGGTCGATCACGGTGCCGGTGAACTTGCGCCACGCGCCGACGCCCGAGGCGGTGACGTCGCGGCTCTGGATGTGCGTGCGCCAGGTGCCGAAATGGAAATCGAAGGCGTGCGGCTGGTCGACCGCCGGCGCCGTGCCGGCCGCCGCCGACGACGGCCATCCCATCGTCAGCGCCAGGGCGAGCAGGCCCGTCCGTATCATCGTTTTTGCTTGCATGGCGTTGGTTCTCTCGAGGGACACAGGGACGGTGCGGGATGCCGTCAATGGACGTAGTTGATCGCGATGGCCGGCGTGAGCGAACGCGTGGCGTCGTGCCCGCCCACGATCACGCGCGCGCCCAGCAGCACGCCGAGGTTCGCGTTGAAGCTGTATTCGACGGCGGGCGCGTAGCCGTAGGCATCGCTGGAACCCAGGCGCAGGTGCGTGGGCACGGGCAAGGCATGGATCGGATCGGTACTGCCGTCGATGCGGCTGGCGGCGCCGTGGCTGCGGAACAGGTCCAGCGCCAGCACCCAGCGGCGGGTGAGGCTGTATTCGAACGAGGTGCCGATGTAGAACGCGTCGCCCGGCCGCGCCGTGCCGCGGAAGCCGGGCGCGGTGCCGTAGACGCTGGCGCCGCTGACGCCGGCATCGCCGTTGAAGGTACGCGTGAGGTTGAGCCGCACGCGCAGCAGGCGGCCGTCCGGCATCCAGAAATAGCTCTGCGCGTTGAGGCCCAGCGTGGTGGCCCAGGCGCCGCCGCCCATGCCGTCGCTGGCGCGCGCCAGGCGGTCGTAACGGCCGGTGGGCACGGTCTCCTGCAGCAGTACGGCGAGCGTGGGCAGCCAACTGCCCTCGCGGAAGCGGACAAGCCGGTACTGCGCCTGCAGGATCTGGTCGCCGAGGCCGATGCCCGAACTGTCCGGCCCGCGGCTCATGCGGTTGTAGCCGACGATGGGGATCAGCCCCACGGTGAGCCGGTCGGTGAGTCCGTACAGCACATAGGCGCGCGAGCCGAAGGCGTCCGTGCCTTTCGAGGTCACGTCGTAGAAATACGGTTCGATCAGCACGTGTCCGCGCGGCAAGGTCTCCGCGGAATTGGCCAGCATCGGGCCGGTCCACCAGGCGTCGCCCAGCGACTGGCGCGGCGGGCCGGCGTCCTGCGCCGCGGCCCGGCCGATGCCCAGCAGCACGCCGAATAGCGCCGCGACGGCGCACAGCGCCCGCCGTCGCTTCGTCGACCGTTCCAGCATGACCACCGGCACCCCCGCCCTTCGTTCGCCGGGTGCAGACTAGGCAAGCAAGTGGCTCGAACGAATAGCCACCCGTCAAGAACACGGCATGACCACTTGAGGGGATCGTGATGAAGCGCGGCTCCACCAGCCTGTTGCCGTCGATCGCGCTCGACGGCAACGGACCGATCTACCTGCAATTGGCCGAATGGTTCCGACGCGCCATCGCCGATGGCCGCCTGCGCCCCGGCCAGCGCGTGCCCTCCACCCGCGCGCTGGCCGACCAGCTTGGCGTGTCGCGTCTGCCGGTGCTGGGCGCCTACGAGCAATTGCTTGCCGAGGGTTACCTGGAAAGCTTCATCGGCGCCGGCACCTGCGTGGCCGCGGCGATTCCGCACGAAGGCGCAACGACGCCGCGAAAGCAGGCTGACCGTGTGCCGAGCGCACCGGCAGCGGCACCGCGCCGTGCCGCTGCACGGGTAGCGGCGATGGCCTCGCCGCCGCAAACCTGGCTGGAGAGCCAGGGCGCGTTCCGCGTAGGCGTGCCCGCACTCGACCAGTTTCCGCACGGCGTCTGGTCGCACCTGCTGAGCCGTCACGCACGCCACGCCGGTATCGATGCGCTGGTCTACGGTGCCCCTGAGGGATACCTGCCGCTGCGCGAGGCCATTGCCGAATATCTGGCGACGGTGCGCGCGGTGCATGCCGACGCCGGACAGATCCTGGTCACCAGCGGCGCCCAGCAGGGCCTGCAGATCTGCGCGCACGCCCTGCTCGACCCCGGCGACCGCGCCTGGATCGAGGAGCCGGGATATTCCGGCGCCCACCAGGCGCTGGCTGCGGCGAATGCCGTTCCGGTGCTGGTGCCGGTGGATGCGGACGGGCTGGACGTGGCCGCGGGCATCCGCCTTGCGCCGGCGGCGCGGCTGGCCTACGTCACGCCCTCGCACCAGTTTCCGCTCGGCGCCACGATGAGCGCGGCACGGCGCATCGAACTGCTGCAATGGGCGACGCGCACGGGCAGTTGGATCGTCGAGGACGACTACGACAGCGAATACCGCTACGGCAACAAGCCCATCGCCGCGCTGCAAGGGCTGGATGCCGATGCGCGGGTGATCTACGTGGGCACCTTCAGCAAGGTGCTGTTCCCCGCGTTGCGGCTGGGCTACCTGGTGGTGCCGAAGGACCTGCTGCCGATTTTCCGCGCGGTGCGGGATGCGCTGGACACCTGCTCGCCGATGTTGCCGCAGCGTGCGCTGCACGACTTCATCCGCGAAGGCCATTTCGCACGGCATATCCGCCGCATGCGCATGCTGTACGCGGCGCGGCGCGCGGCGCTGCAGGCGGCGATACGCCAATACCTGCCCGACGCGCTGCAAGTGATCGGCGCCGAGGCGGGCATGCAGCTGACCGCGCTGCTGCCGGCGGGAACGGACGACGTGGCGCTGTCGCGGCGTGCGGCCGAGGCTGGCGTGTCGGTGCGGCCGCTGTCGCCTTGCTACCACGGCGCGGCCAAGCGCAGCGGGTTGATCCTGGGTTACGGCAGCGTGGACGAGCCGGCCATCGCGGAAGGCGTGCGCCGTCTGCGGCATGCCTTGACCCGGCACTAGCGGACAGCCCCCCGGCCCGAACCTGAACGCGCGCCACGCCGTGCGTCAACACGCTTCCGCCGACCGGCGTTTTCCGTACTGCACGCCGCCTTTCGCGGCGACCATGGAGAACATGATGAATCGCAAGTCTTCCATCCGGATACTGTCTGCCGCCTTGGCACTGGCTTGCGCCGGCTTTATCGCCATACCGGCCGCGCAGGCGCAGGTATCGGTCGGCGTGGGCGTGAACGTCGGCATCGGCGTACCGCCGCCGCCGCCGCGCTACGAGCCGGCGCCGGCGCCGCGCTTCGGTTACGTCTGGGCGCCCGGCTACTGGATGTGGAACCCGCGCCAGCATCGCCACATCTGGGTGGGCGGACGCTGGGTACGCGCACGCCCCGGCTGGCGTTACCTGCCGCCGCACTGGGTGCACGGCCCGCACGGCAACTGGCGTTTCCGCGACGGCTACTGGACGCGCTGAACGCGCAACAACCTGCGATGGCGAGGGCGCTGCCCTCGCCATCGCACCGGTCGCCTCTAGACTCCAGCAGCCTTCGCGGTACGGCAATACCGCGCAGCCGCACCGCCATATCAACCGAGGGAAGAACACCATGCCGTCACTTCGTCTTGCCGGTCTGTTGACCGTCGCTGTCGCCACCCTGTCCGCCGCGGGTTGCGTGGTGGAACCGCCGCCGCGCCCGCATCGGGTGGTCTACTACGCACCACCGCCGCCCCAGCCGGTGGTGGAAGTCATCGCGCCGCAGCCCCCGCCGCCGCCCGTCGAGGTCGTGCTGCCGCCGCCCCGCCCCGGCTATGTCTGGGCACGCGGCTACTGGCGCTGGAACGGCCGCCGCTACGTCGGCGTGGCCGGCCACTGGGAAGCTGTCCGTCCCGGCTACCACTACGTGCATCCGCACTGGGTGCAGCATCGGGACGGCTGGCACTTCAACGCCGGCGTGTGGGTCAGCGGCTAAGGCCGGCGCAGCCTTTGCGATCATCCTCAAGATCGCGAAGATCCAGCGGGCGGCCATCCACGGCCGCACGGTTCAAGGAAACGGCCCGGGCATTCCGGGCCGTTTCATTTGGCGCGCGCACATGGCGCCATCGCAGACGGCGAGACGAAAGCTAGGCAAAATCTGCGGATGCCTTCGCCCTCGCCCCTCACGGAAGATCTCCAGCCCGGCCTGATGGTCGTGCACGGCAACCGCCTGGAAGACCTGCGCGACCTGCTGGCAGCATGGCTGGCGCGCGCACCGCTGGCGCCGCTGGAAGACGAGCTGATGCTGGTGCAGAGCAACGGCATCGCGCAGTGGCTGAAGCTGGCGCTGGCGCGCCCGCGCGAGGCCGGCGGCATGGGCATCAGCGCGGCGGTGGACATGCAGCTGCCCGGCCGCTTCCTGTGGCGCGCGTACCGTGCCGTGCTGGGGCGCGAAGCAGTGCCGGCGGATTCGCCGTTCGACAAGTCGCGGCTGGCCTGGCGCCTGATGCGCCTGCTGCCCGCACAACTAGGCGACGAAGCCTTCGCGCCGTTGCGCCACTTCCTTGGCGCGGGCCGCGTCGATGCGGCGCGGCTGTTCCAGCTTGCGCAACAGGTCGCCGACCTGTTCGACCAGTACCAAGTCTATCGCGCCGACTGGCTGGACGACTGGGCGCATGGACGCGACGAGTTGCGCGATCCGCGTGGGCAACGATTGCCATTGCCCGCCACGCAACGCTGGCAGGCGCGACTCTGGCGCGCGCTGCTGCGCGACGTGGGCAGCGCGCAGCAGCACAGCCACCGCGCCGCCGTGCATCGCGCCTTCCTCGCGCGCGCCGCCGCGCTGGAGGCGCGCCCGGCCGCCTTGCCGCGGCGCATCGTGGTGTTCGGCATTTCCTCGCTGCCGCAGCAGACGCTGGAGGCGCTCACCGCGCTGGGCCGCGTGTGCCAGGTGTTCCTGCTGGTGGCCAACCCGTGCCGGCACTACTGGGCCGACATCGTCGAGGACCGCGAACTGCTCACCGCCGAGCGGCATCGCCACACCGCCAAGCCCGGAGCGCCGACCACGCCGCAGTACGAGGAATTGCACCTGCATGCGAACCCGCTGCTCGCCGCCTGGGGCAAGCAGGGCCGCGACTACATTCGCCTACTCGACGGCTTCGACGCGCCGGAGCGTTACCGCGCACGCTTCGCCGCACTGGGCCGCGACATCGACCTGTTCGCCGATCCCGGCCGCGACACGCTGTTGCACCAGGTGCAGCAGGCCATCCTCGATCTCGAACCGCTGCCCACCGATCCCGCGCAACGCCGCGCATGGAACGCCGGCGACGAATCGCTGCGCTTCCACGTGGCGCACAACCCGCAGCGCGAAGTGGAGGTGCTGCACGACGAACTGCTGGCGCTGTTCGAGCGCGCCGCACGCGAAGGCCGGCCGCTGGTGCCGCGCGACGTGATGGTGATGGTGCCGGACATCCAGACCTATGCGCCGCACGTGCAGGCCGTGTTCGGCCGCATCCCGCCCGACGACCCGCGCCACCTGCCGTGCAGCATCGCCGACCGTCCCGCGCGCGGCAGCGCGCCGTTGCTGGTGGCGCTGGAACAGCTGCTGCGCCTGCCCGAATCGCGCTTCGCCGCGGGCGACATCCTCGACCTGCTCGATGCGCCCGCATTGCGCCGCCGCTTCCGCCTCGACGAAACCGAGCTGCCGGTGCTGCGCCGCTGGATCGAAGGCGCCGGCATCCGCTGGGGCCTGGACGGCGCGCAGAAAGAGAGCCTCGGCCTGCCGCCGGAACAACAGAACACCTGGCGCTTCGGCCTGCGCCGCATGCTGCTGGGCTACGCGGTGGGCGACGGCGCCTCGCTGCACGGCATCGCGCCGTATGCCGAGGTCGGCGGCCTCGACGCCGCGCTGGTCGGTCCGCTCGCCCTGCTGCTGGATCGGCTGGAACACTGGTGGCGCGTGCTGGCCGTGCCGGCCACGCCCGCGCAATGGATCGAGCGCCTGCGCCAGCTGCTGGCGGACCTGTTCGACGCCGGCCGCGACGACGACGATGCGCTCGCCCTGCAGCGCCTCGACGATGCATTGGAAACATGGGGGCCATCCTGCCTCGACGCCGGCTTCGACGACGCGCTGCCGCTGGCCGTGGTGCGCGAGCACTGGCTGGCCGCGGTCGACGAGAGCCGCCTGTCGCAGCGCTTCCTCGGCGGCGCGGTGAGCTTCGGCACACTGCTGCCGATGCGCGCGATCCCGTTCCGCGTGGTCTGCCTGCTCGGCATGAACGATGGCGACTACCCGCGCCGCCTCGACGCACCCGATTTCGACCTGATGGCGCTGCCGAAACAGCAACGCCCCGGCGACCGCTCGCGCCGCGAGGACGACCGCTACCTGTTCCTCGAGGCCCTGCTCTCCGCCCGCGATGCGCTGCACGTGAGCTGGGTGGGCCGCAGCGCACGCGACAACGCCGTGCTGCCGCCGTCGGTGCTGGTGGGCCAGTTGCGCGACTACCTCGCTGCCGGCTGGCGCTGCGCGGATGCCGCCGACCTGCTTGCCGCGCTCACCACCGAGTATCCCTTGCAGGCCTTCAGCCCCAGCTATTTCGATGCTGCAAGCGACCCGCGCCTGTTCACCTATGCCGCCGAATGGCAGCGCGCACGCCAGCCCGCCTCGCGCAGCGACGATGCGCCGCTGCCCGCGTGGCAACCGGAAGGCTCGATCGACCTCGGCCTGCTGCAACGTTTCCTCCGGTCGCCCGCGAAAACCTTCTACGCCGAACGCCTGGGCGTGCGCTTCGACGAACACGACGACGCCGATGCGGAGCACGAGACCTTCGCGCTCGACGGGCTCGAACGCCACCAGGCCACCGACGCCTTGCTGCGCAGCGTCCTCGCCGCCGGCACGGGCGCGCTCGCTTCGGCCGCGCAACGCCTGCGCGAACAGGGTGGCCTGCCGCCCGGCACCTTCGGCATGCTGGCGCTGCAGCCCATCGAACAGGCCGCAGGCGCTGCCGGCCATGCGTGGCGCGCACTGGACGCACGCTGGCCGCACGCCGCCGACGTGCGCGAACTGCGCCACGAGGCGCATGGCCTGTGCATCGAGGATTGGCTGGGCGACCTGCGCGAAGACGGCGCAGGCGGCCATGCGCGCGTGCTCGCCACGGCCAGCACACTGGCGAAGGACGGCCTCATGCGCCACGACAAGCTGCTCGACGCATGGGTGGCGCACCTGCTCGCCAATGCCAACGCGTTGCAACTGGCCAGCCATGTCGTCGGCCCGGACACCACGCTGACGCTGCCGGCGTTGACGGTCGACGAGGCCGCCGCGCATCTCGATGCACTGTGTGCCGCGCTGCACGCCGGCATGCAGTCGCCGCTGCCGATCGCTCGCAGGACGGCGTTCGCCTGGCTGCGCGTCGAAACGGCCAACCGGGACGCCGCACCCGACAAGCAGAAAGATCCCGCCCACGCAGCCGGGCAAAGCTATGACCACGCCGAACACCGGCACGGCCACGGCGAAGTGGACGACGACGCCTGCCTGCAGCGCGAATGGCCGGATTTCGACACGCTGCATCGCGCGGGCTTCGAACGGTGGCTGCACCTGTACCGGCCGCTGCTCACCGCAACATGCAGCGACGGGGGCAACGCATGAACGCAGCCGCACCGCTGTCACCACTGCGCCTGCCGCTCTCCGGCATCCAGCTCATCGAGGCCAGCGCCGGCACCGGCAAGACCTGGACCATCGCCGCGCTGTACCTGCGCCTGGTGCTGGGCCACGGCCGCGCCGAAGCGCTGCTGCCCGCGCAGATCCTGGTGATGACCTTCACCAAGGCCGCCACCGCCGAACTGCGCGAACGCATCCGCGAGCGGCTCGCCGAGGCCGCCGGCGCTTTCCGCGGCCAACGCGAAGCCGACGACTTTCTGCGCGAACTGGTCAACGAATACCCCGACGACGCAGCCCGTGCCTCCGCCGCGCGCAGGCTGGAACTGGCCGCGCAATGGATGGACGAGGCCGCGGTATTCACCCTCCACGGCTGGTGCCAACGCATGTTGGCGCAGCACGCCTTCGACAGCGGCGAGGCGGTGGGCGAGCAGGTCATCGCGGATGAAGGCGAGCTGCTCGCCGAAACCGTGCGCGACTACTGGCGGCGCTTCTTCTTTCCGCTGGAGCGCGATGCGGCCGCCTTGGTCGCGAAGCAATGGCAGGAGCCCGACGAGCTGCAGCGCGCGGTCAAACCGCTGTTGGCCGGCACGCCCGAGACCTTGCGGCTGGGCGGCCAACCGCTGCCGGACATCGCCGACCCTGCCGCCCTGCTGCACGCGGCCGCCGCATCCCTGCATGACGCCGAAGCGCATGCGCGTGCGCTGTGGTGCGAACACGGCGCCGACATTGCACAAGGGCTGCGCGACGCAATGACGCAAGGCGTGCTCAACGCCGCCAGCTACAAGCCCGCCACACTGGCTGCCGACCACGCCGCCTTCGACGCGTGGAACGGCGTCGACGAACTCGCCAAGGCGAAGACCCTGGAACGCCATTCCACCACAAAGTTGCAGGGCGCCACGCGCAAGCACCAGGTCACGCCCGCGCATGCCTTCTTCACCGCCATCGACGCCGTGCTGGCGGCGCAGAAGGAAGCGGAAGCGCTGCAATCGCTGCTGCTCGCCCACGCCGCCCGCTGGATCGCGCAACACCTCGACGAGATGCGTCGCGCACGCGCCGTACTCGGCTACGACGACATGTTGAAGCGCCTCGCCGCCGCCCTGCACGGCGCCAACGGCGACGCGTTGGCGCGCACCATCGCCGCGCAGTATCCGGTGGCGCTGGTGGACGAATTCCAGGACACCGATGCGCTGCAATGGCAGAGCCTGCAGCGCATCCACGCCGCGCGCGACGACACCGCACTGCTGCTGATCGGCGATCCCAAGCAGGCGATCTACGGCTTCCGCGGCGCGGACATCCACACCTACCTGCGCGCCCGCGAAAGCGCCGCGCAGCCGCACTGGACGCTGGGCACCAACCACCGCTCCACCGTGGCCCTGATGCAGTCGGTGAACCGCGTGTTCGAACGGGCGGACCGGTGGCCGGATGGCGCGTTCGGTTTCGGCAAGCAGTTGCCCTTCATCCCGGTGCATGCGAAGGGCCGCAAGGAAATCCTGCAGCTCGATGGCGCAGCGTTGGCCGCGTTGCAGATGGCCGTCCATCCGTCCGGCATTCCCTTGAGCACGGGCGCGTGGCGCGACAGCATGGCGGCCCATGCGGCGGCGCAACTGGTCGTCTGGCTGGATGCGGCGCAGACAGGGCGCTGCGGTTTCCGCGCCGAAGACGGCAGCTTCGCACCGCTGCAAGCCGGCGACATCGCCATCCTCGTGCGCGATCGGGCGGACGCCGCCGCGATGGCCGACGCATTGCGCCGGCGCGGCCTCGCCCACGTCTATCTCTCCGACCAGCAGTCGGTGTACGCCAGCGACGAGGCCGGCGACCTGCTGCGCTGGCTGCATGCCTGCGCGAACCCCGGCGACGACCGCATGATGCGCGCCGCGCTGGCCACGCCAACCATGGCGCGCAGCCGCGCCGAACTCGCCAGCCTCGACGCCGGCGACGCCGCGCGCGAGACCTGCGACGAACACTTCCGCCAGTCGCACGCACTGTGGCAACGCCACGGCGTGCTGGCGATGCTGCACGAACTGCTGCACCGCTTCGACCTGCCCGCGCGCCTGCTTGCCCGCGATGGCGGCGAGCGCGCGCTCACCAACCTGCTGCACCTGGCCGAGCTGCTGCAGCAGGCCGCCACCGGGCTGGACGGCGAGCATGCGCTGACCCGCTTCCTCGCCGCGCAGATCGCCAACCCCGGCAGCGGCGAAAGCGCGGATGCGCAACTCGTGCGGCTGGAAAGCGAGGCCGCCCTGATCAAGCTGGTGACGGTGCACAAGTCCAAGGGCCTGGAGTATCCCGTGGTGCTGCTGCCCTTCGCCTGCGGTTTCCGCGAAGTCGACGCGGGCGGCATCGTGCGCACGCGCGACGCGCAAGGCCGCGCGCAGCTCGACCTGCAACCGGACGACGACGCCCTGCGCGCCGCCGACCGCGAGCGCCTGCAGGAAGACCTGCGCCTGCTCTACGTGGCGCTCACCCGCGCGCGCCACGCCTGCTGGATCGGCGTGGCCAACCTCAGGCACGGCAACCGTAAGGACTCGGACCTGCACAAGTCCGCGTTCGGTTACCTGCTCGCCGGCGGTGAGCCCATCCCGCCGGACGAGCTACCGGCGCGCGTGCGCACGCTGGCCGGCGCGGACACGCCCATCGAGATCGTCGAACTGGCCGAGGCTGCCGACGAGCGCCGCCACCGCAGCGACACGACCGCCACCCTCGCCCGGCCCGCGCGCCGCTTCGCGCTGAAACCGGCTGAGCCTTGGTGGATCGCCAGCTACAGCGCGCTGGCGCATGGCGATGACAACACCGCACCACGCCTCGCGCCCGAGACCGCCGGCCAGTCCACGCTTGCCGAGAACGTCGCCGCAAGCAACGCGGAAGCCAGCGGCATGGACGCGCAAGGCATCCACGCCTTCCCTCGCGGCGCCAGCGCCGGCACCTTCCTGCACGACCTGCTGGAGAGCTGCGCCGACGAGGGCTTCGCACGCGCCGCCGCGCCTTCCGCCAGCCTGCGCGACACCATCGCGCGACGCTGCCAGGCGCGCGGCTGGCAGGCGTGGATCAAGCCGCTGACGGCCTGGCTTCCCACGTTGCTGCACACGCCGCTGGCCCTGCCCGCCGGTGGCGCGATGCCGCTGGCCGCGCTTGCCGATACCGCACGCTACCGCGCCGAACTGGAGTTCTGGTTCGAGGCCCACCAGGTCGATGCCGCCGTGCTGGATCGCCTGGTCACCGCGCACACGATGGACGGTGCGGCGCGACCGGCACTGCCGCCGAACCGCGTCAACGGCATGCTCAAGGGCTTCATCGACCTGGTGTTCGAGCACGAGGGCCGCTGGTACGTGGCCGACTACAAATCCAACTGGCTGGGCGGCCATGCCGGCGCCTACACCGCCGAGGCCATGCGCGACTCGGTGCTGCAGAGCCGCTACGACCTGCAGTACGCGATCTACACGCTGGCGCTGCACCGCCAGCTCAGGGCGCGTCTGCCCGGCTACGACTACGAACGCCACATGGGCGGCGTGCTCTACCTCTACCTGCGCGGCGTGGATGGCGAAGGCCACGGCGTGCACCACGAGCGCCTGCCGTTCGCGCTGGTCGATGCGCTGGATCGCCTGTTCGCCACCGGAGACATCGCCGATGCCGCGTGACGATCTGCTCCAGCGTGCGCTGGAACAACAGCGCCTGCGTCCGCTGGACGTAGCCTTCGCGCGCTTCCTCGCCGAACGCGATGCGCAGCTCGCACCCGCGTTGCAATGGCTGGCTGCCCTGCTCAGCCGGCAACTGGCCGACGGCCATCTCTGCCTCGATCTCGACCTGCTGCCCACGCTGGCGCAGGAACAGGACTGGCCGGAGGAATGGCGCGCGCGCGCCGATGCGCTGCAGGAAGGCGGCCCCCTGCACCTGCCCGCCTCGCCGCTGCTCGCCGACGATGACGGCCTGCCGGCCGACGCGCCGCTGGTGCTGGACGGCACGCGCTTGTACCTGCGCCGCCACTGGAACCACGAACGCAGCGTGGCGAGCGGCATCCTTGCCCGCGTGGCGCGCAGCGAGGCACCGCCCGCACACTTCGCCGCCGAACTCGCGCGGTTGTTCCCCGAGGCCAGCTCGCCCGACTGGCAGCGCATCGCCTGCGCGCTCGCCGCGCGCGGCGCCTTCGGCGTGATCACCGGCGGCCCCGGCACCGGCAAGACCACCACCGTGGTGCGCCTGCTCGGCCTGCTGCAGACGCTGCATCTGCGCGAACACCCGCGGCCGTTGCGCATCCGCCTCGCCGCGCCCACCGGCAAGGCCGCGGCGCGGCTCAACGCGTCGATCTCGCTGCAACGCGCGCAGCTCGCCGTGGACGATGCCGTGCGTGCGGCCATCCCCTCCGAGGTGCTCACTTTGCACCGCCTGCTCGGTGCACGGCCCGACACGCGCCGTTACCGCCACGACCGCAACAATCCGCTGCATGTCGATGTGCTGGTGATCGACGAAGCCTCGATGGTCGACCTGGAAATGCTCGCCGCGGTGCTCGACGCGCTGCCGGCGTCGGCGCGGCTGGTCCTGCTCGGCGACAAGGACCAACTCTCCTCGGTGGAAGCCGGCGCGGTGCTCGGCGACCTGTGCCGCCGCGCGGAAGCCGGCCACTACGATGGCACCACCGCGCGATGGATCGCCAGCACAAGCGGCGACGACATCGCGGCCTTCGTGCAAACCGACGCGCAGCCGCTCGACCAGCACATCGCCATGCTGCGCGTCAGCCACCGCTTCGACGCGACCAGCGGCATCGGCCGCCTGGCGCAGGCGGTGAACGCGGGCGACGCGCCCGCTGCGCTGACGCTGCTGCAGACACCCACGCCCGACCTCGCCTGGCAACGCGACGTCGATGCCGCCGCGCTGGCGACCTTGGCCATCGACGGCTCGTCCACGCCAGACGGCAGCGACGCCTGCGGTTACCGCCACTACCTCGAATGGCTGCACGCGCACCGTCCCGCCAGCGATGCCGGCGAAGCCGCGCATGCCGACTGGGCACGTGGTGCGCTGCAGGCTTTCAACCGCTTCCAGTGGCTGTGTGCGCTGCGCCACGGGCCGCACGGCGTGGACGGAGCGAACCGGCTGATCGCCACGGCGCTGCGCGCACGCGGCCTGATCGAAGGCGATCACGGCCTGGACCGCGCCGGCTGGTACGAAGGCCGCCCGGTGCTGCTCACCCGCAACGACTACAGCCTGGGGCTGATGAACGGCGACGTCGGCCTCTGCCTGCGCCTGCCCGCCGCCGGGGCCGGCGGTCGCATGCGGCTGATGGTGGCCTTCCTCGCTGCCGCCGCGGATGATGCGGGCGGCATGCGGCTGCGCTTCGTGCCGCCCGCACGGCTCGCCGAAGCGGAGACCGCCTGGGCGCTGACGGTACACAAATCGCAGGGCTCCGAGTTCGGGCACGCGGCCCTGCTGCTGCCGCCCGATCCAGGCAACGCGCTCAGCCGCGAACTGCTCTACACCGCGATCACCCGCGCCCGCCACCGTTTCAGTCTGGCGGGCGACGCCACCATCGTCGAGGGCGCCATCGCCCGCCGGACCCGGCGCCACTCCGGCCTGGCCCAGCGGCTTGCGCCCCACCCTGCCGCCCCGTAAAATCGGCGGCTCGCCATCGCCGGAATAGCTCAGTTGGTAGAGCGGCGCATTCGTAATGCGTAGGTCGCAGGTTCGACTCCTGTTTCCGGCACCAAGACACCACAAAAGGCCCGCCTGACTGCGGGCCTTTTGTCGTCTGGCCGACTGGAATCAGCCTTCCGCTGCGCCGCTGGCGAACAGGCGCAGCTCCTTGGGCAGGGCGAAGGTGATGGTTTCCGGCTCGCCGTCCAGCTCGCGCACCGCGCCGGCGCCCCAGGACTGCAGGCGGGAGATCACGTCGCGCACCAGCTTCTCGGGCGCGGAAGCGCCGGCAGTGAGGCCGATGCGCTGCACGCCGTCCAGCCATATGCGCTCGATGTGTTCGGCGCCGTCGATCAGATAGGCGCGCACGCCCTGCTTCTCGGCCAGCTCGCGCAGGCGGTTGGAGTTGGAGCTGTTGACCGAGCCGACCACCAGCACCAGGTCCACTGCGTCGGCGAGCCGGCTCACGGCATCCTGGCGGTTCTGCGTGGCGTAGCAGATGTCGTCCTTGCGCGGCCCCTCGATGTCGGGGAATTTTGCGCGCAGTGCGGCGATGATCGCCTTGGTGTCGTCCACCGACAACGTGGTCTGGGTGACGTAGGACAGCAGGTGCGGGAATGCCGGCGCCAGCTCCGCCACGTCATCCACCGACTCCACGAGCAGGATCTCGCCGCTGTTCGCGGCGTTCCACTGGCCCATGGTGCCTTCCACCTCGGGATGGCCGGCGTGGCCGATCAGCACCACGCTGCGGCCCACGCGGCCGAGCCGCGCCACTTCCATGTGCACCTTGGTGACCAGTGGGCAGGTGGCGTCGAACACCTTGAGTCCGCGCTGCCCCGCCTCGCCGCGCACGGCCTGCGACACGCCGTGCGCGCTGAAGATCACCGTGGCGCCGTCGGGCACCTCGTGCAGCTCCTCCACGAACACCGCGCCGTCGCGGCGCAGCTTGTCCACCACGTAGCGGTTGTGCACCACCTCGTGGCGCACGTAGATCGGCGCGCCGTAGGCCTCGAGCGCGCGCTCGACGATGGCGATGGCGCGATCGACGCCGGCACAGAAACCGCGGGGATTGGCGAGCAGGATGTCCATGGGCGTATCGCGAAAGGTCAGGCGCGGATTATCGCACGCCGTCCTGCGCCTTCCCGCCGAACAGGCCGAACGCCACCAGCAGCACCGCGCCCACCGTGATGCCGCAGTCGGCAAGGTTGAACACGGGGTAGTGCCAGTCGCGGTAGTACACGTCGATGAAGTCGGTGACCTGGGCCGCGTGCAGGCGGTCGATCAGGTTGCCGATGGCACCGCCAATGACCAGCGAGAGCGGCAGCGCGGTGCGCCAGTCGCGCCGCGCGGTACGCGCCAGCCATACCACCAGCACCGCGCCGATCGCCAGCGCCAGCGCCACGAAGAACCAGCGCTGCCAGCCGCCGCCCCGGGCGAGGAAACTGAAAGCGGCGCCGGGGTTGTAGGTCAGCGTCCAGTTGAGGAAGCCGGGAATCACCGGATGCGGAACACCTACCTGCAACGCGGCCAGCGCCCACCACTTGCTGAGCTGGTCGATGGCGATGACGAAGGCGGAAAGCAGCAGCCAGGGCAAGGCGTTGGGTTTGCGGGTCATGGGCACACCAGTTCCGATGGTTGTCTCCCTCTCCCCTTCGCGAAGAGGGTTGGGGTGAGGGGCCGAACTTGCGGCGAGGAAGGATCGAAGCAGATAGCGGGAAAGCTTTCCGCAAGCACCCGCCCCTCACCTCGATCCTCTCCCCGGAGGGGAGAGGAGAAAAAGCACGGCTAGAACCAGCGGCGCGTCTCGCCCGGCCCTTCCACGTTGCTCACGCAACGACCGCAGAGTTCCGGATGATCGGCGTGGCTGCCCACGTCGTCGCGGCGGTGCCAGCAGCGCACGCACTTGACGGCATCGCTGACCGTGGCCGAGACCCACGCCTTGGCGCCATCCAGCTCCACGGCTTCGGCACCTTCGGGCTGTGCTTCGGCTGCGGCGAGCTTCGCGTCGGACGTAATGAAGAAGAAGCGCAGTTCGTCCATCGCCGGCGCGTAGCGCGCCACCGTGCCGGCATCGGCATGGATCGCCAGCTTCGCTTCCAGCGCGGCGCCGATCTTTTCGGCCTTGCGCATGCCTTCGAGCACGCGCGCGGCGCTTTCGCGGATCGCCAGCAGATCGGCCCACCAGCGCCGCTGTTCCGGCGAAGCCTGCGTGGCGGCCAGGCCGTCGTACCAGGTTTCCAGCAACACGCTCTCGCCGCGTTCGCCCGGCAGCGCTTGCCAGATCTCCTCGGCGGTGAAGGCCAGGATCGGCGCCAGCCAGCGCACCAGCGCCTCGGCGATGCGGTACATCGCACTCTGCGCGCTGCGCCGGCCGTGGCTGTCGGTGGGCATGGTGTAGAGGCGATCCTTGGTGATGTCGAGATAGAGCGCGCCCATCTCGTTGGTGCAGAAGTTCTGCACGCGCGCCACCACCTCGGGGAAGTCGTAGCGCTCGTAGGCGGCGACCACTGCCTGCTGCACGTCGCAGGCCTGCTGCACCGCCCACTGGTCGAGCAGCGGGCTATCTGCAACCGCAACCAAGTGCTTCGCCGGGTCGAAGCCGTCGAGGTTGCCCAGCAGGAAGCGCGCGGTGTTGCGCAGGCGGCGGTAGCCGTCGGACACGCGCTTCAGGATCTCGTCGGAGACGCTCATCTCGTTGCGGTAGTCGGCCGAGGCCACCCACAGGCGCAGCACGTCGGCGCCCAGCGTATCCATCACCTTCTGCGGCGCCACCACGTTGCCCAGCGACTTGGACATCTTGCGGCCCGAAGCGTCCACGGTGAAGCCGTGGGTAAGCACGTCGTCGTAGGGCGCACGGCCGTGGATCGCCGCCGAGGTGAGCAGCGAGGACTGGAACCAGCCGCGATGCTGGTCGGAGCCTTCGAGGTACATCACCTTGTATTCGCGCGCGTCGCCCTGCTGCAGCTCGGGCCGCTGGCCGATCACGCCGAAGTGGGTAACGCCGGAGTCGAACCACACGTCGAGCACGTCGGTGACCTTGTCGTAGTCCTTCGCCTGCTCGCCCAGCAGCTCGGCGGGGTCGATGTCGTACCACGCGTCGATGCCGCCCTGCTCCATGCGCCTGGCCACCTGCTCCATCAGCGCCACGGAATCGGGATGCGGCTCCTGCGTGGCCTTGTGCACGAACAGCGCGATCGGCACGCCCCAGGTGCGCTGGCGGCTGATGCACCAGTCCGGGCGGCCGGCGATCATGCCGGCGATGCGCTCTTCGCCCCAGCCGGGCACCCAGCGCACGCCCTTGATCGACTTCAGCGCGGTGGCGCGCAGGCCGGCCTGCTCCATGCCGATGAACCACTGCGGCGTGGCGCGGAAGATCACCGGGGTCTTGTGCCGCCAGCAGTTCGGGTAGCTGTGCTCGATCTTCGCGTGCGCCAGCAGCACGCCGCGCGCGCGCAGCAGCTCGACGATGGCGTCGTTGGCCTTCCACACGTGCATGCCGGCCAGGTCGAGGGCACCGGCTTTAGGCGTGTCCTCGCGGTAGGTGCCGCGCGCGCCGATGTAGTTGAGCAGGCCGATGCCGTTCTCGCGGCCGACCACGAAGTCCTCCACGCCGTGGTCGGGCGAGGTATGCACCGCGCCGGTGCCGTCCTCGGCGCTGACGTGATCGCCGAGGATCACCGGCACCACGCGGTCGTAGAACGGATGATGCAACGACACGCCGTTGAGCGCGGCGCCGTTGGCGTGACCGAGCACCTTCGGCGATTCGATGCCGTAACGCGCCAGCGCCTTCTCCGCCAGCGCGGCGGCGATCACCAGCAGCACGCGCTTGCCATCGCGCGCAGGCCCATCGACCAGGGCGTATTCCAGCTCGGCGCCCAGCGACACGGCCTGGCTTTCCGGCAAGGTCCACGGCGTGGTGGTCCAGATCGGCACCGCCACGACGGCGTCGCCGGCATCCACGTTGAACTTCGCGGCCAGCGCCGTGGC
Source organism: Rhodanobacter sp. (assembly GCA_040371205.1). NCBI lineage: Bacteria > Pseudomonadati > Pseudomonadota > Gammaproteobacteria > Lysobacterales > Rhodanobacteraceae > Rhodanobacter > Rhodanobacter sp. The sequence goes on from AP031382.1 coordinate 2,287,162, forward strand.
GTCCACCGCGTCATAGGCCACGTCCACCGCGGGCGAGACCTTGTCGCCATACTCGATCTCCGCCTCGGCCAGCGCCGAGCCGCAGTCGAAGCACCAGTAGACCGGCTTGGCGCCGCGCACCACATGGCCGTTGGCGACGATGCGCGACAGCGCGCGCACCATGTCGGCCTCGTATTTGAAGTCCATCGTGCGGTACGGGTTGTCCCAGTCGCCCAGCACGCCCAGCCGCTTGAAGCCGGCGCGCTGGGTGTCGATCTGCTCGGCGGCGTATTCGCGGCACTTCTGGCGGAACGCGCGGGCGTCGAGCTTCTCGCCCGGTTTGCCGTGCTGCTTCTCCACTGCGATCTCGATCGGCAGGCCGTGGCAATCCCAGCCCGGCACGTAGGGCGCGCGGTGGCCGGCGAGCAGCTTGGAGCGCACCACCATGTCCTTGAGGATCTTGTTGACCGCGTGGCCGATGTGGATCGCACCGTTCGCATAGGGCGGGCCGTCGTGCAGCACGAAGGCCTTGCCGCGACCGGCGGTGGCCTGCTGGATGCGCGCGTAGCGGCCCACCTGCTCCCACTCGGCCAACCAGCCCGGCTCGCGCTTCGGCAGATCGCCGCGCATCGGGAAATCCGTCTGCGGCAGGTTGATGGTGCTCTTGTAGTCGGTGCTCATCGGGTGCCTCGGTGGTTTCGCCCCAAGGCCCGGCAAGGCCCGAAGCGCAGCGGTTTGACTGCCCGCCGCGCGCGGCGGCAGGCGCTCGCGCTGCGGGCGGATGCCTTCAGATAATAATGATCGCCGCGACGGCGTTGGCACGCCCGCGGCAGATGCAGTTCGGATTGGACTTGTCGCGGGACGTCATGCGCGGGCCAGTACCGGATTCATGCCCAGGATTTCCCGGGCCGAGCGCGCATCATGATTCATCTGCGCCTTCAGTGCATCCAGCCCGTCGAATTTCTGCTCGTCGCGCAGCTTGGCGACGAACTCCACCGCCATGCGCCGGCCGTAGAGATCACCCTCGAAATCGAACAGGTGCGTCTCCAGCAGCGGCCGGCTGACCTGGTTCGCCGTGGGCCGCACGCCCAGGCTGGCCACGCCCGGCCAGCTGCACTCGCCCTCGCCCAGCCCGACGCGCACGGCGAAGATGCCCTGCACCGGGCTGATCCGCTCGCGCAGATGCACGTTGGCGGTGGGGAAGCCCAGCGTGCGGCCGAGCTGGTTGCCGTACTCCACCTTGCCTTCGATCACGAACGGACGGCCGAGCAAAGCGGCAGCGGCGGAAAAATCGCCCGCCCCCAGCAGCTCACGCACGCGGCTGGCCGAAACGCGGGCGCCGTTCAGCAGGATGGCCGGCATCACGCAGCCGGCGAAGCCGGCCTTTTCGCCCAGCTCGCGCAACAAGGCCACGTCGCCCTCGCGCTTGTGCCCGAAGCGGAAGTCCGCCCCCACCCATACTTCCCTGGCGGCCAGCCGCTCGACCAGGATGCGCTGCACGAACTCCCTGGCGGACATCGCCGCCAGTTCGGCGTTGAAGCGCAGCATGTGCACCTGCCCGAAGTCCGCAGCGGCGAAGCCGAGCAGTTTTTCGCGCACGCTCGAAAGGCGGGGCAACGGCTCGGCGGAGAAATAGGTCCGCGGCAACGGCTCGAACGTCACCGCCGCCGCCGTGCAGCCAAGGGAGCGCGCGCGCCGCTGCACCTGTGCGAACAAGGCCTGGTGCCCCCGGTGCAGGCCATCGAACGCGCCGATGGCCACCACGCTGCCGCCGGGAGCGAGACAGGGACCTGCAATGTCGCGGGAAAGTTTCGTCATCGGATCAGTATATCGGGCCGCCCCCGACCTCGCCGCCAAGGGGAACCAGGCTCTGGTGGAAAGTGCGGCCGTGGATGGCCGCTGCGTGATCTTTGCGGCCGGGGACGATCGCAATCAACCGGCCCGCAGATCCCTCACCCTCAGCCCCGCCGCGAACAGCGCCGCGACATAGGTCGCCCCGCCCGCGACCACCAGCACCGCAAGCCGCCAGACGCGGGTCAAGGTGGCGGCATGGCCCCAGTCCGGCCACAGCCAGCGGCCGAAAAGCAGTACCGCCGCCATCGCCGCACAGGCCAGCACCAGACGGATCCAGTGGCGCAGCCAGCCTGGCTGCGGCTGGTACACGTCAGCCCGCTTCAACCAGTGCCACAACAGCGCGAAATTGAGGTAGCTGGACAGCGCGCTCGCGATGCCCAGCGCCAGGTGCAGGCCGGGCACCTGCGCGATGCCGGCCAGCCAGTTGGCCTGGCGTGCGGCCGGCGTCGCCCACATCTCGAACAGGATCACGATGAACACGCCGTTGAACAGCATGTTCACCACCATTGCCGCCACGCCTGCACGCACCGGCGTTTTCGTATCCTGCCGCGCATAGAACGCCGGCAACAGCACTTTCACCAGCGCATAGGCCGGCAAGCCGCAGCACAGCGCCAGGATGGACAGCGTGGACATGCGCGTGTCGAAAGCGTTGAAACGGCCATGCTGGAACAGCGTGCTGACGATGGGACCGCCGAGCAGCAACAGCGCGCACATCGCCGGCACCGAGATCAGCAGAGTGAGCCGCAAGCCCCAGTCCAGCGCGCGTGCGAAACCCTCGCGATCCGTGTTCACGTGATGGCGCGAGAGCGACGGCAGCACCACCGAACCCAGCGCCACGCCAAACACGCCCAACGGAAGTTCGAGGAAGCGGGTCGACAGCGACAGCCAACTCTGCGAACCGGTGACCAGCAGCGAAGCGATCACCGTGTCCAGCAGCAGGTTGATCTGCGCCACGGAAGAACCGAACAACGTGGGCACCATCAACTTGAGGATGCGCTTGACCTCGGGGTTGCTCCAACCCCAACGCGGCCACACCAGCAGGTCGAGCTTGCGCAGCGCCGGCAACAGGAACAACACCTGCAGCACGCCGGCCGCCAGCACGGCCCAACCCATCGCCATGATCGGCACGGCCAGGCGCTTCGAAAGCCACAACGCGCCCACGATCATGCAGATGTTGAGGATCACCGGCGCCAGCGCCGGCAGCGCGAAGCGGTGGAAACTGTTGAGCACGCCGGCCGCCAGCGCGGTCAACGACACGCACAGCAGGAACGGGAATGTCAGCCGCAACAGCGCGATGGTGAGATCGAACTTGTGCGGCTCGTCCAGCGCACCCGGCTCGAACACCGTGGCCACCTGCGGCGCGAAGATCAGTCCCAGCGCGGTGACCACCAGCAGCACCGCGCCCAGCGTGCCGGAGACGCGCGACACCAGCCGCCGCAGATCCTCGTGCGCCCCTTTCTCTTTCACCTCGGTGAACACCGGCACGAAAGCCGTGGAGAACGAGCCCTCGGCGAACAGCCGGCGCATGAAGTTGGGGATGCGGAAAGCCACCCAGAAGGCATCGGTGACGGCATTGGCGCCGAACACCACGTTCAGCGACATGTCCCGGACCAGCCCGAGCACGCGCGATACCATCGTCATGCTGCTGAACGACAGCAGCCCGCGGAACATGCTGGGAGACTTCATGCGTGTGGAGTATCCGGAATCTGGCCGATCATGGGCGCACAGTCTGCCAGCCGGCGCGGGCAAGTTCACCGCCGGAACATGGCCGATTGCGGGCGGCAACGCATTCCGCACCGCCTAAATGCTTGACGCTTGGGCGAATCACCCGCATAATTCGCCTCTTTCTTCAACCTGCAACCCGCGATTCGGGAGTTCTACCTTGGCCAACATCAAGTCCGCGAAGAAGCGTGCGCGCCAGTCCGAGCAGCGCCGCCTGCGCAACATCAGCGCCCGCTCCATGGTGCGCACCGCGCTGAAGAAGGTCGTCAAGGCCATCGAGGCCAAGGACAAGGCTGCCGCCGTGGAAGCCTTCGCCGCCGCCCAGCCGGTGATGGACCGCTACGCCTCGCGTGGCCTGATCCACAAGAACAAGGCTGCCCGCCACAAGAGCCGCCTCAACGCGAAGATCCGCGAACTGGCGTAAGCCATCCGCATCGCGCGTCGCGAAAAAGCCGGCCCATGCCGGCTTTTTTGTTGCCCGCCGCCAGCACGCCGCTAGCCACGCGGCGGCGATCACGGCAGGCGCCCCACTCCGCCCGCAACAGCGGGCACATCAACGGCAGGCGTCGATCGCCTGCGCCAGCCGCTCCACGCCCACCACTTCCAGCTCGCCGACACGCCCCGACTTCGGCGCGTTCGCCTTCGGCACGATGGCGCGGCGGAAGCCGTGGTGCGCGGCCTCCTTCAGGCGCTCCTCGCCGTTCGGCACCGGACGGATCTCGCCGGACAGGCCCACCTCGCCGAACGCGACCGTCTTTTCCGGCAGCGGCCGGTCGCGCAACGAGGACAGCACCGCCAGCAGCGCCGGCAGATCGACGGCCGTTTCCTGCACGCGGATGCCGCCCACCACATTGATGAACACGTCCTGGTCGTAGGCCGCCACGCCGCCGTGCCGGTGCAGCACCGCCAGCAGCATCGCCAGGCGATTCTGCTCCAGGCCCAGCGCCACCCGGCGCGGATTGCCCAGGCTGGACTGGTCGACCAGCGCCTGCACCTCGACCAGCAGCGGCCGCGTGCCCTCGCGCGTCACCATCACCGCGCTGCCCGGCGTGGGGCCGGCATGCGCGGAGAGGAAGATCGCGGAGGGGTTCGGCACCTCGCGCAGGCCCTTGTCGCCCATCGCGAACACGCCCAGTTCGTTGACCGCGCCGAAGCGGTTCTTGAACGCGCGCAGCACGCGGAAGCGGCTGCCGGACTCGCCCTCGAAATACAGCACCGCGTCCACCATGTGTTCCAGCACGCGCGGACCGGCGATGCCGCCTTCCTTGGTGACGTGGCCGACCAGGAACACGCTGGTGCCGGTTTCCTTGGCGAAGCGCGTGAGCTTGGCCGCCGATTCGCGCACCTGCGACACCGAGCCTGGCGCGGCGGTGAGCAGCTCGGTCCAGATCGTCTGGATAGAATCGATCACCAGCACGCGCGGTCTGGCCGCCACCGCCTGTTCGAGGATGCGTTCGATGCAGGTTTCGGCCAACGCCTGCAACGGCGCCAGCGGCAGGCCGAGGCGTTGCGCGCGCGCGGCCACCTGCGCCAGCGACTCTTCGCCGGTGACGTAGACACTGGACAACTGCGTGCCCAGCGTGCCCAGCATCTGCAGCAGCAGGGTGGACTTGCCGATGCCAGGGTCGCCGCCCACCAGCACCACCGAGCCTTCGACCAGGCCGCCGCCCAGCACGCGGTCCAGCTCGCCGATGCCGGTGAGCGTGCGCGCTTCGGCCGTCACCGCCACCTCGGTCAACGGCATCACCTGGCTGGCGCCCGCCGCCTTGCCCGCATAACCGCCACGTGCCGCACCGGCCGACTTCACCGCTGGCTGCAGCACGATCTCGGACAAGGTGTTCCACGCACCGCACTCGGCGCACGAGCCCTGCCACTTGGGATGCTCGGCACCGCAATCGGTGCACACGTAGGCGGTCTTGGCCTTGGCCATGGGGACTCCGGGATGGATGACGGCGTGCGGCTTCCGCGTCCATGTGATGACGGCGGAAGCGATCCTTGCAAGCTTAGCCGCTGCCCATCGCAAGACACGAGACGCGATGGCCGCGTCGCGTTGTCAGTCTTCGTCCTCGACGAACAGCACGCGGCGCGTCATGCCGCAGGTGAGGTCGTAGCTGATGGTGCCGGCGTGGGCCGCGACGGTTTCCGCCGGCAGGCCGTCGCCCCACAGGGTGACGCGATCGCCCACCTTGGCCTGCGGCGCCTCGCGCAGATCGAGCGTGACGAGATCCATCGAGACGCGGCCGATCAGCGGCACCAGCCGATCGCCCACCCGCACCGGCGTGCCGCTGGCCGCGCTGCGCGGGTAACCGTCGCCGTAGCCGATGGCGGCGACGCCCACCGGCATGTCCTCGGGACAGGTCCAGGTGCCGTTGTAGCCGATGCGCTCGCCCTTGGCCGTCCGGTTGATCGCGATCAGCCGGGTGGACAGCGTCATCGCCGGACGGAAGCCGAAATCCGCGCCGCTCTTGCCGTCCACCACCGACAGGCCATAGAGCATGCCGCCGGTGCGCACCCAGTCGGCGCGCGCCTCGGGCCAGCCCAGCACGGCGGCCGAGTTGGACAACGAGCGCGGCCCGTCCAGGCCGCGCGTCGCTTCGTTGAAACGCACGATCTGCGCACGCGTGACATCGCCGCCGAACACTTCCGACTCGGCGAAGTGCGTGAGCAGGCCGATCTCGGGATCGATGCCGGCTATCGCCGCCAGCCGCGCGTGCACCTCGCCCACGCGCTCGGGCGCGAAGCCCAGCCGGTGCATGCCGCTGTCGATCTTCAGCCACACCCGGAGGCGGCCGCGCGTCGCGCTGGCTTCGGACAGCCAGGCCAGTTGCGCCTCGTGGTGGATCGCCGCCTCCAGCCCCAGCCGCTGCATCTCGGCGATGTCGCCGGGCTGGTCCGGGCCGGACAGCACCACGATGCGCTGGCGGTGGCCCGCGGCGCGCAGGCGCAGGCCGTCGCCCAGCGCGGCCACCGCGAAGCACTCGGCGTCGGCATCCAGCGCGCGCGCCACACGTTCCAGGCCGTGGCCGTAGGCGTCGGCCTTGACCACCGCCATCACTTTCGAGGGCGCAGCAAGCGCCTTGATGCGGGCGAGGTTGTGGCGCAGTGCGCCGAGATGGATGGTGGCGACGGTGGTGCGGCTCATGCGTGATGCGCGCTTACTCGAACCCGCCCACGAACGAATCGGCGGCGTAGTTCTCGAACTTGGTGTAGTGGCCGAGGAAGGTCAGCTTCACGGTGTCGGTGGGGCCGTTGCGCTGCTTGCCGATGATGATCTCGGCCAAGCCTTTGTCCGCCGACTCCTTGTTGTAGTACTCGTCGCGGTAGATGAACATGATCACGTCGGCGTCCTGCTCGATGGCGCCCGACTCGCGCAGGTCGGACATCATCGGACGCTTGTCGGCGCGCTGTTCCAGCGAGCGGTTCAACTGCGAGAGGGCGATCACGGGCACGTTGAGTTCCTTGGCGAGCCCCTTCAGTGAACGCGAGATTTCTGAAATCTCGGTGGCGCGGTTCTCCTTGTTTCCGGGCACCTGCATCAGCTGCAGGTAGTCGATCACGATCAGGCCCAGGCCGCCGTGCTCGCGGTGCAGGCGGCGCGCGCGCGAACGCATTTCCACCGGCGACAGGCCCGGCGTGTCGTCGATGAAGATCTTCGCCTCCGACAGGATGGCGATGGCGTTGGAGACGCGCGGCCAATCCTCCTCGTTGAGGTCGCCGTTGCGCAGCGCCTGCTGGTGGATGCGGCCAACGGAGGAGATCAGGCGGAACGCCAGCTGGGAGGCGGACATTTCCATCGAGAACACCGCCACCGCCTTCTTCGCGCGCAACGCCGCACTCTCGGCGATGTTCAGCGCAAACGCGGTCTTGCCCATCGAGGGGCGCGCGGCCACGATGATCAGGTCGGAGGGCTGCAGGCCCGACGTGAGGTTGTCGAGGTCGGTGAAGCCGCTGGTGATGCCGGTGAGCTGGCCGCGGTTCTCGTAGCGCTCGGTGAGCAGGCGGAAGGCGTCCTTCACCGCCTCGCGCATGGAGACGGAATCCTTCTTGCCGCGCGCGCCGGACTCGGCGATCTTGAACACTGACTGCTCGGCGTTCTCCAGCACCTCCTGCACACTCTTGCCTTCGGGCCGGTAGCCGTCCTCGGTGATCGAGGTGCCGGCGTCGATCAGCTGGCGCAGCACGGATTTCTCGCGCACGATCTCCGCGTAGGCGGCGATGTTCGCGGCACTCGGCGTGCCGTTGGCCAGTTCGATCAGATAACTCGCGCCGCCGACCATCTCGGCCAGGCCGTTGGCATCGAACCAGTCGCCCAGGGTCACCGCGTCGCAGGGCATGCCCTTGTTGGCCAGCTCGGTGATCGCGCGCCAGATCAGGCGGTGGTCGCGCCGGTAGAAATCCTCCTCGCCGAGGCGGTCGGCCACCTTGTCCAGCGCGTCGGGCGCCAGCATCAGGCCGCCCAGCACCGCCTGCTCCGCGTCGATGGAGTGCGGCGGCACGCGCAGCGCCTCGATGGCCGACGACGAAGGCTTGCGTTCGGGCACGAAGGACATCGGGATACCTCGGGAAGGACGAACCGGCCGCCGCCACGGCAAGCGCCGACGCACGGCAACGGACAAGACCTACATGATGCGCGGCGGCGTCTCACGGGTCGAGATGGAAACTTGTGGAAAAGCTGGGGAAAGTTGGGGATAAAGCGGCGCGCTCCGCCGCCCGCGTTTCCGGCGCCCCAAAACAAACGGGCGCCCGAAGGCGCCCGTTCGCAGGATACGCATGCAACGGCGGGCTTACTTCTTCTCGCCGACCACGTTCACCTTGACGCTGGTCTGCACGTCGGCGTGCAGGTGGATGGCCACCTCGAACTCGCCCACGTTGCGCAGCGGGCCTTCGCCCAGGATCACTTCACCCTTGTGGATGTCGTGGCCGACGGCCTGCAGCGCCTCGGCGATGTCGCGCGGACCCACCGAGCCGTACAGCTTGCCTTCGGGGCTGGCGTGCGCCTCGATCGTGACCGACACGTCGGCCAGCTTGGCCTTGCGGGCCTCGGCCTCGCTCAGCATGTTCTTGGCCTTGGCCTCGTACTCGGCGCGACGCTGCTCGAACGCGGCCAGGTTGGCGGCGTTCACGCGCACGGCCTTGCCCTGCGGGATGAGGAAGTTGCGGCCGTAACCCGGCTTCACGCTGACCTTGTCGCCGAGGTCGCCGAGGTTGCGGACTTTCTGCAGAAGGATGAGTTCCATGGGTATTCCTTTTCGTTAGCGCCGGGATGGCCGGCGCAGCCGTGGACGGGTGTCCGAATGTTTTCCGCTCCCCTCCGCGGACGGAGGGGAAACGGAGGCACGATCAAACGTCGTGGTTGTCGGTGTACGGCAGCAGCGAGAGGAAGCGCGCGCGCTTGATCGCGGTCGCCAGCTGGCGCTGGTAGCGCGCCTTGGTGCCGGTGATGCGGCTCGGCACGATCTTGCCGTTCTCGGTGATGTACTGGCGCAGGGTGTTGAGATCCTTGTAGTCGATCTCCTTCACCTTCTCCGCGGTGAAGCGGCAGAACTTGCGGCGGCGGAAAAACTTGGACATGGTCGTGGTTCCTCTCAGTCTTCGCTGTCGCTGTCGTTGTCGCGGCTGTCGACGTCGTCATCGCGGCGGCGCGACGAACGGGCGTCGTCCTTTTCCTTGCTCTTCAGGATGAAGGACTGCTCGGTGTCGGCGCCGTCGCGCTTGACGACGAGGTGGCGCAGCACGGCGTCGTTGAAGCGGAAGCCCGACTCCAGCTCGTTCAGCGCGTTCTGGCCGACTTCGATGTTCAGCAGCACGTAGTGCGCCTTGGCCAAGTTGACGATCGGGTAGGCCAGCTGGCGGCGGCCCCAGTCTTCCAGGCGGTGGATCTTGCCGCCGTCGGCCTCGATCAGCGACTTGTAGCGCTCGATCATGGCGGGGACTTGCTCGCTCTGGTCAGGGTGGACCAGAAACACGACTTCGTAATGTCGCAGGGACATCGTGGTTCGACTCCTTGTGGATGCGGCCGGAATGGCCTCGCAGCCTCCCGCCGGATGCGGTGAGGCAAGTGTCCGTCACACCCCTTGCGAGGCGGACAGAAGCGGAATTCTACGCGAAGCGCTGGACGCCACGCAAGTCATTGAATGGAAAAGTGCAGCCATGGATGGCGACCCGTTATGGCTTTCGCGCACATGGATGAGCGCACAAATAGCGCATGGCCACCCGTTTGACTGTCGCGCTAACCGGCGCGCGCGCCGGTACCGCCCTCAGCCGACGGTGAAGCTCTCGCCGCAGCCGCATTCGCCGGTGGCGTTGGGATTGTGGAACACGAAGCTGGCGTTGAGGCCCTGCTTCTGGAAGTCGATCACGGTGCCGTCCACCAGCGGCAGGCTCTTGTCGTCCACCACCAGCGGCACGCCGTCGATGCTGACCAGTTGGTCGCCCTCGCCCACCGAACGGGCCAGGTCCACCACGTAGCCGAAACCCGAGCAGCCGGTGCGCTTCACGCCGAAACGCACGCCGGCAGCATCCGGCGACTGCGCGAGGAAGCGGCGCATGCGTTCGCTGGCGGCGGGGGTGATCGTGATGGTCATGGCTGGCGTGAACCGCAAAATCCGTGGAAGGTCGCACGCCGGAACGGTCGCGGCGCGCGCAGGGCCTAGATTATCATGCGGGATTGTCCACGTGCTTCGCGGGAAGCGCGTTCCCCCTATAGATGCGCCCGCCGCGGCGCATTCCAACAGGAGTTCCGATCCATGGCGGTGGTCAGCGTCAAACAGGCTCTTTCCGGCTCGATCGAGGCCGGCCAGGTCGTCACGGTGCGCGGCTGGGTGCGCACGATCCGCGATGCCAAGGGCGGCCTGTCCTTCGTCAACGTGACCGACGGTTCCTGCTTCGACCCGATCCAGGCGGTGGTCACCGACAAGGTGTCCAACTACGAGAGCGCGGTGAAGAACCTCACCACCGGCGCGAGCGTGATCGTCACCGGCACGCTGGCGCCGTCGCAGGGCAAGGGCCAGCGCTTCGAGATCCAGGCGGAAACGGTGGAAGTCACCGGCTTCGTGGACGACCCGCTCACCTACCCGATCCAGCCCAAGCCGCACACCATGGAGTTCCTGCGCGAGGTCGCCCACCTGCGGCCGCGCACCAACCTGTTCGGCGCGGTGACCCGCGTGCGCCACACCATGATGACGGCGATCCACCGCTGGCTCACCGAGCAGGGTTTCTTCTGGATCAACACGCCGATCATCACCACCTCCGACGCCGAGGGCGCCGGCGACATGTTCCGCCTGTCCACCCTGGACCTGGCCAACCTGCCGCGCCTGCCGGACGGCAAGATCGACTACCGCAAGGACTTCTTCGGCCGCGAGGCCTTCCTCACCGTGTCCGGCCAGCTCAACGTCGAGGCCTACTGCCTGGCGATGAGCAAGGTCTACACCTTCGGCCCGACCTTCCGCGCCGAGAACTCCAACACGCCGCGCCACCTGGCCGAGTTCTGGATGGTGGAGCCGGAGATCGCCTTCGCCGACCTCAACGACACTGCCGACTGCGCCGAGGGTTTCCTCAAGGCCATCTTCAAGGCGGTGCTGGACGAGCGCGCGGACGACATGGCGTTCTTCGCCGAACGCGTCGAGCCCAGCGCGGTCAGCCGGCTGGAAAACTTCGTCGCCCAGCCGTTCGAGCGCATCGACTACACCGATGCCGTGGAAATCCTCAAGAAATCCGGGCAGAAGTTCGAGTACCCGGTGGCCTGGGGCGTCGACCTGCAGACCGAACACGAGCGCTACCTCGCCGAGAAACATATCGGCCGTCCCGTGGTCGTGATGAACTACCCCGAGGCGATCAAGGCCTTCTACATGCGCCTCAACGACGACGAAAAGACCGTGGCGGCGATGGACGTGCTGGCGCCCGGCATCGGCGAGATCATCGGCGGCAGCCAGCGCGAGGAGCGCCTGGACCGTTTGGATGTCCGGATGGCCAAATTCGGACTCGATCCTGCCACGTATGGCTGGTACCGTGACCTTCGCCGTTACGGCACCGTCCCGCACGCGGGCTTCGGCCTCGGTTTCGAGCGCCTGCTGGTCTACGTGTGCGGCCTCTCCAACATCCGCGACGCCATCCCCTACCCGCGCGCCGCAGGGACAGCCGAATTCTGACGATGAAACGCCGGTTCACCGCACTCGCCCCGATCCTGGCCGCCTGCACGCTGCTGGCTGGCTGCCACACCGTGAAGAACCTGGTGCCGACGAGCCTGGTGCCGCCGAACCTGCGCCCCCCGGAAAACACCGACGATCCGCTCAAGCAGGCGCAGCAGCGCCTGCAGGACGCCACGCCCTGCTGCACCAGCTTCGCCGACTTCTCCTACCAGAGTCTGCTGCCGTGGCAACCGCAGCCCTACACCCTGGGCAGCGGCAGCAGCGTGGCGGACATCAACGGCACGCACAGCTACTTCCTCGCGTTCCGCCTGCCGGTCGGCGCCAAGCTGCCCTATCGCGTGGCGTTCAAGTCCGAATTGAACGGCCGCTGGCTGAAATCCAGCTACCTGTTCGCGCCTACCGTGGTGCTTCTGGACAGCGGCTTCCAACCGATCGCTTCCGACGATATCTCGCTGTGCGAGCACATGGGCTGGAGCGACGCCAGCTCCGGCGCGTTCGGCGCCTATACCGTCAACAGCAAACAGGCACGCTACCTCTTGATCTACAGCTCGGCGGACCAGCAGAAGGGCAAGACTTATTGGGAACAGTCGCCCGCAGCCTTCTCCGCACAGGGCACGGCAGCCAGCCTGCCCACGCTGGACATGAGTTCCAGCGGCTCGTTCGGCGTGCAACACGGCCCCGATGGCACCCTATGGGTGGGCATGATGAACGCCACGTATGCCAAGGCCGTGGACAACGCAATCTGCAAGAAGCCATCGAAAGGCGAAGGCGTACTGAACTCCCTGCGCACCGCCCTGCCCTGGGGCGGCGACACCAACGGCACGCATGGCAACGGCGGCACCGGCACGGACAACACCCCAGCCAGCACGAAGGGGAGCTGAGCGTGCTGGCGCTGTACCTTGGCCTGCTGACCGCCGGCGTCGCCTTGTTCGTGCTGTCCTACGTGGCGCCGTTCCGCGTAGCCGCGGTGATGCGCCAGCGGCATCCGCAACACTGGCAGGTGGTCGCCGAGTCGACCAAGGGCAAGATCGGTCCCTTGCGCACCTGGATGCGCATGCAGTACGTGCTGCGTTCGCCCGCGCTGGCGTTGCTGGACGATCGCGGCATCAACCGCTGGCGCGGCGTCTGGCGCTACAGCCAATGGCTGGGCTGGCTGTGTTGGCTGGCCGCGCTGGCGATGCGCCTGCGCTGGGGCTGATCGAAACTCCGGGAGCAAGAGCACCATGCAATTGAATCTCGACGGCCGCCATGCCCTCGTCTGCGGCGCCTCGCAAGGCATCGGCCGTGCCAGCGCGGTCGAACTGGCACTGCTGGGCGCCGACGTGACCCTGCTGGCGCGCCGCGGCGACGTGCTCGAAACCCTTGCCGCGGAACTGCCCCGCACGCATCCGGCGCAGCGCCACGACTTCATCGCCATCGACGTGGCCGATACCGCCGCGTTGCGTGAGCGTGCCGACACGCTGGCCGCCGGCGCGCCGGTGCATATCCTGGTCAACAACAGCGGTGGGCCGGCGCCCGGCAGCGTGCTCGACGCCACGCCGGACGACTTCCTCGCTGCCTGGCGGCAGCACCTGCTGGCGTGTCACACGCTGGCGCAAGCGGTGGTGCCCGGCATGCGCGCGGCCGGCTGGGGGCGCATCGTCAACGTGATCTCCACCTCGGTGCGCGAGCCGATCCCCGGCATCGGCGTGTCCAACACCACGCGCGGTGCGGTGGCGAGCTGGGCCAAGACCCTCGCAAGCGAACTTGCGCCGCTCGGCATCACCGTCAACAACGTGCTGCCCGGCTCCACCCGCACGCCGCGCATCGAGCAGATCGTCGCCGCGCGCGCGCAGAAGAGCGGCAAACCGCCGGCCGAAGTGCAGCAGGCGATGGAAGCCGAAGTGCCGATGCGCCGCTTTGCCGATGCGGCGGAAATCGCCGCCGCGGTGGCCTTTTTCGCCTCGCCCGCCGCGAGCTACATCACCGGCGTCAGCCTCGCCGTGGATGGCGGACGGATGCGCTCGCTCTGAGCGCGCGTACTCGCGCGTCCGGTGCAATCGCCGGATGCGTGTCGTAAGCTTCGGCGGATGTCCACCGCGCGCCTCGCCAACCTGATCGACGGTCGCCTCGTGCCGCCCTTGGCCGATCGCTGGATCGACGTGCACGAACCCGCCACCGGCAAGGTCTTCGTCCAATGTCCCGACGCCGGCGCCGCCGAAGTCGCCGGCGCCGTCGAGGCCGCGCAGCGCGCCGCATCCGCTTGGGCCGCCACGCCGGCCGAACAGCGCGCCCGCCTGCTGCACCGGCTCGCCGACCTGATCGAAGCGCGGCTGGACGAATTCGCCGCGCTGGAATCGCGCGACAGCGGCAAGCCGGTCAAGCTTGCGCGCAGCGTGGACATCCCGCGTGCGGTGAGCAATCTGCGCTTCTTCGCCGCCGCCATCGACACCTGGAGCAGCGAATCGCACGCCACGGCGCTGGGCCTGCCGGAACAAGGCGCGCTCAACTACACGCTACGCCAGCCGCTGGGCGTGGTGGGCTGCATCAGTCCGTGGAACCTGCCGCTGTACCTGTTCACCTGGAAGATCGCGCCCGCGCTGGCCGCAGGCAACGCTGTGGTGGCCAAGCCCTCGGAGGTCACGCCCTGCACCGCGGCCCTGCTCGGCGAACTGAGCATCGAGGCGGGCTTCCCGCCCGGCGTGCTGAACATCGTGCACGGCCACGGCCCCGCGGTGGGCCAGGCCATCGTCGAACACCCCGGCATCAAGGCGGTGTCCTTCACCGGCAGCACCGCCACCGGCGCGCGCATCGCCGCGCTGGCCGCGCCGCAGTTCAAGAAAGTCTCGCTGGAGATGGGCGGCAAGAACCCGGCCATCGTGTTCGCCGACGCCGACCTTTGCGACGCCAACCTGGACACCCTCGTCCGCTCGGGCTTCGCCAACCAGGGCGAGATCTGCCTGTGCGGCTCGCGCCTGCTGGTGCAGCGCTCGATCTACGAGCACTTCCGCGAGCGTTATCTCGCCCGCGTGCGTGCACTGCGCGTGGGCGATCCCGCCGACGACACCACCGATCTCGGCGCGCTGGTGTCGAAACCGCACTTCGACAAGGTGATGGCCTGCATCGCCCAGGCGCGTGCCGAAGGCGGCCGCGTGCTCTGCGGCGGCGAAGCGGTGATGGTGCCCGGCCGCTGCGAACGCGGCTGGTTCGTGGCGCCCACGGTGATCGAAGGCCTGCCGAACGAGGCCGCCACCAACCAGCAGGAAATCTTCGGCCCAGTCGTTACGCTGATTCCCTTCGAGGACGAGGCGGAAGCGCTGGCGATCGCCAACGGCACCGGCTACGGCCTCGCCGCCTCGCTGTGGACGCGCGACCTGTCGCGCGCGCATCGGCTGGGCGCCCAACTCGATTTCGGCATCGTGTGGGTCAACTGCTGGATGCTGCGCGACCTGCGCACGCCGTTCGGCGGCATGAAGCATTCCGGCGTCGGCCGCGAAGGCGGCAGCGAGGCGCTGCGCTTCTTCACCGAGCCAAAAAACATCTGCATCCGCTACTGAAGGAACCCCGATGAATTCGCTGAAAGACCTGCTGGCCAACAACCGGCGCTGGGCCGCCAACGTCACCGCGCAGGAGCCGGACTTCTTCGAAAAGCTCGCGCAGCAGCAGGCGCCGAAATACCTGTGGATCGGCTGCTCCGACTCGCGCGTGCCGGCCACGCAGATCGTCGACCTGCCGCCGGGCGAAATCTTCGTCCACCGCAACGTGGCCAACGTGGTGGTGCACACCGACCTCAACGCGCTCAGCACCATCCAGTTCTCGGTGGACGTGCTCAAGGTGAAGCACATCCTGGTGGTGGGCCACTACGGCTGCGGCGGCGTGGGCGCGGTGCTGAACCAGTCGCGGCTGGGCCTGATCGACAACTGGCTGCGCCACATCGGCGACGTGGCGATGAAGCACCCCGAGAAGCTCGACCCCGCCACCGAGTTTGCGGTGCGCCACGCACGCCTGTGCGAGTTGAACGCGATCGAGCAGGCAGTGAACGTGTGCCACACCACCGTGGTGCGCGAGGCGTGGGAACGCGGCCAGCCGCTGGCCGTGCATGCCTGGATCTACGGCCTCGACAACGGCCACATCCATGACCTCGGCCTGGACGTGCGCAGCAACGAACAGTTGCCGGAAGCCTACGAGGCGGCGCTCAGCGGCCTGGCCGAGCGCTGGAAAGCGCCCGCATGAGCGACATCGTGCGCACCGATGCGGCGCCGTCGCCGGTCGGCGCCTATCCGCACGCGCGCCGCGTCGGCAACCTGCTGTTCCTCTCCGGCGTCGGCCCGCGCCAGCCGGGGACGAACGCCATTCCCGGCAACGTCCACGACGCCGAAGGACGGCTGCTGTCCTACGACATCGAGGCGCAATGCCGGCAGGTCTTCGCCAACGTGCGCACTGTCCTGGAAGCCAGCGGCGCGCGCTGGGAAGACCTGGTCGACGTCACGGTGTTCCTCACCGACATCACGCGCGATTTCGCCGCCTACAACAGGCTCTACGCCGAATACTTCGCCGGCGTGGAGGCCTGCCGCACCACGCTGGGCATCACCGCCTTGCCCACGCCGATCGCCATCGAACTGAAGTGCGTGGCGCAACCGGGCGCCGGCGAGCGCTGCTGACCGCCTAGCCCGAACGGCCGGCCGCGCACGCGCTTGCCGCATGGAAGCGCCAGCGGCCACCCTGCTTCACATAAAAAAACCCGCCGGCAAGCCGGCGGGTTTTCGCAACGCCCGGAATTTCCGGACGATCAGCCGGCCGCAGCCGGGGTGGCCGTATCGGCCTTCTTCTCGGTCTTCTCGGTCTTCTTGTGATGGCTGTGATGCTTGCTCGACTTGTGCTTGGCCGCCTTGTGCTCGGTGGCCTTGGAAGCAGCTTCCTTCGGAGCGGCGGCGGGAGCCGCCTGCTGCGCAGCGGCAGGGGCAGCAGCCGGAGCCGCAGCCTCCTGGGCGAACACGGAAGCGGACAGAGCCACGCCGGCGACGAGCAGGGAAGCAATCGCGAACTTGCGCATGATGGCGAACCTCGATGATTTTTGTGTATCGCGAGCCCGGCCGGAACCCGGCACCGCGGGTGGCGCGACGGGGCCACGATAGCAGCACCACAGGCATACCGGGACTGAACGGAACGGCTTCCTCCGGCGTCGTTCCGGCCACGGATATCTGCGCTTCAGCTTGGCCGCATCAGAGCCCGAAGCGCGACGGCGCGTAAGGCTGCGGATCGATCGCCGGCGCATCGCCGCACAGCTGGTCGGCGACCAGCTCGCCGGTGGCGGCCGACATGCTCACGCCCAGCATGCCGTGCGCGGTGGCGAGATGCAGATTGGCCCAGCGCGTGCTCGGCCCGATGATCGGCACCTCGTCCACGCTCATCGGCCGCCAGCCCCACCACTCTTCCAACTGCTGCGGGCCTTCCGGCTCGTGCAGGCCGGCCGCCGCGCCGCGCCGCAAGGCATCGAGGCGGGCGCGGTTGAGCCCCTCGGCGTAACCGGAAAACTCCATGGTGCTGCCCAACCGATAACCGTCGGCCCAGGTGGTGACGCAAACCTGCGCCTCGCGCAACACCAGCGCATGGCGCGGCGCGCGCGCGGGCCTGGTGTAGGTGATCGAATAGCCCTTGCCCGGCTGCATGGGCAGGCGCAGGTCCAGCGCGCGCGCCAGCAACGGCGACCACGCGCCCAGCGCCAACAGCACGCGTTCGCCCGAGAAATCGCCGCGCGACGTGTGTACCTGCGTGATGCGCCGGCCATCGGTGGCGAAGCCCTCCACGCGCGCGCCGCATTCGATCGCGCCGCCGAGCTCCCGCACGCGGCGGGCGAGCTCGGCCACGTAGCGGTCCGGCCGCAGCCGCGCATCGCCGGGATGGAACAGGCCACCGCTCACGCCGGGCTTCAGCGCCGGCTCCATCGCTTCCACCGCCTCGCCGGACAGGCGCTGCACCTCCACACCGAGGCGGTCCAGCACGGCGGCATGGTGGCGCTCGTCGGAGGCCAGCAGCTTCGCCCCGCGGTAGACATACAGCTCGCCTTCCTCGGCAAACCCGCAGTCGAGCCCCTCGCCGCGCACCAGTTCGCCCAGCCGCTGGCGCGAGCGCTGCAGGATCGCCGAGCGCGCGACGGCGGCCCGCTGGAAATCGGCCCAGTTGCAATGCCGCGCAAAGCCCAGCAGCCAGCGCAGGCGCGGGCCGTCGAAACGCGGGTTGAGATAAAGCGGCGCGTCGGCGCGCAACATCGAGCGCAGGGCCACGCCCAGCGTGCCCGGCATCGCCAGCGGCGCGGCATGGCTGGGCGTGATCGTGCCGCAATTGCCGTGCGAAGCGCCGCAGCCGGGCGTGCCCTGCTCCAGCACGCGCACCGCCACGCCCCTGCGCAGCAGATGCAAGGCGCAGGCGAGGCCGATCACGCCGCCACCGAGTATCAGTACGTCCCCGCGAGTCGTATCCATCCGGCCATTGTAGCCGCCTGCTGCATCGCGTCATGCGTGCGCTGCGGGCAACGTGCACCATGCGAGGCGCCTATTCCCCGAAGGCATAAAAACATGTTGGCTCGACTCGCCGTTCGTGCAGGCCTCATCGCCGCGCTGCTGGCTTGCGCCAGCGCTGCCGCGCAGTCGTTCGACCCCTCGGCGCTTGAGCTTTTGCGCGCCATGAAGCGTGCGCCAACCACCCTGGCACGCTACCAGTACCTGATCCGGAAGGCGCCATCGCTGTCGCCCAGCGACCAGTTGCTGGCATGGCAGTTCGTGGCCTTTTCGCAGAACGAACTCGGCCTCTACGACCAGGCCGTTTTCGATTTCCCGCTGCGCAACAACCTGCCGGACGGTCTCAAGCTGCCGGTGCCCGAGGAATGGAGAACGGCGGATGCCGCCGACGCCATAGCCGCACTCGCGGCGCAGCGGCGCATCGTGATGGTCAACGAGGCTCACCACGACGCACACACCCGCCTGCTCACGCTCCAACTGCTGCCGAAGTTGCGCGCGCAGGGTTTCAACTATTTCGCCGCCGAGGCGCTCGGCGACGACGATCCCGGCCTCGCCAAACGCGGCTACCCGACGCCGAAGAGCGGCACGGAATACCTGCGCGACCCGCTGTATGGCGACATCCTGCGCGAGGCGATACGGCTGGGTTTCACCCTCGTTCCCTATGACAACACGCTCAACGGGCAAGCGCGCGAGACGGCGCAGGCCGAAGCCCTGTACCGAAAGGTGTTTGCCAAGGATCGCAACGCGCGGTTATTCGTGCATGCCGGCTACGCGCACATCGACAAGGCGCCGGGCCGCCTCGGGGAATGGCGCCCGATGGCAATGGAACTGGAGAAGCTCACCGGCCTGGTCCCGCTCTCCGTCGACCAGACCGACTTCCTCGAGGCCGGCCTGGAGACCAAGGACGCCTATCATCAACTCGTGCATGCGTTTCCGTCCGACGGACCCGAGGTCCTGCTGAACCGCCAGACCGGGCAGCCGTGGAGTGCACGGCCGGCGGCTTACGACGTCAACGTGATCCTGCCGTCCAGCCTCAACATCGACGCCTTCGGCAAGTACAAATACGGGTATCGCGCCAATGGCTACGAGTCCGCCTTGCCGCACATACTCGAATTCAACGAAATGCAGCGCCCGGCCTGGCTCACGCTGGACGGCCAACGCCGCCCCTACCCGATCGATTCGACACTGTGCCGGGGTTCCGTCCCCTGCGTGGTCGAAGCGTATTACTCCGGCGAGCCGAACGACGCGATCCCCGCCGACTGCTACGCCTTCATGAATCCCACCGAGACCAGCAGGCTCTACCTGCGGCCCGGCACCTATCGGCTGCGCGCCAGCGACAGCGACGGCCACACGTTGTCGACCGGCAGCATCAAAGTAGCGCCGCGATAAGCCCTTGCACCGTAAATATTACGGGTGTAGTTTATAAAACTACACCCGTAGTCCTTTTGCAGGAGCTTTGCATGTCCCGTTCCCAACCAGCCATCAGCGACGCGGAGAGCCGCGTGATGGAGGCCCTGTGGCGCAAGGCGCCGCAGAGTTCGGAAGACATCGTCGCCGCCGTGCAGCAAGACAGCGACTGGCACGAGAAAACCATCCGCACCCTGCTCGGCCGACTGCTCGGCAAGGGCGCGGTAAGCGCGGAAAAGGACGGCAGGCGCTACCTGTATTCCCCCGAACTGAGCCGCGAGCAATGGCAGTCGCAGGAGAGCCGCAGCCTGCTCGACCGCGTGTTCGGCGGCCGGCTTAGCCCCTTGCTGGCGCATTTCAGCGAACACGAGAAGCTGGGGGCGAAGGACATCGCCGAACTGCGCAAATTGCTCGACGCCATCGAGAAGAAGGGGCGCTGAGATGAACGCACTGCTGTTGCGCAGCTTGTCGCTGGTCACCTTGGCGCTGGCCGCCATACTGCTGGTGCGCCGCCCCGTGCGGCTCGCCTTTGGCGCCGGCCCCGCTTTCGGACTGTGGCTGCTGCCCGCACTGGCCATCGCGCTGCCCTGCTTGCCCGAATTGCACGAGCGCTGGCTCACCTTGCCGGCCATCCGCATCCTGCCCGGCACGGTCGCCGCCGGCGTTGCCGCCGCGCCAGCCCCGGTCACCATCGCCTGGGTGTCCTGGCTGTGGCTGGCCGGCGCGATCGCGATGTTGTCGCGGCTGGCCGTACATTACCTGCGGCTGCGCCGCCAAAGCCAGGCGCTGCCCGCCGAGATGACGGCGCGGCTGTCGCACGAACTGGGCGGTCTCGATCCGCGCCGGCTGCGCCTGCATCCGGCCGGCCCGGCCCTGCTGTGGGCGCCACGCAGCCAGTTGCTGCTGCCGGCGGATTTTCTCGAACGCTTCGATGCCGACGAGCGCCTCATGGTGCTGCGCCACGAGCTCGCCCATCTGCGTCGCGGCGACGCGTTGTGGCGCCTCATCGCCGAACTGGCGCTCGCCCTGCTGTGGTTCCACCCGCTGGCCTGGCTGGCACGACCGCGGTTCCGGCTGGACCAGGAACTGGCCTGCGACGAACGCGTGCTGCGCGACGCCCCACACGACGAGCGCATTTACGCACATGCCTTGCTGCACAGCGTCGGCCTGTCCCCCGTGCCGGCATTGATCCCCTGGCTAAGCCAGCCTCAACTGAAGGAGCGACTCACCATGATCGAGCATCATCGTCCCGGCGCACTGCGCCGTCGTGCAGGGTTTGTTTTGCTTGCCGCCTTGTTGGTGGGCAGCGCGTTCGTGGCACAGGCGGCCACGGGCAACCAGGCGAACCAGAGTGCCGCATCCGATCTCAGCTACAACGCAGGCATCCAGCCGCACTATCCCCCATCGGCGGTCAAGGCCAAAGAACAAGGCACCGTGGTGCTCGACATTTTGGTGTATCCCGATGGCACGCCCGGTGCCATCACTTACAACGCCAAGCAAAGCAACACGGCTTCGGCCGACCTGATCGCGGCCGCCACGAATGCCGCGAGGCAATGGCGCTTCAGCCCGCAGATGAAAAACGGCAAGCCCGTCGCGGGTTATGCGCGTGTGCCCGTCAAGTTCAGCCTCGAACCGTTGCCGGAAAAGGCCCAGAAAACCGAGTCCGGGAACCAAAGCTGAGAAACCAGCTTCGGAACACCTGAAAGTCTTTTGATTTGAATGTGATTTATCACCCTGATAACCTCGGTGCAAACCACGCCGAGGTTGTCTGGTGAGCCTGCCATCCACCATCCGATCCAGCGCCTCGACCGCGCGCATCGTACGGCTGGCGCTGCTGGTTCTCGCCATCGCACTGCTCGCCGCCTGCGCCAGCGCACCGCGCCGCGCCGCTTCCATCGCCGCGACCGAGTCCGCCCTCGCCAACGAACCGGCACGCGGCCCCGACGGCGAAATCGCCGCGGCCAACGACGTGCTGTTCCGCGCCATGGCCCTGGTCGGCACGCCCTACCACTGGGGCGGCAACACGCCGGCCGGAGGCTTCGACTGCAGCGGACTGGTCGACTACATCTACCGCAACGCCACCGGCCTGCAGCTGCCGCGCACTTCGCACGAGATGGCCGACATGGACGCGCGCAAGGTCAGGCGCATGACCCAGCTGGTCAGCGGCGACCTGGTGTTCTTCGACATCGGCGGCCGCATCAGCCACGTCGGCGTCTACGTAGGCAAGGGACGCTTCGTGCATGCGCCGGACAGCGGCGGCACCGTGCGCCTGGACAACATCGACGGGCCGTACTGGCGCGACCACTTCGCCTACGGACGGCGGGTGCTGGATTGACCGGCTGCGCCGGCGGCAGCAAAACGCTTTATCGGCATGAAGAAAGGCTTTGGGCTATTGACGGCAGGAAGCGAGAAGCGGTGTCGAGCCAAGCCGTCCCATCGACCCATTCCTCTGCCCGGAGGGCAGAGGGAGCGAACGCAAAAACGGCGCCTTGCAGGCGCCGCTTTTGATTTGACTGCTGATCCTCCGGTCAGTGCGCTGCACTTCCCGGCGGATGGGCATGACCGTGCTCGAGTTCTTCTTCGCTGGCGTCGCGCACTTCCTGGATGCTGACGTCGAAATCCAGCGTCTTGCCGGCCATCGGGTGGTTGAGATCGACGTCGATGGTGCTCATGCCGACCTTGTGTACGGTCACCGCGCGCTGGCCGCCTTCCTTCAGCGCCAGCACGGTGGTCATGCCCGGCTTGAGGTGCTTGGCGTGCTGGAAATACTTCTTCGGCACGCGCTGGATCTGGCCTTCCTGGCGCTCGCCGTAGCCGTCGGCCGGGGCGATGGTCGCCTTCACTTCGTCGCCGGCGGCGTGGTCTTCCAGCGCCTTTTCCAGCCCCGGAATCAGCTGGCCGTGGCCGAGCAGGATCCACAACGGCTCGCCATTGTCGTGCGAGCTTTCCACCTTCTCGCCGTCCACGTGCAGCGTGTAATGCAGCGCGACGACTTTGTCCTTGCCAGCCTTCATTGCCTGTCTCTCGAATGGTGCAAAAGGGCGATTCTATCAGCTGGACCGCTGGCCGAAGCCCACCCCGCGCGCCTCCGGCCCCAGCCACGCCAGCGCGGCCAGCACCACGGCCACCACCGCGATCCACAAAGACATCGCGAAGGCGAAGTCGCCGCCGTGCCGGTGCGCCAGCCAGGTCTGCGCGGTGGCGGTGCCGGCGGCCAGCAGGTTGCCGATTTGGTAGGCGAAACCCGGCAAGGTGCCGCGCACCGTGTCCGGCGAGAGTTCGTTGAGATGGGAGGGCACCACGCCCCACGCACCCTGCACCATCACCTGGATCAGGAAGGCGCCGAGGCCGAGCAGCCACAGCGAGCCGCCATACATCCACAGCGGGATCACCGGAATCGCCAGCAGCGCGGCCACCATGATCGCCTTGCGCCGCCCCACCCGTTCCGACCACGCGCCGAAGCACAGGCCGCCGGCCAGCGCGCCGAGGTTGAGCAGCGCCACCAGCACGAAGGCCGTGCCCGAACCGGTGGGCAGGTGCAGGTTCACCTCTTCGAAGGTGTGGTACATGTCCTGCGAGCCGTGGCTGAAGGCGTTGAACGCGCACATCAGCACGATCATGTAGGCGAACAGTTTCCAGTGGCCACGCATGGCCTGCCATACATCCGTGCGGGCATGCTCGTGCCGCCCCGCTTGCCACACCGGCGACTCCGGAACGCTGCGCCGGATGTACAGCACCAGCACCGCCGGCAGCGCGCCCACCACGAACAGGCCGCGCCAGCCGATGGCGTCGACCAGCAACCAGTTCGCCAGCGCGGCGAGGAAGAAGCCGCAGGGATAGCCGCTCTGCAACAGGCCCGAGACCAGGCCGCGCGACTTCGGCGGGATCGACTCCATCGCCAGCGAGGCGCCGATGCCCCATTCGCCGCCCATCGCCACGCCAAAAAGGAAGCGCAGCGCCAGCAGCATCGTCAACGAGGTGGAGAACGCGGTGGCCAGCTCGAACACCGAGAACAGCACCACGTCCAGCATCAGGATGGGCCGCCTGCCGTAGCGGTCCGCCAGCCGGCCGAAGATCAACGCGCCCAGCGGCCGCGCGGCCAGCGTGAGGAACAGGCCGTAGGTAACGGCCTGGTTGTCGGTATGGAACTCCTTCGCCACGCCCACGATCACGAAGGTCAGCAGGAAGTAGTCGAACGCGTCCAGCGTCCAGCCCAGGAAGCTTGCCAGCACGGTGTGGCGCTGCTCGCGGTTCAGTTCGCGCAGGGACGACAGCAGCGACATGAGGAGCACTCCGCGGGGCGATGGCACAGGCTAACACGCAGGCACAGCGCAGCCGGCACGCATATCGGCTACACTAGCCGGACGGCTTCCTCGCCGTCAGCGGCATCGCCGCCCCTTCCCCCTCAGATCGCAACACGGTTCTGCTTGAACGCTCCGGGTTGCACAGGAGTCGTTCCATGTCTTTCGAATCGCTGGGCCTTGCGCCCGCGTTGCTGCGTGCGCTTGCCGAACAGGGCTACGCCGAACCCACCCCGGTGCAGGCCGGCGCCATCCCGCTGGTGCTGCAGGGCCACGACCTGCTCGCCGCCGCGCAGACCGGCACCGGCAAGACCGCCGCGTTCGCGCTGCCGCTGCTGCACAAGCTGATCGACGCACCGGCCACCATGACGCGCCGCCCGCGCGCGCTGGTGCTCACCCCCACCCGCGAACTCGCCGCGCAGATCCTCGACAACGTGCAGGCCTACGGCAAGCACCTGCGCATCAACGCCGCCACCATCTTCGGCGGCGTCGGCATGGGGCCGCAGATCAACGCGCTGCGCCGCGGCGTGGACATCGTGATCGCCACTCCCGGCCGCCTGATCGACCACATGCAGCAGCGCACGATCGACCTATCCGGCATCGAGACGCTGGTGCTGGACGAGGCCGACCGCATGCTGGACATGGGCTTCCTGCCGGCGCTGAAGCGCATCCTCGGCGCGCTGCCGAAGCAGCGCCAGACCCTGCTGTTCTCCGCCACGTTCGCGCCCGAGATCAAGACGCTGGCGATGCAGTTCATGCGCGAGCCGCGCGAGGTCACGGTGACGCCGCCGAACACTGTGGCCGCCACGGTGAGCCACCACGTGCATCCGGTGGACGCCGAGCGCAAGCGCGACCTGCTGCTGCACGTGCTGGCGCAGGACAGCCGCCGCCAGACCCTGGTATTCAGCCGCACCAAGCACGGCGCCGACAAGCTGGTGAAGTACCTGGAAGTGTCCGGCGTGCGCGCCGCGGCGATCCACGGCAACAAGAGCCAGAACGCGCGCACCAAGGCGCTCGCCGACTTCAAGAATGGCCGCATCACCGTGCTGGTGGCCACCGACATCGCCGCGCGCGGCATCGACATCGACCAGTTGCCGATGGTGATCAACTTCGACCTGCCGATGGTGGCCGAGGACTACGTGCACCGCATCGGCCGCACCGGCCGCGCCGGCAGCGAAGGCATGGCAGTGTCGCTGGTGAGCCATGACGAATCAGGTCTGCTGCGCGACATCCGCAAGCTGCTCAAGGACGAGATCGCCATCGACCACGTGGCCGGCTTCGAGCCTTCCTCGCCGCTGCGCCTCGACGCCGGCGCGCCGCGTCCCAAGCAGGGCCAGCGCCAGCCGCGCTCGCCGCAGCGTGGGCAGGGCGGCCAATCGCAGCGCACGCAAGGCTCGTCGCAGGCACACCGCCCGCACGGCCACGCGCAGAAGCAGGGCAATGGCGAACACGCTGCGGGCAACCGCAAGCGCCGCCACCGGCCGCGCCCCGCCGCCAAGGCCTGATGGCCTTGATCAACCGCCCGGACGGATCCGGGCGGTGAGCACGTGGTCTTCCCACACACCCGCGATCTGCAGGTAGCGTTTCGCGTAGCCCTCGCGCTCGAAGCCCAGCCGCGCCAGCAGGCGCGCGCTGCGCTCGTTGCGCGGCAGGTGGTTGGCCATCACGCGATGCAGGCCGAGTTCGCCGAAGGCCCAGTCCAGGCCGGCCTGCAGCACCTCGTGCATCAGCCCCTGCCCTTGCGCATGCGCCGCGACGCCGTAACCGAGGTGGCAAGCCTGGAACGCGCCGCGCACCACGTTGGCAAAGGTGAACGTGGCGAGGATTTCGCGCCCGTCGCGGTCGAACGCCAGCAGCGGGTAACCGCGGTCCTGCCGCGCATGCCCGCGTCCCTCGGCAATGGATTGCGCGCATGACTCCAGCGTGCAGTAGGCCTCGTCGCGCAGCGGCTCCCACGGCGCGAGGTGGGCGCGGTTCGCCACGCGGTAGCGCAACAGCGCCGGCGCGTCCGCATCTTCGGCAAGACGGATGTGCGTGCGCTCGGTCTGCAGGTGCGGCGAGAAGCCCAACTCAGCGCTCCTGGTCGGTCGGCCGCACCAGCACTTCGTTGATGTTGACGTGCGCCGGCCGGCTCACGCAGAAGGCGATCACCTCCGCGATGTCCTGGCTCTGCAGCTGGCGCATGCTTTCCGCCCAGGCGTTGAGCGCGTCCTTGGTGGCGGCATGGCCGATGTGCTCGCGCAGTTCGGTGGCCACGGCGCCCGGCTCGATCACGCTGACGCGGATGTTGTCCTTGTACACCTCGCGGCGCAGCGCCTCGGAGAACGCCACCACGCCGAACTTGGTGGCCGAATAGGCTGCCGCATTCGGGTTGGCGATGCGGCCGGCGGTGGAGGAGATGTTGACGATGTGGCCCTCGCGCCGCGCGCGCATCCCGGCCAGCGCCGCCTGCGTGGCGGCGATCAGGCCGAGCACGTTGAGCTCCAGCATCTGCCGCCAGCGGGCGAGGTCGGCCTCGGCGACCGGCTCCAGGTACATCACGCCGGCGTTGTTGACGAGGATGTCCAGACGTCCGAAATGCTGCTCGGTCTCGCGCACAATGCGCTGCGCCTCGCCCTCGTCGGCCAGGTCGGCCACCAGCACCAGCGGCTCGGCTCCCGACGCGGCCAGTTCCTTCGCCAGCGCATCCAGCCGGTCGCGGCGGCGCGCGGCGACGGCGACTTTCGCGCCCTGCCGAGCCAGCTCCAGCGCGGTGGCCTCGCCGATGCCGGAGGAGGCGCCGGTCACCAGCGCGATGCGGTCTTTCAGGCGGTTCTGCATGGTTCTCTCCTCAAGAAGTTTCCGTTCGCACTGAGCGTAGCTTGCAGCAGCAAGCGCACGCGGGGAAGCGCCATGGATGGCGCTGGCGTTGAGGAGCGAGGAAGTCGAAGCGCCCCGCAGCCACCCTTCGACTCCGCTTCGCTGCGCTCAGGGTGAACGGTGCAGGCAACGGCGCCAATGAGCGCGCGCAAGGACTGATACAATGCCGCCCATTCTCCCGCATGCCGCCGCGCATGCCACCCCGAGGTTCCCCATGTCCGCCCCGTCCCACGATTCCGCCCCGGCTGCCGCCGGCTTCGGCGCGCTTGCGCTTTCGCCCGAGGTGCAGAAAGCGCTGGCCGACGTGGGCTATGAGTCGCCCTCGCCGATCCAGGCGGCCACCATCCCGCCGCTGCTGGAAGGCCGCGACGTGCTGGGCCAGGCGCAGACCGGCACCGGCAAGACCGCTGCGTTCGCGCTGCCGATCCTGTCGCGCATCGACCTCAAGCCCGGCAAGCCGCAGGCGCTGGTGCTGGCGCCCACGCGCGAGCTGGCGATCCAGGTGGCCGAAGCGTTCCAGCGCTACGCCGCGCACCTGCCCGGCCTGCAGGTGCTGCCGATCTACGGCGGGCAGAGCTACGGTCCGCAGCTGCACGCGCTGCGCCGCGGCGTGCAGATCGTGGTCGGCACGCCGGGCCGCGTGATCGACCATCTCGACAAGGGCACACTCGACCTTTCCGAACTGAAGTACCTGGTGCTCGACGAAGCCGACGAGATGCTGCGCATGGGCTTCATCGACGACGTGGAGAAAGTGCTGGAAGCCACCCCGCCCACCCGCCAGGTGGCGCTGTTCTCGGCCACCATGCCCGCGCCGATCCGCAAGATCGCGCAGAAGCACCTGAAGGAGCCGGTGGAAGTCACCATCAAGGCGGCCACCACCACCGCGGCCAACATCCGCCAGCGCTACTGGTTCGTCAGCGGCCTGCACAAGTTGGACGCGATGACGCGCATCCTCGAGGCCGAACCGTTCGACGCGATGATCGTGTTCGCGCGCACCAAGCAGGCCACCGAGGAACTGGCCGAGAAGCTGCAGGCGCGCGGCCTGGCCGCCGCCGCGATCAACGGCGACATCGCCCAGCCGCAGCGCGAACGGGTGATCCAGCAACTGAAGGACGGCAAGCTCGACATCCTGGTCGCCACCGACGTGGCCGCGCGCGGCCTCGACGTGGAGCGGATCAGCCACGTGCTGAACTACGACATCCCCTACGACACCGAGAGCTACGTGCACCGCATCGGCCGCACCGGCCGCGCGGGACGCAGCGGCGAGGCGATCCTGTTCGTCACGCCGCGCGAGAAGGGCATGCTGCGCGCGATCGAACGCGCCACCCGGCAGAAGATCGACGAGATGAAGCTGCCCACGGTGGAAGCCGTCAACGACCAGCGCATCGCCAAGTTCAAGCAGCGCATCAGCGACACGTTGGCGGCCGGCGAGCTGGAACTGTTCCAGCAACTGATCGAGCAGTACGAACAGGAACACGACGTGCCGGCCATCGAGATCGCCGCCGCGCTCGCGCGCATCGCCCAGGGCGACCGTCCGCTGCTGCTGGCCCCGCCGCCGAAGCGCGAATACGCGCCGCGCGAGCAGGCCGAGCAGCACGGCAAGCCCGAGCGCAGCCATCCGCGCGAACGCGCCGAGCGCGAGCAGAGCGACCGCCCGCGCGCCGCCGCCCACGCGCCGCGTCCGCACCAAACCGAGACCGGCAAGATCACCTACCGCATCGAGGTGGGCCACGACCACGGCGTGAAGCCCGGCAACATCATCGGCGCCATCGCCAACGAGGCGGGGCTGGACAGCCAGTACATCGGCCGCCTCAGCATCCGCGGCGACCACAGCCTGATCGACCTGCCCGAAGGCATGCCGAAGGAAATCTTCGCCCACCTGAAAAAGGTCTGGGTGGCGCGCCAGCAGTTGAACATCCATGCATGGGACGGCAAGGACGACGGCGGCGGCGAAGCCGGCACGCACCCCGCACGCCGCCCCGGCGGCTTCCGCAAGAACGACGGTTTCAAGCCTGGCCCGCGCAAGCCGCGCGGCCACGAGGGCAAACCGCCACGGCACAAATAAACCCGTCATTACCGCTGCAGGGATGGCCTGACCACTGCCGGGCAGCACCGGTGCATCGCTTTTTGCTGGGCACGGAAACGAAATCGCCGGAGGGGTTGCCCCCTCCGGCGATCTTCAATGCGTCAAGCGTGTCGCTGCTTGAGGCGATCAGTTCGACTCGGTGAACTGGATGTACGGCGAGGTGCCGCCCACGGCGCTGCACGGACCAAGGTTCAGATTGTTGGTCTCGCCCGTCGTGCCGGCGTTGGCCGCGCAGGTCGGGGCGTTCGTGCTGTTGGAGTTCACCTGCAGGTTCACGGTCACGGACGAACCGCTGTTGAAGGTGGCCGCCGAGCCGCCGCCGTTGCCGACAACGTTGAATTCGGACTGGTTCCACACACTGGACACGCCCAGCGTGGTGTCAGGCTCGCTCACGGCATAAACCGTGCTGCCGTTGGTGAACGTCACCGTGTCGTTGCCGTTCGCCACGACGGAACCGGCCAGCTTCATGTTCGCCAGCTGGGACGCCGGGACCGTGACCGAATTCACGGCGCTGCTGTTCTTGTAGCAACCGTTGTACGAGCTGGTCTTGTAGGACGTCCAGCCGCCGCTGCGCGGGCAACGTGCACCCTTGGGAATGAACATCCAGTTCTGGATGAACACCTGCGCCACGCCGCCCACATAGCTCGAGGAGTAGATGAACTGCTCCCAGACCTGGCAGCTGGAGTAGCCGTAGCTGCCGCAGGCCGGCGAGGAACTGCCCACGTTGGTGTTGAGCTGCAGGGTGTAGCTGTTCGCGGTGCTGCCGCCCGTTTCACTGGTCACGCCCGTCACGACCGGGAAGCTGCCGGTGGCCGAGCTGGTCAGGTTGGACGTGACGGCGGCATAGTCGTTGCCGTTGCCCACCGTTTCCGCCGAGTTCGTTTTCACATGCGGATTGGAGCGGTAGTTGGTGGCCACGCAAGTGGCCTTTTCCCAGATGACGCTGGGATACGACGCCTGGAAGCAGCCCGTCGTGGGGGGACTCATTTGACGCATGGTTTCGTGCCAGGTCTTCAGCGCCTGAGCCTGCGCGGCGGCGGCGATGTCGGCCGTCGATGCCACAGCAGGCAGCATGGCCGCGGCGCCGACAAGTCCGGCCACCGAGACGATCTTGGCAATGCAACGAATACCGAAAGCGTTCTTGGACTGCATTACACCCTCCCAGGAAGTTCAATAGGTTTGAAGGTCGTTGGACAGGCGCATTCCAACGCCTGTCTTGGTCAGGAAAACGAGCACTGCGACACCCTTGTGCGGATAACAGCAGCCGCTGTCACGCGCAGGCGGGCGCCTCGCAACCGCGATAGTCCTTGCACATCATCTGAATTTCTCCCCATCCACGCCCAAGAGGTTTTTGAGACTTTTCGGTGAAAGCCTCCCGTCGGCGGACGCACTGAGGTTATCGGTAACATTCGTTGAAAAAAAGCCCTTTGGCGACGAATGTTCTTTCGAAAAACCGGCAAGAAAATTCGCACGCAGACAAGCACTACAACCCACTTAATGCTTCGTACAAAACCGGGCCATTCGATGGCCTTGCTTCGCCCATCGGGCCACTGCATGCATTGCGCGGAAGCGATGAACGCACGATGCCTTGACGTTCGTTTCCCGTGAGCAACGCAGCGTTCCATGCCGCATGGCTGCAAACCGCGCGAACGCCACTATCTTGGTCTGACTACCTACGGGACCAGTCCGCCGTGCCCACCCTGCCCAGCCTTTACGTCTCCCACGGTTCGCCGATGACCGCGCTGCAACCGGGCGCCACCGGCACGCGCCTGGCGGAACTGGCGCAGGCGATGCCGCATCCCAAAGCCATCGTGATCGCCAGCGCGCACTGGCTGGCATATGCGCCGCTGGTGGGCGGTGCGGCCGAGCCTGAAACCATCCACGACTTCGCCGGCTTCCCGCGCGCACTCTACGCGCTGGACTATCCCGCACCGGGCGCCCCCGCGCTCGCCGCGCAGGTGGTCGAACTGCTTGACCGGGCCGGCCTCGCGCCGCGCCTCGATCCGCAACGCGGATTGGATCATGGCGCATGGGTGCCGCTGCGCCTGCTCTATCCCGCCGCCGACATTCCGGTGGTGCCGCTCTCGATCCAGCCCGAACTTGGCCCCGCGCACCAGTACGCGCTCGGCCGCGCGCTTGCATCGCTGCGCGAAGAAGGCGTGCTGCTGATCGGCTCGGGCAGCATCACCCACAACCTGTACGACCTGCGCAGCGGCTACAGCGCGGAGCGCGAAGCGCCTTACGTGCGCCCCTTCATCGGGTGGATCGAACAGAAGCTCGCCGCCGGCGATGTCGACGCCCTGCTCGACTACCGCCGTCAGGCACCGTTCGCCCAGCACGCTCATCCCACCGACGAACACCTGCTGCCGCTGTTCTTCGCGCTCGGCGCGGCGGGCGACGGTGCGCGGGCGCAGCGCATCGACGCCGGCATCGACCTGGGATTCCTCGCGATGGACATCTACCGCTTCGACTGAAGCGCCGGCATCTTTATCCGGGCGGCAACGGTGCATCCTGCGCGACGTGCGAGGCTATCCAATCCTCCGGCGTCAGCGGCGTCAGCCCGTGCGCGATGCGCCCCTTGTCGCATTGCGGGCTGTGCCGGTCGAACTCCCAGGACGGCTCCACTTCGCGGCACACCGACGGCTTGATCGGGTGGATGCCGCAATGCGCAGCCACGCCGATCTCGCCCACCAGCGCAACGCAACGCGGCGTCTTCGACTGCGTGCCGCGCATCACGACGCGGTGCGGATCGAGTTTCTCGGTGAGCTCGGCGGGAACGGTGCCGCCCAGCGCCGGGTCGGTCTCGGACCAATGGAAGGCGATGCGGAAATGGGCGCAACACGCGCCGCAGGTCAGGCAGGGATGACTCATGACAAGCCGGGAGAGCGCACCCCGAGGCGCGCAGCGGGCGGATTCTAGGGCCGGCCGCGCGCCGGCGGAAGATACCCCGCCGGGCGGGCTCAGGGATCGCCGCTGAAAGTGTTGCAGCTGTTGATGTCGCCGCTGGCCATGCCTGCCTTGAACCACTTCACCCGCTGCGCCGAGGTGCCGTGGGTGAAGGAGTCCGGCACCACCGTGCCGCGCGCCGCGCGCTGCAAGGTATCGTCGCCGATCTGGCTGGCCGCGTTGAGCGCGGACTCCACGTCGCCCGGCTGCAGCCAGTCCAGCCGCTGCTGCGTGCGGTTGGCCCACACGCCGGCGAAACAGTCGGCCTGCAGCTCCTGCCGCACCGAGAGGCCGTCGGCGCCATCCATCGGATAGCCCTGCCGCTGCCATTGCCGCACCTTGTCGAACACGCCGAGCAGGTTCTGCACGTGATGGCCCACCTCATGCGCGATCACGTAGGCGCGCGCGAAATCGCCGGAGGCATGGAAGCGGTCCTGCAACTCCAGGAAGAAATCCAGGTCGAGGTAGATCTTGCGGTCGCCCGGGCAATAGAACGGCCCCACCGCGGTGGAGGCCGCGCCGCAGGCCGTGTCCACCTGCCCCTGGAACAGGTGCAGCCTGGGATCGGTGTAGGTCTTGCCCATCGAGGCGAAATAGTCGCCCCAGGTCTTCTCGGTGGAGCCCAGGATGCGGCAGACGAATGCGACCTGCTGATCGGCAGGGTTCCGGCAATCCACGGCCTGCGTGGGCTGCGCCTGCCCGCTGGTCTGCTGCACTCCGCTGTCGCCGCCCAGGAAGGGCGTGACGAGGTCGCGCTTGAACACCAGGCTGAGCACCACGAGGATCAGCAGCCCGCCCAGACCGATGTGCACGCCGCCCGGCCGGAAGCCGCCGCCACCGCCACTGCCTTGCTCGACGTTGTCGCTGTTCTCGCCTTTCTGCCAGTCCATGCCGCCCCTCCCGTGCCGGTCGCGCTGCGACGATAGCGCCTCGCGCAACGCCGCACCATGCCGCTACAGTGTCGCCTCCTTCCGGACGAGAAACGCCATGCTCCAGCAATTACCTGAAGTGGTGGTCCTGCTTGCCGTGCTCCTGCAGTTCGGCACGATGTGGGTGGTGGGCCATGCGCGCGGCAAATACGGCATCAAGGCGCCGGCCACCAGCGGCCATCCGGCGTTCGAGCGCGCCTACCGCGTGCAGATGAACACGCTGGAGGCGGTACTGCTGTTCCTGCCCACCCTCTGGGTGGCCACGCGCTACGGCTTCGGCGGCTGGGCCGGCGTGGCGGGGCTGGTGTGGATCGCCGGCCGCGTGTGGTACGTGCTGGGCTACCTCAAGGACGCCTCGCGCCGCGGCGGCGGCTACCTGCTGGGCATGCTGGGCTGGGCCGCCGTGCTGGTGATGGCGCTGACCGGCATGGTGCGCGCGCTGCTGCTGGTCGGCTGATTGCCGAAACCGACGGCGCGCGCGGGCAAGGCCCCCGGCTACGCCAGCTTGCGCGCCGCCGCCACCACGTCCGCATCGCCGGGCAGCACCAGGAAGGCGGCGCCGGCCAACGGGGTGAAGGTGTCGGCGCCGACCACGCGCTCCAGCGGCGTGGCGCCGAAACCGGCTTCGACGATGGCGGTGATCACGCCCTCGCCCACGCCCGCGCTCTTGCGGCCCTCGTCCAGCACGATGATGCGCTTGGCGTTCTTCGCCTGCGCCGCGATGAAGGCGTCGTTGAGCGGCGCCAGCCAGCGCAGGTCGACCACGCGCACCTTCCATTTCAACTCTTGCTCGATGGTGCGCGCCGCGCGCAGCGCCATCGGCACGCCGTTGCCGAAGGTGAATACCACCAGGTCGTCCGCCTGCTCGTTGTAGACGCGGCCCTCGCCCAGGGTCATCGCCTCGCCCGGTGCGGGATAGGCGAACTGCCACGCGCCGTCGCCGGCTTCGTAGAGGTCCTTGGTCATGTACAGCGCGATGGGTTCGAGGAAGGCGCAGACGCGGCCGTCCACCTTCGCCAGCGCGGTCAGCGTGCGCAGCATCGTCGCCGCGTCGTCGCCGCGACTCGGACAGCCGACCACCAGACCCGGGATGTCGCGCAACGCGGCGATCGAGTTGTCGTTGTGGAAATGCCCGCCGAAGCCGCGCTGGTAGCCCAGCGACGCCACCCGCATCACCAGCGGGTTGCGGTACTGGTCGTTGGAGAAGAACTGCAGGCTGGCCGCCTCGCCGCGGATCTGGTCGCCGGCGTTGTGGAAGTACGCCAGGTACTGGATCTCCGGGATCGGCAGCATGCCCATGTTGGCATAGCCCTGGGCCAGGCCGAGGATCACCGTCTCGTCCAGCAGGGTGTTGAACACGCGGGTGTTCTTGAACGCCTTGTGCAGCCCCTTGGTGACCGTGTACACGCCGCCCTTCTGCGCCACGTCCTCGCCGAACAGCAGCGACTCGGGGTATTTCGCCATGACGTCGTGCAGCGCCTGGCCGATCTGGATCGCCAGGTGCCGCGGTGGCTGGTTCTCCGGCAACTTCGCCTCGCCGCCGAAGGCCTTCAGGCGGGCATCGGCATAGTCGGCGCGCTCGGCCTCGGCCTTCACCTTGGCCGGCGAGTACGGCGCCAGCGGCGCCATCACGTCGTCGAGGCGTTCCAACTTCGGGCGGCGGTCGGCCTCCTCGGCGGCGGCGAAGCAGCGCTTGCGGATGGACTCGTTGAGTTCCAGCAACGAGTCCCTGGTGTACAGGCCCGACGCCAGCGCGATGGCCGCCGAGCGCAGCAATGGATCGGTGGCTTCCACCGCCACCAGTTCCTCGATCGAGCGCCACTCGATCTCGAAGTCGGTGCCGGCATGGCCCATGATGCGGGTGGTGCGCAGGTGCAGGAAGGTCGGCCGGCGCGTGCTGCGGCAATGCTCCACCGCGCGCTGCACCTGGGCGTAGCCCTCGGCCAGGTCGAGACCGTCGGCGTAGAAGTAGTCGAGGTGGTTGCGCGACTGGTAATTGCTGGCGACCCAGCCGGTCGGCGTCTTCACCGAGATGCCGATGCCGTTGTCCTCGCACACGAACAGCACCGGCGCGGGCAGCTTCTGGTAGGCCGTCCATGCGGCGGCGTTGAACGCAGTCTGCGCTGTGGCGTGGTTGCTGGACGCATCGCCGAACGAACAGATCGCGATGGAATCGTCCGGGATCGGCAGCGTGTGGCCGATGCGCTTCGCGTGGTCGATGGCCACCGCCGTGCCCAGCGCCTTGGGCAGGTGCGAGGCGATGGTGGAAGTCTGCGGCAACACCCAGAGCGGCTTGCTGCCCCACACCTTGTGGCGGCCGCCGGAGGCCGGGTCGTCCTTGCTGGCGGCGAACGACAGCGCCGAATCCATCACCGGGTCCATGCCCGGCAGCTTGCGGAAACGCTCGGCCATGAAGCCGCCTGAGCGGTAGTGCAGGAAGGCCGGGTCGGTGTGGCGGGTCAACCGCGCCACCATCGCGTTGCCTTCGTGGCCGGACGAACCGATGGTGTAGAACACCTTGTTCTGCACGCGCAGCACGCGCGCCATCAGGTCGAGATGGCGCGAGATCAGCTGCGATTCCAGCAGTTCGCGGAACCCGCGCGCATCGAGCGCGCTGCCCGGCAGCACCGGTGCGTCGTCGCGCGGCGCGGCATGCACCTCGCCCTGCCACGACTGCACGAACTCGGTGAAGTTCTGGTCGACGATCTCGGCGCGGTTGAAGCCCTTGTGGCGGGCGGCGATGGGAGCAGGCGTGGTGGTCATGAGGGTGTCGTCAGGAAGAGGAAACGATGGAAAGCGCGGAAGGTTGGCGCAGGCGCCGCAAGGCAGCGGCGCGTTCGCGGTCCTTGTCGCGGCCGAAGGATTCGAGGATGCGGATCTGCTCGCCCAGTGCAGGCACCGGCACGGCGATGCCCTGCACGCCGGCCAGTACCAGCTGGCCCGGCAGGACTGCTTGCCAGCCGCCGCCCTGGTTCAGTTCCAGGCCGCCCATGACTTCCACCGGCAGGCCGGGAAAGTCGAAGCGGGCGAACTGCGAGCGGAAGCGGCCGTCGTCGGCCGGCGCATACGCGGCATCGCGGCGACCGGCCCACAGCGTCGCCAGCGTCTCGGCATCCTCGCGCGAAACCAGCACGTCGACGTCGGCCACGCCCACCTCGGCGCCAAGCAGGCGCGCCGCCGCGCTGCCGATCAGGCACCACGGCTCGGCGCAGTGCACATGCAGCTCGGGCACCAGATCGGCGAGCGCGACGAACAGCGCGGGCGGGATGTGGCTCATGCGCGGCGCATCCAGGTCTCGCGGCTCTGGCCCCAGACATCGACGATTTCGCCGCTGAAAGGCTCGGGCATCTCGATGCGGCGCAGGATGCTTGAACCCAGCCGCCGCGCCACTGCCTGCGAAGCGAGGTTGTCCGGCGTGATGAGGTGAATCACTTCGTCCCAGTCGGTTTCGCTGAAGATCCAGTCGATGGCCGCCAAGGCTGCCTCAGTAGCGTAGCCGTGCCCCCACGCCGCGCGCGAAAGGCTCCAGCCAACCTCGCGTCCCGGCCAACCGGGGGGATGCCAAGGGCCACACCAGCCCAGCCATTGGCCGTTGCGCTTGTCGATCAGCGAGAAAGACGAAGCACCCTGGATATTCCACGCACCCACCATCATCAGGAAATGCCGCCACGCCAGCGGTTCGCTGCGCGGACCGCCCATGTGGCGCGTGGCTTCCGGGTCCGCGAAGAAGACTGCCCAGCCCGCGAAATCGCTTGCCTGCGGCGGGCGCAGGAGCAGGCGTTCGGTTTCGATGCGGATATCGGGAAGATGCAAGGCCTGGCTCCTGAAAGCCCCTCTCCCGTCGGGAGAGGGGTCGGGGTGAGGGTTCGCCTGAAACGCAAAGCTATGCGCGGACCCTCATCCGCCCCTTCGGGGCACCTACTCCCAGTGGGAGAAGGGACAAGAATCAGAACGCGTTGATGCCCGTCAGTTCGCGGCCCACCACCAGCTCGTGCACGGTCTCGGTGCCCTCGTAGGTGATGACCGATTCCAGGTTGAGCGCGTGGCGGATCGCGCCGTGTTCGGTGGTGATGCCGGCGCCGCCGAGGATGTCGCGGCACTGGCGCGCGATGTCGATGGCCATGCGACAGTTGTTCCACTTGGCCAGCGAGACTTGGGTCGGCTGCATGGCGCCGGCGTCCTTCAGGCGGCCGAGCTGCAGCGAGAGCAGCTGCGCGGTGGTGATGCGCCGGGCCATGTCGGCGAGCTTGAGCTGGATCGCCTGGTTGGCGGCCAGCGGGCGGCCGAACAGCACGCGCTCCTGCGTGTAGTCGATCACTTCCTTCAGGCAGGCCTGCGCGGCGCCGATCGGGCCCCAGGTGATGCCGTAGCGTGCCTGCGTGAGGCAGCCCAGCGGGCCCTTCAGACCCTTCACGTTGGGCAGGCGGTTGGCGTCGGGCACACGCACGTTGTCGAGGAACAGCGCACTGGTGACCGAGGCGCGCAGGCTCATCTTCTTGTGGATCTGCTGGGCGGTGAAGCCCTTGCTGTCGGTCGGCACGATGAAGCCCTGGATGCCGTCCTCGGTCTGCGCCCAGACCACCGCGACCTGCGCGAGGTTGCCGTTGGTGATCCACATCTTG
The DNA here is from genome assembly GCA_040371205.1 of Rhodanobacter sp. Lineage (NCBI taxonomy): Bacteria > Pseudomonadati > Pseudomonadota > Gammaproteobacteria > Lysobacterales > Rhodanobacteraceae > Rhodanobacter > Rhodanobacter sp. The sequence goes on from AP031382.1 coordinate 2,324,511, forward strand.
GCGCCATTGATGACCCAGTCGCCGCCGTCCTTCTTGGCGTGGGTCTTCATGTTGGCCGGGTCGGAGCCGCCGTGCGGTTCGGTGAGGCCGAAGCAGCCGATGACCTCGCCTGCCGCCATCTTCGGCAGGTACTCCATTTTCTGCTCTTCGCTGCCGTAGGCGTAGATCGGGTACATCACCAGCGAGCTTTGCACCGAGGCGAAGCTGCGCAGGCCGGAGTCGCCGCGCTCCAGCTCCTGGCAGATCAGGCCGTAGCTGACGCCGCTCATGCCGGCGCAGCCGTACTGCTCGGGGATGGTGGCGCCGAGCAGGCCGAGGCTGGCGATCTCCGGGATCAGCTCGGCGGGGAACCGCGCCTGGTCGAAGGCGTCGCCGATGATCGGCAGCACCTTCTCGTCGACGAAGCGGCCGACAGTGTCCTGCACCATGCGCTCCTCGTCGGAGAGCAGCGAGCGGACGTCGTACAGGTCGAGCGGGTTCAGGCGGGCAGCAGCCATGAGCGTTCCAGTGGCGTGAATGGGAAACTGCCGATTCTAGCGGGCGCGCCGATGCCGGTCACGGCGGGGCGCAACAAGGGTTAGAGCCGCCAGCCGGGCCGCGGTCCGGCGGCATGGCGGTATTGGACAGGCGCTTGCATGCGATCATGCGGGCCTGTTCCCCACCTCGGAAACCCCATGCGCAAGGGTGTGCTGCTGGGCTTCGCCAGCTTTGCGGCCTTCGCGATCAGCGATGCCTTCGTGAAAGCCGTGCACGGCACCGTGCCGCCCTACGAGTCGGTGTTCTTCGGCGGCCTGCTCGGCCTTGCCGCCATGCCTTTCGTGATGGACAAGGACGACCGCTGGCACGACGTGTTTTCGGCGCGGCGCCCGGCGCTCTGGTGGATACGCGCACTGGCCGGCGCAGCAGGCAACATCACCTCGGTCACCGCGTTCACCCTGCTGCCGATGGCCGAGGTGTTCTCGATGATCTTCCTGATGCCGATCTTCGTGACCATCCTCTCCGTGCTGCTGCTCAAGGAGCACGTGGGCTGGCGCCGCTGGACGGCGGTGTTCGTGGGCTTCGCGGGCGTGCTGGTGGTGCTTCGCCCGGGCTTCCGCGCACTGGGCATCGGCCACCTCGCGGCGATCTCGTGCAGCATCGCGGCGGCGGCATCGGTGGTGGCGCTGCGCATGGCCGGCAGCGAGGAAAAGCGCGTGAGCCTGTACGGTGCCGGCATCGTCGGCCCGCTGGTGGCCGGCGGCCTGCTGATGCTGCCGCACTTCACGTGGCCCGATCTGCACCAGTCCCTGCTGCTGGCCGGCTACGGCCTGCTCGCCGCGCTGGCCAACGTGCTGCTGATGCACGCCACCTTGATCGCCCCCGCCAACCGCGTCGCACCCACCCAGTACAGCCAGATGCTGTGGGCCATCGCGTTCGGCTACTGGTTCTTCGGCGACCGCCTGGACTGGCCGATGCTGGTCGGCATCGTGATGATTCTCGGCGCGGGGTTGTTCACGCTGGTACGCGAAGAGAAGCGGACCAGTTGGTGGCGACGCACCAAGGTGCTGTGAGCGGCCAGGCGCGGCCAAGGTCGCGCTGGCAATGCGTGCGGCTCACCTGTTACCCGTTCCTCGCCCTGCGCCGGCGCTCGCGCTGCGGATCGCGCACCAGCATGCACAGGCCGCCGTAGATCACGAACACCGGCCACCAGGTCGCCCAGGACAGGCCCAGGATGAAGATTCCCGCCACGATCACGATGCCCAGCGCATTGAGCAGGGAATGCGCCAGCGCAGCGTCCAGCCTGCCGACGGCGCGATAGCGGGTCCAGGCTTCGGAAAGCGGCCACACCGCGCCGGCCAGGATGAACCACGCCCACCAGTTCGCCGAGTCGAGGAAGGGAATCCGCACGCCCAGGTTGAGCACGAGGAAAATCAGCCCCATCGCCACCACCAGCAGTGCCGGAAGGATGTGGTGGCCGTAGCCTGCCCTGCTGTCCGTTCCGGCATCCATCTCGTTGTCGGTCATCGTCGTTGTCCTCCCAAGGTGGCGCCACGGTAAGGCACCCATCGCATGGCAGCCAGTGACAGGCGTCATCCGGAACGCGTGAGTCGTCGCACCGTACTGCCTGCGTGCCGCATGCTGCATGATGTTCACTCCACGCGACCGCCCCGGACCCTGCATGACGACCGCACACGCTTCATCCGAACCGCAACTCTCGCCCATCGTCGCCGGGCTGTGGCGCATCGCCGACTGGAAGCTCTCCGTGCAGCAGCGTGTGCGCTGGATCGAGCAGGCGCTGGAACTCGGCATCAGCAGCTTCGACCACGCGGACATCTACGGCGACTACGGCGCCGAGGCCCTGTTCGGCGAGGCGCTGCAGGCGGCACCGGCATTGCGCCAACGCATGCAACTGGTGAGCAAGTGCGGCATCCGTCTGCGTTCGGCGCAACGCGCTTACCGGGTGAACCACTACGACACCTCGGCAGCCTACGTGCGCGCGCAGATCGAACAGTCGCTGTGCAACCTGCGCACCGAGCAACTGGACCTGGCGCTGATCCATCGGCCCGACTACCTGATGGACGCCGCGGCGCTGGCCGAAACCTTCGCCGCGCTCACCCGCGAAGGCAAGGTGGCGCGCTGGGGCGTGTCCAACCATTCCGCCAGCCAGTTCGCCCTGCTCAACCAGTTCCACCCGCTGCTCACCAACCAGCTCGAACTCTCGCCCCTGCAGATGAATGCGCTGGACGACGGCACGCTGGATCAGGCGCAGCAACTCGGCCTGCGCCCGATGATCTGGTCACCGCTGGCCGGCGGCCGGCTGTTCACCGGCGAGGATGAGCAGGCCGTGCGCGTGCGCGCCGAAATGGAAGCCATCGCCACGCGCCTCGGCATCAGCCTGACCACCCTGGCCTTCGCCTGGGTGCTGCGCCATCCCTCGCGGCCCCACCCGATCACCGGCACCTGCCGCATCGAAGGCTTGCGCGAAGCCGTGGCCGCGCTGGATGTTTCGCTGGATGCCGAAGATTGGTATGCGATCTGGACGGCGAGCAAGGGGCATTCGGTGCCCTGACCAGAACAGTCTCACTGCACATCAAATAACGGAGAGGTACCAAGCACACTCGCCACCGCGGCAATGTTCGCCGGTGTCATCTCGACCATTCCGTCGTTGGCGATGGACATCTTGCTTCCAACCGAACCCTGCATTGCCTTGATCAACACACCTCGATACTGCAAGTTCATCATCAACGATGCCGCCTGACGAGGACTCAATGGCCTGCCGCTGTTCTCGTGCTGAGCAGCATCCACCGTGTCATCCCAGCCCTGAATGGTCGCTGCGGCCTGATTGTTTATATGCAGAGCAATCGACTGCCGCATCACAGAAGTCATGTCGTTGTTGCCGGCAGCTATCTGCGCTCGCGTGGCTTCCTTGATCGCCGCTTCCTCGCTTGATATTGCTGCAGCCGTCTTGGCTTCGTATGCCAAATGCCCCAGAACGAATACAAGATTGTCGGGCAAGATATCGTCAGTCTGCACAACGTCGTACAGACGCTGTTTGCCATGCTTGGCAATGAAGTCCCCGCTAAACGCCCAAGTATTGCCTTGAAACCAAGCCGAGAATGGCCCCCGACGTGGCACCTGACTTGCGGCATCGCCGATTGCGAAATGCGCAAGTCGGCCGGATGAGACTAACGCATCAAGTTGTTTCTCCAACGCAGGAGAAGAACCTATGGCTTCACGCAGGTGCGCCACCTGATCGGGCGGCGCTTGTTTTCCCAGCTGGTCCAATATGTTTTCCAACGCGGCGCCGCCGCCAGCACGCGCAGCGGACATCCAAGAACAAATCACTATCGCAACAACGGCAATGTGTACTTTCATGATTTCCCCTGTGAACGGCTTTCTTGATCAGCGGTTACTTACACCATGCGGCACATGCCCCGTCGCCACGTGCTTGCGCGCGGACTCCACGTTGGCCGGCGAGTCGTCGAAGAAGATGTCGGCGCCGAAGGCGTCGAGGAAGGGGCCTTTGTCGCGGCCGCCGAGGAACAGCGCCTCGTCGATGCGCACGCCCCAGCGGCGCAGGGTGAGGATGACCCGCTTGTGCGCGGGTGCGGAGCGCGCGGTGACCAGCGCGGTGCGGATCGGCGAGTTCTCCGCGGGGAACGCCGCCTGCAGGCGGTGCAGCGCGGTGAGGAAGCCGCGGAACGGGCCGACCGAAAGCGGCTCCTCGGCGTGTTCGTGCTCGCTGCGATGGAAGGCTTCCAGGCCTTCCTCGCGCGAGACGCGTTCGCCCTCGTCGCCGAAGATCACCGCGTCGCCATCGAACGCGATGCGCAGCTGTTCGCTGGCGCGTGGCGGCGCGACGCTGGGCAGGATGGTGGCCGCCGCCACACCGGCCTTGAGCGCGCGGCCCACGTCCTCGGCATTGGCGGAGAGGAACAGGTCGGCCTTGAACGGCGCGATGTAGTCGGAGGTGGGCGCGCCGCTGGTGAACGCGGCGCGGCTGATCTCCAGGCCGTAGTGCTGGATCGCGTTGAAGATGCGCAGGCCGGTGTCGCCGGAATTGCGCGAGAGCAGGATCACCTCCACCGGCGGCACGTCGCCCGCCAGCTTGTTGAGGTCGAGCAGCTTCTGCACCAGCGGAAACGCCACGCCGGGTTTCAGTATCTCGTTCTCGTGCTCGATCTGGAACGAGCGGTAGGCATCGAGTCCGTCGCGCTCGAACAGTTCGTGGCTGTCGCCGAGGTCGAACAGCGCACGCGAGGAGATCGCCACGACGAGGCGGTTGTCGGCAGAGGCGGCAGGGTCGTGGACAGGCATGGCGTCAATCTAGCGCATGCCATGCGCACAGCGTGAGACGGGCATGCGCGGCGGCGCTCAATCCGCCGCGAACTGCTCGTCGAGGATGCGCTGCTCCAGGTTGTGCTCGGGGTCGAACAGCAGGCGCACACCCTGCCCCGCCGCCTGGCGCACGGAGACCTCGCGCACGTCGCGCACTTCGTGGAAATCGGCGGTGGCGCTGACCGGCCGCTTGCCGGGATCGAGCACGCGCAGGCTGACCTCGGTGCGGTGCGGCAGGATCGCGCCGCGCCAGCGGCGCGGGCGGAACGGGCTGATCGGGGTGAGCGCCAGCACGTTGGCGTCCAGCGGCAGGATCGGCCCGTGCGCCGAGAGGTTGTAGGCGGTGGAGCCGGCCGGCGTGGCGACCATCACGCCGTCGCAGATCAGGTTGGGCAGCTTCACCGCGTCGTTGAGTTTCACCTCGATGTGCGCGGCCTGGTTGCTCTGGCGCAGCAGCGAGACCTCGTTGAAGGCCAGCGCCGCATGCGTGTCGCCGGCGGCGTCGACCACCCGCATCTCCAGCGGGAACAGTTCGGCGACGTGCGCACGCGCCGCGCGCTCGGGCAGTTCGTCGAGGCGGTGCTTGTTCATCAGGAAGCCGACGCGCCCCAGCTTCATGCCGTACACCGGCACGCCCAGCGCGAGGTGCGCATGCAGGGTGCGCAGCATGAAGCCGTCGCCGCCCAGCGCCACGATCAGTTCGGCCTTGCCGGCCGGCACGTCGCCGTAGCGTTCCACGAACTTGCGCCGCGCCTGCTGGGCGACGCTGGTGTCACTGGCGACGAAGGCGAAGCGCATGGTTGCGGCGGGCTCCATGGGGATACGGTCGAGCTTACCGCATGGGCATGTCGGCACGTTGAAAAACGAAGCCCCGCACAGGCGGGGCTTCGACTAACACACCGGGTTTGCGCTAAAGCGGCAGCCCCTTCCCTCGGCGGAAAGGGAGCCAGAGCTTTACACCGGCACCTGCGCCAGCTGTGCGAGGCGGCGCACCGCCACCGAGGCAATCGGGTAGTCGGCGTTCTGGGTGAGGATCTCGGCCAGCATGCCGCGGGTGTGCTGCAGCGTGGCGTCGTCACGCTGCAGCCATGCCTGCACCGGCGAGACGTCCTTGCCGCCGCCGCCCAGCTTCAGCACCTGCTGCGCCAGCGCGCGATGCTGGTGGTTGAGCTCGTCCAGCAGCGAACCGCGCGCCTGCGCGTGCCAGTGGCCTTCCACCGGCAGCGCCTCGATCTGCCCGCGCAGCCATTCGAGATCGAGCGACTCGGCCAGTTCGTAGAACACGCTGGCCACCTTCTCGACAGGTTGGCCGGTCTGCTGCGCCACCTCGACCATGTCCAACGCGGCGCGCAGCTCGGAGACGCGGGCCAGGCGCACGGCCAGTTCGGCAGGCAGCCCCAGGCCTTCCCACTTTTCCTGGCTGCTGGCGAAGTCGCCCTTGCCGGTAAGCGTGAGCGCTTCCGGCAAGGCCTTGCGCAGGGCGGCCACGCCGGCCTGGTAGCGCTCGACGTTGGCGGCGATCTCCAGCGTGCCGCCCGGACGGTTGAGCAACCAGCGCGTCATGTGGCGCAGCAGCGACCACACCTGCATCACCGCGTCGACCTGGGTGCCCTCGGCCACCTTGCTGTCCAGCGCCTCGATCTCGGCCCACAGCTCGCGCGCGTCCAGGATTTCGCGCGCGGCGGTGTAGGCCTTGGCGATCGCCGCGGGCCCCTTGCCGGTGTCCTCCTGCATGCGCAGCATGAAGGTGGCGCCCATGCGGTTGATCGTCGAGTTGGTCACCGCCGTGGCGATGATCTCGCGCTTCAGGCGGTGGCGCTGCATGTGCGCGGCGTACTTCTCGTGCAGCGGCGCAGGGAAGTAGCGCACCAGCTCCTTGGACAGGTACGGGTCTTCCGGCACGTCGGAGTCCAGCAACTGCTGGAACAGGCGGATCTTGTCGTAGGACAGCAGCACCGACAGTTCCGGGCGCGTCATGCCCTGGCCGCGCGTCTTGCGCTCGGTCAGTTCCGCCTCGCTGGGCAGGTTCTCCACCTGGCGATCCAGCGAACCCTCGGCCTCCAGCGTGCGGATGAAGTGCGCCATCGAGCCGATGCGCTTGGCCGACTGGTGCTCCATCAGGGTGATCGCCTGGTTCTGGCGGTAGTTGTCCCAAAGCACCAGCTGGCCTACTTCGTCGGTCATCGCGGCGAGCTGCTGGTTGCGCGCGGCCTCGGTGAGTTCGCCGCGCTGCACGGCGTCGTTGAGCAGGATCTTGATGTTCACCTCGTGGTCGGAGGTGTCCACGCCGGCGGAGTTGTCGATGAAGTCGGTGTTGAGCAGCACGCCCTTCTGCGCGGCCTCGATGCGGCCCTTCTGGGTCATGCCTAGGTTGCCGCCCTCGCCCACCACCTTGCAGCGCAACTCGCCGCCGTCCACGCGCAGACCGTTGTTGGCGCGGTCGCGGGCGTCGGCATGGGTTTCGCTGCTGGCCTTGACGTAGGTGCCGATGCCGCCGTTCCACAGCAGGTCCACCGGCGCCTTGAGGATGGCGTTGAGCAGTTCGTTCGGCGCCATCTGCGCGACGTCGGCCTTGAGGCCCAGCGCCGCGCGCACTTCCGGCGACACCGGGATGGCCTTGGCGGTGCGCGGCCACACGCCGCCGCCGGCGGAGATCAGCGACTTGTCGTAGTCCTCCCAGCTCGAACGCGGCAGCTTGAACATGCGCTCGCGCTCGACGAAGGAACGCTCCACGTCGGGGTTCGGGTCGAGGAACACGTGGCGATGGTCGAACGCGGCCACCAGCTTGATGTGCCTCGACAGCAGCATGCCGTTGCCGAACACGTCGCCGGACATGTCGCCAATGCCCACGCAGGTGAAGTCCTCGCTCTGGCTGTCGCGGCCCAGTGCGCGGAAGTGGCGCTTCACCGACTCCCACGCGCCCTTGGCGGTGATGCCCATGCCCTTGTGGTCGTAGCCGTTGGAACCGCCGGAGGCGAACGCATCGCCCAGCCAGTAGCCATGCTCGACCGAGATCGCGTTGGCGATGTCGGAGAACGTGGCCGTGCCCTTGTCGGCGGCCACCACCAGGTACGGGTCATCCGCGTCGTGGCGCACCACGTCGTGCGGGTTCGCCACCTTGCCCTCGACCAGGTTGTCGGTGATGTCGAGCAGGCCGCTGATGAACAGCTTGTAGCAGGCGATGCCCTCGGCCAGCTGCGCGTCGCGATCCCCATTCACCGGTGGCTTCTTGACGAAGAAGCCGCCCTTCGAACCCACCGGCACGATCACGGTGTTCTTCACCATCTGCGCCTTCACCAGGCCCAGCACCTCGGTGCGGAAATCCTCGCGGCGATCCGACCAGCGCAGGCCGCCGCGCGCCACCGGGCCGAAGCGCAGGTGGATGCCTTCCACGCGCGGCGCGCACACCCAGATCTCGCGGTAGGGCACCGGCTTGGGCAGCTCGGGCACGGCGTGCGAGTCGAGCTTGAAACTGATGTAGTCGCGGTAGGCGCCGTTCCACTGCTGGAAGAAGCTGGTGCGCAGCGTGGCGTGGATCACCGCGACGAAGCTGCGCAGGATGCGGTCCTCGTCGAGGCTGGCCACGTTCTCCAGCAGCAGGTTGATCGCGGCTTCGATGGTCTTGCACTGTTCGGCGCGCGGCTGCGCCAGCGCGGCGGCGAGGCCGTCGACCAGCGCGGGATGCGCGGCCTGCACGCTCGCCGGGATCAGCGCGGACATCTCGCCGTGCAACAGCCCCGCGGCAGTCTTGCGCTCGCCGTCCGACAGCGATTCGCGGCGCGGATCGAACTTGGCGAGGAACAGCTCCACCAGCAGGCCGGCAATGGCCGGATAGCGGTTCAGCGTGTCCTCCATGTACGGCTGCGAGAACGGCGACCCGGCCTGCAGCAGGTACTTGCAGTAGCCGCGCAGCATCGCGATCTGGCGCCAGCTCAGCTGCGCGCCCAGCACCAGGCGGTTGAAGCCGTCGTTCTCGGCGTTGCCGCGCCAGATCTGCTCGAACGCGTGCTCGAACAGCGAACCCACCTGCTCCACGCTGAAGGTGAGCTTGCCCACCGGCTGCACTTCGAAGTCCTGGATCGACAGCGGCACGCCGTCGCCGTGGATGCCGTAGACGTGCTCGGTGAGCACGCGCAGGCCGAGGTTCTCCAGTTGCGGCAGCACTTCCGACAACGCGATGTCGCCGCCGGAACGGTAGACCTTGAAGCGCAGCGTCTCCGGCGCCTTCGGCGGATGGTAGAACGACATGCGCAGCGCGTTGTCGCCTTCCAGCAGCGACAGTTGGCGCACGTCCTCGGCGGCCACCGCCGGGCTCACGTCGTCGATGTAGCCGGGCGGCAATGCGCGCGCGTAGCGGTTCGCCAGCGCTACGCCCTCGTGCTCGCCGCGCAGCTTCACCAAGGCGTCGCGCACGTCGTCGTGCCAGTTGCGCGCGATGGCCGCGACGCCCTGTTCCAGCGCGGCCAGGTCGTAGGCGGGCTGGTCGCCGATCTTCGGCCGCACCACGATGTAAAGGCGCGCCAGCGCGTCCTCGCCCATCAGTACGGAGGAGTCGATCTGTTCGGCGTGCAACGCCTCGCCGAGCAGGGCCTCGATGCGTTCGCGCACCGAGGTGTTGAAGCGCTCGCGCGGCACGAACACCTGGCAGGTGAAGAAACGGCCGTAGCGGTCGCGGCGCATGAACAGGCGCGTGTGCGCGCGCTGGCGCAACTCGAGGATGCCGGTGGCGATGGCGAAGAGTTCGTCCCCGCTGCTCTGCAGGAGTTCTTCGCGCGGCAGCGTCTCCAGCGTATGCCGCAGCGACTTGCCGGAGTACGAATCGCGCTTCAGGCCCGAGCGCGCCAGCACGGCCTCCACCTTGTGGCGTACCAGCGGCACGTCCTGCGGGCGCGCCATGGCGGCGCTGGCGGTGAACAGGCCGAGGAAGCGCTGCTCGCCCACGGCACGGCCGCCGTCGCCGAAGCGCAGCACGCCGATGTAGTCCATGTAACCCGCGCGGTGCATGCGCGAGCGCGCGTTGGTCTTGGTCAGGATGACCGCGTCCACCGCGCCGGAATGCGGCAGGCCGCTGGCCGCCAGCGTCTTGAGCGAGCGCGGCGCCAGCGACTGCTCGTTCCTGCGCAGGATGCCGAGGCCCGAACCGTCGACGGCGCGCAACACGCGCTCGCCGTCGGCATCGGCCACTTCGTATTCGCGGTAGCCGAAGAAGGTGAAGTTGTCGGCGGCGATCCAGCGCAGGAAGTCGCCGGCCTCGCGCGCGGAGGCCTCGTCCAGCGCGGGCTTGCGCTGCGGCAGTTCGTCCGCGATGGCCAGCGCCTTGCCGCGCATGGCGGCCCAGTCGGCCACTGCGGCGCGCACGTCGTCCAGCGCGGACTCGACCTCGGCGACCAGCTGCGCCTGCTCGGCGTCGGCCACGCGGTCGATCTCGAAATGCATCACCGACTCGGACGCGCCCTCGGCGGCGCCCAGCGCCAGCAGCTTGCCGCCGGCATCGCGCCGCACCGGCAACACCGGATGCACCACGGCATGGATCTGCGCGCGCGCGGAGACCACCATGCTCACGGTGTCGACCAGGAACGGCATGTCGTCCGTGACGACCTGCAACTGGGCGTGGCCGGCCTCGGGAGTGCGCATGCGAACCGCCGCGCGGCCCGGCGTGCGCTGCTGCGCGAATTCCAGCAAGCCCTGGATCGCGCCGGCCCACTGCTCCGGCGTGTGCAAGCCGAAATCGCCCGCGCTGATCCGTGCGAAGAAGGCTCCGATAAAAAATTGCGCCTCATCAAGGCGCTGTGCGGGGAATCCGGCTTGCTTCAGCGCCTCGAGCACGGCGGACTGAAACGGAACTTCATGGGCTGCGCGAATGGCATTCATGGCATCTGCTTGTAGTGGGAACGAAAGTGACGCGACAAAGCCTGAAAAGGATACGCTTCGCCTCATCAAAACGCCTTGTGCATAGCGTCATGCATTGCAGCGCAATTCAGGTCTTCGCGGCGTGCATGACCGCGCGGCGAAACTCCGCCGCCCTTCACCCTGCGAGTACCAAAGAGGCCGCCGGGAGCCATCGCCAGTCGCAGTCCCCACCACGGTCCACGAGCGCGAAAACCTTTTCGCCGACGCTACAACAAATTGTGAACTGTACGGTATAGTAGCGCCCCATCCCTTCCCCGGCATCCACGGAAGCGCGGAAACATCCCGCCCTTCGACCACGATCAGCACGTTCCCGGAGTCCCCATGAAATCCCCGTACCTGCGCGCGCCCGCGTTGTGCCTTGGCCTGCTGGCCCTGACCGCCTGCGGCAAGAAGGAGCAAGGCCCGATGCAGATGCCGGCGCCAGAAGTAGGCGTCATTGTCGCGCAACCGCGGAACGAGCCGCTGACCAAGGACCTGGTCGGCCGCCTGTCGTCCTTCCGCAGCGCCGACGTGCGCGCCCGCGTGGCCGGCGTGTTGTTGAAGCGCGACTACATCGAAGGCACCGACGTCAAGAAGGGCCAGTTGCTGTTCGAGATCGACCCGGCGCCGCTGAAGGCTTCGCTGGCCGCGGCAGAAGCCGCGCTGGCGCAGGCGCAGGCCACCTGGACCAACGCCAAGGTCAACGCACAGCGCTCACGCGACCTGGCGCCCAAGGGCTACATCTCCAAGTCCGACCTCGACAACGCGCTGGCCACCGAACGCACTTCCGCCGCGGCGGTGCAGGCGGCGCAGGCCAATGTGCAGAGCGCGCGCATCAACCTCGGCTACGCCGACGTCACCTCGCCGATCGACGGCCGCGCCGGCCAGCAGCAGGTGACCGAAGGCGCACTCGTCGGCAACGGCAGCGACACCCTGCTCACCACGGTGGACCAGATCGACCCGCTGTACGTGAACTTCACCATGAGCGTGGCCGACATGGAGCAACTGCGCAAAGCGCAGAGCAACGGCGGCGTCACCCTCGCCAAGGGCGACCAGGCCAGCGTGCGCGTGACCCTGCCCGACGGCAGCACCTACGCCGAGCCGGGCACGCTGGACTTCACCGCCGCCACGGTGGATCCGTCCACCGGCGCGATGGATCTGCGCGCGCAGATCCCCAATCCCAAGCACACCCTGCTGCCCGGCATGTACGTGACGCTGCAGGCCAAGCTGGGCGAACAGCACCAGGTGTTCATGATCCCGCAGGCGGCGGTGCTGCGCGACACCGTGGGCGCGTATGCGTTCGTGGTGGGCAGCGACGGCACAGTCAAGCGCCACGACCTCACCACCAGCGGCATGAGCGGCGGCGACTGGGTCGTCACCGGCGGCCTCGCCGCGGGCGACCAGGTGGTGGTGTCCGGCGTGCAGAACGTGCGCGACGGCGCCCCGGCCAAGGCCTCGCCGTGGCAGCCGCCCGCCGCCACGAACGGCGCTGCGCCGGCGGCCGGCAAGTAACGGAGTCCGACCATGCCGAGTTTCTTCATCGACCGCCCGATCTTCGCGTGGGTAGTAGCCATCCTGATCTCGCTGGGTGGCGTGCTGGCCATCCTCAACCTGGGCGTGGAGTCGTATCCGAACATCGCGCCGCCGCAGGTGGTGGTGAACGCCACCTACCCCGGCGCCAGCGCGGACACCACCGAGAAAGCGGTAACCCAGGTGATCGAGCAGCAGCTCACCGGCATCGACCACCTGCTGTACTTCAGCTCCTCGTCCAGCGCCAACGGCAGCTCCAGCATCACGCTCACCTTCGAGAGCGGCACCGATCCCGACATCGCCCAGGTGCAGGTGCAGAACAAGGTGGCGCTGGCCACGCCGCGCCTGCCCAGCGAGGTGACCCAGCAGGGCGTGGTGGTGGCCAAGGCCAACGCCGGCTTCCTGATGGTGGTGGCGCTCAAGTCCGACAACCCGAACATCGACCGCGACCGCGTCAGCGACATCGTGGCGTCGCAGGTGCTCGACCAGATCTCGCGCATCCCCGGCGTGGGCAGCACCCGGCAGTTCGGTTCGGAATACGCCATGCGCATCTGGCTCAACCCGGACAAGCTGCACGGCTACAACCTGTCGGCCAGCCAGGTGATGGCGGCGATCCAGGCGCAGAACGTGCAGTTCGCCGCCGGCTCGATCGGCGCCGACCCGGCCGTGCCCGGCCAGGGCCTCACCGCCACGGTGTCGGGCGAAGGCCGTTTCACCAGTCCCGAGGAGTTCGCCAACATCATCCTGCGCGCCAACGCGGACGGTACCGTCGTCAGGCTAGGCGACGTGGCGAAGATCAGTTTCGGCCCGGCCAGTTACGGTTTCGACACCACCTGGAACGGCAAGCCCATCGCCGCGTTCGCGATCCAACTGCTGCCCGGCGCCAACGCGCTGGACGTGGCCACCGCGGTGCGCGCGAAGATGGACGAACTCTCGCCCAGCTTCCCGCAGGGTGTCACCTGGTTCAGCCCGTACGACAGCACCACCTTCGTGCACATCTCCATCGACGAGGTGGTGCACACCCTGGTCGAGGCGATCGTGCTGGTGTTCCTGGTGATGCTGCTGTTCCTGCAGAACTTCCGCGCCACCGTGATTCCCACCCTGGTGATCCCGGTGGCTCTGCTGGGCACCTTCCTCGGCATGCTGGTGCTGGGTTTCACCATCAACCAGCTGACCCTGTTCGGCATGGTGCTGGCCATCGGCATCGTGGTGGACGACGCGATCGTGGTGATCGAGAACGTCGAACGCATCATGACCGAGGAAAACCTGCCGCCGAAGGAGGCCACGCGCAAGGCGATGAGCCAGATCACCGGCGCGGTGGTGGCGATCACCGTGGTGCTGGCGGCGGTGTTCGTGCCGTCGGCGCTGCAGCCGGGCGCCTCCGGCATCATCTACAAGCAGTTCGCGCTGACCATCGCGATGTCGATGGGGTTCTCGGCCTTCCTCGCGCTGTCGTTCACGCCGGCGCTGTGCGCCAGCTTCCTGCAGCCGGAGCACCACAAGAAGAAGAACTTCATCTACCGCAAGTTCAACCAGTCCTTCGAGTGGGCCACGCACACCTATGTCGGACACGTCGGCCGTGCGGTGCGCCACGCGCCGCGCTGGATGTTCGTATTCGCGGTGCTGGCGCTGCTGGCCGGCTTCCTCTACACCCGCCTGCCCGGCAGCTTCCTGCCCGAGGAAGACCAGGGCTACGCCTTGGCCATCATCCAGCTGCCGCCGGGGGCCACCAAGCAGCGCACCGGCGAGGTCATGGCGCAGATGCGCACCATCCTCGACAAGGATCCAGCGGTGGAGGGCGTGCTGCAGGTGACCGGCTTCAGCTTCATCGGTTCCAGCGAAAGCGCCGGCATGGCCTACATCAAGCTGAAGGACTGGTCGCAGCGCAAGGGCACCGCGATGGATTTCATCCAGCAAGCGAACATGCAGCTGCATCAGATCCGCGATGCACGCATCTTCGTGGTGAACATCCCGACGGTGCAAGGACTGGGTCAGTTCGGCGGCTTCGACATGTACCTGCAGGACCGCGCCGGCCAGGGCCGCGAGGCCCTCACGCAGGCGCGCAATATCCTGCTGGGCAAGGCGGCGCAGGATCCCTTGCTCACCGGCGTGCGCCCGAACGCGCTTGAGGACGCGCCGCAGCTCGACCTCAAGGTGGACCGCGTGCAGGCGCAGTCGATGGGCCTGTCGGTCAGCGACGTGTACAACGCGATCAGCCTGATGCTGGCGCCGGTGTACGTGGACGACTTCACCTACGGCGGCCGCGTGAAGCGCGTGATCATGCAGGCGGAAGCGCCCTACCGCATGGGCCCGAGTGCCCTGCAACACTTCTTCACGCCCAGCAGCACGCAGCAGAACGCCGACGGCACGCCGGCAATGATCCCGCTGTCCAACGTGGTGCAGGCGAAGTGGGACATGGGCTCGCCCGCGCTGACCCGCTACAACGGCTATTCCGCGGTGGAAATCGTGGGCTCGCCGGCGCCGGGCCATGCTTCGGGCGAGGCGATGAACGAGATGCAGAAACTCGTCACGCAGGACCTGCCCAAGGGCTACGGCTTCGACTGGACCGGGCAATCCTACGAGGAAATCCTCTCCGGCAACGCCGCCACGCTGCTGATGGTGCTGTCCATCGTCGTGGTGTTCCTGGCGCTGGCGGCGTTGTACGAGAGCTGGTCGATCCCGGTGTCGGTGCTGCTGGTGGTACCGCTGGGCCTGCTCGGCGTGGTGGTGTTCACCCTGCTGCGCGGCCTGCCCAACGACATCTACTTCAAGGTCGGCCTGGTCACGGTGATCGGCCTGGCGGCGAAGAACGCGATCCTGATCGTGGAGTTCGCGGTGGCCGAGCAGAAGGCCGGGCGCACGCTGCGCGAAGCCACCATCGACGCGGCCCGGCTGCGACTGCGCCCGATCCTGATGACCTCGCTGGCCTTCATCCTGGGCGTGTTCCCGCTGTTCATCTCCACCGGCGCGGGCGCCAACGCCCGCCACGCCATCGGCACCGGCGTGATCGGCGGCATGCTGTTCGCCACCGTCTTCGGCGTGCTGCTGATCCCGGTGTTCTACATCGTGGTGCGGCGCCTGCTGGGCGACAAGCTGGACGGCGACAACATGCCGCCGGCCGCCAATGGCACGGGCATGCAGTCGTTCGACTCCGACCCGCGGCGCGGACACTGAGCGCACCCGGCCACGGACGGCCCAGCAAAAAGCCCCGGTTCGCACCGGGGCTTTTTGCCATCTGGAAGACGCTCAGCGCAGGCCGGTCTCGTTGCGCGCGATCACGATGCGCTGAATCTCGCTGGTGCCTTCGTAGATCTCGGTGATCTTGGCGTCGCGGAAATAGCGCTCCAGCGGCATCTCGCGCGAATAACCCATGCCGCCGTGGATCTGCACCGCCTGGTGGGTGATCCACATCGCCGCCTCCGACGCGGTGAGCTTGGCGATGGAAGCCTCGGTGCCGTAGCGGCCGCCGTTCTTCTCCGCCTCGCCCTTGGCCCAGGCCGCGCGCAGCGTGAGCAGGGTGGCGGCGTCGAGCTTGCATTTCATGTCGGCGATCTTCGCCTGGGTCATCTGGAAGGTGCCGATCGGATGGCCGAAGGCCTTGCGGTCGCGCGACCACTGCAGCGAGGCCTCGTAGGCCGCGCGCGCGATGCCCACCGCCTGCGAGGCGATGCCGATGCGGCCGGCGTCGAGCAGGCTCATGCCCATGGCGAAGCCCTTGCCTTCCGCGCCCAGCAGGTTCGCCTTCGGGCACACGTAGTCGGTGAACTCGATCTCGCAGGTGGCCGAGGCGCGGATGCCCAGCTTGGGTTCGCTCTTGCCGGCGTGGAAGCCCGGCAACTGCGTGTCGATGATGAAGGCCGACACGCCCTTCGCCCCGATGCCCGGCGTGGTGATGGCGAACAGGATGATGTAGCGCGCCACCATGCCGGAGGTGATCCAGCTTTTCTTGCCGTTGATCACCCAGTCGCCGTCGGCGTTCTTGGACGCGCGGGTATGCATGGCCGAGGCGTCCGAGCCGGACTGCGGCTCGGTCAGCGCGTAGGCGCCGATCGCCTCGCCCTGCGCGATGGCGCGCACGTACTTCTGCTTCTGTTCCTCGGTGCCGTGCTTGAGGATGCCGTTGCAGAACAGCGAGTTGTTGACCGACATGATAGTCGCGGTGGCGGCGTCGGCCGCGGCGATCTCGATCATCGCCAGCGAATACGCGATCGGATCCATGCCCGCGCCGCCGTATTCGGTCGGCACCTCGATGCCCATCAGGCCGAGCTGTCCCATCTCGCGGATGTTGTCCAGCGGGAACGCCCCCTTCTCGTCCAGCTCCGCCGCCACCGGGGCGATGCGCTTCTGCGCGAAATCGCGGGCGATGGCCTGAATCGACAACTGGTCTTCGGTAAAGCTGAAATCCATGGCGGACTCCGAGGGGAGAATAAAGCCGGCCATTTTAGCGCCCGCCACGGATGACCCATGTGCGGATGCAGCACGCGAGGCGACTTATTGACCGCCCGAACCCGTCCTTATCCGATTGATTTCGTTGACAGTCTGCTGCTGTTCCTGCTTGCGCTGCTGCGCGGGAGTCAGGCAGAAGGGGTTCGATTGCCGGCTGCTGCCATCCGGGCAGAACTCGGGTGGCGACGCCGCCGCTCCGACGGGGCCGTCCGGCAGGCTCGCGGCCGGCCGCACACGTCCGTCGGAAGGCAGGCCACAGGCCGCCAAGGCCGTGCAAGCCGCCATCGCGCAGAGCCATGAACCGATGCGTCGCATGCGACCTTCCTCCATCTCCCTGGCTTGTGCCGAGTGTATCCCTGGCGGCATCCGTCTTGACGATTGCGCAGCCTCAGCCTAGCCTTATGCATCCTTATATCGCGATAGATAGATAATCATGGATCTGGCCACCGCTTCCAGCATCCTGCGCCTGCTGGCCGACCCCACCCGCGTGCGCCTGCTGGCCCTGCTGGAAGGCGAGGAACTCACCGTGGCCGAGCTGGCCGCGGTGCTGCATCTGGCACAGCCACGCGTCTCCACCCATCTCGCCAAACTGAAAGAGGCCGGGCTGGTGCGCGACCGCCGTGCCGGCGTCTCCGCCTATTACCGCGCCAACGGCGAAGGCGACGAACGCCAGCACGCGCTGATCGCCTCGCTGCGCGAGAACATCGACGATGCCCTGCTGCGCGAGGACGCCGCGCGCCTGCCCGCCGTGCTGGCCAACCGCGCCCGCACCGAGGGCTGGGCCGACACCGTGGCCGGCGACATGGAGCGCCATTATTCGCCCGGCCGCACCTGGGAAACGTTGGCGCGCGCGCTGTTGCAGCTGCTGGGCACCGGCGACGTGCTGGACATCGCCTCCGGCGACGGCATCACCGCCGAACTGCTGGCGCCGCACGCGCACTCCGTGGTCTGCGTGGACTCCAGCGAACGCGTGGTCGAGGCCGCGCGCAAGCGGCTGCATGCCTACCGCAACGTCGAAGTGCACCAGGGCGACATGCACGCGCTGGCGCTGGGCGAGCGCCGCTTCGACCTGGTGCTGATGCTGCACGCGCTCACCTATGCCGAACACCCGGCGCAAGCCGTGGCCGAAGCCGCGCGCCTGCTGCGCCCCGGCGGCCGCCTGCTCGCGGTGACGCTGGGCAAGCACGACCACCGCACCGCGGTGGAGCCGTTCGACCACCGCAACCTCGGTTTCACCGACGCCGAACTGCGCGACCACGCCAGCGCTGCCGGGCTGCAGGTGATCAGCTGCAACCGCATCAGCCGCGAGCGCAAGGCGCCGCATTTCGAAGTCATCAGCCTGCTCGCGCAGAAGAAGTGAGAAACGACCGATGAGCGCCCTGCCCTGGCTGCATCCCGAACGCGTCGCCCTGCTCGAAGCCGCACTGGCCAAGCGCATCCTCATCCTGGACGGCGGCATGGGCACCATGCTGCAGGGCCATCGGCTGGACGAGGCCGGCTTCCGCGGCGAGCGCTTCGAGCATGGCCACGACGGCGCGCACGCGCACCACCACGACCACCCCGGCTGCGACCTCAAGGGCAACAACGACCTGCTCACGCTGACCCAGCCGGCGATCATCCGCGGCGTGCACGAGGCCTACCTCGAAGCCGGCGCCGACCTGGTGGAAACCAACACCTTCAATTCCACCCGCATCAGTCAGGCCGACTACCGCCTCGAACACCTCGCCCACGAGCTGAACCTGGAAGGCGCCCGGCTGGCGCGCGCCGCCTGCGACAAGTTCGGCGCGCTCACGCCGGACAAGCCGCGCTTCGTGATCGGCGTGCTCGGCCCCACCAGCCGCACCGCCTCGCTGTCGCCCGACGTCAACGACCCCGGCTTCCGCAACGTCACCTTCGAGGAACTGGCGGCCAACTACCGCGAGTCCGCCGCCGGGCTGATCGACGGCGGCGCCGACATCGTGATGGTGGAAACCATCTTCGACACGCTCAACGCCAAGGCCGCGCTGTACGCGCTGGCCGAACTGTTCCGCGAGCGCGGCGCGCGCGTGCCGCTGATGATCTCCGGCACCATCACCGACCGCTCCGGCCGCACACTGTCCGGGCAAACCGCCGAAGCGTTCTGGTATTCCGTGCGCCACGCGCGGCCGCTGGCCGTCGGACTCAACTGCGCGCTCGGCGCCGCCGACCTGCGCCCGCACATCCAGACCCTCGCCGACCACGCCGAATGCCACGTCAGCACCCATCCCAACGCCGGCCTGCCGAATGCCTTCGCCGAATACGACGAGACGCCCGAACAGATGGCCGGCGTGATCCGCGGCTTCGCCCGCGACGGCCTGCTCAACCTGGTCGGCGGCTGCTGCGGCACCACGCCGGCGCACATCAAGGCAATCGCCGAAGCCGTGCGCGATTACCCGCCGCGCGCGCTGCCGGGCGAAGCAAGGGAAGCCGCATGAGCGCCCGCGCCGTTCTCCCTCTCCCCGCTGGGGAGAGGGCCGGGGTGAGGGGCCAATCTGGCCTCGCGCCCACATCGTTCAACGTCTCCGCAAGCCCCGCCCCCTCACCTCGGTCCTCTCCCGAAAGGGGAGAGGAGGCAAAAGCATGAGCACGCTACGCCACACCCGCCTCTCCGGCCTCGAACCGCTGGTCATCACCCCCGACCTGCTCTTCGTCAACGTGGGCGAGCGCACCAACGTCACCGGTTCTGCGCAGTTCCGCAAACTCATCAAGGAAGAACGCTACGAGGAAGCCGTGGAGGTGGCGCGCCAGCAGGTGGCCAACGGCGCCCAGATCATCGACGTCAACATGGATGAGGGCCTGATCGACTCCGAGGCGGCGATGGTGCGCTTCCTCAACCTGATTGCCGCCGAGCCCGACATCGCCCGCGTGCCGGTGATGGTGGACTCCTCCAGGTGGAGCGTGATCGAGGCCGGCCTGCGCTGCCTGCAGGGCAAGGGCATCGTCAACTCGATCTCGATGAAGGAAGGCGAGGAAATCTTCCTCGAGCACGCGCGCAAGGTGCAGCAGTACGGCGCCGCTGCCGTGGTCATGGCCTTCGACGAACAAGGCCAGGCCGATACCTGCGCGCGCAAGGTGGAGATCTGCACGCGCGCCCACGAGCTGCTGACGCGCAAACTCGACTTCCCGCCCGAAGACATCATCTTCGACCCCAACATCTTCGCCATCGCCACCGGCATCGAGGAACACGACAACTATGCGGTGGACTTCATCGAAGCCACCCGCGAACTGAAGAAGCGCTTCCCGGATTCGCACATCTTCGGCGGCGTCTCCAACGTGTCGTTCTCGTTCCGCGGCAACGACACCGTGCGCGAGGCGATCCACTCGGTGTTCCTCTACCACGCCATCCAGGCCGGCATGGACATGGGCATCGTCAACGCCGGCGCGCTGGCGATCTACGACGACCTCGACGCCGAATTGCGCGAACGCGTGGAAGACGTGGTGCTCAACCGTCGCCGCGACGCCACCGAGCGCCTGCTGGAGATCGCCGACCGCTACAAAAAGAAAAAGGGCGAGGCCGTCGCCGAAACCCAGGCCTGGCGCGAGAAGGACGTGCGCGCCCGTCTCAGCCACGCGCTGGTGCACGGCATCGACCAGTACGTGGTCGAGGACACCGAGGAAGCGCGCCAGCAGGTCACACGCCCGCTCGACGTGATCGAAGGCCCGCTGATGGACGGCATGAACGTGGTCGGCGACCTGTTCGGTGCCGGCAAGATGTTCCTGCCGCAGGTGGTGAAGTCCGCACGCGTGATGAAGAAAGCCGTGGCCTACCTGCTGCCCTTCATCGAAGAAGAGAAGGCGCGCACCGGCGACACCGGCAAGAGCAACGGCAAGATCGTGATGGCCACGGTCAAGGGCGACGTGCACGACATCGGCAAGAACATCGTGGGCGTGGTGCTCCGCTGCAACAACTTCGACGTGATCGACCTCGGCGTAATGGTGCCCACTCAGAAAATCCTCGATACCGCCATCGCCGAGAACGCCGACATGATCGGCCTGTCCGGCCTCATCACGCCCTCGCTGGAGGAGATGAGCCATGTCGCGCGCGAGATGCAGCGGCAAGATTTCCGCATCCCGCTCCTGATCGGCGGCGCCACCACCTCGCGCGCGCACACCGCGCTGAAGATCGAGCCGCACTACACCTCGCCCACCGTCTGGGTGAAGGATGCCTCGCGGGCCGTGGGCGTGGCGCAGTCGCTGGTCAGCAAGGACCTGGTCGACGACTTCATGGCGAAGGTCCGCGCCGAATACGCCGACGTGCGCGAACGCCACCGCAACCGCGGCTCCGGCAAGCAACTGGTGTCGCTGGACAAGGCACGCGCGCAGCGCTTCAACGGCGACTGGGCCACCTACGCCCCGCCGCAGCCGAACCGTCCCGGCCTCACCGTGTTCGACGACTACGACCTCAGCGAGTTGCGCGGCTACATCGACTGGAGCCCGTTCTTCAACGCCTGGGAACTGGCCGGCCACTATCCCGCCATCCTCACCGACGCCATCGTCGGCGTGCAGGCCAGCGAACTGTTCCGCGACGCGCAGGCGATGCTGGACACGCTCATCGCCGAGAAGTGGCTCACCGCGCGCGGCGTGATCGGCTTCTGGCCCGCCGCCGGCGTGGGCGACGACATCGAGCTGGGCGACGCCGGCAACACCGTCCTGCTCCACCATCTGCGCCAGCAGGCCGACAAGCCCGTCGAGCGCCCCGACTTCTGCCTCGCCGACTTCATCGCGCCCAAGGAGCATGGCCAGCGCGACTGGATCGGCGGCTTCGCCGTCACCGCCGGCATTGGCATCGAGCCGCGCGTGGCGCGCTTCGAGGCCGCGCACGACGACTACTCCGCGATCCTGCTCAAGGCGCTGGCCGACCGCCTCGCCGAGGCCTTCGCCGAACGCATGCACGAACGCGTGCGCCGCGAGTTCTGGGGCTACGCACCCGGCGAGCAGCTCGGCAACGACGCACTGATCGCGGAGCGCTACCGTGGCATCCGTCCCGCCCCCGGCTACCCCGCCTGCCCCGACCACACCGAGAAAGCCACCCTGTTCAAACTGCTCGACGCCACCGGCAACGCCGGCATCGAACTCACCGAAGGCTACGCGATGTATCCCACCGCCGCCGTGTCGGGCTGGTACATCTCGCATCCAGGCAGCCAGTACTTCGTGGTCGGCCGCCTCACCCGGGAGCAGGTCGACGACTATGCGGAGCGCAAGGGCTGGACGCGCGAGCAGGCCGAGCGCTGGCTGGCACCCAACCTGGACTACGACCCGGAGTGAGCCGTCAGCCGGTGGTGTCGCCCGTGAGGTTGTTCTTGTGGTGGCGCAGGTGCACCCAGAGGTTGTAGACCGAGACGAACGCCGGGAAGAAGTTCGAGATGATGCCCACCGAATCGTTC
The DNA here is from genome assembly GCA_040371205.1 of Rhodanobacter sp. Classification (NCBI taxonomy): domain Bacteria; kingdom Pseudomonadati; phylum Pseudomonadota; class Gammaproteobacteria; order Lysobacterales; family Rhodanobacteraceae; genus Rhodanobacter; species Rhodanobacter sp. Next base: position 2,346,596 of record AP031382.1, read on the forward strand.
TTGCCGATGGTGAAGTAGGCCAGCAGCAACGCACTGCCGGTCACCGACAGCCACCAGAACGACAAAGGCATCACCACCCGCTTCAGCTTGCGCGTGTAGTACAGCTGCACGAACCAGCGGCTGGTGAACATCACCGAACCCAACAGGCCGACCGCCTTCCACGGCGTCAGCTGGAACTGCTGCAGCGCCTGCAGGGCGTGGGAAAGAGCATGTGACATGGTGCAGGTCCGTTGGGCGATGGAGCGGGCCATTTTACGCGACCGCCCCGCCCTAGTTGACCTGATTGCCCTCACCCCGTATATTTGCGCGCTCTCGGCGGGCGGTTAGCTCAGCGGTAGAGCACTGCCTTCACACGGCAGGTGTCACAAGTTCGATCCTTGTACCGCCCACCACTAGTTCCAGCAAAACAAGCAGTTACGAAAGAGCCCGATTCCCGCCGAATCGGGCTTTTTTTTTGCGTTTTGTGACCCAGGTGTTCCGTAGGCGTTCCGCAATGGACGTAGGTGGACTTAGGTCTATCCCCAGCCCATCCACGTCCATTTCCGTCCACCCGCGCGCTGTTCCGACCGCGTTCCGCGACCGTCACTCGTCCCCGGCTTGCATGCACATACGATGTAACGGCCCAAATTTGCGGAACCTCGACCCTATGAAACCGTTGGACCTGTTCGCCGAGATCGTTGCCAGCGACGATCTGCATCTGATCTATCGCCTACTCCAGCAGCCTGAGAACGCCCCCGAGCGCAACGTACTAACAGCCTGGGCTGAAGGCATGCCGGATCGGGACGGCAAATTTGTCATGGAGTTCCAGAAGACCTTCGAATCGGGCCTGTGGGAACTGTACCTCCACGCATGCCTAAAGCAGTTGGGGCACACAATTGACTTCAATCGGGCTTCACCCGATTTCGTGGTAACGGCTCCTTTTCCCTACCTTCTTGAGGCGACCATCGCCTCACCCGAAAAAGGCGGCACGCCAGCGTTCGGAGCCGGGCCGCCTAAGTTGCCGACGGACTTCAATGAGTTCAACCGTCTCGCTGCGCTGCGGATCAGCAACAGCTTTACTGCCAAAGCGCGACGGTATCGGAACTACTACAAGCAGCTGTCATGGGCAGCTGCCAAGCCTTATGTGATCGCCATCGCCCCTTTCGATAGGCCTGCATCGCAACTTGCGGTCAATCGCCCAATCATTGCAACGCTGTACGGCGAATACTTTGATGAGGAGACCACCATCCGTGAGAAGCGAGACCAGGTTGTTCATAGTCCAGTGAAATCTTTCAGCAAAGCGCCAGGTGTTGATGTACCGGTCGGGTTCTTCACGAACGATGCTTACGCTGATGTCTCGGCGGTCATCTACGGGCCGTTGGCAACATGGGGCAAGCTACGCGCCCTGGCCGATGCACCTGATCGCGCTTCTGTTTTCACAACCTATCATCCGAATCCGGGAAGCCTTGCCCCTATCGTGCGCAACACACGCAAAGCTGACTATTCAGAAGATCTACTCGATGGCCTCTATGTCTTCCACAACCCCTTCGCAAAGCTGCCGCTTCCCGATGGTGTTTTCGATCATCCACGCATAGCCCAGCTGGTGCTTGACAGCGACGGCACGCTGCTCTCACTTGCACCAGACGACTTCCTTTTGATGCGATCCGTGCACACAATTCAGACTAGGCCCTCCACCGAAAACCGGGCAAAATCGTAACCATTTAAGAGACCGCGCTTTATGAGACGTACATCCCACAAAAAATCGATGAATTTGTATTGACGGCTACGCTGTGTAGCGCAAACATCACAGCTATGGACAACGGTGCTCAAAATGAATCCGCCACGAATCTCGTCGATGGAGCACCCTTCACCGAGATTCAAGATGCGGTTGACCTGGCCCCTGAGCTGGCCGCTTTGGTCGAAGCATGCATTGTTGGGGATCACCGTGCCTCTCGTCGCGCTGCAGCACAATTGTCACAACGACAAGATCAAGAACTCCGTGAGGCAGGTGTCGACAGTCGTCTAGTTTTGTCCAAGTTCAGATGCCATATGGACGCGATGCACGATCTGGCCCGCCTCTTTGGTTGGCGTGGGCGCGTAGAATCACTTCGCGTATTTATTGATGCCTGTTCGATTTCGCTCTCAATAACTGGTCGAACTCTTACACTCACAATTTTCAGTGTTAGTTCGCGCGCGCAGAGATCAGAGTCGAGACGCGCAGCTGAGCGTGATCAACTCCTCTACCTAGCCTTCCCCCCCTGCGTGTCGCGCAGGGTCACGCCGCCACCGCTCCGACGGCGGCGTAGTACCTGACCGCGCGCATCGCGCGCGCATCTAACAGGCACAAGCCGCCGGCACCAGCTGAGCGGCGTTTTTGCGTGCGCCTGCCTCGCGAGAACAGCGAGCTGGATAAGTCCGGCGGCCATGGGAAAACATCATGGCCACATCCAAAGAACATCAAATCGAAGCACCGCTTGACCCTGCGCTGGCCGCAGCAATCTCCGTCCTTGGCGGGGCCGTGGTGCCGCTCAACGTAGGGATGAAACGACTCGGGCTGACCATAAATCGACGGGCAGTTCATGCTCGTCGCGTCGCCGGTACGTTGCCCGTCGAGCCGACCCAAATTGGTCGGAACTGGTTCATTACGGCCGGAGCCGCGGCTGCGCTCTTCCGCGCTGGCAATGCTGCGCCAGTAATGTCGCCTCCCGCACCTTCGCCTCACCGCGGGCCTGGCCGGCCGCGTGGAACCACGCGGAGGGCTGGCAAATGAAGACGAACCACAACTTGCGTGCGCTCGTGCAAGCACAGCTAGGGTGTGACGACGCCCGCATCGACCAACTGCTCCGCGCCTCGGCGAGAGCAGCCAAACGTGTTGGCGCAGTGCAAGACGAATCAGATGCGCTGGTCTCTATTTGGCACGCGGCATGCGATCCGGGCTACTACTCTGGACGACGGGGGCCTCAGCCCCGCGATCAGCTCCTTCGGGCGGTAGAAGTCGCGGCGGAACGTCAGCGGGCGATGGCGATCGACTGGGATGCTTCCACGCCCGCAGCCATCGAGGCTGCCGAGCTTCTGGCTGAAGCGATCGCTACTTCATGGGAGCGAGGCCGTCCGCGAGGGACACGACCGCAGGCTGCGCGACGGGCAGCAGCTCGCCGTCAGCGGACAGCTGCTTCCGGTCAAGGCTGTTTCGGCGGCTTTGGCTGGGGGACGCCTGCATGACAACCGAAACGGAGAGCGGTCGTCGAGTAGGACCGGACAACGCGTTCGCCGAGGTGCCAGGGAAAATCCTTGAGCACCCGGCACTGGGCCCAGTGGCCGTCAGAATATGGGGCTACTCATGGTGGCGACTGGGCCTCAAAAAATGGATCCTGCGAAAGGCTGACATCTGCAAGCGCTGCAGAATCGGCGAGCACGCTTGGAAAAAAGCCATCAAGGAGCTCACGGCGGCCGATTTGTACAGACTCGAACGTGGAAGCTTTGAGGCGGGCCAAAAAAACGATCAAGACGCTCCCATCGGCGGCCAGAAATATGTAGTGCATGTGTTTTACTGGCCAGGCACTCTCGCACTCGACTCACCAGACTCACTAGTCGCAGCCGCCCCACCAAAAGTACCGGGGCGGCTGACCGCCCACTCGGTTTCCGCAGGGCGGCCAACCGTTGCGCGGGTTCCGGGGGGGGATAGAAAAAAAAGAAATAAGAGAAATATAGAAGCAGAAGAAGCACCACCTTCTCCTTCTGCACCTCAAAAAAGAGCAGAAGCAGTGCACACGGCCAAGAAGCCACCAATAAAGCGACCGAGCGGAATCTGGTGCGCAGCCGACAGGCCGGACGACCCCGCAGAGGCTGAAGAAATTGAATCAACGTGCACCGCAGCTGAAATCGAGGCTGCGGTAGAAGATGTACGAACCCAACTGACCGAGGCCGGCAAGGCTAGATGGCCAACCCCTGGCCCAGTGCGGGACTCCATTCTTCGAGCGCGCATCGCCAGCCAGACTGCAAAACGGATCCTAGCGCGCGGCACCGGATGCAGTCCTCCTGTGCCCGTGTCTGTCACAAACACGCTGCAAAACGAACTGGCATACCTGCGCCAACTATGCGACTACGGCCAACTAACCGAGGCCGAGTTCTCGGAGAAGAAGGCCGCAGTGCAAGCCAAATTCTGTGCACGATGACGAACAACCAACAGGATGGAGCTGGGCGCGGCGTCTAACACACTGTCCGTAGCTCATCCCAGCAAGTGGTGTATCGAGGTGAAAGGTTCTGCCGCTGCATCGCCCACCGCCGCTCGCCCCTTAATGCCAGCACGCCCGATCCCCATGGAGCCCCTACCCCACCTTGCGTTGGCTTTGTCCAGTGTCTGCATCAGACGCGCCCTGCGCGCGTCCTGCTCGGGCGGTGCGGTGTGGAAAAGCTGCCCCTGCTTGACGCTGTGCTCCTGGATGTCCAGCAGCATCACACCGGCTTTGACGTAGCGGAATCCCGGCTTGTAGATGGTTCGCAGTACCGCGCTAGCGCACGCGCACAGCCAGGCCGAGTCATCGGTGGTCTCGGGCAACCGAAGGGTGCGCTGTGGCAGGTACTGTGGATCTTGTGGGCGGAAGATGTTCGTTTGAATCCAAACACCGATCGTCCCCGCCACACTGCCCTGCTGCCGGAGCTTTTCAGCGGCTCGGCAGGTGTGCTGGTGCAGCGGCTCCATCAGCTCCTGCAGTTCGTGGACAGGCGCGCTGAACGCACGCGAGGAAATAATCTGCTTCTTCGCCGGCGGCGTCGTTTCTAAGCCAGCGCACGCGAAGCCCCGCAGCTCCCGCACCGTCCGTTCGACTACGACGGTGAAGCGCTCCCGGATGCGTCGCGGATCTGCCGCGCGCAAGTCTGCGGCCGTGTTGATGCCCAGGTCGTTGAGCTGCGTGGACAAACGTCGGCCCACGCCCCAGACATCACCCATTTCCACGGTGCCCAACACCGCTTCCAAGTCAGCGGTGGACAGCGCGGTGAGGTCGCACACCCCGTTCCACGCGGGATCTTTCTTGGCGATGCGGTTGGCCAGTTTCGCCAAGGTGCGGCTGCTGCCAGACCCGCTGGAGGCCCTCGTACACCGTAACGCTTTGGGGCTATCTCAAAGCCAGGTGACGCAAATTCTTGCGGGTTGACGTCAACATAAGCGCAGGAAGATAGTACGTTCCATCGTCTGCCGCGACTCGACTTGCGGCGACACCACTGAACTCAGGACTGGGGAGTCACTGATGTTAGGGAAGACAGGGGATGGGTTGTGTCCGACTAATATCTCGTTGCAGGGCTATTCTGGCGAAGAGATTCGAATGAACACTAGGGCGACGTGTGTCGCTCACGGAATCCGCCGCGCCTGCCTCACGGGCGATGCCCCTCAACAAGCCAAACGCCATCGAAGAGTTGATCCTGTGTCTGCATTCTGGACGCAGGCGCATCGCATTGGTCATGACGCCAAACCTATCGGCGGCAAATCATCCAGCTCGTATCGAGTGAGCGGTCAAGGCATGAGGTCACATTTTTTAATTGGCATGTATTTGTTGGCAGCATTTATTCTTCTTCCATTTTTCGGGATGGCCACGTCCTCAACTGCTAGCGCGCAAACTTCTTTTACAAATTGCGTAAATCTTTATACGAAATATAACATGTATTCGGATAAAGATTATGTTGGCTCATTTTGGCAAAGCGGTGGAATAAAATGCTTCCCGTCGAGTGGCAACGGTGGTGGAGCAGGCGGTGGCACTTCAGGTGGTAGTGGCGGCGGGCTTGGTGGCGGCGGTGGCACGCAGACTACCGTAAGCACCACGCCCACAGTGAACAAGAACAATTCGAAAGATCCTATATGCCCACAGGGCGACCCGATAGCTATCGGTAACGGCGCCAAAGTGGAGACGGAAACCGATTTCGCGATGCCCGGCGAGATGGGCCTGAAGTTCGAGCGTTACTACATGTCGCGAGGCATACATCCCGGCCCTTACAACAGTGGCGGCCCAGGATGGACAGATAACCTCGACTATGAACTTCATTCGATCTGCTTGGGAGCCGGCGATCCCAGTTGCACGACCGCCATCTTCATGCGGCCGGATGGATCGCAGATCAATTTCCAGCAATCGTCCGCGGCAGCCTCGGGCGCATTCCTGACTGGGCCGTTTACCGAAGTGGGGGGCGGTGGTCTGGCCAAGCTGACGTATACACCCGATGGTGCCGGGCCGGGGACATACACACTGGTAGATGAAGACGGCATGGTCTACACCTGGAGTCAGGATCTGGCCACCGGTGCATTTCCGAGCAACAAGGGGATTCTCACTTCGATCAAGGATGTTTCGGGCATTGGTTGGGCGATTACCCATCCGAGCAGCACGGTCACGGTCGTGACGCATACATCAGGCCAGCAGATGACGCTGACAGTGACTGGCTCCAATGGAGGTGTCGCGACGCTGACAGTCACGGATCCTGGTGGCAATCAATATGTCTATCAGTCGACGGCTACTAATACGACCACTTGGGATCTTATCCCCTTAGCGGTGGCCTCCGTTCAATTGCCGGGGGCGACGCCGGTTACGATTCAATATGGCTATACAGTTTTTAATCCTAACTCGGGTTATACCTTTCCGAAGGGGTTGACCGAGGTGGACTACAACGGCGTAGCGCATGACCTGACCTCCTATGACACCAACGGCAACGCCATCTCGACCAGCCTGGCAGACGGTACTCAAAAGACTTCATTTGCTTACGCCAGCAACAGCACAGGTGCTGTGGTCACCACCACCAATCCGCTAGGTCATGTCACGGTCTATCAGTACAACACCAATGCTTTGCCTATATCGGTCACAGGGCAAGCCTCGTCGCACTGCGGGGCGACCCTAAGCCAGATGACCTACGACGCCAACGGTTACATGCAGTCGGAGGTCGACAACAACGGCAATACCACCAACTACACCTACGCGGCCACAGGACAGCTTCAGCAGACAGTGGAAGCTGCAGGCACCTCTACTGCACGGACCACCAATTACGTTTGGGACAGCACGCCAGGGACCGACCGGCTGCTCTCGGTCACGGTGGTCGGGTGGTCCCAAACCACCTACGCCTACAACGCACAGAACCGGCTGGCCTCGGTATCCGTCAAAAATCTTTCCGCGAACGGCACCGCCAACCAGATCCTTACGACCAGCTACGGCTATACGCTCTACGCGAACGGCATGGTTCAAACCATGACGGTGACGCATCCGTCGCCCAACAACAGCGATGTCGATACATATCAATACGACGCCTTGGGCAATCTGACATCGGTCACCGATGGACTGGGGCATGCCACCACTTACAGCAACTACACCGCGCTCGGTGAGCCTGGGCACATGGTAGGCCCCAACGGCGACACCACGGACTTCACATACGACGGACGCGGCTTGCTACTGACGAGAACCACGTATCCCAATGGTACGGCAGCGCAATGGGTCTACACCTATGACCAGTTCGGGATGGTGAACAAGGCCACGGCACCCGATGGCGAAGTGACCACTTGGAACCGCAATGCAGCGGGTGTGCTGCAAACGATCACCCACAACGACAAGGATGGCGCCTCGACCGAGACATTTGGTTACGACGCCAACGGCGATGTGACATCGGATACTGTGACTCGAGCCGGCACGGTTAGCCTTGCAAAGACGGCGTCCTACGACGAACTGGGGCGCCCCTACCTCCAGCAGGGTAGTCACGGTCAAAGCGTCGCCTACACCTACGATGGCAACAGTAACGTCCTGTCCACCACCAATGCGATGGGACACGTGGCCAGCTTCTCCTACGATGCCTTGAATCGCGTCATCAAGACCACCGAGTCCGGTGGCGCCAGCCCAGCCATGCCTAATGCAGCGCCTTCGCTGAGCGCGCCGACTAGCAACAACTCCGGCAGCTATACAGTGAGCTGGACCGGCGTGAGCGGGGCCACCAGCTACACCCTGCAGCAACAAATCAACGGTGGCGCGTGGCAGACCGTGGAATCCACGGCGTCCACCACCTGGAGTGCCGTCGGCAAGAGCAACGGCACCTACGGTTACCGTGTGCAGGTCTGCAACAGCAGTGGATGTGGTCCTTGGAGTAGCGTTGCCACCGTCACGGTGGCGCTCGCACCCACCAGTGCACCGAGCGTGAGCGTTCCCGCCAATTCAAGTACCGGCGCGTACACCGTCAGCTGGAGTACGGTGGATACAGCCGCCAGCTATGCACTTCAGGAGCAAGTCAACGGTGGCAGTTGGAGCACGCTACAGAGCAGTGCCTCAACTAGCCTGAATCTCAGTGGCAAAGGTAGTGGTACCTATGGGTATCGCGTGCAGGCCTGTAACGCCAATGGGTGCGGGCCTTGGAGCGGAACGGGCGCGATCACGATACTGCTGCCGCCTCAGAGCGCCCCATCCGTGTCCCTGCCCTCATCGAGTTCGAACGGTGCTTACACCCTGAGCTGGAGTGCCGTGAGTGGTGCCGCCAGCTACGCCGTACAAGAGCAGATCAATGGCGGTGGATGGACTACGGTTCAGTCCAGTGGTGCCACTTCGTGGAGCACGAGTGGGCGCGCGAATGCGAGTTACGGCTACCAGGTTCAGGCGTGCAATGCCAGCGGCTGCGGGCCATGGAGTAGCACGGCTTCCATCACGGTGATGGTTATTCCCGCAGCGCCTTCCCTGTCAGTGCCGGCATCCAACGGCAGTGGGGCCTATACGGTGACGTGGACTGGCATGGCTTACGCGACTAACTACACCTTGCAGGAGCAGGTCAACGGCGGCGGCTGGGCGACTGTCTATAGCGGCGCCGGTGGAAGCTGGAGTACGAGTGGGCGCGCGGCTAGCACCTATGGTTACCGGGCTCAGGCCTGCAACACCTACGGATGCAGTGGCTGGAGCGGCACGAAGACGGTGACCGTGTCCATTCCTATTGCAGTCAACGGTCAGTCCTACACGAGCACCACGATCATCCCCTACAACGGCGCTGCGGCGGGCAATATCGGTGTAGACATAGTCAATGGCACAACTTGGGAGGTGTTTCACACGCTGCCAGGGGTGCATCAACTTCATGCTAAGTCCGCGACTGGTTCGGTGCCCGCGGCTGCGGTCAAGGTGCAATTCACTTGGACGTATGTGGGTGTACCGAGTGGCTATGCGGACGGTCAGGGCGGCGTCTCGAACGGTGCTTCCTCGCCAACGGCGCTTTCAAGCAACCCGACAAGCCAGTACACCACGGCCGGGGAAACCAGCACCTCGACTGAGATCGGGCGAACCTATCAGGTACGCATCGACTTCTTCAATGCGACGGGCGCGAACATCTCCTCGTCGACGTGCACGTTGACCGCGGTGTTGGAGGGATCGCCATGAGAGTCAATGCAGGACGCACGCAAGTCACCCATGCGTACGCGTCGGATCGACACACTGCGGATTGTTCCATGCGCTTGATCCGTCGTATACCGACGCTCTCCCTGGCGCACGCGGTCGGCATGGCGCTGTTCGGAGCTTTGCTTGCTGCCAGCCCCTCGGCTCATGCTGACAGCCCCGTAGTGACCCAATACACCTACGACGCAGGCAACAACATCACCACGGTGACGGACCCTCGCGGACTGGTCACGGCTTACAACGTCGATGGGCTAGGCCAGCTCTGGGGCGTGTCCAGCCCCGATACCGGCACGACAATCTACAACTACGATGCCTACGGTCGTCGCATCAGCCTGACCCGTGCCAATGGTGTCAGTACCACCTACGGCTACGATGCCCTCAACCGGGTCACGACCGTCAGCGCCGGTGGACAAACCCAGACCTTTGCCTACGACAACTGCACGAATGGCCTCGGTCGCTTGTGCTCCGTCAGCGACACCAACGGCTCCACGGCCTATACCTACACCCCCGAGGGATGGGTCGCTGGACGCGGCTTCTCGATAGGCGGAACCAACTACTCGCTGGGCTATGGCTACGACACCATGGGCCACCTCGCGGCCGTCACCTATCCCGACGGCCATCAGGCGGTCTACAGCTACAGCAATGGTGTGGTGTCCGGTATCACGTTCACGCTGAGCAGCACTCAGCTTACCGCCGCCAGCAACGTTACGTGGCAACCGATGAATGCCGCATTGGCAAGCTGGACATCCAGCAACGGGCTGTCCAATACGCTGGCTTACGACACCGACGGCCGTCTCACCGGCATCAGCGTGCCGGGCCTAGAAAGCCTGGGTTACAGCTACGACGCGGCCAATCGACTCACCGGTATCGACAACGCGCTTGACGGCACGATGAGCCAGGACTTCGGCTACGACGATCAGTCGCGGCTGGTGTCGATGTACTCGGCCAATACGGTGGCCAGCTACGGCTACGATGCTAACGGCAACCGTATTATCAAGTCGGTGAACGGAGCGGTGGACACTACCAGCTACAGCGCCACGAACAACCAAATCGTGAACACCACCGGGGCTGATTCCCAAAGCTACGGCTACGACGCGCTGGGCAACATCACGACACTGGGTGGTACCACGGCCTACCAGTACGATGTCTTCAATCGCATGAACGCGGCAAGCGGCACGAGTTACTACGTCAATCCGGAGGGGCAGCGCCTGCTCAAGACAGGCAGTGCGGGCACGACCTACTTTGCGCCTGATGCCAACGGGCCGTTGCTGGCGGAGAACGACAACGGCAGCTGGGTCGACTACGTGTGGCTCGGCGGACGGTTGATCGGGCGCGAGGTGAATGGGCAGTTGGAGGCCATCCACGACGACCAAGTGGGTCGACCGCAGGTGGTGACGAACGCTTCGCAAGCGGTGGTGTGGAGCGCGCAGAACTGGCCGTTCACACGAACGGTCACTGTGTCGAACTCGGCACCGTTGAACCTGGGTTTCCCGGGGCAGTATTACGATGCAGAGACGGGGCTGTGGAACAACGGGTTCCGGGACTATGATCCGGCCTTGGGTAGATACGTGGAGAGCGATCCAATTGGACTAGCAGGAGGGATTAACTCCTACGCCTATGCCGGGGGGAATCCTTTGAGCTCTGCTGATCCGTGGGGACTTAAAACATGTCCTTTGAAGCCTGGACAGGCGCCTGATGCTAGCCACGAAGCGCTTGAACCAGTTTATCCGGAACTGTATGTCTTTGGCATTGGGCGGCTTCTCTATGCTGGAGCCGCCCTCGCAATTCCGAGTATCGCTACCGCCACAACTGAAACTGGCCTTGGAGCGGCTACCGCAGCGGTCGGCGCACGTAACTCTCTAAAGGTGGCTTTCAGGCTTGGGTTTTTCTCTAGTTTTAGGATTTATTCTGTCAGCGCAGTGTTGGCAAAATACAGTGGCAATGCTGCCGAAGTGGTGGCGGCGGCTGGACGTACTAATTCAGCATTTAACGCGGCCGCAGCCGCGGCGGCGGCAACGGCCGTAGCCGCAGGGAACGGCCAAACAGCAAACCCTGGAAATTGCGAGTGCCCGTGAAATGAAGGCTGTTCTTAAGGCGTCGATTCCATGGCTAGTTCTCGCAACGATCTGGTTGATATGCTACATCGTGACCGGCAGTGTGGCCTTTGCAACGACACTTGCAGGCCTCATTTTATTTATCGCCTTGATAGGCTTGCTATACACGTAGCAGGCTGTTGAGAAACCTCCGCGCATCGCCGTGGTCATAGACGCTCTCAATCACTGACCGCTTGATCCGATGCGCAGCCCCGACGTCCAGCAGCTTGGCACGTTTTCGTATGTATCGGTCGAGGATCGGGTACCCCCTATCATCCGATCCGCAAACTGCGGGTGCTGGTGGACGCGATCCTGGGCGAGCTCGATGCGCTGCTGGCGGCACGCTATGCCGCAGGCGGCCGCCCGTCGATCGCGCCCGAGCGCATCCTGCGTGCCTCGCTGCTGCAGGTGGTCTACAGCGTGCGCAGCGAGCGGCTGCTGATGGAGCAGCTCAACTACAACCTGCTGTTCCGCTGGGTCGTGGGCCTGAACATCGACGACCCGGTGTGGGATCACTCGACGTTCTCGTTCTACCGCCAGCGGCTGTTCGACGAGGCGATCGCCCAGCACTCCTGGCTACGTCGAGATGATTCATTTCATTGTTTGTTCGTGTCGCGGTAGTAATTTCGGTGGTCAGCAAGACGACTTTCCGTAGTCCTTTACTTGGCACCACTTTTCGTGATCCGGCTGAGCCGACGTTGCAGGAACCGCGGCTGAGGGATTGGTGGGAGTGATGACCGGCAACGGAAGCGTCTGCATGGTCTGCGAGGTCTGCTCAAGCTCGACATTGAGGAGATGAACACCTCCCGCAAGGCCAGACACTATCAATAAGGCTAGGAACCATTCGGGCCGTGCGAAAAAAATGCAGGCGATCGTCGAGAGCAGGTCGAGGAGGCGATTCTTCATGTTCTTGTTCCCGGGTGTTATGCAGCTTGCGGATGCCCTATTGTTTAAGGGCTCGCCGCGACCGTCGCGGCGAGGCTAGGAAAGCGGTGATTGGCTAATCACGAGTCCAATCAAACCGAGGGTCACTCGCGAGTTCGTGCCAGCTAACGGCTTTCCTTATCGAACGTTGGAATGCGGCGAAATTACCGCCGAAGGTGAACGTTGCGTGCTCAGGGAAGTCCAGTCGCCCGGTAACTTCCGATCCTTCATGGATACTTGGATGGCCATCGACACGAAAGCAGCACGTTGCAGTGCGGTCATGCTTGGAGAGGCCAGCAACCACGTCGAACTTTCCGATGATCGGCTGGCCGCTGTGTGGATCATGAAGTTCTGGTTTGATAGAAAAGTCCATGGGGAACTCCTCGTGTTTGATGGTTGAAATGGGTCGTGAGTGCCGGAGCATCAGCGGCCGGTAGGCCGCCGATGCTTCGGAACGGAGACCGAAGCGGCTGGAGCGGGCGGCGGGGTCAAGGGCGAAACCGGAAGCCGCAGCGGAGCGCAGCCCGCAGGGCGAGCACCGAACGGGTGAGGATTTCGGCGGAGCGAACCCTTGATGCCGTCGAACGCGGAAGCCACAGGGGGGCCCACGCGGCGCAGCCACGTGGGGGAGTAGGCCGCGCTGGCGGCCGAATCCCCGCAGGGCCGCACACGGCCGCCGTTGCCGGCGAGCGTCGCGCAGCGACGGGAGGCGGCGTATCGGCGCAGGAGCACCCCGCGTAGCGGGGCGCCCTGTCTGCGGCATGTAGGCGTCAAGAGCGTGCTTCATGCGTGAGCTAGAAGCCGCTGCAGAGGAATGCTCAGTTGCAGCCCCACAAAGCCACTGGATCGCGCACCGCTGTTGGGCACAGCAAAAATCGTTACGCCGACTCCTGCAGGGGATTTGAGCCTGAGCAAGGCGGAACCCATGGCCGGCGCACAAGGAACCTCGCTCCGGCGATAACCCGACGCAAGGCCGCCAGCCAGTCCAGCTTCCAGATGCCAGCCGCGAGGGCTTACAAGTCGAATGGGTGTCCACTCCGCAAGCGCATAGGCGGTCATGCGACGAAAGCTGTTGTCATAGGCACCAACAGAAAACGCCCAGCTCTCGGCTTCCTCGCCCATTTGGTAGGTGAAGCCCAAACCGGGATTGAACTGGTTGAGGTCTCGGCGCGCCCACTGCTCACCATGAATCGATACGAGGTTCAGATCTAGCGTTACGCCAGATGCCTGTGCAGGCGCTGATGCGCCGAGTCCACCGAGACCAGCGAGAAAGAATCCCACGATTACCACCGCTTTTTGCCAGGCCTTTGCCTGGGCGATCACCTTACGAACGTTCTCTTGCGTAATCTGCCTTTTATCCAATAAAGGCACTGCATCGTCTGTCGTCGGTTCCCTTGGTGCTGGCGTTTCAATGGGAACCGGGGACGTGGACGGCGAGACCGCGGTGTTCGGCGCAGGCACCAGGCCGATGAGATCTGGCAACTCGTGATGGTGGCGGCGAATCAGCAGACGAATCGCGGTTCCACGATCGCGAGGAGACAGCGCACGCAGCGTAAGGGCGGCCGGTTCGTCGTCGTGCAGGCGGGTTTCGATGCGCACTTCGGGTTACTCCTGGTCAGGCGAGGCGATCGAGTGCCGCCCCTATCTGTAGGAGTTTTCGTGGTCGGGATTGCCCGGCATCACCCGGCAATGGTCGGGAAATGCCTGTTTCTTACCGGGCAATCCCGACAAAGGCCGGCGAAACCCGGCAAAGGCCGGGAATCGCCGGGACACAACTCACCAGCTGTATCCGACGCCCGCACCTAGCGTGCGTTCAAAGCCGCTGATGGCCCCGTGCACCGAAAAGGACACGTGGCCGTCTTCAAGCACATGGCGATAGCCCACAGCCAGCGCGGAGTGACCACCCGCCCATCCCGCCCCTGCGGCCAAGCTGTTGTCGCCCCGGAAGTTGCTGGACATCGCCACCGCGGCTGAACCTTCCGCCGCCACGCGCGACACGGCTTCGCCCAGTTGGCCGAACTTCCAGTCGGTGTAGGTTTTCGCCTCGTGCAGCGTCGCTGCGGTCTGCTCGTCGGTGTAGCTCTGCGCCCACGAACGCACCTGCCGAATTCGCGTGTCCGAATAATCGTCAGCGGTGTTCACCGCGGCTTGCTGTGCGGCTTGCACCTGGCTGACGTTGACTGCATCGGTGGATGCCGTACCGGGGGCTAGGTCATGGATCTGCGTGCCGCCCGCGCCGGCCAGCGTCACGCTGGTCTTGCTGCTGCTGTCGTAGCTCACGGCTAGCGCATTGCTGGTGCTCGTGCCGGCGGGGCCTTGCGGGCCAATGGGGCCAACTGGCCCCTGTGGTCCGACAGGGATGTTGTCGACACGGGTGTTCACAGCGCTCAATCCGTTGTCCAACGCGAGCAACGCGCTGCCCACATCGTTGTATGTGCCGGCCGCACCCGGAGCGGTGAGGGCATATGTCGGGGCAGTGAACATGCCACCATTGAAGGCGGCACCGCTGCCAAATGCGGCGATGGCCGGTGTCAGCTGCTCCACGCTCACAGCGTCGGTACCGTTGATACCGTCAGCGACGTTGACGATGCGTCGCGTGAGCACCGGGCTGCCTACGCTCACGGTGTCGTCTTCGGCCGCCACGCTGCCCGCGCCGATGGCGACACTCCCCGCGCCGGCGGCCTGCGCACCGTAGCCCAACGCGATGCCCTGTAGACCGGTCGCCGCCGAAGAAGCGCCCAAGGCGACTTCTCCTGTGCCACCAGCGCTGCCAGCGAGTGCGTTATCGCCCAAAGCGAGCGCATCGGTCGTGGTGGCTTGCGCGTAGAAGCCAGCGGCGAGGCTCGACGATCCGCTGGCCAAGCTCTGCGCGCCGACGGCCGTGCTGGTATTTGCGCTGGCCGTGGCATTGCCGCCTAGCGCTGTGCTGAAGTCGACAGTGGCCGTCGCATGCTGACCGATGGCCGTACTGGCAATGCCAGTCGCCTGAGCCAGTGGGCCGAAGGCGCTGGCATCAGCGCCCGAGGCCAGCGTGTACTCGCCTACAGCCACGCTGGATGCCCCGGTCGCCTGGGCGCCGCTCGGATTCGAGGTGGTGGCCACGCAGGGGATCAGGTTGCCCTGGGCATCGGTGCCGGCCAAGCAGACGGCGGCATACCCGCCAGCGCCGGTCACTTGCGTGCCGGTGGTCTGCGCGCGGGCCGACAGGGGTGAAACGCAGGCTGCGATCGTCGTTGCCATGATGGCAACCGTAAACATTGGAAGGTGTCGCATAGGTGGGTCTCCTGTTGGTGTCCCACCCATTCCGAGTTTTCGTGATCGCAAACCTGTAGCCCTGCCTCAGACCTCAGCGCACTCGTCTAGAAGCATCAGGCAAAGTGTTGGCCCGCATGAGCCAAAGCGCCTATTCCGCGCAGGTATTGATGTGGCGATGATAGAGATCGATCGCGGCCACGAGTGCTTCTCGTCGACGCGTATTCGTGTTGTCCATGATCTCTTCCAGCTTCCCGAAAGTCTCCCTCGGCAACAGAAGATCGAGGCGCCGCATCCCCGGCCCTGATGGATCACGCGTGAGATACCGGTTGCGGATGGCTTGGCGAGTGACTCTTGGGGTGGCACGTCGTATGGGACTGTGATTCATTGCTGGGTCTCCCTGCATTCTTACCAGCGGCGCCGGCGGCGGCGGCGTGTGAGGTTAGCGATGACGAACACGGTAAAAATCCCGACGCCAGCGAAAACTAGCGTCGCCGGCAACCTAAGGTGCCTCACGATTTTGAAGATCGTGGCGTAAATGAGGCCATGGAGGATGGATGAGAGTAAGGCGTGAAGCATCGTGATTGGCTCACTGGTGATGACGCATGCCACGCACGATCCGGCGAACGTGACATGCAGGAGTTATCGAACTGACGCTCGTCCCAGACCTCCCACCGCGACCAGTTCTCACCTATTGGGAGTTTCCCTGATCAGTTCAGAGCAACGGGTTCTACCCCGAAATCACGGACGGTTGTGAAAGGGTGGGAAACTTCAGATCCTGCTTTGCCTGCCTGCGCCGCATTCTCGGATTGTGGAACCGCTCGATGTATTCGAACACATCGGCTCTTGCTGCATCGAGCGTCGGATATTTCATGCGGTAGACACGCTCGCGCTTGAGCTGGCCGAAGAAGCCCTCGCAAGCCGCGTTGTCCCCGCAATGGCCGACCGCGCTCATCGAGCACACCAACGCATTGGCCACCAGATAGTCCTGGTAGTCGCCGCTGCGGAACTGGCTGCCACGATCCGAATGCAGGATCACCGGCTCGCCTCCCTGGCGCTGCCACACGGCCATCTGCACGGCCCGGATCACCATCTGCCGGTCTTGCCGATGATGCATCGACCAACCCACGACCCGGTGGTCGAACAGGTCCAGCACGATGCATAGGTACAGCTTGCCTTCGTCGGTCTTGATCTCGGTGATGTCGGTGACCCACTTGGTCTCCGGCTCCTGTGCGGTGAAGTCCCGTTCCAGCCAGTTGCGCACGCCCGGTGGGGCCAGTCCCGGTTGAGCCCGCTGGCCGCGCCGCTTCTTGCGTGGCCAGCCCTGCAGGCCATCGGCCGCCATCAGACGCGCCACCCGGTTCAGGCTGGCCGACTCGCCTTCCGCGGCGAGGTCCTCATGCATCCGTCCCGCCCCCAACACGCCACGGCTGTCCTCGTGCAGTGCACGGATGCGGCCGAGCAGGCGATCGTTGTCGGCTTGGCGGGCACTGGGCATGCGCTTGCTCCAATCGTAGTAGCCACTGGTCGACACCCGCAGACAGCGGCACATCAGCCGAACCGGAAACTCGTTGCGGCAACGTTCGATCACCTGATACCTCAGGATGATCCCTTGGCAAAGAACGTCGCCGCTTCGCGCAAAAAATCCCGCTCCTTCTTCACCCGGGCCAGCTCGCGCTTGAGCCTCGCCAGCTCCTCATCCCGCGGCGTTCCGCTACCGCCAAACGCGACCGACCCCTGGCTGTTGGACTCCCGTTTCCAGCGGGTCAACAGGTTCTCCCGGACCCCCAGCTCGCGGGCCACTTGGGCGCAAGTGACACCCGGCTGCCTGGCCTGTTCAACCGCACCGCGCTTGAACTCCGCACTGAACTTTCTTCGCTTCGACATGAACACTCCTCTGGGCCTCGAGCGGCCCTTTTGTAAGTGTCCGTGAAATCGGGGGTGAACCCTGGGCGCGCTCCTGCCACTGGAGAGCCCCCCATGGACTGCTTTGCCGGCGCTGCGGACTGCACATCAGCTGGGAGGCTGGCGGCGCTGCCTGCGGCAGTTGGTAGGGCGTAGGGCACCACCGGCGCCGGCGGTGTGGTGCCGTCCCCCACCGCAATCTGAACCGCGATACCCGCGTCGGCCCGCTGGAAGCCGCCCCGACTGACTTGGACGAGAAACGTGTGCCACCCAGCGCCAAGGTTGAGCGTGGCCGCCCGTGAAACGGGCTCTTCCGTGAGGGAGAGCGGCTGCCCCAGCGATTGGCCATCAATAGTGGCTGTTACTGTCCCCGCCCCAGCGGCTACGCGAAGGATCGAGATCGTCATGGGTGCGTCGAGCTTGAACCACCCCTGAAATTTCTGTGCCCAATCCGACCCACCACGAGCCGGGTTCTCCGACTGGAAGCTGGTTAGCTGGGCGGGTTCCGCGAGAGCCTCAACCTGGGCGAGCTGGCCGAATTGATCGCGCTGGTAGGTTATGGACTCAACCCAGCCCGGCGCGATGCCGACGGGCGGCGCAGGTGCCTGCGCCAAACCCATTGGAACATGGCTCGGAACGCCAAGCGCCGTCCCTGCTGGTACGGGTGTAGACGCAATGCCCACTCCCGTCTTGGACAGGTGGGCGGCTACTGCCTGTGAAGTCTCGGGCGGCTTGATAACTGTAGCTGGCGGCAGGTTCTTGTTGGGAACCTCCATCGCAGCCGGCGAGTGCTCGGGCACAGTTCGAGAGAGCCCGCGGCGCGCCATCGAAACGATTGTGAGAAAAACAACGATCGCAATGAACGCGACAGGAATCAACACTGCGCGTGGCTGCCGACGCGCCCAGGCTCGTGCGCGTTGTGTGAAAATCTCGATATCCATGCTGACCTCCAGATCAGACGAGGCAGCGGGAATTGCCGCCCCACCTGTTGGAGTTTTCGCGATCACACGCAGCAGCCGTCCCTAGCGGCCTACTGCGGAGTCCGGTCGAACTGAGCAGCTATTCCGGCGAGCACTGAACATCGCGCTTGTGCCGACCATGGGTGAACTCGACTGTGGCGGCACTGTGTGGCGCCTCGCAGCCATAGAGTCCACCGCCCCCCCTTATTGGGAGGCGAGAGGATCCAGTGATGGACGAACACCAATGAAATAAACAAGGCGCCTCCAGAGGCGCCTTGTTCGGTACTCAGGTCATTCACGCGGCGCCGAACTTCCCGGCAATTGTTCGAAGTCTTCATCTGGCTCAAGGTAGTGGATTAATCCAGCCCCAGCCATTCTGACTATCACACCGGAACGCAAATAGCTCCACTGTTCTTGTGGAAAGAACGGGGTGTACTCATTCGTGTCGATAGAGCATACAACGACTCCTACGCGCCCCCCCCCTAATGCCACATGATCGCCTAGCCTGACTTCTTTCCCATCTGCATATTTCATTACGCGCCGCCTCCCTTTGTCACAGAGGCACTGCCCCGGGTGGCGGCGGCGGCTCTGTCACGCCAATCGCAGACCAAAAGCACTGACAGTTATTGGGATTCTGGTTCATTCGATACAGGTGTACGTGATCACCCGGGAAAGGGTAATGGGGTTTGCTTGGGGGAACTTTATCAAGGCGGTAACCAATCGTGCCCACTTGGGGCGAACACGGTGGGCAGGAGTTATCAGCCTTATTGCACATTTTTCCGCCAAGCCAATTGCCGACGGCACCGCCCGCAACAGCACCACCTGCAGCACCTGCAGCACCACCAGACTCTCCTCCAGCAACGCCACATCCAACAGTACCTACACCAGGTGCAACCAGCGTGCATGCAGCACCACCACCCACTGCGCCCCCCGCCCCGCCAAGCACTCCTCCTAGAACTCCACCACATGTGGCCCCAGCGGCCGCCCACGCGGCTTGGCATGTCTGTCCCGACGAAGCTAGGCCCAATGGATCGATCGAGCCCAACGGATCTCCATCTACGTAGGCGTAAATGTTCTCCCCTCCATCTTCTCCAATCGGATCGCGACTGAGCCAGCGGCCTACGGCTGGATCATAAGCACGGTACTGCGTCAGAAACAGGCTTGATCCTGGGTCGTGCAGCATACCTGCATACCCGTAGTCGGGATGTATACCCCTTGCCCGTGTTGTGACGCCATACGCACCGTACTTGGCAGTGCCCAGCATCTTGCCATTGGCGTCCGTCGCACCGACTACACTGCCTAATTGGTCGCGCACGTAGTACAGCGCCCGCGCCCCATGGATTTCACCCTGGTCGAAGTAGGTCGCCATCACCACGTCGTTGCCATCACGTACCTGGCAAACCGCCGACCCGCACCACAGATAGCGAGCCTGCGTGCTGGCAGCGCCGTTCTGGTGGGTGATCATCAAGCGCCGGCCCCAGCCGTCGTAACCGTAACGGGTGACTTCACCAGTTGCGGTATTGGTCTGGCTGACAAGCCTACCAGCCGCGTCCCATGTGTACTGATGTACGCCATCACTGATCAGATTGCCATCCGCATCGTACTGCCATGACGTGCCGTTGACTGTGCTGAGCTGGTTCAGCGCGTTGGCAGAGGCCGTGAGGGAAAACGAAGCACCCGTCGCCTTCAGCAGATTGCCGGCCGCGTCGTAGTCGAAGCGGCTGGAATCCCGATCGTCACCGCGCACATCCGTGAGTCGGTATGCCGCATCGTAGCGATACCGCTCGCTGTCACCACGACCATCTTCGTTGTTCCCGTCATCGCGATCGTCATGGCCCCATCCGTCGCGATCGTGACCGTAGTCGTGCTGCAAATCGTTCGCTACCGCCTGTTCCGCATCAATGGTATCGGCCCGATCGTCGTGATTGCCGTCACCATCGTGATCCCGCCCTTCGCGCAGCCGCGGCCACTCGAGTTTGGCGGCTGTCAGCAGGTGCTCGGGGCTATGGGCGTATTCCTGCAGAGTTTCCAGGCGCTGCCCCTTCACGTCCAGGTACATCAGGCGACGCAGTTGCCGGTCACCACGGTTGGACTCGTACTCCATGTTCAACGCAAGGCCGGGCTGGCCGGAGGGCGTCATCAGCACCCGCCACGTCAGCTGGTCGGTGTCGCCGAGATAGCTGTATTGGAAGCTGCCAAGCGGGTTAGTTTCTTCGCTCAACCGACCCAACGCATCGTAGGTATCGCTCACCGTCACGTCCGTGGTGCGGCGAATGACCCTGCCCAACGCATCGTAGGCGTACTGCGCGCTGTCATTCGCACTGAACGGTCCCGTCTCCTGTGCCAGTTTGAGGGCGCCAGGTTGACCGGCTGGCACATAGCTGAAGCCGGTGTTACCCAAACCGTCCGTCATGCCAGTCAGGCGGGAATAGTAGGGATCGTAACGGTAGGATGCCGCCGCCGTGGGGTTCACGGCATGCAGGTACTGCACTCCAGTAAGCAGGTCAGCCAGGTCATAGCTGTACGCCATGGTCTGGCCCAACGCATCGGTCTGGCTAATCAGACGGCCAGCACCGTCATATGCGTACGTCGAGCCCTTGCCGTCGGCATAGGTCTTGGCGGTCACCCGGCCTTCAAGGTCGCGCGTCCACGTGGTGACGTTCCCGTTCGGATCGGTCATCGTGTGGCGCTTGCCGTTGGCGTAGTAGGTGTACTGCGTGACGTGACCCAGCGGGTCGGTGACCGCGATGAGGTTGCGTTCGGCGTCGTAGCCGTAGTGGGTGGTGTTGCCCTGGCGGTCAGTGACGGCCACGAGGTCTAGGCGGTTCCACGTGTACCGGGTGGAGGTGTGGTCGGGATAGCTCACGGATACTACGCGATTGAGCGCGTCGTACTGAAACTGGCGCGTGTAGCCCGCGGCATCAGTGCTGGTGGCGACGCGGCCTTCGGCATCGTAGGTGTACCGCTGCGACACATGCCCGAGCGCGTCGATGACAGACAACAAGTAGCCGTTGCTGTCGTACTGGTAGCGCGTCATGTTGCCCAGAGGGTCGGTGACCGAGGTGCGTTGGCCGCGGGCGTTGTAAGTGTAGGTGGTGGTACCTCCCGCCGCATCGGTCATGGTTAGCGGCTGATGCTGGCCGTTGTAGGTGTAGCTCGCCAGCGTATCGAAACCGTTCGCGGTCTTCTGCTGCACCTGGATCTGGTCAATGCCGTTGGGTGCGTACGTATAGGTGGTTTCGCGGCCATCAGGGTCGATCTTGGACGTGACCTTGCCGTACGCGTTGTAGGTGTAGTGCGTGACCTGACTGCTGCCGTCATCCAGCACCCGACCCACGTCACTGGGCAGGTTCAGCGTGCCGGGATAGTAGGGTGCAGGCTGGGCTGCATAGTCGTACCAGATCATGCCTTCCAGCGGATACTTAACGTTCTCCAGCACGCGCGAGGTGAAGTAGCAGCACGGATAGGCATGCAGGAAATGCTTCATGCGCGCCTTGGTATAGTCGCAGTTCGTCGTGCCGTTGCTTACCGTACAGGCCGCCGCGAACGCATTCTTGTCCCAGTAGTACGAGGCGCGGTAGTTGAGGTAGGCGTTGAAGGTATTCATGCCGCTGGGCGCCTGCGACACACTAAAGGGCATGCCCGGCGCCGCCGGCAAGTATTCGGTGCGTTCGGTGTGGCCATCTGGATCGGTGGCCTGGATCGACAACTCCGTGCTGTTGCCGTTGGCGCCCTCGGTATGCGCGAAGGTGGTGGTGCCGTAGGGCGTGGTCATCGCCTGCACGAACAGGGCGCTGTCATAGGTGAACGTGGACGTCATGCCGATCGCGTCGGTGATCGACACCAACCGGCCCTGATCGTCGTAAGTCAGGGTCGCGTGGCGACCGAACGGATCAGCGATGCCAGTGACGAGCAAGGGCGCCGTGCTGTCACCGTATGTGAAGGTGGTCTGCTGACCGATCGCATCGGTCACCGTGGTTAGGCGGTGCTGGTTGTCGTAACTTAGCGTGAGGGCATTGCCCTGCGCATCGACGATCCGGGTGAGGAGCACCTTGCGCGGGTAGGTGGTCGCGCCGTCCGGCATGGCGAAGACGTCCTTGCTGCCATCGGCGTAGCGCAGTTCGTAGCTGACCGGGTTGCTGGAGGTCATGACTAGCACCGCGCCGTTGTCCGGTTCGGGCGAAAACGCACCAGTGGTTGCGTTGTATCCACTGTAGGGCCAGCCGCCGCCGCCCGAGACATAGCGCAGCACCTGGCTGCCTGGGTTGCTCGGATCATCCTGGATCCAGCTGATCCAGTTGAGCGTCCACTTCTGCCCAACGTTGAAGGTATCGAACACTACCGGCTGGTCGGCTTCGCGCTCGTTGTAGGCAATCGTGGTCTCCACCGTCGGTCCCACCGGCGGGGTGTAGCCAATCGGTGTATCGCGGATGTTGAGGCCCGCGAGCAGCGATTTGAAGGAGTACACCGGCATACCATGGGCAGACCCGCAGCTATTGCTGTCGGCGCTGTCGCACGGCCCATTGGCATTGGGATCGTTGGCCTGTGTGACGCCAGCCCAAGCTTGCATCGTGGCAATGACCAGGATCATCGTTAAAAGTAGCTTGCTCAGCGTCTTCATAAGGTTCTCTCTATCCATGCGAGCGACGTTCTGTGAACCGACGCCGTTGAATCAGTGAAGTGGGAGAAGCGAAACTGGATCGATGCGTGTGCCAGGGGAGACAGGCAGTCCCGAGATCGTGCTGACCTGTTGGCCGTCGGTGTGGCGGAATGCGCCTTGCCGGTAGCGCGCCAGACAGGTGCCGTCGCCTTTCTGGCAAAGCACTGCCACGCAACCGGTCAGATTGTGAAAGAGCGCGAGGTCATCGGCGCTACCGGTGGCCGTTTCGTCGTGCGCGGCGTCGTGCGGGGCGTAACGCACCAGATCGCCCACGTGATACGGCGCGGCGGTGAATTCGGTGCGCAGCATGAAGAGCGTCAACGACTGGTTGGTCGTCCCCTTGGGAACGTCGATCATCACCATCTGCACATCACGCAGATACGGCGTTATCGAGGCGGGCAGGCTTTTCCAGTAACCGTGCGTCTTGGCCCAGTGGAAAACCTGGTTCATGTCCGCCGGCGTGCCCACGCTCGCGAGCCGGCCAATGACCAGGTGAGGATAAGCACCGTCGACGAGCAGGCCACAACGATCAGCACTGCAAATGGACTGCCAAAGCTTGCCATCCCCCGCGCAGGCAGTGCGGTTGAGCAAAAGCAACAGGGTGAGCGCCAGACCTATGGTCACCTTGCGCCAATCGCGTCCACGAACCTCAAGACCTGTAGTCTTGACTGGGCTACGGAGCGATTTCATGTCCCTTGTCTTCCCTGACATCAGCGCCTCCCCAAGCCCTGATTCGATGATGTCGCCGTGAGCCGCATCGCGGCAGGCGATCGCACGCACTATCTCTTCGCCTGCGCATAAACGTCAACAAGCAAGATCTTGCGCTTAGATGAACTGTCCTGACATCGCCTCGTCGACCTCAGTGTCTCATCGGCGACGCCATATGCGATGCCACAAGCCCTCGTCCGTAGACCCGCCGCACCGCGCAGATACACGGCACTGAATCTGTCGCGGCCTAAGGTAGATCTGCTGCACACCCCAGCCCATCGCCAGCATCATGGCCATGACGCCGACGAGACGAAGCAGCAAAACCGGTACGGGCAGCGGCGAATGCGAGGCCAGATACCATGCCTCAAGCAGTTCGAATCCCAGGAAACCCATAACAATACGGCCGAAAAAAGCCAGGCCGCGCAGGGATGCAACGTGACAACCAACGCTATCAGCGCCTTCTGAAGAACGCCAAGCTCAAGGTCATCGCCGCACCCGAGGAGATCGACTATCGGCCGGAGCGTGGTCTGGACAAGTCTGTGATGGCGGATCTGCTGACCGGCTTCTGGATTGGTGCACACCGGAATGTGCTCATCACCGGCGCCACCGGCACCGGCAAGACCTGGCTCGGCTGCGCCCTCGGCGTTCAGGCCGCGCGCCTGGGTTTCACGGTTGCGTACCGCCGAACCGCCCGGCTGCTCGAAGAGATGGCCATCGGGCACGAGGACGGAACCATCGCGCGACAGCGCAACCAGCTCAGCAAGGCGCAACTGCTGATCCTCGACGACTTCGGGTTGACCGCGCTGACGAATAGAGAGCGCTCGGATTTGCTCGAAGTGCTGGATGATCGAGTGGGCAGCGGCGCCACCATCATCCTGTGCCAAATGCCCGTCAAGGATTGGCACTCCTACATCAACGATCCAGCAATGGCCGACGCGATCCTCGATCGGCTCGTCCACAGCAGCGTTAAGCTGGATCTGAAGGGCGAATCCATGCGGCGGGTGAAAAACCGCAGCGGTCAGTAGACTGCCTGCGCCGGGCAGCGAGGTGCCGGCGGTGGGCACCTCGCTGGCGACGGCGGATAGTGTGTTGGCGAAGCTGGGTAGCGCCGCAGGCGACGGTGGTCAGTTGGATTGCCGGTCGTGGTCAATCGCTTTGGCGAAGGTGGTCAACTGGCTGGCGTTTTGCACGGTGGAGGAGAACCACTTCCCCGATCAGCTCCAATCGACTGCGGTGGTCGGGAGCTGCATGACGGCACGGGCGCGCCGAAAGTAGGCGTAGCCTTCAGAGATGCCAAGCCGCGTAGCAGCAGCTCAAGATCCCCCATCGTTCATTAACCGGCTTGCCCGACAAGAAATGCCTACTTCTGAGCATTGTCACGACCAGCCTTTTTTCGCGCCTCAATCATCGCTCGATGAACCTGCCTAGCGACGATGCGGACAACGACCGGGCTGCTGCGTGCAATGCCAATCAGCGGTGCGACGAACTCTAATGGGGCTTCGCGAAGTCCCTTGGCGAAGCGTTGCTTGATGATGTGAAAGGTATCAGCCATAGACGTGGAACCTATTCTCCTTGGGATCGGAGTTCACTTCGGTGCCTGGCAGTCGCAATCGCCGCGCTCGCTGTTGTCTGGGATCTTTCGCGCAGGCGTTGGGCGAAGTCTTCCGCCCGTGGATGGTAGTAACGCTGCAGCATGGTGCTGGATGAGTGGCCCACAATTTTCATGAGTTCGTGCAAGCTGAAAATGCACGCGAGCCGACTGATCGCCTCGTGGCGTAGGTCATGGAAGTGCAAGTCGACCAAGAAGTCGGGATCGACCATATGTCCCGATGTTGCGCAGAAGGTTAGGTATTCCTGCCGACCACGCTTCACCGCACGCATCAGGGCTTGGGTGAGGCTGTGCGGCTTCAATCCACCAAACACGAGATCTTCCTGCTTGGCACGCGACGAGCGCAGATCACGTAACGTGGTGATGGCAGCTGGCGACAGGGGGACATCACGTGCACGAGCCGACTTCGTAATATTTCGTGGCAGGCGAACAACACCCTTGTCGAGATCGATCATTGACCATGACATGGCGCACAGCTCTCCACGACGCATGGCGGTCTCGACGGCCACACTCGCCGCTGCTCGAAGCCGGACGGACTTGCTAGCCATCAAGAGCGTCTCGAATTCCTCGTGACTAACACGCCTCTCACGTTGCACCTCCCCTTCCAGGCCCATGTTTGAGGCAGGGTTATCGAGGCCAGCCATGCCCCACGACTCGCGCGCACACTCGAACATCGCGTGCACGATGCCTAGTCGCCGATTGATTGTGGCCACTGCATACCC
This sequence comes from Rhodanobacter sp., assembly GCA_040371205.1. Classification (NCBI taxonomy): domain Bacteria; kingdom Pseudomonadati; phylum Pseudomonadota; class Gammaproteobacteria; order Lysobacterales; family Rhodanobacteraceae; genus Rhodanobacter; species Rhodanobacter sp. The sequence goes on from AP031382.1 coordinate 2,372,796, forward strand.
AGCCTTTTCCCACCGAGTGCGCATAGCCCGGACATCGCTGCGGGTGATCCGAGAGAGAGTGAGTTTGACCAGTTCATCGCAGCTGATGGTGCGGATGTGACTCTGCTCGGGATCCCCGCCCCGATGCGCTGCGGCTTCCTCCTCAGAGTACTTGGTGAGCGCCTGACCGAACGTCATGCGATCCGCACCACCCACATCGCGCCAGGCGCCTCGCTCAATTTCGCTCTCGGTTTTCCGCCCCCATGCCTCTGCATCTTCTTTCCTAGAGAAGGTCTTGTATAGCTGCGGGACGCCAAAGCGGGCCTTACGGATCAGTACTTTCCAAGTGCCAGAGTCAGTTTTTGAGATGGTTGCCATGCGACGAGTGTATGGGCACGACCATCCCCGCGCAGTACAAGAACAGGTGTTCCGCCAACAACACCGCGCGTCGTACGAATTGCCCTGAAGCCCTTGGTACGCCTAGCATTGAAGGCATCTGAATTTCGCCTTCACACGGCAGGTGTCACAAGTTCGATCCTTGTACCGCCCACCACTTAATTTGACGACAAAGGCCACCCCACGGGTGGCCTTTGTCGTTGTGCGGAAGGCAGTCCGGAAACTGTCCACGAAAACCGTAGAGTTCGTCGCGCCAAAGAAATGAAACGGATTTGAACTGACTGACTGCCTCGACCTCAACCCGAGGGCGGGCACACCCTCGGATGCTTCAGGCCTTCACGTTGATGAGTTGGCCGACGGTTTGGCCTGCGCCATTGACGGTGGCTGCGGAGGACGGAGCTGCCGCGGCCGCCGCGCCGCTGCTGTCGTTGTCGCCATCGTTATCCTGGACCCCAGGAACTTCAGCACTCTCAGGTTTTTTTTGTACCTGGGCAGGCAGGGCCGAGCTGACGGAAGAGACGTTCATGAGACACCTGTACGGTTGAGAAAGACAACGAGGGCGGAGTCCCCCAGTCGTCGTATCGTCGGAAGCCTGAAAATCTTTAGCGTGACGTGCCGGCAAAGTGGGTTCAGGACATGCCGGCCTTGACGCCCTGTCGCCCCGGAAAGCCGCCGCATGGGTCTGGAAAAAGCCCAGCGACCCGGAGAAGAAACTCGGCGCACCCAGCACGCGACTCGGACGATGGAGAAAAGTGCGCGGCACGCCGGGCGATCTTGCCCACATCGCCGCCCGGTGACCGCCATGCCGGGTTGCGACGACCTCGCGATGCCTTGGTCGGCCCATGCCAATGCCTTGTCCACCCGTCCGTTCGTTGCCGGAGGGTTACCGAGGCATTTCCATTTTCACCCCCTCGTCCGTCTTTGCCCCAACGGATGCAGGTTCCGCCAATGAGCGGCGGGACGCTGTACGGATGCACCGTGGAATTCGACGTATAACCGGGGGGTGTCGTTTAGTGAACAAGATCAATCTGCGGCCGCTGCCCTTGGCGCTGGCCTGCCTGCTGGCACCGATGCACGCGGCCTTCGCCGACGACGCGAGCACCAGCATTCCGCTGGATCTGATCCAGGAGAACTACGGCGGAGGCCAGTACGGCTATCGCCTGGGCATCTATGTGGGCGTCAACGGCGCCAAGCCCGAGGAATATCTGTTCGACACCGGCTCGGACTCTTTCAACATCGACGTGGGCCACGGTTCGCCCGCGTGGTTCCCCAGCCAATCGGGCGCGGCGCAAAGCGCACCCTACGCGTATCTGTACGGCAACGGCACCTACGGCTACTGGCAGACCTCCACCACGGTCGCCAGCGTGCAGTTCTACAACTCCTCCACCGGCGCGCAGGCGGCCAGCTACGGCACGCCGCAAGGCATGCCGGTGGCCACGGCCACCGACTGGCTGATCACCCCGCAAAGCGCCGGCGGCGACACGCTGGGACCGGCCATCACCACGCAGAACGGCGTCACGCTGTACCAGGACCTGACCTGGCAGCAGAATCTCGACCAGGGCAATGCGCCGGAGGAAGGCCTCTTCTACGGCACGTTCGGCGCCGGCGACTTCGGCAACGGCGTGCCAGGCATGCTCAGCAAGACCGGCTACATCGTGGAGGCCAACGGCACCGGCAAGGCGCCGGGCAGCTGCGCCCAGGCCTGCCTGATCGAAGGTCTCACGCCCGCGCTGCGCGCGCAGTTCCTCAGCGTGGCGCCGTGGATTCCCACCAACGGCCAGACCACCCCGTTCCCGCTGTCGGGCGCCCCCTCGGCGTGGCAGTTCGACACCGCGTTCCTGTACACGCTCACCGACAGCAAGGGCAACAGCGTGAGCGCGCCGATGATGACGCTGTTCGACACCGGCACGCCGAACATCATGCTGATCGACAACGGCGACCTCGGCCTGGTCAGCACCGAAGAGGCCGCCGGCAACATCAACCAGTACGGCGACCTGGTGCCGGGCATCACGCTCACCGCCACCGGCCTGGCGGTCACCGCCAACGGCCTGGTGATCTCCGGCCTGCCGACCTCGGTGACCAGCGGCGACGACAGCCAGGGCGACTACAGCAACGTGGTGACGCTGGGCGCCTACGGCGGCTTTCCCGACGCGGCGATCTACGGCTTGTCGTTCTTCATGCACAACGCCGTGATGTACGACCTGCAGAACCAGGCCACCGGCTACACGCCGTTCTACATCACCACCGCGAACATCACCACGGGCTTCACGGTGACGCCGGACATGGGTCCGCTGGGCCTGGCCGGCACGATTTCCGGCAGCGGCCCGCTGCAGGTGTCCGCCGGCGGCATCGCCGACCTCAGCGGAACCAACACCTATACCGGCGCCACCGAGGTCGCGCAGGGCGGCTGGCTCGCGCTGGCCGGCCCCGGCAGCATCGCGGCCTCGTCCGACGTGCATGTGGACGGCTATTTCGACATCTCGCGCACCTGGCAGACCACCGCGGTGCAATCGCTCTCCGGCGCCGGCCTCGTGCAGCTGGGCGACACCACGCTGGACCTCACCGACGCCAGCGGCAGCTTCAGCGGCCAGATCGCGGACGGTGGCATCGGCGGCGGCAGCGGCGGCCGGCTGATCGTGTCCGGCGGCCGCGAGACGCTCACCGGCGACAACACCTTCACCGGCGCCACCGGCATCGGCGCCGGCGCCGAACTCGACCTGGAAGGCTCGCTGGCCAGCGGCGCGATCAACCTCGGCACGCTGGCCGACAACGGCAGCATCCTCGGCAACGTGGCCAATAGCGGGTTGGTGATCGGCCACGGCCGCATCGGCGGCAGCCTGGCGAATACCGGGACCGTGGCGCCCGGCAACGGTCCCGGCCAGTACCAGACGCTGACCGTGGGCGGCGACTACACCCAGGGCGCGGGCTCGTCGTATCTGGTGCAGCTCGATCCGACGCAGGCCGGCGTGTCCAGCCTGCTCGCCGTGGGCGGCAGCGCAACGCTGACGAACGGCGCCGGCATCGGCCTGTCCTCCGTCGCTGGCGGCTTCTATCGCGCCGGCATGCGCTACACCGTGCTCGATGCGCAGAACGGCCTCAGCGGCAACTATCAGCTGATCGACGACGGCGCGCTCAGTGCCGTGCTCGGCGTCACGCCCAGCTACGACGCCGACCATGTCTATCTGACCGTGGTGCAGAGCCGTCCGTTGACCGCCGTGGGCGGCACGCCGAATGAGATGGCCACGTTGGGCGCCGTGCAATCTTTTGCCGCGCAGGCGACTGCCGGCAGCCTGCCTGCCGCCGCCAGCGTGCATGCCACGGCCTGGCGCGCCGCGGCGGTCGGCAGCACGCCTGGCGGTGCGGTGTTCAGCGCGCTGGCCAATCTACCCACCGACGCCGCCGTGCGCGCCGCCGCCGACCAGCTCTCCGGCGAAATCCACGCCACCACGCAAGGCGTGCTGCTGGAAGACAGCCGCTATGTGCGCGACGCGGTCACCGGCCGCCTGCGCCAGGCGGACGAAGGTACGCTGGCCGCGACGAACGGTCCATCCGTGCAGGACGGCAAGGGCGGCCTCGCATGGTGGGGGCAGTTCGTCGGCGAGTGGGGCCAGCACGACAGCGACGGCAACGCCGCCGCGACCAAGCACACCAGCGGCGGCCTGTTGCTCGGCGCGGACCATGCGCTGGGCGAGCACTCGCGCCTGGGCCTGGCCGCCGGCTACACGCAGACCTCGCTCAACACGGCGGCGCGCGGTTCGTCCATGTCCAGCCGCGACCTCGACCTCAGCGCCTACATCGGCACCCAGCTCGGCAACCTCGGCCTGCGCGCCGGCGCCGCCTACGGCTGGCATGCGCTGGACGGCACGCGCCTGATCACCGTGCCCGGCCTGGACGGCCACGAGCTGAGCCGTTACGACGCCGGCACCGCCCAGGTGTTCGGCGAGGCCGGCTACCGCTTCACGTTCAAGCACGCCACGCTGGAACCGTTCGCGCAGGCCGCATGGGTGCGCCTGCATACGGACGGCTTCCAGGAGCACGGCGGCATGGCGGACCTGTCCGGCGACGGCGTGCGCCGCTCGGTCGGCTACAGCACGTTGGGCGCGCGCGTGGCGACCGGCTTCCCGTTCCTCGGCAACCAGCAGGTGAGCGCGCATGCCATGCTGGGTTGGCAACGTGCCTGGGGCCGCAACGGCACGGCTACCACGGTGGCCTTTGCCGACGGCACGCCGTTCGTGGTGGACGGCTTGCCGATCGCCCGCGATGCGCTGGCCGCCGACGCCGGGCTCACCCTGCAGGTGGCCAAGCATGCGGCGCTGGACCTCTCCTGGCACGGCCAGTTCGCCCACACGTCGGCGGACAGCGGCTTCCGCGGCAGCTTCGACTGGGAGTTCTGACCAGGCCACGCCGGCGCACGCCTCGTGCGTGCGCCGGCGGGTTGCCGCGGCGCTTGCATGCGGTGTGCCTGATGTACCATCCGGGGTTCGCACTCAGGGGGAAAACCGATGTCGAATCGCGACCTGGAATCGCTGCTGGCGCCGCTGGACGACGAGGCGCCGAGCGGCCCCGATCTGGAATACGACCCGGAGTTCCAGAACCTCGAACGCACCGCCACGCCCAAGGCCGAGCGCGCGGTGGGCGACAGCGTAAAAACCGCTGAAGAGCCCGACTGGGAAAAGGTGAACAGCCTGGGCGAAAGCCTGTTCGGCCGCAGCCGCGACCTGCGCGTCGCCGTCCACCTCACCGCCGCGTGGACGCGCATGCACGGCCTCGCCGGCTGGGCCGACGGCCTGGCCCTGGTCCGCGGCCTGCTGGAAAACCTCTGGGACAGCGTGCACCCGCAGCTGGACGCCGAAGACGACAATGACCCCACCGCGCGCGTGAACGCGGTCATGCCGCTGGTCGACATGCAGGGCGCGCTCGGCTACTTCCGCGCCACGCCGTTCGTGCAGTCGCCGCGGCTCGGTCGCTTCTCGCTGCGCGACCTGCGCATCGCCAACGGCACGCTGAAGGTCTCGGTGGAGGACGAATCCACCCTGCCCGGCATGACCGACATCGAAGCCTGCTGCCTGGACGGCGGCGACGAACAGCTGATGGCCGCCGCCGGCGCAACTGCTTTGGCGATGGAGCACGCGCGCGCGATCGACGCCGCGTTCAACGACCGCATCGGTACCGCCGGCCCCGACCTCAAGCCGCTGCTGAGCGAAATCTACGAGCTGAAGAAATTTCTCGATGCCGAGGTCGCCAAACGCGCGCCGTCGGGCGACGGCGAAGCCGCGGGCGACGATGCCGGGCAAGGCGGCAGCGCCACGGGCGGCGGCGGCTCCGCCCATGCTCCCAGCGGCCGCATCGAATCGCCGCAGGACGTCATCAAGAAGCTGGACGAGATCTGCGAATACTACGAACGCCGCGAGCCCTCCAGCCCGGTGCCGCACATCCTGCGCCGCGCGCAGCGGCTGGTCGGCATGAACTTCGTCGACCTGATGAAAGATCTTGCGCCGGGCGGCCTGTCGGAATTCCAGGTCATCTCCGGCACCAGCGAGGAATAAGGCGACCGTACCCTAAACAGACGCCGCAACCTGCCGAATACCCGGAACGGGATAGTCGATAACGATTACCGAGGCAGGCATGGTCCATCACGACGACACGCTGATTTCGTTTGCCGACGAGCCCGGCGTGCTGGACGATGCGTCTCCCCTGCCCGACGCCGTATGGCACGTATTTATCGTCGATGACGAACCCGACGTGCATGCAGCCACCAAGCTGGCGCTCAAGGGCATCCATGTGGAAGGGCGCGGCCTCGCCTTCAGCCATGCCCACTCGGCAGCGCAGGCCATGGAGCTGCTGGCCAGGCCCAACGACTTTGCCGTGGCCTTCATCGACGTGGTCATGGAAAGCGGCGATGCCGGCCTGCATCTGGTGCGGCTGATCCGCGAAAACCTGCACAACCACTCGCTGCGCATCGTGCTGCGCACCGGCCAGCCGGGCTATGCGCCGGAAATCGACACCATCCGGCAATACGACATCAACGACTACCGCACCAAGTCCGAGCTGACCCAGGTGCGGCTGTTCACCTGCCTGACCATGGCCGTGCGCGCCTATGCGCAGATCCGGCAGATGGAGGCCGGCCGGCGCGGCCTGGAGCAGATCCTCGCGGCGTCCGTCGAACTGGGCAAGCCGGTGGGACTGAAAAAGTTCGCCAGCGGCGTGGTCACCCAGCTGTGTGCCCTGCTCAACGTGGACACGCGGTGCCTGGTGTGCGCCGCCATGCATCCCGCCGAATACACGCCATACGTACTGGCAGCCGGCGGCAGCTACAGCGGGTGGATCGGCCTGCCGCTGCGGGACGTCCCCGAAGCACGGGTACGCGACAGCCTGCAGCACACGCTGCTGCGGCGAGGACATGCGCTGGGCGACGGCGCCAGCCTGTATTTCCAGGGCTACGACGGCCAGGCCCTGGCCGCCTTCGTCGACGTGCAGCGCCCCCTGCGGCCGCTGGAAAAGGAACTGCTCGAAGTGTTCTGCAGCAATATCTCGGTGGCCTTCGAGAACCTGCAGCTCTACCTCAACATCAACGACCTGGCCTTCAATGACACTCTGGTGCACCTGCCCAACCGCAATGCGCTGGTGCAGGCCATCGACGAACGCGGGCCGCAACCGACCACCCTCGCGCTGGTCGACCTGGACGGTTTCGCCGACATCAACAGCATCCTCGACGACAGTTTCGGCGACGCCGTGCTGCAGTCCGTGGCGCTCAAGCTGCGCCACGCCTTCCCGGACGAAACCATGGTGGCGCGGCTGGGCGGCGACCTGTTCGGCGTGCACGGCCCGACCGGCCAGGTCACGCCGGAACGCATCGCCGCGGTGTTCGCCGAGCCGTTTGCGACGGACGACAACGAGCCCATGCGGCTATCCGCCACCACCGGCCTGGTGCGCCTGTCCGGCGAGCCGCAGCCCGGCGTGGCCGTGCTGAAGAACGCGGGCGCCGCGTTGAAGCAGGCCAAGCGCTTCCGGCGCGGCAAGGCGTTGTACTTCGAGGCCGTGCAAGCCGATGCCGCGCGCGAGCGCATCCAGATGCTCAACCGGTTGCGCATGTCGTTCTCCGAGGACCATCTGTTACTCCACTACCAGCCTTTGGTGCGCCTGAAGGACAACCGTGTCGTCGGTGCCGAGGCGCTGCTGCGCTGGAAAAGCCCGGACGGCAGCTTCATCCCGCCGGACCGGTTCGTGCCCATCGCCGAGCAATCGGGCCTGATGATTCCGCTCGGCGAATGGGTGGCGCGTACCGCCATGCGCTGGCGCGCCGGGCTGCGCGGCCGTGTGGACGAGGACTTCCGGGTGGCGATCAACGTCTCGCGCATCCAGTTCGCCGAACCCGAGTTCGCGCAGCGGCTGCTTGCGATCCTGGATGCCTCGGGCCTGCAGGGCGCGCAGGTGGAAATCGAACTCACCGAGTCCGTCGCCATCGACAACCTCGACACGCTGACGACGAAGCTGCAGATGCTGCGCAACCGCGGCATCCGCGTGGCGATGGACGACTTCGGCACGGGCTATTCGTCGCTGAGCGTGATCCAGCGCCTGCAACTTGATCGCCTCAAGATCGACCGCAGCTTCGTCAGCGGCGACCAGGTGGACGGCGGCTCCTTCGAGATCGCCCGCACCGTGATCGCGATGGCCGACCACCTGCGCCTGTCCACCATCGCCGAAGGCGTGGAAACGCAGACGCAATGCGACGCCATGCTGGCGGCGGGTTGCCAGGAAGGGCAAGGCTATCTGTTCTCGCGACCGCTGGGCGAGGCGGAATTCGTCGCATGGCTGCAGGGTCGGAGGAGTCCGCGCTGAGCGCTCGGGCCGGAAAGGCAAAACGGGCAACGCACCATGACCCATTCCATCGCACTCGAACAGGCGCCGGTCGACGAAAAGCGCTTCGCCAACATCGACCGCCGGATGGCCCTGGCGTTCGGGCTGCTGATCTTTTCGCTGATGCTGGCGGTGTTGCTGGCCGGTGGCTGGTATGCGCGCACTCTCCTGACGCACGACCGGAACCGGCAGGCATCGGCCACCGCGCACCTGCTGGCCGACGTTCTGGGCCGTGCCGACGTCTCCGGCAAACACCCAGCGCTCCAGCTTCTGCAGCGGATGCAGGAGGAGCAACCGGGGTTTGCCTATCTGCGGCTGCTGGACCGCCAGGGGACGATCATCGCGGACAGCAACCCGCACCCTTCCGACATCGGGAAACCAAGCGACGTCGCCCCCCTGATCGCCGGCGCGGCGCCGGCATGGTCGCGCGACGTGCCGGGCGCCGACGGCACGCAGGTGCGCGAGATCAGCGTCCCCTACCGCAACCGCGCGGGCGAGATCCAGGGCGTACTCCAGATCGGCACGCCGGAAAACCCGGGGCAGGCTTCGTTGCGTAAAGCCGTGTTCCTGGGGTTCGTGCTGCTGGGCCTGCTGCTGCTCGTCGGCATCCTGGCCACTTCACGCATCAGCCGGAACTTCGGCCAACCCATGCGTCGGTTGGCGGCCAACATGGCGCGCGAACGCCTGCGCCTGGCCAACATCCTCGATGCCATGCACGCCGGCACCTGGGAGTGGCATGTCGCCACCGACAAGATCACGCCCAACCAGCGCTGGGCCGAGATCATGGGTTACACGCTCGAAGAGTTGCAGCCCGTCGACAGCCGGACTTTCGAGCGACTGGGCCATCCCGAGGATCTGGCGCGTCGCCGGGAAAGCATCGAGGAGCATCTTGCCGGCAGGCAGGAAAGCTACGCCTGCGAAATCCGCATGCGCCACAAGATGGGGCATTGGGTGTGGGTGCTGGACAGCGGGCGCGTCGCCGAGCGCAGCACGGACGGGCGGCCGCTGTGCCTCATGGGCGCCTCGCTGGACATCACCAAGCGCAAGCGCGCGGAAGAGGCGCTGCGCGAAGAAAGCGAGCGTTTCGTGGCGCTGGCGCGGATTTCCAACACCGGCGTGTGGGAGTGGGACGACACCACCGGCACCGAATGGGCCAGCCCGGAATACTTCAGCATGCTGGGCCGCCGCGCCGAGGACTTTCCCGACGTCAGCGATGTCTGGCTGAAACTGATACACCCGGACGACAAGGAGCGCGCCACCCGCAGCTTCGCCGCCTACCTCGCGGGCGGCTCGCAGGGCATGTACGAGACGGAGTTCCGCCTGCAGCACGCCAACGGCGAATGGGTCTGGATCTGGTCGCGCGGCAGCGCATTGCGCGACGCCGACGAGCGCCCCACCGGCAAGACGCTGGGCACCCACATCAACGTCACCTCGCTCAAGCAGGCCCAGGCCGTGCTGCGCGAGAGCCAGGAGCACCTGCGGCTGATCAGCGACAACCTGCCGGACACCATGGTGTTCCAGCTCGACTGCGGCGAGTCCGGCGAGTTGCGCAGGTTCACCTATCTCAGCGACGGCGTGCAGCGCCTGTACGGCTTGTCGACCAACGCCGTGCTGCGCGACGCCTCGCTGCTCCACGCAAAGATCGTTCCCGAAGACCGCCGCGCATTGGACGCACGGGAACGCGAGTGCATCGCGCAGCTGAAGGATTTCAGCATGGAAGTGCGCTGCTCGACACCCGACGGCCGCATGCGCTGGATCATGATCACCTCGTCGCCGCGACGCACGGACGACGGCCATGTGGTGTTCGACGGCCTGGAAATCGACATCACCGAACGCAAGCGTCACGAAGAGAAAACCCGCGAGCTCAACACCCTGCTGGAGCAGCGCGTCGTCGAACGGACGGCCGAACTCAGCGCCGCGCTGGACGGCCTGCGCGATACCCGGGACCAGCTGCTGCAAAGCGATAAACTGGCCTCGTTGGGCGCCCTGGTGGCCGGCGTGGCGCACGAACTCAACACGCCCATCGGCACCGCCGTCACGGTGGCGTCGACCCTGGTGCAGACCCACAAGCGCTTCCGGCGCCTCGCCGAAAGCGGCCTTACCCGCAGCGCGCTGGCCGAATACCTGGGCGACGTGGAGGAAGGCGGTCTGATCATCGAACGCAGCCTCGCGCGCGCCGCCGAGCTGATCGGCGGATTCAAGCAACTCGCGGTGGACCAGACCAGCTACCAGCGCCGTTCCTTCACGCTCGACGACGTAGTGCAGGAAATCGCCATGACGATGCGCCCGGCGCTGCGCAAGACGCCGTTCGAGCTGCACACGGAGATTCCGCAGGGCCTGGCACTGGACAGCTTCCCCGGGCCGCTCGGCCAGGTGCTCATCAACCTGATCAACAACGCCATCGTGCATGCCTTCGAAGGACGCGACCGCGGCAGCATCGCCCTGCATGCCGCCCCTGCCGAAGAAGACTGGGTGACCCTCACCGTGGGCGACGACGGCATCGGCATTTCCGCGCAGAACCAGCCGAAGGTCTTCGATCCGTTCTTCACCACCAAGCTCGGCAAGGGCGGTTCCGGGCTGGGGCTGCACATCACCTACACCCTGGTCACCGGCCTGCTCGGTGGGCGCATCGAGCTGGAAAGCACGCCGGAGCAAGGCAGCCGCTTCATCCTGCACCTGCCGCTGGTGGCGCCGGCGCTCGCCAACCGCTAGGACGGCCGCCTTGGCGACCGGGCTTCAATCCACGCCGGGGCAGACCGCAGCGCCGCTGCGCGCAAACAGGGTGTGCACGCTGGGATCCCAGCTCAACGTCAGGCCGCCAGGCAGTCCGGCGGTGATGCCGGCATCGGCCGGCTGCGTGATCGGCCCGACCGTGGTCCGGTCGCCGCCGCCGAGGCGCGCCGTGGCGCTGATCGTGTAGCTCTCGGGATTCGCGCAAGCGGCCGTGTCGATAACCTGCGAGGCGCCGCCGCCGCGATGCATGATCGCCGGCAGGCTGCCGTGACCCAGGGTCAGCGTGCCCTGCCCGCGGCAACTCGCCGTGAGCGTGTAGTCGACGGAGAGCTGCAGCGGCAACGCCACCAGCAACGTGGCCACGGCCTCCGGCTGCTTCGTGCAACCCACCAGGAAAGCCTTGCGCTGCGGCACCACGTGCAGCACATAGCCGCCCGGCTTGAGGCCTGCGGCACTCGCCAGCTTGAGCGCGATGCTCTGCGGCGTGATGCTGGTGATGAGGGGCTGCATCGGCAGCAGCTGCCCCTGCACGTCGGTCAGGCTGAGCTGCGGGTTGGCGCACTGCGGATCGAGCAGGCTCGCGCCGCGTACCACGAAGGCCAACGGCCGATCGTCGGGATGGACCACGAACAGCGGTTGCTGGTCCGGCGTCTCCACCGCGTCGATCACCGGCGCCGTCGCCTTGTCGCTGGCCGGCGCCTTGGCGAGTTGGTCGACCGCCAACGCCAGCGATGCCGCCAGCGCTTGCGCATCGCCGCCGCGGCATGCGCCGGCGGCTTTCAGGTAAGCCTGCGTGCGCAGCGCCGCAGCGTTCGCCCGCTGCGCCGCGCCCTTGACCTTGCCGTCCATGATTTCGATGGGCTGGTTCATCGCGCTGCCCAGCTGTTTGCGCAGCGCATCCTCCATCTGGCCGAGCTGCCGCACCGCGGCGTCGAGCGCCGCGTCAGGGTGCGCCTTTGCTTGCCGCGCGAGCCCCTGCTGCGCGGCATCCAGCTGCGTCAGCACGTAATCGCCGGTGGGGCGTGCCGCGTCCTGCGCCAAGGCGCAAGCGCTCCATCCTCCCATCGCCAACAGCCACAGCATGCCGGCCAACCGCGGCAGGCGGCGCAGCGTCCCGCACATACGCCGTGGCCGCTCAGTCATTGTCCGGGCAACTCGACGAGGCCGGCTGGCCGGGTTGGCAATTCTGCTGGTCGGGCGGCAACAGGATGCCGGACGGCACGATGCCGAAGGAACGGTAGTTCGCATTGACCACGCTGGGGTCGATGTAGGCATCGCCGTGGTTGTTGCCGTTCTGCGCGCGGCTGGTCAAGGCCGAGGTGGGTACGTTGACGCTGGGTGCCCCGACCACCGGCAACAGGCCGCCCTGTGCATTCACCGCGTAGAAGTAGGCCGGCGGCGTACCCACCAACGACACAACCTGCTCGCTGACGCCGGTGACGTAGATCGGCGCGGCGCCGGTACCCATGCGTCCCGTCGCCGACCAGGTGCCGCCGCCGTCGTACAACCAGGTGGTGCCCTGCTGCAGCAAATCGCCATGCACGCCAAGATAGAGCGACGACGTGCCGGCGTTCACCGTGAAGGCGCTGCCGTTGACCGAGGCCAACGTCAGACTCTGCGCATCCGTGAAGCTGAAACCGGCCGGCGAAGAGAAGTTGCCCAGCGTACCGACGTGATTGCCTATGAACTGCGCCGCCGTGCCCAGTGCGGTCGCCCCAGCGGCACGGCCGGCAAGCGTGCCGGCGGTGATCGAGCCGCCCGCGCCTTCGGTGATCGCCCCGGCGGAATTCAACGTGGTAAACGTGCCGGACAGCGCGCCGTTGATCGACAGGTCGCCGCTGGTCGTGGTCAGCGTCGCGCTGGAGCCGCCGTTCACCCTGCCGGCGAGGGTCAAAGCCCGCGCATTGGTGAAACTGAAACCGTTCGCGCTGAAATCACCCAGCGACGCGACCTGATTGGCACCGGTCAATGCCGTGCTGCCGCCCGATGTGCCGGTGAGGATACCCGCTGCGACGAAGCCGCTCGCACCCTCGCTGATCGCACCGCCCGAGGTGAGCGTGGTGGTGCCGCTGCCGCTGTTCACGCCTGCATTGATGGCCAATCCGCCAGCCCCGGCCAGGCTCACCGCACTGCCGCCGACGGTGCCGTTGAGGGTCAGCGCCTCCGCCGTGGTGGCAAGGCTGGCGGTGCCCGAGCCGCCGCTGACCGTACCGGCCACGGTCAAGGCCTGCGCGTTCCTCAAGCTCAACCCGTTCGCGCTGAAGCTTCCCAGCGTGCCGATGGCATTGGCGCCATCCAGCGTGGTGCTTCCCGTGGAGCTCCCGGTCAATGTGCCCGCGGTGACGACGCCGCTGCCGCCTTCGCCGATGCTGCCGGTCGAGCTGAGCGTGGTGGTGCCGCTGCCGCTGTTCACGTTGCCGTTGATCGCGATGCCGGCGGCAGCGAGTTTCACCGCGCTGCCGGCGGCGCTGCCGGCCACGGTAAGGTTGCCGGCGGTGGTGGCGAGGCTGGTCGTGCCGCTGCCTCCGTTGACCGTGCCGCTCACGGTCAACGCCTGCGCGTTCGTGAAGCTGAATCCGTTCGCGGTGAAGTTGCCCAGCTGGGCAATGGCGTTCGCGCCGCCAAGAACCGTCGCGCCGCTGGAGCTGCCGGTCAACGTGCCCGCCGTGATGACGCTGCCGCTGCCTTCGCTGATTGTGCTGCCGGAAGTGAGTGTGGTGGTGCCGGCTCCGCTGTCGATATTGCCATTGACGCCCAGCCCGCCCTGTCCGCCGAGCGCAACCGAACCGCCGGACACGTTGCCGTACACCGTGAGCGCTCCCGAACTCGTGGCGATGTTGGTGGCGCCGCTACCTCCGTCGATCGTGCCGGCCACGGTCAACACCTGCGCATTCGTCAGGCTGAAGCCGTTCGACGTGAAGTTGCCCAGCGTGCCGACTTGGTTCGCGCCGTTGAGTGCCGTGCCGCCGGTCGAAGTGCCCGTCAACGTACCGGCGGCGATGACGCCGCCGCTGCCTTCGCCGATCGAACCGCTACTGGTCAGCGTAGTCGCGCCGCTGCCGCTGTTCACCTGTGCGTTGATCGCAAGATCCCCGGAAACGCTCAGCGCGACCGACGAGCCGGTCACGGTGCTGCCCACCGTCAGGCCACTGCTCGAATCCAGCGTAACGGCTCCGCCGCTCAGCGACTGGTTCACGCTCAGGCTGTTGCCGCTACCCGTGGTCTTCAGACTGAGGTTGCCCGTAGCGGTGAGTGCGCCGCTCGTCGTCAATGCGTGCGCATCGATCAGGCTGAAGTTCGCGGCACTGAAACTGCCCAGCGCAGCGACCTGATTGTTCGCGGCATCCAGCGTGGTGTCGCCGCTCGAACTGCCGGTCAGGGTGGACGCGTACAGGATGCCGTTCGCACCTTCGCCGATCATGCCGTTGAGCGTCTTGAGCGTGGTCGTGCCGCCGATGTTCCCCACGGTGCCGTCGATCGCGAGGTTGCCCGTGCTGACGGTCAAAGCCGTGCCTCCCGTGCCGCCGCTCACGGTACCGGACGCTGCCACCGTCAAGGCCTGCGCGTTCGTCAGGCTGAATCCGTTCGCACTGAAATTGCCCAAGGCGCCAACCTGGTTGGCATCGGCCAACGTGGTACTCCCCGAGGAACTGCCGGTCAGCATACCGGCTGTAATCACGCCTCCGGATTGGCTGATGGCGCCGCCGCTGCTGGTCAACTGCACGGCCCCGCCACCTGTGGCGGTCACGTTGCCATTGAGGATCAGGCCAGCGTCACCCGCCAGCGTGACGCTGGCGCCGCTCCAGTCCGTGCCGGTGGTCAATGTATCGACGGTATGGATGGAAAGGCCCCCGTCGACGGCCAGCGTCGAAGGTGCCGTCAGCGACTTGGCATCGATGGTCAGGTTGTTCAGCGCATTCGAACCGCCCACGCCGACCAGCGATACCGCGCCGCCAGAGCCGGCTGTCAGGGTCAGGCTGCTGCCGCCCGCCGTCGTCCCACTGACGTCGCCGCCGAAGCTGATGTTCGCGCCGGTCGCGGCGGTGCCGCCGCCCGTGGTGTCGATGGTGATGTTCGCGCTGCCCAGCGTCACCGCGCCGCCGAAGGACACCGCGCCGCCGTCGGTCGTGACGTCATTGGTCAGCACCAGCGGCGTCGCACCGTAATCCGTCAACGTCAGCGCCCCGCTGCCCAGGCTCAACGTGCCCAGCGTCAGTGCATGGCCGCCGTTGTCCAGGTACACCGCGTTGCTGCCGCTGTTGGTCAGGCTCACCGCACCCGCAAAGTTGTTGCCGGCGTTGTTCAGCGTGATGGCGTGCGCACCCGCGTCGAAGCTCGATGTGCCGCTCACCGTCCACGCTCCGCCTTGCGTGATGGCGCCCGCCGTGGTGGTGACCGACAATCCGCCCGCGCCGACCGCGAGCGCGCCCGCGTTGAGCGTGCCGCTGTCCGTGGTCAGTGCGTTCAGCGCACCGTTGCTGCCGCCGCCCACCGCGCCGCCGAACGTCAGTGCGCCGCTGCCCGCGTTCACCGTCAGGTCTTCGGCTGTCGTGCTCGCGTTGTCGACCGTGCTCGCGAAGTCCACCGCGCTGTTGGTGGTGGTGAGCGTCACGTTGCTGCCCAGCGTCACCGCGTCGTTGTAGGTCTGGCTGCCGATGGTGCTCACGTTGCCGTCCAACGTGGTGCTGCCTGCCGCATCGGTGGTCAGGCTTGTCAGCTGGGTCGTGCCGCCCACTACGCCGCCGAAGGTGGTCACGCCGGCGGTGTCCACGGTCAGCGCGTAACCACCGTTCACTGTCGACGCCAGGTCGATGGCGCCGCCGCCCGTGCTGGTCAGCGTTGCGTTGCCGCCCAGCGTCACCGCGTCGTTGTAGGTCTGGCCGCCGGTGGTGCTCACGTTGCCGTCCAGCGTCGTGCTGCCTGCCGCATCGGTGGTCAGGCTCGTCAGCTGGGTCGTGCCGCCCACTACGCCGCCGAAGGTGGTCACGCCGGCGGTGTCCACCGTCAGCGCGTAACCGCCGTTCACTGTCGACGCCAGGTCGATGGCGCCGCTGCCCGTGCTGGTCAGCGTTGCGTTGCCGCCCAACGTCACCGCGTCGTTGTAGGTCTGGCCGCCGGTGGTGCTCACGTTGCCGTTCAACGTCGTGCTGCCGCTGATCGTCAAGGCATTGAGCGCATACGCACCTCCTACGGTGCCCAGTGTCACCGCGCCGCCGGAGCCGGCCGTCAGGGTCAGGCTGCTGCCGCCCGCCGTCGTCCCGCTGACGTCGCCGCCGAAGCTGATGTTCGCGCCGGTCGCGGCGGTGCCGCCGCCCGTGGTGTCGATGGTGATGTTCGCGCTGCCCAGCGCCACCGCGCCGCCGAAGGACACCGCGCCGCCGTCGGTCGTGACGTCGTTGGTCAGCACCAGCGGCGTCGCACCGTAATCCGTCAACGTCAGCGCCCCGCTGCCCAGGCTCAGCATACCCACCGTCAGCGTATGGCCGCCGTTGTCCAGGTACACCGCGTTGCTGCCGCTGTTGGTCAGGGTCACCACGCCCGCAAAGTTGTTGCCGGCGTTGTTCAGCGTGATGGCGTGCGCACCCGCGTCGAAGCTCGATGTGCCGCTCACCGTCCACGCTCCGCCTTGCGTGATGGCGCCCGCCGTGGTGGTGACCGACAATCCGCCCGCGCCGACCGCGAGCGCGCCCGCGTTGAGCGTGCCGCTGTCCGTGGTCAGTGCGTTCAGCGCACCGTTGCTGCCGCCGCCCACCGCGCCGCCGAACGTCAGTGCGCCGCTGCCCGCGTTCACCGTCAGGTCTTCGGCTGTCGTGCTCGCGTTGTCGACCGTGCTCGCGAAGTCCACCGCGCTGTTGGTGGTGGTGAGCGTCACGTTGCTGCCCAGCGTCACCGCGTCGTTGTAGGTCTGGCTGCCGGTGGTGCTCACGTTGCCGTCCAACGTGGTGCTGCCTGCCGCGTCGGTGGTCAGGCTCGTCAGCTGGGTCGTGCCGCCCACTACGCCGCCGAAGGTGGTCACGCCGGCAGTATCCACCGTCAGCGCGTGACCGCCGTTCACCGTCGACGCCAGGTCGATGGCACCGCTGCCCGTGCTGGTCAGCGTTGCGTTGCCGCCCAGCAGGACGCTGCCGTTGTACGTCTGCGCGCCGCTGGTGGTGATGTCGCCGCCCAGCGTGCTCGTCCCCGCGTTCGTCGACAGGCTCGACGCGTCCACCGCGCCGAAGCTGGTCGCGCCCGTGCCGTTCACCACCAGCGCACCCAGCGCGTGCGTGCCACCCACCGCGCCGCCGAACGTCACCGCACCGCTACCCGCGCTCACCGTCAGGTCTTCGGCCGTGCTCGTGGCGCTGTCCACCGTGCCGGTGAAGTCCACTGCGCTGTTGGTCGTCGCCAAGGTCACGCCGCTGCCGAGCAGGACGTTGCCGTTGTACGTCTGCGCGCCGCTGGTGGTGATGTCGCCGCCCAGCGTGCTCGTCCCCGTGTTCGTCGACAGGCTCGACGCGTCCACCGCGCCGAAGCTCGTCGCGCCCGTGCCGTTCACGATCAGCGCACCCAGCGCGTGCGTGCCGCCCACCGCGCCGCCGAACGTCACCGCACCGCTGCCTGCGCTCACCGTCAGGTCTTCGGCCGTGCTCGTGGCGCTGTCTACCGTGCCGGTGAAGTCCACTGCGCTGTTGGTCGTCGCCAAGGTCACGCCGCTGCCGAGCAGGACGTTGCCGTTGTACGTCTGCGCGCCGCTGGTGGTGATGTCGCCGCCCAGCGTGCTCGTCCCCGTGTTCGTCGACAGGCTCGACGCGTCCACCGCGCCGAAGCTGGTCGCACCCGTGCCGTTCACCACCAGCGCACCCAGCGCGTGCGTGCCGCCCACCGCGCCGCCGAACGTCACCGCCCCGCTGCCCGCGCTCACCGTCAGGTCTTCGGCCGTGCTCGTGGCGCTGTCTACCGTGCCGGTGAAGTCCACTGCGCTGTTGGTCGTCGCCAAGGTCACGCCGCTGCCGAGCAGGACGTTGCCGTTGTACGTCTGCGCGCCGCTGGTGGTGATGTCGCCGCCCAGCGTGCTCGTCCCCGTGTTCGTCGACAGGCTCGACGCGTCCACCGCGCCGAAGCTGGTCGCACCCGTGCCGTTCACGATCAGCGCACCCAGCGCGTGCGTGCCACCCACCGCGCCGCCGAACGTCACCGCACCGCTGCCCGCGCTCACCGTCAGGTCTTCGGCCGTGCTCGTGGCGCTGTCCACCGTGCCGGTGAAGTCCACTGCGCTGTTCGTCGTGGTCAGCGTCACGCCGCTGCCGATCAGGACGTTGCCGTTGTACGTCTGCGCGCCGCTGGTGGTGATGTCGCCGCCCAGCGTGCTCGTCCCCGTGTTCGTCGACAGGCTCGACGCGTCG
The DNA here is from genome assembly GCA_040371205.1 of Rhodanobacter sp. Lineage (NCBI taxonomy): Bacteria > Pseudomonadati > Pseudomonadota > Gammaproteobacteria > Lysobacterales > Rhodanobacteraceae > Rhodanobacter > Rhodanobacter sp. Next base: position 2,391,146 of record AP031382.1, read on the forward strand.
ACCGCGCCGAAGCTGGTCGCACCCGTGCCGTTCACCACCAGCGCACCCAGCGCGTGCGTGCCACCCACCGCGCCGCCGAACGTCACCGCCCCGCTGCCCGCGCTCACCGTCAGGTCTTCGGCCGTGCTCGTGGCGCTGTCCACCGTGCCGGTGAAGTCCACTGCGCTGTTCGTCGTGGTCAGCGTCACGCCGCTGCCGATCAGGACGTTGCCGTTGTACGTCTGCGCGCCGCTGGTGGTGATGTCGCCGCCCAGCGTGCTCGTCCCCGTGTTCGTCGACAGGCTCGACGCGTCCACCGCGCCGAAGCTGGTCGCACCCGTGCCGTTCACGATCAGCGCACCCAGCGCGTGCGTGCCACCCACCGCGCCGCCGAACGTCACCGCACCGCTGCCCGCGCTCACCGTCAGGTCTTCGGCCGTGCTCGTGGCGCTGTCCACCGTGCCGGTGAAGTCCACTGCGCTGTTGGTCGTCGCCAAGGTCACGCCGCTGCTAAGCAGGACGTTGCCGTTGTACGTCTGCGCGCCGCTGGTGGTGATGTCGCCGCCCAGCGTGCTCGTCCCCGTGTTCGTCGACAGGCTCGACGCGTCCACCGCGCCGAAGCTCGTCGCGCCCGTGCCGTTCACGATCAGCGCACCCAGCGCGTGCGTGCCGCCCACCGCGCCGCCGAACGTCACCGCCCCGCTGCCTGCGCTCACCGTCAGGTCTTCGGCCGTGCTCGTGGCGCTGTCTACCGTGCCGGTGAAGTCCACTGCGCTGTTCGTCGTGGTCAGCGTCACGCCGCTGCCTAGGTCCACGGGACCGGTGTAGGTCTGGCTACCCACCGTGGTGACGTTGCCATCGAGCGTGAGGCTCCCGCCGGTCGCCGACAGGCTGGCCAGTCCGCCGTTGCTGCTACCGCCCACTGCGCCGCCGAATGTCACCGCACCCGTGCCCGCACTGATCGTCAAGGCCCTGGCTGTGCTGGTGGCGTTATCCACCGTGCCGGTGAAGTCCACCGCGCTGTTGGTCGTGGTCAACGTCATGTCGCTGCCTAGCAGGACGTTGCCGTTGTATGCCTGCGCGCCGCCAGAGGTCACGCTGCCGCCCAACGTGATGCCACCGCTTGAAGTCAGCGTCAGCGCGCCGCCGATATTCGACGCGTTCAAGGCAAGCGCATGGCTGCCATTGTTGAGCGTCACGTCGTTCGTGCCGCTGTTGCCGACCCCCACCGTGCCGATGAAATCGTTGCCGGCGTTGTCCAACGTGATGGCGCCTGAACCTGCATTGAGGCTCGTCACCCCCGCCTTGATCGTGCTGGCTCCGCTGCTTTGCTGGGCGATACCGGTAGCGACGATGTTGAGCGCGCCGTTTGTGCTGCTCGAAGTGTCGATGCTTCCTGTGATGGTTCCGCTGCTGCCGAGCTGGACGCTGCCGCCTGCATGGGTGCCATCGCCGGTCTGGATGTTGACGTTGCCGCCGTTCGTGGCGATGGCGGCAGAGGCCGTGTCGCCGACGATGACCTGGCAAGTCGGGCAGGCTGCGTTGCTGGTATAGGACGTCGCCTGCGCTGCGCCGCCATAGTTCGCCCACAGGTTGACGTTGAGCGCGTGGGTGCCGTCGCTGCTGATATTCGCGTTGAGGAAAATGCTGCCGACCGCCTGCAGGTACAGCGAACCGGCTCCCGAAGCCACGATCGGACTGGCGACGGTGATGTTGCCGGAGTCAGTTCCGTTAGCCTGCGTGTTGGTGAACACGAACACATTGGTATTGCTTTTGAGCGCACTGTCGATATTGGCCGGGTCGATAGTGGACGTTGCAGCCGCCGTGAAGGGGTTGCTGAATGCCGTCCCTCCGGTCGCAATGGTCACGTCGTAGGGATCGAGCAACCAGGTTCCCGCGCTACCGTTGGGCGCGGAAGCGTCGACATTCCCGTGCACGTTCAGGCCGTCGTGTGCCGATGTCTCGACGCGACCGCCATCGCCACCGCTTGCTCCGCCGCGGGCGCTGATGCTGCCGTAAAAATTGTTGCCCTGGTTACCCCACACCACGACCGAGCCGCCATCGCCGGACTGCGTGGCATCGGCGTCCAGTTTCGCGTCTGGCCCCACGTAGCTGACTGTCGCGACCTGGAGACCTTCGCCTCCCTGCCAACCGCCGCCCACGCGAATGCTCCCGCCGCCTTGCGTACCCGAGGCATCGATGGTGCCACCCATGACGCCGACACCCTGGTCCGAAAGCAACTGCACGCTGCCGCCATGCACGCCGCTCGCGTCGATGCTGCCGCTGTCGACGGTGTTGCCGCCGCTGCCGACCAGCCGCACCACGCCGCCGTCGGTGCTGATGCCGTGGGCGTCGATGACGCCGCTGTTGTTGACGAGGTCGGTGAACAGGTCCTTGGCGGCGGAAGCCTGCAGCACCACGGTGCCGCCCTCGGCCTGCAGCGTGCCCTTGTTCGCCACCGCAGCCTCGTCGGCGGTCAGCCGCTGCTGCAGGGCGCCGGTGATCTGTACGCCCACCAGACCGTCGCCGTCGAAATCCAGCACGGCCTTGTCGGCACCGTCGAGATGGATACTGCCGAGATTGGCCACGATCAGGCCGTCGTTTTCCACCTTGCCGCCGATCAGGCTTACCGAGCCGCCGCTGGCGGCTTCGATGGTGCCGTGGTTGACGATGCCGGCGCTGCCGCCGTGGGCGTCGAGGTTGAAATGGTTGGAGAGAAAATCGTCGGGCGTGAGGTCGAGCGTGCTCGCCACCAGGCCGCCCACGTTCAGCTGCGCGCTGCTGCCGAAGATGATGCCGTGGGTGTTGATCAGGAACACCTGGCCGTTGGAATTGATGTGGCCGAAGATCTGGCTGGGGTTCTGGTCGAAGATGCGGTTGAGCGCGATGGCGCTGTGCGAGGGCTGGTTGAACAGCACCGTGGCGTCCTTGCCCAGGTTGAAGCTCTGCCAGTTCAGCGCCAGCAGCGCGGACTGCTGGTTGACCACGGTGCTGGCGCCGCTTTGCGTGATCGAGCCCACGCCGCCCACGATCACGCCGCCCACCGGCATGGTGGTGGGCGCCACACCTCCGGCGGCTGCAGCCGCCGCGCCGCTGCAGAACGCCATCGAGCCGAGCGCCAGCGCCGGGCTCAGCGCCAGCCGCTGCTGCCGCAATCGCGGCAAGGCGCTCATCGGCTCCACCGGCCGACGGGACGTGCGCTGGAGGGAGCGGGAAGTCGTGTTCATGGTCGTTGTCCGTCAGAACGTGAGGCCGAACCGCGCATAGACGTGGTACCCGTGCTTGTCCGAAGCATCCTGGCTACCCAGCGGCACGGCGCCGTCGAAATGGAATTCGAGGTGATGCCAGTACGGCAGTCGGAAGATGAAGCCCGCGCCCACGCCGTCGTAGGTCACCGGCTTGAGGCCGCTGGCGCGCTCCTTGGGCACCGGGAAGCCGCGCGCGTAGTCGAGGAAGGTCTCCACTTCCAGCAGCTCGCGCCACGGCCTGCCGTGGAACGGCGAAACCTTCTCGCTGAAGCCCGGCGCGTCGACGTGATATTCCAGCGAGGTGTAGTAGCCGCGTGCGCTCAACGCATCGGCGATCGGATAGGCGCGCACGCTGTCCGGCCCGCCGATGACGAATTGTTCCAGCGGCGCCAGCACGTCGCGGCTGTATTGCCCGTTGAACTTGAAGTACAGCCGCTGCGTGCGGGTGAGGAATTGCAGGCGGGTATACGAAAGGCGCTCGGACAGGAAGTTGCTGGAGTGATCCGGACTGACCAGGTCGGGCTGCTTGGAATCGTCGCTGATCGATTTGCGCACGCTGACCTGCAGCAGGTCCACGCCGTTGAAGCGCCGGTCGGTGTGCTCCATGCCGAAACCCAGCTCGGCCAGCTCGAAACGCTCGTCGGAAAGCGGGAAGTTGAAGCCGCCCAGCTCCAGCTTCGATTCCTCGCGGATCAGGTGCAGCGAGCCCAGCATCTTCAGGTCGGTGTCGTTGACGAACTTCCAGTCCGCACCGCCGAAGTAGGAGGTGCTCGGCCCCTTGACGTGCAGGTTGGCGAACGCGCCGGAGTTGATCTGCAGTTCGCTGCGCGTGGCGCCGAGCACGCCGCCCAGGCCGGGCACCACCACCGTGGGGATGCGGTAGATCAGCGATCCGAACACGTTCTCGCTGGGATCGAGCGCGTAGTCGACATTGGCGGACAGGCTGTCGCCGATGCCCAGCGGACTGTTCCAGGTGATGCCGGCCTGCGCGCGGTAGCGCCCGGTCAGCTCGGTGCCGTAGTCGTTCGCGCCCAGTGTGATGGTGTAGGGCTTGGATTCGCGCGCCACCATGATGAGGTCGGTGGTGCCGGTCTTTTCGCCGGGCTGGAAGGTGGCGGTGACCGACACGCCCGGCAGGTCGCGGTCGTACAGCAGCGCCGTGCTGACTTCGTCGTTCTGCAGCCCCTTGCCGCGCAGCTTCTCGGCCGGCGCCGCGATCACGCCGGCGCGGTAACGCTTGTTGCCCTTGACGATGATGCGGCCGATCTCGCCTTCCAGCACGTGGATGCGCACCACGTGATCCTGGCCCACCGTCTGCGCCGGCAGGTAGGCCGTGGCCAGGATGAAGCCGCCGTCGCGCAGGCGCTTGGTGATGGCGTCGGCTACGCCTTGCAACTGGTCGAACCCGAGCTTGGCCGGTTGTGTCGCCGTCCCGCCCAGTTTGCGGAACTGCGCGTCGGCCAGCGCCTGGATGCTGGCGGGCGTGATGCCCTCTTTCTTGTGCTGGCCCACGCCGTCCACGCGGAAGCCGCTGACGACGATCTGCTGCGTCTGCGCGCTGCCTTCGTCGCGGTCACGCAACGGCGGCACCACGCGATCGGGCGGCGGCGCCGGCGGCGGCACGACCGCCGGCCGCACCTCGACGGGGGCCGTCGCCACGTCCGTCGCTCCCGGAAGATGCACGGTATACGCCACCACCTGTTCCGGCAGGTAGGCATGCGCATCGGCAAAACCGGCCTTGTGCAGCGCGTCGGTGATGCGCGCAGCGAGCGCCTGCAGCTGTGCCGTGCCGAGCGTTTGCCCCTTGCCCGCCACCGCCGCCTGCTGGTACTCGCGGTCGATGATGCCCTGCACCGTGGTCTGCGCCGCCGGCCCCGCATCGGCCGGCACCCCACTGACGAGGATCTGCGGCGGACCGCCGCCGCTCGCCTGCGCCCATGCTTCCCCGGTACCCAGAATCAGCGCCAACGCGGCTGCCAGACATACCCTGCGCACGGCTATCCCCTTCACGTGATCGGCAAACGACAAAACCGGACTGTCCTTCACATGCAATGCGCAAAACACCGCGGATTCCGGTCACCGAACGAACCGGAGAGCCGTCACGGCACGGCGCTCCTCCCCCGCGCTTGCCGTCGCGAAGTGGACGCCACCTTGAATGGACGGCTTTTTCCGGCGACACATGCCGTGACAGTCATTGCGTCGCTGGATGCCTGGCCGTAGCCGAACCCGGAATGCTCGGCGCCGATGCGCAAGGCACTCGATGCGCTCTACGCAAGCGCATCCGGCATGCCGAGGGAAAGCGGGATCAGTTCACCCGCATCAGCCAGTAAACCAGCAACACGCAAGCCAGCAGGCCGGCGGCAAAGGCCAGCAGCGGCTTCCAGGCTACATGGCGGCGTGCAGCCGCCGGTGGAGGCGACGCCTGGGCGACCACCGGTGCGGCGGCAGCGCGCACGCCTTGCTGGGTGATGCGCGTGCGAAGCGTGTTGCGGGCGGTGATGCCATGGCTGTCGCAGAGCGAACCAAGCAGCTGGCGACGCCGCTTGCGGTACTCCTCGCGGCTGATGCGCCCGCTGTAGTGAGCATCGTCCAGCACGCGCAAACCCTGGTTGACCCGTTGCTCACGCTCGCTCATTTCAGCTCCCGCAATAGCCGGAACCCGACATCTTTCTGCGCGCCGCCGCTGTCGCTGCGGCTGGTATCCACGGTGCAATCGGACCAATAGCTGTTGTAGCTGGCACCCCGCACCATCACACCGCCGCCGCTGGTTGTCCACTCCCAGACGTTGCCGGACATGTTGACCAGTCCCCAGGGATTGGCTTCGCGGCCCAAGGCGGAAATCGGGCCGCCGCCGCTGCTGTCGTCGCTGCCGGGCGGAACGCAGTTGCTGTCCGGCGATTGCTTCCAGCCGCTGCCGGCATGCGCCGCATGCATCCATTCGGCGTCGGTGGGCAGGCGGTAGGTGTAGCCGCTGGCGCTGCTCAGCCATTGCGCGTAGGCCTTGGCCTGCGCGAGGGTGATGTTGCTGATCGGCAAGCCGGCCGCATCACGGTCGCCCGGCGAGGTTTCGCTGCAGGCATGGGTGGTGCGGCAATAGCGGTTGAATTCGCCGATGGTGATTTCGGTGCGCGACATCGCAAACGGCTTGCCGCCGCCCATGCCTGGCACCACCACCAAGGCCGGGCCGCGTCCGTTGCCGCCCAAGGTATCCACGCACGCGCGGCCCTTGCCGACCAGGTCGGGACGCGCGCAAGGGTCGCTGCCGGCGGCAGCGGCGGCGTTGGCATTGGCTGGCACGGGCGCCGCGGCGCCGGTGACCCCGGCTGGAGATTTGCTGGTTGCGGCGGCGCCGGCGGGCTTGTTCGCCGCAGCCGTGCTCGGCGCCGTTGCCGCGGGCGTCGTCGGTGTCGGTGTCGGCGTCGACGCCGCCGGCGTGGCAGGCGCCGCACTCGCCGCGCTGGGCTTGAGGCTGTCGAGCAGGCTGGACAGGTCGCCCTGCGGCAGATGCCCATGCTGCTTGAGCTCGGACTCCAGGTCGGCCAGACCCTTCGCATCGGCCTTGCGCGCGGCGGCCAACTGGCCGCGCAGGCGCTGGTAATCGGCATCGGCCAGCGGACGGCCGCTGGCCTTCAACAGGGCGGCCGCCAACTCGTAACGTGCCTGGGCGTTGCGCAGGTCACTGCGGTTGCCCAAGTCCTTCTGGGCCTGCGTCAGCAGGTTCGAAGCCGCCGTGTACTTGCCGCGCTGGAACTGGTCGTCGGCCTGGCCGAGGTAGGCCTGCGCCACCAGTTGCGGGCCTTCCTTGGCAAGGAAGGGGTTGTCCGGCTGAAGGGTGCGGATGCGGGCCAGCGATTCCAGGGCCTTGGCGCTGTCGTCGGCGGCGGCGGCGCGGCGCACCGATTCGATGCGCGATTCCACTTCGGCGGTGGCGGCCTCCTGGTCGAGTTCGGCTTGCGCCTGGCTTTGCAGCGCGGCGAGTTTGTCGCGCTGGGCCAGCAACGCCGCCGACTGCGGCGCGTATTGCAGGCCGAAGTTCACCAGCGCCAGATCCTGCGGCAGGTGCATGGCGTCGGTCTGCTGAGAGGCGGCGCCGGCGATGGCCGCCCCCAGCGCGTCCACCAGCTTGCGCGTTTCCGGCGACGGGTCGTTGCGCAACACGGCCATGGCCGCAGATACCGACTGCTGCCACGACGTGCTGACCGTTGGGGCGGCCAGCAGGGCCGCCAGCGCGCTGCGCGCCTGCGGGATGCTCTGCATCGCCGCACCGGCCAGCGGTGCGGCGGGCGCGGTGGCCGCGGCGAGCGCGGCCAATTGCGCGGCACGCTGCTTGAGGCGCGCCGAGTCCGGGAACAGGCGCGTCGCCAGCGCCAGTTGCTTGCCCGCTTCGTCGGCGTGGCCGGCACTGAGCGACTGGCCGATGGCGATGTCGTATTTCAGCTCCAGCTCGGTGTTGTGCAACAGCGCGCTGTGCGGGTCGATGGCGCGGATGCGGTCGAGCGTGGACACCGCGTTGTCGGGCTGGTTCTCGAAGATCGCGCCGGCGGCGATGCGCTGCGACAACTCGGTATCCAGCGAATTGAGCAGGTCGTTCTTCTGCTGGGTCACGTCGCTGCGACGCGCATCCAGCTTGGGCGAATACAGCTTGAGCTGGTCGCGCAGTTCGAACACGTGCTGCGCGCCGGCATAGTCGTAGCGGCCCTTGGCCGGGTTCCAGTAGGTGTCGATGCGCGCGAGCAGGAAGTCCTGGATGGCCTCGCCCTGGTTCAGCACCAGCCGACTGCGGTCGTCCTCGCTGAGGCTGTCCAGCGCCTTGATCGCATCGTTCTCGTTGACGTAGTGGTGCGCATCGGTGGGCGCGAAGCGCGCGATCACCCGCGCGATGCGGTGGCTGTGCAGGTAACTGAAGGTTCCCCACGTGCCGCCCGCGGCAACCACGGCGACCACCGCGCCGTACCCCAGCCAGGGAATCAGCCGCTCGCGCAGGCCGATGTCGCGCAGGCCTTCGACCAGCTCGCTGGCGTTCTGCAGGCGCTGCCCGCTGTGGAAGGCCACGGCGTCGCACAGCGTCTTGTACTGGCGCTTGGTCAGGCCCGGCACCGGCGGCGGCTTGCGGCCTTCCTTCAACGCCACTTCGGCGCTGACCTTGTCGAACGGATGCTTGCCGGTGAGCAGTTCGAAGGTGACGCAGCCCAGCGCGTAGATGTCGTCGGAAGGCGAAGGCTCCTTGCCCTGGATCATCTCCAGGCTGGCATAGGCGGGCGTGAGCGCGCCCAGCGTGCCGGCGTCGAACACGGTTTCCTCGCCGGTGGCCTCGTTGAGGTGCTTGCCGGCGCGCGCGATGCCGAAATCGAACACCTTGGGCACGCCGTCGCGCGTGACCATGACGTTGCCCGGCTTGAAGTCGGAGTGCACGATGCCGGCCGAGTGCGCGCGCTTCAACGCCCACGCCATGCCTTCGATCAGCGGGCGCGCCTGCGCCAGCGGCATGCCGTTGTAGGCACGCTCGCGGATCAGCGTGCGCAAATCCGTGCCGTCGATGTACTCCATCGTCATGAAGACGATGGTGCGGTCCTTGTCGAAGTCGTAGACGCGCACGATGTTGTCGTGCGCCAGCAGCTGCGCGCGGCG